>NZ_BAOG01000055.1 GCF_000400365.1 Vibrio jasicida CAIM 1864 = LMG 25398 | reverse complement strand
ACATAAAAAATCGGAAGCCTAGAAACAGGCTTCCGATTATCTCTCAGCAGAAGGATCGGTCAACCGATCCTTATCTGATCTACATTGCGCTGTTCAAGCGGCCTATTAATATCAACAACGAAATGACTAGTTATACGCCCTCGCCAACGTACCATTCCCTTGATATTGGTAGAACTTACAATCGTTAGTGATAAACGCGGATTCTCCGGCTTTAAGAGTCAGACTTGTTTCTGATGTCATGACCTCAACTTCGCCTTCAACACAAAAAACAATCTCAGCACCACGCACAAACTGTTGCTTGTATTCTTCATCGGAAGAGAGAATATCAAACCCAAAATCGTCTACCGGAATTGGATAGCTCAACTTGTCCTCTTTGTGAATTGGCGACAGCTTAATCAGTTCCGGTTGCGTGGTGTGAAATGCTGTATTGGCGATAAGCTCATCCACATCAATGTATTTGGGCGTTAAACCAGCTCTGAGGACGTTGTCTGAATTCGCCATTATTTCCAGCGCTGTGCCTTGAACATACGCATGAGGCGTTTCGGCATGGAGGAACATCGCTTCCCCAGGCGCAAGCTCTATCGTGTTCAACATCAACGGAGACAGCAATCCAATGTCTTGCGGGTAATGCTTTTGAAACTCCGCCACATAACCGAGCACTTCTCTTTCCAATGCCGTCTTTGGACCACGCTCTAACGCTGCGTCCAGTTCTGCCAAGGCTTGAATTTTATGAGCTTCGTTCAACGTCATTATCGCCGTGAAGAAACCTTTCAACCCATCTTGATTTGGGTGTTCGGCTAACGCGGTCACCTCACCATCTAAACTGCGAATACCGAATTGGCGGAACAGCATCAGTATTTGTTCTATCGGACGAAAGCCATTCATGGCCTTGTAGAAAGTCAGCGCGTAGACCAACTCTGGCTTGTGATTAGCGTCTTTGTAGTTGCGATTAGGAGCATCAAGCGGGATACCTTGTTCATTCTCTCGTGCAAAACCAAGCTCAGCTTTACGCTTGCTAGGATGAACTTGAATCGATAGCGGAGAATCCGCCGCAAGCACTTTGAATAGATAAGGAAGTTCCCCAAAACGCATCATGGTGTAATCACCAAACATGCTTGCTTTGTCTCTCGCAATCACATCAGATAATAACTCACCGGTTGTTGCAAGGCGCGAGCAACCATTAGGGTGCGCTCCCATCCAAATTTCAGCTTGAGGTTGATGGTTTGCATTATCGATGCCAAACAGTTTAGAAATCGACTCTTTGCTTCCCCAAGCGTAGTTTTGAATCACGTTATCTAACTTGAACAGTGACATCTCACACTCTCCCACGGTGTTTTAACACTGCAATTTGATCGCTTGAATCAAGGCTGAAACGCCCTGCTCGACTTTGCTTCTTGGGCAACCCAGATTGAGTCTGAGATAGCCTTTACCAGAGTCGCCATAAACATCTCCAGACATGATGGCGACATTGAATTGTTCAATTAACGCTTGATTAAGCAGCGTCATATCTAGATTCAAAACAGATAAGTCAATCCATGCTAAATAGGTCGCGTCTGGGACAAGGTAACTCACTTCAGGAAAGGCGCTTTCCAGAGCTTCTTTCACGTATTGATGGTTAGCCAATACATACTCGTTAAGCGCCTTTAACCAAGGTTCTCCGTGACGATAAGCCGCTATCGTACCAAGCACGCCCATGATAGAAGGCGATGAAAGAGCATCCACCTCTTTGAGTTTATGCAGATAACGTTCGCGAGTTGGTGAATCCGCGATCAACGCATACGCACCATTCAAGGCTGGAATATTGAATGATTTAGACGCCGATGTGACGACAGCCCAATCTTGTGAACAACCAAACCCCACGTAAGGGATGTGACGCTTAAAGCTCACGTCCATGTGGATCTCATCCGAAATCACTTTGACCTGGTGATGGTTACAAAGCTCCGCCATCTTTTCCAATTCGCTTTGGTTCCATACTCGCCCTGTTGGGTTATGAGGGCTGCATAACAACAGCACAGTATTATTCTGGTCAGCGAGTTTGGTTTCCAGATCTTGCCAGTCAATTTCAAATCGACCTTGCTGCTTGATGAGCGGACTGCGAACGCACGCACGACCTTGCCCTTCAATCATTTTGTCGAACGCATCATAAGCTGGTGTATGGAACACCACGCCCTGTTCCGGCTGACTCCATTGCTCAATCAGCTTTGACACAATGTAGATAACCGATGGTCCGTACACCACTTGCTGAGTGTCGATTTCGCAGTCAAAACGAGTTTGATACCAGTAGCGAATCGCGGACTTAAAATCCTCATGGTTCCAGCGGCTATAACCTAATACCGGGTGATCTAAACGTTGTTTAAGCACATTCATCACGGGTTCTGGCGCAGCAAAATCCATATCTGAAATGGTAAACGGCAGTAAACCCGCTTTACCAAATCTATCCTGAACGTAGTCCCACTGCGTGCAGTAAGTGCCAGTGCGATCAATCGGTGTATCAAAGTCGAAATTCTGAGTCATACGAATATTCCAATATTAAGGTCCCTCGTCACAATCTCATTGGGGGGGAGGATGGAGATTGTGCCGAGGGGGAGCATCTATCAAGGCAGTGATTAGCTTGCAGACATGATGGCTTGCATTTCGTTCTTCACTAGGTGAACTTGCGTACCAATAACGACTTGCAGGTTGTGCTCATCAAGCTTCACTACGCCCAGCGCGCCGTTGGCCTTCAACTTAGCGTCGTCGACCAAACTCATGTCGTTAACAGACAAGCGAAGGCGAGTGATGCAGTTATCCAGAGCCGTGATGTTCTCTTTGCCACCAAGAGCTGCCAATACTGCAGCACCTTTGCCAGATTCGTTGATGAATGCTGCTTCAAGTTCTTTGTCCACTTCCGCCGTATCGACTTCACGACCTGGTGTTTTTAGGTTGAACTTAGTGATCGCAAACTTAAATACTGAGTAATAAACCACGAACCAAATACCCGCCACCAGCGGTACTAAGTACCATTTCGTCGCCGTACCTTGCAGGATACCGAACACCAAGAAGTCAATCAGGTTGCCGTCTGTGTTACCGATGGTGGCATCAAGCAAGCCCATCACCATAAAGCCCAAACCAGTCAGAATCGCATGGACGAAGTAAAGCACTGGCGCAACAAATAGGAACAAGAACTCAAGCGGCTCAGTGATACCACCTACCACACAAGCTACGACACCAGAGATAAGCAGTGCTTTGATTTTTGAGCGGTTCTCAGGGCGAGCACAGTGGTACATCGCAAGAGCCGCACCCGGTAAACCGCCTAGGAAGGTTGGCATTTTACCTTGAGACAAGAATGCCGTGACTTCCGGTGTAAACGCCGTAGTATCAGGGCAAGACAATTCAGAGTAGAAGATGTTTAGTGCGCCAGACACGGTTTGACCACACACGTCCATAGTACCGCCTGCTTCAGTGAAGCGAATCAGCGCAACCAAGATATGGTGAAGACCGATTGGCAGCAATAAACGCTCGCCTGTACCAAACAACATTGGACCGAAATCACCCGCGCCTTCAATCACATGACCGATACCATTGATGCCCGCAGCAAAGTAAGGCCATACGAATGGGATAAACACACCGACAACGCCCAGTACCAAGGCAGAAATGATTGGAACAAAACGAGCACCACCAAAGAACGCTAGCGCATCTGGCATTTTGAAGGTGTAAAAGCGCTGGTGAAGTTTCGCAACAATCACACCAACGATCACCGCACCAAGGATACCGGTATCAATCGATTCAATCCCAATGATGCTTTTCACGCCGTAAGCGGCACGTTCCGCTTCACTGTCTAGTACACCAGCGACGGTTAGGAAGAAGTTGATCGCAAGGTTGAAGGCAGCATAACCAACGAAGCCCGCGAAACCTGCCACGCCTTTTTCTTCACGCGCTAATCCAAGCGGGATAGCAACGGCGAACATCACAGGCAAGTAGATGAATGCGACAAGACCGATTTTGGTCATCCACATAAACAGGTATTGCAGAGGGGTGTTGTCTAAAAATGGGATGGCTTCTTTGATAGCGGCGCTAGAAAACGAGCTGCCGACACCAAGGAGAATACCTGAGAATGCCAGCAGCGCGACTGGCAACATGAAGGTCTTGCCGAGGCTTTGCAAGAACTCCCACATGGTCGATTTATTGCTTTTAGACATAGTTTGTCTCCGGAAATTGAGAACTTGTAGGGCTCATACACATCACATTATGTGCGCATGAAGTGTTGTTTTTATGCACTCAATATACGCTGCTAAAAATTTTGATAAAACGTTTTACCAAAAATTCTGTGATCGAGTTAGATATCTTTTTCCACAAACTGTGTAGGGCTTTTAAAATCAACCTAATAGGGTTACAGTTTGATGATAAAACGTTTTTCTAATCCATAAAGTGAATCTATGTCGTCAAAAAAAGTGACCATTACAGAAGTCGCTAAACATGCTGGCGTGTCAGTTACCACCGTCTCTATGGTGTTGGGGAATAAAGGGCGGATCTCTCCAGACACAATAGAAAAGGTCAACGCTGCGGTAGAAGAGCTCGGCTATATCCGTAACCGTGCCGCTGCCAACCTACGATCCAATTCCAGTGAAATCATTGGACTGATCCTCAAAGACATCAGTGATCCCTATTACGCAGAAGTCGCGGCAGGATTGAGCGAAGAAATCGAGCAACAAGGTTACATGCTGTTTCTGGCTCAAAGTGGGGATAGCCAAGAAAAGTTTGAGAAGTGCGTATTAACCATGGCACGCCAAGGTGTCGGTGGTATTGCCTTTTGCCCGATTGGTGAAAGCCAGCAGTTCAACGTCGAAAACCTCAAGCAGCACAATCTGCCAATGGTCTGCATTTCACGCGCTTCGGTGGATAAGCAAATCGACTATGTAGGACCAGACAACATGTACGCCGCCAAGTTAGCGACGGAGCATCTGGTTAAGCAAGGTCATCGCAGAATCGCTTATGTCGGCGGCGCGAGCAGTTCTTTGTGTCGTGCTGAGCGTATTGGTGGGTATTGTTCAACTCTGATGCAGTTTGGTTTGCCTTTCAAACCAGAATGGGTGGTCGAGTGTGAGAAAAGCCAAGCGTCTGCTGCTCAAACTGTGCAGCAATTATTGTTGGAACATCCACAGATTACTGCGGTTCTTTGTCACCATTCCTCGACGGCACTAGGCGCAGTTTATGGCATACATCGAGCGGGACGATCCATCGGTAAAGATCAGTTTATCGGCGAGCAAGTATCGGTGATTGGTTTTGATGACGTTGAAGAAGCAGAGTTAATTGAACCTCCGCTCACCTTCGTTAATTCCAATGCACGAGAGATGGGAAGACAAGCGGCAAAACGATTGATCAATCAATTGAAGCAAGAAGACAATGAGCCTTACAGCTTGATCCTGCCTCCCAAACTCATTGTTCGTGAGTCGGCTTAACCCAACACCACTTCCACACCTTGCTTTCTCAACTGTTCGAGGTCGCTTTTCGGAGCGGCTTCGTCGGTTAACAGCACCGAGATTTCACTCGTTTTACCAATCGAAGATGGGTAGATTTGCCCAAACTTACTTGAATCCGTAAGCACAATGTTGCGACGCTTTTTCGCAATGATGGTTTCAGCGATTTCTGCGCGCATCATGTCTCGGCTCGTAAAGCCTGTGTCTTGATGGAAGCCGTCAATACCCAAGAAAGCCGTGCTGAAGTGAATATTCTCAATACACAGCTTGGTTAACGGTCCAACCAAGCTCTCGCCTTGATGCTGATACACTCCACCAAGCAAGATGATGTTAGCTGAGGTGTTACGGATGAGGTGGGCGATGTACGCTGATGGAGTAATGATGGTGACGTCACCACGTTCAGCCAACGTGCGAGCCAAGAGCGCATTGGCACTGCCACCTTCGATTAACACGGTTTCATTTGGTGATACCAAATCTGCCGCTTTGTTGGCTAACGCTTGTTTGATGTCGAAGCGCACTTCAAGTCTCGTATCAATATCGTCACTTTGTAGCGCCGTCGCTGCGCCGTGTACACGCTTCAAGTAGCCTTGTTGCTCAAGGAAATTCAAATCCTGCCTGATGGTCACGCCCGACACGCCAATGATGTCAGAAAGCTCCGTCACTTGAACGCGTTTGCGGTCATTAACCAATTGCAGGATTTCGTTTTGTCTTGAGTTCACAGGCTCGCTCCTTATAGATGAGCTTGCAGTATACGCCCGAACACTTTCATATGAAAGCAGCCTGTGAACGATAGAATTAAGCTAAGTCGCGTTAAACCGTAAGCTCAAGACGGTTGCCATCTGGATCTAGCACGCAGCTTTCATAATAACCGTCACCTGTTTGTCTCGGACCGTCGATCCATTGGTAGCCATCACCCACTAAGGTTTTGGTTAGTTGGTCCACTGCTTGTTCTGATCCTAAGGCGAAGGCAAAGTGTGCTAATCCGGTTACCTGCATTGCATGAGATTTTTCACAGACGGTGACACCTTCCATCGACATTAACTCCAATCGTGCGCCACTTTCAAACGAAAGAAAGTAAGATGAAAACTGCTTGGTTGGATTGTGGTATTTGTCGTTAGACACCGCGTTAAAGTATTTCTCATAGAAGGCTTTTAGCTCTTCCAAACGTTCAGTCCAAATCGCGATATGTTCAATTTTCATTAGGATTCCCCCTAGCTCTTAACTGCGTTCAATCTAACGAGGAAAAGCAGCACAAAAAAGAGAGCAAATCACCACCGAGTTGTTCCTGTTTTATGGTTGGAGTTGTGTTTGAATGAAAGTGATGCCCATAATGGCGCAAAGTTTTTCAGGACAGAATGATGGAAGAAATTTACTTCGCAGGCGGCTGCCTTTGGGGCGTTCAAGAATTTATGCGCCACCTTCCGGGCGTAATCAGCACCGAAGCAGGACGAGCAAATGGCATGACGGACAACACTCAATCTGAATACGATGGCTACGCCGAATGCGTGAAAACCCAGTTCGACCCTGCACAAGTGTCGGTTGAAACTTTAATGGGGTATCTGTTTGAGATCATCGACCCGCACAGTGTTAACAAGCAAGGTGAAGACGTAGGTGAGAAGTACCGTACTGGTGTCTATAGCCAAAACGAACAACACCTAGCCATCGCTAAAGCGTTTATCGCAGCAAGACCGGATGCTGAGAAGATCGCCGTAGAAGTACTGCCACTTACAAACTATGTGCCAAGTGATGATGAGCATCAAGACCGACTCACGCGCTTTCCAAACGACTACTGCCATATCCCGTTAGATTTGCTGCATAAGTACAAGCAAACCTAGTGGCATCCACTGAACACTTCCCAGTTTTCCAATAAAAAAGCCCAGCATGTCGACTGGGCAAAATTGCTGCTTAAAAAACATGACGTGCCTTAATCAAGGCAAATAGGACAGATAAAAGCAGTATGCTTGGATATTTATCGTCTATCGCAATACTAGAAGTTGTAGATCACTGCGATTTCGGCACGAGTAATGTTGTCGCTTTGAGGACCGACAACATCTCGCGTATAGTCACTATCCAACGCATAGTACAGGTTCAACTCCGTTTTTAGGTTGCCCGTAATGTAGTTGTGGAACTGCAGATAAAATTGAGTGTAAGCGTATTTTTCATCAGAGTTTTCACCGAACAAAATATCCTGATTTAAGGTATAAATCGCATCGTCTGTATCGGCGCGCCACGTTGACATAAAGCCAGTGATAATGCTCTGTTTTGGCATGTACTCAATAACTGAATAACCGCCAACCTGCATTGCGTTACCGTAAGCCCCGTCATGAGCAAAACCTAGAGGGTCCCCCGTCCATAGTGGGTTGAACGTGTTCACTTTATCGCTATCCTTGCTTGTTCCCGATGCATAATGAAGGTTTAAACCTGCACGTACATTCCAATCTGCACTCCAGTTGTAGTTCAGATCCGCATAAGCCATATACGCTGAAATATCTTTGCCAGCATGGTCACCAAACTGATAAACACCATCAACCATGTACCCGAAACCTTCACGAACAAAATCATGTGCGTGCAAGCCCAGCACTTGAATATCCACATCCCCATCCGGAGCATTAACGAATGAACTGTTGGTCACGTCATTGCTCATGAAATAAGCCTGCATTGCGCCATAGTCCGTGCGCCAATTCGCAAAGATACCAGTGGAGGTTTTTCCGTTGGTTTTGTCATCCCAGTTCCCACTCCAACTGCCATCTTTGCGCAATGGGAAGACTTCTTCACCGTAATAAACATCAAAGTTGATGCCATTCACTCTGTATTTGGCACTCGCCGCATTCCAACTCGATTGCACGGGTGTTGGTTCTCGGTTCATCATTTGCCATTCATTGAGGTAGATCTCTTGGCGTCCTAAACGTGTGCTCAAATACTGTTCACCATCATCGAGCAGCTTGAACTCTGTGAATAGTTGGTGGAAGTCAGTACCAGCATCATCTACCGGACCAGGGTTATCTAAGTTGGTGTAGTTGGTGCGGATTTCACCGTAGATTCGAGCCCAATCTTGGTATGTCACATCAGTAGCAAACTGCATTCGGCTACGGAACTCATTTTTCTTACGTACATCAGAGTCATACATATGATTCCAACGATTATCAAAAGCCGCTTTAATGTTACCGCTAAATGAAACTTTCCACTCTCCATCATCAGTAATATCAAGGCGTTTTAACTTCTCTGAAAAGCTCTTTTCGCTCTCCGCAAGATTGTCTACGTAGCTCCAATCTTCATTTGCACGATCACCCCAAAACACGATTGGGTTTCTTTCAGACCATGTAGGGGCTTCGGTTGCGTGTAGCGCACCAGAAATACTCACTGCAAGCAAGGTTAGGGACACTTTTGTTATATTTTTCATAATTATATTTCCATATTTTGGGTACAGAAATCCCTACCCGTGGTGCTCGCACCACAGGAGGGTTCACTTGTTATTGGTTTTTTATTTGTAGGGGGGAATGATTAAGAGTCGACGCCCAGCGCTTCTTTAATACCTGACGCAATGGTAATAACGTTCGCACCGTAGATGACCTGAATTCCTTTTGGCATTCTCACCACGCCAATTGCATTCAGTTGTTTTTTCCAGACATCATCTGCTGCCGCTAACGTTTCATCATGTAGGGAAACCCTTAAGCGTGTGGCGCAGTTTGAAACGTTATCGATGTTCTCAGCACCACCCAGCGCTTTAATAATTTCGACTGGAAGACCTGCAGAGCTCTGCTCTTTTTTCTTCTTGAAGTCTGCTTTTGAGTAAAGAGCGATATCTGCATCATTGTCCTCTTCACGACCTGGTGTTTTAGAGTTGAACTTCAGAATCACGTACTTAAATGTGTAGAAGTAAACAACGAAGTACAGTGGGATAATCCATAGCAACGCCCAAGCATGTACCTTCTCTGGCTGTAGTAGGTTTGGCACCATAAATAACAGTTGGTTACCATGAATCGAGACGCCAAACATCTCAGTAATGACATAAGCCAAACCGTTTAATGGCACGTGCACAGCAAAGAACAAGAATGGTTGAACAAACAAGAAAGTATATTCAAGTGGCTCTGTGATCCCGATAACTGCTGCAGTAAATACGGCAGGGATCATAATCGCAGCGACTTTCTTTTTGTTTTGTGGTTTCGCGGTGACATACATCGCATAAGCCGCACCTGTAAGACCACCAATCTGAATTGGAATACGACCACTAGTAAAGTTATGTGTGATGTAACCAGTTGCCTCAGGGGAGCTCATTTGACCATTCATGATATTACGTACACCTTCGTACACAACACCATCAATTTCCATTACCCCACCCACACGAGTGTATTCAATTGGGAAGGCGATGAGATGGTGGAGACCAAATGGTAGTAACCCCTTATCAAACACGCCGAATAGGAAAGATCCAAAGATACCCGAGCTAGTAATAAGCGTCGTGATAGATTGCAGCCCACCCGCGATCGGCGGCCAAGCATGATAAGCAACAAAGCTGATCGGCATAATCGCAAGATAAGCAAAGATTACGACAGCACGTGGACCAGAGAAGAAGCTCAACATTGCTGGCATTTCAAATTTGTAGAAGCGGTTGTGCAGTGCCGCTGTGATACAGCCCACAATGATCCCGCTGAAGATCCCCATGTTGTATGAGAATACGCCTAGGTTTTCACCCCATAGTGAATTGAAATTTTGTGCGGCAACTTTGTCGTAACCCATGTTGTTAACAAGGTAATCAACACTGGTCGTTTCCGGAGTCCAGCCGTTAAAAGCGGCAATGGAACCAATCGCGACGTTGAAACACATAAACATGGTAAAACCTGTAAATGCTGCCCAACCTTTTTCAGATTTTGACAAGGCAAAGGCTAAACCAATCGCAAAGAATGGTGGTAGGTTTCGCATTACCATCAAACCAAGATCGAGCATCAGTTTGAAGAACGCAAAAATGACAGAGTCTTGAGCTGACATTTGGTTTACAACGCCAGCGCCTATCCCTATAAAAATACCTGCAATGACCAGTACAATGATGGAAACCATCATACCGCCGGCAAGTGCTTGAACCTTATCTCTCATAATTTACTCCTGAAGTGATATGAGAACTTTCACGTATATCGTTATTGCTTTTATTAGTGACTCTAGGTTGAGCTGTTCATTTGGCTCGTGCACAAAGGTCACTTCTTCAGGGAAAGTTGGTCCAAAAGCTACTCCATGCTCCAATGCACGCGCGTACGAAGCCGCGCCTTTACTAAAGCAATTTGCATCCGTTCCAGTAACATCGGAATAAGCTTTCCCCATCGCTTGGATAAGGGCACTTTCGGGAGAGAGGTAGGATAGAGGTAAGTACTGATGTTCGACAAAGTTCACACCAGCTTGTTGGGATAAAGCCAGTAATTGGGAACGAACTCTCTCGATACTCAGTCCTTTAGGAAACCGAAAATCAAAATCCAAATTGTAGCCATGCGAATCCATGTTGATGGCAGAAACACAACACGTTGTGTATCCCATCTCATCATCGTTATGGTATAGACCTAACTTATGCCCGGCGTAGTCATTTGCAAAGTGGGAATCAAGCAAGTGGACCAAGCTGGCAGAGTTTGGATCTAATCCTTCCACATGACGCATAATGTTGACGAACTTGTCCATGCAGTTATCAACTTTATGCGGGTTGCGGGATTTCTCCCACGGCGTTGAAATCTCAACGCGGTAATGTGACTGACAGTCAATCACATCAGCAAAAGCAGCAAACTGATGCGCTACTTTTTCAGCACTAGAGCCTGCCAATTCAAGCACCAAAAAGTGACAAGTGGATGTTCTATCTCGTTCACTCTCGATGCGTCTAATTTGGCATGCGCTATCACTGCTTCTGGCAGAAAATTGCTTCCCCAATGACGCATACAAAATACCCTTTTCACCGTTGACGATTGGGAAGTCGCCATCTGGAGAAAAGCCATATTCTGGCTGCGGATTGTGTTGAAAGTAATGCTCTACACATTCCCAAGTTGTCTCTTCTGCACCACCAATAATGACTCTTATTTTCTTATTGAGAGGGACAGTAAGTTGTTTAAACAACTTGAGGATGTACAAGCTAGCAATCAGTGGACCTTTGTTGTCTGTTACGCCTCGTCCAAAAACCATATTATCAATTTTAGTCATACGGTACGGCGGCGTTCGCCATAGCATCTCATCCCCTGCTGGCACCACATCAACATGGTGCAGCAGAGCGATTTCTTGATCACCTTGCCCAAAGCTTATATCCAAAGCATAACCTTGGTGATCACGCACTTCTAAACCTTCTCTTTCAGCAAATTTGATTAAGTAATCAAACGCTTGCCTAATTTGATAACCAAACGGAGCATTCTCTGTTTGTGTCGTCAAATCACGTACTGATGGAATAGCAACTAACTCAGATAAATCGTTAAGTAACTCATCAATATGCTGTTCAAGATACTCGATTGCTTCTGTCGAAAACTTGCTTTCCATCATGTTTAATCCCTTAAATCCCTAGCCAAGAAGAGGTTATTAATAAACTTGTTATCAGGCTCTCAATTTACCGATAACCAACGAACGCCTTGTGTATTTGAAAACGCCATATAGTGCGCACGGCATTGAGAAAATATGCCATTCTCAACCACACCTGAAAGGGAGTTCAGTCGCTGTTCTAATTCGGTTGGTTCACTCATATCTAGACCAGAAACATCCAAAATGATATTGCCATTATCAGTAACGCAATCATGGCGTTGCAAAGGACGACCACCAAGGGATTTTAAGGCGAGAATAACTGGCATTTTCGCCGCTGGGAGGACTTCAATTGGCAAAGGGAATTCCCCCAGCGTCTCCACTAAACGTCCTTCATCTGAGATGGTGATAAAGCACTTAGTCATAGAGGCAATGACTTTTTCACGCCCTAAAGCCGCGCCTCCACCTTTGATTGTGATGCCGTTTGTTAACCCTTCATCAATGCCATCAACGTAATAATCCACGTACAAGCAGTCTGCGAGAGGGATTTCTTTCAAACCTGAACTCTGGATGGCTTTAGAAGAGCGTTCTGAACTTGATACACAGTGAGCAAACGCCACGCCACTAGCTGCCAATAATTGGACAAATACTTCTGCTGTTGCACCTGTACCAATTCCAATAACCGTATCTGGAGTGACATTTTGTAAAATGTGGTCCAAGGCTGCTTTCGCAGCCTTGACTCTGACACATTCATCCACCGTATTTGTGATGAAAGTTTCCATTACGCGTTCTCCATCATACGCTTGGCAGTATCAACAACGTTTGCCACAGTAAAGCCGTACATTTCAAAGAGCTGATCAGCTGGTGCAGACTCACCAAAGCTCGTCATACCGATGATCTCTCCTTGTAAGCCCGCGTACTTAAACCAATAATCTCGAATACCAGCTTCAATCGCGATACGCTTGGTCACATTGGTTGGGAGAACGTGTTGTTGGTATTGTGCACTCTGCGCGTCAAACACGTCGGTTGCAGGCATCGAAACCACACGACAGCGAACATTGTTCAACTGCGCCTTTGCGTCCATAGCAAGAGCAACTTCAGAACCCGTGGCAATGAGAATAAGCTCAGGTTCACCGTCACAGTCGGACAAGATGTAACCACCTTTCGCGATGTTTTCTAATGTCTCCTCATCACGCTCAAATTGAACAAGATTCTGGCGCGAGAAAATCAGTGAAGTTGGACCATCCGTTCTCTCGACAGCGGCTTTCCAAGCGACTGCGGTCTCGACTTGGTCACAAGGACGCCATGTGCTCATGTTTGGCGTTAAACGCAGTGATGCGATTTGTTCCACAGGTTGATGCGTTGGACCATCTTCACCCAAACCAATTGAATCATGCGTGTAGACAAAGATGCTGCGTTGCTTCATCAATGCGGCCATACGCAATGCATTACGTGCGTATTCCATAAACATTAAGAATGTGCCGCCATAAGGAATAAAACCGCCGTGGAGAGCAATGCCATTCATCATGGCTGACATGGCAAATTCACGAACTCCGTAACTAAGGTAATTACCTGAAGCATCCTGAGCGGTAATTGCTTTTGAACCAGACCAATTCGTTAGGTTTGATGGAGTTAGATCTGCCGAGCCACCTAGGAATTCAGGTAAGTGGGCGCCGAAGGCCTCAATCGCGTTTTGCGATGCTTTGCGAGTCGCGATAGTCGCAGGGTTGGCTTGCAAAGTTTTAATCACATCTTCACTGATTTGAGCCCAGTTTTCTGGTAGGTCGCCCTTTACTCGACGATTAAACTCTGCTGCCAGCTCTGGGTATACCAATTCATATTCCACAAAGCGATTCGCCCATTGTGCTTCCGCATCTTTACCTGCAACTTTGGCATCCCACGCTTGATAGATTTCATGCGGGATTTCAAACGGGGCGTATTCCCAACCTAGGTTTTGACGTACTAGCGCTACCTCTTCTTCACCTAACGGTGCACCATGACAATCGTGGCTTGCTGATTTGTTTGGCGATCCAAAGCCAATAATAGTTTTACAGCAAATTAACGTTGGCTTACTGGTTTCTGCCTGAGCCTCTAGAATCGCTTGGCGAATTGATTGAGCGTTATGACCATCAACATCCGCAATGACGTGCCAACCATATGCTTCAAAACGTTTAGGCGTATCATCCGAAAACCATCCCTCAACCTCGCCATCAATTGAGATGCCATTGTCATCCCAAAACGCAATCAGCTTGCCTAAACCTAGTGTGCCAGCTAACGAACAAGCTTCGTGGGAAATGCCTTCCATCATGCAGCCATCACCCATAAACACATAAGTGTGGTGGTCAACGATCTCATGACCAGGACGGTTAAACTGATCAGCTAGTACCTTCTCAGCGAGTGCCATACCAACACCATTGGTAATGCCTTGACCTAGCGGACCAGTCGTTGTTTCAATCCCCGGTGCATAACCATATTCTGGATGTCCCGCCGTCTTAGCATGCAACTGACGGAAAGATTGAATATCTTCCATCGTCAAATCATAGCCAGACAAATGCAATAAGCTGTAAATCAGCATAGAGCCATGACCGTTAGAAAGAATGAAACGGTCACGATCCGGCCAATTAGGGTTGGTGGGATTATGTTTTAGAAAATCACGCCACAGAACTTCCGCAATATCCGCCATGCCCATCGGTGCACCAGGGTGACCAGAGCCAGCTTTTTGCACCGCATCCATACTCAATACACGAATCGTGTCTGCAAGTTTATTTCGAGAGATCATCTTCACTGCTCCTTACAGACGTGCTTCAATCATTGCTTCTAGTTTGCCTTGGTCTACGGCAAAGTTACGAATACCCTCAGACAACTTCTCTGTCGCCATTGGATCTTGGTTCATTTCCCAACGGAACTCAGCTTCAGTCATTGCCGTTGGCGCAGGGTTCACATTCGTGCGTTGAGCATAAAGCTTTGGTTCAACCTCACCCTCTTGCGCTGCAAGTTGATCTAAGATTGCAGGACCAATCGTTAGACGATCACAGCCAGCTAGAGCGAGCACTTCGTCAGCATTACGGAAGCTAGCGCCCATAACCACAGTGTTATAGCCATGATCTTTGTAGTAGTTGTAAATCTTAGAAACCGAGACAACACCCGGGTCTTCATGTGGAAGGTATTCTTTTTGATCAGTATTGTTTTTGTACCAATCTAAGATACGACCAACAAATGGAGAGATAAGGAATGCCCCCGCTTCTGCACACGCTTTTGCCTGAGCAAAGTTAAACAGCAGCGTTAGGTTACAGTTAATACCTTCTTTTTCGAGTACTTCTGCTGCACGAATGCCTTCCCATGTTGACGCCAGCTTGATCAAAATGCGCACTTTCTCAATGCCAGCTTCTTGGTACATGGCGATCAATTTTCGCGCTTTCACCAAACTGGATTCTTTATCAAATGATAAGCGAGCATCAACCTCAGTAGAGATACGCCCTGGTACGGTTTTTAAGATTTCTACGCCGATGTTGACCGCCAATTTATCGCTTGCATCGATGATCTGCTGTGCTCTATCTGCGCTTTGTTCTTTCGCCCATTCAATCGCATCTACAATCAAGTGATCGTATTGAGGCATCTCTGCCGCTTTAAGCACTAATGAAGGGTTTGTCGTCGCATCTTGAGGCTGGAATGCAGCAATCGCATCAATGTCACCAGTATCAGCAACAACCGTTGTGTATTTTTTCAATTGTTCTAATTTGTTCATAACTCTATCTCGATAAGTTGATAATCAATTGCGCTAGCGAAATTTGACTCATTGACGATAAAACAATGTCTGCATGCGAGACATCTAAGTGCTGAGTCAGATAATTGGTTACCGCAACTGTTGAAATACCTGCCGCTCGAGCCGCTGTAACTCCTGGAGGAGAGTCCTCAAAGGCAATGGCTTGACTGGCAGAAACTCCGAGTTTTTCTAGGCTAGTGAGATAAACGTCCGGAGATGGCTTACGACGTTCAATCGAGATTTCTTCTGCTCCGGTGAAACAGTCAAAGTAATGTTCTAAATTCAGGCGCTTCAGAATCGGCATGTAATGCTCGTATTCAGAACTTGTTGCTAACGCCATCTTAAGCTCCATTTGCTTTGCTGTGTCTAGATAGCAGCGAACACCTTTTCGTTCTGTTTGAAGTGCAATCAGTCGATAAGCATGACTAAAGACTTGTTGTCTGATTTCATCATCAGATAACGCTTGCTTTGAATGATATCGATAAAGGTCACAAAGAGAGGTTGCTGGTACTGAGCTCCCAACTAGACCAGCAACCTGGAGTGGCGAAACATCAATCCCGAATGGCTTCATTAGAGCTTCCCAGGCCCTAAACAAACAGGTTTCTGTATCGACGAGTAGACCATCGAAATCGAAGATTAACGCTTGAATATCACGACGTTTGATGTCCTCTCTATCCACATTCAACGCTGCAAATTTCATTGTTTTTACTTCGTTTTCCATGTTCTCAACCCCTTTTTGTTCTGCTATACCAAGCTGGCGTGCAGAATCGTTTTCATCTCTTCGCCTGTTGTCAAAGGTAGGTTGAAGCAAAACGCTGGTTCTAATGCCTTTACGTCTTCCTCTGTGACTCCTACCTGCGTTAGGTTATGCTCTAAACCAATTTGCCCTAAAAACGTGACTAAGTGCGTTGCTAGCGATTGCGCTTTTTCTTCAGTGCTTCCCACGGCACCAAATAGCTCAGCAACTTTTGCGTAACGTTCTGGTTGTTTACGCCATTGCAGTTGAACATAAGCGGGATAAACCACCGCTAGTGTCAAACCATGAGGTAAATTCGTTTTTCTACTACCTAAGATTTCCCCTAGAGGATGCGGTGCGCCTGCGCCACCATTAGCCAAGGAGATCCCAGCCAACGTATCAGCGCTTGCCAATCGACAACGACCTTCGATATCGGAGCCGTTCTTCACAACAGCAGGCAAGTTTTCTACCACCAGCTTCATGGCTTCTAGCGCCAAACTATCAACTAATGGTGAAGGCTTTGTGCCGGTGTACGACTCAAACGCATGTGAAAACGCATCAAAACCAGTCATCGCTGTCATACGAGGTGGTAAGGTCAGCATTAATTCAGGATCAATAATGGCTTCACATGGATAAAAATCAGGATGGAACAATGTCAGTTTTGAGTGGCTATCAAGATCAGTAATAACCGCTGCATGAGTAACCTGAGAGCCCGTTCCAGATGTTGTTGGTATCGCAATCAAAGGCACAGTTGATGCTGGCAGCGCCTTAATATCACCAAAAGGCGAATCATAATTTTTAAACCAGTGTGCCCAATCAATTGTGTCAACCTTCATGGTTGCTGCGATGATCTTCGCGGTATCGATCGATGAACCACCACCAATGGCAAGTACAACGTCACAGTCAGCTTCGATACCAACTTGTCGTCCAAGCTCAACAACCGTCGTTGGCGGATTAGGTACAACGCCATCGAAGTGCGTTACATGAATATCTTGTTCGGCAAGCAAAGCAAAAATACGCTCATAAGCTGGTTTAACTGCTTCAAATATCGGTTCAGAGACAATCAAACAGCGTCGACCGTATTTGGCAATCATATGACCAATTTGGCTCACATTGCCCGGGCCAAAGCTCAGCTTAGTCGGTTGGTAGTGATTAAAATGTGTCATGGCAATTCCTTGGTTGGTGTCGAGCCGGAGCATTTCGAGGGGGAAGTTCAGCCCGACACCATTAACTCTAATTAAGCTAGTTCAGCGGCAACGGCTTCTTCAGCAGCATTCAGTGCAGCACGGAAATCTTTTACGCCAGCTGTAATGCCTTCTTTGTGACCGAAGATGTTGGTTGATGCCACCATCACATCAATGTCTTCTTTCAACAGCGGCTCTAGGTTGTGGTTACGGATACCACCGTCAACACACAATTCACAGTTAGGGTTACGCTCGTTAATTAGCTGACGCGCTTCGCGAATCATTTCAATCGCAGACTCACGCCATAACCATTCATCGTTGTTCACGCCATGAATAACAATGTGTAGTCGGTCTAGGTAGTAAATTGCTTCTTTAACGAAAGAGACAGGAGTAAAACAGCCAACGGTTAGACCAAACTTCATGTTGTAGTCACGGCAGTACTTCATCATGTACGCCAATGGCGCACCCAAGAAGTTCTCTGCTGGAAGAATCAGCATGTCTGCGCCAGCTTTAGCAATCTTTTCTACAAATAGACGATCACAATCTTTAAAGTAAGCGTGGACTTCGATTGGCTTATCCGTGTACTGACGAATACCTTCAACGATTTGATGACCACCCATAAGCTGCATGTTTTTCAAATCATGCATATCAGCAGCATCACAGTGAATGTAATCCGCACCCGCGTCAGACACTTCTTTTACGATATCTGCGATGTGGCCGTAATCTACGTGTGCAAGACCTGCTGCGATTTTTACTTTTTTCATTGTGTTTCCTTAATAGAAGTAAGAGTGTTGGCATGAATGCTGACCTTCAGACACGATCAATCTGAGGTACTGCCCAATGCCGCAACCGTTGTTATCTGTGACAATTAAGTTCGCTAACCCACGAATGGCTGGACTAGCGTTTTCCATTGCTACGGGTTCTCCAACAACGCGTAACATTTCTGCATCGTTGTCTCCGTCACCAAAAGCAATGGTGTATTTCGGATTCAGGTTGAGTTGATTAAGTAGGTGAAGAGTTGCGGTGCCTTTGTTCGCTCCCTTCGCTGTGATATCAAGCTTGTTCGGAGTTGAAAGATCGGCTTGTACATGATGATGAATCAGCGCATCACGTAATTCACAGAGAGCGACTTTGTCTTCGCTAGAGACCAAGACTTTATATACATCACCACATTCATTAAGTAGTGAACGAACACTCGGTACAATTTTCATGTTGTCCTCAACGCCCAGTGCCAACATCTGTCGCTGAAGACCTAAGAAGTGTTCAGATTGTTGAGTCGCGAAAATGCCGTTTTCGCAGTAAAGCGTGAAGTAAAACTGACCAATATTGAGAGTGTCGAGTAACGCATTTAGTGAATTTGAACCAATGACTTGGCTATCGTTAATGCTGCCTTGAACAGGGTCAAACTGGTAGGCGCCATTACAGCAAATCATCGGCAGTTCAATGCCAAGCTGCTTGGCAAAAGGAAGCATCAGGTTATGTGGACGACCACTTGCTAATGTGACTTTATAACCTTCACTAATCGCAAGTTTGATCGCTTCGATATTGTTACTACTGATCTGATTATGGTCATTTAACAGTGTGCCATCTAAATCGATAATGATTGCTTGATACTTCATTTTGGTCTCCAATGACTCTTTGTGACGCAAAATGACTATAAACGGTCAAATAACGTCACGTAAAGTCATTTTTGACTTAAAATGATTCAAAACAGGCTAAAGATCACAAAAATCGGTCACAAACAATTCAAAAAACGTCATTTTGATTTTTTATTTGCTCAAAACGTCAAATTCGGTCAAAATTGGTCAAAACAAAAATCAAGGACTTAACTATGAATGAAGCTCAGCGTCATAGAAGGCTTTTGGAGTATCTAGAAAATCACACGTATATCAGCACGAGCGACTACGTTGAGATGCTTGATATTTCTCTATCAACAGCCCGACGCGACATAACAAAACTCGCAGAAGACGGGAAACTCACTAAGATCCGCAATGGTGCGGAAGTGATTAAATCAGAACAAGTAGCCACACAATCTCATGTTGCTTCTCATTTCATTCCTTCAGAAAAAGACATTGAGAATTTTGCAGCTAAATCTCGGATTGCCCAAGCCGCCGCTGAAATGTGTGATGAAGGTGATAGTGTGGTGGTAAGTGGCAGTAACACAACGCTATTGTTGGGTGACTATTTAGCTGGCAGCAACATTCAAGTGGTGACCAACTTTATGCCACTTGCTTACCAACTCATTCAGAAGAAACATTCTAGTTTGATCATTCTAGGCGGGCAGTATTTACCAGAGCGTCATATTACCATCTCACCAGATGCTGAAAATACTGACGACTATTCAAGTCGTTACGTTTTCTTCACAGGTACCGGTGTTTCGAAAGCTGGCGTGTACACTTCTGATCTCTTGGTTTACATGGCTGAGAAGAAACTATTGGAATACGGTGATCGTCTAGTAGCATTAGTCGATAGTAGCAAGATAGGCAAACACGGCGGAAAGCTTCTGGCTTCTGCCTCTCAACTTGATACCCTAATTACGGATCAAGGTGCCGATGAAACAACACTTAAAGCACTAGAAGAAGCTGGCGTTCAAGTAATTACGGTATAGCAACGTATTACCATAGACATAACAGCCGGAACCAACAGTCATGTTCTTCCGGCTTTTTCAATTAATATTTGATTCCCTTCTCGTTTATTTTCAAGCTTCATTATTAATTTCAAAATAAATGGAATATAAGTCACAATACTAATTCCCTTCTAGCTCATTGATATTAATGACTTCTATCACACTTAGCTCTCAGTGATACAAAAATATAGTTATTGGATTTTTTTTACTATTTAAGAAAACCGTAACATTAATTAAATTTGCCTCATTACTTCAGTACCAATGAGTCAAAAAATGATTACAGAACTAACAAACGTCAATTTAATTAAAGGCAACCTTCAAGCAAATAATAAAAAAGAAGTCTTTGAAGAGCTAGCGCAAATGCTATTCGAAAATAATCGAATCAGCAGTAAAGAGGCTTTTTTAACCGACATCGAAGCACGTGAAGCATTAAGCGTGACTTCAATGGACGGCATCGCTTACCCACACGCAAAAAGCAAAGCGGTTACAGAGCCTGCAATCGCTGTTGGCGTAAAGCGCGAAGGCATCGAGTATGGCGACGAAGAGGGAGTCAAACCGACCGTATTCTTCATGATTGCCTCACCAGATAACGGTGCCGACCACCATATTTATGTTCTTCAAGAATTATTCGGCAAATTTAGCGAAGAGTTTATTGAAGATATTCATAACGCAAAAGACGAAAACCAAATACTAAATATTTTAATTAATTCATAAGGCGTGAAATTATGAGTACAATCACAGCTCAAGCTAGTAATAATAGCGATTTCAAAAAAATCCTAAGTACCATGAAAGGTCACCTTTTATTCGGTACTTCTCACATGCTTCCATTTATCGTTGCGGGTGGTGTGCTACTAGCGCTAGCGGTAATGGCATCAGGTAAAGGTGCGGTTCCAGCAGACGGTTTATTGGCTGATATTTCTAATATCGGTATTAAAGGTCTGGTGCTGTTCCCAATTATTCTTGGTGGCTTCATTGGTTACTCAATTGCAGACAAACCAGCTCTAGCGCCAGCGATGATCTCTTCTGGCATCATGGCTGATATGGGCGGCGGCTTCCTTGGTTGTATCGTAGCGGGCTTCATCGCAGGTGGTGTGGTATTCCAACTTAAGAAGATCCCTCTTTCTGCTAACATGACTGCGTTGGGCGCTTACTTCATCTACCCTCTACTAGGTACGCTTATCTCTGCAGGTATCGTTCTATGGGGTATCGGTGAGCCAATCAAGATCTTCATGGCGTCTATGAACGAATTCCTAGCTTCTATGGCTGGCGCTTCTAAAGTGGTTCTAGGTACGATTCTTGGTGGTATGACTGCATTCGATATGGGCGGTCCGATCAACAAAGTAGCAACGCTATTCGCTCAAACTCAAGTTGATACACAACCATGGCTAATGGGTGGTGTTGGTATTGCAATCTGTACGCCTCCTCTAGGTATGGCACTAGCAACATTCCTATTCAAGAAGAAGTTCACTAAGCAAGAGCAAGAAGCGGGTAAAGCAGCAGCAATCATGGGTTCTATCGGTATCTCTGAAGGTGCTATCCCATTCGCAGCAAACGACCCTGTACGCGTTCTTCCTTCAATCGTTGCTGGTGGTATCGTTGGCTGTGTGTTCGGCTTCCTAACAGACGTACTGCTACACGCACCATGGGGCGGTCTAATCACAGCTCCTGTATCAAGCAACATCCCAATGTACGTTGTGGGTATCGCACTTGGCTCTCTAACAACAGCAGTTATCGTTGGCTTCTGGAAACCAGTTGCTGAAGAAGAAGCAGAAGACGAAATCGCAGAAGCAGCACCTGCACAAGCTCAAGCGGCTCCAGCAGCAGGCGAAGGCGAGTACGACATCGTAGCAGTAACATGTTGCCCATCTGGCGTAGCACACACATTCATGGCAGCGAAAGCACTAGAGAAAGCAGGTGCGGCAGCGGGTCTGAAAATCAAAGTGGAAACTCAAGGTCAAAACGGTATCCAGAACCGCATCACTGACCTAGATGTAGCAAACGCGAAGCTGGTTATTCTAGCTCACGATATCCAAGTAAAAGACGCTCACCGCTTTGCAAAAGCAAACGTTGTTGAGTGTTCAACGAAAGAAGCGATGCGTAACGCAGCGACTCTTGTGAAAGCTTAAACCTTAAGCTCCTCCCCCTAAGAGCCCTTTCCCCCAAAGGGCTCTATTTCAAGTTTTTAAGTTTTAGTAATACCCCTGATTTTTTTAATTATATAACCCTACAATTTACAAGGCTTTAAAAATGAAATTCAAACCTTCCCTACTCGCTTGCGCAGTTCTCAGTGGTCTAGTCGGTCTGACTGGCTGTAACGACGACACAACCAACATTTATGAAGGCGGTGACACCAACCCTGCACTACCGGATATTCCTGACGGCGGCAAGCCAGTATGTCCTCCAGTTGGCGATGGCGACTGTGATGACAAGCCAAACCCAGAAACACCTGAAATCGACATGGGCGTTCACATCCCGGTAGATTTCGCCGATATGGACGTAACACGCTACGTCAACCCATTCATCGGCACAGGTAACCTAGGCAACACCTACCCTGGTGCAACCACACCACACGGCATGGTGCAGCTTTCTCCAAACAACGGTTCTAACGGCTGGGAATACATTTCAGGCTACTACTACCACGACGCACGTACTTCCGGTTTCTCTCATACCCACCTTTCTGGAGCAGGTGCTGGCGACTTGAACGACATTCTAGTCATGCCAATCAACTCGCGTTCGGATTACATGATTGATGAAGGTTCGGCAACGCTAAACCTAGAAGCGTCTCGCTTCCAACATCGTGACGAGCAAGCGACAGCAGGTTACTACAAAGTCGATCTATTGGATTACGACATCAAAGCCGAGTTGACGGCGTCGGATCGCGTTGGTGTACACCGTTACACCTTCCCTCGTGATGAGAAGTCAGAAATCATCGTTAACACTGGCTTCAAAATTAACTGGGACTACACCTCAGATTCTTACTTGAAATGGGACAAAGACAATAACCGTCTAGAAGGTCACCGTTTCTCTGATGGCTGGGCACCAAGCCAAAAAGAATTCTTCGTAATGGAATTCGACCAACCAATCAAAAACGTTCGCTTTGCATACTACGATAAAGAGCAAGGTCGTTACATGGACGTGCCAGAAGGCATTACGGAAATCGGTAACGAAACACGTGGCAAGTATCAATACGCACGCGCTTACGTTGAGTTCGACACATCCAAAGACGGCTTAACGGTTGAAGCGAAATTAGCGCTATCAAACGTTGAGATCGGCAAGAACGGCAAGTCAGGTGCTTCTCTTAACATGACAGAAGTTGCGGGCATGAACTTCGATCAAGTACGCGAAGCGGCAACGAAGAAATGGGAAGGCGAACTCGGCAAGATCCAAGTCTCTGGCGACGAAGATTACAAACAGACCTTCTACACCGCGATGTACCACTCGTACCTAGGTCAAACCATTCACTCTGACTTAGATGGTCGCTACCGCCAAGTGCACCAAGGTCGCAACGCCTACCCAGATGGCAACACACCTTGGGGCGATAAGATTGATACGCTGAAAGAGTCGGTCCGCACAGCCGATGCTAACAAAGATGGCAAAGCAGACTTCACGCGCTACGACACTTTCTCGTTGTGGGATACCTACCGCGCGGTTCAACCGCTGTCTTCGATTCTTGAGCCAGACCGCCTAGCAGACGTGGTGCTGTCTATGTTGTCTTACGCCGAAGAAGAATGGGTGGATGACAAAGGCAACGTGCGCAAAGGTCGCCTGCCTGAGTGGACATTCAAAGGCAACGAAACGGGCATGATGATGGGCATGCACTCAACGCCTGTGATTCATGATGTGTTGTCGAAAGGCTCACTAGAAAAACGCATGATTGATCTTGGCTTCACAGAAGCTGAACGCAAAGACGTCAAAGAGCGCTTGGTTGAAGCGATGATCACTGACGCGCGCGCCGCAACAAGCCAAGGCGTAGCATGGATCAAAGAGTACGAAGAACAAGGTTACGTGCCAGCGCAATTGCACGACACTCCACCAGATTCTTACGGCGGTCACTCACCATTTAAAGACTCTTGGACAGCATCTTACTCGCTTGAATACTCAATGAACGACTGGGCAATCGCGCAATCCATCAAAGAAGTCTTCGGTGAAGAAGATCCACGCCACACCGAGTTCGCTAACCGTTCTAAAAACTGGCAAGCACAATTCGACTTCGGCGGTAAGCAATACCAAGGTTGGTTCAAAGCCCGTGACTACGATGGCGAGTTTATCGATGCAGGTTGGGTAGACCCAATCACTGGTCGCGCGGTGGGTAAAGACTGGCGTCCAGACATGTTCAACTGGTCATTCTCTGAATCGAACGGCTGGCAATACTCGTTCAGTGTTCAGCACGACATTCACGGCTTGATTGACCTGATGACACGCTTCGACAAGACACAAAACCCTGAAGCAGAACGCGGTGACTTGTTCGCAGCTCGCTTGGATGAATACTGGTCAACCTACCCAGATCGCAACGCAGGCGACAACCAATTCCCAGTGTTCAACACAGGTAACGTTGGTCAGCACGTTCAAGGTAACGAACCAGATATCCACGTGCCGTACTTGTACAACTACGTCGGTCAACCTTGGAAAGGTCAGGCAGCCATCGCCGCAGCAACCAACATTTGCTACAAGAATACCGCTGATGGCATTTGTGGTAACGACGACTTCGGTACGCTCTCTGCGTGGTTCGTGTTCCGTGCACTTGGCTTCTACCCAGTGAACGCTTCTTCTGGCATCTACGAAATCGGTACTCCGCTGTTTGAAAGCGCGTCTATCGATGTCGGCAACAACCAGAAGTTCACCGTTACCGCGAAGAACGTTAGCCGCGAAAACATCTTCATTCAATCGGCTCGCTACAACGGCAAAGACTTCAACCGCACTTACCTGACTCATGACGAAATCATGTACGGCGGTGAATTGGAGTTCGTGATGGGCGACAAACCAAATCAACGTTGGGGCTCTCTAGAGCAAGATCTTCCACCAGCACAAGGCATCGGTGAGTTCTTGCATGAAGACGAGATGCCAGCAGGTTCTCGTTAATCCCAATAGTGACAACTCAGCCGGGAGAGCGCATCTCCCGGCTATCCCTACAAGCAAATTTTATAAGCAGTCCTTTATAAACAGTCTCTTATAAACACTTTTTATATACGAATAACGACAAAACGGTATGCACATGTTTAAACGTAATCTTATCTCTTTGGCTATCCTGGTTGGTCTGACGGGTGGCTTGGCTGGCTGTAACAGCGACAACGATTCTTCCTCTTCACTGCCGGGCGATTCAATTGTTGATCTCGCGGTGTTGAAATACGTCGATCCTATGATCGGCACAGCAGCTTCTGGTCATACATTCCCGGGCGCGACGGTACCGGCAGGTATGGTTCAACTGTCTCCAGATACCTTCATCGGTTCTAACACAGACCACGAATCTGGGCTTAACCCTTGGCACTCGGCTTCTGGCTACTGGGATTCATCCAACTACGAAACTGGCGAAGTGGTTAACACTGACGTTCCGCTGTACGGCTTCTCCCATACTCACCTTTCAGGCACAGGCGCAACGGACCTTGGCGACATCTTGGTTCTGCCATACGCAGACATGGCGAACACACAGCTGAACTCTTTCGACAAAGCCAATGAAGAAGCAAGCGCAGGCTACTACAAAACCAAGCTGAACCAAGGTCAAATCGAAGTAGAACTAAGCGCAACCAAACGCGTTGGTTTGCACAAATACACCTTTGCTGATGGCGCGGACCGTAACGTGAAGTTCGATTTGGGCCATACCCTAATGAACAACAACGGCAAGTCTTTGAAGAACAAAGTAGAAGTGGTGGACGAATACACCATTCGCGGTCGTAAAACCTCAACAGGCTGGTTCCAAGGGCAAGATCACCAAGGTCAAGACATCTTCTTCTACGCGAAATTCAACCAACCAATCGCCAAAGCAATGTTGGGCGAACAAGACTTGGAACCAACGCGCGAAATGCGTAATGGTGCGGTTTACTCAGGCGATGATCTGACCGCTTACCTAAACTTCGGCACAGGCGAAGAGCCAATTGAAATCCGCGTCGGTATCTCTCCAGTTAACTGGCAAGGTGCACAGAAAAACTTAGAAGCAGAAGCACCAAGTTTCGACCTAGCACAAGTGAAAGAAGACGCGGAATACGCGTGGGCTGAGAAGCTAGCAAAAATCAAAGTAGAAGGCGGCACAGAAGCAGAGAAAACCAACTTCTACACTGGCATGTACCACATGATGATCGCACCAATCGAGTTCTACGATGTGGATGGTCAATACGTGGATATGCTTGGCACAGTGCGCACACTGAAAGATGGCGACACACCAAACTACTCGATTTACTCAACGTGGGATACGTTCCGCGCGGTTCACCCAATGTGGACTATCATCGACCCAGACCAAGCAACGCTATACGTGAAAGACTTGATTCGTAAATCCAACGACGAGTTTGGTCTATTGCCGAAATGGGAAGGTCACGGCTCAGAAACCGGCACCATGATCGGCTACCCATCGGCAGCGATTCTTGGCGATGCCGTAACCAAAGGCTTGATTGATGCAGAGCAAGCTTACACCGCATCAGTAAAATCAGCACGCTACACACCGCATGAGTACCCACAGATTCATGACGACATCCTAAGCTCACTCATGGCAGGTCAGTTGAACTACCACGAGAAAGAACAGTGTGTTCGTTACCCGAACTGGAACTCAGTGTCGTACTCGTTGGAATTCTCATTCTACGATTGGACGATCGCAGAAATGGCAAAAGCCGCTGGCGATATGGACGCGTATGAAGAGTTCAAAGCTCGTTCTTACAACTCTTTGAAACACTGGGATGCGAAAGCTGGTAACGCAGACGGTACGGGCTTCTTCGTACCAACAGAACTGAAAGAAGGCGACCCATGTGCGCTGAAATACGCTTCAACTGGTTTCGACCCATACAAGTCTGACGCGTTCTACTACACAGAAGGTAACGCGTGGCAGTGGCAATGGGCGTTCATGCAAGACTTGGACAAGCTGACTGAAATCATGGGCGGCACGCAAGGTCTGAACGACAAGCTGAACAACCTATTTACCGCCGATCCAAATGGCGGCGAAGCGCACCAAGACATGACAGGCTACATCGGTCAGTACATTCACGGTAACGAGCCTTCGCACCATGTCATCTACTTGTACAACCGTACTGAAGAGTCTTACAAGGCGCAGGAATACCTAGACCAAGTTTACGACCAGTTCTACAAACCGACGCCAGACGGCATCATCGGTAACGAAGACGTGGGTCAAATGTCGGCGTGGTACTTGATGTCAGCACTGGGTTTCTACCAAATCTCGCCAACCGATCCAACCTACAGCATCGGTCGTCCAATCTTCGACAAAGCGACGGTAGACATTGGCTCTGGCACCTTCACGGTAACGGCTGAGAACAACGGTCCAGACAACATGTACATCAAAGAAGTGACCATCAACGGTAAGCCTCTGGATGTGTACAACACCTTCCAGCACAGCGAATTCAAAGCAGGCGGCGAACTGCACTTCGTGATGACGGCTGACAAGTCTGAAGCAATGCAAGCCAACCTAGGCGAATAATGATTTTGAGGGGACCTCGTGTCCCCTTTTCTCGTGGAATAAAAACAATGAAACTAAAAAGAACCCTACTCTCTACCGCAGTGCTAACCGCCATGCTTGGTCTTGCTGGTTGTGGCAGCGACTCTGATCCAGAAACTCCGGTTATCTCTACCCCTACTTTGGAATTCGTTGATACCTTGATCGGCACTAAAGGTCTTGGCAACGTCAACCCATCTCCAGTGATGCCAGAAGGTATGATTCAGCCATCACCAGATAACTTCGATCCAAACGGTTGGAATGGCAAAGGCTCACCTGTCGAATACGATCCTGTGCACAGCCTGCTTTCTGGCTTCTCAATGACTCACATTTCTGGCGCAGGTAAAGGCGACCTAAACGACTTCGCTTTCTTGCCATACACAGGTTTCAATACTGATGCCGTGACCATGGATAAAAGCTCGGAAGTCGCGGAGGTTGGTTACTACTCGGTTGACTTGGTGGAAACTGGCGTAAAAGCTGAACTGTCTGCAACCGACCGCGTGGCGTTCCAACGTTACACCTTCAAGCCGGGTGAAGACCGCAAAGTACGTATCGATCTTCAACACGAACTGCTGGAGCAATACGGCAACCACTCTCGCAGCATCTACTACAAACGCGTTAACGATACCACCGTCGTAGGCGCGCGTACCTCAAACGAATGGGGTCAATGGCAAACCGTGTTCTTCGCGGCAGAATTCTCTGATCCAATCATTGAAGAGAACCTGTACACCAAGCTGGCTTCTGAAAGCAAACTGACTCCAACTGACGCTACCGAAGTCGGCTTGGAAGATTACCGTGGCTACGCAGAGCACAAACCAATGCCGGGCGAACCAGAACCTGACCCAGAACGTTTGGCAAAACGCGCAAACGATGTCCTGACGCATTTGAACTTTGGTAAGAGCGATGAGCCATTGGTGGTCAAAGTAGCGATTTCTGGCACTGGCGTTGACGGCGCACTGAAAAACCTAGAAGCAGACACCAACGGCTGGGACTTCGACAACGTCGTACAACAAAACCGCGTGGCTTGGGAAAACATCCTTGGCGAGTTTGAACTGGAAGGCGGCAACAAAGCTGACAAGACCATGTTCTACACCTCGCTCTACCGTACGTTCGTTGCTCCATTCCTATACCAAGATGTGGATGGCAAATACCGTGGCATGGATGGCAAAGTGCACCAAGCAGAAGATGGTTTAGTGAACTACTCAGTGTACTCGATGTGGGATACCTTCCGCGCCGCACACCCATTGAAAACCATCATTGATAAAGACCGCGCGATTGAACACGCACGCGATCTATTGAACAAATACCAAACGGGCGGCGTGCTGCCAAAATGGGAACTGCACTCGGATTACACCGGTGAAATGGTCGGTCATCCTGCGGTCTCGGTTATCGCCGATATCATGGTCAAACACCCAGAAGCCTTTACCGCAGCTGAGTTTGATTTGGCGTTAAAAGCTGCTGACGAAACAGTCAACTTCAACCTTGATAAAACAGAGAGCTGGGTGCCTTACCAAGATGCTTGGAACGGTGACAAACGCTTCACGATCATGACGCGTCACAACGACTACCAAGAAGACGTCGGCTTTATTCCAGCTAACACCAAATGGGCGCCGGATTCTGGTGACAAACCGGGTTACGTAGAAGGCTTAAAAGTCGATAAATACGACGAGCTCGTGAACGAGTCGGTGTCTTACGGTCTTGAGAACGCTTACTACGACTGGTGTATCGCCCAGCTCGCTAAACTTGCGGGCAACGACCAGCAGTACGACCGCTACATGGCGCGCTCTGAATCGTTCAAGAACTACTTCGATTACAACCCAGAGCAATACGGCAAACTGCAAGACACCAAAGGCAACGCATTGGGTGCGACGGGCTTTATGCGTCCGGCTTACATGAACAGCGGCAGCAAGGTTTGGGCAAACAACCTGAAAGCCGAATGTTTAGACGAGAACATGGCGCTGTCTATCCCAGACGGTATGGACTACAACGCGTGTAAAGACCGCAAAGCACTCAACGAAAGCGACGTGTTCTGGCCTTACCGCGCCGAGCACCGAGGCGAAGACTTCACCGAAGGCAATACATGGCAATGGACATGGTTTGCACCGCACAACTTGAACGGTCTGGCTAACGTGATGGGTGGCGAGCACATCGACCGCACTGACTTCTCTCTTCCTGAAGACGTAACCGAACAAGGCAAAGCGGCATTCCTCGCTAACCTGAATGCGCTGTTTAATGCGGACTCCAACGCCGATACAAGCCAATCACACGACATGTCTGGCTACATCGGTCAGTTCGTGATGGGTAACGAGCCAGATCATCACGTGCCTTACCTCTACAACTGGACGGCAGAGCCTTGGAAGACACAAGAAATCGTCGACCAAGCGATGAACGAGTTCTACCACCCAACGCATGAAGGTCTGATTGGTAACGAAGACGTCGGTCAGATGTCGGCTTGGTATGTGATGTCTGCGTTGGGCTTCTATCAAGTCACTCCGGGCGAAGCAAGCTACACCATCGGTCGTCCTCTGTTCGACAAAGCCGTGATTCCAGTCGCGGACGGTAAATTCACCATCACCTCAGAAAATAACAGCCAAGAGAGCATCTACGTGAAGTCGGTGACCATCAACGGTAAACAATTGAGTGACAACTTCAGCTTCGCGCACAGCGATTTGAAAGACGGTGGTGAACTGCATTTCGTCATGACTTCAGACAAATCTGAAGCGATGAAAGCGCTGTAGCTGACACCCATTCAAATAACACCCCCAAACTACTTGGCGTTGTAACTAGGCGACATCGCTGCCACGTCAAGTAGGGCTGGGATAAAGGGGTACACCCTCGCCCCTTATTTTCTGTAGAACCTTCACTTCTGTGGAACCATAAAAATGAAACTAAAAAGAACCCTTATCTCTACCGCTATTCTCGCTGCCATGTTTGGTCTTGCTGGCTGTAACAGTGATGACGACAACAGCAACTCTGGTACACCATCCCTCGACACCACTCTGACCCAATACGTCAACCCATTGATTGGTACGGGCGCAGACGGTCACACCTTCCCGGGGGCGGTTGTGCCTTACGGTTTGGTACAACTATCTCCTGATACCGAAATGGAAGGTTGGGGCTCTGCCGCAGGTTACTTCGACCACGGCAAGCTGACTGAAATCCCGGTGTATGGCTTCTCCCACACTCATCTTTCTGGCACAGGCATTACCGACCTTGGTGATATCTTAGTTCTGCCTTTCACCAAGAAAGAAAACGCCGTTTTCAATACCTTCGATAAAGACAACGAAACCGCAGAAGCGGGCTACTACGCGGTTGAACTGAACAAAGGCGAAATCAAAGCCGAGCTAACTACCACGCAACGTGTTGGCTTCCATCGCTACACCTTCAAAGAGGGCACCACGCCACACATCAAGTTCGATTTAGACCACACACTCAACAAAGGTCACTTCAACAACCGCACCATGAAGGGTGATTTAGAGTTCATCGACGCTTACACCATTCGCGGTTTACGTAGCTCGAATGGATGGGCGAACAACCAGCACGTCTACTTCTACGCCACCTTCAACCAACCTATCGTCAAAGCCATTGCTTTGGTTGATGGCGCAGAAACGGAAATCGATGTAAACAACGACAACATCGACGCAGTGAAAACCATCGCTTACCTAGAATTCGCACCATCATCAACACCGCTAGAAATCCAAGTAGGCTTGTCACCAACAGGCACAGAAGGTGCGGAGAAGAACTTAGAAGCAGAAGCGAAAGGTGTGTCATTTGATACTGCGCGCGCTCAAGCCAACGACGCATGGCACCAAGAGCTTAGCCGCATGATGGTATCTGGCGGCACAGAAGATCAAAAAGAGATCTTCTACACCGCGCTTTACCACGCTTCTATCGCGCCAATGATTTTCCAAGATGTCGACGGTCAATACCCAGCGATGCGTACTCGCATTCAAAAAGACGCGGGTGACACACCAAACTACTCCGTGTACTCCATGTGGGATACCTTCCGTGCAGCGCATCCACTGAAAACCATCATCGACCCAGAACATGCCGAAGAGTTTGCCAACGATCTAATTCGTAAATACGAAGACGGTGGCATCCTGCCGAAATGGGAACTGCACAGCCATTACACAGGCACTATGATCGGCTTCCCTGCAGTATCAATCATTGCTGACGCAATGGCGAAAGGGCTAGATATCGATCCACAACTTGCCAAAGACGCGGCTGAGTTTACCGTGCGTTACCACGAAGCTTCTGAGTTCCCAGATTGGACGGAAGACAACAACATCGGCGCCGCAAACGTTGTGCAAGTGAAGGTGTACGAAGAAAACGGCTTTGTTCATCACGGCTACTGGAACAGTGCGTCTTACACGCTTGAGTTTGCATATGGCGATTGGGCAATGGCAGAAATCGCGCGCATGGCTGGCGATGTAAAACTGCAAGAAGAGTTTATGACTCGTGCCGACAACTGGCTTAACCATTGGGATGCAGAAACTGGCTTCTTACGTCCAAAGAACCATCCGATGAGTTCATCACCAAACAAACCGCCTTTGGAGTTCAACCAACCAATTGATGAAGATCGTTTGGATGAGTGTGAAATGGTTGAGTGGCCTGAAGGCTCAGGTGTGATGAAAGAGAAATGCCCGCTGCTACCATTCGACCCTTACTACGTGGACGAGTTTGCCTACACCGAAGGGAACGCGTGGCAATGGAAGTTCCAACCAATGCACGATTTCAACCGCCTGAAACAAGAAATCTATCAAGCCGACTTGGCGCAAGGCAAAGACACCACGCCAGAGAAAGCCTTCCGTGAAGACTTGGACGAGCTATTTAATGCACGTTCTTCAAACACAGGTGAAGAACTGCCAGACCTAACGGGTTACATCGGTCAGTACATGCACGGTAACGAGCCATCGCACCACATTCCTTACCTATACGCGCTAACGGATGAGCCATGGAAAGCGCAAGAGTACCTAGACCGCATCATGTCAGAGATGTACACCAGCGAGCCAACTGGCTTGATTGGTAACGAAGACGTGGGTCAGATGAGCTCTTGGTACTTGATGTCGGCAATGGGCTTCTACCAAGTGACGCCTGCGGCTCCGGTCTACACAATCGGTCGCCCTATGTTTGATGAAATCACCATTCCAGTGGAAGGCGGCGAGTTCACAGTCATCGCAGATAACAACAGCCCACACAACAAGTACGTGAAGTCCGTAACCATCAACGGCAAGCCGCTGGATGCCAACTTCACCTTCAAGCACAGCGAAATCAAAGCGGGCGGCGAGCTTCACTTCGTCATGACGGGTGACAAGCAAGAAGCGCTTCAAGCTCAGTAACGTTTTATGTAATTCGTGTTTAAAGAATAAGCAGATAGATAAACTCAGTGGCAGGAAGTGACGCGCTTCCTGCCTAAGGAATCAAGATTATGAACTTTACGAAAACCGCTATCGCCACCGCAGTGATTGCAAGTGTTATTGGTTTGGCTGGCTGCAACGATGACGACGATAACACCTCACCAAGCGTCGATACTTCCAACCTAAAATACGTCGACCCATTCATTGGTACCGGCTTTAACGGACACACCTTCCCGGGTCCTGTTGTGCCAGAAGGCATGGTGCAACTTTCTCCAGATACCGAGCTGATCGGCTGGCACTCTTCATCAGGTTACCACTTCGATAAAAAGACTCTATTTGGCTTTTCACACACTCACCTATCCGGCACGGGGATGGGCGGCTTAGGTGACATTCTGTTCCTGCCGTTTACCGAAGACAAAGCTAAGTACATCGAAGACAGCGACGATTACCGCGAAGCGATTTCGGTCAAGATGGACAAAACCTCAGAAGTGGCAGAAGCGGGTTACTACTCGGTGAAAATTGCAGAGAACGGTATCAAAGCTGAGCTTACAGCTTCTGAACGTGTCGGCTTCCACCGCTACACCTACCCACAAGGTCAACCACAACGTCTGAAGATAGACCTCAACTCCATCCTTAACAGTGACTGGGGTTCGACCTCTCTTCGCAACAAACTGACGGTGAGCGAAGACGGTCATACCATCACAGGCGAGCGCGATGCAGCGCACTTCTCTGGTTGGGCGAAAAACCAAAAAATCTTCTTCTATGCGACTTTCGATAAGAAGATCAAAGACGTCTACATCCTTGCCAATGGTGAGCCTGTTGACGGCCTAACGGCAGAGCACGTTTCTGAATTGATTTACGATGACCAAGGCAATGCTATCAAACGTGTCAAAGCGGACGTCACTGCCTACATCGAATTTGAAGATGAAGGCTCACAGGAGTTGAACGCGCAAGTGGCGTTATCTGCGGTTGACCCACAAGGCGCAGAAAACAACTACGATGCTGAAGCGAATGTCTCTTTCGATACTGCGCGCAACAACGCGCGTGAGAAATGGGCAAAAGCACTGAACTTCTCAATTGAAGGGGGCACAGAAGATCAGAAAGAGATCTTCTACACTGCGCTTTACCACACCAAAATTGCGCCTATGGTGCATCAAGACGTAGATGGTCGATTCCGAGGCATGGGCAAAGGCTCAATTCGTGAAGGCGAAGGGGAATACTCCATCGCTTACGGTCAAGCAACGGAAGAACAGCCAAACTTCTCGGTTTACTCTCTATGGGATACCCAACGTGCATTACACCCACTAAAAACCATCACAGAGCCAACCCGCGCGGTGCAATACGCGAAGAACCTAGTTCAGAAGTACACTGAAAGCGGTTTGCTGCCGAAGTGGGAACACTTAGGCGATGAAACAGGCACCATGGTTGGCTACCCAGCGGTAGCAGTGATTGCGGATGCGATGACCAAGTTCCCAGAAGAGTTCACTCAACAAGAGAAAGAGCTGGCACTGAAAGCCGCGATCGACTCTTCGACCTACGAGAACTACCCTGCATTGCAAGCCGATTGGGATCAAGGCGTACTGGATCGCACCTTAACCAAGCACATCGATTACATTGAGAAAAACGGCTTCACGCCTGCCATCCAACGTGTCGATGGTGAACCAGTATTTGAAGACTACACGGTTGAGTCTGTTTCTTACGGTCTGGAAAACGCGTTCTACGATTGGGCTATCGCGCAAATCGCCAAAGCAGCCGGTGATACCCAAGCGGAAGAGCAATACCTTGAACGCTCAAAAGACTACAAAAAATACTTCGATTACAACCCAACAGAATACGCAGAACATGGCGTGACGGGCTTTATGCGCCCAGTGATGATTGATGAAACCTTCATGACGCCATTCGACCCATACGGCACAGAACACGAAACAGGCAACTACACCGAAGGTAACGCGTGGCAGTGGACTTGGTTTGTACCGCATGACATCGCGGGCTTAAAAACCATCATGGGTGGCGATGCTGAGTTCCAGAAAAACCTAGAAGCAACCTTCACCGCAGAAAGCCAAGGCACTGAAACACCGGATATGTCTGGTTTGATTGGTCAAGTTGCGTTTGGTAACGAGCCTTCACACCACATTCCTTACCTATTCAACTGGACCGCAGAACCATGGAAGACGCAACAAGTCGTCGACCACATTCTTGATGACATGTATTTCGCTGCCCCAGAAGGCGTAGTTGGTAACGAAGACGTGGGCGCCATGTCCGCTTGGTATGTGATGTCTGCATTAGGCTTCTACCAAGTGAACGCAGCAGAACCTATTTACACTGTGGGTCGTCCGCTATTCGACAAAGCAGTGATTCCGGTGAAAGGCGGCACGTTCACCATCACCACAGAGAACAACGCCGATGACAACATGTACATCAAGTCTGTGACCATCAATGGCAAAGCTTTGGATAACGGTTTCTTCTTCGACCATTCCGAGTTCAAACCGGGTGGTGAGTTGCATTTCGTGATGACGGGCGATCAATCAGAAGCGATGAAAGCACCTCAATAAACCTCTATCACTCTTCCCTCTTCAAAGGTCAGTTCGCAAGCGCTGACCTTTTATTTTCAAAAAAATGCTTAGTTATTGGGCACACACTCCGCCATTTGGTTTTGCAGCCAATGGACAAATTTTTGTTCCAGTTCAGAACGTGCTTTGTCTTGAGTCAATAAGACATAATCATGCCCTGACGGCACAAAACCAAATGGCGCGACAAGGTTGCCACGTTTGAGATCATCCATCACCAAAGGATAAGAGCCCATCGCCGCACCTAAACCGTCGACTGCAGCTTGAATGCAGAAATAGAAGTGTGCAAAAGACTGTTCTGCTTTGCTATTCATCGACGCATCACCAGAGCGCTGCATCCATTCTTGCCAAGCTTCGGGTCTGGTTTGGCTGTGTAATAGCTTCACGGAGTTCAAATCACCTTTCACTTGCTGCCAGTAGTCAGGTGAAAACACTGGACCTACCCACTCTTCCACCAACTTGGTTTTTGGGTAGTGATACAAAGGCTCAAAGTCATCTCGACGAATCGCCATAGCAAGCCCCGTCGAGCCAAGCGTTACAGGTCCTCCCGCAGTCGAAAGACGAACATCTGCGTCACAACCATCATTAAACGCGGAAAGCCTCGGCATCAACCAACGCATGGTTAACGTTGGCTCACAAGAGACTTCAAGGTATTGATGCTTTTCCTGCACCAGCTTGTTCACGCCAGTCTCCAACGCTTGGAATGCTTGCTCGGTATAGCTTTTCAGCATTTCCCCCTCTTTAGTGAGCAGCATATTGCGCCCTTGTTTGTAGAACAGAGGTTGAGCCAGATAGGTCTCCAACACTTTGATCTGCTTACTCACTGCGCCATGCGTAATACTGAGCTTATTTGCTGCTTCACTAAAACTCGCAGACGATGCCGCGACATGGAAAACATGGAAGGATTTAAGATGCCTCATCTGTGACTTTTTCTCACACTTAGCGGAATTTGTTTCGATTATAGTCTCCGAACTCTCGACCTACAATTGCCCCATTCATAACAACGAAGAAATAGGAAACACCATGGAGCTTTTCAGTCTTGCCTTATTAGGCATACTCATCGTTATTAGTCCCGGAGCCGATTTTGTATTGGTTCTTAGAAACAGCCTCAACAGGGGCAGACAAGCCGGAATTTGGAGCGCCGTGGGCATCAGTCTTGCGATTTCGGTGCACATTACCTATTCATTGCTTGGCATCAGTTACTTAATTTCACAGAACGAATGGTTGTTCAGCTTGATTCGCTACTTAGGTGCGGCTTATCTGATCTATCTCGGATTGAAAGGGATTTTTGGGGCTGATTCTCAACAGAAGATAGAGGGGGAAACACAAGAAAGCATCTCCATTTGGCAGTTCTTTTTCCAAGGCTTTTTGTGCAATGTACTTAACCCAAAAACCATGTTGTTCTTCTTGAGTATCTTTAGCCAAGTCATCGATCCGAATACAGAATCGCAACACCTAGCTTTGGGTTACGGTGTCTACATGATTGCGCTGCACGGGATTTGGTTTTCTATGGTTGCCATCTTGTTTACCTCACCGCGATTACAGAGCTTATTACTGCGCATGAAACATAGGTTGAATCAAGCTTGTGGCGCTGGCTTACTGGTGTTTGGTACCATGTTAGGATTGAAGTCATAACACGCTGAATTACGACATTTCGACCAATGCCACATCGAAGTTTGATAATCACACGTATAATTCTCGTCAATACTGTTTAGGGTAATTGACCTTGAGGAAAGGAACTCAATGAAAAAACTACTACCGATTGTATTCACTTGTTTAAGCTTAGCTTTCACCGCGCCATCGGTATTGGCTTCTGAACGTGCAGAGCAGGGTTGGCAATGGATTGAGCAAGGCGCAATGGTTGTCGATGTGCGCACACCACAAGAGTTTGCCGATGATCACTTGGACAATGCGATTAACTTTCCGCTTTCTGAGTTGGATAAACACTTTGCTAATGTCGATAAAGATACGCAAATCGTGCTCTACTGCCGCAGTGGTAATCGCTCAGGGCAAGCGTATCAGTACCTACAATCGCAAGGATTTACCAACCTTCATAACGCAGGTGGCTTGATTGAGATGCAACAAGCGAAGTAATGCCACTTAGCACCTGCCTAGACTATGGAATGGAAAAGCACACCTCTCGTGTGCTTTTTTTGTTTTCTCGACGCCGAAAACTAAAGTTGGTACTGCAGCACCAATTCGTGTTTCTCTTGGTAGGTTTGAATCAGTTCGGCTTTACTCTTAGCGGCATTTTGATAAAACAACGCACCACCTTCAACCAACAAACCATAATGTTGCTGCAGCATATCTAAAACAAACTGCACACGTTTAATTGTGGTTGGCGTGCAACTTTTACCATCCAAATCATCTTCAATATCGAGCACATGCGAACGAAACATCTCAAGCGTAAAAAGATGTTCCAACTCAGCATCAGACTTTAGCGCTGTTTGTATCTTTTCCATAGACGTTTGCACTCGCTCTACGATTTCTGGCACGGCATCGTTTTGAACTAAGCAGTCCCGCTTGTATTCAAGCATCTTAAAGCCTTGTTGTTTCACGTTTTTGAATAGCTGCATTGCCTCTTTTCGGGAATAATCTTGCTCCAATAACCAACCAGAGAGGAAGCGTGTTTCAAACCGCTCACAAGCATCAAACATAGGGTCATGCATACCATTGCTGTTGAACTCTCTTAACGGGTCAAACCGATACATATAACCAAAATCGAACAACTTTAGCTGACCTTGTTTATCCACCAGCAAGTTCCCTGAACACAAATCCCACTCAAACAACCCACTTCGCTCACAGACAAATAGAGTCGAGAATAACTGCCTTAGTAAGTCCTCAGTTAGGGCTTGAATTGGCGAACCTTCAATCCAATCTGAAACAATGATTCCTAAACGATAATCAGCATAAACAGTCTCAACAATGTGTTTAAAATCCTCAGTTAAATTCGGATTGTCTTTTTGAGTTTGAAAATCAAGACGGCGTTGAACTTCATTCAGAAAGGAGTACTGACCATCAGGGTTTTGCACTTTCGCCTGTGGGCGTTTTTTCTTGAGCGTATAGTCTCGTCCGCCGACACGAATATGAAATACCTGCGCCGTCAAACCACTTTCAAACGTTTCGACAACATACTCTGAGTTCGCTGTCGTAAACGCCAAGATTTCTGGTGGCAATGGACATTGATCCACATTGCCGACAATTAAGTTTTGATCACTTAAGTCAAATACTTGCTGCTGTAATTGGCGTTGGTTCATGAAGTGCTCCCTGCTAACGATTCAGACATTGTTTACTTTATCGACAATGAAGCACATGACCTCCCCCTTTCTAACCAAAGTCATGGTTGAGTACTTGGGTGGAGTCCCGTTTAAATCGATGAATTGATTCAGATGTTGTCTTCTTCAGAGAGCTTGCGAAAGTAGTCTTCCAGTCGATGATGACCATAAGTCGGTGCGATATTGTCACCGCCTAACATGGTCAGGAAGAACTCAGCAGAACCGCCCCATTTCTCCGGCAAGTGACGTACTATCAATAACCCTGCTGCGCGCAGGAAGTCTGGTAGGTGCGTATTTTTCTCCACTTTGTTTTGAGATTTGAACGCGAGCCAAGCAATATTATTGACTGACAAAACATCTGGACCACCGACATCTAATTCTGTGTCATTTCGTTCAATCGCTTCTAAGCAAAATCTCGCCAAGTCTTTTCCGTGAATGGGGTTAAGCAAGTTTTCACCATCGCCAAAAGTAAACACTCGACCCGACTTCGCCATGTTGTACACCTCGGTAATATCAGAGAAAAAGCCGTTCGGGCGAATCACACAAGGGGTTAATTTTGTTGATTTTAGAAGCCGGCTCGCAAAGCGCTCTTTCGCCTCTAGCAGACGAACTTGAGGATATTTCTGAGCATTAAACGCAGAGATGTAGATGAATTTACCGACACCAGCTCGCTCTGCTTCTTCAAGCAAGTTCAAATTTGCTTGGTAGTCGACATCCAAATAACCTAATCCATCTTGCTGACGAGTAATGCCCAAGCATGAGATAACAACGTCCACACCTTCGCAAACGCCTTTAAGCTCATCGGGCTGAGTTACTTGAACTTCTATTACCTGCGACTCTTGTAGACCCATCGCAAGGAGCTTGGTTTTGTTTCTTGCCAACGCTTTAAATTCGGCTTGCTGCTCCATCAGGGATTCAACAATATTCGAGCCTAAGTACCCCGTTGAGCCCGCAATTAAAATTCGAGGGTGCGTTTTCATAATATGATGTCCTATTCTTGTTCTGGTCGGTATGGTTCTTCACGCAATACGTGGCTCACCAATAACTTTAGGTAGAACAGTGGTAAAAACCATTCCAAACCTTGTGGTGCTTGTGCCCAGTAAATCGAAATAATCACACTCAGAGAATACAGAGTTAGCGCCACAGGGCGTTGTAAATACAACGGTGTTTTCATGACTAGGCTACATGCCAGAACCATGTAACCACCGATCACAACAATCCACATGATATCGAAGTTCAAGAACGCCCAGCTGTAGAGAGAAAGCTGCACGAAATGAGTCAGAATAAAGCTCATGTGCTGCTTAAAGCCTTGCCCTTCACGATGAAACCAGCGCTTTGCCGTAGACGTCGCATTGGTAATAATGCCGCCGATAATATCCACTGTGAGCAAACCCGCGATGACATATTGAGTCGCAGACCAACCTAGTTGTGCAAAGTACGCATAAACCACCATGAAAAAGCCAGCAGCATAAGGCACATACAGCTGCAAATTCTTTTCTGCTTTCGTTGCGCCCGGGCCAATCAGCTTGTCAACTCCACCCCAGAAACCCGCTCTTGCTTGAGGAACACTCCAATCAATTTTCATACTAAAACCTTATTTCGACCATCCGGTCTTTTTAAATTAGTACGCTTTGAGCACCAGGTAAAGATCTTTTTTGTCCAGTTGGTCTAAATAAAAGATCTTGTGTTATACTGCGAGGCATTGCGGTAACAAAAACTGAGAAGAAAACCATGCCGAAGATCGTCGATCATGAAAGCAGACGTAGAGAAATTGCCTTAAAAGCAACCGAAGTGTTCCTTGAGTTCGGTTACAAAAATATTGGTATGAGACAGCTGTGCGAACAGTTAGGAATGAGCAAAAGTGCAGTTTATCACTATTACAAAAGTAAGGATGAACTGTTCAAAGCCGCAACAGAGGCCATCGTCAACTTTGACGCAGAAGTGCTCGCAGACAGACCAAACTCAAGTGAAGCGAGTACAGAGCAACAAGTCGAAAACTTCGTATTGATCTTCCAACAAATGGCTCCGCGTTTCTTCCAAGAGATGAAGCTTGTCTCTGATTACATTGATGTGATTGGACAAGAAAACATTGCCACCGACCCATGCATGTTGCTTGCGAATCAAAAGTACATAACGATGCTAGAAAACTACGTTTCAGCGAAGCACAAAGAATCGCTTTATACCCTAATACTAGGGCTGCTGAACCATCAGTTGATGTTGGGTAAAGCGCTAGAAGTGGCTTATGTTATTGAGCAGGTCGAACGTATCTTACACTAGCTCTCTGGCAAGAGTATTCCTTGATACATTTTGATTATCATGTGCCTAGCTTAACACTTCCGTCCAGCACTAGAAACTGCCCGCCCCCCCTCTCCTACATTAATAACCCAAGGTTATGACTTGAATAACAACTGGTGCTTAGATAAGCGCCAGTTGATTCGATATATTTTCCCCATCGAATAGTGTCACGCTCTCCCACAGACTTACGGATCAGACTAGCGCGAGAACGGTCATGTAAACCTTATTCCAGAGGAAAAACTGATGAAAAAATATATCGCAATTGCTATCTCTTCCGCTCTGCTCATGGGGTGCTCCTCTTCGGGCTCGTCAGGAGGAAACTCGCCAGAAGCTAGCATCCCAGATAATGAATTACCCATCGTTGATGGCGAATGGGGAATAATGCCACCACCAGATAACGATCTACCTATCGTAGATGGTGGCTGGGACAACCCTATCTGCATTCAATGTGACAACCCAAATGTAAAGTGGGAAGTCCAAGTTGTAGCTGATAACTATGTCATCATCAGTGAAATCAATGGTGAAGCCATGTATCAAATTAGCTATGTCGAAGGCAGCGAACGTAATTCAGTCCAGATTCAAGGCCCTGATGGCAACATTATTCAAGTACCCGATGTGAAATGGGGTAATGGTGCGGCAGCCGTTCCAATGAGAGATAAAGTACGATCTCTGAGTAAAGAACAACGTCAGAATATACGCCAAGCGATTAAAACTCGCCGTAATGGGTAAAGTTGATTATTGAGCAGTTCAGCGGATACATGGACAGTGTTCTCCGATCTAATCCATGTCGCTTGTGAATTAGCTAGAAGAGCGTCGCATATTCAGATTTGTTGCTGGTAAATACGCCTCACTTCATCTACCAATAGAGTTTTATAAATTCTTAAGGAAGGGTGATTATGAGATGTATTGTCGTTCTTTTGGCTCTGTTTTCATTTTTCTCTAACTCTGCAACAAAAGAGTCTTTCATTGATAAAGGACAGTTTAAGTATGTGCTTTATTCTGGCGTAGATGATTCCATTGTCGAACATATTAATCATCAACTTACGAGTAAAACTCCTCAGCTGATTACTGATTTTAAAGTAAAAGAAATGCCACCGATTACGGTAAGGATTTGGAAAGACCGAAACCAATATTTAGCCTATCAAAAACACCTTTTAGGTCAGAGTTACCCTTGGTCTACGGGCTATATAAGCGAGAATGAAATATTACTCCGCGATACAGGTTCCCAAAGTACAATGGACACCGCATACCATGAATATGTACATCTAGTAACGACTGCAATAAACCCTAATATTATCAACAATCCAAGATGGCTCTGGGAAGCGATCGCTTGTTATGAAGCCGAAAAAGAATATGGCTGGCGTAAACCATCAACAAAAGAGGAATTTAGACAATACGCAAAAATTCTTAAAGAAGGTAACGGTTGGGATAGCCAAGGAGCCGTGTACCGTATCGGTTATAGCATTGGTGAGTTTATCCAGCAAAGTTATGGTTCGGATGGGTTAATCACCCTTATTCAAACCAATGGTGACATCTCTAAAGTGACCGATAAACCGCTGGAACAAGTGTTTGATGAGTGGATTGAGTTTACCGAGAATAAGTACTACTAATGCTCTCTACTTCCCTCGCCCGTACATCTTGTCGAAGTTTGGGATGTTCTTCTCCCAAATGGGCGTCTCTTCTCCCACAATGGATTTGAGTGTGTCGATAAATAACTTAGTTTTGATCGGCGCATCACGGTGTGGATAGACTGCATAGAAGGTGCCGAAATCATCAATGTTCAAGTGCGTCATGATTGGCACTAGCTTGCCTTGCTTGATTTCGTCTTGAACCATTTGTGCAGTCACCACAGCAAGGGTATTTCCTCCTGCTGCGCTTCTTGCCAACATTTCCACATCATTCACTTTATAAGCGACATTAAGCTGAAAGTGCTGTTGTTTGCCTTGGTCATCGTGATAGCCGAATTTATCGAATAACAGACCTGGGGCGGCGTAAATAGTGGCGGGTAAAGATTCCAATTTCTCTAAACTGTTCACCTCACCATGCTTTTCTAAAAACGCTGGGGCGGCAACAATCAACAGGCGACTTCGCGCAATCTTTCGAGTAATCAAGCTCGAGTTTTTAGGTCGTCCGATGCGGAAGCCAATATCAAACCCCTCTTGCACCATATCAACCATGCGATCTTCTAAGCGCAGTTCAAACTCCACATCTGGGTATTGTTGTTGAAACACCGAAATCGCATCTTGAACATATTGACGTCCGAACATGGTCGAACTGGTAATGCGCAAGACACCACGAGGCTCTTCGTGATAATTCTGCGCCAAACGGTGAGTATCACTGAGAAGTGACCGAAGAGATTTGGCTTGGTTGACCATTTCATTCCCAGCAGCCGTTAACGATAAAGAGCGCGTGGTTCGGTTGAGCAATCGAACGCCCAACTCCTCTTCCAGACGGCTGATCTGTTTTGAGATCACCGAACGATCCACATTCTTCTGTTCTGATACCTTGGTGAACGAGCCAAGCTCGACCACTTCAAGTAACAGCAATAAACGACTAGAGAAATCCATAACGCCTTACCTAAAAAACCATTGTTGCTATTAAAGCACCAATTATGTGCCATTTAGCTTATTTTTCTCATCTTATAACAAATCTATAGTAGCTGTACACAACGGGAGAGAGACAAACCTCCTCAATACCAAACCAATAAATTCGCGTTACTGAGGTCTGCTGATCTTACTAACGCTGAGGAAACAGTTATGAAAACTCTATCAATCACACAACAAAACGGCATCGCTACTGTTGAAATCAACAACCCACCGGTGAACGTACTGACGATCGATTTGATTAATGAAATCAACGAATTTGTCCTATCACTTAAAGATGACCGCGATACGAAAGTGGTGGTCTTCAAATCGCTTCATGAGTCTTTCTTCTTGGCGCATTTAGATTTGAACGTTATTAACGGCACACAAGGTGGTCAGGCAGCATCAATTGAATTCAATCACATGATTGCCAATATCAAAGCGATGAAACAAGTATCGGTTGCTGTGGTTGATGGTGTGGCTCGTGGCGGCGGTAATGAGTTTGTGATGGCGTGTGACTTGGCTTACGGCACTGAAAACGCAGCATTTGCTCAGCCAGAGATTCACGTCAACATCCCAACGGGTGGTCAAGGTGCGGTACAATTCGCTCGTCGCATGGGCAAAAACAAAGCGCTTCAAGCACTGCTACTTGGTAACGACTTTACGGCACAACAAGCAGAGCAGTTAAACATCATTACTCAGTTTGTTCCTAAAGCAGAGTTAGATGGGTTCTTAGCGGCAACATTGGGCGTGATTAGCCAACTAGAAGTGCGTGACATTGTAATGTACAAAGAGATCATCGCAACCTCTATCAAAGATGAAGACGCAGGTGCAGAGCTAGAATTGCGTTACTTCTTAGAGCGCGCAAAAGAGCAAAAAACCGCAGCAATCATCGACGCGTTCCTAAAACACGGTGGTCAAACAGAGCGTGAAGCGAAAGACATCCAAGGCATCTTTGTGGATACCGCGGCTGAGCTAAACAAACAATAGAGCTTGGTTCGCCATAGACCTAAGGCACCGACAATCCGTTGGTGCCTTGTCTATTTGCAAACTCTGAGGAATCTTATTGCATGAAAAACGATTACATCGGTCGTTTATTGCAAATTTAACTTTTCGAAAGCAATGTTAGAAACAAAATTGCGCGTGCGAGGAAATACAATGGAGGCAGTTAAACAATAGCCAGATCATTAGAGAAACGAGGTCCTCCATGAATCAACTTCCCGACGAAAACCAAAAACGATTTGTTGCCGTAATCAGTAAAAAAGTCGAAGTGGGACGCGCCGTTAACGTATTAGGACATTTGAGCGTAAGCCTTGCGAATCAACTTTCTGATGGCGACGCAGTCTACACCGACTATCACGACCTTGATGGTAGTCTTCATCCAAATATCTCCCACTATCCGTTTATCGTCTTGAGAGCGGACAACTCCAACAAAATCAGAAAGCTTCGCCAAGAAGCACTCGACAGAAGCATCCCCTTCTCCGACTTTACTCACACCATGGTAGAAGGCGGCTCTGAAATACAACAGCAAACCACCAAAAACACACCAGAAGCCGAGTTAGAATACTTGGGTATTTGCTTGTTCGGCGAGACTGAAACACTTCGAGAATTGACCAAGAAGTTCAGCTTATATCGTTAAAAGCGCGTGATACATTGGTGATCCTCTCATCATTTTTTCATCAAGCTATCTGTACATTGCCACTTTTAGGGTTAGAATCTAGCGCATCTATCAACCAAAAGTGGCAACACTTACAACGAAATTAAGGAGGAATTTATGTCTTTGTGGTGTTCAATCAACCCACGTTTTTATGGCATGAAGGACCGCTCAAGAGTTTCAGATTTCGCGCTGCGATAATCTCGACTTGAGCGAATAATTACCTTTCGACGAAAACACGTCACCCGAGTACTTTCCCTCAAGCTCGAAGAATTATTGTCAGCTATGACAATGGCGTCTTACGCCCAAAATTCTTGAGAACACTATGAGTACTTTCTTAACTGCACAATCATTAACCCTTTCTCACACAGCAACACCAATCTTCAAAGATCTAACGTTTACGATTCATCGTGGTGACAAAATTGGTCTTATCGGTCATAACGGCTGTGGTAAAAGCTCCCTACTCAAACTGCTTAGCGGTCAATTTAAACCAAACCAAGGCACGGTTGCCAAAGCCAGTTCATGTTTGATGCGTTATGTTGAGCAGCATTTACCTAAGTCTTTAAGTACACATTCCGTATTGGACGCGTTAGCAGAATCCTTATCAGAGGATGAGATTTGGCGCGCCGAACTCTTATTGGATGAACTCGGATTTTCAACCACAGAACGACACATGCCGGTTGAAAATTGCAGTGGTGGTCAGCAAATGCGACTCCTGCTTGCTCGTGCGATTATCCATCAACCTGACTTACTGCTTCTGGATGAACCAAGCAACCACTTGGACTTGCCATCGCTCCTTTGGTTAGAGCAATTCTTATCAAACTGGAAAGGCTCATTCGTATTGGTATCTCACGATCAAACCTTACTCGATCGCGTCACCAACACCACTTGGGTCATGCGAGATCGCTCTCTGCATCATTTCTCTCTGCCTTGTTCTCAAGCAAGACAAGCATTGAAAGAGAAAGATGAAACCGATCAACTTCGCCATGCCAGCGAGCAGAAAGAGATCGACCGAATCGAGAAAAGCGCCAAGCGTTTAGCCACTTGGGGCAAAGTCTACGACAACGAGGATCTTGCTCGAAAAGCCAAGACGATGTTTGCGCGCAAAGAACGTTTGGAGGAAGAACAAACCGAACTGACAGAAGGCACACCGTGGGCGCTACAACTTCAAGGTGAGTCAATGCCAGCAAATCGACTGTTAGAGGTTCTGCCTTTCTCAGTAACGCCGCCAAACAGTAATTATCACTTGTTTGATATGGCAGAAATGCGCGTGAAAAGTGGCGACCGAATTGCCGTTCTAGGCAGTAATGGTTGCGGTAAATCGACTTTGTTGAATCTGCTTTATCGTCAGTATGAAGCCAATCAAACCGACCTAGGCAACCAACATGAGAGTGTAACTTTCCACGATCGCTGTCGCATGGGTTACTACGATCAATCCCTAAAGCAACTCGACGATCATCAATCCATCACAGATGCGTTGCAGTCGTTTGCCAGCATCAGCAGTGAACAGGCAAAACGTTCGCTAATTGGTGCAGGATTCGAGTACGCAAGACACGAGCAGAAAGTCGTCAGTCTAAGTGGTGGGGAACGAGCAAGGCTGCTGTTTGTTGGCTTAACCCTCGCTCGTTATCACATGTTGTTTTTAGATGAACCGACCAACCATTTGGATATGGAAGGCAAAGAAGAGCTGATTGAAACTCTGCAAAACTTCGAAGGTGCCGCCCTATTGGTGAGTCATGACCGAAGCCTGATAGAACAAAGCTGTAATCGATTCTGGTTTATTGAAAATGGCTTACTGACGGAGTATTTAAGCGCGGAAGAGGTGTATCAACGCGTAACTGATACTGCTCCCAAATCTGCCATATCGCATCATTGCAATGAAGTAATATCGATGGAAACAAACACCGCGCCTGATGAGCAATCCGAAGAGCAAATGCTGGAAAGACTGTTGGAGCTAGAAAGCTTGCTGGAAGCTGATTTAGGGCGGAAACCCAAACATCAAAAACCAGCGATGCAAAAGCAATGGCAGCAAGAGATAGAGGAAATTACGGCGCAGCTATAAAAACAAAAGGCACCATTAATTGGTGCCTTTCTTCTATTTTCTATTTTCTATTTTCTATTTTCTATTTTCTATTTTCTATTTTCTAAGAAGGATCTTATTAGTCTTTTTCGAACGTCGCTACGGTCTTAATCACGCCAGACATCATTTCGTTAGCGTCTGATTTCTTAGCCGAACTTTGCATGGTTTGAGTATTTTGACGCAAGCGTTCACGCAATGCTTCTAGTTCCTTTTGTGTATCCGATAATTCCGCAGATTGGTGGTTACTCATCTTATTCTCTACTTGTACTTAACGATTAATGGAGCGATTGTCATCTAAACTTTTTATAAGATATAGTTAGATACCATCTAAAAATTAGATACATCGTTATGTTCAACCTTCAACAACTTGAAACGTTAGTCATGTGCGTGGAGTGTGGTTCGTTTTCTGCGGCGGCAAGAAAACTTGGTAAAGCACAGTCTGCGGTCAGTACTACGATTTCAAACTTGGAAATCGACACAGGACTGACCATCTTTGATCGTACTTCTCGATTGCCTACCTTAACGGCACAAGGCGAGCGACTGCATGCTCAAGCCATCTCCTTGTTAGAGCATGCACAACACATACAAAATATTCTGCAAACGTTCAATGTAGGAGTAGAAGATAGGATCTCGATAGGAATTAATGCGCTTTTACTAACACCGCAGTTTTTTGGCGTCATTGATGAGTTTTATCAGCAATTTCCGCACACCGAGCTCAATCTCAATGTCTTGAAAAACAATGACATTGCTGATGCTGTCGCGAGTAATGAAGTGGATATCGGTTTTATGCTGTGGAGCAGTACACAGCCTAAGAACGTGATTCTAGGTTCGATTGGCTATGTGCCGTTTTCTATCGCTGTACATCAGTCACACCCGTTATTGGCTGAGGAATCCGTTTCTTTTGAAGCGCTTAAGGCGTATCGGCAAATCGTATTAAAAGACCACCCTGCTCACTACAACGCAAACTTATCTAATTCACTAACCAAAGTGAATGATTTAGAAAGCCTAGTAGAGTTGATTAAACTGAATAATAACTGGAGCTTGATACCTGACCACCTGTTTCAAAAGCACTTAGATATCGTTCCCCTTAAGCTACAAGGGGAAGAAAAAGATTGGCTTTTACAAATTGACCGTGTGACAGGCAAAGCAAAAGAATTAGGTCCTGTTATGCAGTGGCTTACAGAGCGTTGTTTGGATTTCTATCCTAGCGTACAGCCCAAGTAACAACATTAGTGATAAAAAGAGAATATCCATAACTAGATATTTACTTCAATAATCACTTTAAAATCGTTACCAATAAAAACTAGTAATTAAAATTGATAGTTGTATTCAATACGATGATCACCATCATTAAAATCAACGTTTTCATTCCAGTTTGCATAATAACGAATATTCGATCTTTTATTTAATTGATAAGAGAGCGTAAACTCATGGGTTAGAATATCCTTCTCTTCTGCATAATAATTATCTTTATACTCACTCGAACCAGATAATGTATGCATGTACATTGGGTTATAATTAATCCAGATTTTATCTGTGATGTCGATTTTAGAGTACATGCCAACCACCATAAACGTGCCCGGAATTTCGTAACCATTATCTTCTCCGCTATAATCGTTCGCGACAGTCACGCCGACACCACCTAGAGGAAAAAGCTGCACTATGCCAAACTTGGGAAGCGATTGAACATAACTGTAAGAAGCGTCAAGTCTGTCGTTATCAACGTCATAATTGATATCAATTTGGCGGCCTCGACCTGTTGTTAAGTCAGATTGAAAGTTACGAAGACGAAGTGAGTCAATGCTATCGTCTACACTTTTGTAGAGTGGTTCATCGTTGTCTCTTATACCTAATAAGTCACCACCGATCCCCTTCACTTCAATAACATTCATAGCAAGCGTATTTGGCTTATTTGAATCATAGGCTTGGCCGACTTTAATATTAATGCCTTTATCACTGATGCCAAAACCAGCTTGTGTATATACCGCAAGTGGATCAGACATATCTTGCAGTTTTTCATCTTTATTTTCTTGAGAGACAGCAGGAAGAGAGGCAAAAACACTTAGCAATAATATGGGATATTTAATAGTACTCATAATATAAACCTTTATATTATTTTTATATTCACAGACAACAAAACACAACTTACTATAAATTTACAGTAAGATTTAATTTCGCAATTAAAAAGCAATAATTGTAAGGAATGACCTAGTTGTTATTAAAAATTAACTAGCAACTAGGTTAGTGATTTAATAGTTTGTATAGAAATATAATCAAACTAATTAATAGCATGTTCGAAAGAGGCCATTAGCTCACTCAATTCCGCCGAGGTCGCTGTATCAAATTCACCCTCTTGGAACTTGTCGTAGAAACCGCCCAAGCTGTAAGTGCCTTTTACATCACCGCCCCACCAAGGCATCAACTCAGCCATGGTTTTGATATTTGTCGCGCCGCCGTTTGCACCTGGAGATGTGCTCACTAGCAGAACTGGTTTCTTAGTGTCGCCAAAGAAAGACGTACCTTGAGGCGCAACGCGTGATAGCCAATCGATCGCATTTTTCAGGAATGCTGGCATTGAGCCGTTGTGCTCTGGTGATGCAATGATGATCGCATCGTATTCGTTTAACGTCGCACGCAGTTTGTGTGCGTTTTCTGGGATGCCCTGACCTTCAACGTCCAAACCGTACATTGGCAATTCAAAGTCGTTTAGGTCAATCGTGTTTACTTCTGTTTGGGTAGCTTGGTTTGCTAATGCTTGAACCAATAGACTGTGGATTGAGTGACTGTTGTTGCTACCAGTAAATGCGACGATCTTTTTCATAGTGGAATCCTAGTTACACTTGCCCCTACTCAGCGGGCACTCATTGAATGAGGTGATATTAATTAACTCCAAACAGTGAATAAACTCTATAATAGTGTCTATATAGTTCACCAATAGTGAACAATAATAAGTTCAAGGTAGCAATTACATGGATAAGATCAGAGCATTAACCGTATTTCGTCGAGTCGTGGAGCTAGGCAGCTTCGTCGCAGCTGCAGAAGATTTAAACCTCTCAAAAGCCGCAATAAGTAAGAACATCAATGAATTAGAGAGCTATTTGAAAAGCCCTTTGATTAACCGCACTACCCGCAATTTACACATTACCGATAATGGTCAGCTCTATTATCAGCAAGTGTGTCAGGTTCTCGATGCACTCAACAATGCCGATCGTTCAGTGATTGAGTCTTCGCACACATTAAAGGGCACGCTAAAAGTCAGCATGCCGATGTCATTAGGGTTGATTGAACTAAACCCTATCATTTGCGAGTTTATGAAGCTGCATCCAGAACTTTCCATAGAGGCAATCATGAGCGACGAGCACCTCGATTTGATTGAACAAGGGGTTGATATCGCCATTCGTGGTGGAGAAGAGCTTGGAAATTCAACTTTACGTTCGAGAAAGCTGTTAGACATTCGGCGTGTGCTTTGTGCCTCTCCTAATTACTTGGAAGCATCTGCGCCCTTCCTCTCGCCTAGTGATGTGGTAAATCATCGCCTACTGAGTTACAGCCTGTCATCGGCATCACGTCGTTGGACTTTTAATAACGGCAATCAGATTTTAGATGTTGCGATTCCGCCTTGTGTTTATATGGTCAACAGTGGTCTTGCGCTTACCCAAGCGGCATGCGCCGGACTCGGTGTCGCATTACTACCAGATTTCTTTGTCGAGCCTCAGTTAGCTTCAGGTGAATTGATCGAGATTACCCCTGAGTGGCAGATGGAAAAGCACGCGCTGTACATCGTTTACCCTTACCACAAAGAGCAATCGCAAAAATTACGAGCCTTTATTGATTATGTGGTGGAGAGCTTCCAAGCGCGATTCAACCGTCAGTCAGATCCGCAGCAGATGTACTCTTCGATTATCAAGCTAGGGTCTTGAGCAAAATATTTAGCCAAAGAAAAGGCAATAAAAAAGCCAAACTAAATAGTTTGGCTTTTCATCAAAATCATTCTTGTACCTGATGACTACAGAACAAGAGAACTGAAAGTTTATCGACGGCGGTTGTTAAAACGAGCGCGATCTGTACGCTGTTTAGACGAACGCTCTTTGTGCGCAGACGCAGCCTTTGCTTGTGAAGCTAGAATCGATTCAACCGTCAGTTCCATTGGTTCACGTGGTTCTAATCCATGACGGAAAGTACGTGCACGTGGCGGTAGATTGTATTCGTATTCAGATGCCTTTGGCATGCGCTTGTAACGGTATAGGTAAAAGTTCTCTACACGCTCGCGAGCCCATTCTGTTTTCTTCAGGTATTTAACACTGCTCGCAATGCTTGGCTTAGTGTTGAAACAGTTCATACGCATTGCTGTGTCGAGGATTTCCCAACCGTAATGGTCAACAAGCTGCTGCAACATGTCTTCTAATTTAAGACCGTGCAGAGGGTTGTTCTTCTGCAGTTCAATACGTTCTTCGTCGGTCATAAATTCATGGCTCATGAACGGCTCCTTAATTGTGGGTGGCGAGCGTAGTACTCACCACCGTACCTCTATTAGGTTTAGATTAAATCACTATTACGAATAATCTGTTGTTTGCTTCGTCTCAAAGACGAACTTTACATCCAAGTATTCGCAATGATCGACGCTGGCGCTTGGTTACGCAGCGCTAAGCACCTTTTGTTGGTGTGCCATGTACTCTTCAAATGTACCTTGGAAATTCACCAACTGTTTGTCTTTTACATCAATGATTGAAGTCGCCAATGACGATACGAACTCACGGTCATGACTGACAAAAATCAAAGTGCCAGTGTAGTCTTTTAATGCGCTATTTAACGCTTCAATCGCTTCCATATCCATGTGGTTGGTTGGCTCATCCATCACCAGAACGTTGATGTCTTGCATCATTAGCTTACCAAACAGCAGGCGGTTCTTCTCACCACCCGAGCAGTTTTTCGCTTTTTTGTTGGCGTCGTCAGCGGTAAATAACAAACGGCCTAGAATGCCACGCACCATTAAGTCATTGTGCTTCACGGTACGCCACTGAGAGATCCACTCAAAGATGGTCAGATCATTATCGAAGTCTGCACTGCTGTCCTGTGGACAGTAACCAATCGAAGCGTTTTCAGACCATTTTACTACGCCCTGAGTTTGCTCTAACTCGTTCACTAGGCAACGCAGCAAGGTCGTTTTACCCACACCGTTTTCACCGATGATCGCAAGGCGAGTGCCCGCTTCAAGTAACAAATTGCCTTTTTCAAACAACAACTCATCACCAAACGAGTGACCAAGGTCTTGCAGTTCCAAGGCTAAACGATGCAGTTTTTTACCCTCACCGAAATCAATCGATGGGCTAACACGGCTACTTGCTTTCACTTCGTCGAGTTGGATTTTATCCATCTTTTTAGCGCGCGAACTGGCTTGTTTCGCCTTCGATGCGTTCGCACCAAAACGGTTTACGAAATCTTGAAGTTCGTTGATTTCAGCGGTTTTCTTCGCGTTAGAAGCCAATAGCTGTTCACGACGAAGACCAGATGCCTCAAGGAAGTATTCATAGTTACCAGGGTAAATTCGCAATTCGCCGTAATCGATATCTGCCATGTGAGTACACACAGAGTTTAGGAAGTGACGGTCGTGCGAGATGATGATCATCGTACACTTACGTTGGTTCAACTCTTCTGCCAACCAGTTGATGGTATGAATGTCCAAGTTGTTGGTTGGTTCGTCGAGCAACAAAATATCCGGGTTAGCAAACAGGGCTTGTGCCAAAAGCACGCGCAGTTTCCAGCCCGGAGCAACTTGTTGCATCAAACCAAAATGCAGCTCTTCTTCAATACCTGCTTGCAGCAAAATATCGCCAGCACGACTTTCTGCTGTATAGCCGTCCATTTCTGCGAACTCGCTTTCAAGCTCAGCGACTTTCATGCCGTCTTCTTCACTCATTTCTGGTAATGAGTAGATGCGGTCACGTTCTTGTTTCACTTCCCACAATTTGCGATCACCCATGATCACGGCGTCAATCACGCTGTATTGTTCAAACGCAAACTGATCTTGGCTCAATACGCCAAGTTTTAATCCTGGAGTAATAGAAACGTTGCCTGAACTTGGCATGAGCGCGCCACTCAGGATTTTCATGAACGTAGATTTGCCACAACCGTTCGCGCCAATCAGGCCATAACGGTTACCGTTGCCAAATTTAGCGGAAATGTTTTCGAACAATGGCTCGGCACCAAATTGCATGGTGATGTTGTTTGTACTAATGATAGCAGTGCCCTCGAAGTAAATTTCTTTTAATAACAAGCTCTTAATTTACTTTCGAGATACTGTTAAAAAAGGTCATATTGAATGTGGCCGCCATTCTATATGATTCATTCATAAGGTGATATAGGTCACATTCATATTGCGCCGAATTTTTCGAAAAACAAAAAGCGCGACATTTGCCGCGCTTTCGTTTTTTCTACTCGTCACTATTAAAAGTCGAGGTGGTAATTATTGTTGGACTGATTTAATGATACGACCCAATTCTTCTCTGATTCATTCGCACTCATGGGTATCCACTGAGCATACAACTGGCTCCAGTTACCATTTACCTCTAACTCCACTTCGCTGGTTCGTGTTGGATAAATGGTGGTGATGCGCGACATTGGATCGGCCACGACCACACCGTTTTCTGTGGTAAATGCCGCTTTGGTGTAAAGGTGTAAAGCACCATCCGCAGAACCTTGATAGTTCATCGATATAGTAATGGTTTCTCCGACATCAAATGAAAAATCACGTTCCGCCACAATATCTTGAGTGTTATCGATGGTTTCAACAGTGGGCGTTGGTGCAGGCGTTGAAGAACCACCACCACCGCCGCCTCCACCACCACAAGCGACAATAAACGCAGGAACGAACATGATGGTCAGCAGTTTTGTTGAAATTTTCATGTGAAGCTCCTTATTATTCCGCTACTGAAATGGTTTTTCCGCTTACTGGCGTGCTATACCAACTGGTATCCGTTTCACCATTGCTCGATACCCACGCTGGAAAACCGGTATAAGCATGGCTGATGTCCATAAGTTCGATAGGATGTTCCCACTCAGCACGAATGTTGATCGCCCAAGGCATATTGTTATCGGTCAGGAAGTATTCCGAACCACCCGTATCGTCATCATGCATATTGAATATTGCATTGTTCATCTCAGCAGTACCGGAGAACGACTTAAAGTGCGTTTGCCATGTCATACCAGGGAATGTCGCCACAAAGTCGCCATGGTAGGTATTTTCAGCCGCAAAAATGAAAGAGTCATAAGGTGGATAGCCAACCAAATCTCTCTCCACAGGAGTGGTTAACTCAACAACAAGTTGGTATGCAAGGAGCTCAGCAGCTTGTTGGTTCAAACAACCGCTTTGCGTTCGGTAATAAGTACAAGTCTCACTGAGCACGCCAAGCGATTCCAACTCTGCTCGTAGATCTTCTGAAACCACAAGAATCGTTTCACTACCAGATTGTAAGACCGTATGTTCAACCGCCTGCCCATTTTTCGTGAGCGTAACAGAAGCAACGTTTGCCGGGTCAACATTCGGCAGTTTTACAGCAAAGCCGTTTGAAAACCCTGCTCCCATTGCCTGTAAGGTGTAATCCACGGTGATGGTTTTCAGTTCACGTTGACCATTCAACAGTTCAGTCACGCGGTAGCGCCACACCACATCGTTAAAATCGTAATCGCCCATTAATGGCCAGCGATCTTCAAAGGCCATGGTCGCATAAGAATTAGAACTTGGATAAACAGAAGTAACGGTAACATCTGGGTCGTTTTCTTGTACCAGCACTTCGTATTTAGAATCCGTCGTTCCATCCGGGTTTACACCGTCTACTGCGGAGAATGGTGAAACATCGACGGTAAACAGTAAGTCGTTAAAGTCATTGTCACCGTAGGGGCGAAGAAGATCCTCGAACCCCAACACAAGAAACTCGTTTTGCGTATCGATAAACGCAACATTATGTCTACGATAGAGCGCTGTTGATTCAGGGTTAAGGTTCGAATAACTATAGAAAGGCGTGTTCCAAGGACCTAAATTCAAAATATTGTTGTAAGTACTGGCTCCCCACCCATTTGGGATAACGAAAAATGCCAGCGTTTGACCTGCTGTCAACTGCACATTAAGGTCAATCGTATCACCTTCAGCCATCTCACCATCTGGTGCCTTGGAAGCATTAGGGAATACAATCACATGTGCGTTAACTTCGTCTTTGTTTGACGGTGGATTATCAGTGTCGTAAACGAAGTACCCCAATGCATTTCTATAACCAGCCCCTTCATTCAGAAACGTAATTGAGGCGGTCGCATAAGGGGCTCCATCGAGTTCATCGTCAATATCGATGTTCGAGTAACGCTCTGGTGCGATAAAGGCATTGTTGACGGCTGTACCCTCTGGCAGCATTGAATAAACATTACTGAGAGTGTCTTGTGGCAATGTCCCGGAAATAGAATACATATTATTCGGCTTGCCTTTTAGCGAGTAGTTTGAGCTATCGCTGCCAGATTCATATGTCAAATCACTGGTAGTAAGTGCGTATGCTGACGCAGATGCACAACAACACGTTAGCACGATCATTTTCCTTGTTTTCATATTATTCCCCTCGTCAACTGAATCGTTGGTTGTAAGGGGGATAACGCAAATATAGTGCCGAGTTTAAACCCTTAAAAAACATAATCTTATTTAGATTTTTTTATCATTATCATTTTGAGAATGAAGCTGATAGGCAAAGTGAAGCGAAATAGGAGAAGAAGAAAGAAATGCAAGAGGCGGACATCTGAAACAAAAAGAGCGCCCCGAAAGACGCTGTTAATATCAATTAGTATGAATCTATGAACGCGAAGCCATTGGGTGGCTTGGGCTCATCTCTAACAAGTCCCACAGGTTGCCATAGAGATCTTCAAATACTGCGACTGTGCCGTAGTCTTGCTCCGCAGGCGGGCGAACAAACTTAATGCCCTGCTCTACCATTCGGTTGTAGTCACGCCAGAAGTCATCGGTATTCAAAAATAGGAACACACGTCCACCGGTTTGGTTACCGATAAAATCATGCTGTTCTGGCTTAGACGCTTTGGCTAGCAATAATGTCACACCATTAGAACCCGGTGGAGAAACCACAACCCAGCGCTTATCTTGCTCTGGTTGGTAAGTATCTTCCACCAGCTCAAACTTCAGCTTATTCACATAAAAATCAATCGCTTCATCGTAATCTTTTACGACCAAAGCAATATGGATAATGGATTGTTTCATCGCGTTATACCTTTAGTTTTCCGCTGATTACCGTCTTTGCAGAGCCAATCAGTTTAATACGTCCGTTTTCAAGCAGTTCGGTTTGTAAATGACCACCGCGGGCTGAGGCTTGATAGGCACGGAACTGATTTTGACCGAGTTTTTGCGACCAAAACTGAGTCAGTGCGCAGTGGGCTGAGCCTGTTACAGGATCTTCGTTCACGCCCACCCAAGGGGCGAAGTAACGCGAGATGAAGTCGAGATCCGGGGAATTCGATTGAGCAGTTACCACCACGCCGCGCCCTTTAATATTTTTTAATGCGTCAAAGTTAGGCTTGAGTTCCAACGCGGTTTGTTCATTGTCGACTTCAATAAAGCCTTTGCTGTCAAACTGAGCGTAAGAAAGCACTTGCTCCGCTTTCAATCCAAGCGCCGCTAACAACGCAGCGTCTTGTTCAACATCCATTTCAAGCTGAGTCGAAGGAAAGTCGAGCTCAATAGTCGACTCATTCACTTTTGCATGAAGCTCACCAGAGAGGGTTTGAAAGGCGATGATATCGCCAACCTTCGCTAACCCTTGCTCTTTTAAGATTTGCGCTGTCGCTAATGTGCCATGACCACATAGCGCCACTTCTACTTTAGGTGTGAACCAGCGCAGTCGCATGTCTTTCAAACAGAGAAAAGCGGTTTCTGATACCGCCATTTCTTCAGCGATAGAAAACATCAATGCTTCTGGTAACGGTTCTTGTGAAAGGCAAACTCCAGCAGGGTTTCCTTTGAAAGGTTCGGTGGTGAAAGAGTCCACTTGGTAAATATCGAGATCCATGATGCACTTCCTAATACTGCTATTTTGGCAAGATGCCAAACAGCTTATCGGTTTCATGCTAAAGCGACAATGCATGCCCTGATTGTTCTTGCAAAACATAAACAAAAGGCACCCTTCGCGGTGCCTTTTTACATTCTGATGCTTGTTCAGCTCAAACCAATAACGTTCAATTTACCTGAACGAAACTTTAAAATTACTAGATATAATTAACCATTCATATTGGATATCTTATTCCCGTGCTTTGACGGACATCAAAAACAAATCGTTTTTCCTGCCTCTTCAACACTTCTTTGGATGCTCACCCAAAGAAAATAAATAAGAAAAATCAAACTCATAGGTATTCAATATGAAACAGCCTTTAAAAGCGTTAGTGCTGGCTCTAGGGTTATCCTTAGGTGCAGCTAACTGTTACGCATTAACTGTCGAACCGCTCGAAAAAGATTTTACTTTGCAGCTACTCGGCTCCGGCGGACCAATCTCTGATGACCTTCGTGCATCGTCTGGTGAACTGGTTTGGTGGAAAGGAAAATCACGCGTGATGATCGATGCCGGTGGCGGTGTTTATCTGCGTTTTGGTCAAGCGGGCGGCAAACTGGAAGACTTAGACTTCCTTGGTTTAAGCCACTTTCACACTGACCACGTCGCTGACGTTCCTGCCTTATTAAAAGGTGGTTACTTCTTTGACCGTCAAGATCCCCTCGATATCGCGGGCCCAGAAGCAGGCTCTGCATTTCCTAGCTTAACCGGTTACATGAAAGCGCTTTTCGACGGTGATGAAGGCGCGTACGCATATCTGAACGGTTTGTTTGATGGCAGCGATGGCTTGTTCCCAGTCACCATTACTGATGTGCCATACAAAACTTCCCAAGGCACCAAGGTGTACGAGCAAGATGGGTTAACCATTTACGCTCTCGGCATCCCACACGGTGACGTACCTTGTCTCGCTTTCCGAATCGAAAGTGCCGAAGGCGTAATGGTGATTTCCGCCGACCAAAACGGCAGTAACCCTGACTTCATCGACTTCGCTAAAGGTGCCGACATTTTATTGATGCCATTGGCAATTCACGAAGAAGCAGACGAAGTCTCGTCATTTATGCACGCTAAGCCATCGGTTGTCGGCAAGATCGCCGCAGAAGTAAATCCAAAACTCTTGGTGCTTAACCACTGGATGGGCTTAGGTCTAAAACTCAAACCCGCTTCCATCAAGATCGTCAAAGAGTACTACCACGGTCAAGTTATCGCTGGTCACGACTTATCTAGCTACCCAATGAGCGCAGCGAAGGAGATGTCTCATGAACAATAAACTCGCTCTATCTATCGCGATGACGTCTGTCATTACTTTGAACTCAGGTATGGCGTTTGCCGATGCACCAACCGAGGCTCCTGTTGAAGCTCAATCCAGCTCTCAACATGGCGGTAAGTGTGCCGCTGGTAAATGTGGTACGGAGAAACGCTTCGAGAAACAAGAGTTAAAAGATGATCCGCAAGGCCGTTTGGTACGCGCCCGAGACGGTAAATGTGGTGTGACAGGTGAAGGCATCAACCCTTCGGCTGAAACCATCAAATTAACCAAAAGCAAAATCACAGGTGGGGTATGCGGACAATAACCGTTACATCAAAAGGGATTGGGCTGCGCAGCGAACACGTTGATTTGCTGTGTCAGTTGCCCGAGCACCCAGATATCGATTTCCTCGAATTGGCACCGGAAAACTGGATGAATATTGGCGGCTTGAAACGTGAACAACTGCAAGACATTGCTCAATATTATCCGCTTGTCGCTCATGGCTTGAGCTTATCGATTGGTGATTGCCAACCGTTAAACGAGTCTTTTGTACGAGACGTCGCACGCTTTCTCGATGAATTTAATATCGACATCTATAGCGAACATCTGAGTTTCTCTAGAGACAATCAGGGCTATTTGTATGAACTGCTTCCGCTCCCTCGACATAAAGAGAACATTCCGTATTTGGTCGAACGCATTCAACGCGTGCAAGACATTATTCAGCGTCCATTGGCGTTAGAGAATATCTCTTACTACCACGATTACGGACATGAAATGCCAGAGGGCGAGTTTATCGCTGAAGTGAGTGACCGCAGTGGATGTGAGCTGCTTATCGACATCAACAATGTGTTCGTCAACAGCCGAAATCATCATTTCTGCCCTTACGACATGCTGAGCACTTTACCAAGCGATGCGATTCGCTATTACCACATTGCGGGTCACTTGAAAGAGCGTGACGACTTCTTGCTCGATACCCATGGTAAACCAGTGCCTGATGAAGTGATTGATCTGGCTCGTTACACCTACTCGGTGCATGGCAGTAAGCCTTTGCTTCTTGAGCGCGACCACAATGTGCCGTCGCTGCTTGTTCTGGCTGAAGAGCTTCGCAGCATTCATGGCGAGATCTTGGATTTCAGCCAAACCCTCGAAGTTTTATGTAAGGAGGTGCTCAATGCTTAATCCTCCGAGCAAAATGCGCGCGCAAACCGAGTCCCTAACGGCTCTGATTCGCACACCTATGAATCAGCATGCGCTGTGTCGATATAGCGAATTTATCCGCGACAACATCTTGGGTGTCGTTGCGAATACGTTCCCTCTATTTTCTTCGCAGTTCGCTGATGAACAACTTGAGCGCATGGTGGATGACTTTGTGGTGATGCATGGTGCATCCGAGCCTGAGTTTCATCATATTGCCACCGAGTTTGTTCAGTTTTTGCAGCAGAAAGCGCATCAAGATTCCAGCTTCATCTCTGCCGATCAGAAGGCGTTGTTGGAATATGAATGGGTGGCGTTCAATGTAGAAATTGACACCTTAGTCGCGGCATTCACTTCTTCACCGAATCCTATATTCGAAGAACACCAAGTGCTGCAACTCAACCCAACATTAAAGCTGCTCGAAGTGCCTTTCTTGTTGCATCAAGACTCCGTGACTTTCCTAACTGACAGGCGTCACCCTGTGTTTTATGGCGTGTTTCGGAACTCACAGCATCATGTGATATCGCAAAAGCTCAGAGAAGTGGATGTCGCATTGATTCAGCTATTACAACAGCAACCAAACCTGACTCTGGCGCAACTACAACAAATGGTTGCTCAGCAACTCGCCAGATTCAGTTTCATGGAGTGGGCTCAACACTTCAGTGAACTAGGACTCGTCAGCGTCCGCCCTTCAGGAGAAAAATTATGATTAAGTCAGCCCTCAATTGGTTCGACGGTCTCGTCGAGAAATGCAAAAGATACGATTACTTAGCGTTACTTGCGATTCGTCTCTACCTCATTCCGGTCATTTTTGTTGGCGCTCGCTCTAAGGTGCTGGGTTTCTCTGGCACCGTCGCGTGGTTTGGCGCGTCCACCGCAGATGGTGGTTTGAACTTACCATTTCCCGAGTTGTTAGCGTTTCTTGCCGCAGGTACGGAAGTGCTTGGCTGTATTTGTATCGCATTGGGTTTGTTTACCCGAGTGATGTCGATTCCGATGATTTTCTTGATGAGTGTTGCGAGCGCAATGGTGCACTGGAAACACGGTTGGGATGCCATCGCCACTGGCGGCATGGAAGCAACGGTACGTTTGAACGGCTTTATTGAATGGTTAGCAACCAACTTCCCAGGTCGATACAACTACATCACCGAATTGGGTGACCCAGTAATGCTCAACAACGGTATGGAGTTCGCTGCCACCTACTTTGTGATGTTGCTGGTGCTGTTCTTCTACGGCGGTGGGCGCTACGTAAGCTTGGATTACTGGTTGAGAAAACCTTTCTCTCGCACACCAGCAAAAGCGTAACTCAAGTGTCTCAAGCTTTAACGCTTAATTAAACAGACTAATAATAACCTTATCTAACCCGCTACTCTGGTAGCGGGAAGGAGTCCTTATGTTTGCAGATGTCGTTGATCTGTCGCGGTTTCAGTTCGCTAGTACCGCACTCTACCACTTTATATTCGTCCCACTGACCATAGGTTTGTCTTTCTTGCTGGCGGTTATGGAGTCTTTGTACGTCATGACGGGAAAAACCATCTACAAAGACATGACCAAGTTCTGGGGTAAGTTATTCGGGATTAACTTCGCCGTAGGCGTCGCGACCGGTCTTACCATGGAGTTTCAATTTGGTACCAACTGGGCGTATTACTCTCACTATGTGGGCGATATTTTCGGGGCGCCGCTTGCCATCGAAGCCTTGATTGCCTTCTTCCTCGAATCCACCTTAGTCGGCATGTTCTTCTTCGGTTGGGATCGATTGTCAAAACGCCAACACTTGTCGGTCACTTGGCTGACAGCGCTAGGTTCTAACTTCTCTGGGTTGTGGATTTTGATGGCGAATGGCTGGATGCAAAACCCAGTCGGCGCAGAATTCAACTACCAAACCATGCGAATGGAGATGATCAACTTTGCTGATGTGGTGTTTAACCCCGTCACGCAAGTGAAGTTTGTTCATACCGTGGCTGCCGGTTACACCACAGGTGCTCTGTTTGTGATGGGCATCAGTGCTTACTACTTACTCAAAGGTCGAGATATCTCTTTCGCTCGCCGTTCGTTTGCGGTGGCGTCTGCATTTGGCATGGCTGCGATTGTGTCGACATTGATGCTGGGTGATGAATCGGGTTACGAGCTTGGTGACGTGCAACAGGTAAAACTGGCGGCAATTGAGTCCGAATGGCACACCGAAGAAGCACCCGCCTCGTTCACGCTATTTGGCTTACCAAACCAAGAAACCATGGAAACCGACTACGCCATTAAGATTCCATATTTAATGGGGATCATCGCAACTCGCTCGCTGGATGAACCAGTGATGGGCTTACGCGATCTGATGGCACAGAACGAAGATCGTATCCGCGATGGTATCCAAGCTTACGGCATGCTAGAGGAACTTCGCGCAGGTAACGACAGCCCTGAAAACATCGCTCAATTCGATGAGATGAAGAAAGACCTCGGCTACGGTTTGCTCTTGAAGAAATACACCGAGAACGTCACCGACGCGACTGAAAGCCAAATAAAGCAAGCGGCGCAAGACACGATTCCTCAAGTGGCACCTCTGTTCTGGAGCTTCCGAATCATGGTGGCTTGTGGGGTATTAATGTTTGCCATTATCGGTTTGTCTTTCGTCCAAGTCTGCCGTAGAAAATTGGGTTCGAGCCCTTGGTTATTGAGAGCGGCACTATGGGCGATTCCATTGCCTTTCATTGCTTGTGAAGCAGGTTGGTTCGTTGCCGAATATGGACGTCAGCCATGGGCAATTGGTGAGGTGCTTCCCGTCAATATGGCGGTATCTAACCTCGCACCAAGTGACATTTGGATTTCGCTCGGCTTTATTTATGTGCTCTACACAGCGTTCTTGATTGTAGAAATGTTCTTGATGGTGAAGTTTGCCAAACGTGGACCAAGCGTGCTTAAAACGGGTCGCTATCACCATGAAGAGAACAACGAAAAAGACAAACAATCCGACACATTCAAACTGATTGATCAGCACTAAGGAGGCACTATGTTTGATTACGAAAACCTACGCCTATTTACTTGGGCGATCGTTGGTGTGCTGTTGATTGGTTTCACCATCACTGACGGATTCGATATGGGGGTGGCCGCGCTGCTCCCAGTTATGGGGAAAAAGAACCTAGAACGTCGTGTAATGCTTAACGCTATCGCACCACACTGGGACGGCAACCAAGTTTGGCTAATTACCGCAGGCGGTGCCATCTTCGCGATATGGCCCTTGGTATACGCCGCAGCGTTCTCCGGATTCTATATTGCCATGCTGTTGGTGCTCGCATCCCTTTGGTTGCGTCCTATTGGTATGGATTACCGAGCTAAAATCGATAATCCGCAATGGCGCAACGCATGTGATATCGCCTTGTTCATCAGCGGTGTGATTCCACCGATTATCTTTGGGGTTGGCTTCGGTAACTTGTTAGTCGGTGTACAGTTCGAGTTAAACAACTTGCTGATGCTCGATTATCAAGGTGGGTTCTTTGACTTGCTTACTCCATTCCCAATTCTGTGTGGCTTGGTGAGCTTGACCATGGTGGTGACACAAGGTGCTGCTTTCCTTCAAATGAAAACCAAACATGAGCTACGCACTCGAGCACAAAACATCACGCTGTGGGGCGCGGGTGCAACCATGTTGCTGTTTATGTTTGGCGGTTTGTTCGCGGCATCTCAATCTGGTTACATCATCATCGGCGCGATGCTTAAAGATGGCATTTCAAACCCACTCAACAAACAAGTGGTGAGCATCGCGGGTGATTTATTGCATAACTTCAGCGAAATGCCGCAACTTTGGCTGATTCCATTCACTGCGGTAACGAGCTTACTCGTGTGCTTTTGGGCAACGGTCTCTCGCCGTGCTGGGGTGGCGTTTACTATGTCGAGCATTGCGATTGCTTGCATCATCTTAACCGCGGGCGTCACCTTGTTCCCGATGATCATGCCATCAAGCATCAACCCATCGCACAGCTTAACGCTATGGGACGCGACATCGAGTGAGAAAACGCTCGGCATTATCTCTATCGTTGCCATCATCGTTGTACCTGTGATTCTGGGCTACACCGCATGGTGTTACTACAAAATGTTCGGACGTTTGGATAACAACTACATCCGCAGCAACAGCTCATCGCTCTATTAAGGAGGCAAGTATGTGGTACATGTGTTGGGTACTTGGCGTGTTACTCGCCTGCGCCTTTGGTGTCATCAATGGTTTATGGCTAGAGAACACAGGACGCTTTGAAGAGGAAGAGTTCTAATTTCTCACTTCAGAATGGAACATTACCAATAACAAACGCCCTCAATCACGAGGGCGTTTGTTCATCTCAATGAATTTACTCTGCCGACAATCGATAGCGGCGCACTTCGTATTGGTCTTGTTCTGAATAAAATGTATTGAGGAACTCGCCACCCGCTTTTTCGATCACGCGTCTTGATGCGATATTGTTCACGTCACAAGTGACGATTGCGCTGCCTTCAAGAACCTCAGCTTTCACCCAGTTCAACATAAATGTGGCGATGCCTTTGCCTTGAGCATCTGGCGCGGTTTCGTAACCAATGTGCCCAATCACATTTTCAAGGTAGTCGTTATTACCGTTACGAACTCGAATCGAACCAAGTATCATCCCCTCCTTGATACAAAAGTAAGTCGAAGACGGCGTCCAACCTTCCGGCAAACCTTCGCCTTTCGCGTATCCAATTCGTTTTTTCAGCAGCGCTTCGCTGTCGCTTTGGGCGGCGACGTACATTTCCATTCCCGCCTGAGCACACTTTTCAACATACTGTTCAAACGCTTCTAAATGGCTGAGATTGGCTTTAGCTATTTGCATTTTCTTCCCTGTGTTAGTTTGAGTGAGCATCCGTTACGAAACCAATGGCTCGATGTTTTCTGCAAATAAGCACTCAAGAGGATAAGGCAAAGCAAGTGTCGGCATATCTGTTTTCGAGAACCAAGCCAGCTCGCTAGTCTCGTCATCTAGTTGTTCTTCAAAGTGCCCCGTTTGCAGACACTTTAACAAGACAACGGTGTATTCGACTTGGTCGCCGTTTGGATAAGTAAAACCAAATCCCTCTCCACCGAAAACACCGAGAACACGTTCAACTTTAACCTTGAGTCCAGTTTCTTCTCTGACTTCTCGAATCACAGCTTGTGAAGGTGATTCGGCTGGCTCAATCATGCCTGCAGGTAAACTCCAACTGCCATCAGATTTCTTTTGCAATAGAAGCTGGTTGCTTTGATTGAGGATCACCGCAGCAACGCCCGGAATCATTAACACTTGATTACCTACTTTGCTGCGTAGCTCTTTCATGTAGTGACTGGCACTCATTTATCTTCCTTGAACTTAAATGTTTTAGTTTCTCACCAGACATTCATTTTGAAATACAACAAAAAGCAGGTAATAAAAATTAAGCCGCACCATGCGAAAAAGATCTTCGCTTTTTGCTCTGCACTGGCTTCTTCTGGATCAGGTTGCAGGATGAAGTAATAACAAACGATGGGAATGAGTTCGTAGGTTTTAGCAATGTATTGATGCCCCATTTCAAGAAATGGCGGGACGTACAAATACACCACGGTGTAAGCAATGAAATAAAGTGTACCAAGAATGCGGTGCAAACCGATGGATTGGCCTTCTCGGAAAAACCAAACTAATGCTGCCAAACCAGCGAAGACTGCGACGAGTAAAAACATCCGTTCTTCTACCCTTCTTTTTGAAACTGTCTCCTACCCTATTGAAACCACTCCATTAATCAAATGGTTATGTTGCCAAACACGATAAAGCTCAAACAGAAAAGGCACCAATTGGTGCCTTTGTGACGCTCTGACGCGTTTAATGGTATGTCACTTTCAGTGCTTCGCGTGCTTTTAGGTTTTGCGCGGCATGCTTAGGTGCTTCTGCCAAGACGTATAAACTTCTCAAACTAGTGCACTTACAGTTCGTGTTCAGTACGAGCGATGATGTCGTCTTGCGCATCTGGTGATAGTGCAGTGAAGAAGGCCGAGTAGCCTGCAACTCGCACAACAAGGTCACGATATTGTTCAGGGTTCTTCTTCGCAGCTAACAAGGTCTCACGAGAGACGATATTGTACTGAACATGCCAGCCTTTGTGGTGGTTGAAGAAGGTACGAATCAACATAGAAAGCTTGAGCTTATCCCCTTCAGACTCAACCGCTGCCGGGCTTAACTTCTGGTTAAGCAGCACGCCACCAAGGATCTTATTCGCTTGGATCTTACCGACCGAGTTGTATACCGCTGTTGGACCTAAACGGTCTGAGCCAGATGACGGGCTTGCACCTTCTGCCAGTGGTGTTTTCGCTTTACGACCGTCCGGCGTTGCCATGGTTGAGGCGCCGAATGGGACGTTTGCCGAGATGCTTGATGTACCTGCGTAGTAACCTCCGCCAATTGGACCACGCCCATGACGCGTATTTACGAACTGCTCTAGCTCATCAATGTACACTTGGTAAGCGTCTGCCAGTAGTTGGTCTACTGCGTCATCATCGTTACCGTATTTTGGTGCAAAGTTGATAAGACGTTGGCGAAGCTGCTCGTTCTCCATGCCGTCGAAATCTTCTGCTAATGCTTTTGCCAGCTCTGGTTGGGTGATTTGCGCATCATCGAAAACAAGGTGCTTGATGGCAGCTAGGCTGTTACCCAAGTTTGCGATACCGACTTGCAAGCCAGATACCCAATCGTATTTCGCGCCACCTTCTTTCACGGTTTTACCGCGAGCCAAACAGTCATCCACCAGCGTTGAACAGAATATGTCTTGTGCCTGCTGTTCAAGCACACTGTCGACTACCGTATCAATCTCAATCGATTTACGGGTGTAGTAGCGGATTTGCTCTGCCCAAGAAGCCGTCACTTGCTCAAAGTTCTCAAAGTTACCTTTTGCTAATGACTTATCGTGCGGCAAGAAGGCTTTACCCGTTGTTCCATCCACACCTTCGTTCAATGAAGCGAGCAGGATACGAGCGAAGTTAATGAAGCTCATGCCCGTACAACGGTAACCCCATTTGCCGGGAACCGCCGTCTCGATACAGCCGATAGATGCGTAGTTGTAAGCGTCTTCTTTCTCTACGCCAAGCTTGATGAATTCAGGAATAACAATCTCATCGTTGTTAAAAGCTGGCATGCCGAAGCCGCACTTAATCACTTCGATACAACCCATTAAGAACTCTTGGTTCAAACCTTCGTGGTAGCGCACACTCAAGTTAGGTTGCGTCGAACGTAACTGACCACAAGATTCGAGAATCGCCCAAGAAAGTGGATTCACTGCGTCTTCAGGCTCACCCTTTTCATTCAACTTCTGACCGCCGATACACACGTTTTGGTACAGCGGAGAACCTGCGGATGCTTTCGAGTGCGCGCCAGAGCGAATCTTGTTAACTTCAAGCAGCTTCAACCAGCAGCTTTGTAAAAGCTCTAGTGCAAAGTCTTTTTCAATCGCGCCGTTTTCGATATCACGAACATAAAATTCGTTTAGGAACTGGTCCATACGACCGAAAGAAACCGAGTGACCATTCGATTCGATTTGTAGCATCAACTGAACGAAGTAGCTCAACTGCAGCGCTTGCCAGAAGTTTTCTGGTGCGTGGCTCGCGACATGACGACAGTTTGCCGCAATGCTTTCTAACTCAGCTTTGCGCTGCGGGCGTGTCTCTTCTAACGCCATTTTTGCCGCCAATTCAGCGTAGTTCACCATGTGATCTTGAATCGCAAGCAGTACGATTTCGACCGATTTGTAGAACTGCTCTTTCTTCAAGCCTTCAAAGGTCGAAACATCATTGTTAGCACGGTGCTGACGAACATCCTCTAGCAAGCCGTTCATGCCTAGCTTCAAGATTTTTTCGTTATCCACCGCAAGGTGCGCGTCACCCGAAGTCATGTTGCCTTCGGCTTTAATGATGGTGCTGGCTAAGATTTCTTGCTGCTCATCAGTGAACAAGCCATAACAACGGTCTTGAACTGTTTTACCACGCCAATACGGTGTGATGCTGTAGATGCTTTGCTTATCTTCTTCAGTAACAGCAAAGCCGGCACCAGGACGGTCGGCTAGCTCATCAATTTCCGCTTCAATCCAACGCACTGTGTATTCTGGGAAAATAGGCGCAGCGCGCACTTTGCTCGCTTGGTTACCGACGATTAACTCATCGTGTTTAATCCAAATCGTACGAGTGCTTAAGTGCTCTTGCAGTGCTAGCGCACGTTGGACAATCACAGGTTTGTCTTCGTTTGCTTGATAAGCACGAGTGTATGCCTCTGCACGCTCGGTACAGACAGGTGGCGTTACGATATTTACCAGTGCCGATTTGTGCGCTTTGATACGCTCAGGAAGGTAATTCAGGTCCATAGTTAACCTCTTACAATCACGTTAAGTTGGGTGTTTTCGCTTGCGTATTGCATGGCGCTTTCTAGCAGTTCTGGTTTGTTTAATGGCTTGTCAGAACACTCGTAAGGCATATCGAGCAAACGGTATTTATTGATGCCGAGCGTGTGGTACGGCAGCAAGTGAAGTTCTTGGCAGCTTTCTAGTGAAGCCGCAAAATCGATGATGTCTTTCAACTCTTCGATGGTGTCATTGAACCCCGGCACAACGGGAACACGAATCACAATGCGCTTCGCTATAGGTGCCAGTTTTCGGAAATTATCTTTGATGCGTTTTAGTGAACCTTTCGCCCAACTAAGAAACTTTTCTTCATCGGTGTGTTTTAAATCTGCCAACCAACAATCGATATGCGGCGCGGCTTTTTCGACGTTCTTCCACGGCACATGCATGCACGATTCAATAGCGGTAGAGACTTGGTTGTAATGCAGACGCTGCGCGAGCTCTGCCACCAAATCTGCTTGCATGAGTGGCTCACCACCGGAGAAGGTCACGCCACCTTGGCTTTGGTCGTAGAAAGGTTTGTCCTTCATCAAGGTGTCGAACAGCATGTCTGATTTCGCCTCTTCACCGCAAACGGTCAGTGCTTGCGTAGGGCAGACGTTTCGCAGCGCGATCAGTTGGTCTTCTTTGATGGCTTTGCGATTGATGATGATTTGGTTGTCGATGCGTTGAATACCATCGCTCACCGTTTCACTACCCGCCGTGGTTTGAGTTGTAGCTTGATACGCAGAAACGCACAGCTGGCAATCTTCCATGCAGCTTCGCTGATCAAACAACAGTGAATGCTTTTCGCTGCGGCTTTCTGGGTTTTGACACCAAGGGCAAGACAAGCTGCATCCTTTAAGAAAAAGAATGGAACGAATGCCATCGCCATCATGGGTAGAGAATCGTTGGATATTGAAATACATCTCTGCTTGCCTCTTGGTCTGTGCTACCGCTGTGCACTTAATCCGTTTCTTGCTGGTTAAGTCTTATGAGCGGCTTTTCTTTGTTCGAACTGAAAGCTTCATTTGACCCTTTACAAGTTTCACTTAACTTTCATTTAATGAAATTATTATAGTTTCAAATGAAATTTCAATTGATCAAAATCAAGATCTCGTTCGATTGTCAGATCTATAGTGATCCCATCATCAAAACGAAGATTTTGTTTAAGGTAGAAACCATGATTGAACTTTATTTAGATACTGCTGATGTGGCAGAAGTAAAACGCTTTAACCAGTGCCTACCGCTAAAAGGCGTGACGACAAACCCAAGCATTTTGGCGAAGTCAAAACAGGGACTGAATGAAACCCTAGCAGGCATGCAAGAAGCACTTAGCGGTACACCTCGCTTTCACGCTCAAGTCGTGAGTTCAACCGTCGAAGGCATGGTGGCAGAAGCGCGCCAACTGAATGAATTGCCTTACGATATGGTGGTAAAAGTACCAGCAACAGAAACTGGCTTAGCAGCAATTAAGCTAATGAAAAAAGAAGGAATTCAGGTTCTTGCTACCGCTATCTATTCAGCTCAACAAGGTTTCCTAGCGGCACTGTGCGGTGCAGACTACCTAGCGCCTTACGTAAACCGCATTGATGCGATGAACGGCAACGGTGTTGAAGTGGTCGCGGATCTTCAATTGTTGCTCGATCAAAACCAACTACCAGCGAAGATTTTGGCAGCCAGCTTCAAGAATACTCAACAAGCGATGGATGTGATGAAACTGGGCATCGAAGCCATTACATTGCCAACCGATGTGGCAGCACAAATGTTCGCACATCCAGCAGTAAAACCGGCGGTTGAGCAGTTCGATAAAGACTGGAAAGAGACGTTTGGCGATAAACTTTCATTTGAAAGCTAATTAAAAGTAGCAGCTAGACGTCTCAGTTAATAATAAAGGGAATCTTAACTCACCCTGTGCGCCGATGAGTTTAAGATTCCCTTTTGTATTTCATATAAAGAGGTGAGGTTTACAGCAGTTCTCTATTGGTCAGTGACCAAAGGTACACGCGCTTGAGTAAACTGATTTTGAACCTCTTACGAATACCTCGTTTGGAATGGCGGAATCGGTTTGGTAGCGCAATGGCTTTCATCTCGGTTTTCATTTCTTTTCCATCCACCAACACAGTAGACCTCCGATGCAGTAAGCCAGCAGATCTTTCCAATCAAATGTGGCGCCCAAAATTACAGCCAGAGGCGATGAAGATTCGATACCAAGCCAAACCGCAACCTGTAACAATTGCCCTAACTCAACAGCAAACGCAATCAACACCACCAATGAAACCAGCCAGTTAACGGGCATAGAGAACATACTTGCAAGAAAGTAGTAGAGCCAAACCACAACGAGAACATCACCAACTGTCGGACGAATAAAGCTGTCTCGAACATAGAGCGCAATAACGACCAATGCGATAAAACACACCAAGCTTTTCAGTCCATTTTTTGCAGAAAATCGCAGGTGGATAGCAGACGTCTCTTCCACTATATCGCTTGGCTGACCAGTGAGAATTGCTCGTTTAACCATCTTCATGATTCGCCTTTGCGCTTTCTTCTGCTTTCTTATTTCGTGCGTACCAATCGATGTTGCGTGTAATGACCATAGTGAAGCTCAAAATCGCGAAACACAGTAATGTCCCCATCACCAATGCGTAGCTTTCTGCTTGTAGCAAGCCAAACAGTAATCCGTAGAGAGTAAGTAAACACGCTCCGAATATCGCGCCGTGTTTGGTGTTGCTCAACATACCGCTCACGTACACACTTAAAAGCCCCGTCGATGCGACTGCTGACACCACATACGCCCAGTTAAAGCCCAGATGTTCACTCATCGAAATCAGCAATAGATAAAAAAGCGCTAAAGCCAGACCAATAAAGCCGTATTGCACTGGGTGAACCGGACGCGCTTGGAACAGCTCCAGTAAGAAGAAACTCGCAAATACTAATGTGATAACCAACAGTGAATAGTTCACAGCTCGGTGAGATTTCAAATAGTGGTCCACGGGATCAATCAAATCTACGCCCATTTGTCGCTGTTCAAGCTCGTGACAAGCGTGATTCGATGACAAACAGCTTTGGAACAACTGCGCGATATTGGTAGAGAAGTTGTTGCTCGCCCATTGTGCGTTAAATCCATCTTCAGAGACTTCTGATGACACCGGTAAGTAATCACCAATAAAGCTCGGGTGTGCCCAAGTTGAAGAGAGTTCAACTGTTGTTTGACTGCCGATTGGGGTGACTTGAAGCTGCCCCATCCCTTGCAGCAAGAAGTTAAGATCGAAAGCCAAAGGTTGTGCTGGGTTTAGGTCTGCAAGTGTCAGATCACTGTGGAAGCCTTGTGGTAACGGATTTAACCCTGTTCCCGGTGCGACTTCGATGTCAGCGCTCGCCAGTGTCATGTCATCCAAACGAATTAATCCGCGGCTGTCTTCAATGCCAACCACTAGGCTCATGTTGTCAATATCAAGCCCCTGTAACGCCGCGAGATCGTCTGCATCAAAAGTGCCTTTCAGTGCCACTTGTGCTTTGTATAAACGCGCACGGTAAATGCCTCGGTACTTTTCAAAACTGTCCAGATTCGCGCTCATATCAAAAGTGCTAGGTAAAAGAAATTTACGACGCTCTTTAATCTGTACTTTGTCATCTCGGTAACTGGTTTCGGTGTAGTTAACCATGATGAATGGACCAATGATGCGCTGTTCGCCGCTGCTGCTGCGTGCGATGTCGTTTCTAACTTCATCTTGGCGATATGAGCGTTCTGAGATCAGCCCTGTGACCATTGAAAGCGGGATTTGCAGTAAGACAAACAAAAACAGTACGAAGGCGAACTTCGTACCGAGTTGGTTATTGAGGATCTTTTTCATATTTCATTCTCCATTTGCTGATGGAAGTAATCTAAATCAGCAATTTGGAGAACGAATGGAGCTAATGTGGAGTTTCTATGGAGTTGGTAAAATCAAGGTCACTTTCACACCAGCATCGACGTTTTCGACTTGCAACTGACCTTTGTGCAGCTTGATCACTTGCTCAACAAAATTCAGCCCAAGCCCAGTGCTCTTAACGCCATTTTCCCGAGCGAGGGAATAAAAGCGCTCGGTCAAACGAGGCATCGCATAGTCAGGAATGTGAGGACCTGAATTGAAAATCGACAAGCACACCTTCTCTTTTGTGATCTCGGCTTTCCATTCAATGCGTCCCTCTGAATCAACAAAATCCAGCGCATTGTCCATCAGGTTAAAAGCGGCCTGTTTCAGTAAGAAGGCATCACCAAGTACGGAGAGATGGTCATCAATTTGGATTTTGGCAGTGACCGACTTAGCACTCAAACGCGCATCCGCCGATTCAACCACTTCATTGACCATTTGTTTTAGCGAAATAGCTTCGACTTGTTCTAGCTCGGGGCGCTTTTCAAGACGAGCCAGTTCGAGCAACTTATCAATCAATGACTGCATGCGGTCGCTTTCTCGCTCAATGTTGCCAGCAAAGCGCGTGACCTTTTCTTCAGGCAACGGCATTTGCAATATTTCACTCGCGCCTTTAATCGCTGATAATGGGCTTTTCAGCTCATGAGTCAGCGTCTGTACGTACTCTTCCACATACTGCTTACCATCGAGCTGATTGCGCATTTTCTCTAATGCGTCGCTTAGCGTGCCGTACTCATAGAAGATACGAAATGTCGGCTTAGAGACCTTTTCGCCCTCACCCATTTTGGTCGCGTAGTCTTCTAGCTTGTTCAGTGCCGAGTGAATTCGCCAAGCAAACAATGCCCCAGCCAACAGCACTAAACCACTCATCCACACCATCCAAAACAGCACATTGCGTTTAGAAAGATCGATGAAGGGTTGTACGGAGCGATTGGATTTTGCCACCGTCACGCTGCCAATGATTTCGCCTTTGTGGTAAATGGGCGCAGCCACGTGCATAACGGTTGAGAGCGGATCTTTCGGGTCTTCGATGGTACTGCGCGCGCCGTATTGACCACGCACCGTGAGATACACATCGTTCCATTGCGAGTAGTCTTTGCCTACGTCTTGCTGCCAAGAATCCGCAATCACAATGCCTTGTTTATCGGTGATGTAAATTCGATGGTTAATCGCTTTTTTGCCAATTTCCCAAATGCGCGCTTGGGGTTCTCGCTGCCCATAAGCCGCTAGTAGTTTGGAGAAGCGACTCTCAGACAACTTTCCGTTTGCAACGTCTTCTTCCGCCAATACCGCAAGCAAGTTCGCCATATCCACCAGCGTCTCTTCGGTGGTTTGACGCACGGTTGGCTTAAGTTCTTGGACAACGGTTTTGCTCACCATGTAAGCCGTCATCCCGACTAAGATGAAGTAGAGAAAAAACAGTCTGAGTCCAAGTGGGATCTTCGGCCAGCGATTCATCATTCACCTTTAATGCAGTAAAAGTAACCAAAGCCACGTTTGGTACAGATGCGTTCAGACATCTCAAACGGCTTCAACTTATGGCGAATGGCTTTGATGTGGGTATCGATATTGCGCTCGTATGCAGCCTCTGGCGCCATGTCTGCCGCGACCATCAGCTGCTCTCGACTCAATACATTGGAAGAGACGGAAATCAGTTTATCGAGGATCTTGAACTCCACCGCGGTCAGCCCAAGCATTTGCCCGCCAACACCGTAGTCGAAGTTCTGCGCAACTAAATCATGGTTCAAATGAGGTTGTTCTGGAACAGCCACAGGCTCTGGTTTGCGCTCCATCATTGGCGCTTTAGCTTTGATTCGAAGTTTAATGCGCGCCAGCATTTCGCGCGGGCTAAATGGCTTAGTCACGTAATCATCCGCGCCAATCTCCAAGCCTACCACGCGGTCAATTTCATCGCTTCTTGCGGTGAGAAAGATAATGGGAATATCAGAAAACTCACGAATGGTTTTGCACAATTCAAAACCATTACCATCCGGTAAGCCTACGTCCAACACAAGTAACGCTGCAGAGTTATGCTGCAAAAAGGCTAAGCCCTCTCCTGCCGTTGCAAACCACTCTGCGTGGTAGCCATCCATCTCTAATACATGAATCAGGTTCTCTGCAATGGCAGATTCATCCTCAATAATGACGACGGTTGATTGGTCGCTCAATGTTCTAACCTCACTGACGATACTTGTTTAGATGCACATCTTGTTCACTTACTTTGGCGCAAAGGCTATCGAATTGATACCACAAAGGCAAAATCCGTGAATAATATTAATCAAACACCCTCTCATTCAGCGTAGTGAACTTATCACTCACACTGATGAGTCACTACAATTGTGAATACAATGATTTCAACCATTGATATGAACAGTGTTCATTTTACACTCGAGTTATCAATTCGATTTTGTTTAAAGGACAGTAACTGATGAAAAGAGCGCTAATCCCCCTAGCTTTACTCACTTTGCTCTCTGGTTGCGCCAGCATGTCTCCGGATGAGTGCAAGACGGCGAACTGGTACAAGGTAGGTTATCAAGATGGCCGAGACGGCAACGATCCAAACGTTATTAATAGTTATACCGAAGACTGTGGTGAGGCGGGTGTGACACCAGACCGAGCGAAATGGAAAGAAGGCTTTGATAAAGGCACTATCCAGTATTGCTCACCAGACAATGGTTACACTGTCGGTATCGAAGGCAAAGAATATTACGGCGTGTGCAGCAGCAAAGAATTCATTGAAAACTACCAGTTAGGTCATCAAGAATATCAACGCCAGCAACGCATCCAAGAGATCGATACTGAAATCTCGGTCATCGATAATCAACTTGATGGCAACCCAGACAAAGACAATGCCAAACGTCTGAAAGAGAAGAGAAAGCGATTGGCTGACGAGCGTTCAGACCTGTTGTCGCCAACCATCAACTTGAATCTAAATTTCTAAATCGATTGGATTTAGCTAACTAAAAATTAATGGCCCTAGCTCAGTTCTAGGGTCATGAATTGACTGTTCGGATCGAGTTCGTAATCCCCGAACGGCTCGCAGTACACAAAGCCATGCTTTTCATACAACAGGCGCGCAGGTTTAAAAAATTCCATCGAGCCCGTTTCTAAACTCAAGCGCTGCAAGCCTTTTTGCTTCGCTTGCTCAATCACATGAATCAATAATTGAGACGCCACTCCTTGGTTTCTTGCCGCTGGAGTGGTGCGCATGGATTTCAGCTCCGCGTGTTGGCCATCCAACTCTTTAATCGCAGCACACTCTCTGGTGGCGACGTGGCGTACATGTCTTGCAAATGTTCTTCTTGCAATGCAATGACTGCTGTTCTTTCTAAATTGTCGACTTCTATCTTCACGACTCTTCCTTGATCACCAATGGCCTTTCTGGAATTTATGTGAAAACAGCCACATAAACAACTGTCTTCAACATCAAAGATATCAAGAGTCATCGTAATTAAAAATCTGTGTCTACACTCTTAAAGTCATTTCCCCACCTAACTGATCATTGAGGACATACTATGGATTTCTTGATTGAGGATATTCTGGCGCGCGAAATTTTGGATTCACGCGGAAATCCGACTGTGGAAGTCGAAGTCACACTCGGCTGTGGCATTGCAGCAAGAGCATCGGTGCCCTCGGGCGCCAGTACTGGTTCACGAGAAGCTGTAGAACTGCGAGATGGTGACGACACCCGCTTTGGTGGCAAAGGTGTACTCAATGCCGTTCAACTGATCAACACCGAAGTGCTTGAAGCCATTGTTGGTTTGGACTCGCGCGATCAAGCATTAATTGACCGCATTATGATCGAGTTAGATGGCACCGAAAACAAATCCCGTCTCGGCGCGAATGGCATTCTTGGTGTCTCCCTTGCTGTTGCTCGCGCAGCTGCACTGACCGCTGACGTACCTTTGTATCAGTATCTTGGCGGTGTGGGCGCTAATCTATTACCTGTGCCTTGTATGAACATCCTCAACGGCGGCGTGCATGCTCGCTGGCAAGGTCCGGATTTTCAGGAATACATGATTGCGCCATACGGTGCTGAGAACTTTAGACAAGCGGTGCAATGGGGTAGCGAGGTGTATCATGCATTGCGCCAAGTTCTGTTGGAGTCTAATCACTCGGTTGGCGTCGGTGATGAAGGTGGCTTTGCGCCAGCTGTGAAGTCCAACCGCGAACCATTAGAGTTGATTGTCAAAGGCATTGAGAGAGCTGGATTAAAACCTGGAGTCGATGTCGGTATCTGTATGGACCCAGCCTCTAGTGAGTTCTATGAGAATGGTAAATACAAGCTACGCTCAGAGAACCGTGAACTGACCTCTGCAGAGATGATTGAATACTACGAGAAGTTGGTAGAAGACTTCCCTGTGGTTCTTCTCGAAGATGGACTTGCTGAAGACGACTGGGATAACTGGCCGCTATTGAATGAGAAGCTTGGCGGTAAGATCGAAATCGTTGGTGATGATCTTCTGGTTACTAACACCAAATACATCCAAAAAGCGATCGACATGAATGCTGCTAACTCAGCATTGATCAAACTGAATCAGATTGGCTCGCTAACCGAGACCATTGAAGCGATTCAAATGTGTCATCACGCTGCATGGGGCGCGTTTGTTTCTCACCGTTCGGGTGAAACCACAGACAGCTTTATTGCCGATATGACCGTTGCACTTCGCACAGGTCACCTTAAAACAGGTGCGCCATGTCGCGGTGAACGTGTCGAAAAATACAATCAGCTAATGCGCATTGAAGACGAGTTAGGCTCAATGGCGGTGTTCGCTGGTCGCAAAGCCTTCGTTCGCTAATTTCTCAATACATCTAAAAGAAAGCCGCCCAGTGCAGAACTGGGCGGCTTTTTAGTGTCTGGAAAACTAATTACAAGGCTTGTCGCATGATGTGCTGAGGCCCAACCGGACCATCATGATACAGCTCATTAGTATCTTCAAAACCTGCTTTCAAATAGCACTGATAAGCCGGTACATTGCGGCAATTAACCGTCAAGTAGAGAAAATCAAAGCTCGGAAAACGCAATTTAGCGTAATCAGCAAACTGGCTGATGGCTCGCTTGGCAATGCCTTTACCTTGATGACGATGATCCAACAACAACCAACGCACGCCTAAGCTCTTTTCCGGACAGAAGTCGTAATTCTCACTGTATCCCGCATCGAAGACAAAAAAGCCAACCACTCGATCATCCAATAAGATCAAATGCGCTAGCTCTGTCGGTTTAAGACTTCCCAATAACTCTGGAATGTTCGCTACTGTGTATTGGACTTGATCCTCTAAGACTTGCAGCTCAAGGGTTTGCTCATGACGGCATGGCGTGTACTTTTCAATGGTAATCATAATCATCCTTGCTGTTTTTATACCCATTTCATACAGGGTATGTCGTAAATGGAAAAACCTGCTGTCGTATTTCCCACTCGCAGGCAAACGTTTAGCACACTATTATCCTCATCAACTGTTAGTGAGGTTGTCATGTTTCGTTTTCTGCTTTGTAGTTTCTCTCTTGTTTTACTCTATCCTACCGCCATTGATCTTTATCTTGTAGGGTTGCCTCAAATTGCCGCGGATTTAAACGCCAGTGAATCACAACTACACATCGCGTTTTCTATTTACCTTGCTGGTATGGCAACCACCATGCTGTTTGCAGGAAAAATCGCCGACTCCGTTGGGCGTAAACCGGTGGCGATGGTAGGTGCAGCCATTTTTATTGCAGCATCATTGCTTGGCGGAATGGCAGAACAATCCAATACATTTTTAATCGCACGTTTTGCCCAAGGTATTGGGGCTGGCTCTTGCTATGTGGTTGCTTTTGCTATTTTGCGCGACACATTGGATGACAAACGCCGCGCTAAGGTGCTGTCGATGCTAAACGGCATTACCTGCATCATTCCTGTCATCGCCCCCGTTGTCGGCCATCTCATTATGCTCAAATTCCCTTGGCCAAGCCTATTCACCACAATGGCAGGCATGGGTGTGGTGGTTTGTTTGCTTTCGACCTCGGTGCTGAAAGAATCAAAGCCTAGTGCATTGCCACAACAAAACACCACTTCAGCTTCTACCCAAGAAACGTTCGCGGAGCGCTTTTTCATCAGCCGACTCATCATTACGGCCATCGGCGTGACCACCATTCTTACCTACGTGAATGTCTCTCCAATGCTGGTGATGGGCGAACTTGGTTTTGATCGTGGTGGCTATTCTTCTGTCATGGCAGGCACTGCATTAGTCAGTATGATCACTTCTTTCTCTGCGCCATTGGCTTTGTCTTACTTTAAGCAACGTACTCTGATGCTGACTTCGCAAACCTTGCTTGTCAGTGCAGCGATGGTGATTGGTTTTGCTCATCTAAACCAATGGGGAATCCCATTTTACTTATTCGGATTTGGGCTGATTTGCGCTGGCTTCTCGATTGGCTTTGGCGTGGCCATGAGTCAAGCGCTCAGCCCTTTCTCTCTGCGTGCTGGTGTAGCAAGCTCACTGTTGGGCATCGCTCAAGTGTGTTGCTCTGCCCTCTACATCTGGTTTATGGGGGTCATCGGCGTTAATGCGCTGAATATGCTGGTGTTTGTGTTAGCTATAGGTGGCGCAATCAGCTTGGCTCTAATACTATTTATTCCTAAGCCTGCTCATGAAAGCCACTATGAAGAAATCACTAGCCCGTCTTGATCTCAACTTGTTGTTCACTCTGCAATTGCTGCTGCAAGAGCAGAGTGTTTCCAAAGCATCGAAGAAATTGAACGTCACGCCGTCAACGGTAAGTAAATCGCTCAATAAGCTTCGTGACTGGTTTGATGATCCTCTGTTTGTGAAAACACCAAAAGGATTAGCACCCACTCCATTAGCACAAAGCATGGAGCAAGATCTGGCGGAGTGGCTACAAATTGGTAGCCAAATTGCAGAGAAGCGCAGCGATATAGCCCCCAAAGGCGTGCGCTTTGATCTGACCATTGAGTCACCTTTAGTGCTGACGATTCTTGATGATCTTCTTGTTGCAATCCACCAGCGCTACCCAGATGCGAAAGTCAAAACCAGTAACTGGGATTACGATTCACTCGACGCGATTGTGCGTGGAGAGGCAGACATCGGCTTCACCGGCAGAGAGAGTCATCCCCGCTCAAAAGAGTCACTCGACCTGCTTCCTTACTTTCTTGATTTCGAAGTGCTGTTCTCAGATTTACCTATGGTGTACCTACACAAAGATCACCCCGCTTTGGAGCAGGAATGGAACCTTGAAACCTTTTTGAGTTACCAACACATCAATATTGTTTGGGAAAAGAGTGAGACGTGGGCACTGGATGAAGTATTGAGTGAACTTGGCTTACAGCGCTCCATTGGCTTAACCATGTCGAGCTTCGAACAGTCTCTATTTATGGCTGCGCAACCACACCACAATATGCTGACCACAGCACCGCAGTACTGTGAGAGTTACACCAAGAAGCTGCATCCAGATTTGGTGTGCTTACCCATTCCTTTAGAGCAACCACAACAAGAAAAATTGCTGATCCCGTTCACCATGATTTGGCACAAACGTAATGCGTACAATCCCAAACTGGTGTGGTTACGAAATACCATTAAGTCACTTTATGGTTGTTCCAGTGACATCGATTAATGGCAAAAGGGGCGATGTTCTCGCCCCTTTTTCTTCTAATGGTGTGATTAGCTAAAAAACTCGATGATCTGCTCGACTGCTTGATCAACATATTCGTCTTCATCATACAGCCCAATGTGATTTGCACCTTCAATTCGAATCAGCTGTTTAGGCTGCGAAGCCGCATCAAACATTTGCTCGCTTTCGTATGCGGAATCCGCTTCTGTACCGACAATCATCAGTAGTGGTGTCGGCGTCAAGTTTGCAGCAATATCCAAAGCTGAAAAGTTAGCCAACGCTTCATAAGACCAAGGCAAAAACTTGCTCTCGTATAAGCCTTTTGCTCCGCGCTCTGTCATGTAGTACTGGTAGAACTCTCGGAACAGACGTGGCATTTCCTCACTGTCTTCAGTTGGTGCATGAGGCAGAAAATCAATCTGCCCAGTAGCCAGATAACGTTCTCTCGCTTCATTACCTTTAAGCAGTAAATCTAACAAACCCTCTCGACCAATTACGTTGTGATAAAAGCCTCGGTGGTCAAAGTAAGCACTCACGGTCGCAAGTGATTTTACGCGTCGATCTGTCGCAACGGCATGAGCTAAATACCCACCGCCAGAACAAACACCTAACCCATGGATTTGCTCACTGTTCACGTATGCTAAGGAACGTAAATATGTCACCCCGTTGCGGCAATCTTCCGCTTTATTGTATGGGTTCTCATGAAATCTTGGCGCACCTTCACTCGCGCCAAAACTGGCATGGTCAAACGTTAATACCACAAATCCCTTGGCAGCAATTTTCTCGGCGTAGATTCTTACCGTCTGCTCTTTCACACCCGCCTGTGGCGCAGCAATCAAAACCGCTGGTAAAGGGTTTTCCACTACGGATGGACGATGAATTTCCGCTGCAAGTCGGTTGCCATTGCTGAAAAATGAAGCCTCATATCTTGTTACTGTCACTCGATTCACTCTCTATGTTTAACGGTTTTTAGACGATAAAGACGAGCATTCACAAACATTTGCACTCTGCTCCTCTCTTTTAAACAAGTATAAGGAGCGCTATTATTCGGATATATATAGCCATTATGAAAACACTGTTAGGTTTATATGAACAATCTATCTTGGCGCGGTATTCGAGCGTTTATTTATGTAGCGGAATGTGGAAGCTTCACCTCCGCAGCCGAAACGATGGGCGCATCAAAGGCAAACGTAAGTCAGCTCGTGAGTGAATTAGAGTCCTCGCTAGGTGTTCAGTTACTCTATAGAACCACACGTCAGCTCCGTCTTACTGAGATTGGCGATGGTTACTTTCGTAAATGCAAAGAAGCGATGCTACAACTGGATGCCGCCGCAGAATGGGCACAGCAAGCCACCAGCGAAATTAAGGGTCGGATTCACATGAATTCTGTTGGAGGTCCGATTGGTGAAGAGCTTATTGCACCATTGGTGATGAGTTTTCAAGCCGCCTACCCGAACGTTGAAGTAGAGCTCGATTTCTCAAAACATCGCGTCGATCTGATTGAAGATAGCTACGACTTGGTGCTACGTGTTGGTGAGATGCCAGACTCGACTCTCATTGCGCGCCGTCTCACCATACTTCGCACACACTATGTCGCAAGCCCGGATTTTCTCGAACGGCACCCGAAGCTCCTCGTCCCAGAAGATCTTAAAGCCTTGCCTTTGATTCATGGCAGTGTTGATCATTGGATCATGAAGAATCATAAAGAACAGCGCATTATCAACGTAGGGCAAGGTATTAAAGCGGCTACTGGCAGAACCATGCGCCACGCGGCGATTTCTGGGCTAGGGGTAACGCGACTAACCGATGTGTACTGCCATGCTGATTTAACATCAGGGAGACTTATCGAAGTGCTCCCTGAATGGTCAGAAAAAACCTTACTTTCGCTCGTCTGTCCGCCAGTCAAATATCAACTGCCAAGAATCAAAATGCTTATGGACTGGATAAGTGACCGATTTGAAGAGCACTATAAACAGTTCAAGATTGAGGGTGAGCATTCCAGCTAAGCTCGGTTTCAATCACTCCGCGCTCACAACCTTTTTCTCAGCAAGTGCCATAGCGATATTGGCTTTGCTGTATGCACTCTCATTGATGAAGTGCGGATAGATATCTTGTTTACCTTCCCAGAAGATATCGTAACCAAAGAAAGTCGCGAGTAATGGCTCTCCCGGCTTTACCACTTCGAAATCACGCCCGCAGATCATTGGGTGTACCGTCGCAACGCGCATACCATCTTGGCCGAGAGGAATCATGACCTCTTCGGTGTAAAAATAAGCGTCATAGTCACTCAGTTCGCCAACTTGTCCAAGGTTATGCACTTCAACGTAGTCCAGAACCATGGTCAACATTTTCTTCATCAGCTCCAAGGTTTCATATTTCAACGAACCATGAGCTTGAGCACCAACTTCAATCATCACACCATACTTCCCTGTGGTGCATAAATAAGGTTGGTCGTCCCACTCTTTTCTGTCTTCAAACAAGATGTTGGCTTCTGGCATACGTTGCTTCACATACGCCCCCATCTTTCGATAAAACGCGTTGTTCGACACCAAGATCAGGGTTGCGCCCATATTACTAGTAGTGTTGTGCAGATCGACTATCAATTGATTCTCTTGGCGAGCATGTACTTGCGTGAATTGCTGCGCGACTTCGGTTTCTTGTTGAGTCGCAGGCGATGATTGATTCACCAAAGCAAATTCACGATTGAGATCCGTCTCAACATAACGAACGTTTTGCTTAACCGCTTCAGGGTTGCCAAGTACACACTGAGTATTGAACGTCGAACGGTCGGCAACATAAAGACGGTCTTTGATGAGCTTTTGAAGGTAAATACCAGAAAGCTCATTGCCATGTGTACCTGCCACGAGCAGAACACGATTGAGTTTGTCCATAAAAGTGATATTCCAAAAATTAAGTAAAAGTTAGCTTTGATTGACAATGGGCGACGCTATTTTAACGAAACGCCATCGCTCCTTTCCCTACGCCTTCATAAGCGATGACTTGTAACGACTGCCCTTTAGCCAATGAAGGGGCAATGTCATTGGCAATAAATACAGCCAGTAGCTCTACCGTCGTATCCGTATCTAATACTTCAGTTTCGCTATGTGCGATAGCAAGTTGGAAGTCACCTTGTGAAGTGGTATACCGGAAGCCAAAATGCGTGTCGCAGTTGATAAGGCTTGCATGTTCACTCAGCTCCAGATGACCAATCTCGACTAGGTCTTCGATGGACGCGAGGTAGATGTCTTGCCAACGCTGTGCAAAAGCGTGTTCACGAACGGTATCACGTTCACCATCAGTCAAGATTTCAATCGGTGAACGATGCCCGTGTGCAATGCGTTGGCAGTTGCCGTCGTGTTTTTTTAAACCATGGGTATAGTGGTAATACGCACCATTAATCTGTTCATGGCGTAAGGTAACGTCGATTGAAGCCACGTTGCTTGGCAAATGACCGATCAACACCTTGTGAATATGCTCAGTCACACTTTCAATCGAGATAGCTTCGGTTTCAATAAAGCAGAATGCTTCGTCGGGGCAGTTCAAATGAATACTTTTTTCACCGCGAATGAGATCAACTTGGGAATAACCCGCTTTCACATGCGCAGAATGCACTGCTGAGTTCTTTGACGGTACAAGCAGTCGATGGTCGACGTGTTCATCAACCAATTGTTTAATTTGCTTTTTCACTTTAGAGAAATCCAGCACCATGCTCATCTCGTTGAGATCACCATGCATTACGACATCAAGAATCCAACTCTCTCCGACCATTCCTCGTGTTGCGCACAAGTAAGAAGCATCAATAACAGTGAGGTCCTTAACAAATAAATTCAAACTGAATTCCTCATTCATCTAGTTTAGGGATTTAAAATTATTGTTATATTATAACAATTGCAATTTCTACTCAATTTAACCTAACGTTGTCTGTTCTCATTCCAGCTTGAGCGATGTTTTCCGCTATAACTAATCACTTTATCAACTAGTCCGTACTTGATATTTGGCGCTACACTGCCAGCTCTTACGATAAATAAGGATAAGGAATGTCGACATTTTTACTGACTGCGATTGCCATGATGGCATTTGCTGCCAATTCACTGCTCTGTCGTTTGGCATTGGCAGAAGGATTGATTGATGCTGGCAATTTTACCCTTATCCGCTTGCTCTCAGGCACAGTCATATTAGTTTTCATTCTTCTCATTCGTGGAAACTGGCATAGCCAACGACCGACAACCAAGTTCAGCGTACTCGCAGGGTTAGCGCTCTTTGGTTACGCCACACTCTTCTCCTTTGCCTATATAAAACTAGCAGCAGGCACGGGGGCTCTGTTACTTTTTGGTGCCGTCCAGCTCACATTGCTCGCGCTGTATTGGTGGCAAGGACAACAATTTAGAACGCTCGAGTTGATCGGTATTGCGGTATCTTTAATTGGCTTTACATGGTTGATGCTGCCATCTGCGACTCGTCCTGATATCTGGTCAGCAATATTAATGGTCGCTTCTGGTATATGTTGGGCAGGTTTTACCGCACTTGGTAAACAAGCACCGACACCAAGTAGTGGCATTACGTGGGGGTTTATCACCGCTTCTTTATTCGGTCTTATGCTCTCTCCTCTCTTATCAGCTCCCGCTCACTTTACAATACAAGGTATATTGTTGGCTGTAGCATCGGGTGCCATTGCTTCCGGTTTCGGCTACGTGCTCTGGTATCAAGTAATGCGAAAGCTGTCATTGTTACAAGCTGCAGTCAGCCAGCTCTCGGTTCCTGCTATCGCCTTGCTGCTTGGCTCGCTGTTACTCGGTGAAACATTGACATTCCACTCAGTCATGACCAGCCTAATCATCCTCAGCGGTATTGCGTTAGTATTTTTATCTCGCGCTCAAAAACCTAATATCGATCTCAAAAAGTAGCACTGCTCTCGGCAAGCCAATAAAAAATAAAAACTTTCCTATCTACTTAGCTATCATCATCTATGCTTTTCTATAGGCAGTCAGTCTCACAAATTTGGACGTGAACGCTGCCGATAACGCACTGGCTCTATGTATTGATTGAAAACTTGGCTTGGTAATTCCTGCAAATCTGTATCACTAATGAGATTTTCTAGTTAAACGTTTTCTTTCTCATTTTCCTCTCGCGCCAGCAGCAGTAAGGCGTAAGGAACGATTGTGGCGTCTAACCCTAATTTGGTTTTGACAAAGGATTTACAAACCACCTCTTTTCACTCGCTATATTCCGCCTCCGCATTTTATTCAGAACGAAATTCGGATTATTGACCGAGTAAATTCATTTACTTACAACTATAAGCCTGAGCAAACTTTGACACTATGAACGATAAAATCAAATTCGCCACAAAAGTCGCGCTTAGCCTAACTCTGGCTTATCTGATCCCATTTGCTATGGGTTGGCCGCAAGCTTCAACCGCAGCAACGACTGTCATGCTGATTGCTTCTACAGGCAGCCGTCGCGAATCATTAGCAAAAGGGACACTACGTGTACTTGGTACACTAGTCGGTGCCGTCATTGGCTTATTGTTGGTAGGCATGTTCGCGCAAGATCGCTTAATGTACATGTTTAGTGTTTCAGTGGTTGTGTCTTTTATCTTCTACTTCCGCAATGCCTACCAAAAAGACCCGACATTATTAGCTCTAACCGGCGTAATGGTTTTGATGATGTCTAATGGCGGAGATGCCGAGGGCGCATTCATGTACGGTGTTGATCGTGCCCACATGACTATTTTTGGTGTCGTCATTTATACCTTGGTTGGTACTTTTTTGTGGCCGACCAAAACAGAACAGAATTTGCGCCAGATGATCGAGCAGCTTAACCAAGCTCAGCAAACTTTGTTCGCAGCGATCTTGCAAAATTTCGAAGAAAAGACAACGCCACACCACGTTAACGCCTCTTCCTCTGAACAAAAAGAAGGGGATGAAGATGAAGAACCGACTCCCACGATTGATGAGTTATTAGATAAGGTTTTCACTGCTCAGAATGCGCTAGAACAGCGCTTCGCCATGATCAGTGTTGAATGCAGTGATGTCTCGGCTTACATGAAAGAATGGCAACTCGCTGTTCACTTCAATAAACAAATCACTCAAGAACTCAGTGTCGCGGCACACAGCCACTTTAGCCATCAGCAAGACCGTGATTGCATCAACAACTTTGATCAAGTGGTTAAAGAGATCCAGACCCTATTTCAAACCTGCCAAGAAATGTGGGAGCACGAAGGTCCAGCTTATCGTGCGCAAGAACTCAGCATTGATTATAACCAAGAAGCACTATCGAATGCCTCCCACCTAACCAAAGGCTCCGCTCTTACTCTTGGTCACTTGCTAAAGTTAATGCATCAAAGCTTATCTCGCCTATCAGAAAGCATCAGCTGTATTGATTCCGTCACGAACAATGTGTCTTTCAAGCAAGAGCTGCCGAAACAAAAAAGTAAGTTCCTTTGGTGGGATGCTGAGAACTTTAAAACAGCAGTGAAAACCTTTACGACTTATTGGGTAGCAGGGTTGATTTGGATTTACTTCAATCCTCCTGGTGGTTACTCATTCGTTACCTTCTCGACCATCTTTATGTCATTGCTGTCATTCGTACCCGTTCACCCATTTATGCTGCTGATTTTGTTTACGTTTGGCTTCCTATTTGCGGTGCCTTCGTACGTATTCATCTTACCGGGATTAGAGCTCGGCGGTGAGCTCGGCTTGTTCATCTTCATCTACACCTTTATCGGCTTCTATCTGTTTAAAGGACCGGTAACGATCTTCTACATGATTGGCCTGTTTGTGCTCGGACTCGACAACAACATGACCTATCACTTCGGGATTCTAATGACGATCATGACCCTGTTCTACATGGTGGTGTTTATGATCATTTTTGCACATTACTTTCCATTCAGCTCTCGCCCTGAGCATTTGTTCCTGACTTTGAAAGAGCGGTATTTCCGACACGTTGGCGACCTGTTTAGCAGTTATCATCAGCCATCAAACTCCAGCTTCAAATCCGTCAAGCGCTCACTGCACTTGGTCACTCTGAATGTGTCTTCGAAAAAACTCAAAGTGTGGGGCTCAAAGGTCAATCACAAACTGTTTGACAAAACGACACCAGAGGCGATCGGCGCATTCAGTAAATCCTGCGATGCGTTGAGTAACCACGTCAACATCCTGATTGCAGCGGAACAAAAGTTATTAAGTAACCCACTTATCAAACAGTTACGCAGCAAGCATACCGATTCCATATTACCCCTGATGGCAGGCGCATTAGCAAGCCATCAGCCAACAACTGAACTCGATACTGTCTTCGAACAATACAGCCAAGATTACCAATCCTTTGAAAATAAACTGGAAGATTTCTTTAGTGAGTTGGATTTATCTGACTACGCTTATTCAGAGATTGCCGGTTTTTATATCTTGCTGAATTTAAAACGGAACGTGTTCGAAGCGATCAACCAATGCAAGCAAACCTATGAGGATATCGATTGGGTGAACTTACGTCAGAAGCGGTTTTAAAGGTGAGGATATGATGCTTCTAAAACTAACTAAACCAAGCCTCGCCATACTCTCTGTACTCGGATTAAGTGCGTGTACGACTTTGGGTCCGGATTATGTCCACCCAGAGCAAACCGCCTTGCCAAGTGACTGGTCGGTAGAAAAAGCCGCCGCCACGCAAGACGCAGAGCAGTCAGAGCAAAAATTGCAGCAGTGGTGGCAGCAATTTAACGACCCGACCCTTAACCTGTTGGTTGAGATGGCCAGCCAACAAAACCTTGACCTTGAGGCAGCTGGCCTGCGCATCGTTCAAGCACGTTCACTACTGGGCATATCGACTGGGTTGCAGTACCCACAAGTACAAACCGTCTCCGGTAACTTAGCGCGAGCTTATGTGAACGACCAAGGTGTCAATAACGCCGCGTTGTCATTTGATGCGGGGTGGGAGATGGACATTTGGGGCAAATACGCACGTGGAATTGAGTCTGCCGAAGCAGGCTATTACGCGTCGATTGCGTCTTATCACGACATTATGGTCACCATCACTGCGGAAGTCGCTCGCAACTACATTAACTACCGTACTTTCCAAGAACGTATTCTGCTTTCTCGCCGAAATATCGAGATCCAAGAACGTGTGGTGAACATCACTCAAGTCCAGTTTGATTCTGGCAACGTTACGGAACTCGACGTTCAACAAGCAAAAAACCAGCTCTTCAACACCAAAGCAGCGCAACCTTCGTTAGAAATCGCGATGAAGCAATCCCGAACCGCGTTAGCGTTGTTGCTTGGTGTCTTGCCAGAAGAGGTTGAAGGATTGTTGAAATCCGCGGGCTTTGCACAGCGAATGGCGGATTACGAGGCCCAATTTAAATCCTCAGGAAGAAAGCCAGCGCTCTCCGGTAATGATGAACGTTCAATCGTGCCTCGCCCTCCTCTGCTTGATAACCAAGTGGATGCGAACTTAGTGATGCGTCGTCCTGACTTGCAAGTATCTGAAATGCAAGCACGTGCGCAAAGTGCGCAAATCGGTGTTGCTGAAACGGCTCTCTATCCTAGCTTCTCCCTTTTTGGTTCTATCGGCATAGACAGCACAGTGCCAGATGGCAGCAGCTTTAGCTTCAGTGACTCGCTCACCATGGTGATAGGTCCGACATTCAGTTGGAACATATTCCAGTACGGCCGTGTGAAAAATAACATTCGATTTGAAGATGCGAAGTTCCAAGAAACGCTCACTAACTACAACAAGAAAGTTCTGCAAGCAGTCAATGAAGTGACCAATGCGCTGGAGGCTTATGATCTTTACTTGGAGCAAAAGTCATTGCGTCTGCAATCGGTGAACTCCTCTATTCGTGCATTCAATATCTCGATGACTCAGTATGAGAATGGCCAAATTTCGTTTGAACGTCTACTCAACTCAGTAGAGAAAATGACGCGTGCGGAAGACAGCTACGCCACCATCAAAGGCAATGTTGCTAACCAAGTTGTCGCCTTATACAAAGCGCTCGGTGGTGGCTGGGAGGCCCAAACGGGCAAACCTTTCTTGTCGGAAGGTGTAGCGAAGCAAATGCAAGAACGCAGCGATTGGGACGGCTACTTGGATGAAGAAGCACGTGTGCTGCCGCCTTATCGTAGCGAGGACTCAGCCTCGAAAGATCAAGCAGAAAGCAATAACGCACCACAAGAAGGGGAGGCTCAATAATGCCACATGAACTCTCTTGGGGTGACGTGTACTTCTCACCATTGTTGCTAGTGCTGTTTTTATCGGTTACTGCCACTTGGATTACCGTGATCATTTTAAACAAAACACGTCTGTCTCGTTTTATTGCGTTTCCGTCCCTGACATTCCTTGCCATCATGGTGTTTTACGTGGTGGCCATCGACAGTTTTTATATACAGTTTTAGGTGCCCAACAAGATGAAAAAACTACTCGTTATTGCACTCAATCTTGTCATTCTTGGTGGCGCGGCTTGGTTCGGCTATCAGAAGTTCGAAGAGTATTTTAATAACCCTTGGACCCGAGATGGCCAAGTTCGTGCCAATGTCATTAAGGTGGCGCCAAGAGTCTCTGGCCCTATCGTCAATGTCACCGTGCAAGATAACCAAGAAGTAAAGAAAGGCGATCTGCTATTTGAGATCGACCCTACTACTTACGAAGTTGCCCTCTCACAAGCAGAAGTGGCATTGCAAAAGTCTATCGTCAGTTCACGCGGCAAGAAGATAGAGTACGATCGTTTGAAAGACATTCGTGCTAAAGACCGCGGCGCAGTTTCTCACAAAGACTTAATCCGCCGTGAGATCACCTACGAAGAGTCACTGCTGCAAATCAAATCCGCTGAAGAGCAATTGAAATCAGCTCGTTTGAACCTTAGCTACACCAAGATTTATGCCTCGGTTGACGGTTTTGTCTCTAACCTTGATATCCGCGACGGTACACAAGCCGTTGCGAACCAACCTTTGGTTGCCCTTATCGATAAAGACAGTTTCTGGGTATTTGGTTTCTTCCGTGAAAACCAATTAGCGCAAATTGCTCCGGGCAGTGATGCGCGCGTTACTCTGATGTCACACCCAGACACACCAATCGATGCCACCGTCGATTCTATCGGTTGGGGTATCGCCCCAAAAGACGGCACCGTGGGCTATAACCTTCTGCCTAACGTGAACCCGGTATTCCAATGGATTCGCCTAGCACAACGTATTCCTGTTCGAGTGTCATTGCATGAATTGCCGGAAGGCGTTGATCTGAGATTCGGGCTTTCCGCTTCCATCATAGTGATGAAGGACTCATCACAAGAACAAGAATAGGAGTTAAACAGGCAAACCATGGCTATTGGAAAAAAACTCAAAAACATCAATGAAGAAAACAACTTCTTCTACCTGACGTTAGCGCTTATCGGTCTGTTGATCGGTGGTGCGTTTGTACAAGTCGTAGGGGAAGGTGCAATGGAGCATCTTCTGCAAGGCTTCACCATTCTGACTTTCATCGTTTGTATGGCGAGTCTGCGTTTTGATAAGAACTGGTCACGCTTCCTTTATACCTTGTTAGGTACGTGGATCGTGGTCATTGCCATCAAAGCAGTATTAGGCATCAAAGAGATGGACGTAGTGATGCTCGCCCTAACCTTCGCCTTCTTCTTTGGTACGTTTAAATCGATTGCAAGACAGATTCTTTTCACTGGACATGTGAACACCAACAAGGTGATTGGATCTGTTGCACTCTTCTTGCTGCTCGGTCTGATGTGGGCAATTGCTTACCTCATTCTGCTGGAGTTTTCCCCAAACTCATTCACTGGGATGGAAGCCATCTCATGGGGCCAAAACTTCTCTAACGCAGCGTATTTCAGTTTCGTCACTCTAACCACTCTCGGTTATGGCGACATCAGCCCTCTAACACCTTTGGCGCAAGTCGTCGTGTATCTAGAGGCCATCGTAGGCGTGTTTTATATGGCGATTGTTGTTTCAAGTCTCGTCAGTTCCAACATTGAACATCAGGTAAACAAAAATGGATAAACAATCGGTAAAAATCGAAAGTAAGGTTTTCATCAGTAACATGGTGGAATCTGCAATACGAATCGGCTTGATCTTGATCTTGCTGATGTTTACATACGACATCATCAAACCTTTCATCCTTCCGGTGATTTGGGGTGCCATCATTGCCGTCGCTCTGATGCCAATCTGTAAAAAGCTGGCAAAAGTGTATGGTGGTAAACGTGGCCTCGCTGCAACGACCATCGCCTTGCTGGGTATCGCGCTATTGGTTACACCTTTAGTCATGGTATCGGGTTCTATTGTCGATGGCGCAACGCATGCGCTGGACGTACTGCAAAGTGGTGACATTAAGATCCCAGGTCCAAAAGCATCGGTAGCAGATTGGCCTTTGGTCGGTGACAAGCTTTACGAAGTATGGACACTGTTTGCAACCAACCTAGAAAAAGCAATCCAAACCTTTATGCCTCAAATTAAGGCAGGTCTGACTTCTCTGCTTGGTATGGTCGGTGGTGCACTGGGTAGCTTACTACTATCAATCATCTCTCTAGCGATTGCTGCTGGCTTTATGACTTACTCTGAGTCTCTAGCATCTGGCTTGAAAACCATCGCGGTTCGTACTGCGGGTGATAATGCGAAGAGCTGGACAACGCTTATTGCAGCGACCATCAAGAGTGTGTTGCTTGGCGTTGTTGGTGTAGCAGCCATTCAGGCTCTATTAATTGGTGCGGGGTTCTTCATCTTTGGCGTTCCGGCTGCGGGCTTACTAACACTAGTACTGATGATTCTTTGTATCGCACAGCTACCTGCTCTATTGGCAGTACTGCCAGTCGTTGGTTACATGTACATGACGCAAGACACCAGCACAGCAACCATGTTTACGGTTTGGGTTGTGGTTGCAGCGCTATCTGAAAACCTATTCAAACCAATGTTGATGGGTCGTGGTGTGGATGTACCAATGCCCGTAATTCTACTGGGTGCAATCGGCGGTATGTTGTTCTACGGCATTGTCGGCCTATTCTTAGGTGCGGTTATTCTAGCGATTTGGTACGAGCTGTTCGTGTGGTGGTTGAACATTGAAAAAGCGCAACAGCAGCAAGAAGCGTTAGAGGAAAATGCCGAGCGAGATTCCAGACAAAACGAAGCCGGACACGGCGCTGGTATCTAATCGTTCTATCAATTGAAACAAACCGCTGCTTGCAGCGGTTTGAGCTATTTGGCTCACAGTTTCATCGACGCGAATAAGATTAAAATGACGTTCTTGTTAAATTTTCATACTTCTTACATTCGAGAGTTGCAATAAAGCACTTTACGATGCACTCTCGGTGACCACAAATGACAGTGCTTAGGATAAAAACAATGAAATTGATCAAGCCTTTAACTTGCGCGCTTGCTCTTGCTATGAGCGGAATGGCATTCGCGGATGTAACCGTAAATGTTCCTGACGACGTTTCAGTTTTGGCCGCAAACGGCGAAAAAGTAAAACTATCTGGTGGCTTCTTTGCTTCGGAAAAGAGCTTCACTCTACCTGACGGCGTAAACCAAGTTGTGTTCCGTTACGCGCCATATTTCAGCCAAGGTAATGACCGCCTAAGTGTTGAGAGTGACGTGATCGTAACGCGTTTCGACGCGACAGATGCAGAGCTGACTCTACAACTGCCGGAATACCGCGACCTTCGTGAAGCTGAAAACAAAATCAAAGATCTAGATTGGAAACTGGTTGACGCTTCTGGCAACGCTATCGCAGTTGAGCAAGACAAGCTTATGAAGCCTGGCATGCAAATCGGTCGTGACTACGTTCGTGAAGTGGAAGATTACAACAAAGCTGGCGGTGTTGCGGCAGTTGGCGTTGTAAGTGCTGCAGTAATTCAACCAGCAACACTTCCTGCAAAGATCCCAGCGGACATGAAGCAAACTAAACCTGCGACCATGAAAGCCGATTCAACAGCTGAAGAGATGCTGCACTTCTGGTACCAAAAAGCAGACGCAGAAACACAAGCGCGCTTTAAAGCGTACATCAACCAGCAATAAGCACGTTGATTTAGTCACGTATAGCTAAATGCAAAAAGCCACACTCGAATGAAGTGACCCCGTAAAGTTGGACATTTCTGTTAAGCGGCTTTCAAGGCCTGAGTTCGATACTCTATCGGAGTCAGGCCTTTTAGCT
>NZ_BAOG01000056.1 GCF_000400365.1 Vibrio jasicida CAIM 1864 = LMG 25398 | reverse complement strand
GAATGGTAGACATATGGTTCACCTCGTTCTGAGAGCCTACTCTAAGCGTAGGGCTTGAGAGTGAGGCGGACCATATAATTAGCCCCAGCAGAAATGCTGGGGCTTTTTCGTATTTGCGATATTACTTTAGTCTACAACCAACGAGTCCAATTGAGTGCAAGCCCAGTCGCTCCGTCACTTATTTGAAAGGCTTGCTAGAAATAACAATTCTTGTATCCACAAATTTCTTCGTTGTTTGTTGTGGGCTGCTAGTGCCATACCAATCTGTCAGATTACTGGCCAGGTTAATTCATTATCTTTTGCACATATTTGTCACTCCATCATCACTTTCCAAGAGTTAACTCCATGCATATCACACCTCGTCTGCAATATTGGTGTAGTTCGTAATGCTCTGGTTTGCTACATGATATTTTCATAGCCTTACTCTATCGGGTTCAATGTTGTGCCATATTCCGCCTGTAAACGAGCTGTTGTATTTTGTGCCCAAATCTTACTTAGTCTTGAAACTAAGCATCGACCGATTCAACCTTAGTGTAGCTAGGAATCTTGAGGATTGTTTTAATTTGAGTTTTTAGTATTGACTGGAGTTTGTTGATATTGGAAGGATATCAGAGCGTGGCGATGTTTGAGGGAAATCAGCCAGTCTATTCTATTAATAGCTGCTTGGTTCAGGCATAAAAAAGGCAGCCAATCGGCTGCCTAATTTTTCAATTATAAGAGAGTTTATTCTTGAGAGACTTTAGTTTCATGCTTAGCAACAGAAGCTTCGGCTTCCATTTCTTTCTCTGCTTGCTTCGCTTTCTCAATCATTGGCGTTATCGTTGATCCTTGAATAAGGATCGAGAAAACTACAACAGAGTAGGTCATCACCATGATGATCTCTTTCACATCAATCAGTTTTTCTGGGATGACTAAAATACCTGATGGAATTGATAGTGCCATTGCTAAAGCTAGACCTCCACGTAATCCACCCCAAGTTAGAATCTTCACGGACCATGGGTTGTACTTTCTGTAGCGTTTAAAGCCAATATAAGGAATAAAGACACTTAGGTAGCGAGCACCAAGTACTAGTGGCACAGATATCGCCATCATAATCCAGTCTTCTTTATGGAATTCGAATAGCAACATCGACATACCGATTAGAAGGAATAGTACACCATTCAAGAATTCGTCGACCAACTCCCAGAAATGGTCTAGGTGGTCTTCACTTTCTTTTGAGAAGCCGATAAAGCGAGTCCAGTTACCAATCATGATGCCAGAGACTACCATTGCAAGTGGTCCTGAAACATGGAGATATTCAGCTAGAGCATAACCTGCTGTAGGAACGCCAATCGTTAATAATAGTTCCATGGAGTGGTCATCGGTCGCACTAATCAAGTAGTGGAAAATTAACCCTAATACGAAGCCGTAAACAATACCGCCAATTGCTTCTTGGATGAATAGAAGGGTTACGCTACCAACCGTCGGGGCTTCTGTACCAAATGCGATCGTGAATAGAGTGACGAAGATAACTAGACCGAAACCATCGTTAAACAGAGACTCGCCTTCAATTTGTGTTGAAATGCGTCTTGGAGCGTCCAATTTCTTCACAATAGCGAGAACTGCAATCGGGTCGGTTGGAGAGATAAGTGCGCCAAACAGTAAGCAGTAGACAAGGTCAAACTGAATACCAATAACTTGGCAAAAACCGTAAAGAACAAAACCAATGAAGAATGTGGAGAAGAGTGTTGCACCTAAAGCGAGTACCGTAATTTCCCACTTTTGATCTTTAAGGTTGGGAAGTTTGATACCCAAACCACCGGCAAAAAGCAGGAAGCCTAGTATGCCTTTCAGAAGAAAATCTTCGAAATTTATGCTAGTGACGGTTTCTGTGGCAATCTCAGTAAGATGAAACCAATCGTTTTGACCTGCGATTAGAATGAGAAGTGAAAGGATCATCGAACCAGCGGTAATGGCGATGGTCGTTTGCATCTTTCCTATCTTGCTGTTTACAAAGGCGATAACCATTGCTGCCGCGGATAGAAAACATAAAGTATGATAGACCGACATAGAGCTCTCTATTTGTAACATTTTATGAATGGAATTCTCGGCCGATGTTGTCTAAATAGCAAACATTTTTTCGTGATTATTTTGTAACTCGAGACAATACAAAATAATTACAATTCCTATTTTAGACGTCTAGACTCCTGTTGCTTGTGTGATAGGATGGAGAAATAACAAAAGGAATGAGGCTGTACTGTGGGAAGTAATGTAAGACAACAGATTGAAGCTCAGTTAAAGCAACGTATTCTTCTGATCGATGGTGGTATGGGCACCATGATTCAGGGTTACAAACTTGAAGAGCAAGATTATCGAGGAGAGCGCTTTGCCGATTGGCATTGCGATCTAAAAGGCAACAACGATTTGTTGGTGCTTAGTCAGCCTCAATTGATAAAAGAGATACACACTGCTTATTTAGAAGCAGGTGCTGATATTTTAGAGACCAATACCTTCAACGCCACGACCATCGCGATGGCGGATTATGATATGGAAGGTCTCAGTGAAGAGATTAACTTCGCGGCTGCTAAGCTGGCCCGTGAAGCCGCTGATGAATGGACGGCAAAGACTCCTGACCGTCCGCGTTATGTTGCCGGTGTACTTGGCCCAACCAACCGTACTTGTTCTATCTCTCCTGACGTAAATGACCCAGGTTATCGTAATGTTTCGTTTGATGAGCTAGTTGAAGCTTATTCCGAGTCAACTCACGCCTTAATTAAAGGTGGTTCTGACCTTATTCTGATCGAGACGATCTTTGATACGTTGAATGCCAAAGCTTGTGCTTTTGCAGTTGATTCCGTCTTTGAAGAGCTGGGATTTAAACTTCCAGTTATGATTTCAGGCACGATTACGGACGCGTCTGGCCGAACACTATCTGGGCAAACAACCGAAGCTTTCTATAATTCGTTACGCCATGTTAACCCTCTTTCGTTTGGTTTGAACTGTGCACTTGGGCCTGACGAATTGCGCCCGTATGTAGAAGAATTATCACGTATATCTGAATCCTTTATCTCTACTCATCCAAATGCGGGTTTGCCGAACGCATTTGGTGAATATGACCTTTCACCTGAAGATATGGCTGAACATGTTAAAGAGTGGGCAGAGAGTGGTTTCTTAAATTTAATTGGTGGTTGTTGTGGTACGACACCAGAACACATCCGTCACATGGCAATGGCAGTTGAGGGGGTGAAGCCTCGAGAGTTACCTGATCTTACCGTTGCTTGCCGCTTGTCAGGTCTTGAGCCACTAACTATTGAAAAAGAAACCTTGTTTATCAACGTGGGTGAGCGCACGAACGTAACTGGCTCTGCTCGTTTTAAACGCCTGATCAAAGAAGAGCTCTACGATGAAGCACTTGAAGTAGCTCGTCAACAAGTAGAGAACGGGGCTCAGATTATCGATATCAACATGGATGAAGGTATGTTGGATGCTGAAGCCTGTATGGTTCGCTTCCTTAATCTATGTGCATCTGAGCCAGAGATATCAAAAGTACCAATCATGGTTGACTCTTCTAAGTGGGAGGTTATCGAGGCTGGCTTGAAGTGTATTCAAGGCAAAGGCATTGTTAACTCTATCTCTTTGAAAGAAGGGAAGGAGAAGTTTGTTGAACAAGCGAAGTTGATCCGTCGTTATGGTGCGGCCGTTATTGTGATGGCATTTGATGAACTTGGTCAGGCGGAAACACGGGAACGTAAACTTGAAATTTGTACCAATGCGTATCGAGTCCTTGTTGATGAAGTTGGCTTCCCGCCAGAAGACATTATCTTTGATCCAAACATTTTTGCTGTCGCGACGGGTATTGAAGAACACAACAATTACGCAGTGGACTTCATCGAAGCGGTGGCTGATATCAAACGCGACTTACCTCATGCGATGATCTCTGGTGGTGTCTCTAACGTTTCCTTTTCATTCCGCGGTAATAACTATGTTCGTGAAGCGATTCATGCGGTATTCCTGTACCACTGTTTTAAAAATGGCATGGACATGGGTATCGTTAACGCGGGTCAGCTAGAAATCTACGATAACGTTCCTGACAAGTTGCGTGAAGCGGTAGAAGATGTGGTTCTCAACCGTCGTGATGATTCAACTGAGCGACTACTTGATATCGCCGCTGAATACGCAGGAAAGGGTGTTGGCAAAGAAGAAGATGCTTCTGCTCTAGAGTGGCGTACTTGGCCAGTAGAAAAACGTTTAGAGCATGCGCTGGTAAAGGGCATCACGGAGTTTATTGTCGAAGACACAGAAGAGGCCCGTTTAAATGCCTCCAAGCCATTAGAAGTGATTGAAGGCCCTCTCATGGATGGCATGAACGTGGTTGGTGACTTGTTTGGGGAAGGTAAGATGTTCCTTCCGCAAGTTGTTAAGTCTGCTCGTGTAATGAAACAAGCGGTTGCCCACCTTGAGCCTTTCATTAACAAAGAAAAGCAAGCGGGCTCATCGAATGGCAAAATCTTGCTCGCGACGGTGAAAGGTGACGTTCACGATATCGGCAAGAATATCGTTGGTGTAGTTTTGCAGTGTAACAACTACGAAATCATTGACCTTGGTGTCATGGTACCGTGCGAAAAGATCCTCAAAGTAGCGAAAGAAGAGAATGTCGACATTATTGGTTTATCAGGCCTTATCACCCCTTCTCTTGATGAAATGGTTCACGTAGCAAAAGAGATGGAGCGTCTTGATTTTGATTTGCCACTCTTGATTGGCGGTGCAACGACGTCAAAAGCGCATACTGCGGTTAAGATTGAACAAAACTACAAGAACCCAGTGGTGTATGTGAATAATGCTTCGCGGGCGGTTGGAGTATGTACATCATTGTTGTCTGATGAACTTCGTCCTGCGTTTGTGGAGAAGCTGGATGAGGATTACGTTCGTGTCCGTGATCAACACAACCGCAAAAAGCCAAGAACCAAGCCGGTCACTTTAGAAGAAGCTCGTGCCAATAAGGTTGCTATTGATTGGGACGTTTACACACCGCCAGCACCCGTTAAGCCAGGTATCCATGTTTTTGACGACTTCGATATTGCGACATTGCGTCAGTATATCGATTGGACGCCTTTCTTTATGACGTGGTCTCTCGTTGGTAAGTACCCGACCATTTTTAAACACTCAGAGGTTGGCGAAGAGGCGAAGCGTTTGTTTAAAGATGCAAATGATTTGCTGGATCGAGTTGAACGTGAAGGATTGCTTAAGGCTCGTGGTATGTGTGGTTTGTTCCCCGCGGCGAGTGTTGGTGATGATATCGAAGTCTACACAGATGAATCACGTACCGAAGTAGCGAAAGTTTTGCTCAATTTACGTCAGCAGACCGAGAAACCAAAAGGGTTCAACTATTGCCTTTCTGATTATGTTGCTCCGAAAGAGTCGGGTAAAAAAGATTGGATTGGCGCATTTGCAGTGACTGGTGGAATTGGTGAGCGTGAACTCGCAGATGAATACAAAGCACAAGGCGATGATTACAACGCTATTATGATTCAAGCGGTTGCGGATCGTCTGGCAGAAGCATTTGCTGAGTGTCTGCATGAACGAGTACGCAAAGAAATTTGGGGCTATGCGGCAAAAGAAGCACTCTCTAATGAAGACCTAATTCGTGAAAAGTACCAAGGTATTCGACCTGCTCCGGGTTATCCAGCATGCCCTGAACATACCGAGAAAGGACCTCTTTGGGAATTGATGAATGTTGAAGAGAATATTGGTATGTCTTTGACCTCGAGCTATGCGATGTATCCAGGAGCCTCTGTTTCTGGCTGGTACTTCTCCCATCCAGACTCACGTTATTTTGCGATCGCTCAGATCCAAGAGGATCAGATGCTAAGTTACGCTGATCGCAAGGGCTGGGATAGGATCGAGGCTGAAAAGTGGCTCGGTCCAAACATTAACGGTTAAATCGATCCACACGCAAAAGAAAAGGGCTGCTACGTGCAGCCCTTTGTTTTATTCGTCCAGAGTATTTAGTAGCGATTATTGCTCGAATAGCTCTGTGTGCAGTTTCTGAATAGCTTGTCGTGATACAGACTCATGAACAAGGAAACATAAGTTATGTGGGCTTGCACCGTAACAAATCATACGTAAGTTGAAGTCCTCTAGTGTTCCGAAGACTTGCTTAGCGTAGCCTTTGCTCTCGCTCATGTTGTTACCAATCAGAGCGACTAAACAGAGGTCGTGCTCAACTTCTACTGTACACAATTCTTCGAGCTCTTCGCGTACTGCCTGTGGTAGCTGTGGAGCACCACCTGATGTGTCTGTTTGATCGAGAGTGAGTGACACACTGATTTCAGATGTGGTGATCAAGTCCACTGAGATTTTGTGTTTAGCTAGGATCTCGAACACTTTCGCTAAGAATCCGTAAGCATGGAACATGTTCACGCTGCGCAGAGTGACCATAGTTTGATTGCAGCGAAGAGCAAGTGCTCGGAATAGCGGTGAGCTCTCTACTTGGTGTCGAATCCACGTACCACCTTTTTCTGGCTCTTTAGAAGAGCCAACGAAGACCGGAATATCGTGACGGAGTGCTGGTACCAGAGTAGAAGGGTGAAGGATCTTCGCGCCGAAGTTTGCCATCTCTGATGCTTCGCTAAAGCTGATCTCAGGAATTGGTGACGCTTTGGGGGCAATCCGTGGGTCGGTAGTGTAAATGCCCGGAACGTCAGTCCAGATTTCTAGGCCTGCCGCTTTAACACCTTCAGCAATCAAAGCTGCGCTGTAGTCACTACCACCGCGACCTAATGTTGTGGTGTTGCCTTCTTCATCTGAGCCAATAAAGCCCTGTGTAATGACGACATGTTTTTGGCAAAGAGGAACCAGCTGTTCTTGCGCTAGCATTGAAATACTTGCTAGTTGTGGTTCTGCGCGGCCAAAGTTGCCATCTGTTTTTAAAATATCTCGAATATCAAAACGAGCGGCGTTGATGCCTCTTTCACGCATTAACTGAGCAAGAATATGAGTCGACATCAGCTCGCCACATGCCACTAAATGGTCAGTCAGTTTGGTGCTTGCTTGAATAGAGGCCGCTTCTGCAAGGCTTGTGACTGTATCTAGAATCTCGTAAACCTCGGCAGCCGCTTTAGTAGCATCTTCTAATCGAGATAAAATTGATTCATGAATGTCGGCTAATTTTTGCAGCACTTTAGCGCGATGTTCTTGGTCCTGAACACCGTTTGCTAGTTCGACCAAAAGGTTGGTCACGCCAGAACAAGCACTACTCACGACAAGGCGGGTATTTGGATTGTTTTCTATAATGGTGGCACAACGGCTCATTGCCTCAAAGTTGGCAACACTGGTTCCACCGAATTTTGCTACGTTAAATGCGCTCACTGCGTTCTCCCACGACTTCCTAAAAAATAACAACATCAATTGGTTGCCAATACATCCAATGTTTTTGGTGAGGAAAGGAACAGAGCAAATAGAGAGGTATTTAGAATGTAATTTGAAAATTTACCCTCAGAAGCCCTTCATCAGACTGCGCTGATGACAGTTGATGGGACTCAACCCAAGTCAACCGATAAGCCAAATCCTGCAACTTTGACTTACCTCGGCACTACTCCCCCTGAGTGATTGGTATTGGAATTGCGGCTCCACAAATCACCTGCCTGGGCAGTGCTCCTCTTCTGCATAAAGCTCAAACATTGAACGGTTTTGTTGTCACAATGTCAACCAATATCTCCAACCAGAATGAAAGTTTTTATTAACGAATTTGTGACAGTGGTTTGACCTCTATACTTAGGGCTAATTGCCGATAGAGAAAAAATCTATTAGGGTGAAAAGTTCGATACCTGAGCCAACCTTTTAAATAGAATTTTTATAACGCTCAGGATGAATGACTGCAATCAAGGAGCTGACATGCCGATCCAAAGCTTTATTCCCCCGCATCGTATTCTGATGGGACCTGGTCCATCTGATATTTCACCTCAAGTTTTGCAAGCCTTGAGCCGCCCAACGGTTGGCCATCTAGACCCGCTTTTTATTGCGATGATGGATGAGCTAAAACAACTGCTCAAATACGCCTTCCAAACTGAGAACGAATTCACCATCGCCGTTTCTGCTCCGGGCAGTGCGGGCATGGAAACGTGTTTCGTCAACCTGATTGAAAAGGGTGACAAAGTTATCGTCTGTCGCAATGGTGTTTTCGGTGAGCGCATGCGTGAAAACGTAATCCGTGCTGGTGGTGAAGCCGTTGTTGTGGATGATGAGTGGGGCACGCCAGTATCGGTTAATAAAGTTGCAGAAGCGTTAAAGCAGAACCCTGATGCGAAGATCCTTGCTTTTGTTCATGCAGAAACATCGACAGGGGCAGTAAGTGATGCTCAAACGCTGAGTAAGCTAGCCAAACAATACGGTTTATTATCGATTGTGGATGCGGTGACATCACTCGGTGGTGTGCCTCTTAAGGTTGATGAGTGGCAGTTGGATGCTGTGTACTCAGGAAGTCAGAAGTGTTTGTCGTGTGTACCGGGGTTATCACCTGTGACGCTTTCTCCTGCTGCCATAGAGAAGATTCAAGCCAGAAAGACACCGGTTCAAAGCTGGTTCTTGGATCAAAGCTTAGTATTAGGTTACTGGAGTGGAGAGGGCAAACGCAGCTATCACCATACAGCACCAGTGAACAGCTTATATGCACTTCATGAGGCACTACTTATCCTGAAGAACGAAGGCTTAGAAAATGCGTGGGCACGCCATCAATTGATGCATGAGAAGCTAAAAGCAGGATTACAGAAGTTGGGTTTTGAATTTGTGGTAGAAGAAGAGTACCGCTTACCACAACTTAACGCGATTTATGTTCCAGAGGGCATTGATGAAGCTAAAGTGCGTCATCATCTCCTTGAAACCTACAACCTTGAGATTGGTGCGGGCTTGGGAGCGCTTGCCGGCGAAGCATGGCGAATTGGTTTGATGGGCTATGGTGCTCGACCTGAAAATGTTGCTTTGTGTTTGCGTGCTTTAGAAGAATCGCTGACTGAGTAAAATGATTCGACAACGAGATAAAGAAAAGCGAAGGTCATCCCTTCGCTTTTTTATGTTTATTGATCAGCACCAGAAGTTGGCGTTGGTGAAGCTGATACGGCTTGAGAAGGCGGTTGATAATTGACGCCACTGAAATCAACCTTAGGAAACAAGAATTGTGCCTCTGCACGGATTTGTTCTGCCTTGCTCGTATCATTCAGTCCTTGATATGCAAGGATTAGGTTGTTGTAGAACGCTGGACGGGGCTTATCTTTAATTATCTCCAAAGACCAATCAATGTAAGGCTGAATCAAGCTTGGATCTTGCTTGTACAATCCAATATTCAAGAAAGTACTGTATACATCCCAGTCGAAACGATCTTTCCAAACTACAGGGTTTGTCACCTGGTTCAGGATGTCCGGATTGGTTGGGCGCGTGGTCTCAAACTTAGTTAATACGTAGTTGGTATGCAGAGCACTCACCATATAAAAGCTGAATACGACTGGAATTACTAAGCTGCAAACACGAAGTAAACTCTTAGTCACTCGGCTAAAAGGTGCCTGACGGTAGCGAGAGACTCGCTGGTCAACCCAGTACAGTAGGATTATGAAGATGATCCAATGCACCAGCGAGTGGTAAAACGGATACTCTAGCTGTGAATGGAGGATGATAGGGATGAAGAGGGCGAGTAAGGCTAGACGTGTCCCTCGTTTGGCCTGATAGATTCGGTGTAGCACTAACGCCATCGCGAGGAAAATCCCCAAGATTGGTAACAACCCGCCTTCTACAGACCAATATAAGAGTTCGTTATGTGGGTGATCCATCGATGGTAAACCCGCAGGGTAACTCTCATTTAGAGCGTGTTGGCGAGCCGTATAGAGCATGTATTCCGATTCAAATTTACCATAACCGTAACCAGTAAATGGTTTTTCAATCACCATATCGAGCGTTTGTGGGAAGGTGTAAGCTCTCGGAGATTCCATGTTCACTTTTTCACTGGCTAATCCGCTACCATCAGGAAAAGCGATCTGCATGATCACAATAGATAAAGCCAAACCTGTTGCCATTGCAACTACCCAACGTACGAACCTAGCTTTAGTTGCGAAGCGGTACATGTACGGAATGACTAATAGGATCGCGATGATAGAAGCAAGCCACCCTGTTCGAGATGCCAATGCGACAATCAGCGGCAGGGTAAGTACTGGCACAGCATAAAGCAGATAGATATCGCTAAGCTTACGCGAGTATTTATAAGGTTGACGGACAAGCAGATAACTTGCGATCACTAAGCCTGTCGCAAGAAAACTCGCCATGACATTGGGCTGTTGGAATATACCATAAGGACGATTAGCAACAGTGTCGTACCCAAATACGTTACCTGGCTTGAGGTAAAGGTATTGAGTGAGGCCAAATAGAGCCTCTATCACAGCCGCAAGAACGATAAACCACAGTAAACGTTGGCGATGTTTGTTACTGAAATGGAATTGCTGCAACACAATAAAAAACAGCATGCCGCACCACAGGCCAATTAATTTATTCGCTGCCAGTGCGCTATCCGCATTTGGATAAAAGATAGGCAATGTCATGATGATGCAGCTAATCAACAGACCAATCGTTAATTTGGAATAGCGTAATACACGGTTGGTCGCAAGTTGGTAGCAGCCGATCCCGAGCGCAAAGCTGAACGCCATCCACGTGGTTGCGTTAAAAGACAATGCGAGCCCTGAACCGCCCGGATTTGGCATAAAAAAGTGCATCGCCAGCAAAAAGAGTGCTGCTAGCGCGATGAGGAACTTGCGATTAAGAGGAACTTGCACTTTACCTGGAGAAAGCTTGGTTCCACTGACGTGTATAGTAGCCATAGTTATTGTGTTGTTTTGAATGAAAAAAGACCAGCAATGGCTGGTCTTTGTACTTTACCTGTTTTTTCTACTTCAACATAGGCTTAAGGAAGCGAGCTGTGTGTGAACCTTCGATCTGAGACACATCTTCTGGTGTTCCTTGTGCAATTATCTCACCACCACCTTGGCCGCCTTCTGGTCCTAAGTCGATAATCCAGTCTGCTGTCTTAATGACATCAAGGTTATGTTCAATAACTACGACTGTATTTCCGTGGTCACGCAGGCGGTGTAAAACGGTCAGCAATTGTTGAATGTCGTGGAAGTGCAGGCCCGTTGTTGGCTCATCCAGAATGTACAAGGTCTTACCCGTGTCACGCTTAGAGAGTTCTCGTGCTAGTTTCACACGTTGTGCTTCACCACCAGAGAGCGTGGTTGCTGCCTGACCTAAGCGAATGTAAGACAAACCTACATCCATTAGCGTTTGCAGTTTTCGAGCAATGGCTGGGACAGGGTCGAAGAAGGTACGTGCATCTTCTACAGTCATTTCCAGTACTTCATCAATGGTCTTGCCTTTGTAACGCACTTCAAGTGTTTCACGGTTGTAGCGCTTACCCTTACATACGTCACAAGGAACGTAGACGTCAGGTAGGAAGTGCATTTCTACTTTGATTACACCATCACCCTGACATGCTTCACAGCGACCGCCACGCACGTTAAAGCTAAAACGGCCCGGCTTGTAGCCACGAGAGCGCGATTCTTGTGTGCCTGCAAACAACTCTCGAATCGGGGTAAAGATACCCGTGTAAGTCGCTGGGTTTGAACGTGGCGTTCGACCTATTGGGCTCTGGTCGATGTCGATAACTTTATCGAAATGCTCCAAACCTTTGACCGATTTATAAGGTGAAGGGTGCGCCGTTGTTGCACCGTTCAATTGAGTATGAGCAATCTTAAAGAAGGTATCGTTGATCAGAGTCGACTTACCTGAGCCTGATACGCCCGTAATACAGCTAAACAAACCAACTGGAATCGAAAGGTCGACATTCTTAAGATTATTACCAGTAGCGCCCAGTAACTCAACCGTTTTCTTTGGATCTCGTGGTGTGCGCTTGGTTGGGATAGCAATCTCTTTTGCGCCACTTAAGTATTGACCCGTTAGCGAGTTCGGGTTAGCGATGATGTCTTCCATCGTACCTTCCGCGACCACGTTACCGCCGTGCACTCCTGCGCCGGGACCAATATCGATTACGTGGTCAGCACAACGAATAGCATCTTCATCGTGTTCAACAACTAATACCGTATTGCCTAAATCTCGTAGATGGGTCAAGGTCTTCAATAGGCGTTCATTATCGCGCTGGTGGAGGCCTATTGATGGCTCATCCAGAACGTACATTACCCCCACTAAACCAGCACCAATTTGGCTCGCTAGACGAATACGTTGCGCCTCACCACCTGAGAGGGTTTCTGCACTGCGTGACAAGTTTAGATAGTTCAAACCAACGTTAACCAAGAACTGCAGACGGTCATTGATTTCTTTCATCACTTTTTCAGCGATTTGAGCGCGTTGACCTTCTAGCTTCAGTGTATGGAAGAAATCCAATGCATCCGCAATGCTGAGTTCAACGATCTCTGGCAATGTTGTATCGGCAATAAAAACATTGCGAGCTTCAAGGCGTAAACGAGTGCCACCACAGCTTGAGCAAGATTTGGTTGAGATGTATTTTGCAAGCTCTTCGCGTACTGAGTTTGATTCGGTATCGCGGTAACGACGCTCAAGGGTGTTTAGGATTCCTTCGAATGGATGGCGTTTAACGCGGATATCACCACGATCGTTAATGTACTTGAACTCAACCTCGGTACGCCCAGAACCTTTAAGAATAATGTCTTGGGTCTTCTTCGGTAAGGAGTTAAACGGAACGTGAAGGTCAAAGCCATAATGATCCGCCAAGGCTGTTAGCATTTGGAAGTAGTAGTAATTTTTCTGATCCCAACCTCGAATTGCCCCTTGCGCTAAGCTGAGCGAGTCATCTTGAATCACTCGACTAGGATCGAAATATTGCTGTACACCTAAACCATCACAAGTGCCACAAGCACCAGCTGGGTTGTTGAATGAGAACAAACGAGGCTCAAGCTCTTGCATACTGTAACCACAAAGTGGGCAGGCAAAGTTTGCTGAGAAAATTACTTCCTCACCGTCGCCATCCATTGGCGCAACAACTGCGATACCACCAGAAAGCTCTAATGTGGTTTCGAATGATTCTGCCAAACGTTGCTGCAAATCTGGACGCACTTTAAAGCGATCTACAACCACCTCAATCGTGTGTTTTTTATGTAGCTCTAGTGGCGGTGGATCGGAAAGATCACAAGTTTCACCGTCGATGCGTGCGCGAATAAACCCTTGTGCTGCGAGGTTCTCTAGCGTTTTAACATGCTCACCCTTTCGCTCTTTTACGATAGGAGCAAGGAGCATCATTTTACTGCCCTCTGGCAACTCTAAAACCTTGTCGACCATTTGGCTGACGGTTTGAGCGGCAAGCGGCGTATGATGAGTCGGGCAGCGAGGTTCACCAACACGAGCGTAAAGCAGGCGCAGATAGTCGTAGACTTCCGTAATGGTACCGACGGTTGAGCGAGGGTTGTGTGACGTCGATTTTTGCTCGATAGAGATAGCTGGAGACAAGCCTTCGATATGATCGACATCTGGCTTTTCCATAAGAGATAAAAACTGACGAGCGTAAGCGGATAATGACTCAACGTAACGTCTCTGGCCTTCCGCATACAAGGTATCGAAAGCGAGAGAAGATTTACCAGAACCACTTAAACCAGTGATAACAGTCAGTTTATCGCGGGGGATCGTAAGGTTGATGTCTTTGAGGTTATGGGTGCGGGCACCGCGAACTTCTATTTTATCCATCGTTTTTGCTCTATGTATAACCAAGTCACGCAAGTATTACATAGTGTGAGAAATGTGCAAAGGGAATACTGGACAAAAAAACAGTAAGAAAAAGCCCGACGGTTAGTCAGGCTTTATAATCAATAGTTTGGGTATGATTACGCTTCTTTCTTAGTTGCGTGCTTACCTAGCTCTGATTTTTTCTCATCCTTTAGATAAAGGTTTTCGAAGCAGTAGTTAGTGGCTTCGATGTAGCCTTCTACGCTACCACAGTCAAAACGTTGACCTTTGAACTTATACGCCAATACACAGCCTGCTTTTGCTTGTTTAAGCAGAGCGTCAGTAATTTGGATTTCACCACCTTTACCTGGTTCTGTGTTCTCGATTAGCTCGAAGATATCTGGCGTCAGGATGTAACGACCGATGATCGCTAGGTTACTTGGCGCTGTACCTTGCTCTGGTTTCTCAACCATGTCGTCTACGCGGTAGATATCATCTTTGATCATCTCACCTGAGATAACGCCGTATTTGTGTGTTTCTTCTTCTGGTACTTCTTGAACCGCAACGATTGAGCAGCGGAACTGTTTGAACAACGCCACCATCTGAGCCAGTACGCCTTCTTGCTCATTCACACAAAGATCGTCCGCAAGTACAACGGCAAATGGTTCGTCACCAATCAGTTCACGACCCGTTAGGATCGCATGGCCAAGGCCTTTCATTTCACGTTGACGAATGTAAGTAAAGTTAGCTGAGTCAATGATTTCACGAATGTCGACTAACAGTTCTTCTTTGTTAGTGCCGCTGATTTGGTGCTCAAGCTCATAGTTTTTATCGAAGTGATCCATGATCGAGTGTTTGCCACGACCTGTTACGATACACATGCCATTCATACCAGCTTGAATCGCTTCTTCAACGCCGTATTCAATTAGCGGCTTGTTCACTACAGGCATCATCTCTTTTGGCATGGACTTTGTCGCCGGAAGGAAGCGCGTACCATAGCCCGCCGCAGGGAACAGACATTTTTTAATCATTGGGGGAATATCCTTTCTCAATTTTTTAATAAAGAATCTGAGCGACACTTTAACATGAGAGCGGCATATGAATCATGAATTAAGTAGGAAAAAATGTGAGACAGGAAGTGCAAAGAAGCATGAGCAACACACCTTTAATTATTTTTGTGCTGCTCTGCTGGTTAAGACATCAAGTTTTGATCAGCCCAAGCGATGGCTTGCACGCGATTTTTAACCGACAGTTTTTTGAAAATCTGATACAAGTGAGACTTGATGGTGAATTCGCTAACAAACAACTCCTCAGCCATTTGATTATTTGATGCACCTGCTTGAAGGCAGCGTAATACTTGCAGTTCACGAATAGTCAAATCGACAGTAGCGGGTGCAGTATGTGTGTTTATGACGTTGCGATAGTAATGTAAAAGTTGGCTGGTTACGTTTCGTGGCAACCAATTTTGGCCGTTTACGATGCCTTTTAGCCCTTCTCCGATTTGCTCAAGTGAGCTCTCTTGGTAGAAGACTCCCTTTAATTGACCAAACGCTAATAGTTCATCTGTGGTTAAACGCTTAGGGACGTTAAATACGACGGTCTCAAAGTTTTTCCATATTAACGGAAGGTTCTTAATCGACTGAACCAAGGATTTGTGCTCACTGAAATCGATCATTAAGATCTTATTACGATGTTTGGGATTGGCTTCCATAAGCGCTTCGGTGGAGATCACTGGAATATCAATGTCAGTGTATTTGACCAAGTCTTCAACTTTTTTCTCTGCATGGTCTTCCATGCTGATCAGAAACAGTTTTCTCGCATAAGCCGATTTTTTCACGCGGTCTTTTCTCCTTGAATTCATAACGCTGAATACGTTGGCATCAAACATAAATCAGAGCCATAGGGTTCAATAAGAAATGCGTTGAGATTCAAAGGTTCACGAAACGATGTCTGCAAAACGAATCAAAAATGCTACGCCTTGGAGTTGAAGTGAGATTTCGATTCCACAACTTTCAATGACAACCCACAATGGGATTAGGCTTTAATCAAAACATCAAAGCGTGTATTCTTATGCGCTAAAATTTTACATATATATCCAGAGTGAAACGGAGCACATCATGGCCAGCCGTGGAATTAACAAAGTTATTTTGGTGGGGAATCTAGGTAACGACCCTGAAATTCGTTACATGCCTAATGGCGGTGCAGTTGCAAACATTACGATTGCGACTTCTGAGTCATGGCGTGATAAAGCGACTGGCGAACAGCGCGAAAAAACAGAGTGGCACCGTGTTGCACTATTCGGCAAGTTGGCGGAAGTAGCAGGTGAGTACCTACGTAAAGGTTCTCAAGTTTACGTTGAAGGCCAACTTCAAACTCGTAAATGGCAAGATCAAAGTGGTCAAGACCGTTACACTACTGAAGTGGTTGTTCAGGGCTTCAACGGTGTAATGCAAATGCTAGGCGGTCGTGCTCAAGGTGGCGCTCCTATGGGTGGTCAACAGCAGCAACAGCAAGGCGGTTGGGGTCAGCCTCAACAACCAGCTCAGCAGCAGTACAACGCTCCACAGCAACAGCAGCAACCTCAACAACAGGCTCCGCAGCAACCACAGCAGCAATACAACGAGCCACCAATGGACTTCGACGACGACATTCCGTTCTAAGTAGAGTCTTCAAGATTGCATTTAAAAGGCCGCGAATTTCGCGGCTTTTTTATTTTCATGGTTTGTCTGAAAGGACTGTAAGCATTTCGAATTGTAATTCGAAGACCTTCACTCTCAAATATCGAATGATGGTTTGTTTCTTTCCGCCTCAGTCTCTCACATTCACACGAATACGATTGTTTACTGAACGCTTATCAAGTATAAATATTTCAATAAGGTATATGATGAATAGAAAAGGAATTTGGTATTCATGAGGTATACCCCAACTCTTAAGCTAAGCACGCGGCTGGTGGCTTTTGTCACTATGATCGTTATATGCGCAATGTTTATCTTGTTTGTCGGCGGCACCCTCTCTTTTAAACGACTAGGGCAAGAGTATCTCACCCATTATTTGGAAGGGATCGTTGAGGTTGTTGATAAAGAGATGGAAGATCCTGATGCCGCATACTCGATGCAGCGCTGGATGCCGAAAATGCTTCAAGCCAGCAACATTGTCGAGATGACCCTCTCGGCGAATGATGCCGTGGTTTACCGCTTCAAAGACACCACCCATAAAATAGACAGCTCAGTGTTGTTTGAGCAAGAGTACCCACTTACTCACAACCAAGATTATGTTATCTATTTTAAGGTTATTCCTCCTTATCTAGGTTACAGCTACTCAATGCAAGCGCTTTGGTCTATCACGCTTGCTGTGGTTCTGATCATCTTCTGTTTAATGCGCGGTGTTGCTTGGCTAAAAGAGCAACTGGCAGGTTCCGAAATGCTTGAAGAGCGCGGCAGAATGATTTTGGCTGGCCGCGTTGAACAATATGCAAAGGGAGATGAGCGAGAATGGCCTTACACGGCGAGTGAAGCGCTCGATGTGTTGATTGAAGAGTTGCAGGATGCGCGTCAAGAACGTAGCCGATTCGATACCTTTATTCGTACTCAAACTTTCCTCGATAAACTTACTGGAACGGCGAACCGAGTGTTGTTTGACAGTAAGTTGGAATCAGCCTTGTTGGAAAGTGGTGCACGCGGTGCAGTACTACTGATTCGAATCCAAGACTGGAAACTTGCAGAAGAAGAGCAGGACAAGCAAACCTGTGATGAGTTTATTGTGGAAGTGGGTAGCTTACTTTCCAATTTAGTTCAGCGTTACCCTGACGTGGTGTTTTCTCGCTACTACAATGCCGATTTTGCACTTTTCTTGCCTCATCAATCCGCAAAAGATGTGGCTAACTTAGCTTCTCAATGCATTCGCCAATTGGAAAAGCTTCACCCGCCATATCCGTTAGAGTTGGATAACTGGTGCCACATTGGTATCACGACTTATAAAGAGGGTGAGCGTCACAGCCAAATTATTGATGAGGCTGAGACGGCGTTACGTAGTGCCCAGTTACAGAACAATAACAACTGGAGCCGCTTTAAAAAGTGGAATCATGATGAAGATGCTCGAGGAAGTGTGAGATGGCGTACGTTATTTGATTCAGCACTCACATCTAAAAATGTGATACTCTACGCACAATCTGCCTATCTAATAAGTGATGTGGCGCATAAAAAACCTTTGCACGACGAGTTAACATGTCGGATTCGCGACCCAGAAAATGGAATTGTGAAAGCGTCTCGTTTTATTTCAGCGGTGCGACAAGTCGGTTATGAAGCGCAAATGGACCGCGCAGTTGTTAATAAATTCTTAAAAGACTTTAAACACAACTTCGATAGTAGTCAGACGTATGTTCTTAACCTCAATGTGATTCCTTTTGGGCATCGAGAATATTTCAAATGGTTCCGTGATGAACTCTTACAGTTGTCACGAGAGCAAAGAAAGTGTCTCATTTTTGAGTTTGTAGAAGCACAATTTGTAAGACACTTAGACTTTATGCGACCAGTCGCTAAAATGCTGGCCGGTTTAGAATGCCACCTTATGATTGGGCAAGCGGGGCGTACTATCGTCAGCACGCATTACTTAAAAGAAGTGGACATTCGTTATCTCAAGCTACATCGCAGCTTAGTAACAAAAATCGACCAGAGACATGAGAACCAGTTGTTTGTTCGCAGTATGTTGGGTGCGGCCGCAAACAGTAAAACAAAAATAATAGCAGTGGGAATTGAGAATAAGCACGAGCTGAACACCCTAATTGAATTGGGGGTTCACGGTGGGCAAGGACGTTATTTCTCTTCAGAAGAGCAATACCTTCCTCGCTCTGAATCCATGCAACTTTCTCAATCTGAATCTCAAGTGAAATTGGGAAGAAGAAATCGCTGGCGAAAAAAATAAAGATAATAATCATGGATTTTAAAGCAGTACTCGACAAGCTCAAGCGATCATCGGTCGGTGGTCGCACTTGCTTTTTGGTTATTCAGCCAGACGCAGTTTATTTATCATCACCCCTTAGAAGCAGTCGACCATCCAAGTTTGAGATCTCAGAATCAAATTGGGAGCGCGCATGTGAGCAAGCGTTAAGCGTTGCTGCAAGCTCTTACGATTCTTTAGCGGTTGTGCTTTCTCACAACTACTATCAGATGTATCAAATTGATAAGCCAGCGATGCCGCGTAATGAGTGGCCTGCTGCACTACCATTTTTGCTAAAAGAGCTGATCTCTGAACGTGCGATCGACATCATTGCCGATGCGGTTGAGTTACCCAACTCAAACAAAGTTCAAGCTTACGTCTTATCACGAAAGATCCTCGATAAGTTGGTATTGTTGGCAAGTCGAGCTCAATTGCCTTTGGAAGCGATCATTCCTGAAGATGACGTTTGGGGGGATACTTCTGGTGAACTTGGCAACTTTTTATTGCTTCAACGCAGTGCTCGAGGACACTTCCGCATCAGTGCGTTTGTCGAGCATACCATCGCATTCCACCGCTCTATTCGTAGTGTCACCCCACCACTAACAGGTGTGCCGTCTAGCGAGTTGCAGATGGACAGTCTATCTCTTGAGTTGCAACGCTCGATTGATTACCTCTCTTCTCAACTTCGCCACGTGCAATTGCATCAGTTGAAAGTATGTTGTGATGATGAAGATGAAAATGAACTGGTTGAGTCACTTAACTATCGTTTAAGCACGAAGGTTTCTGCATTATTGGCTGAAGATCATGAACCTTCGGGCCATGTCTTAGCCGATACGGCAGCAACGTCTAATATTCGACGCGTTAATCTGTATCCAGATTTCTTAAAACCGAAAAAGAACCTGCTAACGCTAAAAAACGTGGCGATTTCTTGGGGTGTGGCTGCCGCGGTTATTTTCCTTTCTTACGGTTATGTGACTTGGCAAAGTGATGGCGTAGAAGATGAAATCGCCATTGTAAAAAGCAAAGGCAACATCATGAAATCTGAGTTAGATCGTTACCAAGCTCAGTTACGCAAGCATCAACCAGACACCAATAAACTCGCTGCCAAAGCGCGTCTGGAGCGTGAAGTAAAAGCCAAGCGTGATTCACTGAAAGCCGTTGGTAAATATGATGATTCCCAACGCACAGGTTATTCGGGCGTGATGCAATCGCTCGCTAAGCTTGGCAGCAATAATATTTCTTTGTCTGAAATTCGTATCGACCACAACACATTAGATTTAAAAGGTCTGGCAAGAACGCCTAGTTCTGTTCCCAATTGGGTCAGCCAGTTCAAGAATGAGATCAGTTTAATTGGTCGTACCTTTGATGATGTGAAGATTGGTCGTAATGACGACAATATCGTGACTTTTGAATTGAAGACGCGCGGAGGCAAAGAAGAAAAATGAACGAATTCTGGCTTTCTTTAGAAGAGCGCTTTGATGAAATGAGCGCACGCGAAAAAGTTCTGATCGCACTATGTGGATTGGTCACTGTCGTGATGCTGCTGTTTACTTTGGTACTGGAACCAAAGCTCAATGAAGTGGTGAGTAACGACAAACTCTTGAGTAACTTGAAGCAGACTAATCAAAAAACCGAAATTGACATTTTGCGTATTCAGGCTCAATTGAAAAAGGATCCTAACGCAGAGATTGATCAAGCAATTTCCCAATTGCTGACTGAGAGTCAACATCTGTCGATGCAGCTTTCAGAGATCATTGAACATCTTATTACACCTTCACAGATGGCAGCTTTGCTCGAAAGTGTATTGGAGCAGCAAAGCGGAATTCATTTATTGTCGCTTCAGACATTGCCTGCGGAGCCGATAACGGAAGATAAAGAAGCGTCTCAATACTCCGGATACTACGTGCACCCAGTGCGTATGGAGTTAACAGGTGATTACTTTGCCATCGCTAACTACTTGACCAAATTAGAAAGCTTGCCAGCAAGTTACTACTGGCGCAGCTTCAGTTATAAAGTTGAAGCGTATCCAAAAGCGAAGTTGGTGTTGGAAGTGTACACATTAGGTTCTAGAGAGGAGTTTATTGGTGGTTAAGAAACTCATTACCTCACTTGTTCTTGTGGTTGCTGCCGGTTCTAGTTGGGCCAACCAAGATCCAACAGCGCCTCTTGGCTGGCAAAAAACAGCGACAGAATCGCAAGCCAAACCGAAAGCAAAACAGTACCGCTTACCAACGCTCAACAGCATCGTATGTAAGCCGAACACTGAATGTGTCGCTATTTTGAATAACCGTATTGTCGAGCCTGGCGTGAAACTTAACGGATATCGAGTAGCCAGTATCAATAGTGAATTTGTAACTTTAAAGCGTGGTGACCGTCAGTGGAAACTAGAGCTTTTTGGTTTGAACGTAAAAAAATAATAACCAGAGCCTGATCAGATATGCGCAAATTAGTTGTAGGAATAGTGATTGCTTCCTTAATGGGTTGTTCTATGGGTCACCGTGACCCAGTAGAAGTGAAGCAAGCACTGAATGAATCTATCAATGAAGCAAACAGTCGTGCACTTGAAGATATCCCTTCTTCTGTGCAAGCCGATCTTATGCCAAACCTAGACAGCAGTGTTTCTTCTCAGCAAGGCACTCTGAAGCGTTTCCGTATCCAAGCTAATGCAGTTGAAGCGCGCAGCTTCTTTGCTTCCTTAGTGAAAGGAACGGAATACAGTGTCGCAATCCACCCTGCTGTACAAGGCAATATTACGGTTAACCTATCAGACGTGACACTGGACGAAGTGCTTAATGTCGTACAAAACATGTATGGTTATGACGTTGTGAAGTCAGGCAAAGTGATTCAAATTTACCCAGCAGGTATGCGCACAGTTACGATTCCTGTCGATTACCTACAGTTCAAGCGTTCTGGTCGTTCATTAACGAGCATTGTGACTGGGTCGGTGACGTCTGCGGGTACATCAAATTCAGGTGGTGGCTCAGATGATTCTGATTCGTCAGATTCAAACAGCGATAACGGCGACAGCTCGACAACATCGACAGGTGGTACTCGCATTGAAACTATCACAGAAAGTGATTTTTGGCCGATGCTGCAACAAGCGGTCGCGAATCTTATTGGATCTGGCAAAGGCCAGAGTGTTGTCGTTACCCCACAAGCTGGTGTGATAACCGTTCGTGCCTTCCCTGATGAGATTCGCGAAGTTCGTGAGTTCTTGGGTGTCTCTCAAGAACGTATGCAACGTCAGGTTATTCTGGAAGCAAAAATTCTAGAAGTAACATTAAGTGACGGTTACCAACAAGGTATCAATTGGTCAAATATGTCAGCCTCTATTGGTAACTCGGGTAGTGTTGTCGTTGACCGAAACCCAGTGACACTACCTTTAGATGCAATTGGCTCGCTACTCGGTGGACAAACTAACGTTACTTTCTCTGATGGTAACTTTGAAGCGGTAATGAACTTCATGGCCACTCAAGGTGATTTGAACGTGCTTTCTAGTCCGCGCATCACCGCAGCAAACAATCAAAAGTCCGTCATTAAAGTGGGTACCGACGAGTACTTCGTTACCGAGCTGTCAAGTAATGCAGGTAATGGCGAGAACTCCAACGCGGTGCCTGAAGTGGAGCTTACACCTTTCTTCTCTGGTATCTCTCTAGATGTGACTCCGCAAATCGATAATAAAGGCAATGTGTTCCTGCACGTTCATCCTGCAGTTATTGAAGTGGAAGAAGAGATTAAGAACCTTAACCTTGGTGGCGACTTCCAAAACATCCAACTTCCACTAGCGAAAAGCTCGATTCGTGAATCTGATTCTGTAATTCGCGCAAAAGATGGTGATGTGGTTGTTATTGGTGGTTTGATGAAGCAGCAAAACCTAGAGCAAGTATCGAAAGTACCGTTCTTAGGTGATGTACCCGCGCTTGGTAATTTATTCCGCAACATCAACAATGTGACGCAAAAAACAGAGTTGGTTATTTTGCTAAAGCCAACGGTTGTTGGTGTGAACACGTGGCAGAAAGAGCTAGAGCGTTCACGTGATTTATTGCAAGAGTGGTTCCCTGACGCTGAGTAATCAGCGTTAGGAAGTGTCGTTTAAACGTGGTTTTGTGATTCGACTATGTACTTGTCGCATTTTGGATTTCGAGTTCAGCCTTTCTCTCTAACCCCAAACACAGAAATGTTTCTGGGGTTAGTCCCTCATTATGAGGCCATTCAAACTATTATGGCTGCGGTCAAAATGGGAGAAGGGGTTATCAAGGTGACTGGGGAAGTCGGCACAGGTAAAACGATGGTTTGCCGCAAGCTGATTGAGCAAATCGAATCACAAGTGGAATTGGTTTATTTGCCTAATCCAGTATTGAGCGGTGAGCAGCTTCAGTTTGCAGTCGCAAGAGAGCTTGGCATCGAAGATACCGACCCATTAAAAATCGTTTCACTGATTCAAGAGCATCTGATTGAAGTACACGCTTCAGGTAAGAACACTGTTCTTATTGTCGATGAGGCACAAGCGCTTTCAACAGAAGCACTCGAGACTCTACGTTTATTCGGCAACTTAGAAACCGAACAAGATAAGCTGATCCAATTGGTTTTATTTGGTCAGCCTGAATTGGATGAGCGTTTAGAAACGCATGAACTCAGACAGTTTCGTCAACGCATTACGTTCAGTTGCCAACTTCGCCCTCTCTCTATTGAAGAAGGGGTGGCGTACATCAATAACCGTTTAGACAAGGCCGGTAATGGTGCGCACATCTTTTCAATAGAGCAGAAGAAAGCCATTTGGCGTTCGGCGATGGGAATTCCTCGTTTGATTAACCAAATTAGCCATAAAGCCCTGCTTTCGGCGTTTAATGACCGTTGTACGCTTTTGAAAAATCAACACGTTTACGTTGCGATGCACGATACCTTCGATGCACGTAAACCTAAGTTTAAAACTCCAAGATTTTGGGGATGGAGCTAACCTTGAGTGCCATCAATAAAGCATTATCAGAACTTGCTGAAAAAGAATCGCCTTCGGATTTAACCAAGGCCGATATTCCGAGTATCTCACGTAGCAAACCGTGGCTTTGGCTCGTTGGTGGCTTTTCATTGAGCTTAGCCGTCGGCGGATGGGCTGTGTCTCAAGGTCCAGCGCCCGTTGAAAACATGGCGACGACTACCGTGATGTCCGTTAGTCAGGCTAATCGTCCTTCCGCTCAAGTGGTTGAAGTGAGCCACTCACCAACAAGTAAGGTGACGCCTGAGTTAGACAATGTGGTGTATGCGCAAAGAATTGAAAGACCCAAAGTAACGGTACAAGTTCCTGTGGTGAAAGCGGTTCCACAAGTCGACGATTTCGAGCCTCGTAAGCAAGTCGTCAGCGCACAAGAGCAGCCTATTTTATTAGCGAGTTTGAGTGGCAGTACGCAACAAACATCAACGGCAGCACAAGACAGTTCAATGCGTATTGAACAAGTGGAATTGACGCATCAACAGTTGGCGGAGAAAGCGCTAGGTCGTGCAGACAAAGCCATGGATGCCAATGACATGAAGACAGCACTGGCTGCTTTCTCCGAAGCATTGCGTTATCAACCAAGTAACGTCGAAGCTCGCCAGAAGCTATCGGCGCTTTACTTTGGTAAAGGGGATACACGCAAAGCTTATGAAATTCTACAAGCTGGCATTCAGCTCGATACAGATAACCAAGGTTTGCGTTTAGCGTTATCCAAGCTTTTAGTCAAAGCAGATCAACCAGAAGCAGCACTCAGCCCATTAGCCTACCTGCCGGATTCACCGACTCGTGATTATCTTGCGATGCGTGCTGCATTGGCTCAAAAGCAGAAGCAAAATGACATTGCGCTCGAAAGCTACCAGTTACTGACGCAGCGTGAACCAGAAAATGCACGCTGGTGGCTAGGCCTCGCGATTCAACAGGAGCGCACTTTAAGCTTTACATCGGCGATTGCTTCTTATCAGCAGGCGCTGGGTAAAGTGGGTATCTCAAATCAATCTCAGGCATTTATTCGTGATCGTCTGAACATCTTAAAACAACTGGAGAATGCGCAATGAGAATTCAGTTGAGAAAACGCCTTGGCGATCTGTTGGTTGAAGAAGGTATTGTTTCTGAAGACCAAGTGCAACAAGCGTTAGCGGCGCAGCATAGTACAGGGCAGAAGCTTGGTGATGCATTGATTGACCTTGGTTTTATCAGTGAAAAGCAGATGCTCGAGTTTTTATCGCAGCAACTGGGTTTACCGCTGATTGATTTAAGTCGTGCGCCTGTCGATGCAGAGGCGGTGCCGATTCTTCCTGAAGTTCATGCTCGACGCTTACGTGCCATGGTCGTCGCTCAAAATGGTGATACGTTGCGTGTTGCAATGAGTGATCCTGCGGATTTGTTTACTCAAGAGTCATTAATGAACTTGTTGGGCGAATACAATCTGGAATTCATCATTGCCCCTGAGCGTCAACTGGTTGAAAGCTTTGACCGTTACTACCGCCGAACCAAAGAAATCGCATCGTTTGCCGAGCAGTTGCAAGCTGAGCACCAAGATGTCGAGGCATTTGATTACGGTATTGACGGAGCAGACAGCGAAGAAGTTACGGTTGTTAAGCTGGTTAATTCGATGTTTGAAGATGCGGTTCAAGTGGGCGCTTCGGATATCCATATTGAACCAGACGACAAAGTCCTACGCTTGCGTCAGCGCGTCGATGGTGTGTTGCATGAAACGTTACTGAACGAAGTCAATATTGCTTCAGCTTTGGTACTTCGTCTTAAATTGATGGCGCATTTAGATATCTCCGAGAAGCGCTTGCCACAAGACGGTCGCTTTAATATCAAAGTACGTGGTCAGTCGATCGACATTCGTATGTCGACATTGCCGACTCAGTACGGCGAATCGGTGGTAATGCGTCTACTCAACCAATCCTCTGGTTTGCGTAAGCTTGAGGATTCTGGTTTGCCCGCAGAGTTGCTTTCGCGTCTTCGTCGCCAACTGTCTCGCCCTCACGGTATGATCTTGGTTACCGGCCCGACGGGTTCTGGTAAAACCACCACGCTTTACGGTGCGTTGAGTGAATTGAACGAGCCGGGTAAAAAAATCATCACCGCAGAAGACCCGGTGGAATACCGATTACCTCGTATTACTCAGGTTCAAATCAACAGCAAAATTGACCTGACGTTCTCTCGCGTGCTGCGAACTTTCCTTCGTCAGGACCCGGATATCATTCTTATTGGTGAGATGCGTGACCAAGAGACGGTCGAAATCGGTTTGCGTGCCGCACTGACAGGTCACTTGGTATTAAGTACCTTGCACACTAACGATGCTGTTGATAGCGCTCTTCGTATGATCGACATGGGGGCGCCTGGTTACTTGGTGGCAAGTGCCGTGCGCGCGGTGGTTGCTCAGCGTCTAGTGCGCCGAGTTTGTCCGGATTGTAAAACGACAGAACAGCTTGATGGTGCTCGTCAACAATGGCTAGCGGGTCGATTCCCGAACCAAGTTGGTGCGACTTTCCATAAAGGTGTCGGTTGCCAAAACTGTAACTTAACGGGCTACCGAGGCCGAATCGGTGTGTTTGAAATGCTCGAGCTTGAGCATGAAATGATGGATAAGTTACGTGCAAACGACGCAGTGGGTTTTGCTCAAGTGGCTCGACGTTCAGGCAACTACAAGCCGCTGCTTGCTTCTGCAATGGAACTCGCATTGCAAGGCTCAGTCAGCTTGGATGAAGTGATGGCTCTGGGTGAAGGCGATGCTTCCGGTAAAATCGATCCAATTCTAATGTAGGTAAGTGAATGCCAACTTTTCGTTATCAAGGCCGCACCTTAGACGGCTCATCAACCAGTGGTAAAGTCGAGGCTGTAAATTCAGAATCGGCGGCGGAAGCGTTGATGAACAAGGGTATTATTCCCTTAAACCTGCGTTTAGAGAAAGAAGGGGTAAAGAGCAAAGTCAGTTTATCCAAACTGTTTGTGCCTGCTATTCCGCTTGAAGTCATTATCTTATTTTCTCGTCAGCTCTTTAGTCTGACCAAAGCGGGTGTACCGCTACTGCGTTCTATGCGTGGTTTGCTACAAAACTGCGAAAACAAGCAACTGAAAGAAGCGCTTGAAGATGTGGTTGCCGAGTTAAGCAACGGTCGTGGTTTGTCTTCAGCAATGCAACCTCACACCAAAGTGTTCAGTCCGCTGTTTGTGTCGATGATCAACGTAGGTGAAAACACCGGTCGTCTTGATGAAGCATTGCTGCAATTAGCTAACTATTACGAGCAAGAGCTGGAGACGCGTAAGCGCATCAAAGCTGCAATGCGCTATCCAACCTTTGTGATTGTTTTTATTACCATTGCGATGTTTATTTTGAACATTCTGGTTATCCCTGAATTTGCCTCTATGTTCACTCGTTTCGGTGTGGAACTGCCATTGCCTACACGAGTCTTGATTGCGACGTCTAACTTTTTTGTTAATTACTGGGGCTTGTTGATTGCTGCCATCGTTGGTGCGTTCTTAATCTTCCGCTCTTGGGTTGCAACTGCAGATGGGCGAGAGAAGTTCGATAAACTGCGCTTGAGATTACCCATTGTCGGCGACATTGTGAACCGTGCCCAGCTTTCTCGATTTTCAAGAACCTTCTCGTTGATGCTGAAATCCGGTGTGCCTCTAAACCAATCACTTGCATTGGCTGGTGAAGCGCTTGGCAACAAGTTCTTAGAAAACCGAATTCTTGAGATGAAATCGGCGATTGAAGCGGGTAGTACCATTTCTGTCACGGCAATCAACAGTAAGATTTTTACGCCTCTGGTCATCCAGATGATTGCCGTGGGCGAAGAAACGGGTCGAATTGATGAACTGCTATTGGAAGTTTCGGACTTTTATGACCGTGAAGTAGATTACGACTTAAAAACCCTGACTGCCCGAATAGAACCGTTACTTTTGGTCATTGTTGCGGGCATGGTGATGGTACTGGCATTGGGTATCTTCCTGCCGATGTGGGGGATGCTGGACATCATCAAAGGCGGCTAACGGGGTGGTTGAAAATCAAAGTCGAGCGACACTGATTCTTGCTGCTGTCGTTGGAATTATTGTGCTTGCCGCATTTATGCAAAAGTTAAAACCGATAGAGCAAGAAGCGCAAGAAACAGGAGCGAAACTTGCTAAGGTTTGGATGCAAGATAGTGTGCAACGATACCACCAAGCTTGGCTCGTTCATGGAGAGCCTAAGTTGCTGTTAATGGACGGTTTTGAGCTTAATATGACAGAAGGGGGCTTAGTGTCACCTTTCAAATCAAGCGGTGCGCTTGATTGTGACTATTGGTTGGCGGTCCATTACCCGCAACGTAAAATTATGGCGAGCGAGTTGTTAGAAATTCGTGGAGCAATTAAAAGTAATAGTTATACATGTGACTATACTTATGAAAATGGACAGAGAGTTGTTGTTATATCGAACGCTAATCGTCTGAAAATAGACGTCGAAATGTCGGCGGAGTGATTTTTTTGACACTTTAGTACTATAAATAGGAATGAAAGTCGGTATAATGCAAACATTACCATAAGCAAAAGGTTGTAATAAAAAGTAAACCACAAGGTGATTCACTTTTTATCTCGGCTTTAACTTAACAATGGCGAATCGTCATTCTGCTCAAGCGGTAGAAAAAGGGCTCAATGGATAAACCTTGGTTTATCGTTGAGATGCCACACCGTTTTGACATTATCCAAAATGGTCGCATGACCGATAAAACTTTGCAGTCACTCTGCATGCTTACATAGAGAGAGTAAACAATGAAAAGACAAGGTGGTTTCACCCTTATCGAATTGGTAGTGGTAATTGTAATCCTAGGTATTCTAGCGGTAACTGCAGCACCACGTTTCCTTAACCTGCAAGACGATGCTCGTAATTCAGCTCTTGAAGGCCTAAAAGGCGCGATGGCTGGTGCGGCTGGCATTACTTACGGTAAAGCTGCAATTGAAGGTAAAGAATCGATTGAAAATGGCGCAATCAGTATTGGTTCAAGCACTATCAACCTTAACTACGGTTACCCTAAAGCTACTGAAGCAGATCTAAACCTAGTTGTTGAAGGCTTAGAGGATGATTGGAAGAAAGTTAGTGGTGGTGCTTCAAGTGATACGACGATCACTTATGGCTACGACGGCTACACTAAGTGTTACGTAACTTATACGCAAGCTGATGCAAATAATGCAGCTAAAGCTGAAGTAGTTGGTTCATGTAAAGACTAACTACTTAAATCAAAGGCCAGCTAGTCTGGCCTTTAACTCTTTATTTTGATTAATCTCGGAATAGTACATATGCGCAAATCATCGGGTCTTAGTGCAATAGAATTTTTGGTTGTGCTGATTATCTTGGGTGTGGTCGGTTATGTGGTATTACCAAGATTTATCAGCTTCGAGCCAGAAACTTACGAAGCAAAGTGGGAGCAAACTAAGCAAACCGCTGAGCACGTTTCTGAGACGTTAAGCAACAAAGAAACTTACGATCGAATTGAAGAAGAATTGGAGCGCTCAAAAGGGGATAAATAATCTATTGATGGTTATTTGTACGCTTGCTCACAGTTCGAATTTAAAACTTATAAACCTATCATTATTCTCATAATTTCATCGTATACTTACTTCGCTTGTCCTAAGCCTAAGGTTGGGTTATGAAAATTCGCAGCTCTACATTAGGGTTTACATTAATGGAGCTGATCCTAGTGATCGTCCTCCTTTCCATTCTTTCTCTCTACGCTGCTAGCCGCTTTATGGGTAAGGGCAGTGTTTCTGCGTTTGCGCTTCAAGAGCAGGCTATTTCAGTGATTCGCCAAGTACAGGTGAATCGCATGCAGTCGAATATCAATATCCCAAACAAGTCTTATCCTGAAAGGTGCCTACCCAGTAGCTACAAAGCTGGAGAGGACTCTAGCTACACTAACTTTTGTCTATCGATTACGAATACTTGTATAGGATCTAGTGCGGCGTGCAATTTGGTTAGTAAGAAACGAGATGCTCGAAGCGATGTTGTTATCGATAACTCAGCTCAGTTTTCTATTATTAATGGTGCCTCTAGTCCTATCGAATTTGATCTATTGGGCAATCCTCTCAATGCTTCATCTGCTGGTGTTTCTATTCTTATTCAAGATAAAAACGGTCAAAGCCGGTGCCGAGTATTGATTAACCCTCAGGGTTATGTTTCGGAGGGAACATGCTCATGAGAAAGCACATTGGTATGACGCTTATTGAGATGATCATTGCCATCGTTCTTATGGGGATTGCGATGGTAGCGTTTACGTCTTTTCTGGTTCCTCAAATTCGTGATTCAGCAATGCCTCATTATCAAATGCGTGCAGCAGCCTTAGGGCAGGGTTTTATGTCGCAAATATTGGCGCGCGGCTTTGACCAGTGGAGTGATTTTGATGGTGGGGTTGTTCGTTGTGGGGAGTCTAGTCTTAACCCTCATCCAGATAACCCGTCTAACGGTTGTTCGGCGACATTGGGTGTTGATACAAAGTATGGCGAAATTTCTAATAACCCAAGTACTTTTAATGATGTGGATGATTACATTGGCTGTTGGAGTACACCTACAACGGTAGGTCAGTGCCAAGGAGTGAAGCGTGGGAGTATTGCTGATGTATTAGGAAAGAGCGGTGAAGATAAATATCGCAATTTCCGTGTTGAGGTCGGAGTTGCGTACGACAACTTATCTGCGGCGAAAACGACAGGCATCACTAACTATAAAAAAATTACTATTACTATTTTTGCAAGCAACACTCAGCCATTAACACTCACTGCCATAAGAGGGAACTACTGATGAAAGCTCGTGGTTTTACCTTAATGGAAATGATCGTCACCATTGTGATCGGTAGTTTTATCATGCTCGGTATTGCGGGTTATGTTCAGCTTGGTATGAAAGGTTATGTGGATACAATTGACCGACAACGTATGCAAACTCAAGCGCAGTTTGTGTTGGAAAAAATGTCGCGTGAAATTCGTCACGCAGTCCCAAACAGCTTTCATGTACCTACCGGAACGACCAATTGCTTAGAGTTTGTTCCTATTGAGTATTCAGGGTTCTACACACTAACAAATAACGATTTGGAGTTCTTATTGGGCAATGACGCTGCGTTAAACCCGATGCCCGCTAACACTTGGATGGTTATTAATCCAAGCCGTTACGAAGATCTGCAACCTTCTTCTTCGCAAAGTTTAGATGTTGGTGGTCTAGCTAAAACTGGTGATGTCTTTGTTGTCAGTGGGGCAGCCAGTACGATAGGGGGCTCTTCTATTTCGAGTCGTCATTACGTCTATCAAGATAAGTCTGAAGTACGTTACTGCTTCGAGAATAAGCAAATAACGCGCAATGGAATTATAGTCGCGGATAGTGTCGATACTTCTGTAAGTGATATGCACTATCTAGAGCCAACGCTGCAACGTGGTGGTCTTGTACACGTCAATTTAGAGTTCATTCAAAACGGGGAGCGTAGTGTTTACCAACAAGACGTGCAGGTGCTCAATGTTCCGTAGAAATGTCCAACAAGGTAGTGTTCTGATCGTCGTGTTGTTTGTCATCATTGTGATGGGGTACTTAGCTGCTTCTTTGATGAGAGTAAGTTGGTCAAACCAAAGTACATTAACGAGAGAATTCTTGGGCACCAAAGCTTGGTTTATTGCTCAATCTGCCAATGAATGGGCACTAACTCAGCTTTATCCATTAAACACTGATAGCTCCGTCATCGCTGATGTTTGCTCTAAGATTGAAAGCGGTAATACATCTCCTCCTACACAGATTACACAAGGCTCGGGTTGCCGAATCAATACTATGACATGTTCAAATATCGGTACCTTTAACGCAGGTACCTCTGAAGCTGAATCTCTTTTCAGAGTGCAAGCCACAGCAGTTTGTGGTTCCGGGGTTGCACAAGTACAGCGCCAACAAGAGATTTGGGTTAGGGAGTAAATAAAATAATGAAAAAAATAATATTAATCATAATTACAATGCTTGCTTGCCTGCTTAATGTTCCTGCTCAAGCTGCTACTTGTGATGTGTGGGGAAATAAAGATTTTACTGTAACCTTTAATGTGGTTGGTCCTGCATCAAGTAGCTATGTGTATTTAGAGCACAGTGGACGCCATCCTCGCGAAGTGCTTTGGTATAATGGCTATGAATATGGTAATGCAAACTACTACTTCGATGAGCCTAATTTATTAGCAGGTCAACCTTATAAAATTCGTCTTGAACATCAGGTTAGCCATAATTCTGGAACGTTAAAATATTATCGCAAGTTTGCTGGGGAAAGTGACTGGCAACTAATTAGTACAATAAATCATGTTAACTTGAAAAATGGTAAGTTACGTCTTTATGAACAAGGAAGCCCTAGTGGACTTGACTGTAGCGGTAATACTCCCGCTCCGATAGAGCCTGAATTGCCAGATAATGTATGTCAGTACTTTCCTCAGCCAATTCAAGGGATGAAAGGCTACACTGAGAATACGCTTAACATACCAAACAAGAGTGCGCGTGCGCTCGGGTGGTCTGAAGAGTACAAGAGCTTTTATACAGTTACAAATAAAGAAGATCTATTTTACTACTCCCCGAATGCTCAAAAACCGAATAAGCCTCGGTATATCTTGGCTGGTTTTGATAAAGCGAACGTAGATGATGCTCGAGATAGATTATATCGTTTTCCTATTTGTGGAAGTGATTCGGGGTGTGATATCGGTAATAATGATACGCAACTAGAAGCGAGAAAAGCGTCTGAACCTACAGGTGTTCCTACCGACTTTGGCGACCGTTCATTGTCGTTAGAGGCTCATAATATCGGCTATAAGTGTGACAATACTAACTTGTGTAGCGCGACACGCTACTCTGTAAATGGTAAGAGTGGAATCGAGATTAAAATCGAAAAGAATCTTGATAGCTTATGGATAGGTCAGAACAACTCACCTTTTGATCAAATTAAAGTAATTTTACCCGACGGTACCAATGTTCGTAATTTCAGAGCTGAAGCGGGTCCTAGAGATGACTTGAGAATTGTTATTCCTCAAGATTCTACTGTCACTTTTGAGCGTTGGGAGCATGTTGGGCACACTAAGTATTCTTTTTATAACAACTCCAGAATCAACGTGAGTGGTAACTCAGTTGTTTTCTCTAATCCTATTGATGTCACAACAAACTACTACGCGACAATTTATGCACCAAATGCGTTAGTGAATTTTCAAACAAAATCTGAACAATTCTATGGGTTTATCTTAGCTGATACTGTTAATTTCAATAACCCAATTACGGTGCATGGTTCAGTAACAGCGCGTCATTTGACAATGAAGAAAAATGTCGTGATTCAAAAGCCTGATTATTCGTGCCCTGTGGAACCTCCAGTCCAGCAATGTAATTTACTTCCAATGGAAACGTTCAGTTCATCTAATGTTGATAACTGGTCTGTTATTGGTTATGGCAGCAGCGTTAAGCCACAAGTAGTTAATGGACGATTTCGACTCAATGATAATAGAGCTCGTCAAGCGACAGCTTCTGCTTACAACTACTTGTTCCCGTCCGATGGGAACTACTTAGAAATTGAGTTCGATCACTTTGCTTATGGTGGTGGCTATAATGGTGCAGATGGCGTTGCTTTGGTTATCTCTGATGCTAATGTGCCTCCGCAAACAGGGGCTTTCGGCGGACCATTGGGCTATGGTATGAAACTACACAAAAACCACTCTGGTGAGGTGTCTCATGATGTAGAGGGCTTTGCTGGTGGATGGTTAGGTATAGGTATCGATGAATACGGCAACTTTTACCGAGAAGGTGGGGAAAACCTTGCTAGTCATGGCTCTGCAAACAGTGTTGGCGTGCGTGGTGCAGGCATTAAAGACAACAACGGTAAATGGCTAAAAGGTTACAAGTACATCAAAGGAAAGCAGTTTAACCAACCGTTAGATAATCGTTCGAGCACTCCTCATCGTTACAAGGTTATTTTGAACTCTCGTAATTCGGGAGTGATTACTCTATCCGTACAGCGAAAGGTTGGAGTTAATGGGCAATGGCATACAGTAATTAGTGATTTTGATGTATTAACTGAAGGGAACTTTAATTACACACCTGAAAACTTCCGTATTTCAGTTACTGCTTCCACGGGGGCACTTACAAACACACACGAAATGGATAACTTCCAAGTTTGTGCTGACAAATACCAGAAAATAACGGAAGGCATTCACCACTTCGAATTTGATTACGCTGGTACTGGCAGTATTTGTCAGGCGTCCGAGGTAACACTACGAGCGTGTATGGATGCTTCTTGTTCGAAAACGTACCCATCTTCAGTACTGAGCTCTAACCCAGGAGCAACGGTTGATCCTGTGACGGTTTCCTTATTACCGCAATCAGATTCCCTTGTCGCATGGGAAGGGGACGATCGTGTTACGTTCTCTGATTCTGTTTCATTGAAGCTACAAGCATTCCAATCAGGTTCAGCAAAGCTTGGTATTGCAAGTAGCTCGGTTCCGCAGTTTGGTTTTGACGGTGCGAAGTGTCGTATCGCAGGTGGTCCACTATCTGAGCAAAACTGTAATATCGTATTTAACTCTGCGGCATTGGGTGTAACGGTTCCAGATAAGGTTGCTGGTAAGCCATTCTTCAATACCAAAGGACAGGCACAATATAGCAACCAAAGTTCGCCTTATTTGGAGTTTTGTAGCTCACCAAGCCAACAGGGCGGTGACGGCGAAAATCGAGATGTTCAGCTATCCATTGAAAGAATCGAACCTACAAGCAATGCAGTATCAGTTCCCGCTTATGTCGCTTTCAAAAAGCGAGATGGCACTTTTAGTAACGAGGTTACAGTTGGGACAAATACTGTTGAGGTTGCCGATGTCTACTTTAACAAGCAAGGCAAAGCTTATTTCAATTTGAAGTATCCAGAGGCAGGTAAAGTCGCGCTGAAGGCGAAAATAAAAGATGAAAAGGATTCGTTAGGACAGAATAGCTTTGTGAGTTTTCCAGCATATCTCAAATTGACGGTTGATGGTGGTCTGTGTGGTTCAGGCTCTTGTAGCCAGAAACTTGTTGCTGCTGGAGAAGAGTTCACGATGAAAGTGACGGCTTATCAATTTGGTGATGACAAGAAGCCTGCACAAAACTATCAACAATCAGGTCTGACGATTAGTCATAAAGTGTCTTACCCGAAGTTTGATAGTGCGATTGCTGGCACTTTAGGGACGACTACATACGATCATATCAAGCTAACTAATGGTATGGGGTCAGTGACGCAAACTGTGTCCGAAGTTGGTGCTTTTGATTTTACGATTACACCACCTGAAACGTATCTCGGCAGTAAAGCTTTCACCATTACGCCAGCAGAAGAAAATATTGGTCGTTTCTACCCTAAGTATTTCCGAGTTGATGAAGCGAAAGGAAATCAATGGGCTTACTCACATAAAGAAAATTTTGCTTATATGGGACAAGGCTTTGGAGTCGAGGAGTTTTATGTTGAGGCATTAAATGCGGGTAAAGGCGCTTTAACAAACTATGCTTTCTTCTCTAGTGGCTTACAAGCAAAGTTTGGTTTGAAAGATACTAGCTCTTATCAGTCTCGTTTTATTTTGAACAAAACCTATACGGGGATTTGGGTAAATAATGGTGCAGCTTATGTCTCTTCAAGAAGTTTAGGTAGGTTTACTGGTTCAACGACGGATGGGTTAGAGCTATTAAAAGGTTCTGGCACAAGTTATCCAGATGGTCCGCTTAACTTTAAAGAGAATGTTAAAGATACGGTGATATCAATCAAAGCCGCGGAGAATACGGACCCAGTATCTATCGATGGGAGTGAGGGAGTATTGCCGACTCAACCAGACATCCGCTTTGGCCGTGTAGACCTAGATGATGTTGGTGGTAACCAAGGAACGATACTCCGAGTGCCTTTGCGAGTTGAATACTGGAATGGTAGCCGCTTTATCGCCAACCCTGATGATAGCCAAACTGATGTGAAAGGTATCACTGCTGCTGAAACGCATATTTGGCCAACAGGTAATGATGCAGCTCCTAAAGCGGTTACATTGGGAGCTGGTGGTAAAGTTTCTGATGGTTACTCTCGAACGGTAACGGCTAAAGAAGCGGAGTCATATCGTCAGCAGACGCGCGTCTGGTTAGATCTTGATGCCTCTGCAAATGGTTTACCTTGGCTCAAATATAATTGGGACAACAGTCAAGCTGGTGAAGAAAACCCATCATCGGTCGTCACGTTTGGTATTCACCGTGGTAATGATCGCGTGATTTACCGTGGAGAACCGGGCTTAACCGGACAGTAACAAGTTAGGTTTCTTGCGTTAAGTAAGGAAACTGCAAGAAATTGAGGCTTTCTGCTCATGTTTGTGTACCAATGCCTTGCTGTGACAGCGAGGCATTGGTACATTTAGGACAATTTTTGTCTTCTAAAATTTTTGCAGGATGAGCGAAGAATATGTTTAAAAAACTTCGTGGCATGTTTTCTAACGACCTATCTATCGATTTAGGTACTGCCAACACTCTAATTTACGTAAAAGGACAGGGCATCGTTCTAGATGAACCTTCTGTAGTTGCTATTCGTCAAGATCGTGTAGGTTCTGCAAAAAGCGTTGCTGCTGTAGGCCATGCGGCAAAACAGATGCTTGGTCGTACGCCAGGTAACATCTCAGCTATTCGTCCAATGAAAGACGGCGTTATCGCTGACTTCTACGTAACAGAAAAAATGCTTCAGCACTTCATCAAGCAAGTGCATGACAACAGCATTCTAAAACCAAGCCCACGTGTACTCGTATGTGTGCCTTGTGGTTCGACTCAAGTTGAGCGCCGTGCGATTCGTGAATCTGCACTCGGTGCTGGCGCGCGTGAAGTTTACCTAATTGACGAGCCAATGGCGGCGGCAATTGGTGCTGGCCTACGTGTTTCTGAGCCAACAGGCTCAATGGTGGTCGATATTGGTGGTGGTACAACAGAAGTTGCCGTTATCTCACTAAACGGTGTGGTTTACTCTTCTTCTGTACGTATCGGTGGTGACCGCTTTGATGAAGCTGTGATCAACTATGTGCGTCGTAACTACGGTAGTTTGATCGGTGAAGCAACGGCTGAAAAGATCAAGCACGAAATCGGTTCGGCTTACCCAGGTGATGAAGTTCAAGAGATCGAAGTTCGTGGTCGCAACCTTGCAGAAGGTGTGCCACGCAGCTTTAGCCTGAACTCAAACGAGATCCTAGAAGCGCTTCAAGAGCCGCTATCAGGCATCGTATCAGCAGTGATGGTTGCACTAGAACAGTGCCCACCTGAACTGGCGTCTGATATCTCTGAGAACGGTATGGTTCTGACAGGTGGTGGTGCACTACTGAAAGATCTAGATCGTCTACTAATGGAAGAAACTGGTATTCCAGTTGTTATCGCTGAAGACCCACTAACGTGTGTGGCTCGTGGCGGTGGTAAAGCACTAGAAATGATCGACATGCATGGTGGCGATCTCTTCTCTGAAGAATAAAGTGTGTGGTGAAGCTCAACATGAGCTTCACCTTCATTTCTGCTCTCTGTAATTTCAATCTGCTCCATACCTAGAATCGTCTCAAGTCGAATTCTCAGGTTGCCAAGTAAGGCTCTATATTCATGGTAGCAATCAGGTTAAAAACAAGATGAAACCGATTTTTGGCAGAGGACCATCTCTGCAATTGCGTCTGTTTTTTGCTGTCATCGTGTCGGCGAGCTTAATGCTGGCTGATAACCGTCTAGATACGTTTTCCAACGTCCGATACCTATTGAACAGTATGGTTGCGCCTATTCAGTACGCGGCCAATATGCCTCGTAGCATGTTTGATGGAATGTTCGAGCGTTTTAATACCCGTCAGGCATTGATTGAAGGCAATCGCAATTTGAAGCGAGAAGTGCTTCGCCTGAAGAGCGAGCTTATCTTGCTCGATCAATACAAAGAAGAAAACCAACGCTTACGTAAACTGCTTGGCTCTTCATTCGTCCGTGACGAGAAGAAAGTTGTAACAGAGGTCATGGCTGTTGATACATCGCCATACCGCCACCAAGTGGTGATCGATAAAGGTCGTATTGATGGTGTTTACGTCGGTCAGCCTGTTATCAATGAGAAAGGTATTGTTGGTCAGGTGACGTTTGTTGCAGCGCACAACGCACGTGTTCTTCTCCTCACCGATGCGAAAAACGCAATTCCAGTCCAAGTGATTCGTAACGATATTCGAGTCATTGCATCAGGTAATGGTGAGGTTGATGAGATCCAATTGGAGCACATCCCAACCAGTACCGATATTCAAGTGGGTGATCTGCTGGTGACATCGGGTCTTGGTGGTATTTATCCAGAAGGCTACCCTGTCGCAACTGTTACGAATGTCGATCACGATACTCGCCAAGAGTTCGCATCAATCAAAGCGGAACCTGTGGTTGAGTTTGATCGTCTGCGCTACTTGCTATTGATTTGGCCGAATGAAGACCGCCAACACAAAGTACTGCAGTCGAATGTAGAAGAAGGTTCAGAACAAGAGGTAACCGATGGCCAATAGTGTATTTAGAAGCCGAATGGTCATCGGCGTTAGCTTCTTCGTCGCGCTAGTCCTGCAAACCATTCCGTGGCCAGGTGTTTTGGATCTACTGCGTCCATCATGGCTGTTCCTCGTTACCTGTTACTGGGTGCTGGCATTGCCACACCGTGTCAATGTTGGTACCGCTCTGGTTTTAGGTTTGCTTTGGGATATTTTGATTGGTTCGACGCTTGGGATCCGAGGGATGATGATGTCGATCATTATCTACCTAGTGGCGCTCAATTTCTTGGTAATCCGTAACATGGCATTGTGGCAACAATCTATTTTGATTGCCTTTTTTACCGTGCTACTGGAACTTCTCATCTTCTGTGGGGAATATTTGAACCAGGACGTAGTATTTAATCCATTATCTCTGTGGACTGCGGCAATAAACTGTATACTTTGGCCATGGATGTTTTTACTGATGCGACGCGTCCGTCGCGCATGGCACGTAAGGTAACGTTGTGAAAAAGGGCTTATCCCTCGTTCTCGCATCGGGTTCTCCGAGAAGAAAAGAGCTGCTTGCTCAGTTAGGTTATGATTTTGATATTGTGCTTCCTGATATAGAGGAAGCCAAACAAGATCACGAGCAAGCACAAGACTACGTTTTGCGACTCTCTCTGGAAAAAGCTCAAGCAGGCTTAGCGATGGCTAAGCCTGATTCCGTTATATTGGGCTCTGATACCGTAGTGGTATGCGATAACCAAGTACTAGAAAAACCAAAAAGTTTTGAAGATTCAAAACGTATGCTCAGTAATTTATCGGGTCGTCAGCATCAAGTGATGACCGCTGTGAGCGTCGTATCATCAGAACAACAACACTCAGTGGTCGTTATCACTGACGTGTGGTTCAAACCACTGACTCATGAAGAAATAGAACGATACTGGCAGTCAAGTGAACCATGCGATAAAGCTGGAAGTTATGGTATTCAAGGACTCGGAGGGCGTTTCGTCACCCGAATCGAAGGCAGTTATCACGCCGTAGTAGGCTTACCTTTGTTCGAAACCGATCAGCTAATTCAAGAATTTTTATAATTGTTTTGAGGTGTGCACATGAGTGCAGAATTGCTGCTAAACGTGACCCCGAGTGAAACTCGCGTGGCCATGATTGAAGGTGGAGTACTACAAGAAGTTCATATAGAACGAGAATCACGCCGTGGCATTGTTGGCAATATTTACAAAGGCAAAGTAAGCCGTGTATTGCCAGGCATGCAAGCGGCGTTTGTCGATATTGGTCTGGATAAAGCGGCATTTTTGCACGCGTCAGACATCGTTCCTCACACGGAATGTGTCGCAGAGAACGAAAAACAACAATTCCAAGTACGTGATATTTCTGAGTTGGTTCGCCAAGGCCAGGATATTGTTGTGCAAGTGGTGAAAGATCCACTTGGTACCAAAGGCGCACGTCTGACAACAGACATCACTCTTCCTTCTCGTTACCTTGTCTTTATGCCGGGAGCGAGCCACGTTGGTGTGTCTCAGCGTATTGAAAGTGAAATAGAGCGTGAGCGTTTGAAGAAAGTGGTTAATCACTACTGTGATGAGCATGGTGGCTTCATCATTCGTACTGCCGCAGAAGGTGCAGACGAAAAAGAGCTTTCTCAAGATGCGGCATTTTTGAAGCGTTTATGGCAGAAAGTCATGGAGCGTCGTTCTAAGTACAAAACCCGTTCTACCTTGTACGGTGAGCTAGGTTTAGCGCAACGCATCTTGCGTGATTTTGTTGGCACCGAGCTTGACAAAATCATGGTCGACTCTCGCCTTGAATACGAGAACTTGAAAGAGTTTACGTCTGAATATGTGCCAGAGTTGACTGATAAGCTTGAGCTGTATGAAGGTGATAAGCCAATCTTCGATATGTACGACACAGAGAACGAAATCCAACGCTCTCTGGAACGCAAAGTTGAGCTTAAATCTGGCGGCTACCTGATCATCGATCAAACCGAAGCTATGACTACTGTCGACATCAATACTGGCGCGTTTGTTGGTCGTCGCAATCTAGAAGAAACCATCTTCAATACGAACGTTGAAGCGACACAAGCAATCGCACGTCAACTTCGTCTGCGCAATCTTGGTGGTATCATCATTATCGACTTTATCGATATGGCATCGGATGAACACCGTAAGCGTGTACTTACCTCTTTAGAAGGTGCTCTGTCAAAAGACCGTGTGAAAACTAACATCAATGGCTTTACTCAGCTAGGGTTAGTAGAGATGACGCGTAAGCGTACGCGTGAAAGTATTGAACATATCTTGTGTTCCAGCTGTCCTACTTGTGAAGGTCGTGGCAGCGTGAAGACTGTCGAAACCGTGTGTTACGAGATTCTGCGTGAAATCACCCGAGTGAACCGCGCTTATGATGCGGACAACTTTGTTGTGTACGCATCACCATTTGTCGCGGAAACGCTGTTGGGCGATGAGTCCCATGCGCTCGCTGAACTCGAAGTATTTATTGGTAAGCAAGTTCGTATTCAAGCTGAACACCTGTACATTCAGGAGCAGTTTGACGTCGTGATGATGTAATTGGAAAATTTGTGAATTCTGGTTTTAACCGTTTCGGGCGCTTCTGCGCGTGGAGCTTGGTTACTCTGTTGGTTCTTTTAGCCATACTAGTAACTACCCTGCGCGTAGCATTGCCACAACTTAACCACTTCCAAGATGAGATCAAAACCTGGGTCAAGCAAGGCACAGGTTTTGACTTTTCTATCACCAGCGTTGCTGGTTCTTGGCGTAATAGCCACCCCTCGATTTCGTTGCAAGGTTTAGAGGCGAATTTGCCGAATAACCAAGACGCACGTTTTGCCGTTGATGAAATTCATATCGAATTTGATTTGATCCAATCGATTTTCAAGTTTCGACCTGTGGTCGCAGATTTGACAATCGACGACTTGGCTTTAGATATTCGTACCGTCGATCTTCTGTCCAAATCAGAAGGCAAAGAACCGCAAGCGAATGCCAGTAAAAATGAAAGCAAATTAATCGACCAACTCGATTCATTGCTGTTACGTCAATTTGAAGATTTTACCATTACGGACTCGCGCATTTGGTACAAATCGGTCTCTGGCGAAACGCGCCGCTTAGACATAGAGCAGCTTCGTTGGAGTAACGATGGCAAACACCATTTAGCAGAAGGAACCGTAAGCATTGCGGATGCGAGTTTGAATGCTTTGTTAGTGCGTGCCAACTTCAAAGATCATGGTTCACTACGCGATGTTTCAGGTGAATTCTATGTGAGTGCACAAGACCTTTCTGTCACACCTTGGTTAACCACTTACATGCGTGATGAATCAGGTGTGGAATCGGGCAAGGTGAGCCTGAATACATGGCTCACTCTAAAACACAGTCAGCCGAATTATGCCTATGTTGAATTGCAGCCATCTGAGCTGGTTTGGAATGAAAATGGCCGTCATGACTTATTGCTTGAATCAGGCATTTTTAAGCTTTCCCCAGACAAAGATGGTTGGAAAGTAAATGGTCACTCACTGCAAATCCGCACTGATGACAGACCATGGCCAGAGTTAGACGTCGCGTTTGATTGGCAGCCGGATGGTTGGTTACTTAATCTGTCTCAACTTGATATTGAAGCATTGACGCCATTAATCAAGTTAGCGCCAGAGTCGGAATCCACGAGTGAATTGCTTAATAAACTCGCACCCAAAGGACGAGTGGAAGACATTCGTCTTTCAATGAGCGGTGGGCTTGATACCCTGCGCTACTCTGCCGAGCTAGACCAATTAGGCTTAACCCAATGGGAGTTATTGCCGGGCTTTAACCACGTGCAAGGTACTGTAGCTGGGGACTTAAATCAGGCGAAAGCCAACGTTACCGTGATTGATGATGTTTTCCCATACGGTGATGTTTTCCAAGCGCCACTGAATATCAAACAAGGTCAGGTGGACATTATTTGGCAGCAAGACGAGAGCGGTTGGCGTTTGTGGTCAGATAAAGTGACTGCAGCGACACCTGACTTACAGGTACTTGGCGCGTTCCGTCTTGATTTCCCGAAAGATCAAAGCCCATTCCTATCGTTTTATGCCGAAGCTGACCTCTACAACGCGGGTGAAACTTGGCGTTATCTGCCAACTCTTGCGCTTGGGCAAGACCTGACCGACTACCTATCTACCGCAATTCAAGGTGGTAAGGTCAATACTGCAAAACTGCTTTGGTATGGTGAGCTTGGTGATTTCCCATACAAAGAACACAACGGTATGTTCCAAGCTTGGGTTGGATTGAAGAATGCGAAATTCAGTTTTGACACGGCGTGGCCAACCATCACCAATCTACAGTTAGATTTGCTGTTCGAAAACGATGCCATGTATTTGGACTCGAAGTCTGCGACGTTAAATGGTGTCAAAGCTAAGCGAATTACAGGACGTATTCCTGAGCTTGCTGAAGGCGGTCACATCGAAATCGAAGCCAAGGCTAGTGCGCCGGGCAATGAAGTTCGTGATTACATGATGGCAACCCCTCTCGTCGATTCAGTTGGTGCGGCTTTGACGGCATTGCAAGTGAGTGGTCCTGTTTATTCAGAGTTCCAACTCAATATCCCATTTGACTCCGAGAAAGACGCGCGTGCTTGGGGTTACGCCGATCTTAAAAACAACCGTGTTGATATTGATGCGCCGCCGATGACGTTAGAAAACGCGACGGGCCGTATCAAGTTTGATAACGACGTTGTGACCACTTCTGGCTTGTCGGCCGAACTGTTGAAACAGCCTATTTCACTTGATTTTCGTGGTGAGAATGCCGAACAAGGCTACAACGTGACTATCAACACCTTAGGTGATTGGGAAGTCGGCCCACTTAAGCCTTATCTTGGTGAGCGCTGGTTGAGCCTCGTTTCTGGTCATGCGCCTTGGCAAATGGACATCGACTTGCAACTCAATGACGTAGGCTTTACGTATCAGGTAGACGTTTTGGCGCAGCTTAGTCAGCTTGTGAGTGATTATCCTTACCCGTTAGCGAAAAAGCGCGGCGAAAAAGGACAAGCTAAACTACAAGCATCGGGCAACCAAGAGAGTATCTCTGCTCGTTTAGAAATACCAAATGCGAAATACCAAACTGAAATTGATATTTCAGGAGATGTGCCGGAATTGACGGCAACGCACCTGGTTTTAGGTAATGGTGGTTTTAAAATTAGCCCAGTCGTTGGACACAATGCTTCGATTCGTTTGGATGGCCTGAGCTTAGATCGTTGGGCTGATCTCATGCATGTGCCGCAAAGCAAAACCCAATCTGTACTATCGAGCATGAAGACGCCAACCATTCCACTGCCGACGCGCATTAACATGGATGTGCAGAACTTAGAGCTTGGTGGAATTGAGTTCCATGATGTGGATTTGAATGCACGTAAAAAGAACTCGAGTTGGCAATTAGAAGTAGACAGCCAAGAGGTGAAGGGCAAAGCAAATTACCTCAAACCTTCTGACTTATCTGTCTCTTTAGATCATTTGCATTTGTATATTCCTGGCTTTGATGAGATGACCAAAGAACGCAGTTCTCTGTTTGCCAGTGAAGACCAAGCCGCGCCGCTCATCTCAAACTTTGACCGCAAGTTCCATACAGAGATGCCAAACTTAACCTTGAGCATTGATGATTTTTGGTTGCAAGGTTACAAGGTCGGTAAGGTAAATGTGGACGTCGAGCGCGCTAACAACCGCCTCGAATGGAAAAATGTTAACTTCAGTAGTGGTCAAAACCGTGTCGACATAAGCGGATGGTGGGAACTGACGAAAGAGCGAAGTCATTCAAACCTGACCATGAAAGTGAAGGGTGAAAACAACAGTGACTTGATGGAGCGATTTGGGATTACTTCCGGTATCCAACAAGCGCCGTTTGAAATTAATGCCAACCTAGATTGGGATGGCGCACCTTGGTCGATGAAGACACAAAGCTTGCAAGGTGATGTGTCTACTGAGTTTGGTAAAGGTGTGATCACTGAAGTCAGTGGTGCAGCGCGATTGCTGGGGCTTTTTAGTCTCGATTCTATCATTCGTAAGATGCAGCTCGACTTTACTGACGTATTCGATAAAGGGATGGCATTCAACTCAATCACGGGGACAGGCAAGATCCAAGATGGCGTGTTTATCACCAACGATATTGTGATGGATGCATTAGCTGGAGAGATGAAGATTCGCGGTATTGCTGACATGAACACACGCTTGGTAGATGCGGAAGTGAACTTCACACCAGACATCACTTCGGGTATTCCAATGCTGACCGCCTTTGCAGTAGCACCTCAAACCGCGCTGTACGTACTGGCGATTTCGACCGTTATCTCTCCTGTGGTGGAAGTCTTCACGCAGGTAAATTACGAAGTGAAAGGTCCTCTGGATTCACCTACCGTAAAAGAGATTTCACGAAGCAAAGGTGAATACAAGTTGCCAGAAAAACTGCGTGAGCAAGCGAAGTAATTGCGCGGTCAGTCTTCTGACGAACAAGGAATTGAATACATGGAACGTGTTGGCATCATTCAAATGACATCGGGTCCAGATATCGAGGAGAATCTGGACTTCATTGCCAAGCAATGTGCATTGGCAGCTGAGCAAGGTGTGAAGCTGGTTGTGACACCAGAAAACGCTACGCAGTTTGCCAACCGAGAGGCTTATCACCAGAACGCAGAAACTTTGGGTGACGGTCCTATTCAGCGGTGTTTATCTGAGATCGCACAACGCAATCAATTAACTCTAATAGTCGGCAGTATGCCGATTCGCACTGAACAAGGTGTGACTACCACGACATTGGTTTTCTCACCGCAAGGCGAGTGCATTGCTCATTACGATAAGCTGCATATGTTTGACGTGGATGTCGCCGATGGGCATGGCAGCTATCGTGAGTCGGATACCTTTAGTGCAGGTAATCGTATCGTGACGGCAGAGACCAATATTGGTACGGTAGGCTTAAGTATTTGCTACGACGTACGCTTTCCTGAATTGTTTAAAGCGCTACGCTTAGCAGGAGCACAAGTTATTGTTGTGCCCGCTGCGTTTACCGCGGTGACGGGGCAAGCGCATTGGGAAGTACTACTTCGAGCGCGTGCGATTGAAACCCAATGTTGGATTCTAGCCTGCGGACAAACGGGGACACATCCATGTGGTCGCCAAACTTGGGGGCATTCTATGGTGATTGACCCTTGGGGAGGCGTTCACCAACAATTGAATGACCAAGTAGGACTGCTGGTGGCAGAGATAGATTTGTCACACAACCAGCAAGTAAGGCAGAATATGCCGCTGACTCAACACAGTCGCTTTCAAAATGAATTGAAACGGAAATAAAAGAGCTAACTATGAGCATAAACCAAATAGAACAGGCACTCCTTGCCCCAAACGGTCTGACAGAGCAAGACATCGCTGACACACTAGCGAGCATTGCGACGCGCCAGATCGATTATGCGGACATTTACTTTCAGTCCAGCTGGCACGAGTCTCTGGTTCTAGAAGACAGCATCATTAAAGATGGCTCTTTCAATATTGACTGTGGTGTCGGTGTACGAGCAGTCACAGGCGAGAAAACCGGTTTCGCCTATTCAGACCAAATTCAACTAGACGGTTTGAAGCAAAGTGCGATTGCCGCGCGTGGTATTGCGCAGCAAGGCCAAAATGGCAAAGTGCACGCATTCAAACGTTCTGATAACCAAGCTTACTACGATGCGGTAAATCCACTGGCAAGCTGGGAAAAGCAACAAAAAACCGAACTGCTATTGTCTTTAGATGCGTACATTCGTACCAAAGAGCCAATGATCAAAGAAGTATCGATCAGCATCAGTGGTGTGCATGAGCAAATGTTGGTTGCTGCAACCGACGGTACTTACGCTGGTGACATTCGCCCGCTTGTTCGTCTTTCAATCAGTGTTCTTGCTGAAAAAGGCGATCGCCGCGAACGCGGTAGCGCTGGTGGCGGTGGTCGTTTCGGTTACGACTTTTTCCTATCTGAAACAAACGGCGTGAAACAAGCATTCCAATTCGCTGATGAAGCGATTCGTATGGCGCTAGTGAATCTAGAAGCAGAAGCGGCACCTGCAGGCATGATGCCTGTGGTACTTGGCTCTGGCTGGCCGGGCGTATTGCTGCATGAAGCGGTAGGTCACGGTTTGGAAGGTGACTTCAACCGCAAAGAGTCATCAGTGTTCTCTGGCAAGATGGGTGAGCAAGTGACGTCTCCACTTTGTACTATCGTGGATGATGGCACGCTAAAAGACCTACGCGGCTCATTGAACGTCGATGATGAAGGTGTGAACGGTCAATACAACACGCTTATCGAAAATGGCGTTCTAAAAGGCTACATGCAAGACAAGCTAAACGCACGCCTAATGGGTGTAAACCCAACAGGTAACGGTCGCCGTGAGTCTTATGCGCATCTACCAATGCCACGTATGACTAACACTTACATGCTACCGGGTGAGCACACACCAGAAGAGATCATCTCTACGGTGAAGAAAGGTCTGTACGCACCAAACTTCGGTGGCGGTCAGGTGGACATCACTTCTGGTAAGTTCGTATTCTCAGCATCAGAAGCGTACTTGATTGAAGATGGCAAAATCACTCGTCCAGTGAAAGGCGCAACGCTGATTGGCTCTGGCATTGAAGCGATGCAGCAAGTTTCTATGGTTGGTAACGACCTAAGCATCGACAGAGGTGTTGGCGTGTGTGGCAAGGCGGGTCAAAGCGTACCGGTTGGCGTTGGTCAGCCTACATTGAAGCTCGATTCCATCACCGTTGGTGGTACTGAATAAACTTCATCTGAAGCAGAATTAAAAAGAGCGCTCATTGAGCGCTCTTTTGGTTTTAGGGGGAGAGTGTTCGTTATAGGTTTTCTTCAGCAAATTCTGCTAAGCGACTTCGCACCACACCATTTAGGTGGATATTGGCGCTGCCTTCAAAGTTCTTGAAACGTTCAACCATATACGTCAAACCAGACGTCACTGGGGTTAGGTAGTGAGAGTCAATCTGTGCCAAGTTACCGGAACACACAATCTTAGTGCCTTCACCACAACGGGTGATGATGGTTTTGATTTGTGAAGCGGTTAAGTTCTGACACTCATCGAGCAGGACAAAGGCGTTCTGGATAGAGCGGCCACGCATAAAGTTAATCGACTTAAACTGAATGTTGGCTTTATCACAGATGTACTTCATCGAGCCTTCGGTGCAATGGTCGTTCTTGTGCAGCGCTTCCAAGGTATCGGTCACCGCTGCTAACCAAGGCATCATTTTCTCTTCTTCCGATCCCGGTAAGAAACCAATCGACTCCCCAATGTCTGGCGTGTTCCGTGTTACGATGATCTTATCGAACATGCCTTTTTCAATGGTTTGTTCCAATGCCGCTGCCATTGCGAGCAGTGTCTTACCACTACCGGCGGCACCGGTCAGAATCACCAAGTCAATATCTGGATCGAGCAGGGCATCCATCGCCATGCCTTGATAGATATTTTTCGGTGTTATGTCCCAAGCGCGGCGATGCATCATGCGCTCACGGCTGAGGTCGAGCAAGGTGAGCTTATCCTCATTGATGGTTTCTACTCGACCTACAAAATCACTCTCTTCATCAATCACGTATTGATTAATAAAGGTCGGATCGAACGGTTCGCGGCTGAGTTTATGGAACGTTTTTCCACCCAGCGCGTAGCTTTCCACCTCATCCACACCACTCCAAAATTCGCCTTCACGTTGTTGAAAGCCTTTGGTGAGGTATTGGATATCATCAATCAGCTGATCCGTACGATAGTCTTCAACGAAACGTACGCCAGCACCTTTGGCTCGCAAACGCATGTTGATGTCTTTGGTTACGAGCACAACTTCGCGTGGTGCGCGTTTGTTTTGCAGATAAAGCACCGCATTGAGTATGCGGTTATCACCGGCTTTGTCGGCGAAGGCTTTGACGGTTTCCTGCAATTCGAAGTCCGCCAAAATAGAGATGGTGCCTTGGCTTGGGTTGTCTTTAGAAACGGGAATGCCTTCTGAGATTTCATCTGGCGTGGCTTCTCTAAATAAATCCTCCAAAGCGCGAATCGCAACGCGTGCATCTCGTGCAACATCACGTTTGCTGTCTTTGATTCGATCGAGTTCTTCCAACACAGTCATAGGGATGACGACATCGTGTTCTTGGAAAGAGAAGATGGCGAAGGGTTCATGAAGAAGAATGTTGGTATCGAGTACAAATAGTTTCCGATCGGTATCGCCCATAGCGTCTCCTTGCCGCAGCGCGGCTTTGCTGGCTAGTAGTTAAGAAGGAACAGACTTCCTAACTCTGATTGCTTGCAATAGAGGTTGTCGGGCAATGTCGGTTAGTGCGCAACCGAGTAGCAAGACAACTTACTGCAAACCCGTGTTGATCCTAATCGTGTACTTAATGCGCTCAAATCATGCACGATGACTCTAAGCGCCCCTCAGTAGAAGTATACGTAATATTTACTTCTTACAACTTAATAATTGTCATGAGTTTTTTACAATTTGATTGCATTCCTAATTCAGGAAAAAAAGTTTGCCCTCTGGGCGGTTTCGACGTGACCTAAATCACAGCTTCAAGTAAGATTAGCGACCTTTTTCTGCGTATAGGCTACGTCCGATTTATCATGTTCAGCTGGCTTAAAAATGCACAGCACAAAGTGGCATGACAAGCACGATTGGCATAGCAGAAGCCAGAATCAGATCTAAACTAATATCCATGCCCATCGGGATGGGTAGAGACCAACAAGAAACAACAACGAGGTAGTCAATTCATGACATTTGCTTTGGGGCAGCGCTGGATTAGCGATACGGAAAGCGATTTAGGTTTAGGTACCGTAGTGGCAATGGATGCTCGTACTGTGACATTGATGTTTGCAGCATCAGAGGAAAACCGAGTTTACGCACGTAACGATGCACCAGTTACCCGAGTAACGTTCAACGTCGGTGATGTCATCGATTGCCAAGAAGGTTGGTCATTAAAAGTTGAAGAAGTACTGGAAGATGAAGGTTTATACACCTATTTCGGTACTCGTGAAGACACGCAAGAAACGGCGATCGTGTTGCGTGAAATCTTCCTAAGCAACCACATTCGTTTTAACAAACCGCAAGACAAGTTGTACGCAGGTCAAATCGACCGCATGGACAACTTTGTACTTCGCTACCGTGCGCTACAAAACCAATTTGAACAACACAAGAGCCCAATGCGTGGTCTGTGTGGCATGCGTGCAGGTTTGATTCCTCACCAGCTGTACATTGCACACGAAGTCGGTCGCCGTCACGCGCCTCGCGTATTGCTAGCGGATGAAGTGGGTCTTGGTAAAACCATCGAAGCGGGCATGATCATCCACCAGCAAGTACTGGCGGGTCGTGCCGAGCGTATTCTTATCGTGGTACCAGAGACACTGCAACACCAGTGGCTCGTTGAGATGATGCGTCGTTTCAACCTGCACTTCTCTATCTTCGATGAAGAGCGCTGTATTGAAGCTTTTGCAGAAGCAGAAAACCCATTTGATACGCAGCAATACGTACTGTGTTCACTGGATTTCCTACGTAAGAGCCGTAAGCGTTTTGAACAAGCGCTAGAAGGTGAGTGGGATCTATTGGTTGTCGATGAGGCGCACCATCTAGAGTGGAGCCAAGACAAACCAAGCCGCGAATACCAAGTGGTAGAAGGCTTGGCAGAACGCACAGCGGGTGTGTTACTGCTTACCGCAACGCCAGAGCAGCTAGGTCGTGAGAGCCACTTCGCTCGTCTACGTCTTCTAGATCCAGATCGTTTCTACGATTATGAAGCGTTTGTTGAAGAAGAAGAGCAATACGCACCTGTTGCGGATGCTATCACGTCGCTATTCTCTGGTGAGAAACTGCCAGACGAAGCGAAAAACCAAATTACAGAACTGCTTTCTGAGCAGGACGTTGAGCCGCTATTCCGTATTATCGAAAGCGACAGTGATGAAGAAGCGAAAGCGTCAGCACGCCAAGAACTGATCGACAACCTGATGGACCGTCACGGTACAGGTCGAGTGCTGTTCCGTAACACACGTGCTGCAATCAAAGGTTTCCCGAAGCGTAACGTGCATCTCATGCCAATGGATATTCCGCAGCAGTACACCACATCAATGCGTGTATCAGGCATGATCGGTGGCAAGATGACACCAGAAGCGCGCGCGGTGAAGAACCTTTACCCAGAAGAAATCTTCCAAGAATTTGAAGGCGAAGATTCAAGTTGGTGGCAGTTCGACTCACGTGTGAACTGGTTACTTGAAAAAGTAAAAGAGAAGCGCAGCGATAAAGTATTGGTTATTGCTTCTCGTGCAAGCACTGCGTTGCAACTTGAGCAAGCATTGCGTGAGCGTGAAGGTATTCGTGCAACCGTATTCCACGAAGGCATGTCGATTCTTGAGCGTGATAAAGCAGCGGCTTACTTCGCACAAGAAGAGGGTGGCGCGCAGGTTCTTATCTGTAGCGAAATCGGCTCAGAAGGTCGTAACTTCCAGTTTGCTAACCAGCTTGTGATGTTCGATTTGCCATTCAACCCAGACTTGTTAGAGCAACGTATTGGCCGTCTGGACCGTATCGGTCAGAAGCGTGATATCGACATCCACGTACCTTACCTAAAAGGTACTTCACAAGCGATCCTTGCGCGTTGGTTCGATGAAGGTCTGAACGCGTTTGCTGAAACGTGTCCAACAGGTCGCGCGGTTTACGATAAGTACTCTGATGCACTGATTGAAATGCTGGCATCTGGTGATGTTTCAAGCCTTGATGAAGTGATTGAAGAATCAGCGAAGATGAACAAAGAGCTGAAATCACAACTTGAGCAAGGTCGTGACCGCCTGCTAGAAATGCACTCAAACGGCGGCGACAAAGCGCAGCAAATCGTTGAGAAAATCGCATCGACGGATGGCGATACAAACCTAGTGACATTCGCGTTGTCTCTGTTCGATACCATCGGTCTGAACCAAGACGACAAGGGTGAAAACGCACTTATTGTAACTCCATCTGAGCACATGATGGTGCCAAGCTACCCAGGTTTGCCATACGAAGGCGCGACAATCACGTTTGACCGCGATACCGCGCTGTCTCGCGAAGACATGCACTTCATCAGTTGGGAACACCCAATGATTCAAGGCGGTATCGATCTGCTGATGAGCGAAGGTGTGGGTACGTCAGCGGTTTCTTTGCTGAAGAACAAAGCGCTACCAGTGGGCACTATCTTGCTTGAGTTGGTTTACGCGGTGGATGCGCAAGCACCAAAACGCAGCGGTATTACGCGTTTCCTACCGAAGACGCCAATCCGCATGATGATGGACGGTCGTGGTAATGATCTGTCTTCTCAGGTTGAGTTTGAAGGTTTCAACCGTCAGCTTAGCCCAGTAAACCGTCACCTAGGCAGCAAGCTAGTGACATCAGTACAGAAAGACATCCACAGCCTCATCGAAGCGGGTGACGCATTGGTTGAGCAGAAAGTGGAAGAGATTCGCAAGCAAGCACAGCAAGACATGCAACAAAGCTTGAATGCAGAGCTCGAGCGCCTACAAGCACTGAAAGCGGTTAACCCGAACATCCGTGACGAAGAAATTGAAGCGATTGAAGAACAAATCAAAGAGCTAACAGGTTATATCAACCAAGCTCAGGTTCAGCTAGATTCGCTACGTTTAATTGTCGTCAGCCACAACTAATCAGCGTCCATACAAACGAAAAAAGGTCTTCAATTGAAGACCTTTTTCTTTATCTGAGCTTTTATCTCATAAGCTCAGTTGATTGCTCACAGCTGATTACATCAACCACTTCCACCAAATGAATAGCGCTAAGAAGCCGAATAAGTAAATCAAACCAGCAATCGACAACCACTTCAATTTACGACCCAGCGCCAATGGCTTAGGCAAGTCGGTTTTACTCACTAGAATATAGTTTAAAAGCGCGAAGAATGGCGTCGTCATAAACGCCAATACCATGGCAAAGTTCAACATCGGTAATAGTGCTGAAGCCCAGAAAACAACGATACCTAAAGCACATAGAGAAACAATAAGCATGATGGCCGACGTCGCTTTTGGATCGGTTTCTGGTTGTGAACGCAGTAACCGTTGAGAGTCTGAAATCACACGCGAGTAGCCGTCAATTACCGTAATGGTGCTGCCGAAGATACAAAAGAACGCAATCACAGCAATCAGGTAACGTGACCATTCACCAATGGTTGAGGCGTACAAGCCAACAAGCTGATGGGAGAAGCCTACGCCGGAGCTCTTAAGCTCAATACCTGAACCGTGCAGCATCAACGCACCTAGTGATACAAACACCAAAGCCAATACCGCAGTACCAATGTAGCCGACGTTGAAATCAAACAGGGCAGATTTTGCCGTAACTTCTTGTTGGCTAGTTTGGCGCTTTAGCCACGCAGACGTTAAACAAGATATCTCGATTGGAGCAGGCATCCAGCCCATGGTCACAACGATAAAGCCGATGGCAGCAATTGACCACGGAGAAGGGGATTCAAAGTTCGCAACAGGCTCTACAGGGTTTCCAAACGCTATCGCAACCGCAAGTAGCGTCGCTATCGTTAGGACCGTCATAATGACTTTTGAAAGTGTATCCAGTGCTTTGTAGTGGCCGGCGAATAAAATCACTAAACATGTCACCAAAACAATGACACTGAGTGATGCCATCGACAAAGAAAATGGAATGAAATAGCCCAACAAGCTCGCGCTGAACATCAACAGTGCTGCTGTGTTGATGACCGCAGAAACGGAACTGAGGAATAAGAACAACCACAAGTATGGGCGACCAAGTTTGGCATAGCCTTCAACCAACGTTTTACCAGTGCCCATGGTGTACTGCACGCCTGCTCGGAAGAATGGGTATTTAAAAAGGTTTACCAGCAGGATGAGCGCCGCAAGTTGCCAGCCGTAGATAGCCCCAGCTTTGGTGGATGCAACAAGGTGAGAACCACCGACGGCGGCAGAGGCCATGAGAATACCAGGGCCAAGAGAGCGGAAGAATTGCGAGACTTTGGATTGGGGTTGATCGGATACTGCGGATTCCATTTATTATTGTCCTTTTTGTGTCAACTAGTGCTTATAAATAACATTACCGCTCAGCTTGTCAATTTATATTTACGAAGTGATTTTTTTAATTTTTTTCTTCGTTATTGACTTGGTTGCTTTTGTTATTTCTAAAAGTTATATCGATGGTAAAAAGAGGCAGGGTTTAAGCGATTTTTCTGCATGCATCTTTGCATCTCTTGGGTATAATCAGCGCGTTTTTATTCTGTAGAGATCCTGCCCATGGCAATGCTTGAGTACAATCCACCAACCGACCCTTGGATTGATGTCGTTTTTGAAGATGAGCAAATTTTGGCGGTAAACAAGCCATCTGGTTTGCTTTCTGTGCCGGGGCGTCTTGCTGAGCACTATGACAGCATGTGGAGTCGCTTAACCGAGCAATATCCAGACATTCAAGTCGTGCATCGTTTAGATATGTGCACTTCTGGCTTAATGGTTCTTGCTAAAAACAAGCGTGCAGAAAGTGCGTTAAAAAAACAGTTTCAATACCGATTGACGCATAAAATCTACTACGCACGTGTTTGGGGCCATATTGAACAAGAAGAGGGCGAGATCGATCTGCCTTTGATTTGTGATTGGCCGAATCGTCCTCTGCAGAAAGTATGCTTTGAAGATGGCAAACCCTCTAGGACGATCTTCCAAGTAGCGAAGCGAGAAGAACACCCTGATGGTTCAAAGACGACGATTGTGCGTTTATTGCCGATTACAGGCCGCTCACACCAATTGCGTGTTCATATGCAAGCGTTAGGTCACCCAATTGTGGGTGATGAGTTTTACGCAACAGAAGAAGCAAAAGCCTTCTCTGAACGTCTAGAGTTGCACGCCGCAGAGCTGAGCTTTTATCACCCGAAAACCGATTGGTTGCGCAGTATTTTTGTTCCTTGTGATTTTTACCTAGAAGCGGAAGAGATGATCTTTGACTATTTCAACCCAGCGCGTAAATTACCAGATTACAAAACACTGCCACGTCCATAAATTCATCTTTAGGCAGTGAACAAGGAGTTGTTATGTCACTGCCTAAAGTGGTCTTCCTCGACCGAGCGACCATCCCAGCCCAAATTCAAATACCTCGTCCAAGCTTTGCCCATGATTGGGTGGAATACGATCTGACTTCTTCTGAGCAAGTTGTTGAGCGTCTTGCTGATGCGGATATCGTGATCAGCAACAAGGTGGTGCTCGACCACTCTGTTCTCATTCAACTTCCTCACCTCAAGATGATTGCCGTCGCGGCAACGGGCTTTAATAACGTCGATGTAAACTATTGCGCCGAGCACAACATCGCGGTTACCAACGTGCGTGGCTATGCGACCCGCTCTGTGCCAGAACACGTTATCGCGATGCTGTTTGCTTTGCGTCGTAACTTGTTTGGTTATCACCAAGATATCGCTGCTGGCGAATGGCAGCGCAACAAGCAGTTCTGTTTCTTTACGCATCCGATTGGAGATGTTGCAGGCAGCACCTTAGGTGTGCTTGGCAGCGGCGCATTAGGTCAAGCAACGGCACAATTGGCAAAAGCATTGGGTATGAATGTGTTGTTTGCAGAACGTAAAGGTGTAACAGAGTGCCGAGAAGGCTATGTTTCTTTTACCGAGATGTTGGATCAAGCGGACGCCATCACGCTACATTGTCCATTGAATGATGAGACACATAATTTGATTGGTGAAGCGGAACTTAAGCAGATGAAGCCAACGTCTATTTTGATTAATACCGGACGTGGCGGCTTGGTGGATGAGCAAGCTTTGGTCGATGGGTTAAAGCAAGGTGAGATTGCTGGGGCTGGGTTCGATGTCTTTACCCAAGAACCCGCTGATGAAAGCAACCCGTTGATTGCGAATATGTATTTGCCTAACTTGCTACTAACGCCGCATGTTGCGTGGGGAAGTGATTCTTCGATACAGCGTTTAGCTGAGATTTTAATTGAGAATATTAACGCGTTTGATCGTGGTGAGAACCTCAATCGTCTAGCGTAATACTAGAAAATAGGCATAAAAAAAGCAGACACAAAGGTCTGCTTTTTGCGTTCTTAAGCATTGAATTAGATTTCTTCTTCGTTCAAGGCTTTTAGAATTTGGAAAATTTCACGGTAAGATTTTGCTGGTTTACCGGCCTTCTTCTCTTTCGCTGCTTGGCGAGCAAGTTGGCGTAGACGTTGACGGTCTGCTTCTGGATAAAGCTCCATAACGTCATCAATTGCTTTGTCGCCCTCTTCGACTACACGATCACGCAGCGCTTCAAGCTTGTGTAGTGCCGCTGTTGCTTGCGAGTGTTTGTTGCGAACTTTGTCTAGTGCCGCTTGGATTGGCTCTGGATCTTCGTAACGCATTAACTTACCGATACGTTGCAGTTGACGACGGCGTGCTTCGTTTTTAAAGCGCTGCGCATCAGCAATTGCTTCGCGTAGGTCTTCGCTCAATGGAAACTTTTCGAGAGCTGCTGGCTTAAGGCCGACAAGCTCTTCGCCAAGCTTTTGCAGCTCTTCCATGTCGCGCTTCATCTCGGATTTACTTACCCAGATGATCTCTTCTTCTGGTTCCCATGGCGCTTTTTGATTCTTACGTGCCATTTCAGTTGCCTGTGTTTTGATTAATATTATGACTATTTTAACAAGAATCGTGGGGAGAAAGCGAAATTCTTGTTATTCTATTGTACATCGAATACATGATGTGAAAGACAATGGATATTAAACAGCAGGTTGCTGAGCAACGTACCGAGCTAGAACAAGCCGTTTCACGTGCACTAGAAATCGCTGCGGCGAAGTCTGATGCCGCTGAAGTCGCAATTACCAAGAGCACGGGTTTGAGTGTTTCCACTCGCATGGGTGACGTGGAAAACGTTGAATTCAACAGCGACGGCGCACTGGGTATTACCGTTTACCGTGGCCAACGTAAAGGCAGTGCTTCCACATCCGATTTGAGCGAAGCGGCTATCGAGCAAACGGTGTTAGCAGCATTAGACATCGCTCAATACACATCAGAAGATCCATTCGCGGGCCCAGCTCCGAAAGAATATATGGTGAAAGAGGTGCCTGATTTAGACCTTTTCCACCCAGACGCACCCGATCCAGATTACGCAGCACAAGTTGCGATTGCCGCTGAAAAAGAAGCACTTAACTACAGCGATGCGATTAAGCAAAGCGATGGTGCGAGCTATGACAGTCATTACGGCGTCAAAGTGTACGGTAACAGCCATGGCTTGTTGGCAAGCTACGCGTCAAGTCGCCACAGCACCAGCTGTTGTGTGATTGGTGTAGGCAAAAATGGTGAGATGGAGCGTGACTACAGCTACACCGTTGCTCGCCATCGTGACGACCTTTGGGCTCCTGAAGTGGTTGGCCGCAGTGCCGCAGAAAAAACCATAAGTCGCTTAGACGCTCAAAAGCTGAAAACGGGTAAGTACCCAGTCATGTTTGCTGCGGACGTAGCGACAGGTTTGATTGGCCACCTAGTGATGGCAATCAGCGGTGGTAACCTGTACCGTAAATCCTCTTTCTTACTTGATCACCTCGGCAAGCAAGTACTTCCAGAATGGTTCAATATTTCAGAGCGTCCACATGTCTTACGTGGCCTAGCTTCTAGTCCATTTGATAGTGAAGGTGTGTACACGCAAGATCGTGAAATCATCACCGATGGTGTACTCGCGACTTACCTGCTAACGAGTTATGCGGCTCGTAAAATGAAAATGGACCCAACTGGCCATGCTGGTGGTATCCACAACTGGTACGTGAAGTCGACGGGACAAAGTTTCGAGCAAATGCTGAAAGAACTTGGCACAGGTTTACTGGTAACTGAAACCATGGGCCAAGGCGTGAACGTCGTGACAGGTGATTACTCTCGTGGTGCTGCTGGCTTCTGGGTAGAAAATGGTGAAATCCAATACCCAGTATCAGAAATTACCATTGCGGGTAACCTAAAAGACATGTTCAACCAAATTGTTGCTGTGGGTAGCGATGTGGAAACGCGTTCTCAAATCCAAACCGGCTCTATCTTGCTTGATACCATGAAGGTGGCGGGCGAATAATATCACCCCGCTAACCGCTAGATGCAAAAAAGCCTGATGTACTCATCAGGCTTTTTTATTGCTTGTTCATGGCAGTTTATGACATGAGATTAAATCAGCAGGGTCGCGAGGCCTAAGAAGACTGACAAACCAATCACGTCAGTGACCGTAGTCAGTGCCATACCGCCAGCCAAGGCTGGGTCGATGTTCATTTTCTTGAGTAGAATAGGGATGGTTACGCCGGCAACACCTGCTACAAAAAGGTTGGTCAACATGGCCGCAGAGATGATACCGCCAAGCATCCAGTTTCCTTTCCAAGCAACCACGATACCGCCGATGATCAGTGCCCACATGATGCCGTTAAGTAAGCCGATAGCGGCTTCTTTCAGCAATAGTTCTCGTTTGTTTGAATCACCAATATGACCAAGTGCTAAACCGCGGATCACCAGAGCGACCGTTTGGTTACCCGCAACGCCACCCATCGATGGAACAATGGTCATCAAGACGGCGATAGCCGCCATTTGCTCTAGTGTTGCTTCAAACATGTTGGATACTGAGGCCGCCGCTAGCGCTGCAAGTACGTTGGCACCGAGCCAAATACTGCGCTTACGAGCGGATTTTACGACAGGTGCGAAGGTATCTTCATCGTCATCCATACCCGCCATACTCATCATTGAGTGTTCGGCATCTTCACGGATAACATCGACCACGTCATCGATGGTGATACGACCAACCAGATGTTGGTTTTCATCAACCACAGGTGCTGATACCCAGTTACGACGTTCAAATAGACTAGCAACATCAGAGTCACTGGTATCTACGGTAATTGCATCGTCGGCATCTTCCATCACAGCACTGACTTTGACATCAGGTTGAGTGGTAATCAGTGTGGTAATCGGCAGTTCACCAATCAGCTTACTATCATCATCAATGACGTATAACGCATCGGTTGCTTCTGGTAGTTCGCCTTTCATGCGTAAGTAGCGCAGGACAACGTCCACATCCACATCACCACGAATGGTGATTACGTCGGTGTTCATCAATCCGCCAGCGGTATCCTCAGGGTAGGATAGCGCCGTTTCGACTCGTTGACGGTCAGCGGTGTCCATCTGGGATAGAACTTCACGTGAGACGTCGTCAGGCAAGCTACGCAGTACGTAAGCCACATCATCAGTGTCCATGCCTTCCGTCGCTTCTGCAAGCGCTTCTGGGGCCATTTTGGACACGAGACTGTCTTTGACGTCTTCGTTTAGCTCGTCAAGAATCTCACCGTAGTCTTCTGGGTCAGTCAGTTGCCAGAGTACTTCACGACTTTTACGTGGAGAGGCTTCTAAAAGGTGGGCGATATCCTCAGGTTCCATGTCCTGCAATTGGCGACGAACATGGACAAAGCGGCCGTTTTCCAGCGCTTCTGTGACTTCTTGGAGGGCTTGGTGAGCTTGGTCGAATTCTATTTGCTCTGCCATTCATTCCCCCTAATTCCTGATATTTACAATGCTTTGAATAATAACTTAATTCTAGGCACCTTTTAATAACAACTTATGAAAGTCGACAAAATTATTTATCGGAATTTAAGTAGGAAGGGGAAGCGATGTGGAATATTTGGGTGTTAAAAATAAAAAAGCGAGTGAATCACTCGCCTTCATCAAACTTATCTTCAATCAAATGACAAACCGCATCAAGGGCTTGCTCTGATTGATCGCCAGTGGCGTGGATCGTCACGTATTGCCCTTGGGCGGACTCAAGCATTAATAGCCCCATAACGCTATCAGCGGTCGCGGTTTTATCTTCTTCGTTGTCGATCGTAATGATCGCATCGTAGCTTTGTGCCAGTTCGACCAGTTTTACCGCAGCGCGAGCGTGAAGCCCTAAGCGGTTTTGGATCAATACCTTACGACTTAATTCCACCCTTATTCCTTAACGTTTTTTTCCAATGAAGTGTGGCGAATTTGTACCTGATGGCCTTTGTCAGCGAAGAACTCACCAATTTTTTGCGTGAGATACACTGAGCGATGTTTACCACCAGTACAACCAATCGCGACAGTTAAGTAACTGCGATTGTTTTTTTCTAGCAGAGGCAGCCAAGTCTCGATAAAACTTTCAATTTGATACTTAAGATCGAGTACAGATTGATGTTGCTCTAGGAAGGCTCCAATCGGGGCATCTAGACCTGTAAGAGGGCGCAATGCTGGTTCCCAATGCGGGTTTGGCAAGAAGCGCACATCAAACACGTAATCGGCATCAGAGGGTAGTCCATATTTGAAACCGAAGGATTCGAATACCATCACCAGATCTTTTCGATCTCGCCCTTCAACGCGCATACGTACGGTTTCGCTCAAGTCATGCAGGGATTGACCACTGCTGTTGAGCACTAAGTCCGCGTGTGCTTTTAAGGGCATCAGTATCTCGTGTTCTAACTCAATGGCTTGATCAAGAGATAAGGATTGAGCGCCAAGCGACAGCGGATGGATCCGCCTGGTTTCGCTGTAGCGTTTGAGTAAGGTCTCTTTGTTCGCATCTAAGAACAGCACCGTTACGTCTAACTCAGTTTTGAGTTTTTCGAGAGTGGTGTTCAGCTCTTTGAGTTTCTTTGGGATATTTCGAATATCGATACTTACGGCAACGTTCTGTTTACTGTCGGATACCGACTTTACAAACGCATCAAGCAAGTTAACTGGTAGGTTGTCTACGCAGTAATACCCTAAGTCCTCAAGTACGCGCAGGGCAACACTCTTCCCGGCACCGGAGTGCCCGCTAACAACAATTAATCGCATGGTGATCGCCTCGATTACTGATGAATCATAATGTCGTAGAGTTCTTCATCGCTCTGAGCTTTGCGCAGCATTTTTAACACTTGCTTGTCGCTCAAGCGTTCAGCCATAGAGGATAGTGTTTTGAGGTGTTCTTTGCACTGTTCTTCTGGAACCAGAAGCGCAAAGAGAAGGTCTACAGGTCGGTTGTCGATCGCATCAAACTCAATCGCTTCATCACATTGAAGTAATACGGCAATGGCTTTATCGCTGGATGACATTCTTGCGTGAGGGATAGCAATACCGTTGCCGATACCCGTACTACCCATCTTTTCTCTGCTGAGCATACACTCAAACAGTTCGGTTGAATCTTGGCCCGTGTTTTCAGCAACAATTTGGCTGATCATCTCTAGGGCTCGTTTCTTACTTGTACAATGGACTGCACTTTTGGTGCAGTCCAGTGACAGTATCTCGCTCAATTGCATGATTAATGACTGTTTAGTTTTTCTTTGTGCTTGTTAAGTTGACGAACTAATTTATCCACCAGCGAATCAATTGCTGCATACATACTTTCGTCATTCGATGACGCGTGGATTTCGCCCTGATTTATGTGAAGCGTAGCTTCCGCGATTTGGTTAAGTTTTTCAACTTTTAGTACAACTTGTATTTGGTTTATATGGTCGAAGAATCTATCGAGCTTCTGAAACTTTGATTGAACATAGTCTTGCATTGAATCGGTAAGATCAACGTGATGGCCTTGAATATTGATTTGCATAGACTTTCCTTTTCAGTTGGTGCCTTAAAGTAGGCGTTTACGCTGACTTGAAGGGGCGATACCCAAGGATTCACGATACTTCGCGATCGTACGTCTTGCGACTTGAATCCCTTGGTCAGCCAGAAGAGCAGCAATCTTGCTGTCACTCAATGGTTTAGCGGTATTTTCCGCTGCGACCAACTTTTTGATGAGCGCGCGAATTGCTGTGGACGAACATTCTCCGCCATTGTCTGTACTGACATGACTAGAGAAGAAGTACTTCAATTCAAAAATGCCACGTGGTGTGTGCATGAACTTCTGTGTAGTCACACGAGAGATCGTGGATTCATGCATGTCCACTGCCAATGCTACATCGTTAAGTACCATTGGTTTCATGGCTTCTTCACCATACTCGAAGAAATCTTGTTGATGTTCAACAATACATCTTGCAACTTTGAGAAGCGTCTCGTTTCTGCTTTCTAGGCTCTTAATCAGCCATTTTGCCTCTTGCAAATTGCTGCGAATATACTGGCTATCGGCACTGTTGCCTTTGCCCAGTTGCGCATATTGTTGATTTACTTTTAGTTTTGGGATGCTGTCAGGATTAATGGAAACCGTCCATTTGCCATGATCTTTAAAAACGGAAACGTCAGGAATAACGTATTCGGTATCATCTGGAGTAATACGGCTGCCAGGTCGAGGGTCCAATTGCTGAATCAGCTTTAACACTTCACGTAGGTCTGCTTCTTTCAGTTTGGTCTCTTTGATGACGAGCTTGTAATCGCGATTACCAAGATGATCGATATGATCGCTCAGCACCATTTTCGCTTCAGCGAGCCACGGTGTATCTTCTGGGAAGGTCACTAATTGCAGTAATAGACATTCTTGAAGGTTGCGAGAGGCAACGCCAAGGGGGTCAAATTGTTGAATGCGTTTGCGAACGGCTTCGATTTCATCAAGTTCAACATCTTCGTTGTCGAAGCTTTCATGAATTTCTTCTGGAGAGAGCGTGAGGTAACCGTAGTCGTCAACCGCATCAATGATGGCTAACGCGATGGTGCGGTCGGTTTCGCTAAATGGCGTTAAGTCTAACTGCCACATCAGGTAATCGTGCAGCGATTCAGTGGTTTCACCTTGATAGACCGGCATATCGTCATCAAGCGCTAAGCCTGTGCTGCCAGTGTTCGCGCTGTAAACATCGTCCCAAGTGGTGTCGATTTCTAGCTCAGAGCTGATTTCAGATTTTTCAATCACGTCTGAGCTATCAGGAACATCAATCTCGGCAGTTTCATTGGCACTGTTGTCTGCAGCATCGAGTGCTGATTTGTCTTCACCATTTGCTTGAGGTTCTTCTTGGCCTTCTTCAACTTCCAATAAAGGGTTGGAGTCCAAGGCTTCTTGGATTTCCTGTTGAAGGTCGAGCGTCGACAATTGCAACAAACGAATCGCTTGTTGTAGCTGCGGCGTCATGGCTAACTGTTGACCTAGCTTGAGTTGTAATGAAGGTTTCATTCAGTGTTACTTACCTTGTAATGCTCAGAATCTTACCGTTCCTAATGTAATCATAGACGGAATTGTTCACCGAGATAAACTTGTTTCACCTGCTCGTTGTTGAGAACCTCATCCGGAGTTCCTGAAGCAATAAGGTGTCCTTGACTTACGATATAGGCTTTTTCACAAACGTCCAAGGTTTCACGAACGTTATGGTCAGTGATTAACACACCAAGACCACGATCGCGCAAGTGTTCAATGATTTTTTTGATGTCGTTAACCGAAATTGGGTCAACACCCGCGAACGGTTCATCCAACAAAATGAACTGAGGGTTTGCTGCCAATGCACGAGCGATTTCTACACGGCGGCGTTCACCACCTGATAGTGCCATACCCGCACTGGTGCGTATGTGCTGTATGTGGAATTCTTCCAATAAATCTTCAAGCTTATCTTGGCGCTCTTCTCGAGTTAACTCTTGGCGAGTTTCTAGGACGGCCATGATGTTGTCTTCAACCGATAACTTACGGAATATGGAAGCTTCTTGTGGCAAGTAGCCGATACCTAGGCGCGAGCGACTGTGCATCGGTAGGATACTGATGTCTTGATCGTCGATAGTGATGATGCCTTCATCACGAGGTACCAAGCCGACAATCATGTAAAACGATGTGGTTTTACCTGCGCCGTTTGGACCCAACAGTCCCACAATTTGACCAGACTCGACTTCGAGGCTCACGTCCGTAACGACCTTGCGTTTCTTGTAGCTTTTAGCAAGATTCTTTGCGCTCAGTACTGCCATATTAGTTCTCGATTTGGTTCGGTTGCAGGATGGTGGTAACGCGCTCATTCTTCGAGCTGTCAGCAACAAGCTTCTGTTGACCAATTTGGTAGCGAATTGATGAGCCCTTGATGGTGTTACCGTCTTGGGCTAGCTGTGCTTGGCCTTTCATGGTCAATTCGTCAGTAGAAATACGGTAATCCAATTCAGTAGCTTGACCACTGAGTGTTTTACCATCGTCCATTAATTGAGAGAAAGTGGCAGGTTTACCAAATGCTTGAATTTGTTTGATCGCTTCCGTTTTCGGGTCACGAGTTACAACAATTCTGTCAGCATCGATATTGATGCTACCTTGCTTAAGAGATACATCACCTTTAAAGGTCACCTGGTTACTCTTCATGTCCACCTGCTGGGTGTCTGAATTAATGTAAACCGGCTGTTGCGTATCCGACTTAAGTGCCAACGCTTGTGGCGCTGCTAATACCAATGCCAATAGGCTAAGGTGTAACGGTTTCATATCGACCTTGAACTTCATCTGTCAGAGTCGCAGTGTGGGCTTTTAAGTTGCCTTGCATTGCGCCTCCGGTAGTTTCAAATTGTGGTCCAACCAACATTACTTGTTGATCGGCTTTAAAATCACGATTGCTTAAGTTGATGACCAGCTTGTCTGTTGCCATGGTGTCAAAGCTTGCGTCAGGCAATAAGTTTTGCATGAGAACTTTGTCGTATAACGTCAGGATCTGGTCTTCATCAAGTACTGCTCTTGTTGCAGTGACCTTCCACTCAACAACGCTACCTTCACGGTAAACCATCAGTGTTGGGCTATTAAAAATCGTATCTCCACTCTTGGCGTAATGATCCAAGCTGTTAGAGCGAATGATGTAACTGCGGACACCATTTTCACCATAAGTGATATTTTCTAGTCCAGTACCACTGAACATAGGCAGTTCTAAATTAGGTGCAACCTGTATATCTTCATCGCCTTTTGGTGTCAGCAAATAATAACCACACCATGCGACAACGAAGATCAGGAGCAAATAAATAAGGCGAGTAAAACTCATAAAATAAAGGCCTTTATCTTAGCTCAGTACTTCCCTGACCATTGCCTTAATCTGTTAATCAAATTGTGTAAACATTTGTTGATGGATGGATTACATCACACCCGCTTTCAACAAATCGTGCATATTCAGCGCACCAACAATCTTGTTGTTGTCGCACAAGATCAGAGCATTGATGTTTTTATCTTGCATAAGATTCAAACCCTCGACAGCTAACATTTCTGGATGAGCCGTTGTTGGGTTTTGAGTCATCACTTCACCGATTGCTGTGGTGTGAATATCAATACGTTTATCCAAAGTACGACGCAAGTCACCATCAGTGAATATACCAAGCATAGCATCGTGCTCATCGACAATCGCGGTCATCCCTAAGCCTTTCTCTGAAATCTCAAGAAGTGCGTCGCGAATCAATGCATCTGGCGCAACTTTTGGTAGTGCATTACCAAAGTGCATAATATCAGACAGCTTGAGCAGCAATTTTCTTCCCAACGCACCACCAGGGTGTGATAGAGCGAAGTCTTCTGCAGAAAAACCACGAGCTTGAAGCAGGGCAACGGCAAGAGCATCGCCCATGACCAAAGTTGCTGTTGTGCTGCTCGTTGGTGCAAGACCAAGTGGGCAGGCTTCTTGCGGAACGGTGATTTGCAAATGCATATCCGACAATTTGGCCATGTTCGACTCAGGCTTGCCTGTCATGCTGATAATTTTGATGTTCAGACGTTTCAATACTGGGAATAGAGATAAAATCTCGTGAGACTCACCAGAGTTAGAAATCGCAATGACGATATCGCCTTCACTGATCATTCCTAGGTCACCATGCGCAGCTTCACCAGGGTGAACAAAAAACGCGGAGGTGCCTGTACTTGCAAGGGTCGCAGCAATCTTGTTGCCAATGTGACCTGATTTGCCCATCCCCATAACAACGACTTTGCCATTATTGGAAAGAATCAATTCGCAAGCTTGTTCAAACTGCGCATCAAAATACTGGTCCAGTTGTTGAAGTGCGGCCACTTCAATATCAAGAACTTGTTTAGCAGCAGCACGAAAATCAAATTGAGTGGACATATCAGAGCTCCAATTTGTCTTTACTTATTATGTTATTAAGCGGCCATGTTTGCGAATAGGTACACTTGGTAGCCTAAGAAACACACAAACAGGATTGAACCTTCTAAACGGTTGATACTGCGAGATTTACCAAGACACATTGCCACAAGCAGTAGCGATACGCCGAGCATAACCCAAAAGTCACGACCCATCGCAAATTCACTTAGCATTGAAGGATTGATGATGCCCGGTAGGCCCATTACCGCCAAAATGTTGAAAACGTTTGAACCGATGATGTTACCCACAGCCATATCGTCTTCGCCCTTTAGAACGCCTGCTAGAGATGCAGCAAGCTCCGGTAGGCTAGTGCCGATAGCAATGATAGTAAGGCCGATAACGAGATCACTCATACCAAAGTGTTTTGCAATGATGACGGCGTTGTCGACTAACATGCTTGCTGCCAAAGGTAGAAGTATCAGACCGATCACAACCCACATAACGGCTTTTGGATTACTTACACCTTCAGGGACTTCTGATTCTTGTTCATCGACAAAAGCATCACCCGCTTTTTGTTCTTTGCGGCTGATTTGCAACATGGCAAATAGGAACGCAGCAAAGAGTACAAACAGCAATACGCCTTCGTAGAAACCTAGGTGGTTATCCCAAAGTAAAATACCAGCCAGTACGGTTACTGCTATCATCAATGGCAATTCTCGACGAACCACAGCAGAGCTGATGGAAAGTGGTTTGATGATGGCGGTGATACCAAGAATTAAAGCGATGTTGGCGATGTTCGAGCCAAGAACGTTACCGACAGCTGTGTCGGTTTTACCGTCCCATGCTGCGGTTGCAGAAACCATCATTTCTGGCGCAGAAGAACCCATCGCCAAAATGGTCATGCCGATCACTAAAGGTGAAATACCGACGTTGCGGGCCAGAGCTGCAGAGCCAAAAACAAGTTTATCTGCACTCCATACAAGTATAACAAGACCGACGATAAGCAACGCTACGGCTTCGAGCATGATGATTCCTAAGTAATAAAAATAAGTGAAATGAGTAACCGCTAATTTTGACCTTTCACAGCCAAAAATGGAAGATAAACAACAAATAAATTAAAGGTTAGTAACGAAATTGTGTTTAATTGTTGCTCGATCGCGTGTTGTATTTGATACCGCTTATCTGGAGTTGAATTTAAACACCTTCCTTTGATTTCGTCATATTTTATGAAGAATTGCTTGAATTTGGTCGGCTTTATTTAATTGAACAGTGCTTTTAATTCAAGTTCAATGTGCTTATGATTGCAGCCTAATAAGTGTACCGAAGTCACTTTAGGATATTCTCGACGTAATATCTTGAAAACAATCGGGGTTGAGTTGGCTGATGACTCTGTGAGTCAAACTCACAAACAGTAGAAGAGATAGTATGTCGAACAACGATTTAGTTACCGTTAACAATCTCACTTTTTCACGAGGCGAACGTAAGATCTTTGATGGCGTTGATTTACACGTGCCAGAAGGGAAAGTGACGGCCATTATGGGGCCATCGGGGATCGGTAAAACGACACTGTTACGCTTAATTGGCGGTCAGTTGTACCCCGAACAAGGTGAGATCTGGTTTGATGGCGATAACATTCCAGCACTCTCACGTAAGAAGCTTTACCATGCTCGAAAGAAGATGAGCATGTTGTTCCAATCAGGCGCTCTGTTCACGGATTTGAACGTTTTCGATAATGTTGCCTTTCCTTTACGTGAACATACAGAACTCTCTGAAGAATTTATCCGTACTATGGTGCTGCTTAAGCTTGAAGCCGTAGGTCTACGTGGTGCCGCAAAGTTGATGCCAAGTGAACTTTCTGGCGGTATGGCTAGGCGAGCTGCTTTAGCACGCGCGATTGCGCTCGATCCCGACCTTATCATGTATGATGAACCGTTTGTTGGTCAGGATCCGATCACCATGGGCGTATTAGTTGAGTTGATCAGTAATTTGAATCGAGCGCTAGGTCTGACTTCGATTGTCGTTTCACACGATGTACCAGAAGTGATGAGTATTGCGGATTGGGTTTATTTGATGGCCGATGGCAAAATCATTGCTTTTGGCACGCCACAAGATCTGAGAGACAATCCAGATCCACGCGTGCAGCAATTCTTGTTGGGTGATGCGGATGGTCCGGTACCGTTCCGATTTCCCGCTCAAAGTATCGAAAAGGATTTATTTGATGGTCGATAGTTTTATTCAATTTGTCGCTTCATTAGGAAGACGCACGTTGGCCATCTGTGAAGCCTTTGGCCGTGCGACACTAATGTTGGTTGGTGCTTTGGTAACCCGACCACAACCGGTCAAAAACTTCCCGTTATTAGTGAAGCAGCTTTACTCCGTTGGTGTGCAGTCTCTGGCTATCATTGTCGTATCGGGTTTGTTTATCGGCATGGTGTTGAGTTTACAAGGCTATGTCGTGCTGGTGGACTACGGTGCGGAAGGCAGTCTCGGGCAAATGGTCTCTCTATCGCTATTGCGTGAGCTAGGGCCTGTGGTAACCGCCTTGTTATTCGCTGGGCGAGCTGGGTCTGCATTAACCGCAGAAATCGGCTTGATGAAAGCCACTGAGCAGCTTTCGAGTATGGAAATGATGGCGGTAGACCCGCTTAAACGCGTTATCGCTCCTCGTTTTTGGGCAGGTGTGATTTCCATGCCACTGTTGGCGATGATCTTCATGGCTATTGGTATCTGGGGCGCTCAAATTGTTGGCGTTGATTGGAAAGGCGTTGACCACGGTAGTTTTTGGGCGGCAATGCAGTCGTCAGTAGAATTAGGCCAAGATATTGGTAACAGCATGATCAAATGTATCGTGTTTGCGATTACCGTTACTTGGATCGCTCTTTTTAATGGCTATGACGCGATTCCGACTTCGGAAGGGATCAGCCGAGCAACGACGCGCACGGTAGTGCATTCTTCTTTAGCAGTACTGGGACTAGACTTTGTACTGACCGCATTGATGTTTGGGAATTAATCATGCAACAAACACGTAAAACTGAATTATGGGTTGGCAGCTTTGTATTGGCAGGAATTTGCGCGATTCTTGTGATGATTTTTCAGGTTGCTGACGTAAAAAGCATTGGCTCTGGCAATACTTATACCCTGAAAGCTGAGTTCGATAATATTGGTAGTTTAAAAGTTCGTTCACCAGTGAAAGTTGGCGGCGTTGTGGTTGGTCGTGTGAGTGATATTACACTTAACCCTGAAAGCCTACTTCCAATTGTGAGCTTGTCGATTAACAGTCAATACAATCAATTCCCAGAAACTTCTAGTTTACAAATTTTGACTTCTGGATTGATTGGCGAGCAGTACATTGGCTTAGTTCCGGGTTTCATCTTTGATGATGAAGAAATGTTAGTTGATGGTGATACCATCGAAGACACCAAGTCTGCCTTAGTTTTAGAAGACTTAATTGGACAGGTGCTATACAGCATCGGTGGCTCCGGCGATTCTGGCAACACAAGTAAGGAATAACCCATGTTCTCTAGATTATTACTTTCTTTCGTAGCGGCATTTACTGCTTTTGGTGCAGTGGCGGCAGAAGTAGATAAAACTCAGCCTTATCAAATGATGAGACAAGTTGCGGAAGTGACATTTGATCGTTTGAAAGCTGAACAGCCACAAATTAAGCAAGATCCAAATTTGCTTAAGACTATCGTTGAAGAAGAGCTGATGCCTTACGTCAACGATCGCTATGCGGCATTAAAACTGCTTGGTCCGAACTTAAAAGGCGCGAAGCGTGAAGACGTTGGTGAGTTTATTAAGGCATTTCGTTCTTACTTGGTGACGTCTTACGCACAAGTCTTAACACAATACACAGACCAGCAAATCGAGTTTGGCCCTGAACCTAAGTTAGACCCATCTAAGCGCATTACAAGCATTAAAGTAGATATCATCGACGCTCCGCGTCCGAACATCAAACTTGAGTTTAAATTGCGTAAAGATAAGAAAACCGGTGAATGGTTAGCATTCGACATGGTTGCAGAAGGTATTAGCTTACTTTCAAGCAAGCAATCGGAGTGGAATACAAAGATTCGTCAAGACGGTATCCTTGCAGTAGCAAAAGATCTTGAAAAATTGGCGGCACAGCCAATTCGTTTCGAGGCAGCAAAGTAATGGCGCAGTCTCATTCTCAGTGGCATTTACAATCAGATATTCTTAAGCTTACAGGGGCGTTGGATCGAGATACCGTGCCTTCTTTGTGGGCCGTTGCGCAGCGATGGCAGCCATCTCAAACCGAGCTAGAATGCTCGTTAGAAGAGATTGAGCGCGTCGACTCTGCGGGAATGGTGATGTTAATCCACTTATTAGAGCATGCAAAAAAACAAAACTGTCATATAATGCTCAGTTTCGTGCCGGCGCAATTGCGCACTTTGTTTCAGCTGAGCAACGTTGAATCTTTAGTGGCCAAACATATACAGAATTATCAGGGGTAAATTGTGGATAGCGCAAAAGTACAACAGTTACTAGAAGAAGCACTAAACCTTCAAGAAGTGCATGTAAAAGGTGAAGGTAGCCACTATGAGGTGGTTGCTGTTGATGCTTGTTTCGATGGAATGAGCCGCGTTAAGAAGCAGCAGTTAATTTACGGTCCTCTGATGGATTACATCCAGCGTAACGACATTCACGCGCTATCGATTAAAGCGTTCACTCCAGAAGAGTGGGCTCGTGATAAAAAGCTAATGTCGCTTTAAGGTTTATTGATGGAAAAGTTTCGAGTTATTGGGTCAGATAAACCACTGGTTGGTGAAGTGACCATTTCAGGTGCAAAAAACGCAGCACTGCCGATTTTATTTGCGTCTATCTTGGCTGAAGAGCCAGTAGAGGTGGCGAATGTGCCACACCTTCGTGATATCGATACTACTATGGAACTGCTTAAGCGTTTAGGCGCAAAAGTAAGCCGTAATGGTTCTGTTCATGTCGATCCAAGCAGCATCAACGAATACTGCGCACCTTACGACTTGGTGAAAACCATGCGTGCATCAATCTGGGCACTTGGTCCGCTGGTGGCTCGTTTTGGTAAAGGTCAAGTTTCTCTACCTGGTGGCTGTGCGATTGGCGCTCGTCCTGTTGATTTACATATCACAGGTCTAGAGCAGCTTGGCGCAACGATTACACTAGAAGATGGTTACGTAAAAGCAGAAGTGGATGGTCGTCTAAAAGGCGCTCACATTGTGATGGACAAAGTGAGTGTTGGTGCAACGATTACTATCATGTGTGCGGCAGCGTTAGCGGAAGGTACCACAACGCTAGATAATGCAGCGCGTGAACCTGAAATCGTTGATACAGCAGACTTCCTAAACAAGCTTGGCGCAAAAATTTCAGGCGCGGGCACAGACACCATCACTATTGAAGGTGTTGAGCGTTTAGGTGGCGGTAAGCACAACGTTGTGGCTGACCGTATCGAAACGGGTACGTTCCTTGTTGCTGCGGCTGTTTCTGGCGGCAAAGTTGTGTGTCGTAACACCAACGGTCACTTGTTAGAAGCGGTACTTGCGAAGCTAGAAGAAGCGGGCGCATTAGTAGAGACTGGTGAAGACTGGATTTCTGTAGATATGACGGACCGTGAACTGAAAGCGGTAAGCATTCGTACTGCCCCACACCCAGGTTTCCCGACTGACATGCAAGCACAATTCACGCTATTAAACATGATGGCGAAAGGCGGCGGCGTAATTACTGAAACGATCTTTGAAAACCGTTTCATGCACGTACCTGAACTGATGCGCATGGGCGCAAAAGCGGAAATCGAAGGTAACACAGTCATCTGTGGTGACGTAGATTCTCTAAGTGGTGCGCAAGTAATGGCCACTGACCTACGAGCTTCGGCAAGTTTGGTGATTGCAGGTTGTATCGCGAAAGGCGAAACCATCGTTGATCGTATTTACCACATCGATCGTGGTTACGACAAAATCGAAAATAAACTGTCTGCTCTTGGCGCAAATATTGAGCGCGTGAGTGAGGCGGGTTAAACTGCATCGCAGTTGACTTCGATATAAAGAGAGCCGAAACTCAGGTTTCGGCTTTTTTATGTCGCGCTCTCTTTCATAGCTGATGACTATGTCCAAAGAACCAACAATAGCTGTATCTGGCGTAAAGCCGGTTCCTGGAGAACAACAATGATTGCACTATTACGTGTATTTGCTGTCGCAATTTTCGCAATTGTGATGTTTATTGGTGGTTGTGGTTACTGCCTATTAAGTCCTCGAAATCCTAAGCACGTTTTCACTTTTGGCCGCTTGTTCGGCAAGATGTCTCGTGTGTTCGGAATCAAATTAGAATTACGAATTCCTGAAGATGCTTACTCTCGTGGTCAGCATGTTTACATCGCGAACCACCAAAACAACTGGGATTTGTTTACTGTATCTTCAGCAGTGACACCAAAAGTCGTGACGGTAGGTAAAAAAAGCTTAGCGTGGATGCCACTATTTGGTCAGCTTTACTGGCTAACGGGTAACATTTTAATTGACCGTGGTAACCGTTCTAAAGCTAAGGGCACTATTGATCAAGTAGTTGATAGCATTAAGCAGAGTGACGTTTCAGTATGGATGTTCCCAGAAGGGACGCGCTCACGTGGCCGTGGCTTACTGCCTTTTAAAACCGGCGCATTCCATGCTGCTATCGGCGCAGAGGTGTCAATCATTCCGATCGTGTGTAGTTCAACTGATCACATTAAATTGAACCGTTGGAATAACGGTCATGTCATCATTGAAATGCTGCCACCAATCAGCTCTGAAGGCTATGGCAAAGAAGGCGTTCGTGAACTTGCAAACACCTGTCGCGATCAAATGAAAGCGAAGCTAGAAGCGCTGGATGAAGAAGTAAAACAGCGTAATGCCGCTTAAATTGAAATAGAACACTGCAACAAAAAGACAATAAAAAACGGGTAGCCTAAGCTACCCGTTTTTTTATGTTTCTTAGCAAGCGCAATTATTTACGAACGGCGATTGCTTCAATCTCGATGCCAACATCTTTTGGTAGGCGAGCTACTTCGACACAAGAACGTGCTGGGTAGTTTGCTACTTCGTGCTCATCGAAGAACTTGCCGTAAACTTCGTTCACAGTACCGAAGTCGTTTAGGTCTTTAACGAATACCGTCATTTTTACGATGTCAGTGACTTTAAGGCCTGAAGCTTCAACCACTGCTTTCACGTTTTCTAGAGATTGACGTGCTTGCTCTGCGATGTCCGCAGACACTTCACCTGTTGCTGGGTTTACTGGGATTTGGCCAGAAGTTAGAACCATGTTACCTAGATCTACGCCTTGAACGTAAGGACCGATTGCTGCTGGTGCAGACTCAGTGTGAAGTACTTTCGTCATTTGAATTGTTCCATCTGTTTAGGGGAATAAAGAGTGTACTCAAACAATTTGAGCGTTCTTAAGAAGAATCAGTGTGCCTTTAAACATGAAGCACGTAAAGAGCAAAATACCCCGCACGGGCGGGGTATCAGTCAATTTATCGTTAGCAAGAATTGAAGCGGGAAATTAACGTTCAGTGACGATCTCACGAGCGAAGACTTTCTCACAATATTTACACTTCAGACGGATTTCTTGCTTCTTCTCGAACACTTGGAAGCTGCTCGCAACTGGCTCGTTGTGGGTAATGCAGTTAGTGTTTGGGCATTCAAACACGTTTTTAACTTGCTCTGGTAACTCCAGCGCTAGCTTCTTCACAACTTCGTAGTTTTCGATTTGGTTTACGGTCGCATGTGGTGCGTAAAGTGCCAATTTGCTTGCTTGCTCTTCGTTGATGAACACGTTCTCGATCTTCAACAAGTCTTTATGACCTAATGCGGATGATGGCAGGTTAAGGCCAATCGTCACGCGTTGAGAAGAGTTGTGCATATCGAACAATTTCAACACTTTGATACCAATTTGGGCTGGAATATGGTCAATTACTGTGCCATTTTTGATTGCTTCTACCTGCAATTGAGTTTCTTTAGTCATGTCTTTTTCTCCCTCGATTACAGTGTTTCGTTTAGAACCAATGCCAACAATGCTTGGCGCGCGTACACGCCATTTTCTGCTTGTTGGAAGTAGTAAGCGTGCGGTGTTACGTCGACGTCTGTGGTGATTTCATCCACGCGTGGCAGTGGGTGTAGCACTTTCAAGTTCTCACGTGCACCTTCTAGTAGTGCCGCTGTTAGGATGTAAGCTGACTTGATGTGCGCGTATTCAGATTCATCGAAACGCTCTTTCTGTACGCGTGTCATGTACAGAATGTCTAGTTCAGGAATCACGCTTTCCATGTCTGTATGCAGGCTGTATTGAATACCTGCTTCATCGAGTTCTTCACATAGGTAATCAGGCATCGCGAGCGCTTCAGGTGCCACAAAGAAGAAGCGAATGTTACTGAACTTCGCCAATGCTTGAGTCAAAGAATGCACGGTGCGACCGTATTTTAGGTCACCAACGAACGCAACGTTCAGGTTGTCTAGACGACCTTGTGTTTCTGCAATCGTGTATAGGTCGAGTAGCGTTTGTGTTGGGTGTTGGTTGGCACCGTCACCAGCGTTAATCACAGGAACGCCGTTAGAGAACTCGGACGCCAAGCGCGCTGCGCCTTCTTGAGGGTGACGCATCACGAATGCATCGACGTAAGAAGAGATCACTTGAACTGAGTCAGACAGCGTCTCGCCTTTTTTCGCCAGAGAGGTGTTACCACCGTTATCAAAACCAATAACATCGCCACCGATACGTTGAATCGCTGTTTCGAATGACAGACGAGTACGTGTGGATGGCTCAAAGAAACAGCTCGCTACAACCTTGTTTTTAATCAGTTCTGGACGAGGTTCTTTTTTTAGCTGACCTGCAGTTTCTACAATCAGTTCCAGTTCTTCACGTGAAAGCTCTGGAATAGAGATGATGTGCTTCTGGTAAAGCGAGTTCGCCATGATCTTCTTCCCTATAACAGTGGTGACTATCCCCAAAATTACCCTGATGGAATTTCGGACATAAAAAAACCTCCCCAATTGGGGAGGTTTTAAAATTCAATAGAATTAACGAAAATAACAGCACGTAAGCGTAGTCGCTTAGCTAGAGCAAATCGCGTTTTTACGTCAGCAATCGGCGTGGTCATTTCGTAATCCTCAGACAAATTGCCGAGCATTATACGCTTAACTTTCGTGAGCGCAAGCGATTACATCATGGTTTTTGTTACCATTTTTAATGCTTTGGTTTAGCTGCCTAAAGTTGCCACCATCACGGCTTTGATGGTGTGCATGCGGTTCTCGGCTTCGTCGAATACGATAGAGTATTCAGACTCAAATACCTCTTCGGTGACTTCAAGCCCTTTCATTCCGTATTTCTCTGCCACCTCTTTACCCACAGTCGTTTCATCGTTGTGGAAGGCTGGCAGACAGTGCATGAACTTCACATGAGGGTTACCCGTTTGCTTAATCACATCCATATTGATTTGGTAAGGTGTCATCAGCGCAACACGCTCATCCCAAGCCTCAGCCGACTCACCCATCGAGACCCAAACGTCAGTGTATAAGAAGTCACAGCCTTTAACGCCTTCTTCAACGTTTTCAGTAAGCGTGATTTTCGCGCCGGTTTGTTGGGCAATTTCTTGGCAAGTTGTCACTAATGCTTCTTCTGGCCAGAACGCTTTTGGCGCCACAAGGCGGATGTCCATGCCCATTTTTGCTGCGCCAACCATGAGTGAGTTACCCATGTTATTGCGAGCATCACCAAGGTAAGCAAACGTCATCTCATGCAGTTGTTTCCCACGTCCGTGCTCTTGCATGGTCAGGAAGTCTGCAAGGATTTGGGTCGGGTGGAACTCATCCGTTAAACCATTCCAGACAGGTACACCAGCATAAGTACCAAGCTCTTCAACGATCGATTGACCAAAGCCACGGTATTCGATGCCATCGTACATACGACCAAGAACACGAGCGGTGTCTTTCATCGATTCTTTATGACCTATCTGTGAGCCAGAAGGACCGATGTAAGAGACTTGAGCGCCTTGGTCAAAGGCCGCGACTTCAAACGCACATCGGGTACGAGTAGAAGATTTCTCAAAGATTAGTGCGATGTTTTTACCTTGAAGTTTCTTCTGCTCTGTTCCTGCATATTTAGCTTTTTTCAGCTCTGCAGACAGTTCGAGCAAAAACTGGATCTCTTTGGTTGAGAAGTCCAATAGCTTCAAAAAGTTGCGATTACGTAGATTGAAAGCCATAGCTCGTCCCTTAGGTCGTTTGGTTGATAAAGAATAAAAGCATTAAAACATATAAATGCTTTTATTGTGAATAATTATTTTAATTAAAAACAAAAAAAGGTTGATGCATTCACATCAACCTTAGTCTCAATTGGTTTTATTTGGTGGGAGAGGTTTCTCAAATATCGTCACGTTCGATTGGGCAACTCATACAACGTGCACCACCACGACCGCGACCAAGCTCGTTACCCGGGATAGTCAGGACTTCAATGCCAGCTTTGTCGTACTTCTCGTTAGTGTAGACGTTACGCTCGTAGCCAATCACAACACCAGGTTTCACCGTCAGTACGTTGTTGGCATCGTTCCATTGCTCTCGCTCAGCTTCGTAGCTGTCACCACCGGTTGTGATGATCTTCAATTGGTCTAAGCCAAGTGCCGATTCAATGGCGTGCAGATAGTTGTGTGACGCTTCGACATGCATTTCACCGTTGCCTTTAGGTGTTAGGCGCCAAGTGTCTAAATCTTTACGCATGATTTCTGGGTATACCGAGAAAGTGTCCACATCCATGTGCGTCATGACCGTATCAAGGTGCATGCACGAGCGGTGTTTTGGTAGGTCGATAGCAATCACTTCTTTCGCCTGACCAGATTTAAAGAGGCTTGCCGCTAAGTTTTCTACACCTTGCGGGGTTGTACGCTCAGACATACCAATCAGAACGGCACCTTTACCGATAACCAGTACATCACCACCTTCAACGTTGGCATTGTCGTAGTGTTGGTCTTCATCACCAAAGTAGTTAATGAAGTCTTGACCCGCGAAGGTTGGGTGCCAGCGATAAATGGCGCGCAGATGGTTGGTCTCGCGTTGACGTGCAGGCATCATCATTGGGTTAAGAGAAACGCCGCCGTATACCCAGCATGACGTGTCACGGGTAAAGAGGTGGTTAGGCAGAGGTTCGATGACGAAATCCAGTGGGCGCTTCATCTTCGGCAACATTGATGAAGATTTGATTGGCAGTTCGGAGTAAGCCAAGCCGCCAAGAAGAATGCTTGCTAGGTGCTCATCGTCCATCTTTGCGAAGTACTGACGCAAATCACGAGCGAAAGTCGGACCATAACGGAAGTCAGAGATCTGAGTATTCAACAACCATTGTTTTGCTTCTGGAACCGCAAGGGTTTCAACCAGCAGATCATGAAGCAATAGTACTTCGACATCTTGTTCACGCAGTGTGCGCGCAAATGCGTCGTGTTCTTCACCAGCCGCTTCGACCGCCAATACGTCATCAAACAGTAGCTCATGGCAGTTCGATGGCGTTAGGTGGGTGAGGGCGCGCTCTGGGCGATTTAATAGAACTCGTCTTAGTTGACCAACTTCTGATCCAACGTACAGCTTACTCATTTTGCATCCTTACAAATATTCCAGCCGTTAGTTATGACAAGCTTGATGCAAAGATGCAAGTCTTAGAACTTTGCTTATATATTGCAAAAATATCGTTTTTTGGCGTTATATTTTGTAAATGGTTCCTTGGTGTATTTTAATTCTATATTTTGTTGTTTGTTCATGAGTTTTAAAAAGTGCGTTTTTATTCTTTTTCGTTTGAGAAAGAACTCATACATCAAAAGTGCATAAAACGTGCATAACCATTCTGAAATATGCAGTTTTTAGCTTTCTTTTATTCGTTAGGTCAGAATTACCGAGCCGTTGCTGTATTCACTCCAAGATCATAAACACGCAAACAAGTCTAAAATTACTCGTCTTAGGTTCAATTAGGATCTTCTGAATATTAAAGATTAGCCGTTTTTGTTAATTTTTTGTTTCTGTGAGCGAGGTTTAGATTTGCGAGCAAAAATTATCATCAAGAATCACCGCAGTTTGGTGTTTGTTTGTGGCTTTTCATCGCAATCCGTGCCATATTTCACCGCATTAACGTACTCAGTTTAGAGTATAGTGTTTCCATCAAGTAACTAATCTGGAGCCAAAACATGTCTCACGAAGATGAATATCTATCAGTAGAAGAATTAATTGAGATTCAAAAGGAAGAGACTCGCGATATCATTGCAGCATTGCTAGAAGACGGCAGCGATCCAGATTCACTATACGAAATCGAGCACCACCTATTTGCTGAAGACTTCGACACGCTAGAAAAAGCGGTTGTTGAAGCGTTCAAGATGGGCTTTGAAGTTCTTGAAGCTGAAGAAACAGAAGATGAAGACGGCAACAAACTGCTTTGCTGTGATGCAACAATGGAATCTGCACTAAACGCAGAAGCAATTGATGCACAGGTTGAGAAACTGGTTCATCTTGCAGAAAAATACGACATCATTTACGACGGTTGGGGTACTTACTACGAAGGCGAAGATGCGCTTTACCCTGAAGAAGATGATGAAGACGAAGAGTAATCCTCTTATTCAATCTAAGAAGCCAGCGTTTATCGCTGGCTTTTTTGTGCCTTGAAAATGATAACCGCCGATGACGATAAATAATTCTCATTGAGTTTGTCTGCTTATAGCCTGTAACCCTAAGTTACTTGTGTATATAATGCGTGAAAATTGATCTAGCTCAAGGTGTATATGCAACTCTCACTCGCCGGTTTATGGCAAGTCTCTCCACTGACGGACCTTTCTATCCCACAGGATGACATTACTTTCCCTGCTCCTTTGAGTCAGGTATTGCCTGCTGAACTGACTGAAGAAGCGATTCGTCAGCAAGAGTGGCACCTGATGCACGACATTGAAGTGGACGAATCCATGATGGCATTCCCTGCGGTAGAAATGGTGTTGGGTGGTGTGGATTACCATGCAGAAGTGCGTTTGAACGGGGTAGCATTGTTCGACTGTGATGGCTCACAAAGCGTGTACAAAAAAGACATTCGCCCGTTCATGCAGATGGGGCGCAACCGTTTTGAGATCCTGTTCCTTGAGGAAGAAGAAGATCTTCTGTTGGATGAGGATAAACCAGAGTTGTGCTCACTTGCGGATCATGAATACCAAAAGAGTGATGAGCGCTTAGGGGTATGGCAAGAACCGTATCTGCAGTTTATTCGCAATGTGCGTTTAGACCGCGTGGCTACCGAGCAGATTTGGCACCACGGTGGTGGTTGTGAGTTTAAGGTGGATTTGTACTACCAAACTTTTGCGCCGGGTTTAGTATCAGCATCGGTTAAGTTTAATGGCATGACTTACCATATTCCTATTGATGTCCGAGCGGATCATGCGAGTGCTTTATTCCAGATCGAAGCGCCAAAGTATGCCGATCTTAACGATCCCGATCCAAAAGATCTTTACGAACTCGTGGTGGAGTTGGATGGGCAACGCCAAGCATTTACAGTGGCGCTTAGCCAAGAGCTCTGTGTTACCCACCTTGTACTTTAAGTTTGGGGATAAAGCGCTATAACGTTTTAAGCATCACGACTTCACATGCATCATGCCCTGTTTGTCCTAGCGGGGCATCGAGATGTTCAAACCCTAGTTTTTCATACAAGCCTACCGCTTCTCTTAGACATTCTGTTGTCTCTAAATAGCACTGCTGATACCCAAACTGTTTCGCCAGTTGTAAGCTCAATGCGACGATGCGTTTGGCTAAACCGTGCCCTCGTGTTTGAGGTAAGAAGTACATCTTTTGCAGCTCACACACATTTGGCTCACCAGCTAAAGGTGCAAAGCCGCCGCCGCCCACAATCTCGCCTTGGTATTCGACTACCCAGTAGGCTGCGCCTTGCTGGTCGTAAACCGAGTACATGTCATCAAGCGTTGGATCGGCCACACCATAACCTTTGTCTGCGGTTAAACCGTATTCTGCAGAGACTTTACGAATCACGTCTGCAACTTGCGAGTTATCTGCTTTGGTAAGAGGTCGAAGAACGTATTCCTCAGCCTGACACACTTTCGTTAGCCCTTTTAGGTAAGTCTCTAGACCAAGTTTGAGTTGCTCTTGCTCGCTGTCATCGAGTTGGGTAAGCAGTTGTTCAAAGAAGCAGTTTTGCTGCTGGTCTAGTTGCGATAACGCCTGTTGCCCTTGCTCTGTAAGTGCTACGAGCTGGCTACGTTTGTCTTTTGGGTTTTCGATGCTCTCAACCAGACCTAATTTAATCAAACCGGTAACGGTTCGGCTCGCATTGGACTTGTCGACATTGAGCTGCTGTGCCAGTTGATTGATGGTCAACGGCTGCAGCTGGATTTCACCTAACGCGTGCGCTTGCACTGGAGTGAGAGCGACATCGCCGCATTGTTTATCGAGCATACCAAGCAATCGGACGGCTTGACGGGAGTAGTGTCGGAGTTGACGAGCATTCATTATCACTTACCTCTAAAAATAAAGTTGCGCACCGCAATTAAATTAATTGCGGTACGCAACTTTGTCAATGGTAAATGTTATTTTGCTCGTTAGGAGGCGTATTGAGCCTCCATGTTTAAGCGTGTTGGTGTAAGCAGAACTGTGGTGCTTGGCTATCTGATTTACGCATCCATACTTTCTCATGGAAGTAGTAAGCCACTGTGTTCAAGCTTGGCTCTAGCATCGCCATGATACCGCCGACAAACGCATCACCTGTTAGCAAGTAAACCACGCTAAAGGCAACACTGAAGTGGATGGTGGCAAAGCTTGCGGTTTTTAATTTGGTCATCCACTGACGAGCTTTAAGCGCTGGGACTTTTGCCCATGCCTTTTCATGAAAGTAGAAAGCGACGGTGTTCACTGAAGGCTCAATCATGGCAATTAAACTACCAATTAGAATGTCGCCAGTAAGCACGTAAGCGACACTAAACGCGATAGTAAAATGGAGTGCTGCAAAGGTTAGTGTCTTTTTCATGATAATTACTCAATCGTTGTGTTGTTTCGATAGGTCTATTATTGAGAATTATTATCATTAAATCTAATGGGCAGTTAAGATTAGTTTGATAGGTAAAAACTATTAAATAGGAGGAAGAGTAGGGGAGAAGAATGGATATCTTTGAAAGCTTTCCGAGCTATAAAATGCAAAAAGGGTTGATGCTTTCACACCAACCCTTTGATTCTTTTATTCTAGCTTTTAGCGATTAAAGTGCAGCGATCGTTGTCTTCTGCTCTTCTAGCTTAGCTAGTGTCTCTTTGTAGCCTTCAAGCTTCTCACGCTCTTTAGCAACAACCGCTTCAGGTGCTTTCGCTACGAAGCCTTCGTTACCTAGTTTACCTTCGATACGCTTGATTTCGCCGTGAGTCTTCTTGATTTCGCCATCTAGACGAGCAAGCTCAGCGTCTTTGTCGATCAGACCCGCCATTGGGATCATCAGCTCAGACTTAGCAACCAATGCTGTTGCACACGCTGGCGTTTCTTCGTCAGCAGCAAGTACGCGTACAGATTCTAGTTTCGCTAGAGACATTAGTACTTGTTTGTTTGCTTCTAGACGCGCAGCGTCTTCTGCGTTTGCTGCTTTCAGCATAACGTCAAGCGGCTTACCTGGGTTGATGTCGTATTCAGCACGTAGGTTACGGATGCTGGTAATGAACGCTTTCACCCATTCAATATCGTCTAGCGCTTCTTGGTTGAAGTTTGCTTCGTCGAATTGAGGCAGTGCTTGAAGCATGATTGTCTCACCTTCTACACCTTCAACTAGTGGCTTGATGCTTTGCCAGATAGTTTCAGTGATGTAAGGAATCACTGGGTGAGCTAGACGTAGAGTCTTCTCAAGAACCGTGATTAGTGTACGACGAGTACCACGCTGTTGCGCTTCAGTACCTTTCCATAGAACTGGTTTAGTTAGCTCTAGGTACCAGTCACAGAATTGGTTCCAGATGAATTCGTAAAGCGTGTTAGATGCCATATCTAGACGGAAGTTGTCGATATGGTTGTTGAACGCTTTCGCCGCTAGTTCAAACTGAGACTCGATCCACTTGTCCGCTAGTGAGTATTCAATCTCACCACCGTTGAAGCCACAATCTTGCTCTTCTGTGTTCATCATTACGTAACGGCTTGCGTTCCATAGTTTGTTACAGAAGTTACGGTAGCCTTCAAGACGCTTCATATCCCAGTTGATATCGCGACCTGTTGATGCCATTGCAGCAAGAGTGAAACGTAGTGCGTCTGTACCGTATGCTTCGATACCGTTTTCAAACGTCTTACGAGTGTTCTTCTCGATCTTCTTCGCTAGCTGAGGCTGCATCATGTTGCCACAACGCTTCTCTACTAGAGACTCTAGGTCGATACCATCGATCATGTCGATTGGGTCAAGTACGTTACCTTTCGACTTAGACATCTTGTCGCCGTTTTCGTCACGGATTAGACCAGTAACGTAAACTGTCTTAAATGGTACTTGTGGTTTGCCGTTTTCGTCTTTCACGAAGTGCATGGTCATCATGATCATGCGCGCAACCCAGAAGAAGATGATGTCGAAACCAGTTACTAGTACGTCTGAAGGGTGGAATACTTTCAGATCGTCAGTTTGCTCTGGCCAACCTTGAGTACCGAACGTCCATAGGGCAGAAGAGAACCATGTATCCAGTACGTCTTCGTCTTGGTGCAGTTCAATGACTGACTCTAGGTTGTTGTTCTTACGAACTTCTTCTTCGTCACGACCTACGTAAACATTACCTTGGTTGTCGTACCAAGCTGGGATGCGGTGACCCCACCATAGTTGACGAGAGATACACCAGTCTTGAACGTCACGCATCCAAGAGAAGTACATGTTTTCGTATTGCTTAGGAACGAATTGGATGTCGCCGTTTTCTACTGCTTCAACCGCTGTTTTCGCTAGAGGCGCAGTACGTACGTACCATTGGTCAGTTAGCATTGGTTCGATAACCACGCCACCACGGTCGCCGTAAGGAACTTGTAGATCGTGATCTTTCACTTCTTCAAGTAGGCCTAGCTCGTCGAATTCAGCAACGATAGCTTTACGAGCGGCAAAACGCTCCATACCGTGGTACTTAGCTGGTAGCTCAGTGCTGTAAGCGTCGCTTGCTTCGCCGTTGGTGTTGAATACTTCAGAAGCGTCACGGATGTTCGCGTCGAAAGTCAGAATGTTGATCATTGGTAGCTGGTGGCGCTTACCAACTTCGTAGTCGTTGAAGTCGTGCGCAGGTGTGATTTTCACACAGCCAGTACCTTTTTCCATATCTGCGTGCTCATCGCCCACGATTGGGATGCGACGATCAACGATAGGAAGAATGATTTCTTTACCGATAAGATCTTTGTAACGTGGATCTTCTGGGTTAACTGCAACACCAGTATCGCCTAGCATGGTCTCTGGACGAGTTGTTGCAACAACGATGTAGTCTTTGCCATCCGCTGTTTTAACGCCATCTGCTAGTGGGTAGCGGAAGTGCCACATGTTGCCTTTAGTGTCTTTGTTCTCGACTTCTAGATCTGAAATCGCAGTGTGTAGCTTTGGATCCCAGTTAACTAGACGCTTACCGCGGTAGATTAGGTCGTCTTCGTATAGACGTACGAACACTTCTTGAACAGCGTTAGATAGACCATCGTCCATCGTAAAGCGCTCACGATCCCAGTCTACAGATGCGCCAAGACGACGAAGCTGTTTAGTGATAGTGCCGCCAGATTCGCCTTTCCATTCCCAGATTTTGTCGATGAAAGCTTCACGGCCGTAATCGTGTTTTGTTTTGCCTTCTTCTGCAGCGATCTTACGCTCAACAACCATCTGAGTTGCGATACCTGCGTGGTCCGTACCTACTTGCCAAAGAGTGTTTTTACCCTTCATGCGCTCACAACGGATAAGCGTATCCATGATCGTATCTTGGAACGCGTGGCCCATGTGTAGGCTACCAGTGACGTTCGGTGGCGGGATCATGATGCTGTATGATTCTTTAGTAGTGTCACCGTGTGGCTTAAAGTAGCCTTGCTCTTCCCAAGTCTGATACAGAGCTTGTTCAATTGAAGTTGGGTTGTATGTCTTTTCCATAGCGCTCTTTTAATGGATACGTTGATGGTTGAATCTAAGTCAATCTTTATAAGTGAGGGATCTTAACAAGATCGCCTTAACTATAAGGATTGACCGTTAAGGATATTGAATTTCGATCGTTTGCAGTTGATAACCTGCTTGACGGTAAATTTTATACCTTTCTCTTGCGACCTGTTTAGCTTTTTCTTCGCAAGGCACGAAGTCTACCACTTGAGCAAACTTGTTCGCAAAGGTTGTCTCATTTTCCGCCAAATTAATTACCAATTGACGATTCCAATTAGGTTTTACGCCTTCATGGCCGATCTCAATATTGGTGGCGTATTTCGGTCCTTCACCTACGAGATTATGAGCCATGAACTTATCTGCATCAATTTGCCAAAAAGCCTCGGCCAGTTGTTCGGCGTGCGACTTGTCTTGGCAGTTCAAATACACTTTAGCTCCTTGGCGAGCAAAGTGCTGAGCCAAGAATACGATGTATTGTTCAAAGCCCGTCTTTGTTGCTTGAGGGCTCTCTTCTTTAATGATGTAGAAGGTTGCAGTTTGCATCATTCTCTCACTTGCCATTGGCCTCATCCTTAGACCATTTTACATTCCTATTCTCTCTCAAGAAAATCGGGGTAATAAAAAAGGGCCTTGCGGCCCTTTTAGATAGTGTTCAGAAATTACTCTTCTGTCTCTTGGCCGCTGCGGTTCAAAAGGAATTGGACAAGCATTGAGACAGGACGGCCCGTTGAGCCTTTCGCTGCGCCTGATTTCCACGCAGTACCTGCGATATCGACGTGTGCCCAGTTGTACTTCTTAGCAAACTTAGACAGGAAGCAACCCGCAGTGATAGTACCAGCAGGACGACCACCGATGTTTGCCATATCAGCAAATGGACTCTTCAGCTGCTCATGGTACTCGTCTGCCATTGGTAGACGCCATGCACGGTCACTTGCTTGTTCAGAAGCGTTTACTAGCTCATGAGAAAGTGGGTTGTGGTTAGAGATTACGCCGCTGATGTGGTGGCCTAGTGCGATAACACAAGCTCCCGTTAGCGTTGCAACGTCTACTACGCAGTCTGGTTCGAAACGCTCTACGTAAGTCAGTGCGTCACAAAGAACAAGACGACCTTCCGCATCCGTGTTCAGAACTTCTACAGTTTGACCAGACATGGTTGTTAGGATGTCACCTGGACGGTAAGCGTTGCTGCCTGGCATGTTTTCACAGCCTGCTAGAACACCAATAACGTTGATTGGTAGGTTTAGCTTCGCTAGCGCTTTCATTGTACCGAATACAGATGCTGCACCACACATGTCGTACTTCATCTCATCCATACCTTCACCAGGTTTTAGAGAGATACCGCCTGAATCGAACGTCAGACCTTTACCGACGAGAACGATAGGTTTTGCTTCTGACTCTGGGTTACCTTTGTATTCTATAATCGACATCATAGATTCGTTCTTCGAACCACGACCTACTGCTAGGTAAGATGTCATGCCCAGTTTTTCCATCTCTTGCTCACCAATGATCTTGGTGGTTACGGTTTCGTAATCGTCAGCAAGGCGACGAGCTTGAGAGGCTAAGTAAGCTGGGTTTGCTACGTTTGGTGGCATGTTGCCAAGATCTTTTGATGCTTTCACACCAGAAGAAATAGCTAGACCATGGGTGATTGCTTTTTCACCTAGGTTCAGTTCACGACGCGTTGGTACGTTGAACACTAGCTTACGCAGTGGACGACGAGTTTCTGGCTTAACGCTCTTGAACTGGTTAAATGTGTAAAGACCATCTTTAGTCGCTTCAACTGCTTGACGTACTTTCCAGTACGTATCGCGACCTTTAACGTGCAGTTCAGTTAGGAAACATACTGCTTCCATTGAACCGGTTTCGTTAAGTGTGCTGATCGTCTTTTGAATGATTTCCTTGTACTGGCGCTCGCCGAGTTCACGTTCTTTACCACAACCTACAAGTAGAACGCGCTCTGACAAAACACCTGGTACTTGATGCAGTAGTAGCATCTGACCAGGTTTACCCTCTAGATCACCACGGCGAAGTAGTGAACTGATGTAACCGTCACTGATTTTATCAAGTTGTTCGGCTACTGGAGAAAGGCGACGTGGTTCAAACACACCAACAACGATACATGCGCTACGTTGTTTCTCTGGACTGCCACTTTTAACACTGAACTCCATGCGTACTCCTACATCCTGAAGACAAATTGCTCTAAATGTTAGATAATGATCGCTTACTTGTTGAATTTAAGCTCAGGTCTTACCAACAGAGCTGATTTAAGCGCTAACATCTAGTTTATAATTTTTAAAAAAATAAATGGTTCAACGGGAAACTATAGTGATTCGACCAAAAAAACAAGTTTTGTATAGGTAATTTCAGCGTGATTATTGTTAGATATTTGATCCGCGAAACACTCAAGAGCCAATTTGCGATTTTCTTCGTACTTTTTTTGGTGTTTGTGAGCCAGAAGTTTATCAGTGTTCTTGCTGATGCTTCGGACGGGGATATTCCTGCTGGATTAATTTTCTCAGTGGTTGGTTTAAACATGCCAGCCATGGGTTTATTGATGCTGCCATTAAGTTTGTACATCGGCATATTGATCACCTTTGGTCGCTTGTATGCGGAAAGTGAGATCGTGGTAATGAATGCCACCGGTATCGGGAATAAATTCTTGGTACAGGCGGCATTGTACTTAGCTCTGATTACATCAGGTGTTGCTGCGTTTAATGCGTTGTGGTTATCGCCTTGGTCTCAGGACCGTGTCGAGCAGCTGTACGAGCAAGTCGCGGCAGAAAACAGCGTTGACCTGCTAAAAAAAGGCCAATTCCAAGGAACGCCAGATGGTTCGTCAGTCGTGTTTATTGACGACATCAAAAACAGCACGTTAAGCAACGTGTTTGTTGCACAGATGCGCCCTCGCGATTCCATTCTACCAAGCGTGATGTTCTCTTCTTCAGGCGATGTAAAAGAACTGTCGGATGGCCGTCAGATCATTACGATGCATGAGGGCACGCGCTATGAAGGTGTGCCGACTCGCGTGGAATACATGATCACCAAGTTTGACGAATATGAAGGCTTGATTGGCCAGCGCGAAGTGAAGCAAAAAGGTCGTGATTGGGAAGCTTACCCAACCGCAGATTTGATCGGCCACCCCGATCCAGAAGCGCAAGCAGAACTGCAATGGCGAATTTCATTATTTGTGTGTATTCCGCTGTTGACGATGTTGGTTATTCCGCTTTCCGCGGTCAACCCACGTCAGGGACGTTTCGCCAAAATGGGCCCTGCCATCTTGATTTACTTGGCGTACTTCCTTGCAATTAGTGCAACGAAATCTGCGTTAGAGGATGGTGCTATACCTGCTGCTATTGGCATGTGGCCTATTAATGCGATACTGCTTTTGGTCGCTATCCTGGCGAACATGATGGACAGTGTTCCTGCTCGTCGAATGAAAGAAAAATTCCGTAAGAAGAGGCTCGCGTAAGCTGTGTTCAAACTCTTAGACCTTTACATCGGTAGAACGATAATCTCTACCACGGCTTTGGTGTTAGCGACCTTTGTTGGTTTGTCTGGCATCATCAAATACGTAGAGCAGCTGCGTAAAGTCGGCCGTGGTGCATACGACTTAATGCATGCCCTCTACTTTGTGTTACTAAGTATCCCTCGCGATGTAGAAATGTTTTTCCCGATGGCTGCGTTGTTGGGGGCATTAATTGGCCTTGGTATGTTGGCATCCAGCTCCGAGCTCGTAGTAATGCAAGCAGCCGGCTTTTCTAAGTTGGATATCGGTTTATCAGTGCTTAAAACCGCGGTTCCATTAATGCTAATCGTCATGACGCTTGGCCAATGGGGCGCACCTGAAGCACAAAAAATGGCACGTGACCTACGAGCGTTTGCTCTGTCTGGCGGTAGTATCGTTTCTGTTCGGGCTGGTGTTTGGGCTCGTGATGCCAATGATTTTATCTTTATCGGCAAAGTTGAAGACGACAAACTCTATGGTTTGAACATGTGGCGTTTTGATGATGATAAAAACCTACAGAAAGTCATTTTTGCTGAAGAGGTTGATTACCAACAAGACAACAATTGGCTGATGCGTTACGTGCAAGTTACTGACATGGAGAATGAAAACGTCATTACCAAGCGTGATTTGGAACAAATGGAGTGGCACACCTCATTAGCACCAGACAAACTGGCAGTCGTGACGGTAAAACCAGAAGAGCTGTCACTAAGTGGCTTGTATGACTATGTGACATACCTGAAAGCATCAGAGCAAGATGCTTCACGTTATGAACTGGCATTTTGGCGCAAGCTATCTCAACCGCTTTCTATCGCGGTAATGATGTTGATGGCACTGTCATTTGTATTCGGTCCATTACGTAGTGTGACCATGGGGGCAAGGGTGCTTTCGGGGGTGGTTGCTGGCTTTACTTTCTACATATCCAGTGAATTCTTTGGACCTCTAACCTTGGTATATGGCATCCCGCCAGTATTCGGTGCACTGGCTCCAAGTCTCGTATTCTTAGCTATTGCGGTATCTCTGCTCAGAAGAAAGCTATAGATTCCCAAAGACAGTAAACATAAAAAAGGAAGGCGCCATGCCTTCCTTTTTCTATTTTGCTTCTGCCATTTAACTATTTAGCTTTCGGTAATACCACGACTTCAGTTTTTGCCCAAATATCATGGAAACCACGTTTCTGTGGGTCAATGGGTACAGTGAGGTTAGCTAAGCCGAAACCAGAGGTTGCTAGGCGAATCAGTGCCTGAGTTACAGAAATAGCTGAGCCATCTTTGCTGTTTCGGATCTGCATCTTCCAAGCTCGCATGCCTAGTGTTTGACCTGCTCGTGTCCAGAAGAAGACAAAGAAATATACCCAGACTGTCGCCAAGTAAAGGGTAAATAGCGGGCTTAATACAGGGTGCTTTCCTAGCATATCCGCTGCATCTGTATATTCTCCATAGCTCAATAATCCTGCTGCATTTAACGCAAAGACGATTGCCATCACTACGCCGGCGGCCATCATTTCAATTGCTAAGATAATCAGCATATCGTAGAACAACGCCGCTAATCGGCGAAATAAGCCCGCTGGTGGAAGAGTTGTAGAAGTCGTCATAGTTCCATCACTTACCTTTAAAATTGTGCGTCAGGATATAGATTCCGCTTGTCGGTGAAAAGAGAGCTAACGCACAGAGTCTCTAATTACGAAGAAATCACCATAGCAGAAGACACTTTATATCCATCGTCTAACTTAACAAAGCTATCCAGTTCAAACTTCGCGTCACCTAACCTGTGAAATCGTCAAACATACGGTACCTTGCTTAGAACATGAGATTACGAATGACGTGATAGAGGTACAAGATGATCGTGATTACCGGCGCGAGCAGTGGACTAGGTGCGCAACTAGCTAAGTTGTATGATGCTCAAGGCGAAGAAACACTGTTAACTGGACGCAGTGAAGAGAAGTTGGCGACTCTTGCTCAACACCTATCTAATAAAGCTCAAGTGTGTAGTTGTGATTTGGTGGATACATCCCAAATCGAGAATTTGTTTAATGAGCTGCCTAAAGCGCCTTCTACTCTGATTCACTGTGCTGGAAGTGGGTATTTTGGTTTATTAGCTGAGCAAGACCCGCAAGAGATTCAAAAGCTGATTGAAAATAACCTCACTTCGGCGATTAATATTCTTCGAGAGTTGGTCAAACGTTATCAAGAGCAGCCAGTAAATGTTGTGATGGTGATGTCGACAGCAGCACTGCAAGCTAAGGCACAAGAATCGACCTATTGTGCGGTGAAGTGGGCTGTCAAAGGTTTGATTGAATCCGTTCGTATGGAGTTAAAAGGCAAACCAATGAAAATTATCGCTGTGTATCCCGGAGGTATGGCGACGGAATTTTGGGAGACGAGCGGTAAGACTTTAGACACCAGTAGCTTTATGAGTGCAGGTGATGCAGCGCGGATGATTCATGGTGCGCTTTCTAATATTGGTAATGGTTACGTTTCGGATATTACAGTTAACCGTTTATAGGGCTGAGAGGGAGGTCTTGTTATCAGGTGATATGGCAGACTGAACTGTGATGAGATCTTCTTTGTCACACTTTGTGGCGAAATTATCAGCAAACGATAGTTATTTAAGGTTTTTCTGCTTGCGCAGGTCAAAAGCTTACGTATAATGCCAACCATCAAAGGGCAATAGCCCCGAGATGCCGGTGTGGTGAAATTGGTATACACGACGGATTCAAAATCCGTTGCCTTCGGGCGTGGCGGTTCAAGTCCGCCCACCGGTACCATATTCCAAGACAGAGCCTCGACGAAAGTCGGGGCTTTGTTGTTTCTGGTTATCCAAAATAAAAAAAAGCGCGAGGGGTATGCCTCGCGCAAACTACTACATGGTGATAGTAGGAACAGCCTATAGAGCTGTGAACAAGGTGTTCTGTGTATTAGGAGTCCAATCCGACTGTGATACATGCGGAATGTTTACGAGGTAGCGAAGACCTTGGTAAGTCACGACATCATCTGCTTCATAAGCAACGTTTAGTGTCCAGTTAGTTGCAGGATCGGCATTTGTCCAAAGGCTAGACGTTGAAGACGGTGCCCAATCCTGTTGTGCGACGTGCGTTGTAACCGCTTTATAAACAGTACCTGAATGTGTTACGTAATCACCAGCAACGTATGCCTGACCAACTTGCCAAACTGGTGTGTAGTTATCCATGCTATCGAAAACGTATCCTGCTTCTTTTGCGATTTGGATAAACTTAGCCAGCTTAGGTAAGTTTTTGGTTGCTCCCATGCCGCGTTTGCCATCTTCGAATAAGAACTCATGTGTTAACACGATAACTTTGTCTGCGTGTAGCGGAGTACCACAAGGGAATTCTTGTGTTTTGGAGTTGATAGGGTTGATCGTCGTTGGCGCACAACTGTTTAGGGCCGCATCAACATAACCTAGAAACGGTTCTGCTTCCGTCAAACTATTTGCTGGCATTGCAATGCCCCAGTTCTCCGGTGCCCAGTCGAGATCCCAACCATGGGTTTGATATCCCTTATTCGCTAAGATATTTTGAACTTCAATCGAGGCCTTAACGCTGTTTGACGGGTTGTTAGTGTCACAGACGTAGCCAGGTTCCCAAGGTTTTAAGTCATCAGAGGTTGCACATAAGCCATCTGCTTTAAAGTTTTTTGTTACACGCCAGCCGTTGGTATATGGCAATCGAGCAAACTCTTCACCGCGATAGTTTGGGTAACTGGAAATATTTGGTAGGTATCGCTCGAGTACTGCTAAGTTTTCGTCAAATGTTAGAGCGTCGTAGACAGGATCTTGGTAAGAGTTAATTTGATGATCGCCCGTCGCATTACATTCTGCACCACTGCTAGGGCCAAATTCTTCCACGCAGTTATGGATCATATGGGCATAACTGTGGTTCGCTACGATATGCCCTGTATCGAGAGCCAGTTTCAAAGCTTCTAAAGCGCGGTCCTCATTTTCATCACCAATCCCATCTAGGTGCCAAGCATTAAAGTAAAAAGTGCCTTTAACCCCTTGTTCATTAAGCACATTAATCACATCGATTGACGCATTAATAGGGCCGTCATCAAAAGTTAAATATATCGTGCCTTTTGGGTCTGCTTGGGCAAACGAATATTGAGATAGAGCAGTGCCTAAGAGTGTAACCATAGCCAGTTTATTTAATTTCATTCTTTATTCCTTTTAAGAAATTAATTATGACGTTGTCAGTAGTAATATATTGATAGTTATAAATATAAATTTTGTGTTTTATTATTCTGCTGGCTTTTATCCTAGACCTAAATAATTAATAAAAAATAGAGCGTATTTTCTAAAGTGAGATTTAGTTCACGAACAATGCAACCGGTTGCGCTTTTTTGCGTTGGTTATTTTTGCTACAGTTTTTGTAGGTTGAAAATTACACAACGGGAGTAAGGCTATGAAAAAGATCCTTTTATGCTGTAGCGCTGGGATGTCGACCAGTATGTTGGTTAGAAAGATGGAGCAAGCTGCTGAAAAGCAAGGTATTGCATGTAAGATTGATGCGTTGTCTGTGAACGCGTTTGATGAAGCAATCAAAGAGTACGATGTTTGCTTGCTTGGACCTCAAGTTCGATTCCAATTAGAAGAGTTGCGAAAAACAGCTCAAGAGCACGGTAAAAATATAGAAGCAATTTCCCCACAGGCTTATGGAATGATGAAAGGGGAAGAAGTATTAAAGCAAGCATTAGAACTTATTAACTAATTCAATAGTTTAAAATAAAAAGAACAATCATCAAATATTGATATTTGATGCGGGGTTCTTTTGTCTAAAAATAAGGATGGACTCTATGAAGCTTTATGATGCGATTATAGGAATAGTCGAAAAGCATATAGCCCCAATTGCAGCAAAAGTGGGTAATCAACCTCATGTTAGAGCAATGAGAGACGGATTTATCGTGGCAATGCCGTTTATTATTGTAGGTAGCTTTATCTTAATATTTGCTTTTCCACCATTTGAAGAAGGGACTTCGTTTACTCTAGGTCAAATATGGTTGGACTTTGCGACGACGCATTTCGATACCATTATGATGCCGTTCAATATGTCGATGGGAATCATGACGATATTCGTCTCGCTAGGGGTCGCCTATAGCTTGGCGAAAGCGTACAAAATGGATGGGATAACCAGTGCTGTTTTGTCGCTTATGAGTTTCTTATTAATTGCAGCTCCTGCTAAAGACGGCGCTTTGGCAATGAATCATATGGGAGGAACGGGGATTTTTACTGCGGTAATGAGTGCTTTCTTTTCTGTCGAGCTGTACCGCTTTATGAAAAAGCATAACATTACGATTCGCATGCCAGAGCAGGTGCCTCCGGCTATTGCACGATCCTTTGAGGTATTGCTACCCGTCTTAGCGATTTTCGTTACACTTTACCCTCTGAGTATTTTTGTTCAAATGCAATACGATATGTTGATTCCTGATGCGGTGATGGCAATGTTCAAACCATTGATCAGTGCTTCAAATACGTTACCAGCGATCATTGGCGCCTTGCTTGTTTGTCAGTTATTGTGGTTTGCGGGCATCCATGGAGCGGCGATTGTCGTTGGTCTTCTGTCTCCCATCTTCCTTACTAATATCAGTGCTAACATCGACGCGTTTGTTGCTGGCCAACCTATTCCAAATGTATTCACTCAGCCATTCTGGGACTTCTACATCTTTATTGGTGGTTCGGGTGCAACATTAGCGCTGGTAATGCTTATGTCCTTCAGTCGTTCAGCTCACCTCAAAAGTATTGGACGTATGAGTGCAGTGCCTGGTTTCTTCCAAATTAACGAACCGGTTATTTTTGGTAGCCCTGTGGTGATGAACCCTATTCTATTTATTCCATTCGTATTCGCACCTATCTTGAATGCCACTATTGCGTATTTTGCTGTGCACCTTGGTTTTGTTGGCATGGGGGTAGCAACAACACCTTGGACTACACCAGCTATTATCGGTGCATCATGGGGTAGCGGTTGGACATTCTCACCTGTGTTGCTCGTGATAGGGCTACTGATTCTTGACCTGTTTATCTACTTGCCGTTCTTCAAGATGTTTGAAAAGCAAGTATTAGAGCAAGAGCTTCCAACAAGCAAAGAAACAAAAGACGCGGAACAACCATCCGGTGAAGGCGTAACAGCATAAAGATGATTGGGCTGTCATTCGATAGCCCTCCCTTTCGGAGAGAAGACATGGAACAAGAATTAGTCGTGATGGAAATTATCTGCAACGCGGGTGAAGCCAGAAGTTTGAGTTATGAGGCATTGCGCCTATCGAGAGAGAGAAACTTTGCAGCAGCGGAAGAAAAGCTTTTTCAAGCGAAAGAGTGCATTAACAAAGCGCACCTGATTCAAACGCAATTGATTGAAGAGGATCAAGGAGAGGGCAAAGTGCCAATGACCTTGGTTATGGTGCATGCTCAAGATCATTTAATGACGACCATCTTAGCGCAGGAAATGGCGGTAGAAATCGTCGCATTGAACAAGCAAATTTCTGAAAGGTAAGGAAGCAACGATGCCGAGAAATGCAATCAAGCTCGCTATTATAGGTGGCGGCAGTAGCTACACTCCTGAACTTGTTGAGGGTGTTATTAAACGTTTGGAGTTCTTACCTGTTAAAAAGATGCACTTTGTTGATATTGAGTCTGGGGCGGAGAAGTTAGAGATCATCACAGGTTTAGCGCAACGTATGGTCGATAAAGCTGGTGCTGACATTGAAATTAAAGCGGGTTTTGATCGACGTGAAGCAATCAAAGGTGCGGACTTTGTTATGACGCAATTCCGTGTTGGTGGTTTAGCTGCGCGAGCGAACGACGAGCGTATTCCTATTAAATATGATGTTATCGGTCAGGAAACTACAGGACCGGGTGGTTTCGCCAAAGCATTGAGAACCATTCCTGTAATCCTCGATATTTGCAAAGATATTGAAGAATTAGCCCCAAATGCTTGGATGTTAAATTTTACTAACCCAGCAGGTTTAGTCTCTGAAGCGGTGAGTAAATATACCAAAGTGAAGAGTATTGGGCTTTGTAATGTGCCTGTTTCGATGGAAATGATGATTGCCGAGATGATGGATTGTGAACCAAAAGAGCTGCAACTGGAATTCGCAGGTTTGAATCACTTGGTGTGGGTACATAAAGCATGGCTTAGAGGAGAGGATATTACTCAAACAGTACTAGAGAAGGTTGGAGATGGTGCCAACTTCAGTATGAAGAATATTTGGGAGGAACCATGGGATCCTGCATTTCTTAAAGCGTTAGGGGCGATCCCTTGTCCTTATCATCGTTATTTCTATCAAACAGATGCCATGCTAGCGGAAGAAAAACAGAGCGCGGGTGAAAAAGGCACGCGTGCTGAACAAGTTATGGAGACCGAATCGGCACTATTTAAGCTGTATCAAGATCCTAACTTGGCTCATAAACCAAAAGAGTTAGAAGAGCGGGGAGGAGCTTACTATTCCGATGCATCATTGAACCTAGTGGACTCGATTTATAACAATCGCAATAGTATTCATGTGGTGAACGTACTAAACAATGGCGCAATTAACGGTTTACCTGACAATGCTGTGATTGAATGTAGTGCAGTTATTGGTAGTTGGGGGGCAAAACCGCTCGCAGTAGGGGAGCTCTCGACCAACATAAAAGGACTACTTTACCAAGTTAAGGCTTACGAACAATTAGCGATTGAAGCTGCGGTAGAAGGGAGTTATGACAAAGCACTTATGGCGTTGACCAATAATCCGTTAGTGCCTGATATTGGGCGAGCGAAATCCATTTTGGACGACATATTGAAAGTGAATGCACCTTACCTTCCTCAATTTAAACTGACAATGCTGTAAAAAGGGATATCACCAATGAAAGTGATTTTTAACGCTGATGACTTTGGCTTAACGCCCGGAGTGAATAACGGAATCATCAAAGCACACCAGCAAGGTGTGGTTCGGTCGACCACCATGATGGTAGGAATGGGGGCCGAGAAGCATGCCGTCGAATTGGCGAAACAAAATTCTAACTTGAAAATTGGTATACACCTTCGTTTTACCGCTGGTGCTCCAATTACGGGGCACCCTAATCTTACCAATGGTAAGGAGCACTTTGTTAGTTATGCCGAGTTATGGAAAAAACAAGATTTCGATTTAAAGGCTGTGTATGAAGAAGCGCAAAGCCAAATAGAGCACTTTCTTGCTTTAGGCTTATCATTGAGTCATCTAGATAGCCATCACCATGCGCACACTCACCCTCAATTGCTCCCTGTTATAAGAGAACTTGCTACAAAATATCGTGTACCTTTACGCGGAAGTGGGTTATGCCATGTCAGGAATCCTGTTCGATATTTCTTTACTGATGAATTTTATGATCAAGGTGTAAGTCTCGATGGGTTGCTAAGGGGCTTGCTCAGATTAAAGTTTCAGTACGATATTGTCGAAGTGATGTGTCATCCCGCAGAGGCCGATCAACCTCTAATACTTAGCAGCGGTTACGCGCTGCAACGAGAATTAGAGCTGCAGGTTCTGACCTCCCCGATACTTAAGCAAGAACTTGTTCAACATGGTATCGCAGTCACGGATTACTCTGAGCTTATTTCTTCTCACAAAGTTGCCAGTGTATGATTTAGGCCGCCGGCGTCGAACCCTATTATCACCTTACGACTTGCTGGTGGCCGCTTTATCTAGGTTATCTCTTCGAATAAAACATGCAGTTGGATTAAATAGCAATATGGCAAGGATAAAAGATGTCGCAGAACTCGCTGGAGTAAACCGTTCCACCGTTTCTCGCATTATTAATGGCGAAGGCAAGTTCCGTGAAGAGACAAGAAAAAAAGTCGAAGCGGCCATGGCGCAATTAAATTATCGCCCAAGTGCGATTGCCCGCTCCCTAGCGACTTCATCAAGTAACATGGTTGGTTTATTGGTGACGTACTACACCGGTGGATTTTTCGGGGAGATGATGGAGCAAGTTCAAACGGAACTGGACATCCATAAGAAGTTTTTGATTACCGCACAAGGTCACCATTCCGCAGAAGGAGAGCGAGAGGCTATTGAGCGTTTTAATGATCTTCGCTGCGATGGTTATGTGCTTCACAGCCGTTATTTGTCTGATGATGAGTTGCGTGAACTAGCAAAGTTACCAACGCCGTTTGTATTACTTGATCGTTATGTAGAAGGTATTGAAGAGCGGTGTGTCACGTTCAATCATCATGATGCGAGTCGAATAGCGGTAGAGCACCTTATCTCGGGGGGGCACAGGCACATTGCTTGTATTACCGGCCCTTCACAGCGTCATAATAGCTTACTTAGAAAGTTAGGTTATGTAGATGCAATTAAGAGTGCGGGCATCGAAATTGATGAAAGCTGGTGTGAAGAAGGTAACTACGGCCGTCAAAGTGGTTATGATGCAATGGCTTCTATATATAGACGGCATCCTGAAATAACCGCGCTTTTTTCTTGTAGTGAGGAGATGACGGTTGGGGCAATGCAATTTCTGCATGAACATAAGATATCTGTCCCAGAACAAATTTCGTTAGTAAGCTTTGATAGTGTCGACCTATGTGAAAGTCTCTACCCTACGGTATCTGCGGTTCATTTCCCAATTAGTGACATGGCGAGAGTGGCAGTGCAAACTCTTATAGGGCTAGTCAAAGATCAACAAATAGAAAGCAAGCCTATCTTTGAAGCTCAACTGAAAATACGTAAGGCCGATAGGTCTTTATGGTAAGTGCTAAAGGTTGAGTGGCCTATAACCTACTCGTTATTGTCTATTGATGGTGAGCACATCGACGCTTTATACATCGGCCTTATTGATGAATTCATTTACAAAATCCACTACTATTAAAGACTTATCAAGAAGAACTAAGTCAGTAGTGGAAAAGTGGCAACAATTAAACTTACAGTGGATCGTATTCAGCCCGGCTTACATATCCGTCTCCCACTCAAGTGGAACGAGCACCCCTTCCTATTAAATAGCTTCAAAATCAAAGACCAAGAACAAGTTGAGATGATCCGACACCTTGGAGTTAAGTTTGTTTATTTTAACTCAGAACAGAGCGAAGTATCGCCTCTACCAGCGAATCAGCCGCAAGTAGAAGTAAAGAAGGACGACACTTTAGAACTGGAAGCTCAGAAGCTATGGCAAGAGAAGCAAAAGCGCATCGAAAAGCTTAGCGCTTATCGCCGTCGAGTCATTCAATGTGAGAAAGAGTTCGAGCGTTCCCTCGCCCGTATGCGCTCTGTGATGACGAAAATACGTAATCGTCCCACCGCTGCTGTTGATGAAGCCAAACAATTGATTGACGATATCGTTGAGAAGTTGATGTGCGATGATAATGTCACATTACATTTAATGAATGGCAAAAATGAATTTGAAGATATCTACTTCCATTCGTTGAACGTTGCTGTCATTGCTATGATGATTGGACGTGCAAAAGGATACTCCGCAGAGCAGCTTAAAGCGCTCTCTTTTGCAGCGCTCTTTCATGATATGGGCAAAATTAAAATCCCAACGGCTATTTTACGTAAACAGGTGCCGCTCACTGAACCAGAAAGTAACTATCTTAAGTTGCACACCAAGTACGGCTTGGATATGGCGAATCAAATTGATGACTTTCCTGAAAGCGCGAAAAGAGTCATAGCCCAACATCATGAGATGAGAGATGGCTCGGGTTATCCTAAAGGGTTAAAAGGGGATGGTATCGATGAGTTGGCTCAAGTGATCATTGTGGCGAATGCTTTTGATAATTTGTGCCATACGCCAGTCCCTTCCGAACAAAAGATACCTTATACCGCGCTCTCTCATTTATATAAGAATTGCAAACATCTATATAAAGAAGGAAACCTTAATATCTTGATCAAGTTTATGGGCGTTTTTCCACCGGGAACGGTAGTACAACTTTCCAATAATATGGTGGGGTTGGTGATCTCAGTAAATGCGTCACACTTGTTGTTTCCTAATGTCTTAGTTTATGACCCTTCAGTTCCGCGTACACAAGCGCCGATTATTGACCTTGCATCAAAAGACTTAAAAATCGTAAACGCGATTCATCCATCCAAACTGCCCGAAAAAATTAGGGAGTACCTAAATCCAAGATCTCGGATTTCTTATTTCTTTGACAGTGATGAGTAGTTATCCACAGGCTTTTGTGGGTAATCTGTAGAAATCTTGGGTGTTATTTATGGGTATTTTTCTGGTTGGATGGAAAGTATCCACTTGGCATGTTTTTTTAGAAAAAATGCATTTTTAGTCTTGCCAAAGAAAATCTTCTCCCTATAATGCGCATCCATCGACACGGCAGACGCCACAAGGCTTCAGCAGAGTCGAGGAGGTAAAAACTTCTGAGAAAATAAATTGAAAAAAGTGTTTGACACTCTCAATTATCTCGCTAGAATTCACCTCCGCTTTGAGAGAAAAACTTCTCGCAAAGCAAGCTCTTTAACAATATAGACCTATCAATCTGTGTGGGCACTCGTTGATGATA
>NZ_BAOG01000057.1 GCF_000400365.1 Vibrio jasicida CAIM 1864 = LMG 25398 | reverse complement strand
GTGCGGAGCGGTAGTTCAGTTGGTTAGAATACCGGCCTGTCACGCCGGGGGTCGCGGGTTCGAGTCCCGTCCGCTCCGCCACTTATTCAGACAAAAGCCCCAGTAGAAATGCTGGGGCTTTTTCGTATCTAACAACTCAATTCACCTATCGGTGCATGAGTCTCGCTTGTGTGTAAGTCCAATTGAACGTAAGCTCGGACTAGGCGTCCCCACGCTTCCGCTACTTATTTGGAAACCCAGCCTTCGGAATAGGTTTTGTCGTTTCTGATATCCTCAGATCTCTGTGTTTGCTGTAGAACTCGTTGTGTTAGGTAAAGATCTTATCTCTCTTGTCAGTGTCCATTTTCTAAATCTTAAAAGTAACTAAGGGTAAGTACTTACTTATTCTCATCACTTTGCTAGCAATACCTTTGTTATGTGAGTCGTGATGTCAGCTACCTCTAAGTGCTGTTACATATTTTGCATTCGAGGTTTACTGTAAATAAAAAGCCCGTTGCTTGCGTAACGGGCTTCGGATTCCTATTTGTATAGTTATTTCTAAAGAGATATATACTTACTTTCTGCGACTTCCCATAGGGCTTTAACTAACGGGTTTTCTAGCTGGCTTTTAATACAGCAAACACCGAGTTCGAATGGTTTGATAGGCAGAACTTTCAGTCGATTTATCTTCTCTCTGACAGGGCTATTGTTGATTACCACATCCGGTGCGATACCTACGCCACAACCTAAAGCCACCATACTGACAATAGCCTCATGCCCTGCTACTTGTGCGTAGATGTTTGGTTTGATCTTCATTTGCTTAAACCAAACATTCGCTCTTTCTCTTGCTGTGCCTGCTTCTGGGAGAATAAAAGGGATCGTTGACCAATCCGGGGTTTCTTTTTGTAGTTCTTCTGCGAAGCTGCTAATTCCAACCGGAGCAATAACCGATAGAGGTATCTCGCTGATTGGTTCAAAAGCCACTTTAGCGGGTAGTTGGTCTGGCTTTGCCGAGATCGCGATATCAGCCTCATCCGCCATTATCTTATCGATAGCTTGGGCTGGATCGCCAGTAGAGAGTTTGAATTCAATAAATGGGTGTTGTATGCGGAAATCGGAAATAAGCTCCGGGAGGTGACTGTAACTTGCAGTTACCGAGCAAAATAAACGTATCTCCCCCTTTAGCTCATCTTCCGTTCCTTTGACGTAGCTTTGGTATTGCTGCCATTCCCCCAAGATCTTTAGTGCAACAGGCAATAACTTCTTTCCTTGAACCGTCAATTCGACACTTCGATTATCACGCAAGAACAGCTGTTGATGCGTTTCTTCTTCTAATTTTTGGATCTGCCGACTCAGTGCGGAAGGGCTGATATGCATTGCTGCCGCTGTCTTAGCGAAGCTTTTACTATCACATAGATGAATGAATAGTTGTAGGCTTTTGATGTTCATTAAATCTTTACGTCCATGTTGCATTTATTGCAATAAGTAATTGTGAATATATCACTTTCAGCAACAGAATGTCTGTTTTAGTATGAACTCATTCGGTAACACAAATACCGACCTCTATGGAAGAATGTTAAGGAGCACCCAGATGGCTAACTATTTCAATACCCTAAACTTACGTGAGCAATTGGACCAACTTGGTCGTTGTCGCTTTATGGACCGCGAAGAATTCGCATCAGAAGCAGATTACCTAAAAGGTAAGAAAGTGGTCATCGTAGGTTGTGGTGCTCAAGGCCTTAACCAAGGTCTAAATATGCGTGATTCTGGTTTAGACGTTGCTTACGCTCTACGCCAAGCTGCGATCGACGAGCAACGTCAATCGTTCAAAAACGCAAAAGATAACGGCTTTGAAGTAGACAGTTACGAAAAGCTAATTCCACAAGCTGACCTAGTAATCAACCTAACGCCAGACAAGCAGCACACTAACGTTGTTGAAACGGTAATGCCTCTCATGAAAGAAGGCGCAGCACTAGGCTACTCACACGGTTTCAACGTAGTTGAAGAAGGCATGCAAATCCGTAAAGACCTAACGGTTGTAATGGTTGCGCCTAAGTGTCCAGGTACAGAAGTACGTGAAGAGTACAAGCGTGGCTTCGGTGTCCCTACACTAATCGCTGTTCACCCAGAAAATGACCCTAAAGGCGAAGGCTGGGACATTGCGAAAGCATGGGCTGCTGGTACAGGTGGCCACCGCGCAGGTTGTCTAGAGTCTTCATTCGTAGCGGAAGTTAAATCTGACCTAATGGGTGAGCAAACTATCCTATGTGGCATGCTACAAGCCGGTTCTATCGTGTCTTACGAGAAGATGATTGCTGACGGTATCGACCCAAGCTACGCAGGTAAACTTCTACAATACGGTTGGGAAACAATCACTGAAGCTCTTAAGTTTGGTGGTATCACTCATATGATGGACCGTCTATCAAACCCAGCAAAAGTAAAAGCATTTGAGCTTTCTGAAGAGCTAAAAGAGCTAATGCGTCCACTATACAACAAGCATATGGACGACATCATTACGGGTGAATTCTCCAGTACTATGATGGCTGACTGGGCAAACGACGATGCAAACCTACTAGGCTGGCGTGAAGAGACGGGTGAAACCGCTTTCGAAAACTACCCTGCAGGCGACATCGAAATCTCTGAACAAGAGTACTTCGACAACGGCATTCTACTGGTAGCTATGGTTCGTGCTGGTGTTGAGCTAGCATTCGAAGCAATGACAGCATCAGGCATCATCGATGAGTCTGCATACTACGAGTCACTGCACGAGCTACCTCTAATCGCAAACACAGTTGCACGTAAGCGCCTATACGAAATGAACGTGGTAATTTCAGATACAGCAGAGTACGGTAACTACCTATTTGCTAACGTAGCAACACCGCTACTACGTGAGAAGTTCATGCCATCAGTAAGCACAGACGTAATCGGTAAAGGTCTAGGCGAGTCGTCTAACCAAGTCGATAACGCTACGCTAATCGCAGTAAACGAAGCGATTCGTAACCACCCAGTAGAGTACATCGGTGAAGAGCTACGTGGTTACATGACGGATATGAAGAACATCGCAGTAGGCGGCTGATTTCTATCTAAGTCAGTAAAGAACTCCGGATAGACTGGGGTCAATAAATACAACATACAACACAACATCTAATTAAAAGGCTTGGTCGCCGTTGACCAAGCCTTTTTGTTTTTATGAAGACGGACTGTTTCCTTCGAACCGTGGGAGTGCTTCGCTGTTAAAATCGGACGTGTTCGTTGGGATAGAATTGAAAGAAGTAGAGGTATATGTTGACTGGATTTTCCCTTAAGAAGGCAAAATTGAAGCGAATCCCGAATCCCGAATCCCGAATCCCGAATCCCGAATCCCGAAAACAAAAAGGGTTGACGTACATACGCCAACCCTTAAGAATTTTCTCGCTTCTCGCTTCTCGCTTCTCGCTTCTCGCTTCTCGCTTC
>NZ_BAOG01000058.1 GCF_000400365.1 Vibrio jasicida CAIM 1864 = LMG 25398 | reverse complement strand
CAGTCGCTAGATTGCGTGGAGCCGTCCTTGAAATACCACCCTTGTAGTGTTGATGTTCTAACGTCGACCCCTTATCGGGGTTGCGGACAGTGCCTGGTGGGTAGTTTGACTGGGGCGGTCTCCTCCCAAAGAGTAACGGAGGAGCACGAAGGTGGGCTAATCACGGTTGGACATCGTGAGGTTAGTGCAATGGCATAAGCCCGCTTGACTGCGAGAATGACAATTCGAGCAGGTGCGAAAGCAGGTCATAGTGATCCGGTGGTTCTGTATGGAAGGGCCATCGCTCAACGGATAAAAGGTACTCCGGGGATAACAGGCTGATACCGCCCAAGAGTTCATATCGACGGCGGTGTTTGGCACCTCGATGTCGGCTCATCACATCCTGGGGCTGAAGTCGGTCCCAAGGGTATGGCTGTTCGCCATTTAAAGTGGTACGCGAGCTGGGTTTAGAACGTCGTGAGACAGTTCGGTCCCTATCTGCCGTGGGCGTTGGAAGATTGAAGGGGGCTGCTCCTAGTACGAGAGGACCGGAGTGGACGAACCTCTGGTGTTCGGGTTGTGTCGCCAGACGCATTGCCCGGTAGCTAAGTTCGGAATCGATAACCGCTGAAAGCATCTAAGCGGGAAGCGAGCCCTGAGATGAGTCTTCCCTGATACTTTAAGTATCCTAAAGGGTTGTTCGAGACTAGAACGTTGATAGGCAGGGTGTGTAAGCGTTGTGAGGCGTTGAGCTAACCTGTACTAATTGCCCGTGAGGCTTAACCATACAACACCCAAGGGGTTTTGATGGA
>NZ_BAOG01000059.1 GCF_000400365.1 Vibrio jasicida CAIM 1864 = LMG 25398 | reverse complement strand
CCAACCATCACCGACGTAGACGCGATCCGTGTGGATGAAGATGACTTAGCGACGATTGGCTCTGACGGCTCAGATCCAATTTCAATCGATGGCAACTTTACTACAACGCAAGGCTCTGATGGGGTAGTAAGCTACCAATTAGATGCTGCTGCAACGCCAGTTAATGGTCTAACATCGCAAGGTGTGGCAGTGACCCTGACTGAAACTGCAAACGGTGATGGTAGCTTCACTTACCAAGCGACGGCAGGTACTGAATCGGTCTTCACGCTAACAGTAAATACGGATGGCTCATACAACTTCACGCTTCAAGGTCCAATCGACCATGCGACCGACAGTGATGAGCTAACGTTGAACTTCCCAATCATCGCGACGGATTTTGATGGTGATACCACGACAGAAACGATCCCGGTCACCATCGTGGACGATAAGCCGGTTATTACTGACGTCGACGCCATTACGGTTGATGAAGATGATTTAGGCACGATTGGTTCGGATCAGACTGACCCGATTTCCATTGATGGCAACTTCACCACCACACAAGGCTCGGACCGAGTGGTGAGTTATCAGCTTGACGCGTCTGCAACACCAGTGGCTGGCCTTACATCACAAGGCGTGGCAGTCACGCTAACTGAAACCGCAAACGGTGATGGCAGCTTTACCTATAAAGCAACAGCGGGTAGTGAAGCGGTCTTTACGCTGATAGTGAATACTGATGGCTCTTATAACTTCACGCTTGAAGGGCCAATCGACCACGCAGTAGATAGCGATGAGTTAACGCTCAACTTCCCAATCATCGCGACCGACTTTGATGGCGACACCACTAACGCCACTATCCCAGTAACGATCGTCGACGATAAGCCAGTTATTACTGACGTAGATGCCATTACGGTTGATGAAGATGATCTAGCTTCGATTGGCTCAGACCAAAGCAATCCTATTTCTATTGATGGTAGCTTTACTACCACACAAGGCTCTGACCGAGCAGTGAGCTACCAACTTGATGCTTCTGCAACCCCAGTCGACGGTTTAATGTCGCAGGGTGTAGCGGTCACGCTAACAGAAACAGCAAACGGTGATGGCAGCTTTACCTACGAAGCAACAGCGGGCTCTGAAGCGGTCTTTACGCTGATTGTGAATACTGATGGCTCTTATAACTTTACGTTAGAAGGTCCAATTGATCACGCGGTGGATAATGATGAGCTGACACTTAAATTCCCAATTATCGCAACCGACTTTGATGGCGACACCGTCACAGAAACCATTTCAGTCACGATTGTTGATGATGTGCCTACCATCACAGCGGTGGATGCGTTAAGTGTCGATGAAGATGATCTTAGCGGTGTGGGTTCCGACCCTGGCGGCGATCTGTTCGTTGAAGGCGCGTTTACTACCACACAAGGCTCTGATCGAGTGGTGAGCTATCAACTGGATTCAACCGCTGATCCTGTTGCGGGGCTAACGTCTCAGGGTGAGGCGATTACCTTGGTGGAAACCGCGAATGGTGACGGCAGCTTTACTTATGTTGCGACCGCTGACGGTAATCCTGTCTTCACGTTAAACGTAGCAACAGATGGTACGTACGACTTTACGCTGCAAGGCCCGATTGACCATGCCGCTAACAGCGATAGCCTGACGATTGATTTCCCAATTATTGCCACCGACTTTGATGGTGATACGACTTCGGCGACCATTCCAGTCACGATCACGGATGATGCGCCAATCATCGATAATGTTGTGCCTCTGGCTGTAGACGAAGATGATTTATCAGGCATTGGCTCAGACCAAACTGACGCTGTGTTTGTTG
>NZ_BAOG01000060.1 GCF_000400365.1 Vibrio jasicida CAIM 1864 = LMG 25398 | reverse complement strand
TGATAAAGTCAATTTATCATGAGCATAAGGGGCGATACGGCTACCGCCGTATTCACTTGGAACTAAAAAAGCGAGGCTTCATGTTGAATCACAAGACGGTTCAAAGGCTTATGGCTCAGCTAAACCTTAAATCAACGGTCAGGATTAAAAAGTACCGTTCATATCGAGGTGAGTTTGGAAGAACGGCTCCCAACATACTTGAAAGAGATTTTAGTGCGTCCCAGCCAGATGAAAAGTGGGTAACTGACGTTACGGAGTTCAAAGTCAAAGAGCAGAAAGTGTACTTGTCTCCGGTTGTCGACTTGTTTACTCAAGAGGTGGTTGCTTATAGAGTAGCTAAAAATGCCTGTTT
>NZ_BAOG01000061.1 GCF_000400365.1 Vibrio jasicida CAIM 1864 = LMG 25398 | reverse complement strand
CGGGGGTACTTTCACAATAACTTCAAGGGTTCACGTCACTAAGGCAACTCGCAAGCGTTAGCGCGCCAGTGTTTGAGCGTTAGCGAGTTTTATCCTTCAAGCGTTTGCTTTAGTTTCAGATTTCCTTTTTCATCGAGATCTACAGCTAGTTTCCCTTCCACAAATTTCATAAGTAAAAAGTGAACTATGTCAGGTTCTCGAACAAAATCTTTTTTTTGCATCGTTAGCTGAAAAGAACGTTCTTTTAGAGCTTCTGCTTCAACTGTTTTAATACGAATGCTTTCAATTAAAGACTTTTTCATCAATGCCTTACCTCAGTTTTTTGAATTTATAACTGACGCCAATTAATGCAACTAGGTGCTTATGATTTTTCTTACTAATTATCATATCTCAAGTACAACTCTATACAATGCCATAGTTGACAAGAAACATGTATACAGTATATAAACGCAAACCAAGTAACTTGTTCATTGTATACAAGTGTTTTGTAAGTAATTATTTTACTCGTTGGTTTTGTCATGGAAGAGAAAGTTTTTACACCTAAAAAAAGCACATCAAAAAGACACTTTGCATGTACTGACTGTGGTCAGGTCTACACGTCGTTTTTCTTCTCCGTGTGTCCTCACTGCCGTT
>NZ_BAOG01000062.1 GCF_000400365.1 Vibrio jasicida CAIM 1864 = LMG 25398 | reverse complement strand
GTGCGGTCGGAGAGACTTGAACTCTCACACCTTGCGGCGCCAGAACCTAAATCTGGTGCGTCTACCAATTCCGCCACGACCGCATCTTGAAATCTATTAACCATTAGTTAATTGGTAAAAACTAATCGTTATAATTTTTCTTTCATTAAGAAAGAATGGTGGCTACGACGGGATTCGAACCTGTGACCCCATCATTATGAGTGATGTGCTCTAACCAGCTGAGCTACGTAGCCATCTTTTTGAGCGAGACAATATAAACCTTCACGCTCTAAGTGACAACCCTTTTTCTTAAAGGAATCCCACTTTGGAATAATGGCAGGTCTACCTGGATTCGAACCAGGGAATGGCGGCATCAAAAGCCGCTGCCTTACCGCTTGGCGATAGACCTGCAGGCAGTAGTATTTCTACCACTTAATACATGGTGCGGTCGGAGAGACTTGAACTCTCACACCTTACGGCGCCAGAACCTAAATCTGGTGCGTCTACCAATTCCGCCACGACCGCATCTATTCCTAACAATTCTAATAAAAGAACGTTTAGGAATGGTGGCTACGACGGGATTCGAACCTGTGACCCCATCATTATGAGTGATGTGCTCTAACCAGCTGAGCTACGTAGCCAATACCATGTTTTCCGTTCTCGCCGCTAAGTTGCCTTGTTGTCGGGAACGGCGCGCATTATGCGAAGTTGAGTGAGATCCGTCAACAGTTTTTTTCAATAAATCCCGCAAAATCCATCGTTCGCTTCCTTTTTAAACAAAGAGGCGTGTTTATGATCTAAAACTGGAAATAAATTGGCTTGGAGCGAGGGAGTTTATTTTGTGTTGTTTATGAAAGGTATAAAAAAAGCCAGCATGCTAGCTGGCTTTTTTTGTAAATGAAGTGTTTAAAATTCATTTACTTAGTTATACATTGAAGCGGAAGTGTACAACATCACCATCTTTAACGATGTATTCTTTACCTTCTAGACGCCATTTACCCGCGTCTTTCGCACCGCTTTCACCGTTGAATTGGATGAAATCATCGTAGCCGACAACTTCTGCACGGATGAAGCCTTTTTCAAAGTCAGTGTGGATTTTACCAGCTGCTTTAGGTGCGCTTGCACCAACAGGGATTGTCCAAGCACGAACTTCTTTCACGCCGGCGGTGAAGTAAGTGTGTAGGTTAAGCAGTTCGTAACCTGCACGAATTACACGGTTTAGACCAGGTTCTTCGATGCCGAGATCTGCAAGGAACTCTTCACGCTCGTCGTCTTCTAGCTCAGCCATTTCTGATTCGATAGCCGCACATACTGGAACAACTACGTTGTTTTCTTTTTCCGCGTACTCACGTACAGCGTCTAGGTATGCGTTATCTTCAAAACCGTCTTCGTTCACGTTAGCGATGTACATAGTCGGTTTTAGCGTCAGGAAGTTTAGGTAACCTACTGCTGCTAGCTCTTCTTTAGAAAGCTCAACAGTACGTGCCATGCCGCCTTCTGTCAGAACTGGAAGTAGCTTCTCTAGCACAGTCAGTTCGAATTTCGCGTCTTTATCGCCGCCTTTTGCTTTTTTAGCATTACGCTGAATTGCGCGCTCACAAGCATCAAGGTCAGCCATTGCTAGCTCAAGGTTGATAACTTCAATATCTTCGATTGGAGATACTTTACCAGCAACGTGAACGATGTTGTCGTTTTCAAAACAACGTACAACGTGACCAATCGCGTCAGTTTCACGGATGTTCGCTAGGAATTTGTTACCTAGACCTTCACCGCGTGATGCACCAGCAACGAGACCAGCGATGTCTACGAATTCCATTGTAGTAGGCAGAACTTTCTGTGGGTTAACGATCTTCGCTAGTGCGTCTAGACGTAGATCTGGCACAGGAACCACACCAGTGTTTGGTTCAATGGTACAGAACGGGAAGTTTGCTGCTTCAATACCCGCTTTAGTTAGTGCGTTAAACAGAGTTGATTTACCAACGTTAGGTAGACCAACGATGCCACATTTAAAACCCATGATAGTAACCTTATTCAGCTTTGAACGTGTGGAGGCGATTTTGCGCTTTTGATAGGCCATCCTTTATTAGGATGTCTAGACAGCGAACCGACTCGTCGGCTGCGGCGTCTAGTAGCTCTTGCTCTTTCGCTGGAGCTTTGCCTAGTACAAAACCTGCCACTTTATCTTTGTGTCCCGGATGGCCGATGCCGATACGAAGACGATAAAAATCTTTGTTATTGCCCATTTTGCTAATCGTATCACGTAGGCCATTATGACCTCCGTGACCACCACCTTTCTTAAACTTAGCGACACCTGGAGGTAAGTCTAGCTCGTCATGAGCAACCATGATCTCTTCTGGTTTAATTTGATAAAACTTCGCTAATGCCGCGATCGCTTTACCAGAAAGATTCATAAACGTGGTGGGGATGAGCAAACGGAGATCCTGGCCATTGACCATAATGCGTCCGGTTAGGCCAAAGAACTTTGGTTCGTTCTTCAGGGTAACGTTGTGAACGCGAGCTAATTCTTCTACAACCCAAGCGCCCGCATTGTGGCGAGTTTTGGCGTATTCTGGTCCCGGATTAGCAAGACCAACAAGAAGTTTGATTGGTTGAGTCAAGGTTAGGATCTCTCTGGAATCTCAAAAAGCGCAGTATGATAGCACAGAATTCTCACAGTGGGCGACCAAGGGATTTTCTGCCTATCGATACAAATAAAAAAACACCCCAAAGAGGGGTGCTTTTAAAATCAGTCTAACTGAAATGTTCGTATTAGTTGAACATTGCAGAGATTGACTCTTCGTTGCTGATACGACGAATCGCTTCAGCTAGCATGCGAGATAGGCTTAGTGTGGTCACTTTGCCAGTTGCAGCCATCTCTTTAGATAGAGAGATAGAGTCAGTTACGATAACTTGGTCAAGAACAGAGTTCTTGATGTTGTCTGCAGCGTTGCCAGAGAAAACAGCGTGAGTTGCGTAAGCGAATACACGCTTAGCACCGCGCTCTTTTAGCGCTTCAGCTGCTTTACATAGTGTGCCACCTGTATCGATCATGTCATCAACGATCACACAGTCACGACCTTCAACGTCACCGATTAGGTTCATTACTTCAGAAACGTTTGCACGTGGACGACGCTTGTCAACGATAGCGATGTCGATGTCGCCTAGTGCTTTCGCTGTTGCACGAGCACGAACTACGCCACCTAGGTCAGGAGAAACCACTACTGGGTTTTCTAGACCACGAGATTGCATATCTTCTAGCAGTACAGGCGTACCGAAGATGTTATCAACAGGTACATCGAAGAAGCCTTGGATTTGCTCAGCGTGTAGGTCGATAGTCAGAACGCGGTCAACACCAACGTTAGATAGGAAATCAGCAACAACTTTTGCAGTAATTGGCACACGAGAAGAACGTACACGACGATCTTGGCGAGCGTAGCCGAAGTAAGGAATAACTGCAGTGATACGGCCTGCTGAAGCACGGCGCATTGCATCAATCATAACAACCAATTCCATTAGGTTGTCGTTAGTCGGTGCACAAGTGGATTGAATGATAAAAACATCGCTACCACGAACATTCTCGTTGATTTGAACTGCAACTTCGCCATCAGAAAAGCGAGAAACAGATGCATCACCTAGAGAGATGTAAAGACGATCAGCAATACGTTGGGCTAGTTCAGGTGTTGCGTTACCAGCAAATAGCTTCATATCAGGCACGGTGGAAACCTCGGGTTTGCGTCCAGTTTTAAATAGGTCGGTGTTGGGCTGATTGGTATTCAGCCAAAGTCTCTTTTAGTGGCGAGATATTGCGCCCTTGAGCGACAAATGCCGAGACATTATCAGAGAGTTGTGCAAGGATAGCTTTTGCTTCCGCTTTGCTTGAAAATTCAGCAAAAACGCAAGATCCTGTCCCCGTCAATCTTGACGGCGCGTATTGTAGCAGCCATGAAAGTTGCTTATCAACCTCTGGGTAGAGCATTCGTACAATTTTTTCGCAATCGTTTACGCTTGGCGTGTTTAAAAGCGTTTCTAAATCGCGTTTTGGCGTGTTTCGAGTCAAATCCGGATGAGTGAATATGTCGACGGTTGCAATGGAAACATTTGGACGAACGACCAAATACCATTTCTCATCTGGATGAGCTGGCGAAAGTTTCTCGCCAACACCTTCTGCAAACGCGGCAAAGCCACGCACAAAAACGGGTACATCAGCACCAAGCGCAAGGCCGATTTCGGCTAATTCATCATCACTTAAGTGGGTTTGCCATAGGTAATTAAGCGCAACTAAGGCCGTTGCCGCATTAGATGAACCTCCGCCAATACCACCGCCCATAGGTAAGATCTTATGAAGATCGATATGTGCACCGTATGAGCAATTAGCGTAGCGTTGCAATGCTGTGGCGGCTTTCCAGATCAAGTTGTCTTTTAGAGGAACACCTTCAATTTCAGGTGAAATTGTGATCTCGCCAGAGCCATTCGCTTGGATGCTAAGTTCATCGCCGTGATCGACGAATTGGAATAAGGTTTGTAATTCGTGGTAGCCGTTTTCAGTTCGGCCATTGATATAAAGAAAGAGATTCAATTTCGCTGGTGAAGGCCAGCGGGTTGAAAATTCGATCATTGGGTGATGTTCCATTTTGTGATCACTAAATTAATTTTTACGTCTGCGGTACTTAGCTTGAGTTTGTTCGGTAATGGCAACGCTTGTTCGTGCCAAGCCACATCCCCATACCGTTGGTAGGCAATGTTCCAATCGTTCATACCAATCTGTTTGTCCAGCGCTTGCAAGGTATTGGTCGCTGAGAGTTGGAAGGAGTCTGCATCCGTTGGAAGGCCAAGTAGCCAATCTGGCATGTGATCAACAGGCATCATTAAGCCCGTTAATCGGTAAATCAATTGATTGGCATTACGCGCAGAAAGTACTTGGTCGTCATAGGTTTCTACAGTCGCACCTTGTGGTGTAATCGTGAGTTTTAATGCGGTTTGACCAAGTAGAGTAGTTAAGCGCAATTGGCTTAAGGTGGAAGAGTGTTTCCAGAAAAAATTCAGACTTTGCCTTTGGTCGGGGCCAATGTAGCCAAGCTTGCCCGTGGCTTGAAAGTTATCAATGGTTTCTAGTCGCTGTTCATGTGCTTGCCACTCAACACTGGTGACACTCTCAGGAACAGAACTACAACCTGCAAGTACTATGCTCGATAAGAGCAAGATGAGAAAGGAGCGTAAGGTCATGTTTGATGGCTTATTAATCAGTTTCATCGGTAATCGCTCACAACTATAGCACTGAAAACAGAGACGAAGGAAAACAAATCCTGCTTACCCTTTCAATAAATGCGTGCTTACAGTAAAATTCTGAACCTATTTTATAACCGATCTCAGAGATACCACGTTAGATGTCCTTGCTTGCTATTGGAATCAATCACAATACAGCGTCTGTTGACTTGCGAGAGAAAGTGGCGTTCGGACCCGATAAACTGGGCCCAGCACTTGAGCAACTCAGAGACCATGAAGCCGTTAATGGCAGTGTGATTGTTTCAACCTGTAACCGTACCGAAGTGTACTGCGACGTAAAGCAAGGAGCGCGAAATAAGCTTATCGACTGGTTAGCCCAGTTCCATCAAGTTAATCAAGAAGACTTGATGCCGAGCCTTTATGTCCATGAAGAGCAAGCGGCGATTAAGCACTTGATGCGTGTTTCTTGCGGCCTTGATTCACTGGTACTTGGTGAGCCTCAGATTTTGGGTCAGGTAAAACAAGCGTTTTCCGATTCCCGAGATCATCAGGCGGTGGATACGTCGATTGATAAGTTGTTCCAAAAAACTTTTTCTGTCGCAAAACGTGTTCGAACTGAAACTGATATTGGTGGTAATGCGGTGTCAGTGGCTTACGCTGCTTGTACACTGGCAAAACACATCTTCGAATCACTTTCTGATTCTACGGTGTTGTTGGTGGGCGCAGGCGAAACCATCGAACTGGTGGCGAAGCACTTAGCCTCCAATGGCTGCAAGAAAATGATTGTGGCTAACCGAACCAAAGAGCGTGCATTGTTATTGGCAGAGCAATTTGGTGCTGAGGTGATCAGCCTGAATGAAATTCCTGACCATCTACCAAGAGCGGATATCGTAATTAGCTCAACAGCGAGTCCGTTACCTATCATCGGTAAAGGCATGGTGGAAACGGCATTGAAAAAACGTCGTCACCAGCCAATCTTGCTTGTAGATATCGCCGTGCCACGAGATGTGGAGGCGCAAGTCGGTGAATTGAGCGATGCTTACTTGTATTCGGTGGATGACTTACAGTCGATCATCGATAACAACATTGAGCAACGTAAAGTCGAAGCGATTCAAGCGGAAGCGATTGTTAGCGAAGAAAGTGCAGCATTCATGACGTGGATGCGCTCGCTGCAAGCGGTCGACAGTATTCGTGATTATCGTAAATCGGCGAACGAAATTCGTGAAGAATTATTGAGTAAGAGCCTACAATCATTGGCAACGGGCGCAGATCCTGAAAAGGTCCTGCGTGAGCTTAGTAATAAACTCACCAACAAACTGATTCACGCTCCTACTCGTGCATTGCAAAGTGCGGCCGAGCAGGGCGAACCAGCAAAATTAACGGTTATCCGCCAGACCCTTGGTTTGGATGATCTGTAACTCACGCTTTTTATTAAGAAAACGACACTATGAAAGCCTCTATTCTGACTAAGCTAGAAACGCTAGTAGAACGTTACGAAGAAGTACAACATCTTCTTGGTGATCCTGATGTAATTGGTGATCAGGACAAATTCCGTGCTCTATCAAAAGAGTACTCGCAGCTAGAAGAAGTAACTCAGTGCTTCCAAGCGTATCAGCAGGCAAAAGAAGATCTAGAAGCCGCTGAAGAGATGGCGAACGAAGACGACGAAGAAATGCGTGAAATGGCGCAAGAAGAGATCAAAGAAGCAAAAGAGGCGATTGAGCGTCTTACTGACGAGCTTCAAATCTTATTGCTACCAAAAGATCCAAACGACGAGCGTAACTGTTTCTTAGAAATCCGTGCGGGCGCAGGTGGTGACGAAGCGGGTATCTTCGCAGGTAACTTGTTCCGCATGTATTCTAAGTTCGCTGAGAAGAAAGGATGGCGCGTTGAAGTGATGAGCAGCAATGACTCAGAACAAGGCGGCTACAAAGAGATGATCGCGAAAGTGAGCGGCGATGGCGTTTACGGTGTGCTTAAGTTTGAATCAGGTGGTCACCGTGTACAACGTGTACCTGAGACTGAATCTCAAGGTCGTGTTCACACTTCAGCGTGTACCGTGGCAGTGATGCCTGAGATCCCAGAAGCGGACTTACCAGAAATCAAAGCAGCCGATCTGAAGATTGATACATTCCGTGCATCTGGCGCGGGTGGTCAGCACGTCAACACCACGGATTCTGCAATCCGTATTACCCACTTACCAACAGGTACAGTAGTAGAGTGTCAAGACGAGCGTTCACAGCATAAGAACAAAGCGAAAGCGATGGCAGTACTTGCTGCTCGTATCGTTCAAGCGGAAGAAGAGCGTCGTGCTGCAGAAGTCTCTGATACACGTCGTAACCTACTAGGTTCTGGTGATCGTAGTGACCGTATCCGTACTTACAACTACCCGCAAGGTCGTGTATCTGACCACCGCATTAACCTAACTATCTACCGTTTGAACGAAGTGATGGAAGGTGACCTGCAAAGCTTGATTGAACCAGTGGTTCAAGAGCACCAAGCAGACCAACTTGCGGCGCTAGCTGAGAACAACTAATCGATGAGCCAAGTTCAATCGATTGAGCAAGCACTGAAAAGTGCAACGGCAATTCTGACAGAAGGCGGCAAAGAGTCGCCTTCTCTCGATGCGGCTGTCCTCCTTTGTCACGTCCTAGGCAAACCAAGAAGCTACCTGCTCACTTGGCCAGAAAGAGCATTAGAAGCGGAACAACAAGCTCAGTTTGAGATGTTGTTAGAAAGACGCATCGCAGGTGAACCAGTGGCTTACATCATTGGTGAACGTGAGTTCTGGTCTTTGCCGTTAAAAGTCTCCCCTTCTACCTTAATTCCAAGACCAGATACCGAACGTTTGGTTGAAGTCGCACTAGATAAAACCTTTGATCAGACCGGGCCGATTCTTGACCTTGGTACAGGCACAGGAGCGATTGCCTTAGCTTTAGCGTCTGAAATGCCAGCGCGTCAAGTGATGGGCGTGGATTTAAAACAAGAAGCAAAAGAGCTCGCAGAGTACAACGCGGCGCAACTAAACATTAAAAATGTGACGTTTGACCAAGGTAGCTGGTTTGAACCTATTGCCAGCGGAACAAAGTTTGCTTTAATTGTCTCCAATCCACCATATATCGACGAAAAAGACCCACACCTATCTCAAGGTGATGTGCGTTTTGAGCCAAAATCTGCGCTTGTTGCAGACGAGAATGGCTTAGCGGACATTCGATATATCTCCGATCTTGCTCGTCAATATTTGCAAGAGGGTGGATGGCTTGCTTTCGAGCATGGTTACGATCAAGGTGATGCAGTACGCGAAATCCTGACGAACTTTGGTTTCGAGCAAGTGATGACAGAAAAAGATTACGGCGGTAACGACCGAGTGACGCTTGGTTGCTTTAAGCCAAAATAATAACGAGCAAGTCAGCAGTAAACTTATAAAAGAGAAGAGAAATGTACGTAGCTCTAAAACACATTCACTTGGTGACGATCGCGCTGAGTGCAACACTATTGTCTATCCGATTTGCGTTGTTGATGATGAATTCTCCGAAACTCAACAATCGCTTTCTGAAAATTTTCCCGCATATTGTTGATACCGCGCTACTGCTATCTGGTATCGGTCTGATCATGGTGACCGGCTTTATTCCATTTACGGATGCCGCGCCTTGGTTAACCAACAAGATCACTTGTGTGTTGGCGTACATTGCTCTTGGTTTCTTTGCGATGAAGATGGCGAAGAACAAGTTGCTGAGAATCTTTGCTTTCTTCGGTGCTTTAGGCTGGTTGGTTATGGCCGCGAATATTGCCGTTTCTAAAAATCCAAACCTATTTGGGTAATCTTCATGCTTGAACTTTTTGACGAAGATTTTGACAACATCCCGTTGGTGGAAGGCGCCTTAGAGCTGAACCATTCCATTAACCCAGAAACCAATGTTCATTGGGCAAAACAAGAATTAGAGCGTCTGTACAAAGAAGCAGAAGCGACACTTGTTCATGAAACCGATGAAGAGCAACGCTTTGACTCATTCTTGCGCCTATTCTTCCATGAATGGGGATTTAAAGGGGATGAGCAAGAGTATTTTATCTCTGACAACAGCTTTATTGATAAGGTGCTAGAGCGTAAGAAAGGCATTCCAGTTAGCCTTGGTGCTATTTTGCTTTATCTTGGCAATCGTCTTGGTTTCCCGATGAAAGGGGTGACATTCCCAACTCAGTTCTTGATTAAGCTGGATTGGATGCACAAAACACCAGATTACATTAATCCGTTTAACGGTGAATACGTTGGCGAGAAAATTCTTCAAGCATGGTTGATTGGTCAAGAAGGTCCACTTGCGACGCTTAAACCTGAACATTTTGAAGAAGCCGATAACCCGACTGTCATTGGCCGTTGGTTAGCTTTGATTAAAAGTGCGATGCTGCGTGAAGAGCGCTACACACTGGCACTGCGTTGTACCAATCTTGCGTTGACGTTTGTACCTGATGACCCATATGAAATTCGTGACCGTGGCTTTATCTTCCAGCAGTTAGAGTGTCTTCAGGTTGCCGCTTCCGATTTTGAGTACTTTATTGACCAATGCCCAGACGATCCGGCATCAGAGCTACTAAAATCACAAGTTAATGCGATGAACGAAAAGCACGTCACGCTTCACTAATTTTATCAATAGGCCGAAAGGCATATTGAGGACAGACAAAAGAGAATCAAAATGGAACAGAAAATCGTTAATATTGGTGACATTCAGGTTGCTAACGACAAGCCATTCACACTGTTTGCTGGTATGAACGTTCTTGAGTCTCGTGATCTTGCTATGCAGATCTGTGAGCACTATGTAAAAGTAACCGACAAGCTTGGCATTCCTTACGTATTTAAGGCATCGTTCGACAAAGCAAACCGCAGCTCTGTCCATTCATACCGTGGCCCTGGTCTAGAAGAAGGTATGAAGATCTTCCAAGAACTGAAAGACACGTTTGGCGTAAAGATCATTACTGATGTTCATACTGAAGCACAAGCTCAACCAGTGGCAGACGTGGTTGACGTTATTCAGCTTCCTGCATTTCTAGCTCGTCAAACTGACCTTGTTGAAGCAATGGCGAAAACAGGCGCAGTGATCAACGTGAAGAAACCTCAGTTCATGAGTCCAGGCCAAGTGGGTAACATTGTTGAGAAGTTCGCAGAATGTGGTAACGAAAACATCATCCTATGTGAGCGTGGCTCTTGTATGGGCTACGACAACCTAGTTGTAGACATGCTTGGTTTTGGTGTCATGAAGAACGCATCAAAAGGCAGCCCAATCATTTTTGACGTAACGCACTCATTACAAATGCGTGATCCATCGGGCGCGGCATCTGGTGGTCGTCGCGAGCAGACGGTTGAACTGGCAAAAGCGGGCTTAGCAACAGGCATTGCGGGTCTGTTCATCGAAGCGCACCCGACTCCAGACCAAGCTCGCTGTGATGGACCATCTGCATTGCCTCTAGACAAACTAGAGCCGTTCCTAGCGCAAATGAAATCGCTAGACGATCTAATCAAGAGCTTTGCAGACATCGATATCAAATAATCGATCGTTGTGAATGTTTGAATGAAATGGTCAGCCCGCGTGCTGGCCATTTTTGTATCGACACATTGATTCTGCCTCACTATCCTTTTCTCGCTTCCTTACCCCACCTTGATTATGTCTATAATCTGTTTAAATTTGCGGCTATTCAGTTCGCATAAGTAAAGTGCGTCGCAGAAACATGAAATCAATATGTTAGTGTTTTACACTATATCAAGTTTTTGCGTCTCAATAAGTAAGAGTTGAGTTAGTTCTTCTCATTGAGCGTGCAATGCAGTGGACTCCAGACGATAAAAAGGTAAAACAATGAAGCAACGCCTGATTGTAAAAACCGCTTTAAGCGCCGCTATTCTGGCTACTTTAGCCGGATGTGCAACGCAACCAGCACACGAATGGAATGAAGATACAACGTACAAATTGACCGTACTGCACACCAACGATCATCATGGTCGTTTCTGGCAGAATAAATACGGCGAGTACGGCATGGCTGCGCGTAAAACGCTGATTGATGAACTGCGCGCAGAGATTCAAGCGGAAGGGGGCAGTGTGCTACTCCTATCAGGTGGCGACATCAACACAGGTGTACCTGAGTCTGACTTGCAAGATGCAGAGCCTGACTTTAAAGGCATGAGCAAAATTGGTTACGATGCGATGGCGCTAGGTAACCACGAGTTCGACAACCCACTCGAAGTGCTATTCAAACAGCAAGAGTGGGCAAACTTTCCGATGCTGTCTGCCAACATTTACGACAAAGAAACTGGCAAGCGCTTGTTCCAACCTTATGCCATGTTCAACAAGCAAGGCATCAAGATCGCTGTTATTGGTTTAACCACTGAAGACACGGCGAAGCTAGGTAACCCTGAATTTATTGGCGAGGTTGATTTCCGTGACCCGAAAGAAGAAGCGAAGAAGGTCATCGCTGAGCTAAAAGAAACTGAGAAGCCAGACCTTATTTTTGCAGTGACACACATGGGCCATTACGAAAATGGCAACCGTGGTGTGAATGCTCCCGGTGATGTGGCATTGGCTCGCTACCTAAATGAAGGTGACTTGGACATGATAGTGGGTGGTCACTCTCAAGAGCCTGTTTGTATGGAAGGTCCGAACGTCATCAAAAAGAACTTCATGCCAGGTGATGAATGTAAACCTGATGTGCAAAATGGGACTTACATTGTGCAAGCGTATGAATGGGGTAAGTTTGTTGGCCGCGCGGATTACGAATTCCGTAATGGTGAGCTTTCTATGGTGAGCTACGATCTGATTCCGGTTAACTTGAAGAAGAAAATCAAAGTGAATGGCGAATCACAACGTGTGCTGATTCAAGATGAGATAAACCAAGATGAGGCCATGCTTGAGTTTCTACGCCCTTATCAAGAGCAGGGGCACGACAAGCTCAATGTGAAGATTGCAGAATCGAATGGGAAACTTGAAGGCGACCGTAACGTGGTTCGTTATCAGCAAACCAATCTTGGCCGTTTAATCGCAACCGCGCACATGGAGCGAGCGAAAGCAGACTTTGCTGTCATGAACTCAGGTGGCGTGCGTGACTCCATTGAAGCCGGTGATATTACCTACAAAGACGTACTAACGGTACAACCGTTTGGCAACATGGTTTCTTACGTCGATATGTCGGGTAAAGAAGTCTTAGATTACTTAAATGTAGTCGCAACTAAGCCCGTAGATTCAGGTGCTTATGCTCAGTTTGCGGGCATTTCTATGACTGTGGAAAATGGCAAGGTTTCGAACGTATTCATTGGTGAAAAGCAGTTACGCCTCGATGGCCAATACCGCTTTACCGTACCGAGCTACAATGCGTCAGGCGGTGATGGGTACCCGAAAGTAAATACGCATTCAGGCTACGTCAATACAGGGTTTACAGATGCAGAAGTGTTGAAAGAGTTCTTACAAACGCACAGTCCGATTGACGTAAATGAGTATGCCCCTTCTGGTGATATTGTTTACAAGTAAAAAGCGATTGACTCAAACTCGCGGATACCATTAACTTAAAGCGCTGCTACCGATAACGGAGCAGCGTTTTTTGTTTTATGAGGAGAATCTTGATGACTCCGGCCATTAATCTTGCGAAAAAGAAAAAAGTATCACACACCATTCACCAGTACGAGCACGACCCACGAGCGGACAGCTATGGATTAGAAGCGGCAGAAGTATTGGGACAAGATCCAAAGAAAGTCTTTAAAACGCTGCTGTTCTGTTTGAACGGCGAGCCTAAAAACCTAGCCGTTGCCATTATTCCTGTCGACCAAAAGCTGAATCTTAAATTGGCAGCGAAAGCGGCGAAGGGCAAAAAGGCCGATATGGCTGATCCGGAAATTGCACAAAAGACCACAGGATATGTTGTTGGTGGGATTAGCCCACTTGGACAAAAAAAAGCGCTGCCTACCTTTCTACATGAAAGTGCAATAGATCAAGACACCATCTGCGTGAGTGCGGGTAAGCGTGGTTTAGAAATCGAGTTAGCCCCGAAAGATTTGCTGAGTTTAACTCGTGGTCAATTTGCACCGCTGTGCTTGTAAGTTTAAGACAAGCAAAAAGGACGCTCATGAGCGTCCTTTTTTGATCTTACCATTCAGTGAAGCGTTATTTCTTCAGGCTCAATGTGCCACCAGAACGTTTTGCAGGTTTGCTTGGCTTAGCGGCATTTGGGTTCATGTAATGCTGCTTAGGTTTACTCGGTGATTGAGGCTTTTCAGTTTTACCATATTCACCTTGAGGCTTAGTGCGTTCATTTTGTGGCTTTGCGTTGTAATGCTCTTTTGTTGGGCGTGCTTTTTCATCATCACGTTGACGACGCTGTTGGCCTTTTTTCGAATTCGGTGCATGACGAAATTCATCAGCATTGTTACCACGGAAAGTTCGTGTCTTCTGGTTACGACGAGCAGTAGAGTCTTGGTTTTCTTCACGGCTATCAAACAGCTTTGCGTCGGTCGCTTTACGAATATTACGCCCTCTAGAGTCTGTTTTTGATGCTTCTTCCGTACCCACTGAGCCTTCACACATTGCTAGGATCTCTGCCATTTCGTCGTCACTTAGGTAACGCCACTTACCATTAGGAATACCATCAAGTGAGATGTTCATAATGCGTACGCGACGTAGTTTGAAAACTTCGTAGCCTAGCGCTTCACACATACGACGGATTTGACGGTTCAAACCTTGTGTTAACACGATACGGAAAGAGAATTTGGTCTCTTTCTCTACTTTACAAGGCAGAGTCACCGTATCAAGGATCTTCACACCGCTCGACATCTGCTTAAGGAATTCGCCGGTGATAGGTTTGTCGACACGCACCACGTATTCTTTTTCGTGGTTGTTGCCTGCACGCAAAATCTTGTTCACGATGTCGCCATCGTTTGTTAGGAAGATCAAACCATCTGAAGGTTTGTCCAGACGACCAATTGGGAAGATACGCTTTTTATGACCGATGAAATCAACGATGTTACCAGGGATATCACGCTCAGTGGTGCAAGTGATACCGGTTGGCTTGTTCAAGGCAATGTAAATTGGCTTTTCTTTTGCCGCAACGGGGTTGCCATCGACGCAAACATCATCACCAGGTAGCACTTTTGTGCCCATCTCTGGTTGTTGACCATTAATGGTGACGCGGCCTTGCTCGATAAGGCGGTCTGCTTCACGGCGCGAGCAGAAGCCCGTTTCGCTGATGTATTTGTTTAAGCGTTTTGTGTTGTCTTGTGACATGTCGTCTCCTAACGTTTCACAACGGCGGTTAATTGAAGTGCCTTACTGCTAGATAAAGCAGCAAGACGAGATAAGGTCGGGCATTCTAGCACCGGGAGAGCGCTTAGCCTAACCGTTTTTGATGACGTTCTCGCGTCTCAAGCTTCTTCTCGGGGCTCTTTCTTAATAGAACGTACACAGCACCGCTGCCACCGTGAAATCGTTGCGCACTGTGTACACACTGCACTTCGCGGATTTGCTGCAACCAACTGCTGACATAACTTTTCATTAAGGCTGGTGGATTAGAACGTTCACCACGGCCATGCACTATTACCACGGTACGAATGTCCATTTGAATGCATTGCTTAAGGAATTTTACGACTTCGTCACGCGCTTCTTTCAACGTCTTACGGTGTAAATCAAGACGAGCTTGTATCGGGTACTTGCCCAAACGTAGCTTACGATAGACACCGTCTTGTACGCCATCACGTTTGAACTCGATAAAGTCATCTGGTTTCAGCATTTCTGCATGGTCAATCGACAAGTATTCAGGATCGTCTTCAGTTAACCAAATTGCTGCCTCGCGTTTAGCAAGGTGTGCATCGGTAACTTGGTGAACCTTTTTGTGTTCGGCGGTGTCATTGCTGATTGGCTTTACATCGCCCATCATCTGTTGGAACAGATCAAAATCGTCATCGTGAGACATAACGGCAATCTCATAAAGAACAGGATAAGTAGAGACAATTATATCAAGGACGTGTGTGAAAAGATCAAATAAAAAACCGGAGCAGGCAGGTTACCAACTCCGGTGCAAAGCGTTTCTAGAGCTAAGCGAGATCTAGTGAGGAGATTTGTCGTTCATGATCTTGTAAATGAAGAAACCGCTGAAAAACAACATCAGTCCAATTGTCCCAAAGATTACTATCATTGACGATAGTCCCACCGCATTACCAAATAGGAGTTCAAGCCAAAAGTCCATGTGTTTCCTCCAAGATAGTTCCGACATGGACCAAACTAATAGGTGGTGCTTTTTTACACACTGATCTGGATCAATTATGTTGCCAAGGTTAATAGTCTGTATTTTATTGTGGGTTCTTAGTCACATTTCACGTGCTAGTGTTCAGTAATTCATCAAACGAATTAAGACATTAGGTTTTTTCGCAAAAAGCACTTGCGTCTCTCAAAAGAATCCGTAATATACGCATCCGTTGACGGGGATAAGTCCTCAGTTAAACATCTCGGTGAATAGCGCAGCTTGGTAGCGCATCTGGTTTGGGACCAGAGGGTCGGGGGTTCGAATCCCTCTTCACCGACCATATTAGAGAAAAAGGCCCTACAGAAATGTAGGGCCTTTTTCGTATTTGGTGATATTTATTTGGAACCAGAGGGTCGGGGGCTGGAATGCCAGTCCTCTGGAAGCCCAGCCGCGTCGAATCCCTACTTCACCGACCACTTTCAGAAAGCCTGCTCAATGAGCAGGCTTTCGTCGTTTCAGCGGTCGCAAATTTGGCTTTGATAGTAGCGAACCAAATGGGGTTCGCCTGAAGTTAGAATATGGCTCTTCACCGACCTATTTTAGAAAAGCCGCAACAGAAATGTTGCGGCTTTTTACGTTTACGGTTTTTTTGAGTCGGGAGCGCTTCGCTTTAGGAATTGAGAGGTGTTCGCTAGAGGGCTAATGAAGTGCACTCGGCTTTGAAAGTTGTTGATGGAACTTGTTCCTAGAAAGACAAAACAAAGTCGCTTCCCATTCCCGCTATTTCACATCACAACTAATATCTTTAATTGGTGTTTCGGATGTGGTGAAACAGACATAAACCGTTTGTGGATTGTTTGGTCCTACCTTGATGTAGCCAGCTTGAAGTTCATCTTCATCAAACGTCACAGAGTGTGATTTCCCTGTTTTGCCATCGAAGTATTCGGCTTCAAAATTCTGATTGATTAGATGTGCGACGCGATTGCGAGTATGGGCAGTAGAAAAAGTAATGTTCGCACAGCGCATCATAGGTTTTTGGGTAATTAAGAACTGACCACTTTCTTTATCGAATACACCACCTTTAGTTTCTGGGGCGATATCGACGGGCTGGAATTCTTCAATCGTGCAAGATGGCTTGGCATTCGCTAACGAAGGTAAAAGTAGTGCGCTGGCTAGACATAATAATGAGGCTTTGAACGTCATAAGGCTCTTATCAAATTTGAGATTGTGTACAGGTTGAGTCGATAGTATCGGATAGATTGCTGGATTTGTCAGCGAAGCGTAAGTGTAGACTCAACAGCGTGGGTGCGGTGTAAGAGGATGTAAGTGCCCCGTCAATCAGGGCACTGATGTTCGTAGTGTAAATATTGTGCCCGTTTAGATGTCACAATCTGCTTTGCTAGTATTGCCCAGAGCTTCGATGTTAAAGCCGCGTTTTCTGAGTAAATCGATCAAGTTGTCTTTACCAACTAAGTGCAAGCTACCGACCACAATGGTGTATTGACCTGCTTTCTTTGGCAGTACACTGCCTGAATCTAGCTTTTCAGCCCAATCATGGTTGCGCTCATACAGGAAAGCCTCATTAAATGCATCGGTAGACTCTGCGCTTTTAGACGCATCTTCTAGAGAGTTACCATCTCCAGTCTTCCAACTGTCGATCAAGCACTGTACCAAAGCCTCACCACCGTCATATTCTTCGATAGAAGAGAGCAGTAATTCTTTCCCGCCATCTTCTTGTCCAGCAATTAAGTCCAACTGAAATTGTACCGTTTCGAGTGGGATCACTGGCACATTTTGCTTATCAGCAAGCGTCATTAAGTGCATGTCGACACCTTGGTCTGAGGCATAGCCTAACTTATTCACTAGCAAGAGCTGAATCGTCAATGCCGCCGACCAAGGTGGTGCATCGAGTAGTTGTTCTTCCGGTAATCCAAGATCTTTTGCGATGTCAGCCAAGTGCTGACGTTGTTGTTTGTCGAGGATGTCTTTCGCAAGTAGTTTTGTTTTTGGAAATGCAGCCCCTTCGGTATTTCTGATATCCGCTTCGATGATCAAACCGTCACTGTTGTTGAGGAACTGAGTCACGGCTTTCGGTAAAGGGTACATGCTTTTGTCGCCCACATGGACAGAACCAATAATCATGTATTCGGTGTCTCCTTTTTGTACCAACCAGTGTTGTGGCTCTGCTTGTGCGGAGTAGGAGGTGAAAAAAACAATCAAAGATGACATGACAGACAAGAGTCGAAACATATTTTGCTCCTCGAATTCAATATGCACCTTATCTATAACATGGTTCGGCAAAATCGTCATTTCTAAAAATATTGACGAGTTTTGACGGCATGGAAATGAGATCTAATTCACGAAAGCACTTCAATTGAGTTTGTTGTTAATGGATTACTAAATAACCAATAGTGATCAAAATCCTATAAAACCCGACTAAACCCATCGATATTCGTGATTGAGATCGCAACAAACTCGTCAAAAAAAGTTGTTCGTTTTTGACGTTTTAATTAAGTAATTGAAATGTAAGTGTTTATATTTTCTTAAGCAATGCTGAATTTGACCTGGATCACTTCTTAGTTTCATTAATTTTACGCTTAGAAATAACTGCTTGTATGTTGAATGCAACTGTTAAGCGCCTCGCATTTAGGTGCTCACCATTTTTGATAAATGTCGTTTTGAACCACTGACTTTTTGGGGAAAGTAAGATGTTGAAACATAGTCTGATTGCTGCTTCTGTTATTGCTACATTGGCAGGTTGCTCTTCACTACAGAATTCTGAGCAACAAGTTGTAAACTCATTGGCTGACAACCTTGATATTCAATATGAAGTGTTGACTAACCACGGCGCTAACGAAGGTCTTGCATGTCAGGATATGGGCGCAGAGTGGGCGTCTTGTAACAAAGTCAACATGACACTGGTTAACCAAGGCGAAGCGGTTGACTCTCAAGATTGGGCTATCTACTTCCACAGCATCCGTCTGATTCTGGATGTCGACAACGAACAATTCAAAATCTCTCGTGTAACGGGCGACCTACACAAACTAGAACCAACAGACAAATTTGATGGCTTTGCGGCAGGTGAAGAAGTGGTTCTTCCTCTTGTTGCTGAATACTGGCAGTTATTTGAAACTGACTTCATGCCGGGTGCATTTGTTGCAGCGCCAAACGCTGAGCCTAAGATGATCGCGTCGCTTAATACAGAAGACGTTAATTCTTTCGTTACTGGCCTTGAAGGCAACAACCTAAAACGTACGCCTGATGACAACAACATCATGGCAAGTGCGGCATCTCGTTTTGAAAAGAACGAAGATCTAGCAAAACAAGATGTATCAACTACGTTGCTACCAACGCCAATGCATGTGAAAGCAGGCAAAGGCACAGTAGACATCGCAGGGGGTATTGCGCTGCCGAAAGACGCATTTGATGCGGCTCAATACGCAGCAATTCAAGATCGTGCAGAAGTGGTAGGTGTGGATGTTCGTGGTGATGTTCCTGTTAGCATCACGCTAGTTCCTGCAAACTTCACCGGTGAATTAGCAAAATCTGGTGCTTACGATATGAGCATCAACGGCAACGGTATTGTTATTAAAGCGTTCGACCAAGCTGGCGCGTTTTACGCAGTACAATCTATCTTTGGCCTGATAGATAGCCAAAATGCTGATTCTCTACCACAACTGTCTATTCAAGATGCACCTCGCTTTGATTACCGTGGTGTGATGGTGGATGTGGCTCGTAACTTCCACTCTAAAGACGCAATTCTTGCAACGCTAGACCAAATGGCAGCGTACAAGATGAACAAACTACACCTTCACTTAACGGATGATGAAGGCTGGCGTTTAGAAATCCCGGGTCTGCCTGAGCTGACAGAAGTGGGTGCTAACCGTTGTTTCGATTTGGAAGAGAAAAGCTGTTTACTGCCTCAGCTTGGCTCAGGTGCAACGACAGACAACTTTGGTTCTGGCTTCTTCAGCAAAGCAGACTACGTGGACATCTTGAAGTACGCGAAAGCGCGTAACATCGAAGTGATTCCTGAAATCGATATGCCTGCGCACGCTCGTGCAGCTGTGGTATCAATGGAAGCTCGTTACGACCGCCTAATGGAAGAAGGTAAAGAAGCAGAAGCGAACGAGTACCGCCTGATGGATCCTCAAGATACATCGAACGTAACCACGGTTCAGTTCTACAACAAGCAAAGCTTCATCAACCCATGTATGGAATCTTCAACTCGCTTTGTTGATAAAGTGATTTCAGAAGTAGCGGCAATGCACCAAGAAGCGGGCGCACCGTTATCAACATGGCACTTTGGTGGTGACGAAGCGAAGAACATCAAGCTAGGCGCTGGTTTCCAAGATGTGAACGCTGAAGACAAAGTAAGCTGGAAGGGTACGATTGACCTGTCTAAACAAGACAAGCCATTTGCACAATCTCCACAATGTCAGACGCTAATTGCAGACGGTACGGTAAGCGACTTTGCTCATCTACCAAGCCACTTTGCAGAAGAAGTGTCTAAGATTGTGGCTGAGAAGGGCATCCCTAACTTCCAAGCTTGGCAAGATGGTCTTAAGTACAGTGAAGGCGAGAAAGCGTTTGCAACAGAAAATACTCGCGTAAACTTCTGGGACGTTCTTTACTGGGGGGGCACATCATCAGTGTACGAGTGGTCTAAGAAAGGTTACGACGTGATCGTTTCTAACCCAGACTACGTTTACATGGACATGCCATACGAAGTTGACCCGAAAGAGCGTGGTTACTACTGGGCTACACGTGCAACAGATACTCGTAAGATGTTTGGCTTTGCACCAGAGAACATGCCTCAAAACGCAGAAACGTCTGTAGATCGCGATGGTAATGGCTTTACTGGTAAAGGTGAAATCGAAGCGAAACCTTTCTACGGTCTATCAGCACAGCTTTGGTCTGAGACAGTACGTAACGACGAGCAATACGAGTACATGGTATTCCCTCGCGTACTAGCAGCCGCTGAGCGTGCATGGCACCGTGCTGATTGGGAAAACGACTACAAAGTGGGTGTTGAATACTCGCAAAACTCTAACCTAGTAGACAAAGCAGCGCTAAACCAAGACTACAACCGCTTTGCGAACGTACTTGGCCAACGTGAACTGGCTAAGCTAGAGAAATCTGGTATCGACTACCGCCTACCTGTACCAGGTGCGAAAGTAGAGGATGGCAAGCTAGCAATGAACGTTCAGTTCCCTGGTGTGAAGCTTCAATACTCTCTAGACGGCAAGAACTGGCTAACTTACGCAGACAATGCTCGTCCAAATGTGAAAGGTGAAGTGTTTATCCGCTCTGTATCTGCTACAGGTGAGAAAACAAGCCGCGTGACTAGCGTGAAGTAATTCTGCTAATCATTCACTAAAATCATTGTTCCTTACTCAAAGCCCTCAACCTATGCTGAGGGCTTTATTTATTTTTCTACGGAAAATAAGCGTGACCAATGTCTGATTATTTTTTACTGATAATTAAGTTCGTAATTTAGAAAGAAAAGAAGAGTGTGATCTCGATGCTTATTTTGTGCCAAATTTGAGAGCCTAATTAGCTTCAGGTCACACTTTATTTTTTTGACGAATTTTTATATTTTATATCAAGTGACTGTATTTAATAAACTTTATTGGGTTTCGAAAATGTTGATTTGAATTGGATCACTGTTTTAAACGATTTATTTTTCAATGCGAATTAAATTGCGCAGTATTGCTGTCGCCAGGGAGGCACATCCCAATGTTTGCGATGAAGGGCAGTGATAGCCGGACATCTCATCGCATAACGTGAACAAATAAAGGCAGTAATTATGAAAAACGTTTTAGCACTAAGTGCACTTTCTCTTGTTTTCGCTTCAAGCGCTTTCGCAGACTCATCTTACGTAACGGGTAATATTCAATTTCACGATGATGGTCGAATTCACGGTTCGGACATGACATCAACGCTAGAAGCTGGCCACACTTTCGATAACCAATTCGGCGGCTTCACGGTTTACACTGAGTTTGATGGCATCCAACTTGGTAAGTTAGAAACTGAAAACGGCGGCGCAGGTAACACAACACCGGCTATCACTGTGGGTGGTGAGCAAGCATTTAACATCACTGATCACCTATGGGTTGCAGCAGGTTACCAGCATCTATTCTCTGCTGGGGAGAGCATTCAATACCGCCCGCTAGTTAAAATCGGCTACAACTTCGATAATGGTATCTCTCTAAGCAACCGTACTCGTGCACACATCGATGCAACAGACGCAGATGCGAAAACAGATTACCGCATGGATAACCGCATTGGTTACGCGATGAACGAAGATGTGACACTGAGCTACAACAACGTTTACATGATTGATGCTGAAACCATGGACCACGAGTTACGTGCAACATGGACTCGTAAGGGCGTTCAACCTTACTTTGAGTTCCGTAGCCAAGCACACGGTGCAGAGAATGCATCAGGTGATAGCCTAGTAAACAACGCATTTGTATTCGGCGCATCTTACGGCTTCTAATTAAAAAGTTTGTCTAATACCCAAGTAACCTCGAGATGCTAGGTTCAGCGAGAATGACTTGGTTTGAAGGCAAGGCAACAATTTGAAGATCTAGTGGTTCTAAATCAAAAATTGTTAACAAAGCATGCAAGGCAAGACAACTCGCCCTCTGGGAGCGTGTCATTGACTCAATTGCTGTGTCAAACAACTTGGAAAGAGCTTGCTATTCCGCTTCGTTGTCTTCCTTGCACTCGAATCAATGACAACGCTCTGAACTCTGCATCTTGAAGTCACTTGGGTATATTTGTCCATTAAGAAAAAGCCCAGCGGTTTGAATCGCTGGGCTTTGTTTTTATTGGTCGTTACCTTTGTGGTAACGGTATTCGTATACTTGGCCTTTCTCGTTGTAGGCGTAAACAGCGTAGCTGTCTTTCTTATCGCCGTATTCCATGCCTGGTGAGCCCATTGGCATACCCGGTACCGTCAGGCCTTTTGCATTTCTAGGCGGGTTTTCTAAGAAGGCTTTAATGTCGGCGGCAGGAATATGACCTTCAAATACGTAGCCATCGATCTCTGCGGTGTGGCAAGAGTAAAGCTGTTCGTTCTTGATGCCCAAATCGCGTTTGATCGCATTCATGTCATCATGCAGCTTTTCTTCCACAGTAAAGCCGTTCTCTTCCATGTGTTTTGTCCATTCGCCACAGCAGCCACAGTATGGCGATTTGTGGTTGATGACATCAGCGGCTAATACGTTCGCCGATGTGACAGCAAGCATTGTAAAGGTCAATAGTTTCAACTTCATAATATCCTCGAGAAGAAGTGTCGCTTACTTAATGGTAAACAGTCGTAGTCGATTTGCATTACTGACGACCGTGATTGAAGACAGTGCCATCGCTGCACCAGCAACGACAGGACTGAGCAAAAATCCAAACGCTGGGTAAAGTACGCCTGCGGCGATAGGAATACCCAACGAGTTATAAATAAAGGCGCCGAACAAGTTTTGTTTCATGTTCTTAAGTGTTGCGCGAGAGAGTTCAATCGCATGCACAACGGCCATTGGTGATGTATTGAGAATGGTCATTTGTGAGCTTTCGATTGCTACGTCACTGCCACTTCCCATTGCGACACCAAGATCCGCCAACGCAAGGGCTGGTGCGTCATTGATGCCATCACCGATCATCGCAACTGTGCGGCCTTGAGATTGCAGCAATTCAATGTGTTGTGCTTTCTCGTCGGGCATCACTTGAGCGATGACTTCATCAATGCCGAGCTCTTTACCGATAGCATTGGCTACGTGTTGGTTGTCGCCTGTGAGCATGACGGTTTTTATGCCCTGCGATTTTAATGCAGACACCGCTTGCTTGGCATCAGATTTAATTGGATCAGCGATGGCAATTAAACCAATCAGTTCGTTGTTCAGAGCCACTGCCACTGGTGTCCAAGCGTTGTTTGCACAATCTTCAATCGCTTGCTTCATTGAGCTGGTATCAATCTGCTCGGTTTGCATAAATTGCAATGAGCCAATGAGTAGCGATTGTGCTTGGTAAGTCGCAGTAATGCCACGGCCACGAATGTTCTCGAATGCGCTCAACTCAATATTTTCAGTATTGTTCTTTCTCGCGTAATCACACACGGCTTTTGCCAACGGGTGCTCCGATTGACGTTCGGCCGCGTATGCCAGAGCTAGCAAGTGCTCTTGGCTGGTGGCGTGAGTAAACACTTGCTGCACACTCGGTTTACCTTGAGTCAGCGTGCCAGTTTTATCGAATACGACGGTGTCGATTTTGCTTGCCAACTGCAGTGCGTCAGCGTCTTTGATCAGAATGCCGAGCTCTGCGGCTTTACCGACACCAACGGTAACCGACAATGGCGTTGCTAAGCCTAGCGCACAAGGGCAGGCGATAATCAGCACTGTGGTCGTTACTACAAGCATGTAGCTGGCTTTAGGTTCTGGACCTACGGCAAACCAAACCAAAGCGGCAAGGATTGCGATGCCGACCACGACCGGTACAAATACCGATGAAATCTGGTCCGCTAATTTGGCAATGGCAGGCTTGCTGCTTTGCGCTGTGCGTACCATGCGAATGATTCGAGCCAGCATGGTGTTCGCGCCGATGCCCGTTGCTTCAATGATTAATCCACCATCTGTGTTCAGTGTACCGGCAGACACTTGTGCATCTTGCGCTTTTAACACTGGTACTGGTTCACCGGTTAGCATTGACTCATCAATGTACGATTCACCCTGTATCACAACGCCATCTACTGGCACTTTCTCGCCCGGTTTGATGCGTAGTTTCATGCCTAGCGTGATTTGCTCAACTGCGATCTGTTGATCACCTTGTTCTGTCATCACCGTCGCTTGTTGAGGTTGTAGGTTAATCAGCGCCTGCAATGAGCGTGTTGTGTTTGCTTTGGCTTTTGCCTCGATATAGTGACCAAGAGAAATTAAGCCGATGATCATTGCGCTCGCTTCAAAGTACACATGGCGTGAAGCAAGAGGGAACCAGTCTGGGAATATCACCATAAGCATCGAATAGAACCACGCCGCCCCGGTACCTAACGCGACTAAGGTGTCCATAGTGGCACGTTTGTGAGTGGCTGCTAACCATGCGTTAGTAAAGAAGTGCTTACCCGCAGTTGCTAGCAGTAAGAGACACAGAATACCAATCGCACCCCAAGCCAACTGGTCGTTCGTGTTGCGAATCACCATGTTGCCGCCAAATACCCCCCACAACATCAGTGGCGCACCGACAACTAAGCCAGCTATTGCATCAAGCCTGAAGCGTTTTTGTTGGGCAAGTTGCTGTGCTGCTTGCTTTTCTTGTTGGGTTGCTGCGTCTTGGAGAATCTCTGCTTGGTAACCGGCTTGTTTTACTGAATCAATAATCGCGTGGTGAAGGGCTTCAGAATCTTGAGTAGCGAACACTAATGCACTTTGCTCAGCAAGGTTTACTTGTGCTTTCTCAATGCCTTCTACGTTAGTAAATGCTTTCTCTACTGAAGAGACGCAACTCGCACACGTCATGCCTTGAATCAGCATTTGCAGCTGAATACTCGCTGGTGGCACCTGTGCATCTTTAATATTGCTTTGCTTTTCTGCCAGTTCAGGCTCTGATGAACCTTCTTCTTCTTCTACTTCAATAGAATCAAGGCTAGCGGTATAGCCAAGAGTTGCCACAAGATCGATCACTTGCTGCTCTGAGAGTAGGGTCGTGATATCCAGTTGGGTTGTCGACGCTTGAAATGCAATGACGTCTTGATTCGCTTCTAACAAAGAAGAGAGTTTCTTCACGCAGCCGCCACAACTTAGTCCAGCTAGGTTGAACTGATATTGATGGCCAGCGTGATAACCCAATGTCTCGATGGATTCAACAATAGAAGAAAGAGGGGACTCGGTTTTCAACTCAACCACTATTGGGGACAAATTGATGATCTCAACACTGTGATTGGCATGTAAAGCTTTCTCAACTTTTCTAGCACAGCCCATGCAGTTAAGCCCTGACATCGGTACAACGAACTGATACATAATTTGTCCTCAAGAATAGTAATGTTCAGAGGATAAACCTTCCTGCAAGGTGAAGGTCAAGCATTTCGACGTGAAACAATTTCGTCAAAATCCCCCTACTTGCACCGTCAATGTACTGATATTGTTGCGAGTTATCTCAAAGTTTTTTCTCTCTGAATATAAAGTTCCGTTAAAACGCCTAAAAGTGAGGTGAGGTTGCTCACGAATTTCGAGCTTTTTATATAAAAAGCAAGTGACTCTGGATGCTTTTGACGTTTTTATATTTTTATTTGTCATTTTAAGTCGTTGTTATTAATTGGTTTATATTGTTTTTGATCTTCTCATTTTGAAGTTGCTCAGATTGCCGTGGGGAAAGTTTTTTACTGCGAAAAAAGTTTGTCATATTTGCTCCGTCCAAACACAGATTCAAGTTCCTGCAATGTCCTAGTTAGCGAATTTGAAAATGGAAAAAACTAAAAATATAGGGGTTAAAAATGTCTTACCTAAAGAAAAGCCTACTTGCTACTGCAATCACAGGCATGATGTTCAGTGGTTCAGCTTTTGCTGATGGTGCAAACAGTGATGCAGCGAAAGAGTACCTAACTAAAGACTCTTTCTCATATGAAGTGTACGGTATTATCGCGATGCAGGCCGCGTACCGCGATTACGATTCTGGTAGCAAAGCAACTGACGATGACTTGGGCGGCATGCAGCTAAACAACGAATCACGTATCGGCTTCCGTGGTAAAAAGCAATTCGCTAACTTTGAACCAACGTTCATTTGGCAAATCGAAGGTGGCTACGTAGACCCAAGCTTTGGTGGTGAAGGCGCAGGTCTTGGTGAGCGTGACACATTCGTAGGTTTTGAAAGCGCTTCTTGGGGTCAAGTTCGTCTAGGTCGCGTTCTTACTCCAATGTACGAGTTGGTTGACTGGCCAGCATCTAACCCAGGTCTAGGTGATGTTTACGACTGGGGTGGTGCAATCGGTGGTGCTAAGTACCAAGACCGTCAATCAAACACTATCCGTTGGGATTCTCCAATGTACGCTGACAAGTTCTCTATCGACGCAGCAGTGGGTGCTGGTGATAAAGCGGGTCTAGGTGAAGGTGACGATTACTGGGGCGGCATCGCGGCTCACTACAAGTTAGGTCCACTACAATTGGATGCTGCTTACGAAGGTAACCGTAACATCGAAGGTGAAAGTCAAACTTGGGAAAACAACACGTACCTACTAGGTGTTCAAGGTTGGTTTGACAACGGTATCTCTTTCTTCGCTCAATACAAATACATGGAAGCTGATGCAAGCAACGGTGTAAGCGAGAAGCAAGATGCAATGTCTGCAGGTCTAATGTACACAACAGGTGATTGGCAGTACAAACTGGGTTACGCAGCAAACTTCGACCTAGAACGTGACGGTAAGACAATCGATAACACAGCGGATGATGTACTATCAGCACAGATCATGTACTTCGTAGACCCATCTGCAGTACTTTACGCTCGTGCTCGTACGCTAGACTTCGGTGACGGTGCGTCTCAAGTAGACGATGACACTAAAGCACGTTGGAAGTCAGCTGACTACGACGAGTTCTCTGTAGGTGTTGAATACTACTTCTAATATAGAAGCAGCTAAAAGGGCGGAAACGCCCTTTTTGTATTGATACTTATTCACATAAGTCATTGGAATTACTGGCCTGTTGATTTCAGTGACTTATCTAAATTGGTATAAGACGAGAAAACCATGATGAAAAAAACAACCACACTATTAGGACTTTGCGCACTTATTTCTGCGCCTGCATTTGCTGCTCAACTGACTCTGCAAGCGGAATTGGTTCCTCGCGTTCTCAACAGTGAGTTCGTCTACCCTGAGTGGATCTCTGACAACAACAGCATCAAAGTAGAAGACGGTGCAAACCAACTGGCCGTGAACGTGGGCCAAATTGTTTTTGAAGATGGTAAGCGTCGTAAGTTTGATTCACAGCCTCTTTTACTTGAGTTCGATGCACCGAAAGATGCAGAGCTAACGCTGACATACAATAAGTTCCGCACTATTGAAGAAGCCAAAGCATTTGAAATAGATCCGAAACTGACGCTGAAAGACGCAAGCGGTAAAGATGTTGAGTTTTCAATGGTTCAACTTCGCAAAGGCGGCCTACAAGGGTTCCGCGACTATGAACGTGAAGTGGCTGATTACAACAAAGCAATGAACAAGCAATCGACGAAAGCAAGCATCGCGGCGTCTCCGGCTGTCACTAAGACATTGAAAGAGTCCTTCAGTGATCTAAGCCGTCAAGAGCAACAAGAATTCATGCAGTGGGCGATGCAGAATCTAAAATAATCGGCATTCGTAACTTTCTTTTGCGATAGCTTTTCTGTTGTTCCAAGCGTTTTGTCGCTATAAATAAGAGGGCAGTACCTTAATCGGTGCTGCCCTATTTGTATTTCTGGCGTTAAACCACACGGAAGGATTGTAGAATCGACCTACGATGGTAAAATGTCGCCACTTTTATCCTTGATATTACAACGAGAGCCCTCTCGTTGCTCATTACCCCTAAGGAACTCTGATGACGGTTAAAACTCGTTTTGCTCCTAGCCCAACTGGCTACCTACACGTTGGTGGTGCGCGTACTGCACTTTACTCTTGGCTATATGCTAAAAACCAAGGTGGTGAATTCGTTCTACGTATCGAAGATACTGACCTTGAGCGTAACTCTCAGGAAGCGGTTGATGCGATCCTAGAAGGCATGGAATGGCTAGGTCTTGAGTGGAACGAAGGTCCTTACTTCCAAACTCAACGTTTTGATCGTTACAACGAGATGGTTGATAAGCTTCTAGAAGAAGACAAAGCATACAAATGTTACGCATCTAAAGAACTGCTAGATGAAGTTCGCGCAGAGCAAGAAGCAAACAAAGAAATGCCTCGTTACGATGCTAACCATCCAAAAATCAAAGCGGCAAACGAAGCGGCAAAAGATGGCGATCCATGTGTTATCCGTTTCCGTAACCCGAAAGAAGGCAGCGTAGTATTTGATGACCAAATCCGTGGCCGTATCGAAATCAGTAACACACAAATGGATGATCTGATCATCCGTCGTACTGACGGTTCGCCAACGTACAACTTCTGTGTAGTGGTTGACGACTGGGATATGGGCATCACTCACGTAGTGCGCGGTGAAGACCACATCAACAACACGCCTCGTCAGATCAACATCTACGAAGCGCTAGGTGCGCCAGTACCAACATTCGCACACTGTGCAATGATCCTAGGTGATGACGGTGCGAAACTGTCTAAGCGTCACGGCGCTGTATCGGTAATGCAATACCGTGATATGGGTTACCTACCTGCAGCACTAAACAACTACCTAGTGCGTCTTGGTTGGTCTCATGGTGATCAAGAGATCTTCACTCAAGAAGAGATGATCAACCTATTTAGCCTAAACGCAGTATCTAAGTCAGCGTCTGCATTCAACACTGACAAACTGCAATGGTTGAACAACCACTACATCAAAAACTCAGATCCAGCGTACGTTGCACAGCACCTACAATGGCACCTAGATCAACAAAAACTAGACGTAACAAACGGCCCAGCTATCACTGAAGTGATCAAGCTAGTGGGTGAGCGTTGCAACACGCTAGTTGAGCTAGCTGAGCAAATCCGTTACTTCTACGAAGACTTCGCTGAATTTGAAGCGGGCGCAGCGAAGAAACATCTACGCGGCGTGGCTAAAGAGCCTCTAGAGCTTGCTCTAGCGAAAGCAGAAGCACTGACTGAGTGGACAACAGCGAACATCAAAGATGGCGTAATCGCAGCTGTATGTGAAGAGCTAGAAATCGGCATGGGCAAAATCGGTATGCCACTACGCGTTGCAGTCACAGGTGGCGGTCAGTCTCCTTCTGTAGACGCAGTAATGGAACTGATTGGCAAAGAACGCTGCGTTGCTCGCATCAAGATGGCGCTTGAGTTCATCGCTGAGCGTGAAGCAAACGCATAATTGCTTGAATAATTAGTCGAAAAGCCGCGGTAAATACCGCGGCTTTTTTTGTATCTGGCACCAGGGAAACAGCAAATTTCCTGAAATACCGCCTGAATTACTGAACTTTTTCTCATCAGATTGCTCAAAAATTGATAAGTTTTACTAATCCAAATATAGCTGTTGTGAATGCTAATTGAGTAGTTTCATGCGAAATATCTCTCTGAAATAAAAACACTATCCTCAAAGTTCCTTAAATATCGTCTCATTTATGAGAAGTTAATTTGCTTTACCTCTACTATTTTGAAATTTCACGCAAACGTTTGCGTTATTGCTGTGGCTCACTTTATGGTGCGCCAGATCACACTAAATCATGCTTTTCGATGACACTAAATTGACAGTTTTGGGATTTGTCTTGGGATTTCTTAGGGTTATAGTGCTCGCCGTCAGTGAGGCACGCTTATGCATCATTGAGCAGGAGACATACCCAAGTGACTTTTATGCAAATGAGCGGAAGTTATTTCGGTATCAAACTCAAAGGAACTGAATAAAAGAATTGAAATACAACGTCAGTCAGGCGGCGCATTTCGTTAACGAACAAGAGAACTTCTTTTAGAGGAATCAATAATGAAAAAACTAGCAGCGGTAATTTCAGCTTCTTTACTTATGGCTTCAGCAGCGCACGCAGAAGTATACGTGGGCGGTAAGATGGGTAAGTCTTGGATGGACGACGCTTGTGTAGCTGGTCAAGCTTGTGACAAAGATGGCTCTACTCTAGGTGCTTTTGTTGGTTACGAAATGAATGACTACTTCTCAGTAGAAGCAGGCTTCGACAACCTAGGTGACTTCGACCAAACTTCTTTCGGTGGCCACGTAGAAGCAATTACACTTGCTCCTAAGTTCAGCCTACCAATCACAGAAGACATCGCACTTTACGGTAAAGTGGGTGGCGCTTACCTAATGATGAACGATGGTAAAGACGATTACTCTTACCTAGGTGCAGCTGGTGTTGAATTCAACGTAAGCGAAAACGTAACAGCACGTGCGGAATACCAAACAATCACAGACATCAACAACGATTCTGTGAAAGCAATGGGTAACTCTGCAACGCTAGGTGTTGCATTCAAGTTTGGCGGTAACGACGAAGTTGTTGTTGAAGAAGAGCCAATCGTTGAAGAAGTGGTTGTTGAAGAAGTTGCTCCAGTTGTAGTAACTAAGACTTTTGAAACTCAAACTATCGGTACAGGTAGCTTTGCACTAAACAGCACAACTCTAAAACCAGAGAGCGCTGCAAAACTAGACGAGCTAGTAGCATTCCTAAACGAGTACCCACAAGCGAACGTTGACGTAATTGGTTACACAGACACTTCAGGCCCAGCAGCTTACAACCAAAAAGTTTCTGAGAAACGTGCTGAATCTGTAGCAAACGCGCTAGTAGAAAAAGGTATCGATGCTTCACGTATCCACGCTCGTGGTGAAGGTGAAAACAACCCAATCGCTTCAAACGAGACTCGTGAAGGTCGTGAACAAAACCGTCGCGTAGAAGTTGTTGTTCCTGAGTTTGAATACCAAGTTCAGCAATAAGCTCCTATCTGACCGTTAGAAGCATAAACGCTGAATGCCCCAAAGAGTTCGCTCTTTGGGGCTTTTTTATATCTATTGCGCTCATCTTAGATGTATTACAAAAGAATCAACGTCTATGCTATTTACAGTTTTGTATTTTATTACTTTAATTATGTATGAGTTTTGCTTACCCTTTGGCTATTAATAGAATTATTAGTTAGCACTATGTCTAAGAGCAATTTAATAACAAACACTGGACACCGCTTTATTTCGAAAGGCAAAACAGCCTTTAAGATCCACATCCACACACCGGAAGATACGGTATTGCACCGCTCCGTGGGTTTCGTTCGCATTGGAGAAAAGAAAGGCCTTAAGAAGGCCATCAAACTGCGTAACGAGCTCGGGCGTGAAATGTGGGGCAAGTTTTGGCGTCGTCTATTGAAAGACCCGTACCTGATGACAAGGCTGCCACACAGCGTTGAGCCTAAGATTGTCCATAAACCCAACCCAACGTTGGAAGATCCGAACAATCGAGACACTTGTTACATTGCCAAGTGGCGTGAGTTCGACGAGGAAGGGCAGTACAAGTACAAAACGGTGGTTCGATCCATCAACAAGTACGGAAAACTTGCTGCCTATATGCAGACGAAAAAAGCGTTGTTGGATGCACACAAAGATAACCTTGAGATCTTAACCTTCATGGGGCGCCTAAACAGCATTGATCTTAAGTAAGCGGTTTTTCACTGGTGTCGTCGACATCGTTCGAAATGATTTGCCTATACTGCGGGCATAAAAAAGCCTTAGCTTGAATGCAATAAGCTAAGGCGATGAATGGCGCCCCCAGTAGGATTCGAACCTACGACCTGTCCCTTAGGAGGGGACTGCGCTATCCAGCTGTGCCATGGGGGCGTAATCAAATAAGATGCGTTACCTATGATATTCAAAAGTAAGCATATCGCAAAGCCTTATACGCGTTGCTAAAGCATCTTGTTCATTACGTCGCCAATTTGAACACTTGAGGCAAGGTTTGGTTGTTCGATCGTCAGTTCCGCTTCGTGCTCGTAGACACGAGTTACTCTTAGGGTTATTTCGCTCTGAGAGACCTTATTACGTGGCAAACCGTTTTGGTCGATGAATGACGCCGTGTGCCACAATTGCAGCTGGTCACCCTCTTGTACGCCGTGCATGCGGCCAAGATCCATGGTGACTGTGTTGCCAAATACCGCGACCACTTCTGGTAGGGTAATTTTACAAGACAGTTCCGATTCCAAATCCAACATAATATTACGGCTCACGCGCAGCATCATTTCACCGTAGGTGGATGCCCAGAAGCGTGCACTGCGTGTATCGACTTGGCTGGTTTTTGCAAATGGCCAGCGAGCCACTTCACGGTAATTTTTGTGGTAGACCTCATGGCCAGTTTTACCGTCAAAAACTTTCATCTCCAGTGCAAACTGACGATTGATTACGTCGTCTTTCAATAATTTTGCATCAATGGTTGCGGTTAAATCTGTTACTACACCACCAATGATGTATTGCGCGCCGTTGTCTTGCGCGATCATTTTGGTTCGTTCAGGGTAATTTGCGCTGATCGAATAATCGGTGGTGCCAACAGAAACAAAGCTGCGTGACGTTTGATCCAATTGACGATTCACAACATGGCTGAAATCGTCGCCGACATTGTAGATCTGGCCCATGACCGCCTGTTGGGGTGACGCGACATCAATGTTACCCACCAGAACGGTTTTCTTGTATTGATCCACGTGGCAACCCGTTGCCGATGGATAAATGTCCACACGGATGCGCATTTCCATCTTGCCGCTGCGTTTACGCTCTGACTCCACCAAGATGTAACGCACTTCATGGTTAGTGAATTGGTACTCTTTGCGGCTTTCTTCTAATAGCGGCATCAAATTACTGATGCTGCCAATGTCTGCGCCCGAAAAGTTGACGGCTTTGAAGAGGGCGTCTTCCAATGCGTGCAGCCTTGCCGCTTCATCTGAAGAGACGATCGTGGCAACGCCTGTCACTTCATACCAAGATGCTGCCGCTCGAAATGGCGTCATCAATATGAAAGTGATTGATATTAGGCTAAAAAATAATTTTTTCATTGTTTGTAACCGTTCGGGTATAAATATTGCTTTACCAATTTCAGTGAAGTTTGGTGGCTTTTTCTTAGTTAGACAAACAGAAGAAAAGCAAAGACTGTTCCAAGATCACGCTTCTTCGTAAACGAAGTGATGAAAGAGCAGTAACACCTAAGATTATCTGGAGAATCAAACCATGAAAAGATGGCTTGTCGCCGCATCGATGATGACGCTTTTGACATCGTGCGCGTACTCACCAATTTACAATGGTAAAGAACCGTATTCTGGCAGTCAGTTTATGCTGATGGACAGTCCTCGTCATACGATGGACTTTTTCATTGAGAGCATGACGGAAGAGTTAATGGTTTCGAATGTTGCAGTATCGTCGCGTACACCGATTGCGATTACCTCTTTTGTCGATCTGCAAAGCATGGATGCCACTAACTGGCTGGGCAATTCAGTATCGGAAGGGTTTATCCATCAGTTCCAGCGCCGTGGCTTCAAAGTTGTGGATTTTAAAACAACGGGCAATATCCAAGTTACACAGCAAGGTGACTTTGCTCTAAGCCGTGATTGGCAAGACCTTGCACAAGCACAAGAGATTCAATACGTGCTGACCGGTACGATGTTGCGTCAAGAGGGCGGCGTCCTAGTCAACGCTCGTGTAGTTGGAATGCAAAGCCGTATCGTAGTGGCGACAGCGCAAGGCTTCTTGCCTGCGGACCGTATTGGTCGTGATTTGGATACGCTTAACAGTATTCGCACTCAAGATGGCGTGCTGATTCGCTCCGACCCAACTATTCGTCAGCCATACACAGTGATTCTCCGCCCGTAGGACATTAGCATGAAGAAGTTATTATTTATTATTGCGACATTGGTGCTGGTGGGGTGTCAACCATTGCAGCAGATGCGCCAAGATGAGATTTTAGTGGCGGTAGGTTATGCCAGCGTAAGTGAGCAAACAGGCCGAACCGTTGAAGAAAGACGCGTTCGTGCCATGCGTGCGTCAAAGATTGATGCTTACCGTGAGTTAGCAGAGCAAGTGTATGGTATGCGTGTTAGCGGCCGTGCAGAGCTTGCTGATCAGCGTCTGGGTGTGGAAAGTACCACTGGCGCTGTTGATGGCGTTATCCGTGGTGCAGAAGTCGTGCGCAGTTACTTGGTTGAAGACAGTTACGTGACAGAGCTTCGCCTAGATATCCGTAAAATGGATAAGCTGCGAGATTACGGAGAAGTACAACAAGTTCCTGAGAAGCGTCAGCAGACCTTGTTCTAATTCGACCCAGCTTTACTCAATAGATAATCTTTCTTAAGCGGCTGATTGGCAACAATGAGTCGCTTTTTTGTTGGCGTTTTATTGCGAAGTCGTGTGAGTAGAAAATACCCTCAGTGGGAATGTTCTGGTGAGCGTGGAGCGAATGCCAAAGAGTAGAGGTGAGGAAATCTACGCTTTAATGTTGGTTCCGAGAGTAGAAATCGTATGGGTTTTACCGCCAGCATTGTAAGTCATGCCGATCTTACCGTGGGTATGTTGAAGCATGTTGTTAAGTTTGTTGAAACTCAGTTGAGCACGGTTGAGTGATTCACCGTTCATTTGGTTTACTTGCTGACAATCGAGGACGATGGATTGGATTTGAGCGACTAGCTGACTTAGGTTTTCGTCTTCAGTAAGTTGATTGACGTGCGGGTGAGAGGCGATTCGCTGGTCAGTGGTTCTTAGTTGACCAATGAGTGTCATTTTTTCTTTGGCGAGTTTTTCGATCTCAATAGAGACACGAGCAGTGATGGCTTGTGTTTCTTGACGCAGTACACCAGAAAGTGCTTTCGTATTTTCTAGCTGGAAATTTACAAGATCGACTAATGCTGCCATGAATACTTACCTTGGGCCTAAGTCAGTTAGCTTTTGCCTTGCAATTCGTTTTCAAACTTAATCATATTGTCCGCCAGTTTTTCTGGGTCGACTTTGTATGAACCGTTTGCGATTGCTTCTTTAATTGCCGCTACTTTTGCGCTGTCATAAGCCGGAGAAGCTGCCATATCCTTTTGGAGTTTGCTGACTGCTTTGCCTTGTTGGCTTAGTGATACCGCGTCTTGCTGTGCTGGCGCTTTTTTCGATTCCGTTGTGCTGGTTGCACTAGAATCTGTACGTGCAGGTGCGCGACTGGTTGTCGTCATCATCTGTCCTGAACGTATATTGTCTATACCTGCCATATATCAACCTTAAACTCGTATCGTAATACTGGTATCCAGACTATCGACCAAGTACCAAATAACTTTAGTGCTTTTTTGCATTTTTATTGATCGATTTGCCGTACACCAGCCAACCTTAGAAGGTGATGGTGATTTCCGCAATGCCTGTCACAATTCCTTCTATTATACGTTGGGACTTATCATTTTTCACTCTTACTTGATCGCCAGAAGATCCATCTTGCAATGCGGTGCCTTGCGTGGTGATGGTCATACCTGATTTTACTGCTCTGATCGTCACTTTCTCATTACGGCAAACCACGCACACGTCATTGCGCTCGACCACATCACCTAGGCGTACATTGCGCTTGAGTTTTGAGCCGATCACTTGCTCAATATTGGTGAAACCGTCTTTGCGAAAACGCTGTAACTCGATCATTGAAGTGGTTACGTCAGAAGCACTGATGATCTCTCCTCGACCTAACTGGCGGGTAGAAACGATCATTGGAACTGAAGCCGAGATCCTTACCGGAACGTAGACCTTCCAATTGTCTGCGGGGCATTCAACCAAAACGTTAATATTGCTGCGTGTGCTACTGGTTGAAGATGCAGATGTATCAAGGGGCTCTGGGCAATCGGTGGCTTTGATACGTGGATCAATATTTGCCGCATTGACGGACAAATTTCCTCCCGCTGGTTGCTCTACCGTGCTAAGAATGTGCTGCTCGGCGGCGGTTCGGATTTGCTCAAGTTGGTTTTCCGTTGCTGAATGCACAAAAAAGCTAAACATACTGAGCAAGATGCCGATAGACTTAGCGTACTTTGTAAATAACGCTCTACATATTGTCATAGTCAATGGTGTCGAATTTATATTATGATACGCCATACTGTTTCTCTGGTATTATGCCTACCAGTGGTAGAGTATCATTTAAAATCAAAAAGTTTGAGATGGAGATGAGCATATGACGGGGATTCTTGATTCGGTGAATCAGCGTACGCAACTCGTTGGCCAAAACCGATTAGAATTACTGACTTTTCGGTTGATGGGGCGACAGCGTTACGGCATTAACGTATTCAAAGTAAAAGAAGTACTACAGTGCCCTAAGCTGACTTCAATGCCAAATCTACACCCTTTGGTGAAAGGTGTCGCTCATATCCGTGGCCATACTGTGTCAGTGATTGATTTAAGTCTGGCAATCGGTGGCCGCCCAACCACAGATATTGATAAATGTTTTGTTGTTATCGCAGAATTCAACCGTACCATCCAAGCGTTTTTGGTGTCGTCCGTTGAGCGCATTATTAACATGCATTGGGAAGCGATTCTGCCGCCACCTGATGGTGCAGGCAAAGCGCATTACCTAACTGCGGTAACGAACATTGATAACGAATTGGTAGAAATCCTAGACGTAGAAAAGATCTTAGCTGAGATTGCGCCAGTGGATGAAACCATGGATTCAGCTATCGGTGAAGAAATTGCCGTTGCTGAGCAAGCGAAGCCAATTGTTCGTCGTATTTTGATTGCGGATGACTCAACCGTTGCTCGTAAACAAGTTGAGCGAGCAATTACTTCGATTGGATTTGAAGTTGTCTCTGTGAAAGATGGTAAAGAAGCGTACAATAAGCTGCTTGAAATGGCACAAGAAGGAAGCATCTACGATCAGATTTCGTTGGTGATCTCCGACATTGAAATGCCAGAAATGGATGGTTACACGCTAACCGCCGAGATTCGCAGAAATGCAGATTTGAAGAACCTTTATGTTATCCTCCACTCCTCATTGAGTGGCGTCTTCAACCAAGCCATGGTTGAGCGCGTGGGTGCAAACACCTTCATTGCGAAATTTAACCCAGATGAATTGGGTAACGCGGTTAAATCTGCATTAACACAATAAAAGAGACATTAATGACTGCTATTACAATCAGTGATCAAGAGTATCGTGACTTTAGCCGTTTTCTAGAATCACAGTGTGGCATCGTATTAGGTGACAGTAAGCAATACCTAGTGCGCAGCCGACTGAGCCCGCTTGTGACTAAATTCAAGCTTGCTTCGTTGTCTGATTTGCTCCGTGATGTCGTAACTGGCCGCAACCGTGAACTGCGAGTTGCCGCTGTGGATGCGATGACGACTAACGAAACATTGTGGTTCCGAGATACTTATCCTTTCACGGTATTAGCTGACAAATTGTTGCCGGAGATGGCGGCAAATAAACGACCAATTAAAATTTGGTCAGCTGCTAGCTCGTCGGGTCAAGAACCTTACTCAATGGCAATGACCATCTTGGAAACGCAGCAGCGTAAACCGGGTCTATTGCCGAGCGTGTCGATCACCGCGACGGATATCTCAGCAAGTATGTTGGATATGTGCCGAGCGGGTGTATACGACAACCTAGCATTGGGCCGTGGCCTTTCTCCTGAGCGTCGTCGTACCTTCTTTGAAGATGCTGGCGATGGCCGTATGAAAGTTAAAGACAACGTGAAACGCTTGGTAAACTTTCGTCCACAAAACTTGATGGAAAGCTATGCGCTGATGGGCAAGTTCGACATTATTTTCTGTCGTAACGTGTTGATTTACTTCTCTCCAGAGATGAAGTCTAAAGTGCTGAACCAGATGGCAAACAGCTTAAACCCTGGTGGCTACCTGTTGTTGGGTGCTTCGGAATCGCTCACTGGTTTGACCGACAAATTTGAAATGGTGCGCTGTAATCCAGGTATTATTTACAAATTAAAGTAGCGGTAAGCTAAAATAGCGGACTCTTTTTAAAACAATGAAGCCTGACCTTGTGTCAGGCTTTTCTTTTTGTTCCTTTCCATCCCACCATTTCCTTACTCTTTCTGCGTTTCTCCTCGCTAAAGATCTGGCCGTTTTTGCCTGCAATGCACCAAAGGGTGTATATTTTTTAGAGGGTCGAGTTGATTACTCGATTCTATATGACACTCCATCAATCACTTTGGCTTGCTTATTGCAATCCATTACGTCGGTAACAAAAATGGCAAAACGGCATGTTCTATTTTTGGCACGCTAATTGCTTTTTAGTTATCAATAACGGTCAGTTCTTAATGTAGAGGCAAACATGGCTATATCTTTTGACAATGCACTAGGCATCCACCAATACACGGTGGGCGTACGTGAGCGCAATGCGGAGGTGATTTCCACCAACATCGCGCAAGCCAACACGCCTGGTTATAAATCAAGAGGTTTAGATTTTGCTAAGGAATTGCAGGCGGCAAGTTCTGGGGCAAGCATTGGTCTTAGCCGTACAGATGGTCGGCACATTCCTGCCACTACAACGTTGGTCGGGGACAAGCTATATCGTCTTCCTACACAACCTGATACGGGCGATGGCAATACGGTGGATTTGGATTTAGAGCGTAACTTATTTATGCAAAACCAAATCAGACACCAGGCATCACTCGACTTTCTAGGCAGTAAATTCAAGAACTTAACCAAAGCAATCAAAGGGGAATAATTTAGATGAGCTTATTTAACGTTTTCAATGTGACAGGTTCCGCAATGAGCGCTGAGTCCGTTCGTCTGAATACTACCTCAAGCAACTTGGCGAACGCCGACAGTGTCAGCAGCTCTGCGAAAGACACTTACAAAGCGCGTCATGCTGTGTTTGGTGCGGAGTTAAGTAACGCCATGCGTGGCGGTGATACGGTGCCAGTGAAGGTGATGGGTATTGTAGAAAGCGATAAACCGCTTAGTGCGGAGTACAACCCAGACCATCCTCTTGCAAACGATGAAGGCTACATCTACAAGCCTAACGTAAATGTAATGGAAGAAATGGCAAACATGATCTCGGCTTCTCGTGCATACCAAACCAATGTGCAAGTAGCTGATTCTAGTAAACAAATGCTGCTGCGTACGCTGCAGATGGGTCAATAAGGATAAGGGGGTAGCGTATGGCCGGAATTAACAACGTTGGTCAAAGCGGCTTGTCCTATATCGACCAGCTTAAAAGTCTACAAGAGAGCAACAAGAAGACGGAAGAGAGCACTGGTAAGCAAGACCTGAAACAGGAAGACTTCTTATCTTTGCTCACGAAGCAATTGTCGCAACAAGACCCTTTTAAGCCGGTAAGTAATGACCAGATGATTGCGCAAATGGCGTCATTTGCGACCGTAGATGGTATTGGCAAGATGAACTCTCAGTTCGAGAGCTTAAACTCGTCAATGACATCAAACCAAGCGTTACAAGCTTCCTCTTTGGTAGGTCGTGACGTATTGGTCCCAGGTGCGGCGGGTGTGAAGCAAGACAATGCTGCAATGGCGGCAATGGTTAAGCTGGCACAACCAATTGACAACCTGTTTGTTCGAGTGGAAAACGAAGCGGGCCAATTGGTGCGTACTTTTGAGGTAGGTGCGAAACCAGCCGGTGACACTCGTGTACTTTGGGACGGTAATGATGAAAACGGTAATCCATTGCCTGCTGGTAAATACAATGTGAAAGCGTCTGGCTTGGTAGAAGGGGAGTCGCAAGAGTTCCCGGTGTCTACTTATGCGAACGTGAACAGTGTATTGCTAGGCAAGGGTGACGGAAACGTATTACTCAATCTGGCTGGTTTTGAATCGCCAGTTCGACTTGCAGAAGTATTGGAAGTCGGCAAAGCGTAATTCGATAACAGGTCAGGTTAGGAGATTTTGGAATGTCATATGTATCTTTAAGCGGTTTGTCCTCCGCTCAACTGGATTTGAACACCACCAGTAACAACATTGCGAACGCCAACACGTACGGCTTTAAAGAGTCTCGTGCGGAATTCAGCGATGTGTACTCGAACTCTTTGTTCACCAACGCAAAAACCACTCCGGGTGGCGGTGCGCAAGCGAACCAAGTGGCGCAACAGTTCCACGAAGGTTCAAGCATTTACACCAATAACCCAATGGATTTACGTGTGTCGGGTACGGGCTTCTTCGCGGTAGCGAAAGATCGCCTTATCCCTCAACAAAATGAAATGACACGTAACGGTGCATTCCATTTGAACAAAGAAAACTACATGGTAACGGCGAACGATGAGTTCCTACTTGGTTACCAAGTAAACCCAGAGTCTGGTGAGGTATCGTCTTACGAGCCACAACCAATCAATATTCCTGCAGAGTTTGGTAAGCCAAAGCAAACAGCGAACATTGAAGTGGGTGTGAACTTACCGGCTAACGGTGATTTGAAAGATCCAACTCAGTTTGATTTCTCAGATCCAGATACATATAACCGTTCAACGTCTTCGACGATTTACGATTCAATGGGTCAGTCTTACAAGCTAACTACTTACTACTTGAAAGACCAAACTCAGCCGAACACGTGGCAAACTTACTACACAGTAACGGACAAGGGCGGTGAGAAGCCATTGAACGTTGCTAACGGTGATGCGGCAACACCAACGGGTCACGTTGGTCACACGATGAAGTTCAACAACGATGGTACGCTGGCAAGTTTGAACAACGGTCAGCCAATCACATCGGTAGCGTTGGGCGATCCTGCGACAAACACCAACCCAGTGGATTTAAACGGTGCCGATCCTGCGCAAACACTTAACTTTGGTTTAGGCTCAGCGACTCAGTTTGCTGCACCATTCGAGCTGACAAAGTTCGATGAAGATGGCGCAACAACGGGCTTCCTAACTAAAGTAGACTTCGATGAAAACGGTAGCGTATTGGGTACTTACTCAAACGGTGAAAACGTAACATTGGGTCGTGTGGCGCTAGTACGTGTTCCTAACGAGCAAGGTCTGGATAAGAAAGGCGGCACTCAGTGGGATTCAACACAGTTCTCTGGTGATAAAATCTGGGGCGAATCAAACAAGGGCTCTTTCGGCACCATCAACAACGGTATGCTGGAACAGTCAAACATTGATATGACTCAGGAGCTGGTGGATCTTATTTCTGCTCAGCGTAACTTCCAAGCAAACTCACGTGCGCTAGAAGTACATAACCAACTGCAACAAAATATCCTACAGATCCGCTAGTACACTAGCCTGATAATCTGTTTGATCAAGCGCTGCGAGCCACGGCCGTTACCGCTTGGTAACATCATGACATTCATCTGATGCCTAATCTGAATAAACCTCAATTCAGGTTGGGCATGCTTTGATCTTATACTTGCCGCTGTTGCCGCTTTGTGGATCACAATCTTGCCTCTCTAGCGACTTATTCCTTCATTATCCCCTTTTTAAATATCTCGTTTTATATTCAAGCTTTTGATTAATAACATTAATTTAATATTGGCATAACTCTTGCTTTTTACTCCTTGTACAGAGAATTTTTGGAGTAAATTATGGATCGCGCACTGTTTCTCGCAATGAGCGGCGCCAAGCAAAATATGCAGGCCCTGCAATTGCGTGCCAACAACTTGGCAAACGTAAGTACAACTGGCTTTCGTGCTGACTTAGCACAAGCACGTTCCATGCAAGCTTATGGTGAAGGTCTCCCTACACGCGTATTCAGCATGACAGAACGCCCAGGGCATAACTTTGCCCAAGGCAGTGTGATTACTACGGGTCGCGATCTTGATATTACGGTAGAGGGCAATGGTTGGATTTCCGTTATGGACCAAACCGGTAAAGAAGGTTTAACGCGTAACGGCAACCTAAAAGTTGATCAAAATGGCTTGCTAACGAATGCAAGCGGTCATGTGATTTTGGGCGAAAACGACGCGCCAATCACCTTGCCAATCCCAGTATCCAAAATCGAAATCGGTCGTGACGGCACCATCTCTGTACTGCCTCAAGGTGCGCCGGCTGAAGAATTAGAAGTGGTTGATCGTATCAAGCTTGTGCGCACGGACGATCAAAACTTGTTTAAAGATACCAATGGCTTATTCCGCCATAAAACTCCAAACCAGCCTTACGAAGCAGACGGCTCTATCAGCATCCAAACTGGTGCAATTGAAGGTAGTAACGTGAATGCCGTAGGTGAAATGACCGCTCTGATTGACCTTCAACGTCAGTTTGAAATGCAGGTCAAAATGATGAGCACCGCTGAAGAGATGGACAAATCTTCAGATTCATTGCTTCGTATGAGTTAACAGAGTTAGAGGTTCACAATGCATCCAGCACTATGGGTAAGTAAAACGGGTCTAGACGCCCAACAAACCAACATCGCAACGATTTCGAACAACTTGGCGAACGCCTCAACCGTTGGCTACAAGAAGAGCCGTGCGGTATTCGAAGATTTGTTCTACCAAAACATTAACCAACCAGGCGGTCAGTCTTCTCAAAATACTGAACTTCCAAGTGGTTTGATGCTGGGTGCCGGTTCTAAAGTGGTCGCAACGCAAAAAGTGCACACGCACGGTAACGCACAAACCACAACCAACGCATTGGATATGATGGTAGAAGGTGATGGCTTTTTCCAAGTGACACTACCAGACGGCAACATCGGTTACACCCGCAACGGTCAGTTCACCCTTGATGGTGAAGGGACATTGGTGACTTCTGGCTCTGGTTACGCCGTTGAACCTGAGATTGTGATTCCTGAAGACGCGATTTCTATTACAGTCGGCACAGACGGTGAAGTATCGGTACGTATCCGTGGTGAGCAAAACAACGTGGTTGTTGGCCAGTTAACCATCACTGATTTCGTGAACCCTGGTGGTCTAGAGCCTATTGGTCAAAACCTTTACCTACCAACGGGCGCAAGTGGTGATCCACAAGAAGGTGTTCCTGGTCTTGATGGCTTAGGCGAGATTCGTCAATCCATGCTTGAGGCGTCCAACGTGAACGTGACTGAAGAGTTGGTCAACATGATCGAAGCACAGCGTGTTTATGAAATGAACTCAAAAGTAATCTCATCCGTCGATAAGATGATGAGCTTCGTTAACCAGCAATTGTAATCGCTCGGATTAGGAATTAAGGGGCCAATGATGAAACGTATTTCTCTACTTGCACTTATCGCTACGATGTCTGGTTGTACGATGCTAGAACCGATCGAAACTGACGAAGTGAGCCAAGCGACAACCGTGGTAGATGCGGTTGAAGGCGATAAGTCGAAAGACGAGAGCAGCGGCATCATTGATACTCTGCGCGGCAGAAGCGATCCTGTGGCGGGCGATCCGGCATGGGCACCTATTCATCCTAAGCAAAAACCTGAGCACTACGCAGCAGCGACGGGCTCGTTGTTTAGCGCAGAACACATTACTGACCTATACGATGACTCTAAACCTCGCGGAATCGGCGACATCATTACCGTAACACTCGACGAAACGACTCGTGCGACTAAGAGTGCCAATGCCGATCTATCAAAAACCAACGATGCGAAAATGGAACCGTTGTCTGTTGGTGGTCAAGAGTTGCAAGTGGGCGGCAAGTACAACTTCTCGTACGATTTGAACAACACGAATACTTTTGCTGGTGACTCATCAGCGAAACAGAGTAACAGCATCAGCGGTTACATCACGGTAGAAGTCATTGAGGTGCTGGCAAACGGCAACCTCGTGATTCGTGGGGAGAAGTGGATGACGCTAAATACGGGTGATGAGTACATTCGCCTAAGCGGTACTATTCGTCCTGATGATATTACTTTTGACAACACTATTGCGTCAAACCGCGTATCAAACGCAAGAATCCAATATTCAGGGACCGGTTTACCACAAGATATGCAAGAACCGGGCTTCTTGGCACGATTCTTTAATGTAGCCTTATAAGACGCCGCATTGACGGCAATTTGACTGCAAGAGATTAAGTAAGCATGAAAAGAATCCTATTAGCACTGTTGAGCGTTGCGCTGTTTGCAACCACAGCCCAAGCTGCGCGTATTAAAGACGTCGCGCAAGTGGCTGGTGTGCGTAGTAACCAACTTGTCGGTTATGGCTTGGTTTCAGGCTTACCAGGTACGGGCGAATCGAACCCGTTTACTGAGCAAAGCTTCGCGGCAATGCTGCAAAACTTCGGCATTCAAATGCCGCCAGGCACTAAGCCGAAAATCAAAAACGTTGCCGCGGTAATGGTGACGGCTGAATTGCCTCCATTTTCAAAGCCGGGACAACAAGTCGATGTCACTGTGTCCTCTATCGGTAGTGCGAAAAGCCTGCGTGGTGGTACGTTATTACAAACGTTCCTAAAAGGTTTGGACGGTGAAGTATACGCAGTCGCGCAAGGCAATTTAGTCGTGAGTGGCTTTAGTGCGGAAGGTGCAGACGGTTCTAAGATTGTGGGTAATAACCCAACGGTCGGTCTTATTTCTAGTGGTGCCATGGTAGAGCGTGAAATCCCAAACCCATTTGGTCGTGGCGATTACATTACCTTTAACCTTCTGGATTCTGACTTTACCACTGCGCAGCGCATGGCAGATGCCGTGAATAACTTCCTTGGCCCCCAAATGGCCAGTGCCGTTGACGCGACTTCTGTTCGTGTTCGAGCACCACGTGATGTAAGCCAACGCGTGGCCTTCTTATCAGCTATCGAGAACCTAGAGTTCGATCCGGCTGATGGCGCGGCGAAAATCATTGTAAATTCTCGTACCGGCACCATTGTTGTCGGGAAACACGTTCGCCTTAAACCTGCGGCAGTGACGCACGGTGGCATGACGGTAGCAATCAAAGAAAACCTCAATGTGAGCCAACCAAATGGCTTCTCTGGTGGGCAAACGGTGGTTGTGCCGGACTCAGATATCGAAGTGAACGAAGAAAAAGGCAAGATGTTCAAGTTCGAACCGGGCTTAACGCTGGATGATCTTGTTCGTGCAGTCAATGAAGTGGGTGCTGCTCCTTCTGACTTGATGGCGATTCTGCAAGCGTTGAAACAAGCTGGTGCCATTGAAGGCCAGTTAATCATCATCTAATCGATTAGGAGAAAAAAACATGGTGAACAATCCTAACGATATTGGCTTTATTCATGACATCAGCTCCCTTGATACGCTTCGTCAAAAAGCGGTGAAAGAAGGCAAAGATGGCGAGCATGAAGCACTGCAAGCAGCGGCTCGTCAGTTTGAATCTATCTTTACTTCGATGATGCTGAAATCGATGCGTGAAGCCAACGAAGGCTTTGAATCGAATTTCATGAATAGCCAAAACGAAAAGTTCTACCGTCAAATGCTGGATGAGCAGATGGCGAGTAACTTGAGTGCATCTGGCTCGATGGGCCTTGCTGACATGATTGTGAAGCAACTAACCGTTGGTCAAGGTGATGATAAGAGTGAAACAGCCATGCGCGATGCGGCAAATAATGCTGTGGAATATCGTCGCGTGGATCCAAAGAAAGCGCGTGAAATCGAGCAACGTTTAATTGAATCTGGCCAGTTGTCGCGTCCGGGCTCTCAGCCATCACGTTTTGATACGCCAGAATCTTTTGTTAACTCGATGAAGCCTTACGCCGACCGAGCAGCAAAAGCCTTGGGTGTGGAGCCTTCATTATTACTTGCTCAAGCCGCGCTAGAAACGGGCTGGGGGCAAAAGGTGGTTCAGAATGCGCGTGGTAGCAGTAACAATCTGTTCAACATCAAAGCTGACCGAAGCTGGCAAGGCGACAAGGTAACAACGCAAACACTGGAATTCCATGATAATACACCAGTGAAAGAGACGGCGGCGTTCCGCTCTTATTCGAACTACCAAGACAGTTTTAACGATTATGTACGATTCTTAAACGAGAACCCTCGCTACGAAACGGCACTTCAGCAAGGCGGTGATTCCGAGTCCTTTATTCGTGGTATTCACAGTGCAGGCTACGCCACCGACCCGAATTACGCAGACAAAGTACTGCAAGTGAAGCAGAAAATTGAAAGCATGTAATTCATATCGTTATTGAATGCTAAATCTTCATTTGATAAGGCTTGCCATGGTGCAAGCCTTTCTTTTTTCCTAGGTTATTTCCTTTTAATAAACTGGCACACCTTTTGCTAAAAGTTCAGTAGGTGATCGGTTCATTCCGGTTTTATTTCGTTTTTGGGGGCATGTATGGCGTCAGATCTGTTGAATGTAGGTACACAAAGTGTGCTTACTGCTCAGCGACAGTTGAATACAACTGGTCATAACATTTCTAATGCGAATACAGAAGGTTACAGTCGTCAGTCTGTTATCCAAGGCACCAACGATCCTCGCCAATTTGGTGGTTCTACCTATGGCATGGGCGTGCATGTGGAAAATGTTCGCCGCTCTTGGGATCAGTTTGCCGTCAAAGAGCTTAATCTTTCTACGACCAACTACGCAGCCAAGCTTGATGACGAAAAAAATCTCGACTTACTTTCGAGTATGTTGTCGTCGGTCGCGTCAAAGAAGATCCCTGAGAACCTTAATGAATGGTTTGATGCGGTGAAAACCATGGCAGATACCCCAAATGACATGGGCGCACGTAAGGTGGTGTTAGAAAAAGCTAAGCTGCTCAGCGATACCTTAAACGAATTTCACGAAACCGTTCGTCAGCAATCGGATGTGACCAACAAATCGCTCGATATGGGCATTGAACGTGTGAACCAACTTGCTGTCGAGATCCGCGATGTCCACCGTTTGATGATGCGAACTCCTGGTCCTCATAACGACTTGATGGACCAACACGAAAAGCTGATTAAAGAACTTTCTGAGTACACCAAAGTGACGGTCACGCCACGTAAAAACTCAGAAGGTTTCAACGTGCACATTGGCAACGGGCATACCTTGGTCTCAGGTACTGAAGCCAGCCAATTAAAGATGATTGATGGCTCACCTGATGTACATCAACGCCGTCTTGCTATGGTGGAAGGTGGCGGTATTAAAGCCATTAAGTCGGACGACATCGACGGAAAAATCGGTGCGATGTTGAAAATGCGCGACGAACATATTCCTCAAGTGATGGATGAGTTGGGTCGATTAGCGACCGCATTCTCAAGTGAAATTAACCACTTGCAATCACAAGGCTTAGATCACAATGGAAATGTTGGTGACCCGTTGTTTACTGATGTTAACTCAGAACGCTTGGCGAAATCCCGTGTGGTGGCCGGCCCTCAATCAACCGCAGATATGGCGGTGTACATCAATGACATTAGTGCATTAAAGGGTGGGGAGTATTCACTGCGTTACGACGGTGACAGTTACGCAGTGACCAAACCAAACGGTGAAACCGTCAAACTTAATACTGATGCTGGCAATGCAATATACATTGACGGCATGCGTGTCGAAGTGCGCAATGAGCCAAAAGTGGGTGAGCATGTGCTGCTTCGACCAACCCGTAGTAGTGCAGCACAAATGAAAGTCGAAACCACTGATCCAAAAGCAATTGCCGCACAAAGCTATGAGGCATCGACAACCTTTGCCCAAGGTAACGCAAAATTCGAAATTATCGATGCGGGCGACCTGCGTGAATTTGAAGTGGTGGTCTCACCTACGGGCGATCAATTTGCCGTTACCGATACCAAAGGCAATGTGATTATGGCTCCGCAGCCGTATCCGCCTACAGGGCCTGTTTCAGTGTCTTTGCCTAGTAATCACCCGAGTTACAAAAATGGCGGAGCAACGGTATTCGAGCTTAGCTCTGGTGCGCTGGCGAATGACAAGTTTACCGCTAACCTAGTCCCTTCTGAGGGTGATAACGGTAACTTGCGTAAGATGCAGAACATTCAAACTGACAAAAAGATGAACGGCAATGAATCGACGATTCTGAGTTTGTATTACAACTTGAATACGGACGTGGGGCTTAAGACTTCAACCGCAACGCGTTTGTCAGACGTCGCTCAACTAGAAAGTGAAGCGGCACAAGAGCGTGTGGCGTCGATCTCGGGGGTAAATCTCGATGAAGAAGCGGCAAACATGATGAAGTTCCAACAGGCGTATATGGCCTCTTCTCGTGTGATGCAGGCAGCCAATGACACCTTCAACACCATCTTGCAGTTGCGATAAAGGAGGCCCTAGATGTTAACGAGAATTTCTAGCTTCCATAACTACCAGTCAGTGCAGAATGACCTGCGCCGTCAGGAAAACAAGGTACACCATAATCAGGAGCAACTTGCTTCTGGTAAGCAGTTGACCAAGCCGAGTGATGATCCACTTGCGACGCACTATATTCAGAGCATTGGCCAGCAAGAAGAGCAGCTAAAGCAATATCTTGATGCCATTGTTCTGGTTCGTAATCGACTAGAAAACCAAGAAGTGGTGATTGCCAACGCTGAGCAATTCACTGATGAATCGAAACGCATTTCGATGGAAATGATCAACGGTGCGTTTTCTCCGGAAGACCGCGCAGCAAAGAAGCGTGAGTTGGAAGAAATTGCGAATAACTTCTTGGCGCTTGTGAATACACAAGATGAATCTGGTAACTATGTGTTTGCGGGAACGAAACCAAAAACACAGCCATTTTTCCGCGATTCTGATGGCAGTGTCGTGTACACCGGTGACGATTACCAGCGCAAGATGAAGATCGCCAGCAATATGGAACTGGGCATTAATTATCCGGGGAATCAACTGTTCTCGGAGATACCCAATCCGTTTGGCGATTTTGAGCCGCAGTATGACTTGAAGGAAGGTTCTGAGCTCTTACTTGGTCAAGCGACCAATGCATCATCAGACAATGCCAACTACAAAGTCACGTTTGTCGACATGAGCAACGGCAAGTTTGGTTACCAGTTGGAAAAAGACGGCAGTATTGTTCAAGTGGATGACTATTCACCGGTCGACGGGATTCAATACGAAGGCGTCAATATTCAGCTTAAAGGGCAGGTGACGGCAGGAGATAGTATTGCGCTTGAACCACGTGAAACCTTTAGCGTTTTTGACGCGTTTCGGGAAACTATGTCTTGGTCAGACAGTTCAGTGTCGGATGCGTCAGCAACGGCAAAGCTTCACCAGATGACAGAAGAATTTCAAGCGGCCTTCGTTCACATGAACAAAGTCAGAACCGACTTGGGTGCTAAGTTGAGTACGCTCGATATTCAAGAGCAAAACCACGAAGATTTTAATTTGTCTCTGGCGAAAGCGAAGAGCAACTTTGAGGATTTGGATTATTCCAAAGCAGTGATTGAGTTCAGTGAGAACTCACGTGCGCTGCAAGCCTCACAGCAGGCTTTTGGTAAAACAAAAGACCTGACACTGTTTAACTACATCTAGGACGTTCACAGATTTCAATCTGTTGTGATTGTGCTTTATTTTGATGCCTTATGTGCCAAGCCTTAAGCGCGATAAATAGAGTAGAACAAACATGATTGTCGAGCAGATGCGGCACGATTTTACCGAAAGCGGCAATGCGTAAAGTGGCAATGTTAGCGGCAACAGAAAAACAGTGAACCGATAGCGATACATGATGACCTTGCGTGGAATGAAAGCGCAGGAAAATAGAACTAACTTGTTGTTTATTTGTTCGTTTCTAAAAGAGTAAATAATGGTTAATAAGTTGGCACACAAATTGTATTGATGTTGGCAGAACAGACTTACGAGATTCTAAACCCTGCCTTATGGGCAGATTTAGCAAGTAATTTTTACGGTCAGTGCTTATCCAAATGAGAGTAAAGCTGGCCGCTTCGCAAAAGCTTGCGAACTCAAAAGGAGAGCAAAATGGCTGTAACAGTTAGTACTAACGTTTCCGCGATGACCGCGCAGCGTTATTTAAACAAGGCGAGCAACGAGCTAAACACCTCGATGGAACGCCTGTCATCAGGACATAAGATTAACAGTGCAAAAGACGATGCCGCAGGTCTACAGATCTCTAACCGTCTAACTGCACAGTCTCGTGGTCTTGATGTAGCAATGCGCAACGCAAACGATGGTATCTCGATTGCCCAAACAGCAGAAGGCGCGATGAATGAAGCGACGTCAGTGATGCAACGTATGCGTGACTTGGCGATTCAATCTTCAAACGGTACTAACTCTCCAGCAGAGCGTCAGGCGATCAACGAAGAATCATCAGCATTGACTGACGAGCTTAACCGTATCGCAGAAACAACCTCATTTGGTGGTCGTCGCCTATTGAACGGTTCGTTCGGTGAAGCGGCATTCCAAATCGGTTCAAGCTCTGGTGAAGCAATGATCATGGCGCTAACGAGCATCCGCGCGGATGACCAGCGTATGGGCGGTGTGACTTTCTTCTCTGAGAACGGTAAAGACAAAGACTGGGGTGTCGACCCGGCTAAAGCGGACCTAAAAATCACGCTTCCTGGCATGGGTGAAGACGAAGACGGCAACCCTGACGATCTAGAAATCAATATCAACGCAAAAACAGGCGACGATATTGAAGAGTTGGCAACGTACATCAACGGCCAATCTGATATGATCAATGCATCGGTAAGCGAAGACGGCAAGCTACAAGTGTTTGTTGCTCACCCGAATGTTCAAGGCGATATTTCAATCTCTGGTGGTCTAGCGTCTGATCTTGGTTTGACAGAAGATGCAGTGCGTACTTCAGTGCAAGACATCGACATGACAACTGTACAAGGTTCTCAGAACGCGATTTCTGTACTGGACTCAGCGCTTAAGTACGTGGATTCACAACGTGCTGACCTTGGTGCGAAACAAAACCGTCTGAGCCACAGCATCAACAACTTGGCGAACATCCAAGAGAACGTTGATGCATCGAACAGCCGAATTAAAGATACGGACTTTGCGAAAGAAACCACGCAAATGACCAAAGCTCAAATATTGCAACAAGCAGGTACTTCGATTCTTGCTCAAGCAAAACAGTTGCCAAACTCTGCGATGTCACTATTGCAGTAGTTTACCTTGCCTGTGTTCAATACATTCAGACGTGGATGGGAATGCAGGCTTGTGGCAAGCAACTTTATAATAGAATGTGCGGCTCTCTCATCTCTCACCTGCCAATTATTTTCAATGTAAGGTTGCACCCGGTGTGCCGGTTATGTGTTCATTTCTCTTGATCTCCACATAGGCTCTGGCTACCAACCTAGCCCCAGTTCTCTCAAAGGAAAAGGGGCTTTTTCTTTTCTATCTCCTAAATAAAACCTTCTTCACCTTCATCTAACTCACTGCTTTTTAGTGGCTTTTGATTGTTCTTTGCTCAATTTAGAACGCTCGGCTTAAGCTGCAGAAACTTGAGGCCTTTTTTCTATTTTTCTTCAATTTTTCTAGTCAAATCTCGCAAATTCATTTTTTTTGATTTTTTCCTAAAGCTTCTGAAATCCGAGTCGTTAATAGAAGTAACTTTGAGAGAACTACTTGGTTTTCCGAGACGTCGGAAACCGCTACATCGGAAAATCAATTGGAGAAATCACCATGGCAGTGA
>NZ_BAOG01000063.1 GCF_000400365.1 Vibrio jasicida CAIM 1864 = LMG 25398 | reverse complement strand
GTTCCCAACGTGGACTCCGAATACATTAGCGCAAACCAACTCCGTTATTACTTAATTGTAGTTGCAATAACGGGGCGGACCATACATTAATTGTAGTTGCAATAACGGGGCGGACCATACATTTTTGTATGAATCACCGAATGTAGAACTTAAAATTCCGGGTTTATCCCATTATTCCTGAGCGTATTTTTGCTAGCCTGTTGGTGAGTGCAATTGGGATAAGGGGATGTGATGAACAAGGTCGTATTGGTATTTGGTGGATTGGGGAACGCTAAATCGTCTGTGGTTGGTTTGTATGAGAACCTTCTGCATAACTTAAGTTCTCACTTTGATGTCGTCGCCATTGACCCTGCAGTTCAACATCCCAAATCCTGTGCATCGCAGTTTCAATTCCCTTACTCCGCTCGCTACGCCGATCTTGATGCGTTTTTACATGCTCACTCACACACTGATGTTGCTGCGGCCTTCGTTCTAACGCCAGTTGGTACACATCTCTCCATTATTGAACAAGTGAGTAGTGCACTCGATATTCAAAGCCTGTTGTTTGTGGTTGAGAAACCGTCTTTTTCCTTGGCTGAGATCGACAAAGGCTTTAACCAAGTCATCCCCGAGCTTAAACGTCGCGGAGCGCAATTTTACTTTATTGATACCGCTTTGGTTTCTCCTTCGTTGGAAGCACTCTTTTCTGATTCATCTATTGCACTCCCTGATTCTGCCCCGCGCAAGATTATCGCGATTGCTGCCGACAACCCCATCGACAGTCATGAAGCGATCCAAGACTTCCGTTTTGAAAACCGAATTGCGTTACTCAACGCGAGAAAGCTACTTAACTTAGCCACCAGCGGCGGCGGAGGTTATGGCTTTGATATGGGCATTCATGCGCTTGCTGGGTTAGTTCGCTACCTGCATAAATTCGGCATAGAAGACTCACAGATTGAACTTAAACAAGTCCGTGCCGAACGTATTAACGAATCGCAATTGGAGTACACACAAGGCGCTGAAACTCATCTCTATGTCGAAGGCGAACTCACATCGACCGAGGGCAATATTGAAGTAGTGATTGAGGCAGGAAAAGCCGGTGATATCTGGGACAGAAGATTGGAACTGCACTACCTAGAGCGCGTCATCGCAATTGGTTTTGGCACACTCAAGCATCCGCCGTATCTGTGGGAGAGAAGCCCCAAAGGCATTAAGAGCACCACATTTGATGTCTCTGGCTCAGGTTATGCGATGCACTTTAACGATATCCTCTACGCTCTTGGTTTTGACACAGAGCCTTTACTCTCACAACAAGAGAGCGAAGCTTTGATGTCACACTCAATGAACTTGCTGCGCAGCGTATTTGACGCCATCGGCGATACCCATCAAGTTCGCGAACAAAACATTGCCGAGGTTGATGCACACACACCCAAATACCTGTCAGAAGCAGAGCTAGAGATTCGGGCAGAGCTTAGCCGATACCTCGACAGTTTGATTGTTTAAGTAGGCAACGAGTCAGTATTTCTGGCTCAATTCATTTAAGTGATATAGTTTCTATTCATACCCTTCAATTTGTAAGTTGAATGATAGGAATATCATGATAAATCTATCCCACTTAATCAAAAATGATATGAACCTGCTGATTTGTCTGTATGTTTTACTGCAAGAACGCAGCGTGAGCAGAACCGCAGAGAAACTGTTCTTATCTCAATCGGCCGTCAGTAAACAGCTTACTAAATTACGCCAAGAGTTTGATGACCCCTTATTCGAGCGAGAATCCAAAGGTTTATTGCCGACCCCGAAAGCGCTGGCATTAGAAAGCAAGCTGCAACAAATCCTGATGCAAATTGATCAGCTTCGTGAACCAGAAGAGTTTGACCCAGAACGCTCGACTCGCGTTTTCAGTATCGACCTTATCGAAACCGCCTACTCCACGATTTACCCACGTTTTCTGCCTCAAGCGTTGTCTAGTGCGCCAAAGATAACCATCAAAAGCGCAGATTGGAGTAACAGCAGCATTACTCGATTACAAAGAAGAGAGATCGATTTTGGTGTGGGTATCTTTGAGTTTGATGATCGTTCGAAAACCCATGTCGATACCATCCCTGACACTCTAAATTACGCGGAACTGATGCGTGACACCTCGGCGTGTATCTTGAGAAAAGGACACCCAGCATTAGAGGAAGAATGGAATCTCGACGCGTTCCTGAAGTACCGCCATATTCAAGTCATCACTGGCGGAGTGTCTAGCTGGTTATTACATGAGGTGCTCGATACGCAACGCCTGCGCATCGACAACGCTGTCAACATGTCCGACATTTCCAGCGCCGTGAAACTGTGTGAGAAGAGCGACTTGATACTGACTTACCCTTACAAAAGCATCCGCGAGTTCGAAGGTAAATCGGACATTGTGATCAAACCGCTCCCGATAAAAATGGAACCTGGTGGGTTCTTTCTACTTTGGAACAAGCAACTCGACAATGACCCAAGCCATAAATGGCTAAGAGAGCTCATCGTCAGTCAGTCTTATGCCTAACTGAAAATAAAACGAGTGATGCCTAAGAAACAATGATAATAAAAAATTATTATCTTCAAAATTATTGATAATTTCATATAATCAAAATTTCTCCATATACTCACCTCCATCGAAACGAAACACGAATTAAACATCACAGTTTTTTGGAGCAGAATTATGAAAATGAATCACGTAGGCATCATGGTTGGCGATATGGACAAAGCAGTAGAGTTCTACACTAAAGCGCTTGGTCTTCGCATCGTAATGAACAACACAAAAGTTATCGAAGAGCGCGAATCAGCAATCGGTCGTATGTGTATCGCCGTATTCGGTGAAGGCTTCAAAGGCTTCAACATCGCTCACCTAGTGACATCTGACGGCATCGGTGTTGAGCTGTTCGAAATGGTTGACCGTGAAGAGCGTCATAACGTTGATTTTTCTCGTCTAGGTATCTTCCATTTCTGTCTACAACTACCAAAAGAGCAGTTTACTTCAGCAATCGAGCGTGTAGAAGAATTCGGCGGTAAAGTACGTATGGATATCATGCGCTACCACCCAGAAGACGAGCTAAAGCAAGCACAAATGGTTTACCTAGAAGACCCGTTTGGCAACCTATTTGAGTTCTACTCACACTCTTACGAAGACACTTACGCGTCTGATTACGAATAATTGAATGCTTAAGAACCAGAAAGGGTTGGCCTAGTGCCAACCCTTTTTTGTTTATTAAACTCATTTCTTATGATCTTAATCGACATACAGAACGACAGCCCGTTATATTATTATTGTTTTTTAGCTATTAAATATAAACAGAGGCTTAATCGTGGAATTCTTATACTTGCCACATTTCTTAATTGGCTCAATTGCAGCTCTATTCATTGTAATACTCCTTTTGATAAAGAGAGGCAGCAACGCCAAAAATCAACTTAGACTGACTCAATCTGAGCTTTCTCAAGCTAACTCTATAATTGATAACTATCGCCAAACGACTTTCGAACAAAAGAAAACCATTGAAAACAACACAATCCAGATCACCGAGGCAACCGAACGTCTTGATGAGTACAAGATAAGATTCTCGAAAATTTTTGATACTGAGGCTGAATGTCACAATATAAAAAATGCTCTGGAAATTGCTAAAGAGGAAATCGAAGCTCGAGCGAGAAAGACTCTTGAAAACTTAGAGTCTAAAAAGAATCAAACCGTTGAGGAGCAGCGATTAACTGAATTAAAAATAAATGAGTTACGTACTGACTACAAAAGCAAAAAGCTAACCTATGATGCCTTGAGCAGGCAGATTGCTATTTTTAGAGACGATATTGAACTAATAGAACTTGGCTTCTATGAACCAAAATTTGACTTCGATGCCTCAGAGAAATTCAAAGAAGAAATCAAAAAGTGCAAAGACCGACAAAAAGCTTTGATGAGAGAAAAATCATCTAGCGGTGCTATTTTTTGCTATAGAGAATGGACCGTCGACGGTTCACGTTCTGAAGGCAAGAAGATGACGGATAAGAGCATTCGACTTACTGCTAGAGCCTTTAACAACGAATGTGAAGCAGCAATTGCTAACTGTACATGGAAGAACGTCGTCAAAATGCAAGAGCGTATTAGAAAGGCTTTTACTGCAATCAACCAGCTTAACGAGCCGAATGCCATTTCCATCACAGACAAGTACTTAAAAGAAAAGCTCAAAGAACTTCAACTGACCTATGAATATCGCGAGAAAAAACAACAAGAGAAAGTTGAACAAGCAGAGATAAAGGCACAAATGCGAGAAGAGGCTAAGGTTGAAGCCGAAATTAAAAAAGCTGAAGCAGAAGCCATAAAGGAAGAAAAACGCTTCCAAAAAGCTCTCGACACCGCGAGAAAAGAACTAGAGCAAGCCAGTGACGAACTAAAGCTAGAGCTTGAACAACAGATAGCAGAACTACAAGCCAACCTGAAGGAAGCAGAGCTCAAGCACCAACGTGCTCAATCAATGGCAGAGCAGACAAAACAAGGGCATGTTTACGTTATTTCAAATATCGGCTCTTTTGGCGAAGATATATATAAAATCGGTATGACACGTCGACTTGAACCAATGGATCGCGTCAAAGAACTCGGGGATGCTTCTGTACCATTCACGTTTGATGTACACGCAATGATTCATACTGATGATGCTCCGACATTAGAGAGGAAGCTACATGAAGTCTTCGATTCTCGCCGATTAAACATGATTAACAGACGAAAAGAGTTCTTCAATGCCACACTAAACGAAATACAGGAAGCTGCGCAATCCTTCTCAAACCATGAGATAGAGTTCGTGAAGACTGCCGTTGCTCAAGAGTATTATGAAACTCAAGCAATGAAGAAGCAGGAACAAGTGAAGGAGCACGGTGCTTCAGAAGAAGCAGAACGCGCAAACAACTTACCAAGTTTCGCCGATGCTATTTAAGTAAGCACTCTATAACATCAACCCCATCTCACCTTTCCTTGGTCTCAGCTTCGGCGATCAAAATACATCGAGAGCAAAGGGGAGGAACTGTCGGAGCGTGTTAAAACGAGATTCTTGATGTAGCCTAGGCTCGTCGAAATGACACCAAAGGACAGCCCTCCCCCTTGGACAAGAAATGCAAATGCTGAGCAAACCATGTCAATACAAGGGGGAGTTGGAGGGGGTTGCTAGTGAGAAACACATAACCCCAAGAGACTACATCAGAAAAATCCCAAGATAAGTGATAGCAACAACGCCAAGTAAAAACTCAGAAAATGGCTCTCTAACGATTGGCAATTGAATGAAACGGCTCAATCGATTCGATATTGCGAATTCACGTCCTCCCCAATCTAAACTCTTTAAGTTGAAACACAGGCTGAGGAAAAGAAGGTGACTGGCTGTCGCGATGCGGGCGTGGAAGAAATCCTCAGCACCAATTGCAATAACAAAAGACGCAATGTGGCAGATAGCCAACGTCAGTTTTGGCAACACAGAACGATATTCGACAAGCAGTAATTGCGTCAGCCACAAACCGTAAATCACTTTTAATTGCCAAGGAACAGGCTCTCCAAATAAGACGATCCTCCCCTCTCCTTGCAGTGTGGTTTGTATCCCTGAATGTACCCAGTAGGCGATCGCTGCAGCCAGTACCATCGATATAAACATCGACAAATAAGCCCGCTTTTTAAACTGCACCAATAAAAACCCCGCGGACTGGAGAACGAAAAATACGACCAAACCCTTATCAACATGTTCGATGCTGACCCATTTACTCGCCGCTAAAAAACACAACACGTTAAAACCAGTTTCTAAACAGAGGATTCGCTTTATTTCTCCTGAATTTTCGACCGGTTGCGTTAACGGCCAGAACACCACAGGTAACAGCACTGTCAATGCTAACGCGAGCCAAATCGAACTTTGCACTAGTAGATAAAAACCACTGCTGTACACCAAACACAGCAACAGAAAGAGCCCCGATGACAAGGGTGAATAAATTCGGGACTTCATTGGCACATCTCATGTTCAGAGTCTGCATACTCGGCTAAATCCGCCGAGCATAAATTAGCGGTTTCTATACATCGCTCCAACGTAACCGGTACTCGCCAAGTTTGGCGGGGATCAGATAAATACTCACCGCTTAAAAAGACGTTAGAAAAGTTTTTCACTGTTGTTGTGAGCGTATTCTGAGTGGTAGGTTGAGTGAGGGCGTGTTGCAAAACCCACTGTCGAGGCTGCCCACGCTCATTGATAAAAACATCACCATGAAAGTACTCTGAGTACAAAGTGTCTAGCTCTTGAGGTGTGACTATTTTTGCCCCAAGGCCAACTCTAAATCCTTTGTAAGCCGAATGTTCGAGTAGGTCCAGTTGCCCAAAAAGCTGAAACAATAATTCATCTTTTACTTGCTCTTCAGTACAAGACAGCATTGGCTTTTGATACAAAAGCCCAAGTGCATCATCAAGCTTAGTCGCGGTTACCGATAAGCACGTCACCTCACCTCGAGATGTGTTTCTGGTGGTGACGTGATAGCTCAATCCCCAGGGAGAATCGAGGACTAAGCCAACCGTTCTATTTTTGAGTTCAGTAGGGATACGAGAAAAATAAAACTGAAAACCGTGGCTCAAGACGTAATCATAACTTAATGCTGAACTGGTTTCTGAAAGTAAAGAGTGAGTAACATGGGCCGGAAGCGCAAAGACATAATAATCGGCGAGAACGGTACAGTCATTGTGTAGTCGCACACCATCCACTCGGGTCCGTGCTTTGTTGGGATAGATGGCCTTCGCTTTGTAGCCTAAGTGAAACTGAACACCCTGCTTTTGGAGATGGTGAGTCAACGGGTTAATAAGCGCGTCACTAATGGGTTTGCGCATTCCCAAGCTGTAGGCGTCTGGTGCCAAAGTATGCAACTCGCCTTCTTTATTGTTGAGTAAATCCAAAATCGCCAATGCTGACGTATCATCAGTCGCTCCAATCCAACCTAGCAAGACTGAACGAAGGAAAGCGGCAAGGTGTGGCCTTGAGTCGTAGCAGAAGAAATCTCTAACGGAAACACCGAGTAATTCCTCTGTAGAATACGTTTGCTGCAATCGTTGCTTAAACCAAAACGTATCCGTTAGAGGAACTTGAGCATAATGCATTGAATAGGCGGACTTTGCGTCATCCCACAGTTTTTCTAAACGCGTAAAATAACCACGCTGAAACTGTATGGTTTTGCTACTTTGTGCCCAAGAAAATTGCACGATATTCTGAGGGTAAAGCGAGTCTAAACAAGAGCCAGCCCCTGAAGGAATTTCTTTAAGAAAATTAATGAGGTTGTGGTTTTTTGCGAAGAACTGCCGATGAGTAAGTTCATGAACCCTCCCCCCTTCATCTACCGTTCCGATACACTTTCCTCCGGTGTATAGCTCCTTGTCGTAAACAGAAACCTCAAAACCTCGTTTTATGCAGTTATGAGCCACAGTTAAGCCAGAAATTCCAGCACCGAAAATCGCCACTTTGGGACGCGAAAAGCCCGTGCAAGCACAGGCCTTCTCCCCCCTTTTATTCGAAGAGTAAAAAGTCATGTTCTCTCCTCGAACTATCGATGAAAGTTGACATGATTCGCGATCTCTAATCGATATAGATCGTGGTTCGGAAGTTGATTCAACACCGTACTGATGTCGAGCTCAAATGGACTATTCGCCAGTGAACGACACATAATCAGATCGTCGCCCACAATCATCACTTTAGGTGTCGCACCTTCCCACACAAGCTGGGCTGAGAGGTTTAAGTCACTGATATTAATCCCACAGTCGTAAGTGCGAGAACGCAAAACACCATTTTCTACTTCGTACCCACCAACCAACACAATGGGATTCTGCACAGTAGGAAAGACAATCGCGTCATTTCCTCCAGCAGCTTGCTCGGTTGGGAAAGTAATCGCGTCTTCAGCGTGAACAAAAGAAGCAGCAAGAAGGGTCACGAAGCCAAGAACGTTTTTCATTATAATTTCTCCATTTTTATATTTATAGCGGGAATGTTCCCAAACGAGAATGTATATCAACTCCGCACTTACGACCATTGGCTTAAGGATTTTAATTTTGTAAGAAATACGCCATAGTCCAAAAATGCTAAATAAAAGATAAACTTAATAATTATCAGCACCTTGAATAAACAAAATGAATACTAAACAGAGAATTTTAGAAGCTAAGACAACAAATATAGAAAGCCAGATATTGGAAAGGTTTTCGAAGGTTGGACAAAAATAAAAATAAACCTGATTAATTACATAACCTTTAAATGATAAATGACACAAATAGTTGTTCGACGAGTTTACTTAGTAACACATTGAACATTAAAATTTTATAAAATAAGACAATCTCTCACCTAAACTTACGATAAGGCAACTTGACCTGAACTTTGGAAGTAGTTTTTACGAAGAAGAAAAGAGGGTGCTAGAGGCGGATTTGTTCGATGTGTATTGACCCAGAAAGGGAAGCTGCAACCGTATTGCCACAGAAAACATATGACCACCATACAAAGCGTGAAAAAAAAGGCTTGGTATCAACCAAGCCTTTTGAATTTAACGATTACTTCGTCACGCGACATGCACTTTGGGATATCTCGTTGACGATCAAAATCGCTTCGTCACCCTTGGTGTGCAGGACGAGCATTTGGTCATCAGACATATATTTTGCACCAGAGGCAGAACGAACTTGTTTGAGTTCAATCTCTCTCCCGTCATCAACGGTGATCAGCGCTTTTTCCTGATCAAAGCTAGCTGCAAACTGATGGCCGTCGTCACACTGGTATTGATACTCTGGCGCGGTAGAGGCACAGCCACCAAGCGCAAGCAAACCAACTAATGTCAGTGCGATTTTTGCCTGCTTAGCAATCATTCTTCAGGTGCCCAAACGCGAATATTCACGTCCAAATCCGCTGGCGCGTAAACCACAACAGGTAGCTTGCTGTTGTAACGGTAAAGGTCGCGTGTTGGCATTTGAACGAAAGTCTCTACCTTCTCCATGTCTTCAGGACAAGCCATTAGTGTAGAGATGCCACCTGCTGGAGAAGCGTCAACTTGGTAGTAAGTGTAACCCCAACCTTCTAGCGAGTGCTCACTCACACTGCCACCCAGAGAAACGCGGTTACAGTCTGTTTCCATCATTTTGCCAACCACAAGCTCAACGCGCTTATCTGCTTCGTTGCTTGCTGGGTCTACATAGAAAACGTGCTTCGTCATGTTCTCCATCTCTGGGAACATCTCTGCCGATGGGCGAGATACGTCATTTGCTGAGTTCATTGTCGAACATCCGCTCAGTGCCAATGCACCTGCGGCCAACCAAACTGCTTTCATCGTTTTTTCCTTTTTCATATGGATGGGCATATTGTAATGGGGAACGCCAACTTATTGTGAAACTACGGTTTAAATTGAGGTCTACTCTCACAATTACGACGTCAATGCGGAATCAGGCTCGGATGCCCAACTCAGCCATCAAAGATTCAATGGATTGATTCAGCCATTGTGTCATTGGTTCATTTCTTCTTTTGGTGCTGTAAACATAGCCAAAATTGCCTTCTAATGTTGGTAACTCCTGCGCAAAATCGAGACCAACAAACCGCGCGTCCAATTGCTCAATAAGGTATTTGGAGCATGGGAAAAGGATGTCACTTTCAGATACGAGGTTAAGAATAGTATTGATATGGCTCGTTCTAAGCTGAATCCTAGGCACTACGGACAAGGGCTGCAGTAAACGAGAGATGTGCACTTCTTTTTCATTCCAATGGGGAATGATGTGTACAGCAAACGACGCCGCCTTGAGATCGTCCAGTTGAACGCACTTTCCCTCCAATGGATGCCCGATGCGGCCAGCCAGAGCGAAATGGTCTTTGCCGCCCTTCTTCTGCACCAGGAATTTAGGTAAATCCATTGGGAAATAGTTAATACCAAAGGCAATCTCTCCAGCATCTATTTTCTCGGGCGTTGCTTCTGTCCAATCCTCAATCACCAAGTTCATCAATGGGGCTTCCTTGGCAAGAAACTGAGTCAAAGGGGCAGAAAACCACTGGGCAATGGAGGCGTTTATCGCAATGCGCAGGTTGGCTTTTTCGGTGCTTGGGTCGAAGCGCTCTGCTGTATTGACCAACGCTTCAATGTCATGGATGAGGCCAGAAAGCTGAGTTTTGAGCTCTTCCGCTTTTGGGGTTAGCTCCATCACCGCCCCCTTTCTCACCAAAATATCATCGTTGAACAGCTCACGAATCTTTCTTAAGTTTCGGCTCACGGCGGGTTGGCTAGTACAGAGCCGCTCTGCCGCGACGGTGGTATTTTGCGTTTCGAGAATGACCGACAATACCTTCAACAAGTTGTAATCAAATCCAATCACGCTCAGCACCTTTTCTGCATTTTGGTCGACTCTATAACAATAATGGTATGAGCTAAATACCACCAATTCATTTCTGTCATAGCGCGGACAAAATTTATAGTGAGTGCATTCACCACACACTATTTGGATGATGTCAGCTATGAAAAAGAAACTTCTTGTCACCTTGTTGGGTTTGTCTGCACTTGGCGCTCAACCTGCCTTTGCCGATACGGCCAATAGCGAACTCGCGAAAGATGCCTACATTTATGGATACTCGATTGATGAGGCGTACAAATTCTTCTACCACACTGCAGTAGAAAATGATTACCCACTCAATCGCTTTCAAAATATTCGCGGCTTAGCCGATGACACCTATACCGCGCACCCGACCATCAACAACGACACGCTCCACTTGATGGGTTGGTTAGACGTTGCCGCTGAACCCGTCATCGTCAGCGTTCCAGATATGGATGAAGGGCGCTACTGGATACTGCACACCATGGACATGGGCCACTACACCAACGCGGCATTCAGCTCACGAACTCGTGGCACAGAAGGTGGCCAATTCATGTTTGCCGCCAACAATTGGCAAGGTGAGGTTCCGGATTCCGTAGATGAGGTGATTCGCGTCGACAGTAACCTAGTTAAGCTGATGGGACGCATCATGGCGCTGGGTGGCGAAGACACAAAAATCGCACTCGATTACATGGATCAATGGACTATCCGCACCTTGTCGGAATACCTCGGTCAAAACGGACCGAAACCCGTGCAGCGCACCTACCCAGATCCGAAGCATTCGAGTTGGCTGGAGCGCGTTAACTTCGTCCTTTGCGATGGCACGATGGGTGATGCTGATAAACAATGGTTAGAAAAATACCAACCTATCGGTGTCGAAGCTTGCAAAACTGACTTCACACCTGAGCAATTGAAGCTTGCCAAAGCAGCAGAACAACAAGGCATGCAGCGTATTATTGAGCTAGCACCGAAAGTTACGGATGCGCGTCAAATACTAGGCACACGCGACACCCTTGGCGATACCCCGCGCGAAGTCTTTGCTGAAGGCACTTATCTGGGCCAATGGGGCTTACCACCTATTGAGGCGTCTTACCGCAAGACGGATTTTGATACCAAAGGGGAAAAGCTGGATGGCTCGAAGCATGACTACGTGATGCGCTTTAAAGCCCCAAATGTCAGTGAGTTTTGGTCGGTAACCATTTACGGCAGTGATAACCGTTTGATGGCTAAAAACGCCTTAAACCGACACAGTCGTGGGGATCGCAGCATGAAGCCTGATGCGGATGGTTACTACACCATTCACATGAGCTCTGACACGAAAAGCAATGCGGATGACCCGAATTACTTACCAGTACCAGAGAAACCGTTTTACGCCATCATGCGCTTCTACGGTGCGGACGAAGCGATCCAAAGTGGCGAATATCAGATGCCGGAGATCGCCCCAGTCGAATAAGCTCTGCGATTAATCCGTGAAGCAAAAACTGAAACGTTACTCTTTGGAGTAGCGTTTCATGTTTCTCGATCACGTCATTACGTGCCACTTGCTCCAAACCAATGACAAGGTTATGGTTTGAAGCCATATTTGGTCGATGTTCAAGGAAGAGAGAATGACCACCTACCTTGCTGGCTTTACGCTTGGCATATCATTGATTCTTGCTATCGGAGCGCAAAACGCCTTTGTGCTGAAACAAGGCATCAAACAGCATCATGTGTTTCTGGTGTGCTTTATTTGTGCACTGTCGGATGCGATTTTGATTTCCCTTGGTGTGGCGGGTTTTGGCTACTTAGTGAAGCAGTTTCCGTTGATTGAAACCATCGCACGATATGCTGGTGCTGCCTTCCTAACTTGGTATGGTCTCAGCAGTTTACGCTCGGCATTGACGCAAAAGCACGTGATGAATCCTGAAGGTGATGCCTCCAAAAGTGCATGGCAAACGGCTCTGATCTGCTTGGCATTCACTTGGTTAAACCCGCATGTTTACCTTGATACCGTCGTGCTGTTAGGATCAATTTCTACTCAATATGAACCACACAAATGGCAGTTTGCAGTGGGTGCGGTATCGGCTTCCTTCGTGTTCTTTTTCAGCCTTGGCTATGGCGCTAAGTTATTGATCCCCATCTTTAAGCATGCTCGCTCTTGGCAGGTTCTTGAGTTCATTATTGGCTTTGTCATGCTGGCTCTGGCGATCAGCTTGCTGGTTTAGTGCGTATACTTTTCTCAATGCTCGAAAAAGGAACACGTCATGGCAAACCAACGCAACCCCATTGAAATCAAAGCCCTCGATCACGTGGTATTGAGAACAGATAATCTCGATGCGATGCTCCGTTTCTATCGAGATCTATTGGGATGTCCTATCGAGCGGGAGTTGCCAGACTTAGGGCTGACGCAGTTACGTGCTGGCGCAGCCATCATTGATTTGGTGACGGTTGAAAGTGAACTCGGAAAGTTAGGCGGCAAATCGCCAAGCCAAGATGGCCGCAACCTTGACCATTTCTGCCTGCAAATTGCACCTTTTGAAGAGTCTGAGTTGCTTAAATATCTTCACCAACATAATGTCCACGTTGAAGAGTTTGCCGAACGATATGGCGCACAGGGCTTTGGTCGCTCTGTGTATTTAGAAGATCCAGAAGGCAATGTGGTCGAGCTTAAACCACAGGAATAACTTGTTGCTATTCCTAACTTTATTTCCTCATTTTATCGGTTAAATGCGGCTTTCTATTAAACCGTTTCGCCGTTGATTACGTATGTGTGTTCCTAAGCTTAAATAGGCAACCCTGATTAGGAACACACCATGACCCCCAACGACGACGCACTATCCAGAATCATAGAAATGGCATGGGAAGACCGAACCCCGTTTGAAGCGATTGAGCATCAATTCGGCTTGAGCGAAAATGGTGTTATCAGCCTGATGCGTCGCCACCTCAAACCCCGCAGTTTCAAGCTTTGGCGACAACGTGTATCTGGACGCAACACCAAACACTTAAAACTGCGCTCACCAGACGTGAACAGAGGCTATTGTCCAACGCAGTACAAACAACGTTGAGCCCTTCATAGAGCCTTAAATTGCAAACGCTATGCGCTTAAACCATAAAGTAAGGCGCACTGTCTCTCATGAACTCCGCCATAGAGGCAAGGTAATCCCACGTTTCTCGGTAGGTGTGGCTCATGCATTGCGTGAAGGCTTGGCACAGTGACGGATCTTCTTCCAACCACTGGCTGACGTGTTGCGCCGTGTAGGAAACCTGCCTCACCTCATCATCTAAAATCTGCTGAATGGTCGGTCGCATCTCTTTCAGATACGGGATATCCGATTGGTCGATAAAACTCAGTTGAGAAACCAATAAACACCAAGAACGAAGTTCGACAGAGTGAGCTCGGAAAAGGTGGATTTTAATGTCGTCGTAAAAGTGGCTGACATTGCTGAAATCGCTCGACTTATCTTCCTGATACACCTCAGTTTGGTAGCCCGTTAGAGGGATCAAGCTGGCGTACATGGCCGAGTGATTTCTGTCGTTTTGGCAGTGATGCATGATTTGCTGCTTCATTTCCCCTTGCGCGTAACGAGTGGCGATCATTTTGAGTCGCTCTGCACCCTCTTCTTCATTAATGGCATTGTGTAACAAGTAATACGCCATAGTTTGCTTGCTCTGAAATATCTCTCCAGTGAGTGCTCCCATCGCTTGAGGTGTGAGTGAGGAATCGGAATGTAGGTAGCTTGCAATCGAGGCTTTGTACTCTTTAGAGGGTACAAAGTTATTGTCTTCTAGCAAGTTATAAAGGCTGGTCTGTAAACAGTTCATGTCACCTTCCTTGATGGTGCTGCATCGCAACACGTCATGCTGACTACTAAGAAAGTGAGGTATTTATCAATACGCTCCTTGGAATGAGGTGGCTTCAAGCGGAAGAGTAGAGTTTGGGAATGATTTCGGCTCGGAGCGGCTGGCCAGCGGCGAGGTTAGGACAACTCTTAATGCTTTCGTATGAATATTTAACGACCTCATTGATTTATGAAGCATATATTTTGTTACAAAACAGTTAAATGATCATTTTATAAATGTTATGTATTGAAAATAGACAGAACGAAATGCGGTGTTATTAATGATTGTTTTATAAGGAAAATCAGCGTTGTCGCGCATTTTTCCCTGCATACAAATTTTAGGAAATTACAGAAAAGTAGTGTGATAACTCTATAAAAACCGGACAGTTTTCACTACCCGGCTTGATATTATTGAGCCTAATTTGAAGAAGATTAAGCGATTGCAGATGCTAGGGGGGTCATCTGCAACGCTTAATATTTGACCGTGTTAGTGACTCACCAACAGGTGTTACTTGCCCACAAAGCCGTTGTACAGCATGTAAAGGTGCGCAGCACTCCAAGAGAAGTTGTTTGCGCCCTGCACTGCACCCGTTTCAGGATTGTAGTTTTCCTGAATTGGCGTCGTTTCCGTTAGACCTTGTGCATTTTGGAACAGCTTATCAACCATTTGACGCGCTTCTACACCGTAACCGTAGTTGTCCATGCCACGAACGCCGAAGTAGAACTGATCCAGCCATACACGGCCACGCCAGTAAATGTCTGGTCCGTAAGCAGGGTTGTCCATCGACGCCGTGCCAAGTGGGATCTTCGGTGAGTTAAACTTGCTGGTATCAAGCATGTTTTTCACCACTTTATCTGCGTGTTCTTGCGTTGCTGCGTTGTTAAATAGTGGAGACCAACCTTCCGGACCCATACCGCGCTTCACCAACATTGGACCTGCACACTGATTGCTAAGGCCATTTGGTACCACTTCAATATCGTAATAGAAGCCAGTTGTGTCGTCGTACATACAACGGTTGATGTACTCTTTGGTATCAGCGGCTTTCGCTGCGAACTCTGCCGCTTTGTCAGCTTTACCCAATACATCGGCAATTTGCGATAGGTACAGGTTGTCTGAATACCAGTACGACGCTTGGTCTACTGACTCTTGCATGAGTGAGTAACCAGACAAGTTGTTTGAGTCGTCGGTGTTCTCGTTGAACTTCACTTCCCAGTCTTTCTTCGCTTGAGCCAGTTTGTCCATGTTCTCAACCGAATCATTACGGTAAGTCACGACAGAACCGTCTTCACCCATCATCATGTCGTAGGTGTTGTCGAAGCCGTTGGTGTTATGAGCGTATCGCCCCATTTGGTCAATCACTTCCGCTTCTTCTTGCGTTGGTTGCTCAGCCATACCTTGTAGATTGTCAATCGTATCAATGAAGCCAAACACGCCTGCGTTGTCACGACCTGACTCCCAACCCGCTGCGACTTTTGCAGGGATGCTCATTGCCGTGTAGTCACCAGAAGTCAACAATTCGTTGTATTTCTCGATGCCCGTTTCTTTGATCCACTTGTCGCCATTCGCTTCGTCTTTGTATTGGAACTTCATGTCATCGACAGACGCATCTGGTCCCCAAGAACCGTCATTCACGTCACCTTCGAAAACCGTGTGGATTGGATCTTTCGCTGCACCGTATTCTGGGATACCGTTCTTATTCGTATCACGAGCACGTAACCACCAGTCGTGGAACGCAACCAGCTTCGGATACATTTCTTCTAACCATTTTTGCGCTTCTTCTGGACGGTTATGCTCATCTTTCAGTGCGGTATACACTTCCCATACCGCCCAAGCAGCAAGTGATGGCTTGGTATTACGCTCATTCCAGTTCAGACCATCCGTCGCTTGAGGGAACACTTTTTTGTATTCCGCAGACATGCCTTCCCAACGTTCTGCCGGCAAGTTGTAGGTAACTACATCAAGCAAGTAACCTTCGTCCCAAGGGCGAACCGGATCGTCAGACTGCACTTGGTATTGGAATACAGTACGAATGTTTTCCATCGCCACATCTGGGTTGAAGTGAGACATCGCATAAGCTTGTTTCCACGTATCCCACGGCCATGTCATGTTGCCCGAGAAGTAAGGCGCCGTAACCGAAGGCGTAACAGTATCATGATCAATCGCACCCGCTGCACCACGCCAGTTTGCGTTTAGTGTTTCCATCGCTTTTACTGCAACGAATTCATGCTCTTTTGAAGCAGCATCGTTCGTAAGGCCGTTTGCTAGATACTCTTCCCAACGCATTGCTGAATCGTGCATGTAGCCTTTTGGATCGGCCATTACGTCATCCAATTTTGCAAATTCAGACGTTTGTTCTTCAGTGTTTTGAACGTGCGTGTACGCCGTGTAGAGCGTGATTTCTTCGCCATCACCTAGCTCTGCCGTTTGGACGAAGCCTTTCTTGTCATCATCGATGGTAGACGTTTCTGGTTTGATAGAACGCGTCACTTCAAACTTAGAATCGCCCGAAGTTAATAACGACCAAGAGTCACGAACCGCACCAAAAGACACTTCTACGCCGTTTTCTGTCGCGGCGATTTCACGTGAGTAAGTAGGGTATGCATCTTCAACACTGCGAACAGTGCTGTCGTTGTTCTTGTAAAGTTGACCATCGTCAGCGCGGTAATCTTGCATCAACTCGCCGTCCCATTCGCCTTGAATAGCCAGCTTGTTCGGGTTCTTGATGGTGGTTTTAACAAGAGAAGTACGGTCTGTCACAAAGCGCATTTCGAGCTCCGCTTCGATGCCGTTATCGCCCGTGTATTTTTGAATCAATGCGCCAGGTTGTGAGTAAGCTTCTGTCAATTTGAGTGGCATAGGTTGACCATCAACCGTTAGTGCCAAACGGTCAAAACGTGCAGCCATGAATGACACGTATTCTTCCGTTAGTAACGCAGTACCACCTAAGGTGATTTCACCACCTTTAGTGTCTAGTGTGTGACCATGCCACGAGCCGTTATCGAACATAGGAATGTAGCGAAGGTGACCACCATGAAGATCACGCAGTGCCAATGGCACACCCGCACGATCGATGGTGTTATGGAATTCAGCCGCTTTCAGTGGCGCATCCACATTCGAGTCATTATCACTACTGTTGCATCCACTAAGTGTTAGAGCAACCCCGACAGCAATCGCACATAAAGAAGTCTTAAAGTGCATGTTATATCCCTCATTTATTGGCTTTTGGTCCTGATCAGGAGAAAAAAGGTCGAGACGTGCCCTGCCGATTTTCGATGATGAAGACTCAGCCTTATTTATTTCACTTTTGGATGTGAGAAGAGATCGGTTAATTTGTCTCTTCTTCGTTTGACCTATTTAAATAACAAGTCATTAATTTTGGATAATAGTGGGGCTTTGATGTATTCATTATCAAACACACCCACTTAATATAAATTCTTTATTTTGTGATTAAATAGTCACTATTTTTCATTCGCCATCGAGATGGCTTTTAATAATTCACCGTCAATATTCGGAATCGTATCCGAAAGGAATATCTGATTACCCGGCGTGTAAGTCATCAAGACGTTTCTCAGTCGCTTACTGCATTCCCCGCTCTTGTTCTGCACATCAAACTCAATCAGTTTGTTGTACACCTCATTCGCCAATTTTTCTTCCTGCTCTTCAGTAATAGCAATGCGTCCCATGCAAATCGGTGGTCGCACATCATGACTGAACACTTCATCTCGAAAGCGCTTGGCGAACAAAGTATCGAGCTTAGAGCCTTCTTCGAAAATAAAGCGACCTTGGTCTTTAAAGCGGTACTGGTCCTCACCTTTTAGCTCGATGTAATCCATCATTTCCAATGCACGGAAATAAAGCGTGATCGAGGTATGGGTTAATTGGTATTTGCTCGCAATATCTTGCGGAGACCATTCCTTCCGACGCAATAAATACAAGAAATCAAACAAGTACGGATACTGGTGAAATATTTCACTGTTGATGTCAGTGATAAACTGCTCGTTCTCTTGTTGCAGCTGTTTACCACGCATGGACAATTCGACTAAGTCAGTATCTAAATGAGTGGCATACGAGAGTATTTTGTCCAACCCTAAAGACGTGTTGTGTAACTGTCTCTTAATGGTTGATAGAGGAATCCCCATTCCGGCAGAGAGATCGGAATAACAAATCCCTTTCTCTTTAATTTTTTCTCGTAAAGCAGCAAGTAAATACGTTGCAGAATTATTCATCTAACAATGCCTGTTTTAATTTCTTCAGCATCCCTGATGATATATTCAAGAGAATCCTACTCTTGTGATGCTGCTTCCAATTATCACCAGCATTCTTTATCAATTAAATCGATTTCAATGATGAGACTTTTACTTGTTGTTAACTGATCAAGTTTTACTCATTACGTTCACACTTTGACCAGTTATTTTAAGCCTTATCAGTATGGCGACGAGTATAATTGTTTTGATGCGTAAAATTAAGTTCACTTAGATTTTTAGTAAAATTTTTCTATCGAGAGATTAATTTCTTAGGTGGGAAGTATCAAAAAACTGTACTTAAAAATTTAGTCTCGCTTGAGATCACAGAATATTCGCGAGTGGCTGGTATTTCATCGAGTTAGTGACCAGTAAAAAGCTTGTTATAAGGAGCAAGAAAGTTAGTTAAATTAACCGAGGTATTATTGAAGCGCCGTCATATTATACCCGTATTTTTCTAGCTTGCTCACATAATTTATTGGCCTGCCACCAACATTTATTTTTATATTCTTTTGCCACGTAAATACTCTCTCCCGCCATCGGAGTAATAAGTTCAATGTGATCGGCTTGGCAATGTTCAATCAAGTCCTCAATGGGTTCATCCCATTTGTGCGTAAACAACTCATACGTTGCCCAGTGTACAGGTAGCAACTTCTTCGCTTGCAGATCTTTGAATGCGCGTACGGTGTGATGCGCTTGCATGTGTCCCCAGTTCTCAACCGGATAACCTTGGTTGCCTTTCACATCTGCCGCGACTTCCAAACAGGCGATATCAATCGGACCGCAACGCTGAGCGATTTGTGCAAAGTGACAATCGTACGCACTGTCGCCGCTGAAATAGAGGGTCTCTTGCTGCCCTTTAACCACCCAAGATGCCCATAAGGTCGAATTCTTATCCAGATAAGTGCGCCCTGAGTTGTGATTGGCTGGCGTGCATATCAACTCAACGTTGGCGTAATGAACGCTCTCCCACCAATCAAATTCCACCACGTTATCCGGTCTAACACCCCAACGAATCAGATGCTTACCGACACCGAGTGGCACGTAAAATGTTACGGATTTATCAGAATAGTAACGTATGGTCGAAGCTTCGAGGTGATCGTAATGATCATGAGAGATCACGATGACATCCGGAATCGGCAAGCTATCACGTACGGCTGTATTGGGGATATTGCGCTCAAACCATGCCTTAGCAATCAACGGCGACGCATAGTCGAATACAGGGTCAGTCAGAATGCGCACGCCATCGGTCTCAATCATCAAAGTGGAATGCCCGAGCCAAGTGACTCTCATCGCTTGTTGTCGCTGTTTAAACCGCGTCGGCTCTATCGATGAATAAGGCAACTGGTTATCGGGACTGAGCGGCGAACGTCCGCCCATGTAGGCCCAACACACTTGCCAAAAAGACTGAGGGCTTGGCACATTTGGCATCTTGTCTTTGACGCGTCCGTGTTCAAATTGAGGTGAGTGGTTAATGCGATGCGCCAACTGCGCGTAGTAAGTGTGAGGAGTAATCAGTGATTGCGTTGCGCGCTCACGAGCCAAGTACGTGTTTTTAAGTGTCGTTTCAGACATGTCCTATCTACGTCTTGTTCACTAAACTATGGTTTTAGTTAAGCCTGCTTGTATGTCTTTTTCATGACCAAAATAGGGCGTAAGATGAAGATTAGGTTTCAGAGAAGTATTTCTGTCCTTTATCGGTCTTGATAAGAAAGAGAGAAGGAGAAAAAGTTATGGTGACCTGCAGCCAATACGATTTTATTGAAATCGCCTGTATGTTTAATCTGACCGTGGAAATCACCCTCAAAAACGGTGAGAAACATCAAGGCAGCGCATTTGATACAGGCTACGATATTGAACGACAAGAGTGCTTATTTTTGGATATCGATGGTGAGCACATTTCATTCCCAACCGAACAATTGATTGCGATGAGAGCACTCAAAGACAATCCGCATTTCAGTGAAGTGACCTTCGGTTAATTGCTCGAAAACCGATAGAAAAGTCAGACATAAAAAAGTGCCCTTAACTGGCTGAGTTAAGGGCGCTTTTGTTTAGCTTTAGAGGTTTACCTTGAGCGGATAAATATCAGCATCGGCATCATGATAACGAACATCACCCCGACCAATTGGAAGGTGTGCACAAAGGCCACCATTTGCGATTGCTGATGGAGCATGTTCTGGTATTGCTCCAAAGCCGCAGGATCAGTAATCGACAACCCCTGTTTCGCAGCCCAGTCATGCAGCACTAGGTTATAAGGGTTAAAGCCTTCTCCCAAAGCGTGCCATTGCTGTTGGCTGTCGCGGTATTGGTATGTAGTCGCAATCGAGATACCAAACGAACTACCAATGGTGCGGAACAGGTTAAAAATACTCGCCCCTGCCACCGACTGCTCTTTTGGCAATGTCATGTACGCCAGTGTCGATAAGGTCGAGAAGGTTAAACCTAAACCCATGCCCTGAATCATACTTGGCATCACGATCCAGAAGGTATCGATTTCCATGGAGTACAAGGTCATGAGGTAACTACCAATACCGATACAAGTTAGGCCAAAGACAATCTTCAACCTTGGGTCGAATTGTGGGTTAATCACAATCACCAATATCAGCATACAGGCAGATGCTAGCCCCCGTGGCGCCATTAACATACCCGTGGTGGACACTGGGTAATTCAATAAGCTTTCGAGCAACATCGGTTGTTGAGTGGTCAAGCCGAACATGGCCATCGACACCACCGCCATCATCAAGGACGAGACCATGAGGTTTCTGTCCTTGAGGAGCCACAGAGGCGCGATGGGGCTCTTGGTCTTCCAACTGCGGTAGATCCACATGATTAAGCCCATGATCGCCAGCAGCACTGCGGTTTGGATAATGCGAGAGTTGAACCAGTCTTCGTCGTTACCTTTGTCGAGTACGAACTGCAACGCTCCGACCCCGAGGGCCATATAACCAATGATCCACCAGTCGAAGTTCGGTTTGGATTTGTTGCTGATGTGGATGTAGCGATAAATCAGCGCAGTACACACTAAGCCAAATGGCAAGTTGACGTAGAAGATCCAACGCCAGTTGATGTTGTCAGTAATCACACCGCCCACTACCGGGCCTAAAATCGGACCAAGCAAAATACCGATGGAGAAGATCGCCATCGCCTTGCCTTTTTGCTCGGAAGGGTAAATCTGAACCAACGTAGATTGCGCCAGTGGAATCACCGAGGCACCAAACGCACCTTGGATAATACGGAACACTACCATCTCTTCGAGTGAACCCGCTTGTCCACAGAAAGCACTGGCAATCACAAAGCCGATGACCGCCACCAGCATGACTTTGCGCTCACCAAATCGCGATACCCAGAAACTGGTCATCGGAATGAAGATCGCCTCAGCCATGCTGTAGCCAGTTAGCACCCATGTGATTTGGTCTGCCGTTGCGCCCAACGCGCCCATCATGTGTGAAAGCGACACGTTAGCAACGGTCATGTCTATCAGCACCATGATGGCCGAAAGCATCACGGCGACGGTGGCTATTCCCCGTTTGTCGGCCGTAATCTCGTTACTCATTGTGCGTTACTTTTCAGATCAACGGTCACTTCAGAACTTGCACCCACACGCAATTGTGGCGCACCTTCAGGTACTTCAAGCGTCAAACGCACAGGGAAACGTTGTTTGATTTTTACCCAGTTACCGGTTGCGTTTTCTGGTGGCATCAATGAGAAAGAGGTACCACTTGCTGGCGACAGTTCTTCCACTTTCGCATCCCACACTACGTCTGGGTACATGTCGATCACGACTTCTGCATGCATGCCTGCTTTGATGTGCGTTAGGTCTGTCTCTTTGAAGTTTGCGCGTACCCAGTAGCTGTCTTTTACAATCACAGGGAACAGTGTTTGGCCAATGCCGACAACAGAACCTGTGTGCGTGTTGATTTCACCTGCGATGCCATCAACAGGAGAAGTGATGTCGGTGTAGCTCAGGTTCAATTCCGCTTGTGCGAGTTGCGCCGCCGCTTGTTGAACAACCGCTGCTTCTGCGCCTTCTTCACCGCGGTTTGCGATTGCTTTTTCTACCGTTGCACGTGCTTGTTCTAAGCTTGCTTGAGCGTTAGCGAGTTTGTTCTTCGCAGTATCCAAATCTTGGTCAGACGCTAATTTGCGCTTCACTAGCGAGTTAGTACGTTTGTACTCCAACTGCGCTTCGGTCAGGTTCGAGCGTGCTGCATCTAAACCAGCGACCGCTTCTGTGACCTGTTTATCGGCCACATCATGCTGTTGAACCGCCAATTGGTAAGCCGCTTTCGCTTGTTTGACCGCGAGCAGATAAGGACGAGAATCAATCTTTAATAGCAGATCGCCTTTGTTCACCACTTGGAAGTCTTTGGCTTCTACTGAGATGACTTGGCCTTGAACCTGAGGAGCGACAGACAGGATTTTTGCTCTTACGTATGCATCTTCGGTACTTGGGTGACCATCAGAATATTGCCAAGACCAGTACATCGCACCGAAGCCGATAGCACAAACGAGAAGGAAAAGGATTTTGGTCAGTTTGGATTTCGAAGAGGATTTCTTCGCGATATCGTCGCTCATTTATATTGTCCAAGTGTTCAATTATGTGATCAGTGTAGGATTTTTCCGCTTTCGAACAACAAGATGATCTGAAAGGTTAAGATCCGATTTTGAGCGTTGATAATTTGTTCAAATGATGCGCAAAGATATTCACACTCTTTGGTACCCAAGTAACCTCGAGATGCTTGGGTATAAATGTGCATAAAGTATAGAAGACGCTAATCATTTCGCGACTTAGACAATCACATTGGCGAATACTCCAGACAGAAAAAAACCCCGTTAGTCTTAACTCTAATGGGGCTTCATCGTTATTTATCTTTAACTATCAATGTGCTGCAGCAAGCTGCGCTGTTACTCTTCGGCGTTGTAGCCAAATCACAACACCAAACAGCAACATTGCCGGAATCCACATCCATTCTTTGCGATAACGCTCAACAGGCACACGCACATCGACAATTTGTTGGTCGAACTGCAATCCTGCTGCCTCTGCTGGGCTAACAAAGCTGACGATATCAATCAGGGTTTGTTCACCTTGCTGATAGGTAGCGATACCCAATGCGTCCAGCTTATCTTGTCCGGTTTCCCCTTCAGGAACCGAAAGCAGCACAGAAAATTCACGCATCTTACCGACCGCATCTTCACCGCTGATGCGCATTCTAAGCACACTGCCCTCTTCTAGCGGCTCAAGCGTTTGTGCCAACTGGGCAGGATTGCTCGATTGGTACGGGTCCACCACCATGTCGATCCAGAATCCTGGACGGAACAGAGTAAAAGCCACCAACAATAACAGAACGCCTTCGTACCAACGGTTACGAGTCAGGAACCAGCCTTGCGTCGCCGCTGCGAATATCAACATCGCGATAGTAGAAATAACAAAGATGGCAATGCCGTGCGCCCAATCGACATCAATCAACAACAAATCCGTATTGAAGATAAATAGGAACGGCAAAGCTGCGGTTCTTAGACTGTAGTAAAACGCGGTTAAGCCCGTCTTGATTGGATCGCCTTTCGACACCGCTGCTGCTGCAAACGAAGCCAGACCCACCGGCGGCGTTACATCCGCCATGATGCCGAAATAAAACACAAACAAGTGCACCGCAATTAACGGCACAATCAAACCGTGTTGTTGACCCAGCGTGACGATAACAGGTGCTAGCAAGCTCGATACCACGATGTAGTTAGCCGTCGTTGGTAAGCCCATGCCTAGAATCAAGCTCAATACGGCGGTAAGCATCAGCATGAGTAGCAAGTTGCCCATCGACAGCATCTCAACCAAATCAGCCAATACTAAGCCAACACCCGTTTGCGATACCGCACCAACAATCACACCTGCGGTGGCAGTCGCGATACCAATGCCGATCATATTACGCGCACCAGCAATCAAGCCTTCACGTAAATCAACGCAACCGTCTTTGAAGTTACCGTAATCGTGTTTGCCATCTTTACGCATCCAAGTCAGTAAAGGACGTTGAGTCAAAACGATCACCACCAGAATCACGCTGCCCCAAAAAGCAGATAAACCCGGAGACAGACGCTCAATCATCAAACACCAGACCAAGACCACCACAGGCAGTAGATAGTGCAGACCAGACAGCAAGACTGCGCGCGTATTTGGTAGCTGTTCTAGCGGAGAATCTGGATCCTCTTCTGGTAGCGGCTCATTGCTTGCCGCCACTTTGAGCAATGCCAAGTAAACCACCGCAAGAACCAAAGCCATTCCCGGTAGAACAAAGTCACCCAATATTGGCTTCAACCATCCTAAGCCGTAGTAGACCACCATCGACAATCCAGAAATCAACGCCGCACCAAATGCAAAACCCGTCAGTCTCGCTAGCCAAGGTTTTGAGCGTGCAGCATCAATTGGCTGCATGCCCAACTTGAGCGCTTCTAAATGAACAATATAAAGAAGGGCAATGTAAGAAATTGCGGCAGGTAAGAAGGCGTGCTTGATGATCTCTACATAAGGAATGCCGACGTATTCCACCATCAAAAATGCCGCAGCACCCATAACAGGTGGCATGATTTGCCCATTCACCGATGACGCCACTTCCACTGCACCGGCTTTCTCTGGAGAGAAACCGACTTTACGCATCATAGGAATAGTGAACGTACCCGTGGTCACTACGTTGGCAATCGATGAGCCCGAAATCAAACCCGTTAAGCCAGAAGCAACGACGGCCGCTTTTGCAGGGCCGCCACGCAAGTGCCCCAACATGCTAAATGCCAGTTGAATGAAGTAGTGCCCTGCTCCAGCACGTTCCAACAACGCACCAAACAGAACAAACAAGAATACAAAGCTGGTCGACACGCCAAGTGCAATACCAAACACACCTTCCGTAGTGATCCACTGGTGGTTAGCTAACGCATCCAACTGCACGCCGCGGTGGGACAACAAACCCGGCATGTATGGGCCTGCCAAGCTGTAGCCGATAAACACCAACGCAATCACAGGCAATGCTGGGCCCAATACACGACGCGCCGCTTCTAAAAGCAGAGGCAAACCAATCAATGCGGTAATAAAGTCTTCAGTGGTTAAGCTGCCCGGACGTTGTGCTAGTGCTTCGTACATAACAAACAAGTACAGCGAAGAGGCACAAGCAATCAAACCCAACATGATGTCGAAGGCAGGAACACGGTCGCGTGGGGAGCGCTTAAAAGCAGGGAAGACAAGGAAGGCAAGCAACAAGGCAAAGCCAAGGTGAATGGCGCGCGTTTCGGTGTCGTTCATCACACCGAAGCCAACAATAAAGGGCAGCGGAGACGCTATCCAAAGTTGAAACAGAGACCAAAGTAACGCCAAACCCGCAATCAGTTTTTCCATGATTCCGGTTGGCAGGTGAGCACCCACATCTTGGGCAATCAGTTCTTCTGCCGACAGCTCACTCGGATGCGTATCTGCATTGGACGTCTTATCCATAATTTTCTCACAAACAACAGAGAAGCAAGCGCTGCGAATCCATCACAGCGCTTGCTAAAAATTGAAGGTTCTAAGAGTTACTTACAACCAGCCGCGCTCTTTGTAGTAGCGCACCGCACCTTCATGCAGTGGTGCAGACAGACCTACTTCAATCATTTCTGATTCTTTCAGGTCTTTAAATGCTGGGTGCAGACGCTTGAAACGATCTAGGTTGTCGAATACAGATTTTGTCAGTTGGTACACCAACTCAGGATCGGTTTCTGCTGTGGTTGAGAGCACCGCTTTGCCGCCGATAGATTGCGTATCGTTCGGGTTGCTACGGTACATTCCGCCCGGAATGGTTGCTTTGGTGAAGTACGCACGCTCAGCAAGTAGCTTGTCGATTTCAGGACCAGTCACTGGCACTAACACCGCATCCGTTGTGGTTGAGGCTTCTTGAATCGCGCCGTTTGGGTGTCCAACGAAGTAACTCATTGCATCGATGTTGTTGTCACTCATTGCGGAAGCTTGTTCTGCTGGTTTTAGATCCGATACCAAGCTGAACACATCTTGTGACCAACCTTTAGCTTGCATCACTTGCTCAAACGTATCGCGTTGACCAGAACCAGGGTTACCAATGTTAACGCGCTTGCCTTTCAAATCGTCGAAATTAGTGATGCCCGCGTCTTTACGCGCAAGAATGGTGAACACTTCACTTTGTAGTGAGAAAACGGCACGAATGTCCGTCATTGGTTGGTTATTTTGGAAAGGAGCCACACCTTCTAGGGCTTTGTATTGGTGATCTGACTGCATAATGCCGAAATTGTATTCGCCACTGCGCAAACCATTGACGTTTGCCACGCCACCACCACTGGCTGGTGCATTACATTTAATGCTGTGGTCTGCCGCACCACGGTTTACAAAACGACAAATCGATTGGCCTGCCACATAATAAACACCCGTTTGACCACCCGTGCCGATAGTAATAAATTTCTCTGCCGCACTTATTTTCTCACTGTATGAGAACAATGATACTGCCGAAGCAAATACTGCAATGAGTGTGGTTCCTTTCATTTTTAGTTCTTCCTGTCTATCGATTGAAAAATAAAGACATTTTTCTCAGCTAACGACAGCAAAACTGAAAAATACTCGCGTAAAAATTCCACGCTTTACGAGTAATTTTCCTTAGTCAGCCAGTCCTTAGCTTCATTTTGTAATATTTATTTTGACGTTCGATTAATAATTAACCGAATGCTTGTCATCGAATTTATCAGAACAATTTCAAAACCTAGCTATAGTAATTTTTCGCTTTTCTCAGCAATCGAGAATTAACAGAAAATTCATTTTTTAGTCGATGCGTTTACAAATAGAAAAATCATAGAAATAGGAAGAGAAAGGAGAGATGAGAAGAAGAGAAAATGAAATAAAAAAAGAGGGGCAATCCCCGCAACTGCCCCTAAAAGTCATGCCAATAATATTGTTGTTCTTTTGCTACTGCTTTTTCTTAGAACTTGTAACCGCCGCTGATCATGAATACCCAAGGGTTAATTTCAACGTCAGTCTTTTGTTTCGCGCCACCCGCTTTGTAGGTCGCTTCTGTTTCAATGTTTGCGTACCACGCCGATGCGTTTAGGAACCATTTATCGTTGATCATGTAGTCCACACCAACGTTTGCAGCTAGACCGAATGAATCATCCAATTTCAGATCAGAAAGGCCAGCACCTTTACCTGTACCGTTAAAGCCTTCATCAAAGAAGATGGTGTAGTTTAGACCCGCACCCACGTATGGGCGGAATTTGCTTTGTGAGTCACCAAAGTAGTACTGAACCATAACCGTTGGTGGTAGGTGTTTGGTCTCACCGATGTCACCAAGACCAAGTAGATCTGTTGAAATATCATGGCTAAATGGTGTTGCAGCAAGCACTTCTAAGCTGATGTTGTCGGTAAACATGTAACCGAACGTCAAGCCCAGCTGCGTATTGGAATCCACTTTAAGCTCTTCTTGAGAACCTAGGATTTTGTCACTGCTGTCATTTGGTACAACGGATGCCGCACCAACACGTAGAATGAAGTCACCTTCACTGTGAGCGAAAACACTTGGAGACACTAACGCAGCAACCACTGCTAAACTGCAGATTGTTTTTTTCATTGTTATTTCCTTTTGTAGGGCTTTGTTTCTTTTTGTACTCAGCTGCGCTCTTCCCTTTCGGGCAGTTCCTTAATGAATCCAAAACCTTGAAGCACGCGAGTATCACTATTTTCTTGAGCTGCGCGCAATCTAGCATATAGAAACCCTACTATTTTGATGGAAATCAATTTGTGAAAAATATAGCTTTTCCGTATACAAAAACGCCAAATTGATCAACAAATTATGCAAATAGGACACAATCCTGTAATGCAAACTGTGCGTGTGAGAAGCGTGCGTCGCAGTTCTCATTCCGCATCCTCTGAGAGCTCCTGTGCTCAACAAAACTTTTTTCTCGATATGCTCGGGTTATTTTCAAAAAACACCCACTTCAAATCGCCAATTTGACCGCTTAAATTGGCGATTTTCGGCCTTTGTAAACCACTGAAATACAACAAGTTATATTTCTGGAAAATCAGTCACTTAGGGTGTTAGTCTGCTTCCAACCGAACAAGGAAAAGATAAAAAGCCATGATTAAGACCGATCTCACTTTCGAACAGGAAGACTTTTCTCATCACGATTTGCAAAACACCACTTTTGAAAACTGCCGCTTTTATCAGTGCAATTTCGACCACGCCGATCTGAGTGATGCAAAGTTTATTGATTGCCGTTTTATCCAGCCGAGCGACATAGAAGGCTGCAGTTTCCGTTATACCAAGCTCAAAGACGCCAGCTTTAGCAACTGCATGCTGGCCATGTCCCAGTTCAATGGCGCGGATTGCGTCGGCATCGAACTGCGCAAATGCGATTTGAAGGGCGCAAACTTTCAAAGTGCCAACTTCGCTAATCGCGTCAGCAATACCGTGTTCTTTTGTATCGCCTACATTACTGGCTGCAACTTGGCTTACACCAACTTTGAGCGCGCACTGCTAGAGAAATGTGATCTATTTGAGAACCGATGGAACGGCGCAAACTTGATGGGCGCGAGCTTTAAAGGCTCTGACTTATCGAGAGGAGAATTCAGTCGAGAACAATGGGGCAGCTTTAATATAGAGGAGAGCGATCTTACCCACGTCGATTTAGAAGGCTTGGACATTCGCCGCGTCTCTTTATACGGTGTTAAGATCTGCGACTGGCAGCAAGAACAACTGCTCGCACCATTTGGACTGATCGTTATTTAGGAAGCACTATGAATCTGTTTAAAGACCTACCCAGTGATCTGAGTGAAGAAGTGTTCGAAGACTTACTCACACATAAACAACTGCGCATCGAGCGTATTGTCTCAAAAGGGCAAACCACGCCAGAGGGCGAATGGTACGATCAAGAAGAACATGAGTGGGTGTTGGTGCTGCAAGGCGCAGGCGAACTGACTTATGAAGATGGATCGGTAAAACGTTTAGAAACCGGTGACCATATCAACATTCCGGCGCATACAAAACATCGCGTCAGTTGGACAGATCCAGAACAAGAGACAATTTGGTTGGCAGTTTTTTATCAATAACCATCTATCATTTTAGAAATAAAAAAGGGGAAGGTATGCTCACCATTCCCCAAAAAGATACAAGTGGAATCGCTCTAGACTTGTATCAAAGCAGCCCCGATAAGAGCCTTCCTAGCTATTTTTTTCTTTTGACGTTGTTGTTTCCTTTTCATGCTTGTAACCCATGGTGCGGATGTGCTCTCCGTGAATGGTGTTCTTCATCAACTCCCAAAGCGCCGCAAGAAAGCGCTTGTGCATCGCATGGTGGCGAATGTATTTCACGTGAATAAATAAATAGATCATTACGAACACAAGCACGGCGATGGTCACACCATAAGCTTCATAAACACTGAGTAAGTTCATTACTATTACCCTTCTTTAACCAAACAATTCATCCACTTGCGACTACGAAAGCGGTACAAACACGCTACCCACTTAAATAAGGTTTCTAAGAAGAACATCGCAAATACCACTGGGGCGGTAAAACCAAACACCATCGCTCCCAATGCAGCCAAGGGAATGCCAAATAACCATTGCGTCGATAAGTCTTGATAGAGACAAAACTTAACATCTCCACCCGCACGTAGAACTCCCACGACCATTAACGTAGGCAAAGAACGCAGCAAAATACCAACACACAAAATCATGTAAAACTGCTCTGCCATTCGTCTTGTTTCTGCAGATAACACCGTAAACAGATCTAACACCGAGGATTGCAGGAACCACAAAGAAATCGACACAACCAGAGTCACACCAATGGCAATAACAGTAAATCCTTTCGCTTGGGCATAGGCTAGTTCAGGCTTATTCGCTCCAAGTTGATTGCCAACGATGACGGCAGAAGCATTCGCAATACCCGTCAAAAAACTGAGAGAAAAAGCCTCTATCGGTGTAATCACAGAAAGCACCACCAAGCCTGCCTCTCCGGTTTGCCCCATAATGGCGGTATAAGCAAACAAACCACCTGACCACGCTAAGAAATTAAGTGTTGTCGGGGTTGATAGAGCGAAAAACGATCGAACATAGCGCCACTGAACTGCATCTTTGAGTGCTTGAGTGCCAAATCTTAGAGGATGCGCCTTAACCTTTAAGAACACATAAATCACAGCCACTTCCAGCGTGGAGCTCAGGACCGTTGCTATCGCAGCACCTTTTAAGCCAAACTGAGGAAACCCTAGGTGACCAAAAATCAGCACCCAGTTAAACAACACATTTAACGCAATGCCGAGACCACTAAACCAGGTACTTAACGCAGCTTGATGCATGGCTCGTAAACCAGCAGCAACACTACCGACAAAGGCGACAGCGAGTAGGCTCCAACTCGATACCTGCAAGTACTGATGGCCCAACGCGATGATTTCCGGCGATTTAGTCGACAGCCCTATGATGTCATCACCATAAAAGTGAAAAGCAAACAATGGGATGAACGACGCCAATGTCGCCATTATCCAAGTCAATGCAGTACTTCGTATCACTCCCTTCTGGTCTTTGGCTCCAAAATATTGCGCGGTCAGCATCGCTCCACCAGCGGTGACACCAGCTAAAAATATTGTTGCCACAAATAGTGCGCGGCTCGCCACACCAATTGCTGCGATATTTTGTTCAGTAAGCTGCCCGATCATGACGAGATCAATCAACCCTTTGCTTGAGAACAAAATGGTTTGCAGTGTGACTGGGATTGCTACGGTCACAATAACTTTGAATAGATCAGCGCTAAATATTGGTGGCTGCACTTTGGCGTAAGATGTGGAGTTAAAGGACATCTCTCTCGCAAATTTAATAACAGAATTTGCACCAATTATGGATGGATAATTACTATCTTAAAAACCACTTATGTGGGGATATTACGTTCATAATGTAAGGAAATTCATTTGCACTCTCTCGATCAACTTTACGCTTTTGTCTCCGTTTATGAACACCATTCATATAGCGCCGCTGGACGTCACCTAGGAAAAGACCGAACGACGGTTCGTGAACTGGTAAAAGCTTATGAAGATGACTTAGGGTTCGAGTTATTCATTATTGAAGGGCGTAAAGCCCTTGCGACTCCAAGAGCTGAGCACCTATACCCACAAACCCGTCTAGTGCTTCGTCAAAATCAAAAGCTGCAAGAATTTAGTCAAGCCATGTTTGATGAGCCGAAAATGGAAATGAAGTTGGGGTACGACATGGACTTTCCAATTGAGCTTATCGCAGAGCTGGAACGGCGAAGCCTAGAGCAATTCCCTCAAATGCGTATACATTGGCTAGAGACAAATAGAGAACAAGCAATAAAAGCGGTTTCAGAGCATAAATTAGATTTCGCGATACTTCCTGCAAAAGGAAGCATTGAACCCGAGTATCCATGCGCTTATAAACATCTTGGTTATGTTGCCTATGGTCTGTTCGTCAATCCAAATAGCGACCTAGCATACAAAACTGATTTTGGCCTCGAAGATGCACAGCTTGAGGTGCAGTACCTTATGCATAACCATGTCAACGGAGAGGGGATGATTCAAGCTTTCTCGACACATACTCGAGTCGTAAGCAGCCACGCTTTATTAGTCAGATTACTAGAAAATGGTGGATGGACTCTTCTTCCACTGTCCGTTGGTCAACGCTATGCCCACAAAAAAAAGTTAAAAAAGATTAATACTTCACTTCTCGCGAATAACATAAAGGTGCCGTTTAGCCTATTTCACCCTATCGGAATGGAGCATCAAATCACGACAAAAGCGCTCGTAACATGGTGTTCAGAATTGGCAACATCTTATTTTCGCTAAAGAAAAACGGGGAAAGAAACCCTAACTTTCCCCATGTGCGCATAAAGGGTCTAGGTGAAGCGCAAAAGAAATTGAAGCCATGACTCCGAGTCAGTCTCCCAACCGTTGCTCAGAAATGAACCTAACCATCACTTCAATATTCGAGAAGATAATATGTTCAATAAATGATTATTGAATGGAGAGTGTGTTTTGCTTGCGGTTGTATTCGAATCGATGGCTTTGCTCAATGCTGTCTTTGACTTCCAATCCTTCCATCGTCGTTGTGCCTTTCTCCAGTCGAACTTGATCACTGTTCAAGTCCACTATCAGCTCATCATATTGGCTTTTTTCACCATTATCGTCGTACTGCAAACGCACCTTGTACGTGCCTTTGCTTGCATCATATTCAGCTTGATAACCTTGGTTGAATGCCTCAATCGCGATGCCTTCTGGATACACCACCATGTCAACACGCGTTGGTGCTTCGGTGAATTTATAGGTTGAGATACCAAAACGGGTTTCAATGATCTCCGCTTCATAAAAGAAGTGTTCAATCTCGTTCGATGAGCTGACCATCACCATTTCAGGTGTTAACCGCATCAAGTGAAACTCAAAAATCAGAGAGGTTTTGTTGTCACCAACATTCGGGACTAATGCTTCTAACTCCGCGAGGGTACTCACATTAAAGTCACGCAAAATGTTTAATGAGAGTCGATCGAGCGTGTAAGTCACTTTGCGAGACAAGTTCTCGGCCTCAAAGCCCAGTAAGTCATCGCTGATGGTGTCGGTAATCGAACGATGCAGCAGATCGATACCGTCCACCTCATAGTTCGCTCTGTGATCTTTAAACTTAGGCACAGAGTCTGTCGTTATTCCTTCGCCACCACAGCCACTCAGTGCAAACATCACCGCAATACTCGCTATTGCTTTATGCATCTATACACGCTCCTTTTCCAAGACGGCGGCAGTGTAACGATTGCGGCAACGAGTTGATGTAAGCGTATGTAAGACAGGCTTATTATTACAACTAAGTAAAAGTCATTTGAATTTTTATGGGATTATCATTTTATTCGACATCAATATACTAGCCCTATTCCAAATTAACCGATGACGAACGATAACAATGAGCTGGTTTTTCTTACTTTTAGGCGTGGGCGCAGAAGCCCTTTCACACGTTGCACTTAAAGCCACTGATGGCTTTAGCAAACCGCTGCCTGCAACCCTTGTACTAGTTGGCCACTTAGCTGCCTTTGTCTGTTTGGCGCAGGCGATGAAAGGCGGCATGCCAGTTGGCATTGTTCACGCCCTTTGGGCAGGTTTGGCGATTGTATCGGTGACTTTGATCTCGCAATTGGTTTACCGCCAGCACATGGATACTAGCCTTTGGATTGGCATGGCACTTATCGCAGCGGGCGTGATGGTGATAAACTTCTCTCACGGACACGCACACTAAACCATAAGGCAGCGGATTGTCAGATAGCCAAAAGCCCTCTCTCGCACTGTTTGATTTTGATGGCACCATCACCAATGAGGATATGTTTAGCGCCTTCCTCCACTATTCTGTTTTTGGCCTGCGCAAGTGGGTCGGAAACGTTGTGATTCTGCCGTTTTATGCGCTCTACAAGGCAGGCGCCCTTCCTGCTAAGCGAATGCGCCCTATCGCCAGTTTCATCGCCTTTGCAGGAAGGGGAACGCAAGAAGTTGAAGCGCTAGGAACCCAATTTGCAAAAGAGGTGATTGAGAAACACATTCGCCCAGAAGCGCAAGCGAAACTGGAATGGCACCAAGCGCGAGGCGACACCATTGTCGTGGTCTCAGCATCACTTAACGCCTACTTAAAACCATGGAGCCAAACACACGGCTACCAATTACTATGTAGTGAATTACTCAGCGAAAGCGAACACATTAGTGGTCGTTACCAAAGTGGTGATTGCAGTTTGGAAAGAAAGGTCGAGCGTGTGCAACGTGCTTTCGACTTGAACCAATACGAAAAAATTTATGCTTACGGCGATACCCACGAAGACATTCCGATGCTCAAATTGGCCGATCATGCGATGATGAACTGGCAACCTTGGCAAGGCGAAAACGGCCTGAATTAAAACAAGAAACCCTTCTCAACTGAGAAGGGTTTTGCGTATTTGGAAAGAATGAAGCTTAACGCCAAACACCCCACTCACCTGTAGTTCCAGGCTCCTCACCACGCGTCCACCACTGCGCTGTCCATTCACGGCCGTTGTGTGTCACGACGTCACCTTGGTTGTACACCGCATCTTTACTCCAAAGGTTGGTCGGCTCAACCGGCGGTGTAGTATCACCTTTAATTAATGACAACGCGTAGCTAAAGTTAGCGTTCGGAGCCAACACTTGGTTTGCGTAGATGTTGTTGGTATCGAACATATAGTGGTTCATTGCTTCGTGCCAAATACCCACGTACCAATCGCCCGTTTGCTGCGAGTTAAATTGGTCAGCTAACTCCGCAGCCCACGTTGTGGTGTTGTTTGCACTGATTGGTAGTGACAGATCGACGATCTCGCTGCCCGTTGCATTAAACGTGCGGAATCGTACCGTGTCGCCTGACTCTACCGGACCAAACCCTTGTGGGACAAAGTAACCCAGAGCAGTCAGGTTGTTTGCCGGATCGGTTGGGTCTACTGGATCGGTTGGAGGCGTTGTACCATTGCCGTTCAAGGTAATGTCACTACAGTTGTAGAAGCCCTCACCTGCCACATCAATACGTTGCCAACGAGTATAGAGAATCGCATCACCTGAACGATCGGCTGGGAAGGTTACCTGCATACGGTAGCGTTTTTCTGCATCCACATACACATCGCCAGCAGTATCAATCAGCTCTAAATCATCCCAAGTCAGTGGTTGCGCATCATCATATGTTGGCTTAGAAAGATAGAACTCCCAGTAAGACGGGTTATGCGGTGCTTTGCCGAAGAACACCAATTCGATTTGATTGTTTGCATCTGGCGTCACGTTAGTACGTTGCCAATTTGGAGATGGGATATTCAAACCTTTCTTAGCAGCATCACCCGCTGAACAAAGTTCACCGTCACGAACAATCGCTTTCACATGCGCCATATCGCGGTAGTTCGGCACGTTTGCAGCAATCTCGCTACGCTGTACGAAGGGATATGCGCCCGACTCGTCATAAGCGGCCTGACAAGCTTGGTTTGGGATTTCATTGGTCCAAAAGCCGCCATCTAAATAACAAGTGTTTTGGCGAGCGCTCGGAAACTCGACCCAGCCGTGGGCACTGACATTAAAAGAGCTTAAAGCTGCAAGTGCGCCCAAGCTTGCAAGAGGAAGGGTTACGTATGATTTCATCATTCATCCTTAAATTTTCAGATCCACTGCACGCGAACCGGGCAGCGACGTAGAAAAACTAGCAGGATGAGATTATTTAGAAGGTGAGAATAAATACTGGAATTGTCAGATTGCAGACTGCTTTCCAGCATTTTATGTGGACTTTACTCATACTCGACTGACTCTTTCGAGTCACTTCAAATTGATGTGCCACAAAACAATGTTCTCTATACGAGCTATCGCTCATCTTTTGGCGTGTCCATCACCACCATGGTTGTAATGGCTTTTACGTGTTCGCATTCCCCAAGAACATCGGCATGAAACGCTTTGTACGCCGCTAGGTCTTGAGTTTCGACTCTTAATAGATACTCGTTAGAACCCGTAATGTTGTGGCACTCGACAACTTGGTCGACAAATCGAACGTGCTCTTCAAAGCCTAGTTGCGCGTGTTTAGAATGCGATGCCAAGCCTATTGACACATACGCGACAAAACCGACGCCCATTTGTTGATTATCCAGCACCGCTCTATAGCCTTTAATCACGCCCTTTCGCTCCAAATCTTGCACTCGGCGCAAGGTCGCGGATGGCGATAATCCAACTCGTTCAGACAGGTCCACATTGGAGATTCTTCCGTCTGATTTCAGCGCTTGCAATATTCTTTCGTCAAATCTATCCATGATGCTCTTTTGTTGTTTAGCGAGTGAGTATTCGTCAAATAAAAGCACAAAATTGATGGCGCTTCTACCTATCATTGTTCTCGACCGGTCAGAAAACGTAATCCCTTGCCTGCTGATTCGCAGGCAAAACAGAAATGCAGGAACACATTATGGAATACCATCAACTTGGTGCGTTGGCACTGTTTGCGTTTGTCTCGACCTTCACTCCAGGACCGAACAACATCATGCTTATGACGTCTGGCGCTAACGTCGGCTTTAAGCGCACTATCCCACACATGTTAGGCATCACACTGGGTTTCGCCGCGATGCTGATTTTGGTTGGCATTGGTCTTATGGGCTTGTTTCATGCGTATCCGATCACGCATAGCGTCCTCAAGGTAATGAGCCTGACTTACTTGTTGTACCTCACGTACAAAATAGCAACCAGCAGCAAGACTGAAGTCAAAGATGATTACCGACCAATGAGCTTTTTGGGTGCAGTGGCGTTTCAATGGGTGAATCCCAAAGGCTGGTCCATGGCACTCACTGCCATCACCGTATACAGCAGCGGCGGATCTTGGCTAGAACTGGCTTTTATTGCCGGCATCTTCTGCTTAGCAAACCTGCCTTCTGTGACTTTTTGGACGGCGGCAGGCATGCAACTTCAACGTTGGTTGACCACGTCTAAACGCGTAAAAGGCTTCAACTATGGCATGGCAGCGCTTTTGCTTTTGTCGACTATCCCAATGATATAAATAACAAAACAATGAAAGATAAGTGTGACTTATACCAAGTTTTAGCTAGTCCTTTGTTCGGTAAGTACAAATAATCGCCACTTCCACGGATGGATTGGGTCATAGTAGCAACAGCAGTGACTAAAACATGAAAACTTAATAAGCACTCGCCTGAGCTGAGTTAGCGATTGGGCGCACTTCGTCACTGCTTTGTCACGCCGCTGTATTTTGCCGCGACAATCGATTCACTCTGACCGACAAGCACGATGCTGACAGGTCTGTCACACAAGGAGCGTTACACAATGCGTACTCGCAAGCTCATTCTTGCTACCGCTTTTGGCTTACTCGTTTCGGGTTGTAGCCAAACCTCGACCACCACGACCGCAGAGGTCATTCCGCCAGAATATCCGGTGGAATATTTCTTCCGTAATTCAGAAGTATCGAGCTACCAAATCTCCCCTGCTGGCGATTACATTTCGATGATGAAACCGTGGCAAGATCGTAAAAACGTCTTTGTTCATCCCGTGGGCAAAGCCGATCAAGTCAAGCGCATCACATCCATAGTCGATCGCGACATCGCTTACTACTACTGGGTTGGCGATGACACCGTCATCTACTCTCGCGACACGGGTGGTGATGAAAACTTCTACCTCGTTACGGTAAACGTAAAAACGGGCGAAGAGAAAACCATCACACCAACGTCCGATGTCGTGGCTTATGTTATCGACACCTTAGAAAGTCAGCCTGACGACATTCTTATCACGACTAACGAACGTAACCCGCAAGTGTTTGATGTTTATCGTCATAACTTGAAAACCGGTGAAAACACGCTGGTTGCTCAAAACCCAGGCAACGTGCGTTACTGGGGTACGGACCACGATGGTAACATTCGCGTGATTTCGACGTCAGACGGCGTAAACACCGCAGTCCTCTATCGTGACACCGTGGATGAAGAGTTCCGTCCATTGAAGAACCTCACCTTCAAAGAAGACTTCTCTCCAATCTCATTTACACCAGATAACAAGAACCTGTACGTTGCTTCACGTATCACTCGCGATAAATCAGCGATCATCGAATATGATGTGAAGGCTAACAAAGAAGTGCGCGAGATCTTCTCTCACCCAGAAGTGGACGTCACCAGTGCAAGTTACTCAAACGCACTCAACAAGCTCACAACGATCTCTTATGTGACGGACAAGCGTCAGTACCATTACCTTGATAAAGGTTATGAAGAGACTTTTGAGCGTCTGCAAGAAAAGCTTCCGGGCGTTGAAATCTCGGTGAACAACACGACTCGCGACGAGAGAAAAATGATTGTCGTGACCTACAGCGACACCGACCGTCCAAATTACTACTACTACGATCGCGATTCAGACCAACTTGAAAAGTTAGCTGCAAACGCACCTTGGCATAAGCCAGAAGACATGGCGAAGATGAAGCCAATCACTTATACCGCTCGTGATGGTGAAACCATCCATGGCTACTTAACGTTACCAAAAGGTCGTGAAGCGAAAGACTTGCCACTGCTTGTTCTTCCGCACGGCGGTCCTTGGGCTCGCGATCACTGGGGCTTCCAACCAGAAGTTCAGTTGTTTGCCAACCGTGGTATCGCAGTACTGCAAATGAACTTCCGTGGCTCAACGGGTTATGGCCGTGAATTTTGGGAGAAGTCGTTCAAGCAATGGGGTCAGTCGATGCAAGACGACATTACGGACGGCGTAAAATGGGCGATTGACCAAGGTTACGCACAAGATGGCGAAGTGTGTATCTATGGCGCATCTTACGGTGGTTACGCGACATTGGCTGGTGTGACGTTTACACCAGACCTGTACAAATGTGGCATCGACTACGTTGGCGTGTCTAACCTATTCACCTTCATGGATTCTATCCCACCATACTGGGCACCTTTCCTAGCTATGCTGCATGAGCAAGTGGGCAATCCGGAAGATCCAGAAGACGCGAAGATGATGAAAGCCTACTCACCGGTGTTCCACGTAGACCAAATCAAAGCACCACTGTTGGTTCTGCAAGGCGCGAAAGACCCACGAGTGGTGAAGAGTGAATCTGACCAAATCGTTAATGCTCTGCGCGACCGCGGCGTTGAAGTGGAGTACATCGTTAAGGAGAACGAAGGTCACGGCTTCCGTTCACTAGAAAACCGTCTCGATGGTTACCAAGCGATGGATCGATTCCTGAAGACGCATTTGTTAGAACAAACGCAGTAAACAAGCTCCATTCTTCTCTCAAGGGCACTTCGGTGCCCTTTTTTATTGTCCAGTGACTATCTTATAAAGCGAGACGACGAAGTGTTCATTTGAGCGAGGCGTACCGAAATTAAATCGCCGATTCTCAGATCAGAGTGTAAATTTAGATAAAGACACTATCTGCCTTATTGAGATGCTGTTAATCTTAGATGAGAAAGAGAATAGTTATCAAACGTAGTGAAATGTGAATTAAAATGAAAAAGAAACCACAACCAAAAAGCCTCGTTGTCATCAACACACAAGCCGTAACACCGAACATGCAGCGCATTACCCTTCAAGGTGACGCGCTAGGCAACTTCCCACAAGATTGCGAAGGCAGCTATATCAAGCTGTTGTTCAACGAAACCGGCGGCACCGATATTCAAGGCTTCTCAGAAGACAGCCGCCCAGTCATGCGTACTTACACCATTCGTCGCTTCGACCCGCAAGCATGCACGATTGAAGTCGACTTCGTACGTCACATCACCAAGGACCTACAATGTGGCTTTGCGGCGCGTTGGGCGATGTCTGCAAAAGAAGGCGCTACCATCAACATCGCAGGCCCGGGCAGCATCTCAAACCTAAATACAGAAGCTGATTGGTTCTTTATGGCGGCGGACATGACTGCACTGCCAGCACTGTCTGCAAAGATTCGCACTCTGCCAGAAGACGCAACAGGCTATGCCGTGATCAGTGTGATCTCGGAAGCGGATATCCAAGCTCTCGAAGCACCAGCAGGTATGGAAATCCATTGGATCACCGAGCAATCACTCGAAGATAAAGTTCGCTCGCTGGAATGGAAAACAGGTGAAGCAGCAGTGTGGTGTGCTTGTGAGTTCGACTCAATGCGCGCGCTACGCCAATACTTCCGTAACGAAAAAGAAGTGGAGCGTGAAAACCTTTACCTCAGCAGTTACTGGAAACAAGGCGTATCAGAAGACGGCCACAAGGTCATCAAGCGCGAAGATGCAGAATTAAACGAACAGTAAATGTAACTTTATATTACTTTTACTATAGATAACGCTGAGTTTGTTGGTCAAAAGCTCAGCGTTTATTTCTTATACCCTATAAATATCAATAAATTACAACCAAACTCATTTCTTCTCTCTAAAAAACCACTTCAATCACTATAACAAATCCATATAGAGTCTATCTTTTAACCTCGTTAAGCTGTCGATAATCTACCCACCATAACGACGAGGCAAGCATGAACACCGATAAAGTAAAAGCCTTTGTAAATGCCGCTGAGCTTGGTTCCTTTTCCGCCGCAGCGCGAAAGCAGGGTAAAGCGCAGTCTTGGATTAGCAATGCCATCAGTGATTTAGAGATCGATTTATCGGTCGAGTTATTCTCACGTGACGGCTATAAACCAAAGCTCACCGCAGAAGGCGATAATTTGCTCGGTTACGCCAAAAGCGTGCTCGCAGCAGAGAGAAAATTTTTGCGCCATGCGGAACACTTGGCTCAAGGTGTTGAGGATAAAGTCGTGGTCGCCATTGATGACTGGTTACTGGATGACAAGATGCGACAAATCATCATTGGGTTTCAGCAACAGTTTCCTCAAGTGGAATTAGTGCTCCATAAACGCCCAACCCAAGATGTGGTTGCCATGCTCGAAGAGGATGAAGTAGACCTAGCATTGATTGTTGGAAGGCATTTTTTCGATAGTACGATCCAGTATCAAACTATTGACCACGTGAAGACCTGTTTAATTTGCGCGCCGGGTAACCCTCTGAAAAATAAAGTTGTCGTACCAAGTGATTTGGTAGGCACCACTCAAATAACGCGAAGTAGTGTATTCAATTTGGACAATCGCTTCCTCGACCTCGAAGAAGTCAACAAGATCAGAATTGACGATATTGAAACAAGCATAGAGCTTGTAAGCCAAGATATAGGTTGGGCTATCATCCCACTGGCGTTAGCGAACCGAAACTCACACAAAGTAGCTATTGTTCAAACGAGCCTTGGGGAAAAAGGGCATTTGTTTCGAGTGGACATGATTACATCAGAAATTCGAGCCAACGGTATTGCCACCGATTGGCTGAAAAAGACATTAATCACTGAATACGCATAAAGGCAGTTTAGAAAAAGAGGAGGTAATATACGAATATAGTTCTATCGTAAATCTGAAGTTTACTTTTTTATTCTGTTTATATCTAAACGTCAGTTGGCTTAAATAATATTAGGAAAGGCATTAACCGTAATGTCAGGAATCACTCTTCTCTTTAAATTAAAAAATAATAAAGAGGATAATGGAATAGTAATTGAGTGTTCTTATTTTTCATCAAAACGAATTTATAATGACTAGGTAAAAATATGAAAAAAACTCTTTTGCTTGCGAGTATATTGCCATTCTTGGTTGCGTGTAATTCCTCAGACACAAGCGGTGATAATGACATTGATACTGGAATAAAGCCGATTCAACCAATCGAACCCGCTCCTCCAGTTCACTCTATAGAACCGGGTGAGCCTGTTCATCCGATTGAACCGAGCGAACCTGTTCACCCGATTGAGCCAGAAAGACCAGAAGAGCCAGTCCACCCTATTGAACCTGGAATATCAATGTATCAAACTGTCGCCAATCATTTTAATAAAACTTATGATGAGATTTATGATTTCTGTGAATCGGATTACTCTTTAGATAATAAACCTAATGATAAATACAATATTTATTGTAAATGGAATAACCTTCATAAAAAGTTTACTGTCACTTTTGACTCTGAGTCATATAAATCAGAAAGTAAAATACCATATTCAGCTAAAATAGAGTTCGATATAACGGACCACTTCCAGTCTATTGGTTATTTTGGGTATAGAATGAATGTGAGTTTTCCTAACAACGACAGTTACCTTAATGTCTCTGAATTTGTTATTCGTCAATACTACTCTTCATCCGGCGTAGAAGAAGTAGTAGCGGAGCAATTATTTGATCCTTTGATTTTTCAAAGTAGTGCTCTGCTATCCATTGAGAATGATTTAAGCAATGACGAGCAAAATACTATGATTCCAAAGCAACGTTTCCAAGGCTTGCCTGAAAACTATTTCCAAATAGAAACAACTTTAGAAACAAATCCGAATGGTTCAGTGACTCAGATACATAAATTCCACCAATCGCAGCCGTTCCACAAGCTAGTTACTATTTTCGGAATGTAGCATCCTGCAAGTCCCCGCCTTTGCGAATCAATAACCCCTGATAAGCAAAGTGCTGGGGACACCTTTCCTAGTTCATATTTTCAGCCAAGAAATCAATCAGTAAGCGCACTTTTGGCGACAGATTTCGGTTTTGTGGGTACAGCGCCCAAATACCTTCACGATCGTCGCGGTAATCGGTTAACACTTCCACCAGCTCGCCATTATCTAACGCCTCTTGCACGTAGTAGTCCGGCAGTTGCACCAAACCTAGACCACGTTTTGCCGCATCGACCAAAGCAAAGCCACTGTTGCATTTGATTCGGCCAGAAACACGTAAAGACTTTTCACGTTTTTGCTCTTTAAAGTGCCAGTAATCAGCAGTACCGACCAAACATTGGTGGTGACTCAGCTCAGACAAGGTATGCGGTTCACCCGAGCGATCTAGATATGCTGGACTGGCACACACGTAAAGCTGTCGAGATGACAAACGCTTGGCAATCAAACTGGAGTCTTGCAAACGTCCGAGACGAATCGCCACATCGACACCTTGCTCAATCAAATCTAACTTTTGGTTGGTCAGATTCAAATCCAGATTCACCTGCGGATATTTCTCAATAAACTGGTGTAGCAACGGCGCTAAGTTCATCTCACCATACGTCACAGGAGCGGTTACTTTGAGCAAACCTTTCGGTTCTGCTTGCATTTGCGTGACCGCTAACTCTGCCAACTCTAGACCTTCGACAAGGTGTTTACATTGCTGATAATAAAGCTGCCCCGCTTCTGTCAGTGAGACTTTTCGCGTAGTGCGGTGCAGCAATTTAACGGCTAGACGTTCTTCAAGCGCAGAGACACGACGGCTGATTTGCGCCACCGATGTTTTCAACTTGTTGGCTGCGCCAGTGAAGCTGTTGGTTTCTGCGACAGCAACGAACTCGCTCACGCCTTCCCAATTCGCCATGGTTGTGGTTCCTATGGAATTCTATTTATTGCTTATTCTCACACAAAGTTAAATGCAGAGAAAACCTGTTTAAAAAGGATAGCCGACTAAATGCACCGCTTGTTGTGGCCAAATGATATTTAGGGACAGCACCATGGTGTCTTCTGTGCTCATCCATTCGCGAGGTTTTACTTCCATCTTTAGATTGTCGGTAGGTTGGTATCCGCTCGACTGGTAAACCTGTGTTCGCCCAAACAACACAGAAAAAGCATCACCTCTCTCGAGTGCATCTTGGTGAATCACTTTGAGCAACATTTTCACTAACCCTTTGCCGCGATACTCCGGTTGGACGCAAACTTCGGCAATGCCGCTGATCGGAAAAGATTGATCGTCAATCATCACCTGCTTTTCATGTACTGCAATATGAGCCGCAAGTTGAGTGTCATCCCAAATAAGGTAACGATGGCGAGGCATCTCTTGAAAATAGCGCTGAGTTCGGAAGATTTTATCTTGTTCTTTGGTAAAACAAGTCGCGAGTAACGTTCTTAGCTTGGCATCGAGTGCGGGGGTGACGTCATCATCTAATAAGTATTCGAAGCGCATGATTTACCTCATCTATTCTTCATAATTAAAGGTAAACTTTTGGCAAATAACTTACTGAGATATAGCGCAAATAAAGAAAGCGCAGACTGAGCTGCGCTTTCCATTTGTTGCATATAGGCAAATCAGTGTTTGAGAATATCTCGCTTCACTTCGCCTTTTAAATCCGTCAATGTTTGCTGCTCAGTATCAATCAAGAAGTGGTCACTGGCTTGTCCCGTTGCAAACTTCTCTAGGATCACAAATAGGCTACCAAAGCGTGAGCGGAAGACTTCACCAACCGAGTATTCACCTAAGTCACCAAGTTCAGAATCGACCGTTCCCGCGAACTCAGCCAGCTCTCGACTTAACAACTCGTATTGCAATAGCTGTGCTTCTTCAATATCGCGGAAAGCCAGTTCATCGGCATTACGCAGGCGGTAGAAATCTGTTGCTAGCTCTTCACCATTCCATGCAGCAAAGTCATCAAGATTAAAGCCTCCCTGTTGAGCAATCGCTTGAGCTTGTTGCGTCGCCGCCTGCCAATCTTTCTGGAATTGCTCATAATCTACGACCGCGTTTTCATCACAATTAACAATGTCGTACCCTAGCTCTTTCGCTAACTGACACACGGTAAATTGAGTAGAAAGCTGAGACATGATCAACATATCATCACCATCCATGTGCAAAAGCATTTCACGCATTTCCAGTGGCCAATCACTTGGTAGGAAGCGCAGACGCGTCAGTTCTCGGATGTGCCAATCAGTCAGAGCATAATAGCTTTCAGCTTCAAGAATCTCTTTATTCCAAATGCTCGCCTTTGCAGTTTCATCATCACCTGCTTGTTCAGTCAGGTGTTCATGCTCACGTGCATAGTGCTCAAACAACTCGTTGTAGCCTTCAACTTTGTCGATCACGACAGTTTCCACTTCGATTTGATGATCAGGACGGATATTCAATAGCTTATAAGCTGGAATGTAGCCCGCCAGAGAAGGGGCTTGAATGTTGAAAAGCGTGTGTTGCACACCGTCAATCACATAGCTCTTCTTACCAGTATCGTTAAAGTGCATGTGGCCACCAACGTGAATGCTCAACCCCGTCGCTGCAAGTGCTTTACTGGTATCGTCATTTGGCTCACGAGATAACTGATGGCTTCCTTCTCCGAACAAGTCTTCAATGTCTTCGGATGCACCATTATAGAAATCCGTCATTGGAAAATGGCTGAACGACACAAGTGTTTTGTTCTGCTCTTTTGCCGCTTTAACGACCTCACTGATCCACTCAATCACGTGCTGTTTGTGGGTCAGCATCATGTTGTAGCCTGCACTGCTGGAGCCATCGAAGTCATCGCCGCTGATGGAATCTTCTACCAAGGTTTCTTTTGGCTTGTAAACGTTCGCATCTATCGCCAACAACCACAAGCCTTTTACTGGCTCTACCAAGTAGCTGGTATCTGGCACCACCGCACAGTTGGTGTAACCGTCTTGTTTGTATTCACCGCCCGTCCCTTGGTGGCAAATCTCAAACATGCGCTTATCATAAGCGGCTTCTTCGGCGGCAAGTTCATATGAATAGTTGTTACGAGCTTCTTCACTGCTGTAGGGCGTTTCGAAATACAAATAATCTTCTTGAGGATAGAAACCGTGCGTACCAAGGATATCCATGATCTCTTTGTAGCCCCACTCTTGTACCTCTTCCGTACAGATGGTGTCTAAATTGTCGCCTTCACCGGGAATGATCCCCCACTCGCCTTCGTAATCAACACACTCATCCTTACCTCGGCTAAAGATGCGTTGTTTCTTGCCGCCCTCACCAAGGTAATCAGATTTGCCCGCTGCCACGGTAAAAGGTTTGTTGGGATCATGGTTGCCCGGTGCAGCAAAAAACTCAAGACCATAAGTCTCACGATAATGGTCAAAGATTTTCACTAACCCACGCATGTGCACAGGTTGGCCGTCATCACTGAAATCCCCTGGTAGTGCAACATATTTAATTCCGCGCTCTACCACGTCATCCAGTGCAGCGATCATCGCGAAATAGTTTTCGTTAAACAACCGCGTCGATTCCATCTGCGACTGCATGGTACGAATCGTCGCATATTTACCGCTGGCGTTGGTGTAGAGACCTTGGAAAGAGCCGTCTTGGAAGTCACCATATACATCGTGGAAGTGGATGTCTGGCATAAACGCCACTTGAACTGGCGCTTCGAGCTCTGGTGTATCACTGCTTGAAGAGTCTGAATTACAACCAACTAGAGTAGCTGCAATCAGACCGGAGAGTACGGTCAATGTACTGCGTTTCATTTTTCCCATCCCGATAAAGAGTAATAATTTGAAATCGGGCGAGGAGCTTAGGTGGAAAAAATGACAATTAAGTTGCGACTTTCTTACAACTTATCGTAACTAAATAGAATTTGTGACTCTCGTTCACACTCTTTTTAATCAATAACTTAAACCAATAATCGATGTATCATAGACTGATTTAAACCATTGATGTTCACTATACTTCTAACTGAACATCAATGGCTCAGTCATTCAGAATCGTTATAGCTGAGGTAACGGTTTTAAGTCTTGGTACTCGGCATCTAGCTCAATACCAAAATGCGCTTTTAATGCCGATAGATACTCAGGGCCTCCGTTAAGCTCTACCTCGACCACTTTGTCATTTTCTCGATACTTTAACGTATGATTTGCCAGTGTGATGATCCCCGATTCCGTAGGCAGCGTGGCTACGCGACTAGACGTAAAGCGCGACGTGGGTGACGTAGAAGCAAAGTGATTACCGCAAACAATGTCGCCATCAAACACATGTTCAAAATCCAAGCTATACATATCAAGCCACTGGCTTTCATTGTCATATGATTGAACTTGCAACATATATCCAACGCGCTCGTCTTCAATAAAGCGGAATGTTTGAATATCAGTATGAATAGCTTGGTTAAGTACGAATGGCAATGGTGCTCTCGGCGTATTCGAGCCAAAGCCAGCATCGACAATCCATTTTTCATCGCCCATTGTGACCAAAGTAAACTGATGCGTTCTACCTGAGGGCGTACCGGATAAGTGCACGCGACCTAAAAGCGGTCTAGCATCAAACCCCACCTTTTGCAGTACTCTTAAAAGCAATCCATTCAATTCAAAGCAATATCCCCCACGGTTGTGATAGACCAGCTTGTCGATAATGTCTCGCTCAGAGATAGATACGCCTCTCCCCAATGCAATATCAAAGTTTTCAAATGGAAATTTTCGCTGTTGATTTATATGCAACTTGAACAATAAATTAATGCTAATGTCTAAGGCTTGTGCAACACCTATTTTATCTAAGTAAACCTGTAAATCTGTGTTGTTCATTGTGATCCTAACTCGCTGTTTCTTCGCAATGGGCGACACAATAAAACCTCAACCGTAGTTGAGGTCAAACGACAATGCGATTTTTCTGCTACTTATTTGCTTGCATAAATAACGGTTCCAATCGCCCATTATTACATTTACGTAAAAATCATTTTCAATTTAACCGGATTATCATTTTTCGTGAAACACCTAAAATGGGCACCAACAAAACGACGCAGCGTAGAGAGAAACTCTCAACTACGCTTATGACGTCACTCTACATACTGAGAATATAAAGGAAACATCCAATGGCACTTGAAATCAAACCAGGTCAAACTCACATTAAATCAAAAGCAATGGTTGCATGGGCTGCAGGTGAGCCACTTAAAATGGAAGAAGTTGATGTACAACTTCCAAAAGCGGGCGAAGTTCTTGTTCGTATCGTAGCAACTGGTGTTTGTCACACTGACGCATTCACACTATCAGGTGACGATCCAGAAGGTATCTTCCCTTCAATCCTTGGTCACGAAGGTGGCGGTATCGTTGAGATGGTTGGCGAAGGCGTAACAAGCGTTGAAGTTGGCGACCACGTTATCCCACTTTACACAGCTGAATGTGGTGAGTGTAAGTTCTGTAAATCTGGCAAAACTAACCTATGTCAGGCAGTACGTGAAACACAAGGTAAAGGCCTAATGCCAGATGGCACAAGCCGCTTCTCTGTAAATGGTGAGACAATCTTCCACTACATGGGTTGTTCTACTTTCTCTGAGTACACTGTACTTCCAGAAATCTCACTAGCGAAAGTAAACAAAGAAGCGCCACTTGAAGAAGTTTGTCTTCTAGGTTGTGGCGTAACCACTGGTATGGGTGCGGTACTTAACACAGCTAAAGTTGAAAAAGGCGACACAGTTGCTGTATTCGGTCTTGGCGGTATCGGTCTTTCTGCAATCATCGGTGCACGTATGGCTGGTGCAAGCAAAATCATCGGTGTCGACATCAACGAAAGCAAGTTCGAGCTAGCAAAACAACTTGGCGCAACTGATTGCATCAACCCAATGAAATTCGACAAACCAATCCAAGACGTTATCGTTGAGATGACAGACGGTGGTGTTGACTACTCATTCGAATGTATCGGTAACGTAAACGTGATGCGTCAAGCTCTTGAGTGTTGTCACAAAGGTTGGGGTGAGTCGGTAATCATCGGCGTTGCGGGCGCAGGTCAAGAGATCTCAACTCGTCCATTCCAACTAGTAACTGGTCGTGTATGGCGTGGCTCTGCTTTCGGTGGTGTTAAAGGCCGCTCTGAGCTTCCAGAAATCGTAAACCGTTACATGGCTGGCGAATTCGGTCTACAAGAATTCATCACGCACACTATGGGCCTACAAGACGTGAACGAAGCATTCGAATTGATGCACAAAGGTGAATCTATCCGTACTGTTCTTCACATGGATAAATAATCCAAGATACAACTCACGTAATGTGATTGATATTTGAAATAAGCTCTCTTCTCTCTGGACACGTTTTCCTCGGGAAGAGAGCCATCCACTGTCTTAACGGTCTTGTCCGCCGTTAGAAAATCATTGTTTTAAATACTCACTGTTTTTAAATAAACATTGTTTTATCGAGAGATTATCCATGACCATTGAAAGCCTAAGCCAAGCCAAAGTATTCGGTGGTTGGCATAAACAGTACACGCACGAATCTCGCACACTCAATTGCAACATGCGCTTTGCGATTTTCTTGCCACCTAATGCAACAAAATCAAACCCAGTTCCAGTGGTTTACTGGTTATCTGGCCTGACTTGTACCGACGAGAATTTCATGCAGAAAGCCGGTGCATTTCAAATGGCAGCAGAGTTGGGTATCGCGATTGTGGCGCCAGATACAAGCCCTCGCGGTGACGACGTGGCAGACGACGAAAATTACGACCTAGGTAAAGGCGCAGGTTTCTACCTAAACGCGACGCAAGAACCGTGGTCACGTCATTACCATATGTACGATTACATCACCAAAGAGCTGCCTGCGATCATAGAAAGCAACTTCCCTGTTTCAGATGTGAAGTCGATTTCCGGTCATAGCATGGGTGGTCACGGTGCAATCACGATTGGTTTGAAAAACGCGAGCCAATACCGCTCAATTTCAGCGTTCAGCCCAATCAGTAACCCAATGCAATGTCCTTGGGGCCAAAAAGCGTTTACCGCTTACCTAGGCACAGATATTGAGAGTTGGAAACAATACGATGCGAGCGAATTACTTAAGCAAAACAAATCCCCATTGCCGATTTTAGTCGACCAAGGTGATGCAGATAACTTCCTTGCTGAGCAATTGAAACCAGATGCGTTACTGGCGGCAGCAAAAGCTCATGATTCTGAAGTTGAATTGCGAATGCAATCAGGTTACGACCACAGCTACTTCTTTATTTCGAGCTTTATTGCTGAGCACTTAAACTTCCATGCGAAGCACTTATTTGCGTAGTACTTGCTGGTGATAAAACAAAAAGCGATGAAAAACCAAACGGTTTAATATCTTGTCCTATACAAAGCCACTCATTCATTGGGTGGCTTTTTGTGTTCTAAAAACACTCACCTCCCCTTTACACAGCCCCCATTGCAATTTGCCGAAATGACGTCTAACTTGTAATTGAACATCATTCAATTATCGCTAACACTGTATGAAAAAACCAACGTCAGCCCTGTTAACCTCGACTTGCTTCGGGTTGTTAGCAACCTCTCCTATTGCCGAGGCAATAAGCTTCTTCGATCCCATCGATGGGCAATTAGATATGGGCGAGTACCTTGCTGAAAACGCCTATGGCTTTCTACCTGTTCCGATTGTGATTACTGAGCCTGCCGTCGGCTACGGTTTGGGCTTTACTGGCGTGTTCTTGCATGAATCCGATGAGCAACGAGAGAAAAGACGTGAGTTAGCCGAAACGTCTCTCGATGGAGGCGCTCAACTGTTAACACCTGCAATCACCGCGGTAGGTGGTTTCGCGACTGAAAACGGCACTTGGATGGGCTTTCTTGGTCACCGCCGGACCTGGGCGCAAGACACCGTTCGTTACCTTGGTGGCGTCGGATATGGCGACTTTAATATGACCTTCTATCCACAATCCTCCTTACCTGGGCTAGATAACGTATTTAATGGTAAGGGGTTAGATTTCGAGATAACTGGCGGCGGCATGCTCAACCATCTTCAATACCGCATTATTGATGCCCCGTTGTTTATCGGGGTGAAACAACTCTATTTCGTCACCGACCAAAAAATCACTAACTCTCCTGTTGCGGATAAGTTGCTGCAAACCCTGACCAACACCTCACCCACCACCTCTGGGTTGGGTCTGACATTGGAATGGGACAGCCGAAACAACTTCTTTAGCCCAACTGAGGGCTACAACTACAAAGCGGAGTATCTTTGGTACAACGACGCCATTGGCAGTGATTACGAATACGAGCAGTTGGATGTAGAGGGGATTAATTATTGGGAACTGGCAGACGACTGGTCGTTGGCACTGCGTGGACAATACAAGGCACTCTACACTGACGAACGCTTTTTACCACCAGCGTCTTACCCAGACATTGAACTGCGTGGCGTGGCGAGAAATCGCTATCAAGGTGACGAAACCTTATCAGTAGAATCTCAACTGACTTACCAATGGAATACCCGCTGGTCGACCAATATCTTTGGCGGTTTTGGTTACGCATCAACAAATGAGCCGTTATTCGAAAATGATGCCGAATACGCTTATGGCGTCGGCTTTCGTTACCTCATCGCTCGTCGTTATGGGTTACAAGCAGGTATGGACTTTGCCTTCAGCGATGAGGACAGTGCGGTTTATTTCCAAGTGGGCTCAGGCATGTAAACCCACTCGGTTCTCATCATCATGATTGATACTTAGGGTTCGCACCGTATTGGTTCGAGCCTTCTTCACTGTCTTGAATTAAGAAGTACAACAGCACCAAAATACCTATAATTGGAACAAAGGCGATAAGAGCCCACCAACCTGAGCGTCCTGAATCATGTAAGCGACGCACGGTGACCGCTATCGACGGTATCATAATAAACAGCGCATAAATCACACCGAAAAAACCAAAATTATCCATTTGCATCAGGCTACCAATCACCCTATCGATGATAGCCATGACTAAATTGACCAACACATTCACCAACGTAAAGTACCAATACTCTTGGCGTCTTGCTCTACCACTAAAGTTGGTGTAATTGAGGATAACCTTGTAATACCAATCAAACATATCGCTTCTCCGATTGAGTTGAATGTGTCGCGAAAGTTAGACAACGTGGTGCAAGTTGCACATAAAATGAACGAAATGATATATTCATCCAATAGTTCTATTTTTAACTCTCTCATTAACCTTGACGTATATTCCACCAACGGTTACTTTTCACCCATAACGTATTATATAAAACCATCAGGTTGGCTCTATTATTAATAAATATATGACCGAGATTTTAACTGGCGATGTTCGCTCTAGTTGCAATGCCGGCAATAAAAATCAAAGGGCACAAGATGAGAAAAACACTAGCACTCGCTTTGCTTTTGTTTGCACCAATACTTTTTGCAAACACAATACAGTTTAGCAGTCCTGAGAAACCCAATGTCGTTGTGGCACTAAAAGACTTAGAGTCCTTGCCTCAAACCACTTACACCACACAACTTCCTTGGCTAGACAGCCCAGCAGAATTTGACGGTGTAAAACTTAGCACCCTCCTACAACATGCCTTTGGCAAAGTACCTGAGCGTGTCGAAGTTCGTGCACTTAATGACTACCATTCAAACCTCTCGCGCGAAGACATCCTGCGCTATCAACCGATCGTGGCGTATAAGCAAAACCATCGTTACATTAAAGTAAGAAATAAAGGCCCATACTGGCTGATCTACTCAATGGATGAATATCCGGAAATTGATATCGCCCTATACCATTCACAAATGGTGTGGCAAATAAACAGGATCAGCGCGAAAGAAGAATAACAATGAAAGCAAAGCCCAATCCCCCTCATCAGGGGCCATTTTCAACCAAGAGCAAGTTACTCTTACTGATATTTGCATCCACACTGCTGTTCGCAAACGTACTCCTACTGCAAGAAACTCGAGCGCTCACTAAAACCTATTCGGATCAACAAAACCAAGCCACTTGGTTCTTGTTCCATCTTTCGAAAGAATTATCTGAACTGGTAGGGGAAGCTCGACGCTTGAACGAAAGCGTGATGAACATTGATTCCGCTGAGCTGCAATACGAGCTAGCGTGGAGCCGTTTTGATTTGCTGATTAACAATAAAGAAGCCGATTCTTTTCTCTCACGAGAAGAGGTTCGAGTTTATTTTCTTTCTCTGTTTGACCAATTCCAACAACTCGAACCAATATTAGTAGAAGCGAAAACGGGCAGTAGCGTCGCCGCGAGTCAGTTTTATCGTGAAACTCAAAACCTCTACATGCAAATGATCGATTACGTCACTCTGCATTTTCGTGTTGCCAGTCCCCTCTACAAACATCAACAAGAGAAAGCGTATAACTTGCTGCAAGCGCAATACGTATTGCTCGGTATCTTTGTCCTAACCGTGGCACTGTTGACGTATTTTTATAAACGTGAGTCCAAGTTCCACAAAAAAATGGCATTGAGCGATCCGCTCACCAAGCTTGCTAACCGAAGCGCGCTGTTTATTGATTTACACCGAAAGGAAGAAACCAACTCGCCTTTCTCACTAATGCTGCTCGATTTAAACGGCTTTAAGGACATCAATGACACCTTAGGCCATCAAGCTGGCGATATTGCGCTCATAGAAATCGCAACTCGTCTAAGCCAAATGGCGCTGGATGACTTTGCCGTGTATCGCATGGGCGGCGACGAATTTGCCGTGATCGTCGACTCTATTGATCAAACGAAAATCGATGAAGTCACGCACCATATCAATGTGGTGTTTGAAAAGCCGATTCTCTCCTCTGAGCAAGCCAATGGCCTATCGACAAGTTTGGGGGTCGCTAGCTACCCGCAAGACGCAGACAACATTGACTTCCTGATCAATTTAGCGGATAAGCGCATGTACAAAATGAAATTCCAACGTTAAACGGATAACCATGATGAAAAACTTCATGCGAGCAGTACTATTACTGCTAGTGATCGCGATAGGTGTACTGGCTTGGGTATTTATCCCTTCTCACGAAACCGTAGGTGCACAAACCCTCGAAGAAGCGCTCAACGACAACTACACACTGGTTGGCCATCGCATTCATTCGACAGACCCAGATGCCGGCAATATGTTTGGTTACTTCGTGGTGTACAAAGGCGCAAGCACGGATGATTTGGAGCCGTTTTTGGTAACTTCTGATCAGTTTATTCGCATGGAGCAAACCGGTGATAACACGCTAACCCTCACCGTGAATGGTCGCATCTACCGCTACCATAACGACCTGTGGGTAGAGAACCCAGATGGCAAGTTGCAACATTGGTTTGTCAGCGCGACAGCGAAATACGTCCGCTAAGCAGACGCATACTTAGCTTCAGCTACTTAGCTGCAGATACTTAACTTGAGATAAACAAAAGCCCCGTTCATTACGTTGCGGGGCTTTTTATGTTCGAAACTGGCGAGGCAGAGATTAAAGCACTTTCTCTTTGATCACTTTCATTACGCCCGAGTCACGATTGCTTGGTGCGGAGAAACGTGCGATTTTCTTCACCGCTTCGTGCGCGTTTTCCATCGCGTAGGAATGCTCGCTCACTTGCAGCATCTCTAGGTCATTCAGGTAATCACCAAACGTCATGGTCTCTTCTGGACCAAACCCCATGGTATCTTGAAGGTGTTTGATCGCCGCGCCTTTTGATGCTTCTGCATTCATCACGTCTAGCCAAATCTTCGCGCTCACCACAACTTGATGGCTGTAACCAAACTTCGCACTCATGGTTGGGAAAACCAACTCTTCAGAACCACCAAAGTGACAAATCGCTACCTTGATAAACTCATCGTCAACGGCCAGTAGATCTGGCACGTATTCACAGCGATGGTAGTACTTCTGGAACTCTTCCAACGCTTTAGGATCTTTAGTTTCAATGTAAGCCGAACGCTTACCACACAGCACTAGGTGCGTACCTTCAATCTCACGAGCCGCTTGGATGATCGCATCAATTTCTGTTTTTGGAATGGTGCAGCTGTATAGCTCTTTATCTTGGTACATCACCAAGGTGCCGTTTTCCGCCACATAAATCATACGGTCTTGAATCGGTGCAAACGTATCGCGCAAACTGTAGTACTGACGCCCCGATGCCGCCGAGAATAGAATTCCCTTCTCTTCTAGCTGCAAAAACAGATCAAAGAACTCAGGGTCTAAACGACCGTATTGGTCAAGTAAGGTGCCATCCATATCGGTGGCAATAAATTTGATGCTAGCTTGTGACATGAACTTAAACTCAAATAAAGCAGCGCAGGTCACTCATCGAATGAAAGCAGGCTGCAAAAAATAGTCTTGGTAAGGTACAGGATATTGGGTGAATCTCAAGCTGAAATGATAGGGTATCATTCAGGAATCAGCTTGAGATAATGAGGAAATTAGGCGGTAGCCAAGGTACTAGATTCCGCCATGGGCTGAACCATTGGTTTGGCCAACTCCAGACTGTGAATAGTGCCAATCAAGAAATCGAGTTCGCGATAAATCTCAGCAACGGCTTCAAACTCCCCCGCTGGCTCATCCAATTTTGGCTCAAACAGTTCTTTCCAATGCGAAATGGCAATATAGAGCTTTCCGTTCACTTGAGAAAACGACAAGCGAGAAAACTCGCTCTCACGATGAAAAGTCAGCACACGCTCGATCAATTCATCCGTCAGCAGTTGCTTTGCGGTGTCTAAATCGTCGCTGTACACCTCATACTGTTGGTCAAACTCTGGGTGACCCATTCGCACTCTTTTACCTATCTGAATCTTGAAGAAACGGTCCCACAGCTTTTCACGAAGCGTTGGCCCATCATCGCGGTCACTCAAAACAAAGGTGCAAACGTCGTCATTCATCGGAACGTCTATTTCACAAAACAACCCCGCAAAAAACACGTGATGCTTACTCGAACTATCGCTTCCTGAACTGATGAGCTTTGACGCTTCTATCTCAGACATCACCACCTTCGCTTCTCCAATGGTGCCTGAAATAAAATCATCACTCTCGAAACCATCACAACGGTCTAAATACAAACCACTGTGCTCGAAGGCTTCTTTGGAAAGTTTACGATTTGGGTCCCAACTGAGTGAGGGCTCAATGTGCGCTAACAAGCTCTGCATGATGTGCTGCTTGTAGGTCGTGCGAAACTGATTGTGCTTTTGATTGAAGTACGCCCAACCGCCGAGCATCAATGCCAAAAGAACAAACATCATGGCGGAGGTAGTGAGGTCAAACACGACTGTGCCAAAGAAACCCAGAACCGCCAAACCTAGAAACTTGCGTCGACGCAGTGCTTCTAAACGTAAAGCTTCAAGCGGTTCGAGTTTGTGCCTTAAGTCATTTTCAAACAGTGTTTTGAGCTGATCTGTCGTCATCACTTTCCTTTCATTTTTAGAGTTGAGTCCATTACCAACAACTACAAGATGAATCATTACCACCGCTACACGCATCACTAGGAAGACAGTCCAAAGAGTTGCACCCCATATCTGTCACACAAGATGAGTCTTTGTTCTTACGCCTTTTTCGGTTATGGGAAGAATCCCCATTTTGCAGACGTTGATGCGCATGTCGACAGCGTTCGAATTGGTTTTGAACGCTGCTATAGCTAGAGATCACTCCCTTGCGTTGAATCATTTTGCTGATGGCAGCAGAACAAGAATCCGTGCCGTAATACACCGCATGAGCGCAGCGGAAGCCTTTGTGTGGGGAAAGATAGCGTTGATAAAATCGTATCAATGCCAACACCAGTTTAGACATGCTTTTCCTTTTGCATCTAATGAGTCATTTGAGAACTACGCCTTTACTAATCAATCAAGACAGTACATCACTCAAATTAATCATTTCAAACGCAATCCTGATTTCTGCGCTCTAAGCGATGAAAATCATTGAGATAGAAAGTAAAGGCAAGCCGACACAGCTAGCTCAGGAGCGCCTTCGAATAGCAATCACTGCCAAAACAGGTACAATCCGTGCTCGATTTTTATTTCGCGCGGACTCACTCTCATGCACTCGCCTGAACAATGCTTTACTCGATTTACTGCGGACATTTCTGGCTACGACTTGCCGGCGCAGTTTACGTTTCCGTTCTACTACACGCCTCACCCATTATGTGTGTTGGCTGCCGAGCAATTACAGCAGCACCTCACAACACAAACTGACTTCGAACACGATTTTGGTCTTGAGGATGAGCAAAATGGACGTGGCAAGATGTTCGGTGTTTTGCTAGTGCGTAACCTGCAAGGTGTGCTTGGTTATTTCAGTGCATTCTCAGGCAAGATTGCCGATCAAAACTTGCTTCCAGGTTTTGTTCCACCCGTATTCGACATGCTGACAGAAGAAGGTTTCTTCCGGGGTGAGACAGATGCCATTAATGCTGCGAACGCGGAATACAAAGCCTTTGCTGCCAACCCTGAACTGGCACAACTTAAAGCAGAAATCAAAGCAGACCGTGAAGCGTATCAGCAAGAAGAGAATGCCCATCGCCAAGTGATGATTGCTGGTCGTGCGGAGCGAAAACAGCAACGCAAACAAGGTGAACAAACTCTGAGTCCAGAAGATCTGACAGTGCTACTGGATGATTTGGGTAAACAAAGTGTGGCCGAGAAGAATGTCCTCAAGTACCTCAAACAGGCTTGGGACGAAAAGCTAGCAATCAAAGAAGCGCGCTTAACTGAGCTAGAACAAAAACTGGCAGAACTTAAAGAGCAGCGCAAAGATTTGTCTAATGCGCTGCAGCACAAACTGCATAAGCAATACCGCTTCTTGGACAACCACAGTGCCGAGCGCGATTTGGTGGACATTTTTGCTCCTACCACCAACCCAGTACCACCAGCAGGTGCAGGTGAATGTGCAGCGCCGAAACTGCTTCAGTTCGCATACAAACATGGCTACCAACCGCTTGCGTTGGCTGAATTTTGGTGGGGCGTCTCACCGAAGTCGGAAGTGCGCCAGCACAAGAAGTTCTACCCATCTTGCAACAGCAAATGCCAACCGATTTTGGGGCACATGCTGCAAGGCTTGGATGTGGAACCAAACCCATTAGCAGAAAACTGGGCAGAAGATAAAGAGCTGGAAATTCTCTTCCAAGACGAAGCCATGGTGATCGTCAACAAGCCTTCAGGTCTGCTTTCCGTTCCGGGCAAAACCATCAAGGATTCAGCGTACACACGCCTGCAAGCCATGTTCCCTGATGTCGAAGGGCCGTTCGTGATTCATCGCTTGGATATGGCAACTTCGGGGATTTTGGTGTTTGCTTTAACCAAACGCGCCAACAAGAGCCTGCAAAAGCAATTCATCACACGTGGCGTACAAAAGCGTTATATGGCGCTGTTAGAAGGCGTGTTAACCGAACCTGAAGGTGAAATCTCGCTGCCGATGCGTGGCGATCCAGATGACCGTCCACGTCAACTGGTGTGCTTTGAACACGGTAAGACCGCTGAAACTTACTGGCAACTGATTGAAGTGAAAGACGGACGCAGCAAGGTATACATGTACCCGAAAACAGGGCGAACCCACCAGCTTCGTGTACACAGCGCCCACCACATGGGATTGAACATGGCAATGGTTGGTGACGGCTTGTATGGCGAAAAAGCCAACCGCCTGCATTTGCACGCTGAGATGTTGGAGTTAGACCATCCATACAGCAAAGAGCGTATGTGTTTCCAAGCAGAGTGTGAGTTTTAAAACGACTTATCAATGCAGAATAGATAGCAAAAAGGCACTGAATTTCAGTGCCTTTTTTACGTTTAGAGCGAGATAAGGTTAACTCACCTTAAACTTCGTCCACACTTGAGAGCGCCAGCGTCTTGCCATGATGATACCGCGTACCCATTCATCCAGCGCAATCGCCATCCAAGCACCAATCACGCCGTAACCCAAATGAATACCGAAGAGGTAAGAAAACACCACACCCAAGCCCCACATGCTCAGAATACCCATCTGTACTGGGAACTTGATATCTCCAGCGCCTTTCAGTGCCGAGATGAAGATAAGGTTAAACACGCGGCCCGCTTCTAGCACGATTGAGCCCATCACCAATGCGCCTGCCAATGCCAAGATTTCAGGCTGATCGGTAAATACACTCAAAATCTCTTCGTGGAACAGGTAGATCAAACACGTTGCCGCCGTTGATGCAGCAAAGCCAACTAAGAAATAAATCTGCACGCGTTTCAGAATACTGGTTACCCAACCTTTACCTATGTAATAGCCAGTCTGAATTTGAGCCGCCTGTCCAATGGCCAACGCAAAGGCGAACGAGAAACGCGCGATGTTTTGCGCATAAGTAAACGCCGCAAGTGATGACGTCCCCATTTGCACTACAAAATACACGATACAGATCTGCGCCATGTTGTAAGACAGCACCTCACCCGCGTTCATTCCACCGATTTTTAAGATCTTCTTGAACACGTCTTTCGGCACTTGTTTTACCTTGGACATAGGCAGTTCAATGCTGCTGCGTTTCAAAATCACGCCCAACAATAACGTACCAATGACTTGGCTAACTACCGTTGCAACCGCTACGCCCTCTACTCCATAAACAGGCACGCCAAATGGCTGATAAAGTGCAATGTAGTTACCGATGATGTTGAACACACCAGAGATCAGGTTCACTACCATTGGTGAGCGTGAATAACCGTGGCTACGCAGAATCGTGGTAAAGACGATACCGATGGTGACGTTGAACGTCATCGCACCGCTGATCAGCAGGTACTCGCGCGCATATTGCTCAACCTGAGCTTCTAAGCCGTAATACGGTAAGAAGAAAACCGCGCCAATCACGGCGAGTACACTTAAGAACGCACCAACAATGACCGATAACGCAACACTGGCGACACCGACATCGACCGACTCTCTTTCACGCCCTGCACCGTTATATTGCGCAATCAAAATGCCCGTGCCACTACTGACAAAGGTGGATACGATGATCAGGAAAAACGTTAATTGAGTGATAACGCCGACCGCAGACACGGCTTTGTCTGAGTAACCACTCAACATGAATACGTCACTGGTTCCTAAAGCCGTCCGTAGCAAAATTTCGACAAGTATCGGCCAAGCCAATGCCACGATGGACATACGTTGGTTGATATTCTGGCTTTTAGGCATGTGTTTGGGACCTTTCCTACAACTAAAACTGCCCCACAGAAAACTGTGAGGCAGTTCAAAAAATTAGATTTCTTAGAATTTGGCTATGTTTGTTGATTGTGTATTTAATCAACAAAATGCAGGCGCGAATTCTAGACGGACTTTGGTCACAAATACAGCGATATTTCGCCTGTTTCGCAAAATATTTTCTAATGGATTAGAGACGCACTTTAACTCGGAGAACGAAACTTAGACACAGTCGATTGACGGACAATCAGATCAATCGGTGGTAGACGAACTTCGTGCCTATCTCCGCTCAACAAATTGAGAATGGACTCAGCACAAACTGCACCAACTTCTTCAATCGGTTGACGCATTGTGGTAAGCGCAGGTGTGAAATATTGCGAAGTTGGCAAGTCATCAAAACCAATCACAGAGACATCTTGAGGCACACGAATACCATGATCATGCAATGCCTTTATCGCCCCATAGGCCGTTTGGTCATTGGCAGCAAACAGTGCTGAAAAGTGCACTTTCGATTCAATCAACTCAACGGTTTTTTCATAACCGGTTTCACTGCTGAAATCGCCTTGCTTGACCAATTTTGGCAACACTTTAATACCTGCTTCTTGCAGGGCATTTTTGTATCCCACAAAACGAGCCACCGCATCCGGTTGATTCAACAACCCTTTGATATGGGCGATATTCACATGGCCCTGTTGCATTAGATGCAGCGTCGCCATGTATCCGCCCAATACATTATCTATATTTATCGATCGAACCTTGTCACCTATCACGTCATATCCAACAGCAACGACGGGAATTCGCTGGGCATAATCGAGAATCTGCTCTTCCGTTAAACTGCCCGTCACGATGATTACACCGTCTACATTACTCTTTGCCAAATACTCCAAAGCATGAGATTCCAGTGAACGCTGCCAATGCCCTGTAGCAATCACAAGTGAATACCCCTGAGCATTGAGCCCCTTTTCCATGTCATTCAAGATACGACTGGAGTGTGGACTTTCAGGATGCTGGATCAGCACACCTATCGTCATTGAACGCGTATTGGTGCCCTGTCCCATTTGATAGTTCGGTTTGTAACCGAGTGATTTGATCGCCTTTTCAATATTCTGACTTTTCTCGTCAGAGACATACGTCGTGCGATTGAGGAAACGTGAAACGGTACTCGGGGAAACCCCCGCCAACTTTGCCACATCATAAATGGATGCCGCTTTTTTATTTTTTTTCATTGTAGGAATTTTCCCAGCAAGCTAATAATAAAAATATAAGTTGCGACGGGGAGCGCGACAACGTTTTGATAAGGGAAATGAGAACTAGATAAGTCGCCAGTACGCAAACGCGCACTGGCTTTCATATCGGGGATTTAGAATGTTGCGAGCGAGTTTTCACTCAGCGCATCAAATAGATGAATAGCATCCAAATCTAAGTAAAGTGTGAGTGTGTCCACATCCACTTCTGCGGCTTGAGTTTCCACCATCAAAGGCTGGCCCGCGATTTCAGTCTTCAATAGAATGCTGGCGCCTAGTAGCTCCTTGTCTTTAATTTTGACAGGGAATGGCAGTACGCGATCGTGATCGACCTGTTCTGCACGCAGATGGATATCCGTTGGACGAACACCAAAGTGCAAAGCTAAGTTCTTAGACGCATGCGCTTTAAAACGTTCTGGCAACGGAATACGAACCTCGCCCAATTCCACTTCCCAGTTGCCTTCCTCACCCACTAGCTTCGCATCCAGCATGTTCATTGATGGGTTACCAATAAACTGAGCCACAAATTTGTTTGCCGGGCGTTGGAACACTTCTGTTGGTGTACCGACCTGAGCCACATAACCATCTTTTAGAATCACGATGCGATCCGCCAATGTCATGGCTTCAATCTGATCATGTGTCACGTAAATGGTAGTGGTCTTCAGTTCACGGTGAAGGTGTTTGATCTCTTCACGCATGACGCCACGTAACTTGGCATCTAGGTTCGACAAAGGCTCATCAAACAGGAATACTTTTGGCGTACGTACCATTGCACGACCCATTGCCACGCGTTGACGTTGACCACCAGACAACTCTTTTGGCTTACGTTCTAATAACGCGTCAAGCTCAAGCATTTTCGCAGCTTTGCGTACTTCGACATCGATTTGATCTTTTGACATCCCTTTTAGCTTAAGGGCAAAAGCGATGTTCTCGTAAACCGTCATATGTGGGTACAGTGCATAACTTTGGAACACCATCGCAAGGTCACGGTCTTTGGCATCGACTTTGTTCATCAACTTGTCACCGACGTAAATCTCACCACCAGTGATGCTTTCCAACCCCGCAAGCATACGTAGTGTAGTCGACTTACCACAGCCCGAAGGACCGAGAAAAACCACAAACTCGCCATCTTGAACCGTAAAGTCGAAGTGTTTCACAACCTCAACATCATCGTAGGATTTCTTGATGTTTTTGAATTCGACTTTTGCCATTACTGGTTCTCCTCTGCTCGATCTAGCAGCATGTTGCGATAAGCAATTGCGCTCGCTTTTAAGGTGCGTTTTTGCGTTTGGTAATCCACGTGAACAATGCCAAAGCGCTGCTTATAACCATAAGCCCACTCAAAGTTATCCATTAGGCTCCAAGCGAAGTAACCATCGACCTTCACACCAGCCTTAATAGCAGCATCTAGCGCTTCTAGGTGCTGCTGGAAGTAACGCACACGTTGCTCATCATTCACTTCGCCGTCAATGCAATGGTCATCACCAGCCGCGCCGTTTTCAGTGATGTAAAGTGGTGGTAGGTTCGGGTAACGGTCATTCAAACGCAGGAGTAAATCCGTTAGCGCTTGTGGGTGAATTTCCCAACCAATGAATGTGTGCTCTTGCTCCGGTTGAGGTACTGTTTCAATATCGCCATGTTCGTTGTAGCGCACCACACAACGGGTGTAGAAGTTAATGCCAATAAAGTCCAAGTCAGTTTGAATAATATCGAGGTCACCTTCCAGAATCATAGGTAGGTTATGCGCCTGACGATCCAACACAATTTGAGGGTATTCCCCCTTCAGTACTGGGTCCATAAACCAATGGTAGCCTTCTGCATCACTGTATTCTGCCGCACCAATGTCTGCGTCACTGTATGGGTAAGCTGGCGTCGCATTGAAGACACAACCGTGCATCGCATTGGGTGCATTCTTACGCATGTGTGGAATCGCAAGACCATGGGCCAACATCAAGTGGTGCGCAGACAAGAAACCTTCACGTTCCCCCTTAAGACCCGGAGCATGTTCACCCCAGCGGTAACCTAAATAAGCAGAGCAGAACGGTTCGTTTAATGTTGCGTATGAATCTATCTTATCACCGAAGTAAGCACTAACTACCTTCGCGTATTCCTCAAACTTGTAAGCTGTTTCTCGGTTTAGCCAACCGCCTTTGTCTTCTAAGTATTGAGGTAGGTCCCAGTGGTATAGAGTCACGAAAACCTTCAAACCGCGAGCGTGGCACTCATCGATGATTTGCTCATAGAACTTCAAGCCTTCTTCATTCACCTTACCATCTTCAGGAATGATGCGAGGCCACGCCATCGATAGACGGTAAGCGCCCACACCCAAACCTTGGATCATCTCGATGTCTTGTTTCCACAAATGGAAGTGATCACATGCAACGTCGCCATTGTCTGCGTTATCAACTGCGCCTGGCTTATTGCAAAACGTGTCCCAAATCGAAGGTGTACGACCACCTAGCTGCGCACCGCCTTCAATCTGATAAGAAGAGGTTGCGACACCAAATAAGAACTCTGGGCTACGTAATTTTGAATCTTGTGGTAGTTGGAATTTATTCATTGTTATAAAACCTTTTATTTCGCTTAGCCCTTGACGGCACCAGAGGTCAAGCCGCTGATCATCTGTTTTGAGGCAAATAAGTAAGTAATCACTAACGGTAAAATGGAGATGGTGGTTCCGAGCATCACCGCTCCCCACGGCGTATTCGGAATGCCCTGCACACTTCGCAGTGCCTGCGTAATCACGTAGTTTTCTGGCGTTGTCAGAACCACAAGTGGCTGCATAAACATGTTCCAGAAGAAGACAAACTGCACGATTGCTAGGGTTGCGAGCGCCGGTTTCATCAGTGGCAATACCACGCTCCAGTAAGTACGGAATTCACCTGCGCCATCTAACTTCGCCGCTTCTAACAGCTCTTTAGGAATCGATGCCACGACGTGTTGGCGCATCAAGAAAATACCAAATGGTGTGGTCGTGAACGGCAACCAAACCGCTAAGTGGTTATCGAGTAAGCCAAGAAACTTCACGATCATGAAGTACGGGATCAAGCTCAATACAGGTGGAATCATCATCGAACCAACCAGCATGCCAAACAGCAGGTTTTTTCCCTTGAACTTGTACACCGCAAAGGCGTAACCACCCATGCTACAAAACAACAATGAAATCGTGGTACCTAGGAACGCGATGTATATAGAGTTAAACATCGCCTGCCAAAAAGGCATGATTTCCAGTAACTTGGCGTAGTTCACCGCGAGGCTGTCGCCAATCGCAAAGCTGATGCCTGTGCCGAAGATTTCAGTGCGGTCACGCGTCGATAGCAACGCCGACCAAATGAATGGGAATACAGTCATGATGGCAGACACCACCAACACAGTGCCGAGCATCACCATTAATATCTTGGTAAAGATCTCGATGCTGCGATCGCTTGGACGCCAACGCTGCGCCGCAGGTAAGGTAGTTGTAGTCATCTTATTGCTCCCCTAGACCTTTCTTACCGAAGAAGAAGAATTGAATCGCCGTACAGCCTGCAATCAAGGTAAACAGTAACCATGAAATCGCTGACGCAGTCCCCATCTCTAACCACTCCCAGCCCACTTTGTAGAGGTACATAGAGATGGTTAAACCAGACTGACCTGTACCACCCGTACCGCGCGTTAGGACGAAAGGTTCTTCGAACAGCTGCAAGTTACCGATGATGGTCATGGTGACCGCAAAGAAGATGAATGGACGAATCATTGGCAGCGAAATGCTCCAGAAACGACGCCATGCGTTTGCACCGTCCATGCGTGCCGCTTCTAGGATGTCTTTAGGAATCGTCATCAAGCCCGTGGTGTAAAGCACGATGTTGAAACCGGTGTATTTCCAGAACACCATGATGGCGATAGAAGGCTTCACCATAGTTGCATCATCTAACCAACGGATTGGTTGGAAATCGTTAACCCAAGAGAATGCCCAGCCGAACAGCGTGCTATCTGCCAACGCCATCAAGCTTTGGTTGATAATCCCTGAGTTTGGCGAATACATGTTGAAGAAGATGAGCGATGCAGCCACCGTTGAAGTGATGAACGGTAGGAAGTAAGCCGACGTTAACCAATGGCGGAAACGGTCACCCAAAGACACCAAAATGTACGCCACAGGTAGAGCAACCAAGTGCTGCGCCGCGCCCGATGTAATCGCTAGCCAGAGTGTGTTCTTTAATGAACGCCAAAGCCATGGGTCGGTCAGTGCAATGTGGTAATTCTCAAAACCCACATAATCCATCGCCCCCAAACCTTCAACAGGGTTCCACTCATGGAAGGAAAGAAAAATAGAAAACAGTAACGGGAAAATCCCAAACACGGAAAAAATAATCAAAAACGGCAGTAGGAATCCATACGGTGTAAGCGCTTTCAAATTTAGACGAGAAAAAATACTCTCACGCTCTGATGTTTCCATTACCTTGCTCGCTGCCTGATTCATAGTAACGACCTCTCATCAGGAGGGCGTGGTGCCCTCCTTGCTTACCAAATAGCAAATTGCTTACATGTTGCGAGTACGGCGCTTGATCATGCGCTCTGCATCTTTCAATGCCGTTTCAATGTCTTTGCCTTCATCCAACACTTCCATCAGTGCATTTTCTAAGATGATAGAGCGAGCAACGTGGTCGCCTTTCGCTGGTGCCACTGGTTTGATGTTTTGTGCCACTTCTGCAAACAGTAAGCGCGCCTGCTGACCACCTAAGAATTCAATTTTCTCTTCAAACATTGGGTCGTCGTAAGTTGTGGTGTTTGCAGGGAACGCTGCAATAGTGTCGAAGTGTTTAAGTTGAATCTCACGCTTAGTTGTCATGTATTCGATCAGCTTCCAAGCGTCATCTTGGTGCTTAGATTGCGTAGGAATCGATAGGAATGAGCCGCCCCAGCTTCCGTAAATACCATCAGGAAGGTTAGATACGCCCCAACTGCCTGCTGTTTCTGGCGCAATCCAGTTGTTTAGGTGACCAAGTAACCAAGCACCAGAAAGCTGTGTTGCAAATGTGCCGTTACGGAAGCCTTCATACCATTCGTTTGACCACGCAAGAATGCGACCGTCCAAGCCTTTATCACGGATCTCTTTTGCTACTTCAAAAGCGTGAACAAAGCGCTCTGACGTCACTACTGGGTTGCCGTCTTTATCAAAGTAAAGACCTTCCCCCTCGGGTACTGTGGTGAAGATGATCGCTTGCGCCACATCTGCTGCAGAGGCAATCAATTGAACATTCTGTTGTTTAAGTTTTTCACCTGCTGCAATGTAAGAATCCCAATCTTTGATTGCCTCATTGATATCAATACCCGCTTTTTCAAAAATGTCAGTGCGGTAATACATCACACCCGGACCAAGGTCGACAGGCATACCGTACACATCACCGTCTGCGCCTTTACCTTGCGCCCATGCATAAGGTGCGAAGCTCTCTGCATATTTATCAGCGCCGTATTTTTCAGACAGGTTAACCAAACCACCCGATGCCACAAATGGGCCTATTTTCTCTACATCAACAACAATCACATCACCCGCACCAGAGCCCGTTGCTAGGTTGGTTGTTAGCTTTGTATGGTGATCACCGTGGTTATTCATCAGGTAATCAACCTTAATCCCTGTTTCTTTCTCGAAATCCGGTAGCAGCACTTTCAAACTGCTGTCGAAATCTGGGAAGCCATCAAAGCGAATTTTGGATTCATCAGCTGCGTTTACCGTCGCAGCCACACCCAATGCAGCGGTCATCGCAAGCGTCAAAGTTTTCAGTTTCATGTTGTTGTCCTTAATTATCGTTTTATAGGGTATGCAGTTCCTTGACCGAACTTCTTGGCACTAAGGCCGGTGATAATTTGAAGTTCACATCTCGTTTGTTTTTATTGAGGATTTGAATCACGAGCTGGACAGCTTCAGCACTCATTTGCTCAATAGGGAAGTTAACTGTGGTAAGGGCTGGCGTGAGGTAGCGCGCAAACAAAATGTCATCAAATCCAACCAGAGATACTTGCTCAGGAACATCAACGCCATGGGCTTTAAGCACTTCATAAGCACCAAAGGCCATGTGATCATTACAAGCAAATACGGCAGTAAAATGACAATCGCGCTTCAACAACTTGCGCATTGCGCTTTCCCCAGACTCTTCGGTAAAACCGGCCTCTGAGACCAATGCTTCGTCATACTCAATTCCCGCTTCTTCAAGAGCCTTGCGGTAACCTTGTAGACGCCCCCGTGCATCGGACTTGTCCAGAGGGCCGGTGATACACGCTATGTTGCGATGCCCCATACGCAACAAGTATTCGGTCGCCAACTGGCCACCAAATTCGTTGTCGATCTCAATACAGCTTTGTGCCATTTCAGGGATGAAGCGGTTAACTAACACCACCGGCATACCCTTTTCTTTAAGATCGATTAAATAATCATCTGTTAGGTTTTGTGCGTGCAAAATCATGGCATCAACGCGTCGACCAAGCAGGAACTCCACCGATTCACGCTGACTTTGTTCTGAGTTAGAACCCGCTGTAACAATCACGTGGTAGCCAAAACGACGAAGACGCTCTTCCATGCTGTGTAAGATGCCAGAGTAAAATGGACCACCAAGCTCCGGCACTATGATGCCAATGCTGCCCGTACGGCTTGATGCCAATGCCTGCGCAATAGAATTAGGACGATAGCCAAGTGTTTGAATCGCTTTTTCGACTTTCAGCTTTTTATCATGACTCACTCGGCTGGTGCCGTTGATCACACGAGAAACCGTAGCCTGAGAAACACCAGCGTATTCAGATACATCTTTAATCGTCGCCACAAGAAACCTCTTCCACTTGAACCTCAAGATTCAATCTTGCTTCGAGATAAGCTCCTCGAAACCGCTTTCATGGCAGTTAGTATTTCGGATTCACTGAGGTGTTATCGTGAGAGAAATCACACCGAAATCCCTTTAAATTCGGGCAATGTTTGAAAGAATGAGGCGCGTGGCAGTTTGCTTTCATTTCATGAAACCGTTTCATGAAATGGTTATTTCACGCTCAAATGAAACCAAGCAAAGGCATTGATTTCACAACTCTTTAATATTGACTCTTGAATCAAAAACGGCGAGTAAGAAAAAAAAAGAGCCGCAAATGCGGCTCAAAATAGGGTTAAGAATGGACAGTTTGGCACTCAACTGGCTGCAATGAGCGCCATGACAAAATAGAGAGAGTTAAGAGTGTAGTTTGAGATGGCTTACCACCAAGCTTCCCACATCGCACCTAGGCTAACCGTATCTTGCTTAGGATCGTTGATGCCAGTCGCTTTGTTGTCCACCTCACCGACTGTTGCGTAGAAGCGCAGCATTGGTCGAGCACCAGCGCCCCAATCAAACGAGATGTTTTGTGATAGGGTGACTTTCCAACCTGTGTTGTCATCGTCAGCACGTGCGTAGTCGACCATCTGGTAGCCTGCTTCTAACCACGTAGAGTGTGCATCGTTCCAAAAGTACATCGGACGTACGATAGCACTGTAGTTGGTGCGCTCATCTTCCACCGCACTTGAAGCATCAACGGAATAATCGTGGTAAGCCAATAGGTATTCAATCGCGGCTTTTTCACCGAGATCGGCATTACCTTCGAAACTTGCATAAATCGTAGTGAGGTCTTCTGTTTTCCAGAATACGCCGTTATCGGCATTGTCTGAATAACGCAATACTAAACGGTTTGAACCACTATCGTGTGCACGAGAAATCACCGCACCCAATTGGTACGCGTCTATGTGCTCAGAGCTATCAATCGCTTCGGAATCAAAGCCGTAGTTTGCGTACAACTCTAGATCTGCAAAACCCATGTCGATACCATGCAATTTAGAAGTGAAAGCGTATGCGCCGCTGTCACCCGTTCCTGCACCACCCGTACATGAGATAGAAGGGTTTGAACCTGGATCGACAATTTCTGGGCTACAATTTTCTACCGCTGCAACCACACCGAAATCCAGCTTCACAGAGCCAAGCTCAAGGTTATTGATACCACCACCTTGACCATCATGCATCATCCAAAAGTAGTCATTGATGCCTTGTTGTGGACGTTGATGGAAATCACGACCCGCCCAAATGTAAGCATTCGGCTGGCTTTCGAAAACATTCGTTACCCCTGCGTAAGCCTTTTTCAGGTTTACTTCATCGCCCCAGTGATCGAACATCACAACCACATCCCAGATCGCACCGCTGTCATTCTTGAACGCTTTCGCTAACTGGAATTCACCGCCGTTGCCTTCGTTACCTAATCGACCAATTGCTGATGACCCATTAAATGAACCATCAACCATCACATATTTCTGGTCGCCAGCTTGATAATGTGCGCCGTAGCGAGCATAGCCGGAGAAGACAACACCATAAGGAATCTCAATATCCGGAGTCAGTACAGCCGGTTGTTGATCATCAACATAATTAGGATCGATGCGATTCTCCAGTTCTTGAATGCGTTTTTCCAGAGCTTCTACATCAGAATCGGCAGCAAAAGTAGAGAGAGAAGCAAGCGAAGCGGCCACTGCAAGCGCGAGAGGTAAAACCTTTAAGTTTTTCATGTGATTTCCCTAAGTTTTTAGTAGGTGTAATTATTTCAATAGGGATCTTAAGGAATGAAACGTTTGAAAAGCCGCTACAGCTTCACATGGCCATCGTGTTCAAAATGACATGAAACAACGCGTGAAACTCACAATATTTATTAGCGCGTAAAATCAGACAGTTAAAATAGTGCTTGTTAGATTTTACATTTTGAAATCGCTTTCATTTCACAGGATTGTTTAATTTCTATCACGTTAATTTGTGCAAAATAAGAGCAATCCACTCATGATGACATGAAACATTTCATAATCATGAAACATTTCATACTTCGTAAATTTCTTACAAATTCAACAAGTCACGTAAATAACAAACATGCTTCATATCACAATTAAGGGCTTTGCTATTCCATGTACTACTTAATTACGACCTAGAATAGGCATTAAGTAAGTCTAAAGTAGGGATACACAATGTCGAAATTGGCCGGAGCACGCCTAGAAGAAATGGCGGATATCCGATCGACAAGAAAAAAGAAGATAGTTTTTCTCTGTTCTAGCATCGCCACTGCATTTCTAACCTATGGCTCTGTCCTACACTACCTTGAAGGAAATTGGGGGCTCAGTTTACTCATTGGTTTATGTGCTTTGGCATGCTTAACCATCAGCTATCTGATCAAAGTCCGTGGTCACCACCAATACGCCGATCTTCTACTCACAGGCGTATTGATGTTTGATGGACTGTTGCTGCTGCTTTATAACGACGCCCCTTCAGGTCGACTGCTTTGGCTCTACCCGATAGTGGCCGCCATTATCTTGATCAACGAATTCAAAGTTGGTCTGCTGTTTAGCGTGACGTACTCCCTCATCATCTTTTTCGGTTTAACCTTTTTAGAGAGTGTACCCACCGCCAGTGACATGACCGAGCGCCGATTTATGTTTACGCTGGTGGCGATCTGCTTTGTTTGTCATACCTTTTCTTACTATTACTCTAAAGTCGTGAACTACATTCAAACCCTGTATCGCGAAGGCATCGAAGAACTGGCTTACCTTGACCAGTTAACAGGATTAGCCAACCGTTGGAGTTTTGAAACTTGGGCACGTGCCAAGTTAGAAGAGTTGGAACAAGTTGAGACCAAAAGTGTCACGGCTTTAGTCTTTTTAGATATCGATAACTTCAAGCACATTAACGACAACTACGGACACGATGTCGGCGACCGTGTGTTAAAACACTTTGCGACTCGCTTAAAAAACAACATTCGTAATAAAGACAGAAAAACGGACAAGCATGACTACTCGATTGCTCGCTTTGCTGGTGACGAGTTTGTCTTAATGCTTTACGACGTGCGCGGTAAGAAAGACCTAGACAATATTTTGGAGCGTATCGTCAACCTGTTCCAAAAAGGCTATCAAACGGACGACAACATCAATGAGTTAACCATGAGTGTGGGAGCGGCCATTTACGGCCAAGATGCAACAGATTTATCTGAACTGACTCGTTGCGCAGACAAAGCTATGTACGCTGCGAAGCACACTGGCAAAAACCAGTATGCATATTACGAGCATTGCTCACATGCAGAAGAGTTGCGTCATCAAAGACACTCGTTGGTTGGCGCAATGGGAAATGTGACTTCATTGCAGCGTGACGCCAGTTTATAAACCAAACCGCAGAGCCTAAGTTAGGCGTACATATACATGGCCCATAAGCCAACAAGTAAAAATGTGACAAGCCAGATCACTTGGCCGATTTTGCTTGGTTTATCATCTCGTGGGACAAGAACAGGCTTGAGCGCTCGCTCTTTCATTTTGCCGACAAGGCTTTTCTCAATCGCTCGCTTATAGAAAGCACGTCGTTTTTGAGCCGCGTTGGCCACCTTAGTAAAGCGGTGACGTTGCTCATTAGTAAAATCCGTTGCCTCATAGCGAGGAGGAAGATCGGTATGTTTAGGTTGTACTGCCATCTCATCCTCCTTGGTCGATGGGTGCACCTGTTTTAAGTATATACATAATTAACGCTTTATTGCCAAAAACCGTTGCATCTGAATAACATGCATAAAAAAAGCCACCCGCAGGTAGCTTCTATATAAATCAGTCTTCAATCACTTGTCAGAGATGGCGCTGTGCTTATAAGTACTCACATAGGTAAGCCGTTGCGTCTTTAACTTGAAGCTCAAATGATGAGTTACCTTCGACTTCAAAAAACTCACCGCTGTTGTAAGTCACCCAATCAACCTCTCCAGCTTTCTTTACGATCAGTGCACCTTTGACGACACTCATACGTTCAGGAGCTTGTGTACCAAACGTGTATTCACCTGGCAACATCACACCGACACTGACATCCTGTCCTTGTTGGCTAAAACCCAGTGACTTTACGCCACCAGCAAAATAACTGTTTTCCTTAATACTCATTCTTTGGTTTCCTTATCAAAAATCAGCTCTTTTTTACCCTGTTTCGGTTTACGACTCAAGTCTCTAAATTGACCTTTTTTGAGCTATCGAATACTCAATAACTGTGTTTCGGAATGTAAAAGTGGACATCAGATCATAGTTTAGGTGTCGCAAAGGCGAGATTGTTTGTTTTTGCAGCGTAAGCTTCTCACCATATTAAAAAAGGAAAACAAGCAGGGATCATGACGACCACACCGCGCCGAAAACGCCAGAAGAAACCAGAACCGCAACCTTCATTTTGGGCTCGTCATCAGTTCAGAATCATCAAAGGAGGATTTGTGACGTTTGGCTGCGCGCTGTTGAGCTTTCTCGGCTACCAACTTTACGCTTCTTATCTCGACTATATCGATCCAGATAAAGTGTATGGCGAATGGATTGAAATTGGTGCGCCGCCTTATCAGACCGAACAACTTTCCTTTACGCCCGACGGGGTCTTTCGCAACCATCGCCTCGTCGCTACCCAGTTTGAGTTCGATGGCAAAGTTGTCACCCTAAACACCGGACTAGGTAAAACAGCCTACCAATTGTCTGGTTCTCACCTCTCTCCCCAAATACGTCGCGTAGAACCAAAGCTACCTGACCAACGCTTTGTGCTTAAAGGATTCGAGCACACCGTACAAGGTTCAGAAATTGGTGCCGCGTCCAAACGCCGAGCCGCATTGAGCGAGCACTTCAATCGCAAGTAATCTTGTTATCGACCCCATCAATCATACGTATCTTTCCCCAGATTCAACAGGGCCGTTACTGGCAATTTCTAACGTAACTTGCTCTGTTACATAATAAAAATTTAATTTCACTCGCAAAATAACACCGCCAGACTGAGTAGATAATTAATTAAACGCATGCAAAATATTTATAAATTATTGGCTCAATATTGTATTTTCTATGCAAAACAATGTTTCTTGTAGTGAGATTTGTGTAACAGAGTCGAATCTTGATTTATTTTTTTTTGAAAAAAAAAAAGCTTCTGAAATGCTGAATGTGATGCTTTTGCACAGTGTGTGAATCGGTTGTCTTTTCTGTCGCAAGAGCAGCTTGTGTTCGTGAATGAACATAAAATCAAGGATTGAGAGAGAAGTTATGATTCGATTTAACCTATGTGCAGCTGGGGTTGCCCTGGCTCTTTCTGGCGCTGCAAATGCGGCTCCAACAGCACCAAGTATCGACATGTATGGTTCTAATAACCTGCAATTTTCTAAAATTGAACTGGCAATGGAAACCACATCTGGCTACAACGACATGGTTAAGTACCATGAGCTAGCTAAGATCAACGTGAAATTTAACCAGTGGAGTGGTACTTCTGGTGACACTTACAACATCTACTTTGATGGAGTTCAAGTCGCTACAGGCCCTATCACTGGTAGCCAAACTACTGCGTCGTTTGAATACGGCCAAGGTGGTTTGTACCAAATGGAAATCGAAGCGTGTGACGCAACAGGTTGTGCGAAAAGCGCACCAGTAGAGATTACGATTGCGGATACAGACGGTTCTCATTTACCGCCGCTAACTATGAACGTTGACCCGAACAACAAAACCTACAACACCGACCCAAGTGTTGTCATGGGTACTTACTTTGTTGAGTGGGGCATCTATGGCCGTGACTACACGGTTGATAATATGCCGGTCGACAACCTGACTCACATCCTTTACGGCTTCATCCCAATTTGTGGTCCAAATGAATCAGTGAAATCGGTTGGTGGCAATAGCTTCAACGCACTGCAAACCGCTTGTCGTGGTGTGAACGACTACGAAGTGGTTATCCATGACCCATGGGCGGCTTATCAAAAGAGTTTCGCGCAAGCTGGTCACGAATACAGCACGCCGATCAAGGGTAACTACGCGATGTTAATGGCATTGAAGCAACGTAACCCTGATCTAAAAATTATCCCATCGATCGGTGGTTGGACACTGTCTGACCCATTCTTCGATTTCGTTGACAAGACCAACCGTGACACGTTTGTCGCATCTGTGAAGAAATTCCTAAAAACATGGAAATTCTACGACGGTGTTGATATCGACTGGGAATTCCCTGGTGGTGGCGGTGCCGCAGCAGATAAAGGTGACCCAGTAAACGATGGCCCGGCTTACATCGCATTGATGCGTGAACTACGTGCAATGTTGGATGAGCTAGAAGCAGAAACAGGCCGTACTTACGAGCTAACGTCTGCAATCGGTGTAGGTTACGACAAAATTGAAGATGTTGATTACGCAGACGCTGTTCAGTACATGGACTACATCTTCGCAATGACTTACGACTTCTACGGCGGTTGGAACAACGTACCTGGTCACCAAACGGCACTTTACTGTGGTTCATTTATGCGCCCAGGTCAGTGTGACGGCAGCGGTGTAGATGAGAACGGTGAAGCGTACAAAGGTCCTGCATATACAGCCGACAACGGTATCCAACTTCTTCTAGCTCAAGGTGTTCCTGCGAACAAACTTGTACTAGGTACAGCAATGTATGGCCGTGGCTGGGAAGGCGTAACACCTGATACGCTAACCGATCCAAATGACCCAATGACAGGTACTGCAACAGGCAAACTGAAAGGCAGCACGACTCAAGGCGTCTGGGAAGATGGCGTGATTGACTACAAAGGCATTAAGTCATTCATGCTTGGTGCAAACAATACTGGTATCAACGGCTTTGAATACGGTTACGATGCACAAGCAGAAGCTCCATGGGTGTGGAACCGTTCAACAGGTGAGCTGATCACATTTGATGACCACCGCTCTATTCTTGCGAAAGGTAACTACGCGAAGTCGCTAGGTCTTGCAGGTCTGTTCTCTTGGGAAATTGACGCAGATAACGGCGACATCCTGAATGCAATGCACGAAGGTATGGCGGGTGGTGTCGTTGTTCCACCAAACCGTAAACCAACGGCAGCAGCAGGTGCGGACCAAGCAGTAACAGGCCCTGCAAGTGTTGTGCTTGATGGCAGCAACTCAACAGACTCTGATGGCACAATCGCAAGCTACGCTTGGGAGCAAGTATCAGGTACAGCAGTGGCTCTATCTGGCGCAAACACTGCGACAGCAAGCTTTGATGCAGCAGAAGTGACTGCAGAAGAACAGCTAACGTTCAAGCTAACCGTGACAGACAATGACGGCGCAAGCGCTTCTGATCTTGTTGTGGTAACGGTTAAGCCTGCTGGCGTGATTGATCCACCAAATACAGCACCTGTTGCGCAGGTCTCTGCACCTGCAAGTGCGAAAGCTGGTGACATGGTTGTAATTGACGCTTCCGCTTCTAGCGATGCTGACAACGACACACTCACGTTCGATTGGACGCTACCTCAAGGTCTAAACGCAACAGTTAACGGTGCGAAAGTGACGTTCACAGCAGCAGAATACCCGCAAAACACTAGCCTAAGCTTCACAGTAAGCGTAAGCGATGGCCAAGCAGCATCTTCAGCAAGTGCAACCGTTGTTGTATCTAAGCACAGCACAGGTGGTGGCACTTGTACTAACGCATGGGATGCAACAGCTGTTTACACTGGCGGTGACCAAGTGACTTACGCAGGTAAAACTTGGGAAGCGAAGTGGTGGACACAAGGACAAGATCCTAGTAAGTCTGGCGAATGGGGTGTTTGGAAAGAAGTGGGCCCAGCTAACTGTAACTAAACACAGCTAAAGTGTTGTGATTCAACACTAATCGCTCTGAATATTGTAATAAAAAGGACAGCTTCGGCTGTCCTTTGTTGTTCTAACAGAATCTATTAAGTGCTTTTCAATAATCAGCTAGCTTCAATTAAACGGTCGAAACTCTGGAACACCTCTTCACACTTCATCACACGACCGTGACCTTGGCCTTGAGTCGTCACTAATTCAACCCGTGCCATCTCACTCGCTGCTTGCGCAGAGACACTGTGCTTAGTGAACTTGTCTTGCTCATCATGAACAATGATGGTTTTTGCTTCGCGCTCTGCAAGACGCTTTTCTGGGTCAATCGACTGCAGTGGATAGCCAAACTGGTCCTCAACCTCAGACACCACCGCTTTGAATAACTTCATGGAGTATCCTGAGCGTGCAATGCTACCAAACAGGTTTTCTACATAATTCAGAACCGGAGCTATCAACAAAAGAGGTTTGTTCTCTAGTTTACTGTGGCGACATTCCAGCGCCGACGCAGTGCCCATGCTGTGCCCAACTAAACCTGCTACGTCTTCCACCGAATCCAATACATCCTCTAGGCCACGAACAAACGCAGGGATGTGTCCGTACTGACCATCACTCTCACCATGTGCAGGATGGTCGTATGCTAATGCGGTGTAACCAGATGCCGCAATGTGCTCCATCAACGGATAGAACTGACTGGCAGTTCCAGACCAACCGTGAGTAAGAATCCATACCGGACCGCTTCCAAGCTGATAGATTTTAATTGCCCCGGCATGACCTTGGATTTCACTTTTGATCAGTCCCTGTGGCTCAGCGTTTTTTGGCTGAGTACGCGCAGGAGTAAGCAGCAATTTACGCGCGGTATTTTTTGCGTGTGAGGGCGCTAGCGTGTGATGTAAACGCGTACTGATGTTGATCAGACTGCGCTTAACACTGAACTTCTGCGAAGTATTGAAGTAAATTTTCTCACTCATGATCGTTTCCTTAGCTACCAGCTTTGCACAAAATAGAACGGTCGTGCTTTTTAAGCTGATAAGAAAGAGCGCTCTGTGTCGCCCTTTGTTATGAATCTCTTACTATGCCCGTTACCGCGGGGCTAGCGCTTCCATCGACTAAACAAGTTATCGATGCCTTGCCAGAACAATCTCTGGCTCTCTTCTTCCCCTTTGATCGAGTAAAATACGTGTGCACTTAAGTACTGCCCGTATAGATCAAAGGTCGCTTGTCGCGTGTCTAAGTCCGCCACAAACTCTTGGTTTTCTTTGCCTTTCTTGATCTGAATTTCTAGGTAATTCAACCAAGTATCAATTGATTTACGCAATGCTGCTTGCAACGCACAACCTTCTTCTGCGGTGTCGTTCCAAGCATCGAGGAACATGCAACTGCCTTGAAAAGAGTGGTTCCACGTCATCCAAGTGTCTAGTAAGCCACGTACTTTACGTTCAATATTGCTATCACCTAACTCACGTGCAGGCGCAATCACACGCTCAGCAAATACTAGATTGGCGTGTTCCAATACTGACAGCTGAAGATTTAACTTCGAGTTAAAGTGAGCAAATAAACCACTTTTCGACATCCCGCACTGCTTCGCTAACTCACCAATGGTAAGACTTTCCAATCCATTTTCGCTCGCCAGTTGGAATGCACGTTGCAGAATAAGTTCTTTGGTTACTTTTCCTTTTTTCATAACTGCATTTTTAGCACGACCGTACTTTTTTGCAATGTTAAGTTTACTGGTCAAACCAACCATCATGATCAGACACAGCCTCGATCTCAATACATTGAAAGAAGTAATGAATCTTGATTTTAGAAATTAGAGATGGGTCTGAATTTCGCAAACTGGTTGCCGTCAATTGCACATGAGTTGATTTTTTACCGCGAGAACTGAATCGTTAACTGCTAATTTCGCAGCGATTTTTCACTTTTTTAGGTAAGCACTTATGGCAACAACAAAGAAAATTGCCAGTTTAGAATTTGCCCGCATCATCGCAATGTTTGCGATCATTGGGCTTCACTGTCAGATGGCTCTCACGTATTGGCAATGGGATGAAGTACCTTGGGTTGGGTACATGCTTAACCAATTGGCTCGCTTTGCTGTACCACTGTTTTTTCTCATCTCCGGATATCTACTCCAGCCTAAACTCAGCACAAATCCCGTTGAGACACTGAAAAACTACGCCAAGCCTCTGCTCAAAATATGGCTGATTTGGAGTCTGATTTGTCTGTTAATGCCGTTTCGCTGGCAAGTAGTTGCAGAAGCAGGTTACCTCGTCGAGCGACAGGGTTATTGGGGTTACCTGATGTCGAACCCAGTGAACTCGCTCTTAGAAGGTGGCTTGGTGCATTTGTGGTTCATTCCTGCACTTGTCATCGCCGTGGCTATTATTGCGTTGCTGGTTCGCATTAACATGGTACAACTGTTGCTTCCTGCGGCGGTATTACTTTACGTCTACGGTGTGTTTGCAGGCAGCTACGTCACACTCACTGAACTACCAACGCCCTTCTTTACACGTAATGGTCCGTTCTTCAGTACTTTATTGGTGGTGCTTGGTTACTTAGCAAGACAACATCAGTGGCAATGGTCGCGCAATAACACCATTCGCTTAATACTGATCGGTATGGCACTGCATTTTGGCGAAGCCTATTACCTTATGAATTATGAAATCGCATTTAACTCACACGACTTCTTGTTTGGTACCGTAATTTGGTCGTTGGGTGCATTCATGTGGCTTCTTGCTCACCCAAACTTCGGCAATATGCCATGGGTATTTAAATGGTCACCGAGTATTCTAGGCATCTACGTGAGCCACCTATTGGTGATCATCATCATGATGAACATCGCAGGTATGTTGGGGCTAGAAAACCTAGCTAAAGACGCCTTTATTTACCCAGCAACGATTGTGGTCACTCTGCTCCTTGTGAAAGGCATCGAAGCCACTCCACTGAAAAAACTATTGCTGCGCTAAATCCATTCAGCACTATGTATGGCTTGCTCTAACACTTTGGGGTTAAAGCAAGCCTCTCAAAAATGAGAGCTCTCTCTCACTCGCCAACATTATCACTTCTAATGCTACGTAATTTGCTTTCACTCACAAAAAACATTGTTCATTTACTTTAGATTTATTCGACATCAACAAAATGCTCATTAAACGGAGGCGGTATGTGGGCAGGTCAAGGACTCGTTCCTTTTTTAGAAATTAGCCATTGGCTAACTTACGGTTTATACGCTGCAGTATTCCTATTTGGCGCTGCAAGTATTGCGTCACTCAGAAAGTAGTGGCGCAAGCTACATCAATTCAAAACTCCTACCGTTAATTCGAGCTTTCTCACACTTAACTTATTAATTTGTGGCTAAAATTTCTCCAGTCAGACAAGGAGAAATGTCTATGTCAATCTATCCAATTGTCGCTTTCTGCTGCTTACTCTTTTCAAGCCCCAGTTTTGCAGCGTCCACCAGTGACCTCAACCTCGTCAATTCTGCCGTCGGCTATGCCGCACTGATTCTCTTCACCATTGCTTACATTCTGGTGATGCTGGAAGAATACCTGCATATGCGAAAATCCAAACCAGTACTGCTCGCCGCGGGATTAATCTGGATTTTGATTGGGTACACCTTTGCCCAACACAACCAAGCTGACGTCGCTAAAGCCGCACTGGAACACAACCTTCTGGAATACGCCGAACTTTTATTGTTCCTACTAGTAGCGATGACTTACATCAATGCAATGGAAGAGCGGAGGCTGTTTGATGCTCTGCAAGCATGGATGGTCGGTAAAGGTTTCGATTTCAAACAGCTATTTTGGCTTACAGGCGGCTTGGCATTTGTCATTTCACCTATCGCGGATAACTTAACCACGGCCCTGTTAATGTGTGCGGTGGTGATGAAAGTTTCTGGCGATAATCCAAGGTTTGTGAACCTTGCCTGTATTAACATCGTCATTGCGGCGAACGCTGGCGGCGCATTCAGTCCATTTGGTGATATAACGACCCTGATGGTTTGGCAGGCAGGACACGTCAGTTTTGCTGAATTTATGCCGTTGTTTGTTCCGTCATTGATCAACTACGTCATTCCTGCGTTCATCATGTCGTTGTTTGTACCAAACACTAAGCCAGATACGGTCCATGAACATATTGAATTGAAACGTGGAGCAAGACGAATTGTAGGCTTGTTTATCCTCACTATCGCGACGGCGGTATCTTTCCACGCAGTACTTCACTTCCCGCCAGTAATCGGAATGATGATGGGCTTGGCGTACCTGCAGTTTTTCGGTTATTTCCTGCGTCGAACACTAAAACATTCACTTGCTAAAAAAGCGGCCGAAGCGATTGCCAATGGCGATGATTATGCCTTAAAGCGTTTAGGTTCAGTGGTGCCGTTTGATGTATTCCACCGTGTATCACGTGCAGAGTGGGATACTTTACTGTTCTTCTATGGTGTCGTCATGTGTGTCGGCGGTTTGAGTTTGCTCGGTTATCTTGGGTTAGTTTCCAACGTGATGTACACCGAATGGAGCCCAATCTGGGCTAACGTCATGGTGGGGATTCTCTCTGCTATCGTGGATAACATTCCAGTGATGTTTGCTGTATTAACGATGGAGCCAACCATGTCGATGGGGAACTGGCTGTTAGTCACGCTGACTGCAGGCGTGGGTGGTAGCTTGCTTTCGATTGGTTCAGCGGCTGGCGTGGCATTAATGGGGGCAGCAAGGGGACAATACACCTTCTTTGGCCATTTAAAATGGGCACCGGTGATTGCGCTAGGTTATGCCGCAAGTATTGCGGCGCACCTTTGGATGAATGGCAGTTTGTTCACTTAACCTACCTTGATCAATATTGAATATTCTTACCGGTCTGATGGGTGGTTCACGCCATCCATCACCTCAATACCTCCCAGCTCATAAGGATTTACATCCTCTAAGCAACCAACGTTATAACCGTATTCACTCGGGTCAGAACGGCGCTGATGATGCGTGTAGATACCGCATTCACCACAGAAAAAATGCTTAGCCGTGCTGGTATTAAACTGATACAGCTTGAGTGCCTCCTCACCTTGGATGATGCGAATCCCATTCAAAGGTACTGATGCCACAATCGCGCCACGACGTCGGCACATAGAACAATCACAACGTCTAGGCTTCTCGATTCCATTTGGTAATGACAGTTCGATTTGTACTTTTCCGCAATGACAAGAGAGCTTATGCAAAGGCTGAATTGTGGTACTACCCACTTGTTTAATCATGACTTTTCCTTGTTGCTTCAGTGTTCATCTAGCTTAATGTGTAAAGTCTGTTAAACAGTTAACATCCGCGCAATCTAGGTCAAAAACTCGACATCAATCACTTTTCACGACATTTTATTCATCGATTTATCACTATTTGGTTGGCGTTTTGCCAACCGCATCCGTTTTGGTTGTGCGCTTGCAGTTAAAACGGTTTTAAAACCAAGGAAAATACTTTTATGGATAAAGATCATAGCCTTAGAGAGAACCTCTTGGCTCTGACGCTCGGTAGTGCGTTGGTGTCACTTGGAGTTATCTTTTTTAGCAAAGTGGGACTGCTGACAGGTGGCACTGCTGGTCTTGCTATCTTCCTCACTAAAGTGAGTGATTTTAGCTTTGGTCAGATCTTCTTTGCACTGAACCTACCTTTCTACATTTTGTCTGTGATGCGCATGGGTTGGCGTTTTACCATCAACACTTTTATTGCGGTTTCGATCGTGTCCTTTGCGGTAGACCACCTGCACCATGTGATTGAAATTTCTCGTATTGAACCCGTTTACGCCGCCCTCCTCGGTGGAGGCCTGATTGGTATGGGAATGCTGGTAATTTTCCGCCACAAGATGAGCTTGGGCGGTTTCAACATACTGGCACTTTACCTTCAGGAACGCTTTGGCATTCGTGCAGGCAAAGTTCAAATGGCGCTCGACTGCACCATCGTGGTGATGTCTCTATTTATCGTCGATATTCACTTGATCGCCCTATCTATACTTGGCGCGGTGGCGACCAACTTAATCTTGGCAATGAACCACAAACCAGGGCGATATCAGCCAACGCCACAATCGGCATAATCTTCTAACACATGACAAAAACCAAAGCCCCGAGATAAATTCTCGGGGCTTTTCCTTGTCAATAACATAAGACTACACTAGAGGCGAATTCTCACAGTATTGTTGGTCCCCTTCAGCCAGCTTGAGCTTGTTTTGTTGGCTTAAGTGATAATGCACCAGCATCAATAAATCATTCGCGTAGAAGAGCTCAAAAGCATCTTCTCCATTTTGTCGACAGATTGCCTCACAGCGATCAGCGTGCACTTTGGCTTGGAGTGGGTTTCCTGCTTTAAGTAGGCTCATGGCTAAACGATATTCTGCTCGCTCTTCTTGCATCCAACCACCAGCAACCTTCCAATTCTCAAGCGCCAATGTTGCAGCCTCTAGCATTCGCTCTACCTGCGCTTCAGAGCGCGTTTCAAGCTCTTCATATTGGCAGGCAAGGTTGTTGCCCGTAATGGCAATTGAACGTGCCAACGGCTCGGCAGTTTGGTCTGAATCTATCCCGTTGGCTGCTTTTGCTAACCATGTGCTAGCTTGCTCTAGCTCGTTCATCGCAGATAGCTCGTTGGCAATCTGAGCAAAAACGCGGCGCTGATCGACATCTTCCAAGTCAACGATATGGTCCGTCGTTTGATCCACAAAGTACTGCGCGACAATTTTGGCTCTCTGACGCACCATACACTGACTCGCTACGCCATTTTCGAGCTTATCTAAACTGGTGAGAAACTGCTTCGGGTCGTGCAGATGACCGATGGAAGTGTGCAGCATCAAGGGTAAGATGCGCTCAGCATGGTTAGTGTCTTCCACCTCACTAAGCGCTTGTTCTAATTGAGTGTATGTTTGTTGTGGCTGCGCTTCATGCTGCTGCCAACTTTGGTTTATGAATGCATCAAAATCCGTTTTGAAAGACATATCCTTATTTTCCTTTTTCATTGCTCTGGATTGCTCTTTAGCTCAACAACCCTACACAAAATCGAAGCAAATAAGGTAAACCTTGCCGGATTCTGAGAATGGCCTCACTTAAAGTGGCGAGCCCTTCTCCAAAGCCAATAATCGCTGTTTGCGCTCTACCCCGCCCGCATAACCAGTGAGCTTGCCACTTTTTCCAATCACACGATGGCACGGCACCACAATCGAAATAGGATTCTTACCGTTCGCCAGTCCCACCGCTCGTACCGCCTTCGGATTGCCGATGGCATTCGCCAAGTCTTGGTAGCTCCATGTTTCACCATAAGGAATGGTCGTTAGCGCATGCCAAACTTGAGTTTGGAAATCCGTACCTGTCGCTGCAAGGGGCAAGTCAAATTCGTTACGCAGCCCCGCAAAGTATTCTTCCAATTGAGTAACAGTCTGACTGAGCACTGCATGTTGATCATCACGCTCACCCAAATCATCTGGTTTGGTGGTACACGTTTCAAACCAAATTCCGAGCAAACCTTGATCGTTAGCTTGAATGGTCACAGCGCCTAACGGACTTGGCATTACCGTATAAAGTGATTTCATGATTGATTCCATAAGTGAAAAGTCGCGTAACTGCCCCAAGGCGATGCAGTATGAGCATTCAATGACGGATAGTTTGGCATGGCTTTCTTCACCACCAAGTCTTTATCTAAAAAACAATCGGGCTGAGATTGGCCACGCAATTGCGCATAGCTCACCGTCCACGGACCAATGCCTTTTAATTCCAGCCATTGCTGCGGATCGGCTTCTGGGTTTTGCTGCATGTACTGAGCAAATCGCACGAGCGTGTCTTTACGGCTTTGCGGCATACGCAAGAAGCTAACATCGGCATTAGCAATCACTTCTGGCGTTGGAAAGTGGCGCGTATGCTGATCGCTGCTGAGTGTTTCCACTAACAAGTTAAGTTGCCCAATTGCGGCTTTGACCGACACTTGTTGACCCAACACGGCACGTACACCAGCTTCCCACGCACTCCAGACGCCCGGAATCCGAATCCCGTGGGTTTTCACCAATCCGGGCGCAATGTATTCCAGGTGCTGCTCGACGGTGCAAATATCCGCATCGAGATCGAACATTCGACGCACGCCAGACACAAGGTTTTGCAGCTTAGTAACATCTTCAATATCAAACTCTACCTCAAGGTAGCCCTCCCCTTGAGTAGCCTTGAATCGTGCATGGCAATCATCCAGCACAACATTGCGCTGGTAGGTGTTTTGCGTAACTTGCTCCATCCCCTCAATCGCACGCAGACGATAAAAATCGAGCATGTGTTGCCAGTTCAACGCGCCCCGATAAGGGAGCACGATTCGATTCGTCCCTACGCCATCAAATTCCTTTCTGCGCACTTGAGAAGGTGTCAGTTGGAGGAACTTTTGAAACGCATCGTTGAATCGTCGAGTGCTGTTAAATCCTGCGGCAAAGCCAACTTCAGTGACTGACATCGAACTCGAATGCAAGAGCTGCTTAGCAAACATCAACTGCTGATACTGCGCATATTGCTTAGGTGACATCCCCAAATATTGCTCGAACAGCATGCGCAAATAACGATCTGAGATCCCGAGACGATCGGAGAGATCCGCGAGGGACCTATGGTGCAACTCACCACGATCGATCATTTTGATCGCACGTTGAAATGTGGTTTCAACCCCCTTCCAAGCCCATGATCCTGGCGCACTGTCTGGGCGGCAACGTAAGCAAGGGCGGTATCCGGCCTTCAGTGCCTGCGTCTTGTCAGTGAAGTACTCAACGTTTTCCTCTTTGGGCAGATTGGCTGGACAAATTGGTCGACAAAAAATCCCAGTGGTTTTGACTGCAACGTAGAAACGACCGTCAAAACGGCTGTCACGTGCCATGCGCGCTTTTTGGCACTGCTCGAACGTCAACAATGTATGGGGATGGATAAGCATGATGCTGTCCTTGCTTTCGCATTGGGTGCTCTATAGAGCCGCATGTTAGGTTACAACTCAAACGGTATAACTTCATTGTAGAACGAAGGGTTACTGTAAATTAGCCATTTTCGGAACTCAATATTGAGAATTTTTGGCATTAGTAAATTTGTGCACTAAAGTTAAATCAGAACAACACAACAACGTCGGCTAAAGGGAATTGGCATGGACTTACACACGTGCGTGATTGTACTTAGAAATCACAAGGTTATTACCAGTAAATCAGTCGAGCACTCTATAGGGATTATTGAGCGCGACTCTGATAACGAGATTTCAGAAATTCAAATCAATGCGTCGGATGGTGTGAGTATACGCACCTACCACTACCATAGCGTAGAGGACTCGCTTGAAAGCTTAATGAACCTTTAAACACTCCTTTCTCCCTTGTTAATCGTAAAAACAAAAGAGCACAGAAATGTGCTCTTTTTTTGCTCAGCATTTACGACATTCTTATTTCAAAATACAAAACACGCTCGGAAAGTTATTCGAAAATTTGCGACTTCCATAAACAAAAACACCATAGTACCGAACAATAAACAGATCCTAAAAACAGCCTAAAACTCTGTATTTGTTACGTTAAAAATGTTCCATCAAATTTCTCGAACGAGAGCATCAAATTGTCCCGATTTTTTCTTCTGAACCCACGACCTAAACTTGCTCCAACAACAAAGGGGCGATCACCCCAAATAAGTAGAGTTTCCGAGGAAGGATAAAATCATGAAAGCACTGCTACACAAAATCACGACTTCAAATGCAGGTTACAGCGCACTCACCCTTCGCATTCCGGTTGGCATTATCTTTATGGCGCACGGTGCACAAAAACTTTTCGGCTGGTTTGGCGGATACGGCCTTGAAGCAACAGGTCAGTGGATGGCATCGGTCGGTTTAGGCCCAGGCATGTTGATGGCACTCCTTGCGGGCAGCGCAGAATTCTTTGGCGGCTTATTCATCTTGCTTGGTCTTCTAACTCGACCAGCGGCTGTGGCTCTAGCATTCACCATGGTGATTGCGATTTTCTCGGTTCATTTCGAGAATGGTTTGTTCATGTCGAACAACGGTTACGAATTTGGTCTCGCATTACTGGCAGCTTGTGTTTCTCTCGCATTTTCTGGCGCAGGCAAAGCGGCACTGGATGGCACACTTCATCAAAAACTGGCGTAAAGCAGGTTCTTCATGAGCCTAAATTCTGCCATGACTCTCGCTTCAAGCATCACGCTGAATTTATAAACATCTGTAAATTTACGCAAACCAATACAGAAAGCCCCTTGGTTTATACCAAAGGGCTTTCGTTTAAATTTGCACTGGATCGCAAAAGCAGAAATTACTCGTCTGCCGGAATGTCCGCAATTTGCTGCAAGCTGTACGCCGTTAACGGGTCAATCTCTTTCACGATTTCTTCAACCTGCTTAATCGCTTCTACAGACGTGCTGGCTTTGCGATAGCTCAAATAGATAGGACGGTACCAATCTTCTACGCCAGATACCTTGTGAAGCTGCCCGCTTGCAATGAACGGCTCAACCAGAGACACCGGTAGGTAAGCACTGCCGCCCTTCTCCAAAACGAAGTCTAACGCAATACGCGCGGTAGAAGTGCGAAGGTAAGGCGCAGGGATTTTAGGGTGGCGCTCTGCATGCTCAGACGCAAAGCGTGTGCCCCAATCTACGTAAACGTATTTCTGCTCAAATACGGTTTCTAAACAATCTGGCTTAGTTGAAACCAACACAAGCACCACATCAGCGACTTTTTTACAGTTCAGCTCATCCGCTTTGATTTGGTCGAAAGCAAACGCCATATCTAGCGTGCGCTCAAGTAGGCTGCGGCTTAGCATCTCACGGCCCATGACTTCCGCCATAAAGCCATAACCGCCGAAAGAGTCAGTAACAACACTTAGACAGTTTTGTAAGTAAGCATCCCAAATGTTTGGCGTTCCCCCCATGGTCAGCTGTAACGCTTTACCATCTTCGAGGGATAATTCGAGCTTGGCTTGCTGCAAAGTGGTAACCATCACCTCTGCATAGCCTATTAAACGCTCACCTGCGGAGGTCAACTTTATGTTATTTCGATCACGAATAAACAACTGCGTATCGAAATAACTTTCCAATTGTTTGATGCGTGCGCTCACCGCAGCTTGTGTAATATACAAGTTCTCAGCAGCTCGTCCGAAGTGACGAACCTTTGCCAGCTCTAAAAATGTTCGAAAGACCTTTACATCCATAAACCATCTCCTGGTCAATATAAAACCAGATTAACAACTAATTAAAATTTTGACGACAAAAAAGTTTTGTTTTTCTTTTGTTAGCTTTGCGCCTAATTTTCGCCGTAATTCATCACATTCATCAATAACGGTTACAGAGGCTGTTGATATGTCTGACACTGAATTTCGTCATGGCAAAAAACGTTTTTACGACAACGTAAAATTCCCACGCGGCTTTGCAAAGTCTGGCGATTTTACTCTTTCAGAAGAGGAAATCCTAACAATTTATGGGGATACTATGCTTGGCTTAGAGTCAGGCGAGTTGACACCTGAGAACAGCGAAGAAAAACACTTCGTAAAAGTTCTCGAAAACCCAGGCAAAGCGAAAACTAAGATCGAGCGCACTTGGCTAAAATACGTACAGCTAGCTCGTGGTCGCAAGCGCTTCCACACGCTAAATGGACGTAACAAACAAGAAGCGACAGATGATTATGCGGAAGAGAGCCTAGCAGAAGACGATTAATCGAATAGCCGAGTTATAATGCTTGGCTAAGCCGCCAAAAAATACAACTTGGTGGTGTTGCAAAACCATTTCTTTTCCAAAAGCCCGAAGGTGACCATTCCTAAGGGCTTTTCATTTTTTCCGAACAACTATTTGGCGAGCGATTATTTCGCCAACATGGCTACCTTCTTCAAGAAGCTGTCTTTCAGATGCTCTTGGTCATATTCCAAATGATAGGTGTTGTGGAACCCCACCGTAAGCTCCACACCATTGCCTCTCAGAAACACGTTATAGCCATCGTAATCAGAATAGGCCTCTATCCCTTCATACATCTTGCCAAACTCAGTAGGCGTGCCGTTGTTCATCACACATTCGTATGCTTGGAGCACTTTGGTTGCGTCTAATTCGTTTTTCATTGCGATTCCCTCAGCAATAAACACACTTAAAGTATGGATAAGGAAGAAACGCCGTGCCACACCATAGATTGCGTGAGATCATAACTTCGGCATTTTTCTTCCCTTTCTCCTACGTAACTCCATTCAATTCGGCTCGCTCGTTCAGCCAAAAAACTTAATTTCAGTCATAAATTTTACATGCTAATCAACTAGGCTTGCTTCACGGCTTTGCATAGATTCAACTCGAAGCAAACGTAAAAATCGCCCAGAAAAGCAACATTGGTTAAAGAAAAAGCAAATTTTTGACCTAAAACAATAGCAGTTCAACATTACTTATTTTATAATGCGAATTAATGTTTCAGAACATCTTAAATTCCAATAACTAGGGGCACAAAATGAGACTTATCCCGTTAGCTCAAGCAGCACAAGTAGGCAAGTGGGCAGCAGCACACATCGCTAAGCGCATCAACGACTTCAAACCAACTGCTGAGCGTCCGTTCGTTCTGGGTCTACCTACAGGTGGCACTCCTCTAGCAACTTACAAAGCATTGATCGAACTTTACCAAGCTGGTGAAGTGAGCTTCGAACACGTTGTGACTTTCAACATGGACGAATACATCGGTATCCCTGCGGATCACCCAGAATCATACCGTTCATTCATGTACACCAACTTCTTCAACCACGTAAACATCCAAGAAGCGAACATCAACCTTCTTAACGGTAACGCGGAAGATCACGAAGCGGAATGCCAACGCTACGAAGACAAAATCAAGTCTTACGGCAAGATCAACCTGTTCATGGGCGGCGTAGGTAACGACGGTCACATCGCATTCAACGAGCCAGCATCTTCTCTGTCTTCTCGCACTCGCATCAAGACACTAACTGAAGACACTCGTATCGCGAACTCTCGTTTCTTCGATGGCGACATCAACCAAGTTCCTAAGTACGCACTAACTATCGGTGTTGGCACACTACTAGACGCTCAAGAAGTGATGATCCTAGTAACAGGTCACAACAAAGCACTTGCTCTACAAGCAGCGGTAGAAGGCAGCGTGAACCATCTATGGACGGTTTCTGCACTTCAACTACACCCTAAAGCAGTGATCGTTTGTGATGAGCCTTCACAACAAGAGCTTAAAGTGAAGACAGTTAAGTACTTCTCTGAGCTAGAAGCGGAAAACATCAAAGGTTTCTAATCCTTCGGATAACAACCAAAGATAAACGCTGAATACACAAAACCCGTGAGTCATCACGGGTTTTTTCGTTTTTAAAGACTGGCAGGTTTGAAGGTGTAGGAATTTAAACAACCGTTAGCGAGGCGTTTAATAAGCTTGAATACCAAACTGGCGCAGACGTTTCGGCAATACCTCATCGAGCTTATCTAACTCACTCGGTTCGACCTCAATGAGGTTGAAGTTATGCTGCTCGTAAACTGCACGAATCTTCTCTCGCTCCGCTTCTAACATCTCGCCAGAATCGCTGCCCCAAAACTGCAAATAGACTTTGCCGCCTGGTAGGTAGAAATCGCTTGTCACGTCTTGGTCGATCGGCAGTTGGCGCTCGTAAGCGTGCACTACTCCTGCCAAGTACAGCCAGTTATCGATCAGAAGCTCCCCTTTAGAACGAACGTAGTGTCCGTCCAATGTGCGGTGCTTGGCTTCAAACTTCTGGCGAAAACTAGAAAACGACTTATCTGTGGAATGGGACTCGGCATCTTGACCTAAAAACTCAATCACAGACTGCTTGAGACGCTTGTTACGCAGCACTACGTCGTGCCACACCACAAAGGTGTTCTGAGACTCTTTATCGGCTCTCTGTTGACCACCAGCGCGAATTCCGGCTTCGGTTAAACTCCAACCTTCTTCGGATTTGCTGATCCAGCCTAATTCACTTAACAGCTGGTTCATGCGCTTGGCATTGAGCTTCAGCTTCTCGCCCAACTGGGTTGCGCTGTAAGTTTTTCCAGACGTTGCGGCAAGCTCGATGTGCAAGTTGGTCGGCCAAACAATGAACTGCCCGAATTTAGGGTGATCGACATACTCACCGCCAAACTTGGCGCCCTCTTCGGTCAAAATCCATTTCTCGTCTTGGCGAACGATGTAACCAGCGCGTTTGAGATCCGCAAACAGCAGCTTAGCTTCCATCTGACGCATTTTTGCCAGCGCCGACGTCGATATTTTTTCAGACACGATTCATGCCTCCTGCTACTGTTTGAAATAAGATGATGACTTGGATATTAACGCATTGATTTCATTGCTTGAAGTAAGAATAGTTGGGATTTTCTATCCACAACAAAAAAGGAGCACTTTGGCTCCTTTCTCTACATCGAATTGAATCGGCTTAATTATTCGCGAGTTTGGCAAATTTGCTGTAGGTGCTGATTTTGCCATTGATGTACTCGATACCACTGTGCACATTGTTTTCTGTATGACCAACAATTTGGTATTCGACGATGAATTCACCGCTGATGACTTTGATGAACAAGAAGCCGTCGCTGACCTTCCATAAGCCCTGTAAACCACGCTCACTGAACAAGTCTTTTTCCATCAGCGTACCATTTGGTTTGAGCTCTAAAATCGATGAGAAACCGTCGACGTTCACTTTTACCCAAGGCTGTTGATGCACTTCGTAGCTGAGGATTTTGCGGCGTGTTTTCGCCCACTCACGCAGTTCTTGCTCTTGCGCTGGGGTAAGAATTGGCAGGTCTTCCATCTCCAATAGGGTGTGATGTTTTTCGTACCAGAAAAGTTGCAGATGGAGTAATTTCATTCAGATTAACAGGGTTTCATAACGACAAAGCGCAACTTTGCGCCAACCCTGATGGTAAGTCAACCAATGAAACGAAAGAGTGCAGTTTTCACGAGGGTCAAAAACTGCACGTTCCCACGATGGGAAAACGGTGCCCAATAACGAGCACCGGAGCATGTAAGTGTCTATACGACCCAGAAAGAATTATGCGGCAAACAACCTTGGTAATTCCGCATGATCACACGCTTGATTTAAGCGCTGTTGGGCGGTTTGAATGTGCGCACGCCAATGTTCATCTTGCGCCCACATCTCAATCACCAGTGGCACGACGCAGTCTGTCTCTTTGAGTGTGCGGAAGATGGCATCGAAGTTCACTTCACCATCACCAATCACCAGATCGCGGAACTGACCTTTGTATTCCGGCGTCACGCGATACGTGTCTTTAAGGTGGATTTGGGTAATGTGTGGCTTACTCAATTTCAGCTCAGTACACACGTCATAGTTCCAACCAGAGATATTGCCCACGTCTGGATAAGCAGTGAAATACGGCGAATTCACTTCGCGATTGAGCACTTCGAACTTACTCAATGAGTTGAGGTAATCGGTGTCCATGATTTCAACAGCAAGCATCACACCTGCGCGCTCTGCCAGTTTCGCCGCTTCCTTCATACCTTCAATAAAACGCAAATGCGTGGCACGGTTTGCTGGCTCGTAATACACATCGTAGCCAGCTAATTGAATGGTACGGATGCCAAGTTTGTACGCCAATGCGATCGCCTTTTCCATGTGCAGCACGGCTTGCTCGCGTATCTTCGGATCAGCCGAGCCAAACGGGAACTTGCGGTGCGCGCTCAAACACATCGACTGCAATGGCATGCCATAACGTTCGCACTGGTGACGCAGGGCGTAGATCGTCTCGTCGTCCCAATCTAAGCGGCTGCGGCGCTCGTCTGATTCATCCACCGAGATCTCAAGAAAGTCGAAGCCTAATTCTTTGGTCACGCTGAGCTTTTCTTCCCAGCTCAACTCGTTCGGCAACGCTTTCTCATACAAGCCAACACGATGACGTTGTAGGTTCTGATACATGTCGCCCCCTAGTTCCAGTAACGGTCGATTTGCGCTTTTAATGCTTCTGCGGTTTCTTGCCCTTTGTCGCCCGCCAATGCACGACCTGCGATAAAGGTTTTCGCTTTGATGCCTTCGAACAGGTAGATGTCTTCTGGCACGATACCGCCCGTGATAGAGAGCTCGATACCTAGCTCAGAGAGTTGACGCATCTTGTTGATGTCAGCATCTGTCCAGCCAATCCCTGCCAACTCTGCATCGCGAGAACGGTGGTAAATCGCTTGAGTGATACCGAGATCCACCCACGCTTGCGCATCTTCCATCGTCCAGTTGCCGTAGATTTCGATTTGGATTTCGCCACTAAATTCATCCGCCACTTTCTTACACGCTTCGATGGTCGCAATGTGCGCTGCGGCTGAGACCGTAATCCAGTCAGCGCCAGCTTCAAACGCCATGCGAGACAAAATAGCGCCGCCATCAGTGGTCTTCATATCGCACACTAGAATATGGTCTGGGTGGTTCTTACGCAGTGTTGAGACCGCATTCATCCCTTCTGCGAACGCGAGAATGGTGCCCACTTCAATCACATCAACATAGCTGTGTACATTGCTTGCAACCGCCACGGCGTCAGTTAGGTTAGTTTGGTCTAGAGCGATTTGAATCATTGGTTTGGTCATGATGCTTATCCTTGAATTTTTTCACGTATCAGACGAGCTAAGCCGTCGTTATTGTTATCGGTTTCGCACACCAAACGGGCGCTTGAGCGTACCGTCTCGTCTGCGTTATTCATGGCAACACCTAATCCGGCGTAACGGAGCATGGAAATATCATTGTGGTTATCGCCCACGGCAATGACATGATTCGGGTGATAACCCAGCTCAGAAACGTATTCCGCCAGTCTTAAGCCTTTGCTGTTGCCTTTTGCTGCGAAGTCGATGCGATTCGACCACGAGCGTTCGCCGTTGAATTTCTCTTTCACCCATGGGTTTTCAATTAAGCGTTCTACCGAGCTTGGTAAGCCTTCCACCACGAATTTCCACACGAACTCGGTATTACGCACTTCTTCACTGAACGAGTCGATTTTGTAGATCTTCGGTTGAAGGTGCTCAGGCGCGGTTTTCGCCCACTTTTCCAACGCTTCCATGTAGTGAATTGGGTTGTAGTTTGAGTACGTCATGGCATCGGTTACGTACATCACCATCTTGACCTGAAACTCCTTCGCCAAGGCGATGAACGTCAGCGCGTCTTCCTTATCGATGGAGTTGTGCTTGAGCACTCGGTCATTGTGGTAGTCATAAACATAAGTGCCGTTACAGCAGACGATAGGCGTGGTAAGACCCAACTCATCGTAATACGGACGTGCCGCAGTGTGATGGCGTCCGGTGACAATCACCACGTGACACTTCTGCTGCGCTTCTTGAATCGCTTTTTTCACCTCTGGGTGAATGCTGTGTTCATCGGTGAGGACAGTTCCGTCTAAATCTAAAGCAAGCACTTTGTACATGTCGTTACCTCTGCCCGTAGTAGGCGTTTTCACCGTGCTTACGCAGGTAGTGTTTGTCTGAAAGCTCAGGCTGGATCTTGATGCCACTGTTGAGTGAACGTGTTGCTAATGCCATGGCAGAAATCTCTTCCAATACCACTGCGTTGTGCACGGCATCATCGGCGTTAGTGCCCCAAGAGAAAGGCGCATGCCCTGCTACAATCACGCTTGGCACTGCCATTGGATCGATGCGGCGTTGACGAAACTCTTCCACTATCACTAAGCCAGTGTTCTTCTCGTACTCTTCGGCAATTTCGCGTTGTGAGAGCTTGCGAGTACATGGAATGTCGCCGTAGAAGTAGTCGGCATGAGTCGTGCCCAGCGCAGGAATATCAATCCCTGCTTGCGCCCAAATCGTTGCGCTGCGTGAGTGGGTGTGCACCACGCCGCCCACTTGTGGGAACGCTTTGTAGATCTCAATGTGGGTCGCGGTATCGCTGGATGGATTCATGTTGCCTTCCACCACATTGCCGTCTAAATCGACCACCACAATGTGCTCAGCGCGCATGCCATCGTATTCCACCCCCGACGGTTTAATCGCAATCACGCCGCGCTCGCGGTCAATCTCAGACACGTTGCCCCAGGTGAAGGTCACCAAGCCGTATTTCGGTAGTTTGAGGTTGGCTTCGAGCACACGTTGTTTCAGTTCGCTGTACATGAGTTCTCCTTAGGCAGTAACAGCCAGAGCTTCATCAATCACGTTGAATACATCGGTTTTGCTGCGGCAACGGCGAAGCTTGTCTAAATCCACGCCCGTTTCACTGTCTTCATCATCCAACACTTGGGTCACTTCCATCAGACCTTCCATGTGCTCATCGGAAGAGCTGCCCGCTAGCGTGATTAGCACATCAACTGGCTCGTCTTCGCCTTCAAAGTAGATTGGCTCTTCTAGCGTAACCAGTGCGAAAGCAGTACGAATTACGCCGTTTTCTGGGCGTGCGTGTGGCAGTGCCAAGTTAGGCGCGATGCAGATGTAAGGACCTAACTCTTCCACGCTGCTGATGATGGCGTCGTGGTAAGAAGGCTGAATCGCACCAGAGGCAATCAACATGTCCGTACCAATCTTGATGGCTTCACGCCAATTCGACGCCTGCGCTTGCAGTTTGATTGAGTTGTTGTCGATCAGTGATTGTTTTAATCCCATTGTTCTATCTCCAGTTTGGGTGCCGTGACTTTGGCTTTCCGAAGCCCGGCACCACTGTTGTCATCCGCTGTTTGTTATTGGTTTCTTATCTCTTCATTGAGAGATATTTGGTCATGCTGTTTTATTTTGCTGGTACAAAGTTTTTATTGATGATGTCGAGTAGCTCGTCACCGAAGGAGTTAGGGTTAAGCATGTTTTGCACCCCGAGTACAAACTTGCCTTCACCTGGCTCCATCTCTGCAGACAGGTGCTTCGACGATACGATGATGTCCGTGCTCGCAAGCTTCGACTTGTAGTCCGACACTGCGCATGAGTCCATCACGTGAGGAATGCCTTTCTTCTCTAGGTATTTGCCGATCTTCATTTTCATCATCATCGATGAGCCTTGACCGTTACCACATACTGCTAGGATGCTGACTGGGCGCAGACCGTCGCTCGCTTTGATTGCTTGCTCTACCGCTTCAATCACTTCTGGCTCTTCACTGATTTCTACTGTGCCTTGCGCGTCTTCTTCAGCACGTAGCTTGCGAGAGGCGAAGAACATGTAAACCAGAGACAGACCAACAAGAACGAAGAAGAACATTTTCGATGCAGACAGACCTTGCATGATTGGTGGGAATACAAGCGCCCAGTCCGCCATGCCCATCCAGCCGTTGAATTCTGTGCCGTGTTGGCTAAATAGGTGGATAGCCCAAGCAGAACCTAGCACCTCGATGATGCCCATCACGAAACAGATCTTCATCACCGCTTTCCAGCCACCGAAGTGGTTAGCAAATACGCCGATGGTCGCGTTAGAGAAGAACATTGGAATGAAGCCAGGGATGATCATGATTGGCGCATCGAATGCCAGCATCGCCAGTACTGCAGCGAATTGACCAAGCGCACCCCACATGAAACCAAATACCATTGCGTTTGGAGAGAATGCGTAGATAGCCGCACAGTCAATCGCCAATACCGCGTTTGGAATCACGCGCTCAGAGATGCCTTTGAACGCTTCAGACAGCTCAGCAACGAACATACGTACACCGGCAACAATCACCTGAATCGCAACAGCGAATTTCAGACCCGTTTCTAAGATGTAGATAGTCCAGTGTGTGGTGCCCGCCATTTCTTGAAGGTTATCAAGACCGAATGAAAGCAAAATAATGCCGAAGAACACCGTCATCACGATCGCCGTTGCTGCGATGCTGTCGTGGAAGATATGTAGCCATTTAGGCAGTTCTAGGTGGTCAACGCTGTCGTTCTTATCACCAAGTTTTGGCGCGACTTTTGTTGCAATCCAAGACGCGACCTGTTGTTGGTGACCAATAGAGAAACCCGCCCCGCCGGTGACTTCTTCAGTTGGCTTGAACATGATGTTGGAGGAGATACCCCAGTACAGCGCCATTAACACCGCAGAGTAAATGATGGTTTCCCACATGCTTGCGCCAAGCACAAAGTAGAACACGGCAATCAGACCTGCTTGCTGGAACATGATGTGACCAGTCAGCATGATGGTGCGGATACCCGTGTAGCGGCGGAACAGTACCAAGAGGATGTTGATACCTAATGCTAATAGAACTGCGTAACCCACCCAAGAGTAGTTGTCGCCCATCGCTTCCATGGTAGACATCATGGAGGTGTAAGGGTCAATGACCGAGCCGGTTAGCCCGTGGTATTCGGAAAGTTTGGAGATCACAGGTTTGAAGCCAGCAACTAGGGTGCCCGCACCCACTTGAACCAGCATGAAACCCACGATCGTTTTGATGGAACCTTTAATGATGGTGGTGGCGTCTCTTCTCAGCAACCAATAGCCAATGCATGTTACCAAACCCAGCAGTAGTGGGGCTTTGGTCATAACTTGGCTGTAAAAAATATAGAAGATGTCGTACAAGAACTCCATATCTTTACCCCTAGAGTGTTTTTTATTTGTAATCGTATGTAGGTCAGAGTGATTCCATCTGATGTCGTAGAATCTACTCAGTTTTTGCTCACGAAATAAACTCTAACAATCAAAAGTAATCACGCAATGCTCATTTGTGATTATTTTGATATTTATCAATTTTGCCCTCCAAAAAACCCTACAAATGGTAAGCGGATCACACACAAAAATTAAATTATCAATAAATACAATTACTTATAATTTATTGTGATGAAGTTCAGATTTTCATCAGTCTTGAATTTGACAATCAAGAGCGTGATTAATAGAATCAAAACAAATCACAAGTAATCACCAAATAATCACTAGATACACATTTCGGTGAATTTGAATCAAATAGGGTGATGGGTATGAATGAAGTACAAAGACACAATGGCATTCTGTCTTTATTAGAAGAAAATCAGACGATTAACGTCTCACACATTATTAAGAGCTTTAACGTCTCTCCAGCTACGGCTCGCCGTGATATCTCTAAGCTGGATGAACTAGGCAAACTGCGCAAAGTACGCAACGGCGCAGAACGCGTCGAAGCAGAAAAGAAAAAATGGTCACCGCTGAACATCAACAGCACTGAGCATTACGAAGAAAAATCCTTGATTGCGATGCAAGCCGCTGAGCTTTGTCAGCCTGGCGACAGCGTGGTCATCAACTGCGGTTCGACCGCTTTCCTACTTGGGCAGAAGCTATGTGGGCAAGACGTGCAGATCGTCACCAACTACTTCCCATTGGCAAGCTACCTGATCAATGAAGACCATGACGATGTGATCATCATTGGCGGTCAATACAACCGTTCACAAAAACTGTTCTTAAATCCGGCGCCCAACTCGCTTGGCAGTTACGCAGGCAATTGGATGTTCACTTCGGGCAAAGGGTTAACCGAAGCCGGACTCTACAAAGCCGACATGTTAACCGCGGTGGCAGAGCAGCAAATGCTTGAGCAAATCGACAAGCTCGTCGTCGTGGTAGACAGCTCCAAAGTGGGTCACAGAACGGGCATGTTGTTCTGTCCTACCGAGAAAATCGACATTCTGATCACTGGCAAAAACGCCAACCCAGAGGTCATCAAAGCGATAGAAGCAAAAGGGACACAGGTCATACTGGTCTAACGCGCCCTAGCCTCTTTCTCAAATAAATAAAAATAATTCAGCTCAGTGCCTTAACTACAAATTAAGGCGCTCGGCTCCCTACATCCCAAATTTAATAAAAATTGTGAAACAAAAAGGTGTTGCTATGAGTAAAGTAAATGAAATCACTCGTGAATCTTGGATCCTAAATACATTCCCTGAGTGGGGTACCTGGCTGAACGAAGAGATCGAAAATACGGTGGTAGAACCAAATACATTCTCGATGTGGTGGCTAGGTTGTACAGGTATCTGGTTGAAGAGTGAGGGCAACACCAACATCTCTATCGACTTCTGGTGTGGTACGGGTAAAAAGACGCAAAAGAATGCCTTCATGAAGAACCAGCACCAAATGATGCGTATGGGCGGTGTCGAAGCGCTGCAACCAAATCTACGTACTGCTATCTTCCCGCTTGACCCATTTGCTATCAAAGAGATCGATGCTGTGATGGCTTCCCATGATCATGCTGACCATATCGACGTGAACGTCGCGGCGGCGGTACTGCAAAACTGTGGTGACCACGTGAAGTTCATCGGTCCACAAGCGTGTGTCGATTTATGGATGGGCTGGGGCGTGCCAGAAGAGCGTTGTGTGGTCGCGAAAGTGGGCGATGTACTTGAAGTCGGCGACATGAAGATCCGCGTACTGGATTCATTCGACCGCACTGCACTTGTCACGCTACCAGAGGGCACTTCTTCTTACGATAAAGAAATCCTCGACGGCATGGACAAACGCGCGGTGAACTACCTGATTGAAACCTCAGGCGGCTCGGTTTACCACTCTGGTGACTCACACTACTCGAACTACTACGCCGCACACGGCAACGAATACCAAATCGACGTGGCACTGTTGTCATTCGGTGAAAACCCACGTGGCGTGACTGACAAGATGACGTCTTCTGACATCCTACGCGCAGCAGAATCGTTGAATTGTGATGTCGTGATGCCATTCCACCACGATATTTGGGCTAACTTCCAAAACGACCCACGCGAAATCGAAGTGTTGTGGAACATGAAGAAAGACCGTCTGCAATACAAGTTCGCACCGTTCTTTTGGCAAGTTGGGGGCAAATACACCTTCCCAACCGATAAAGGTCGCATGCACTACCAACACTTCCGTGGCTTTAGCGACATCTTCAAAAACGAACCAGAATTGCCATACAAAGCGTTCTTGTAATTCCGTCGCAACGTCAGACAGCGAAAACCAAAAGGGCTCTCAATTGAGCCCTTTTTTATTGCAGAAACTTCAGATTATACAGAGCGCATTTTATGCGACGATTAACATTCGCTATCTATCAGTAGGAGAGCTTTCAGAGAGACTAACGCTCTCAAAAACCCCGGACGCTAGCGTACATCTACAAGCATTCTAATAAATGCCAACTTCGCTCTAACTTACGCTCAATATCCACAATATCCATCTAAAGCCTCGAAGATAAACCACTTAAAATTTAGCTACTTAGACATCTTTAATCGACAAAAATCATTTGATGTACTGCTTACAAGTCCAATGTTAAATTGGTTTCGGTTAGTACATCCGAGTGCAATGTGTGACTGCGTTCGATGTCGCTTAAGTGTCAAATCTCCAAGGATGGAGTACCCATCAGACACTTGAGTTCCACTTGATGTATGCTCTTATTTTAATATCAAAAAGGACTCACTAAGAGTCCTTTTTTCGTTTAGACAACCGTTAATCTCAGATAGCACGCAAACCGCGTCAAACTTCGGTTCGTCATTAATGGGTTAGTTGATAATGAGTCGAGCGTTAATCGGCTGGATAGGACGATTGTTCTTACCCATGATGTCCATAAACGCTTTCACTTGCGCTGCAGATACCGTTTGAACCTCTTTTAGTACCAACCAACGAACACCTTCAGAACACGGAGGTGTCGTTAACGAACCATTGAATCGGTAGTAGCTGTGCTTAGAAGGAACAAGAGACTTGATGCTCACGGGTTCAAAGCTGGTTGTTTTGCCTTTTTTAAAGTCATGGTTTAGCAACTTCTCCAGTGTTGGGTTTTCATCTCCTAGCTTATAGAAGACTGCCACAACCGCTAGATTGCCATCCTTATCGGCATGAACAAAGTGCGCCTCTAGCGGGTACTCTTCTCCGTTGATGTGGTTTTCAGATGGCGTATGGAAGTGAAATTGAGAAAGCGTGTACTTTTTATCGTCAACCAGTAGCGTATTATTGCCCTCAACACTGGCTTGCAGAGTATGACCATTATCAATAGCTGAAACGGCATGACCTAAATAGTAGATGTGTATTTCATCCATAATACCCAACACGGTTGATTGGATATTAACAGGACTTTGGTTCTTACCTTGCTGACAATCTTCAGAGAATTTACCCCAAAACTCAGGCCCATTCTCGCCTTCGTACCCCCAATGCTCAGCATGTGCTGCAGAACTTAATAAAAGGCCAATCGCTAACAGTGATTTCTTCATCTTATCCTCATTTAATAAATTATTAAAAAATCAGATAATTAGTAAAACCTCAAAGTCATTGCAGTGTCAGATAAATGCAAGCACACCCATATTCAACATTTATAAAAACAAATTAAACAAATATTTAAATCACTTTGGGACAGAACTAATAGTGAGATTTGTATTTCACCATCAGACTAGATTATTTCAACATACAAGAATCACAGCAAAACTGCTTGAAGCCTTATTCTTATACCTTAATAATCCAAACGCAAAACGAACATCGTCTAAAACGACATCAATTTACCTCGTCATAAAAAACCAAACTCTAATTCAGGGTTTATTGCCAACTAAAACTATCATTTAAAAGGACATACGATTATGAGTGAATATATCTACGTTTATGATGACAAAATCTTGGATGAATACCTAGATAAAGTGAATGCTCGTAAAGATATGGTTAATCGATCGACATTAAGATTACTTGCCAATGAGCTTAAAATTGAACTTTCAGTCGGTAGGCTTAAAGCAAAAGAGTTTTATGACTATATAAGAAGGCCCAAGAACATCATTAGGCTATTGAAGTAGGGACTATTTAATAATCTGCTCCAGATATTTAGATTCAGCTTCAACCACAGCTGAACACATTGAAACAGAACGTGAGTCATATACTATAGTTTTCATCAAACGTTACTACACAATTGTTTGGTTTCACTTTGGTTCCGTAGATGTAATCATCTACTTTTCCTGCTATTGATTCTTTGCAGCTTTAATCATTTAAAGCTGCTTTTTTTTCAGTATCGACTTATTGTGAGCATTAGGCATAGAAACGACTGCGAATAAACATAATTCTTCATGATACGCAGCAGTTTCTTTGGCATACTTCGATGCTATCTCTTTTCAAGCATACCTTTATCGACAATGAAGTCTATGATTTCCTGCAGCCCCTTACCTTCTTTTAGGTTGGTAAACACATAAGGTTTCTCTGGACGCATTCGAGCGGTATCCGCTTCCATGACCTCTAATGATGCTCCAACATAAGGCGCAAGGTCTATTTTGTTGATAACAAGCAAATCAGAGCGTGTAATGCCAGGTCCGCCTTTGCGTGGAATTTTCTCCCCTTCCGATACATCAATCACATAGATCATCAAGTCAGCCAGTTCAGGGCTAAACGTGGCACTGAGATTGTCACCACCACTTTCGATAAATACCACGTCTAGGTTTTTGTGCCGCATAGAGAGTTCCTCCACCGCAGCGAGGTTCATCGAGGCGTCTTCTCTAATCGCGGTATGCGGGCAACCACCAGTCTCGACCCCAATAATACGCTCTGCATCTAAGGCTTCTGCCTGAGTGAGTATCTTTGCATCTTCTTGCGTATAGATATCGTTAGTGACGACAGCGATCTGATAAAGATCTCGGAGAGTTTTGCACAGAACCTCTAGCAATGCCGTTTTACCAGACCCAACAGGTCCACCAACGCCAATTCGCAAAGGTTGTTTGTAGTTTTCTTGCATAAGAGTTGTCCAAATTATGGATGGAGTTAAAATTCGATGTGTAATTATTTAATGGCTAATAATGAAAAAGCCGAACGTTATTGAAAGTCACCAATTAAGAGGATGATTTTGAATGGCAGTCATCAAGGAACAGATGATGTTTTTTTAGTGAGTATTGGAGTATTAAATAAGGCACTGAGTTGTGAATGGTTTGAGAGTGATTAGGCAAACTCATTGGCGAAGTTTTTGACTAACTAACCCGTAAATATTGATAACGAAGGTTTGCAATTTTTATCATCAACAATGTCTACATGATTCGACTGGTAGGTTATGTCTCCTAACCACTCTCGAAGCACAATATACAATAAAAGCCTCACCATTCCATTCCGATATCAGCCCATAAAATTTAGAATTAGAATTCAGGCTAAATTATCTGAACATTGTGACTTCATATCTACATCCTAAGATGTTCAAAATACTTCAAGCACCATCTCTGCATAAAGAACACTATTACTAGGTGTGCTATTGATCCTCAATTCAGCTATCTGACTCGTAATCTTAATTTTCATGATTGATAAAAACAAAAACATTATTCATTACTTTCAATAAGTTAAATAAAAAATCAATAGCGCCTATTTAGATTTGAGCTCAAATTACTGAGATAAGACACTTTCTTTGATGAATTTATGAAAAGAACAAAGGAGTAGCGTTATACTGTGCGTTGTACTGTCGCATGGATGCTTTTCTTTTAGCCCAACTTACTGCCTGTAGTAAGCCCAATTATGAGATAAGCAATAGTGGAATATAGATATATTGAAATGTTCAAACCAGTGAAGCTTGAGGAGTTTTACGTAGAGTATCACTACATTGTCAACATCGCCTTCGCAAAAGGCACCGTTTACATCAATGAACAACAAATCACCATCGATGGCCCGTCAACCTTAATCATCCCTCAATTTACCTGTTTGTCGTGTAATTTGACTCAGAAATCGTCGTTCTCACCATTACAGATTCAATTGTTAATCGTGACCGATGACATGTTAGAAGGCTTGCTACTTCAACTTCCTCAAAAGCGTAGGTTCATCAAAAATACCGTAGCTCATCAACTCCCAACACCAGTGGATGTGGACAATAACTTTCAACTACTCAAAGAAGTGTATGACTCATTAAGTAGAGATGCTTTGAAAATCATGCTTTTAGAACAAACGCTATATTTCATACTGCTCTCTCTTTGCGAATCTGGTATCGATGTTTTCAATGTCTTTCAGTTCAATTACGAAGAAAGCAAACGTGAAGTCATCGCACGAATGATCACAAAGGAACCACAAAGAAAGTGGCAAATTCAAGATGTCGCCAAGCAGCTGTTTACCTCTACCTCAACATTAAGAAGGCATTTGCAGAAAGAGAATCTGTCGTTTAGCCAGCTATTGGTAGATGTAAGAATGGGGCTTGCATTGAACATGCTAACGTTCACTTCCTACAACGTTTCACAGATCAGCAACCGCTGTGGATTTGGTAGCGCCGCTTATTTTTGTGATGCCTTCAAGAGAAAATATCACTTAACGCCATCACAGTTCCGAGCTCAGTCTAAGAAGACCAGTGATGCGTCACTTGTCTCCACAAGAAGTGACGATGTGAGCTAACAACGCTCTAGTGGATGACGGATCGAGCGTAAAGCCTTGCGCTTTCTGCTCACTCTATTTTGCTTTTCATTTAAATCACCAATCATTGCGTCCAGGTAACGTTTTCTCTCGTCCTTCAGGAGTATGGTGTTTCGCTTTATGCACTAGAAAACTTCACGATATACCCAAGCCATCTCAAAGGCTGGGTCATAAAAATTAGATTTAAGGAAATATTATGTCTAATTCGATCACCGTTACATCTGATGACTACAACAATATCTGTCGATTACTTGATAACATTCCGAATTTCACCGACGAGCTGCTTAAATTAGAAGAAGAAATTGACCGTGCTTTGATTGTCGAGCCACATGAGATTAGTAGCGATATTGTCACGATGAACTCTAAAGTGACGTTTAAATTCCTTGGTGAGGAAGAACACATTCAGAAAGTGCTCGTTTACCCAAACCAAGTGAAAGATAACTCTCACATCTCCATACTCGCTCCGATTGGCATGGCGCTTATTGGGCTATCTGTCGGTCAACGCATCGATTGGATACTGCCAAACGGCAACAAGAAAACCATCGAGATCTTGGATGTTGTTTTTCAACCAGAAAGAAATATAGAGTAGAAATAATCCAACGAGTAATTTCAATCATTAGCCATCACTCCTTACCAGAGTGATGGCTTTGTGTTTGATTACACTTGTGGTTTTGTGCCTTCCGCATTAGAAAGCACACAATCCATTTGAACTTTGGCACCTAGCGCGATGTTAGACACAGCAATCACGGTTCTTGCTGGCAAATCGCCATCAAAGAAAGTGGCGTACACCTCGTTGATTGCATCAATATCAGCGATGTCAGTCACTTGAATATTGACCTTAACCGCGTCATTCATCACGTGACCGATGCTCTCAACGATCGCTTTAATGTTTTTCAAACATTGCTCAGCTTGCTCTTTAGCCCCACCTTGAACCAGTTCATAACTCAGAGCATCCATCGGTAGTTGCGCAGAAATGTGGTTATAGTGAGAAAACGCCACAGTTTGCGTTGCAAGCGCATCAAGAGGTGCATTCAGCGTGTTGTTTGCCTTAATCACAATGCCATGGCGATCTTCAACTTCTTGAGGCGGCGTGCCATCACCATGAGAAATCACGGCATCAATTTGTACTGCAGCGCCCATTGGCAGCGCTGAAGCTTGAATAACCGAGCGAGCAGGCATGTAAGCCACGGCTCTTGCGATCGCCGAATCTGGGAAGAAAGTACGGTACACTTCGTTCACTGATTCAATATCTGCTAGATCTTGCAGGTAAACGGTCGTTTTTACGATGTCATCTAGCGGAACATCAATGCTCTCTAGAATGTTCTTGATGTTTTGCAGACATTGATGAGTTTGTTCTTTTACGTCACCTTCGACCAAGTCTCCTGTCGCTGCATCTACCGGCAACTGTGCGGAGGTGTTGTTGTAGTGCGAGAATGCGACCGTTTGTGTAGAAATCGGATTGGTCGGTGCTAGATCAGTATCACGCGACACCTTGATCAAGTCACATGGCTTTTGGGGTGTTGTCCCCTCTCCATTAGAAATAAGCGCATCCATTTGTAGTAACGCTCCTTCAAAAGGCACCGCCTCAATCACCAGCACTGTGCGTGTTGGTAGAAGGTTAGTAAAGAAAGTCGCATACACCTTGTTTACTTCTTCAACGTCATGAATGTTGGTCAAGTAGACATTTATCTTAACGACATCATCCATTACATGATCAATGCTCTCTACAATTCTTTTAATGTTCAAAAGACATTGTTTGGCTTGCTCCTGAATACCACCGTCAACAAGCTGGTTGGTTTGAGGATCAATCGGAAGTTGAGCGGAGATATTGTTGTAGTGAGAAAACGCAACACTTTGCGTTGAATGGCTGTTAAGTGGTGCAGTTTCTGTGTTTCTAGAGCATTTAATAATGGTGCCAGTCATTTAATGTTACCTTTAATTAATGATAAAAGTATTTAACTTACGTGAACATCATTGAGGCTAGAAAGGAGAGCTATCAGCTATATTTCATTGCAATTTAATATAGAATAATAATAGAGTTAACCGCTTCTGTTATATCCATCTTTTAAACCATAGATAAATAGAGCTAAGATCAACAAAGAAGCGGTGATAATCAGAATCGTTCCTAATATATCGATTTTATTTAAAGAGAAAGTAATCATTCCGGATAGGACCCCAACAAGGATGACTAAATCAATTAATATGCCTCTAAATATTTTCATACCTCTCCTTTCACAAACAATCACATCGTAAGTAAAACTATAAGATTATGCTGATTATTTAGACGCAATTCATTACAACATGCGCGCATTATGTTTAATTTTTACACGCTTTACATTTCAAGTTTCCCATTGCCTTGATGCAGCTTTTCCTACTCAAAATTTCATCTCTAATATCATTAATAAAATGAAACCAAGAAGAACAGAAAAAGGCTTGCATTTGATTTTATAAATTAAACAATTAAGTCATAATGTTTTGAAATAATAAGAAATATTTCACACCCACTTGTCGATATAAACTCCTATTTGATAGAGTCCACTCGCTCATATGAATTGAGTAACCTACTCACAAATAACTTTATTCCGCTCTTGCACAACTTAGCCCTATCCAATTTTGGTTAGGGCTTTTTTTGAGGTAGAAAATGAACTTAGAAAGGATTGACTATTCATCGATTGAGGACTTTGAGATTAGGTTAAAGCCCTTCAATGCCACATACTGGAACAAGATATTAAGTTTTCTCAATTCTATTGATGATGTCACCTCCTTTTCTTGCGATTCAGAAGACAACGTCTTTGTCGAATTAGACTCAAGCTTACTCTTCTACAACTGTGAAAATTCAAATAAATACAAGTTTAATTTCGATAACGTTTTTATTTGTCAGTTTAAGTCTATCGCCAGTGATGGGTATAACATCCGCTTATATTCGAATGGTGTTAATTTTTTATCTATTTAACGGATAGTAAGCCAAAAAAAATATGTTCGAGAAAACAGATAAGTTATGTCCAAATTGCTTTCGTTGGCTACTAAGAAATACAGCCAAAGGTGAGATATATTGCCCCGACACTATCTCATGCAGAGTGAAGGGGTCACTGAACGTCCCTCCATTAGAAGTCACTAAAGCGAGGCTAAGGAAAACCTTAGTTAACGAAATTAGAAAAGACAGACAGCACCAGAACCTAACGGTGATCAACCGAATTAATAAGCTCTTGAGCTAGAAAATAACAAAAGAAGTGCTTTCACTTTGAAGCACTCACTAAAACTTGGATAAAGCGAGCAATCTCGCCCAAACCAATATAGATGCACACGACCACCACCGAGTATGCACATGCTCGGTGGTGCTACTTTATTTAAGCCCTAACAACGTAGAAAACAAAAGGACAAACAACAGATGAAAACTGTTATTCATGAAACCCTACTACGCTTATCTTCAGCCCCACAAGAGTCTCATGTTCAAATTAGGCAGGAGCTTTACAACACTCTAAAACTGCCATTCGAGAAGCAGTTAGCACTATATACCCATGTTCTTGGTCCAGTAAGTTCCGGTCAACTGTCCAGCAACCAAAGCTTAACCAGAGCGGTAGGCGATGCGGAAAGAATCATCCTAAGCAACAAATAATCGATAACGAGGAATAAGCTTTCTCACGCCCTTAACCAAAAAAGTCGGCCTCACCACTTTAAACGGTGAGGCCGACTTATATAGCAGAGTTATCTCCATGACCTTGGGATTCTATCTCGCCTTATTTCTTTCTAAGTACGAAAAACAGAATAAACATAGATCCAATTGCTGAAGTCATCAGACCTATGGGTAACTCCTGACCGGGGATCAGCACTCGGCTCATTAAGTCACTGGCTGAGAGCAGCATCGCGCCAATAAAAGCACATAAAGGCAATAGATAACGATGACTTGGTCCGGAAAATGGTTTCGCAAGATGCGGCACGATGAGTCCAACAAAGCCAATCACGCCGCTTAAAGAGACAAAGATCGCTGTAGAGAGTGCCGATAAGATAAACACGGTCACGCGGAGGAATTTTACGCTTACACCCAGTGAGTTACTGGTGTCCTCATCCACCAACATGGCATCAAGCGAACGCCAGCGCAACATGGTAAACAGTGCGAGCAAAATAACCCCAACAGAGGCAAACGGCAGATTTTCCCATTTTGCCAGCCCTAAGCCTCCCATCGACCAAAAGAGAATATTACTCGCCGAACGTTGATCGCCGGTATAAATCAAATATCCAGTAATGGCACTGAACAGGAACGAAACCGCCAATCCAGATAAAATCAGGCGCTCAACTCCTTGAGACTTTTGCAGAAAGAACACTAGGATGACCGAAGCCGCCGATAAGGTTGCCCCAGCAAATGCTGCCACCGGTAAAGACCATTGACCTAACGCCAAATCGAAATGGCTAATAACCGCAACAACGCCAGCCGATGCACCTGCAGATAACCCGAACAAGAATGGATCAGCCAAGTCGTTCTTAGTCACGGTCTGCAATAGCGCCCCCACCATAGCAAGCCCAGCACCAACTAAAATCGCGAGAAGAAATCTAGGAATTCTAATCTCACTCAAAATAACGTTGGTCATTGCAGGTAGCGAGGCGTGGCCAAAGGTAAAAAACTGATAAACCGAGGAAAAGGGTATGTTTATTGTTCCGTAAGAGAGCGAAAGGAACAGTATGACCGATAGCAACATCAGGCTTGTCACGATAGCAAGCCAAAACTTTACATTCGAATTACTCATTAATCACGATACCAGCCTCGGGATGGAGCTTGGCTGCAATCTTCTTGATAGCAACCACATTGTTGGGACCTGGCGTCAGCTCACTGTACTTCAACCGCAAAAATTGACCATTTTTCACCGCATTCGTTTGGCGCATTAGAGGGTTATCACTCAGAGCTTTTATCGAGCTGTTGATCGCTGCATCATCTGAGCTGCCATAATCCACCAAAATAATCATATCGGGATTATGAATGGCGACTTTTTCCCATGGCGCGGTGCCCCAACTAAAGTTTTCGTTGCCCATCACGTTGACGCCACCAGCCGCTTTGATCAGCGCATGAGGCATGGCAAAGCGCCCACTGGTAAAGGGCTGATCAATGCCTGAATCGTAGAGGAACACTTTCTTGGTTGGATAAGCGGCTACCTTTGCCTCTATTTCGTTGAGGTCTTTTTTCCAGCTCTCGACTAAGCTCTGTGCTTTATCACTCTTATCGAAGACTTTGCCTAGCTTAAGAACATCGCCGTAAAGCAACTCCATGGAAGCTTCTTGCTTCTTCTTAGTGATATGAGCGCAGCTTTCGCTGAGTACCAGCGTCTTTACTCCAAAGTGCGCCAAGTTTTGTGGCGTCAGATCTGAGCCAAATTTAAGACCGTAGTTCCAACCAGCAAACAGGAAGTCTGGATTCTTTTCTAGTAAAGGTTCTAGCGTTAAGTAACGCCCAGAGATTTCGGGAATATCACCTAAGTCTGCCTTGAACTGATCGGATACTTGATACCAACCTGTAATACCATTTACCGCCACCATGTTAGGTTGTAGCCCCAATGCGAACGCCATTTCCGTCATATTGAGGTCTTGGAATACCGCGCGTTTTGGTGCTTGTTCAAACGTCAACACGTCCCCGCAGCTTTCAACACTGACTGGGTAATGTGGTTCCGTCGGTGCATTGGTGTTTGCGTAAACAGAGACAGATAAAAACAACGGCATCAAGCATATTTTTTTCACGGTAACTCCTTAATATATTTCAAAAAAACGGATCGCTTTTCCTGTTGTAGGATGTAAGAAATGAAGGGTATTCAAATCAAAAGTATCTTTTATCCAGTGAGCGTTGAGCGTGTTTTCGACCGTATCGCACACCTGCATTTTGCCTCGATTAATGATCATCACTTGGTCGGCAAAGTATTCGGCAAGGTTTAAATCATGTAACACGGCAATCGTTGTAATCTGCTTATCCTTAACGATTTTGAGGAGCTCTATTCTCGCTTTAGGGTCTAAGTGATTCGTCGGCTCATCTAAAAGCAGCAACTTGGGCTCTTGCACCAACACTCGCGCTAAGTTGACGCGCTGAAACTCTCCACCAGAAAGCTGCCCAACTTTTTGCTCTCTTAACATTTCCAGTCCAAGCTCGGCGATCACGCGGGTAATGCATTCGTTGTCGTATTGGCGTGTGGAATAGTGAAAATGAGGAAATCGCCCCAGTGAAATATAATCAAGCACTCTCATTTGTGGGTCGACGGTATTATTCTGCCCCATAAATGCAATATATCTTGAACGCATTTTATGGTTATAACTCGAAAGTGGTTTACCAAGAAAACTCAATTCACCAGAGAACATATTCACCGTTCCCATAATGGTGCGAATAAAGGTCGATTTTCCGCACCCATTAGGACCAACAACCGCTAAGAACTCTTTCTCTTTTAGACTAAAGCTAATATCCCTAACTAACTCCGTTTTAATGCCCAGTGACAATCCCTTAATGGTTAACACTTCTTTCACATTAATAAGCCTTGCTAGTTAATATTTAGCCATTATCAAATAAAAAAAACCTTAGTCAATAAAAACAGAAAATAAAAAATATGTTTTTAATTATGATTTAGAAATATATTCATTTTACTTAGAAATAGAGCCCTATCCTTTGTTCATGTGAAATAAATAGCAAAGTTAATTGAAAAACTACTATATCAAATAGCTAAATTTCCAATCGTGATAATAGATATGAAGTATAGAAAAGTAATTGACTGTAAAACGATAACGCTCAGAGAGTTTTATGTGGAACATCATTACATAATATATCTCTCTGAAGCCAAAGGACTGGTGTCCATCAATGACAGTAAAATCGCCATTACCTCCCCAACTATCTTGATGGTTCCCCAATACAGCCGGGTTTGGTGTGACTTACGCAGTGAGAGCCCAACACAGTGCATTGAGGTTCAAATACTGACTGTATCCAACCATACGATCGACTCTCTGATTGCTAAAGTTCCACAACGGGCATTTGGTGCCAATAATATCTCTTACGCTATCAGTGACAACTTCGAGATAAAGGACAGATTCAAAATATTAAAAGAGGGGCATGACACCTTAAGTAACCACACCTTAAAGACGTTACTGGTTGAGGAATCTCTGTTTTTTATATTCTTAACAATGAGTTACTATGAAATGGATATTGTTCGAATGTTCAAATCCGATCATTACCAATCAAAGCGAGAAGTTATCACTCGGATGATAAGCCAAGATCCGACTCATAAGTGGCAAATTGAGGAAGTCGCCAGCAAGCTGTTCATCTCCTCTTCCACGCTAAGAAGACACTTGAATAAAGAAGACGTCTCTTTCAGCCAATTGCTGTTAGATGTAAGAATGGGCATTGCACTCAATATGCTGACGTTCACTTCCTACAATGTCAGTGAGATCAGCCATCGTTGTGGCTTTGGTAGTTCGGCTTACTTCTGTGATGCATTCAAACGAAAGTACAATCTTACGCCCTCAAAGTTCAGACAATATTCTAGAGAAAACAACGGTTCATCACTGCTGACACTCAAGTACTAATCACTCCCTCATAGCCAAACAAACACAATCGAAGCTCATAATCCACAAAACCTAAAAAAGCCCAATATTGGCGTTAATATTGGGCTTTCTATTATGTTTATAAGAACTGAAGCTTAGCCTTCCACTTTCGCTGGCTCGCCTTTGAACTTGTTTAGCACGGCAGTATGCAGACCATTCTGATACGCCACCGCAACGAGTACAATCACCACACCGATTGACTGCAATAGCGTCACCGACTCACCACTTGTAAATGGTGCAACAAGAACGGTAGTAATTGGGCTTAATAGCAATAGACCTGCAACAACGGTTGGGTCCAAGTTTACCGAACCAATTTGTACAAATACCCAAGCAACCGCATGACCAACAACACCTAAGATCACAATCCAGATCCAGTTGCTCATATTAATCGCATCACCCGCAATCGAACCATCAGCCGCTGATAGTGGCAGTTTGCCGTCGACAAGAACACCCGTGGTAATGTTGAAACCGTGCGTCGTCGCCATAACAATCGCAGCAGGGATAAGCTGAGCAAGGAATACCCACATCAGTGGCTGGAAGTAGCGACCTGCGTTCAGTGTGCCCGACTTACGGCTAGTGTAGAGGTATAGCGCGTAACAAATACCCGATTTAATACCCAGAATCGTACCCACTAGCGCAATTGGATAGCCCCACATGGTGCTTGGACCTTCGGATGGACCGCCTTCTAGAACACCACCCGCTAGAACAATACCGAACAACATAATCGGTACTAGGAACCAGAAGCTTTTCTCCGGCTTAAACTTATCAAACGTCATGGCAAGCAATGGCATGATGATGATCTGTAGGTTAAGCAAGATAGATGAGATGCCCGCACCAATAAAGAAGATCGCAAAGTTCCAAGAGGTCATATCAAGACCAAGGAAAATACCAGCGACGATAGCGAGTGCAAAACCTGATTTGTTAATTAAGCCTTTCTTTTTAATTTCAGAGACAGCAAAAGGAATTAAAACTAAGAAACCTACTAAACAACGTAAAAACGCGTTGGTTGCTGGTTCAAAGTTGGCCTCTTTTACCATGATGGCAGAAAATGCTAACGCAATAATACCAATCATAATAAACATATAAGCAAGTGGTTTGCTCATTTTATTTTCTGGTCCAGATGTGGACGCGGTTCTAACTTCAGACATAAATAGCCCCAGAATGTAAATAAAAGTAATATTGGATTTTTTAATTAACGCACATTGTTATTTAGCAAAATAAAAATATGCATTAATAAGCCATACCAGTACTCAATGACTGGTATGGCTTAATTAATACAGAGTTAAATAATTTTCGTAGGGAGACGCTAGGGTAAATATCGTTTTTATATTAAAAGAAGATTGATGCTATCTACGGTCAGGCAGCATACCTTCTTTCAAAATAAAGCGAATAATATCTTCTAAACCAACACCGTCATGTAAGTTCGCGAAAATAAATGGACGATCGCCACGCATCTTCTTCGCATCACGGTCCATAATATCGAGAGACGCGTGTACATATTCAGCAATGTCGATTTTATTAATGATCAATAGATCTGACTTAGTGATACCCGGACCACCTTTACGTGGGATCTTGTCGCCTGCAGACACATCAATAACGTAAATCGTTAGGTCAGACAGCTCTGGGCTAAATGTCGCAGCCAAGTTATCACCACCAGATTCGATCATCACTAGCTCAAGGTCTGGATGACGCGATTGTAAGTCGTTCACCGCCGCTAGGTTCATCGAAGCGTCTTCACGGATCGCAGTATGTGGGCAGCCGCCTGTTTCTACGCCAAGAATACGATCCGATGGCAGCGCGTCATGTTTTAGCAAGAAGTCCGCATCTTCACGGGTGTAAATATCGTTCGTTACAACCGCGATGTTGTAATGATCTTTAAGTGCTTTACACAATTTACGTAGCAACGCTGTTTTACCAGAACCAACAGGACCGCCTACACCAACACGTAAACACTGTGTCATATTAATTTTCCTTTTGTTCTTTAAAGCAAATTAGCTTCGAAATAGTCTTGAATATTGCGTTTCATGTTTTGCACTTCCTAGCGCTAAGCCAGGAAGCGTTGGACCTAGCTCCCAATCCTCTAAACAGAGGGCTGATTCGACCGCTTCAACAAGCTTAGGTTGCAGTCGAATACACAGACGCTGTGCTGCGGTATGCCCCAGCGGTAGTGCTTTACATGCCACCGCCAATTGGTTTTCTAACCATCCCCATGCAAAGCCAAGCAGGCTTTGTCGAACAGGAATATGGTTAAGCTGTGTAACCCAAGCAAACATAGTCACGTATCCAGGTTCTTGAAGCTGTTTTGCCCCTTCAACATGCAGCTGAGGGTGCATTTCAAGATTGGTCAGTAAGTCTATTAATGCTTGACCAAGACGAATGTCTTCTTCGCATAACTCAGAGGTTTCGCGATTCGCTAACAGCCAATCGTTCCAAAACGTCACTTCTTGGCAATCACGATTCGCCCACGAGTGATACAAGCGCGCTAGCACAGGTAATTCGCAACGCGATAAACCGTCATCAAGCACGCCTTCCAGCCACGCACCAAGCTCTTCTTCGTTTTTCACCCAACCAAGCTCAAAAGCGCTTTCTAGCCCTTGCGACCAAGCAAACGCACCAATAGGAAGTGCTGGGCTAATAAATTGCATCAAACCAAGTAGTGCTAGATCACCGACTTCACGATCAGAAGTATTAGTGTTCATGCTGATGCCCGTGGTGATGGTGACCATGAGAGTGATCATGAGATTGCTCACGACCAACATGCGCGTACGCACCGGATTCTGGGTCAAAAGGCGCTTGATGATGCGTCAATGTTGCACCAAGCAGCAGTGCCAATTCTTCAAGCACATGGTCCGGCGTCATTCGTACCCAACAACGTCCGTCTTCATCCTGACCAACCGCAAGCAACGTGTGGCGGTTGCCTAGGTGATAACAAAGGCGAGCGAGAGGAAGCGTGCCGTTGATGTAAGCCGTCGTGACGGGTTCGTTCGCTGCATGGACACGAATCACTTCACCCGTTTTCGCTTCTAGCAGGTCGCCATCACGTAATACTGGTCCACGATCGAGAAACAAACCGACATCATGTCCCTTTTCCGTCACTCCTTTCAGGCGCCCTCGGATACGCAGCTCATAAGGAAGAATAAGACTATCGAATACCTCACATTCCGTATTGGTATCTAATCGTTTTGTTAGTTCAAGCATTGCAAGCCCTTACTGTTAATTAGAACAAATGGTAGCGTTGAGCCAACGGAACTTCTGTTGCTGGTTCACACGTCAATAGAACGCCGTCTGCACTTACTTCATAAGTTTGTGGGTCAACGGTCAGTTCAGGACACACATCGTTGTGCTTCATGTCTTGTTTGGTCTTGTTACGAACGTCTTTACACGCAACAAGCGGGCTGTTCAGACCCAGCTTTTCTTCTAGACCCGTGTTCATCGCAGCTTGGCTAACAAACGTCATGCGCGTCGCTGACACTGCGCGACCTAGTGAGCCAAACATGTTGCGGTAGTGAACTGGCTGAGGCGTTGAGATCGCCGCGTTTGGATCGCCCATCGCAGCGCCTGCGATCATGCCACCTTTCAAGATGATGGACGGCTTAACGCCGAAGAATGCTGGTTTCCAAAGCACCAAGTCAGCGAATTTACCTACTTCAATCGAGCCCACTTCGTGTGCGATACCGTGAGTGATGGCTGGGTTAATGGTGTATTTCGCGATGTAGCGCTTCGCACGGAAGTTATCTGCGCCAAGATCTTGGTCTTCAGGAAGTAGACCGCGCTGTACTCGCATCTTGTTCGCTGTCTGCCAAGTACGACATACCACTTCACCCACACGTCCCATTGCTTGTGAATCTGATGACATCATCGAGATCACGCCCATATCGTGAAGAATGTCTTCTGCGGCAATACTTTCGCGACGAATACGAGAGTCAGCAAATGCAACGTCTTCAGGGATGTTTGGATCTAGGTGGTGACACTCCATCAACATATCCAAGTGCTCATCAACGGTATTGATGGTGTACGGACGCGTTGGGTTTGTTGAAGAAGGCAGTACATTTGGCAGTGCACACGCTGCAATGATGTCTGGAGCGTGACCACCGCCCGCACCTTCAGTGTGGTAGGTATGGATACAACGATCTTTAAATGCAGCCAGCGTATCTTGTAGGAAGCCAGATTCGTTCAAGCTATCTGAGTGAAGCGCAACCTGAACATCGTAGCGATCTGCAACGTTCAAGGCGTTGTGAATACATGCGGCAGTCGCACCAAAGTCTTCGTGAATCTTCAGACTCATTGCGCCCGCTTTAACTTGTTGCTCAAGCGCTTCAGGCGTACTTGCACTGCCTTTGCCCAGTAGACCAATGTTCATTGGTAGATCATCGACCGCTTGCATCATCTTGCCAATGTGCCAAGGACCCGATGTGCTGGTTGTCGCTAGACTGCCTGTTGCAGGACCCGTACCGCCGCCAATCATGGTCGTTACACCGCTCATCAGAGCTTCATCAATCTGTTGCGGACAGATAAAATGGATGTGTGTATCGATACCACCTGCGGTTAGAATTTGGTTCTCACCTGCGATAATTTCAGTACCAGGACCAATGATGATATCAACATTCGGCTGTACGTCTGGGTTGCCCGCTTTACCGATAGCTGCGATACGACCTTGCTTAAGGCCAACGTCAGCTTTAACGATGCCCCAGTAATCCATGATGATAACGTTAGTAATAACCGTATCCATTACTGCGTCATCACAACGCTGGCTCTGACCCATACCGTCACGGATTACTTTACCGCCACCAAATACGACTTCTTCACCGTAGTGCGTGTGGTCTTTTTCAATCTCAATCCATAGCTCTGTATCACCCAGACGGACTTTGTCGCCCGTCGTAGGACCGTACATGTCTACATACGCTTGTCTAGAAATCTTCATTACTGTTACCTTTACTTAGAATTGTTATCTAGTGAGCCCATCACGTCGCCACGGAAGCCGTAAACTTGACGTAAGCCAGCGAACGGAATCAGCTCCACTTCGCGGGTTTGACCTGGTTCGAATCGGATTGACATGCCAGCGGCGATCGCTAGACGGTGACCGTAAGCAAGCTCTCGGTCAAAAGATAAAGCGCGGTTCGCTTCAGCAAAGTGGTAGTGCGAGCCAACCTGAACAGGGCGGTCACCCGTATTAGAAACTTTCACTGGGATAGTTGTGCGGTCAGTACACAGCTCAATGTCATCCGCTTTTAGTTGGTATTCACCTGCAAACATGGCGGTCTCCTTAAATAATCGGGTTGTGCACAGTCACTAGCTTTGTGCCGTCAGGGAAAGTTGCTTCTACTTGTACTGTTTCAATCATTTCAGCAATGCCAGGCTGAACATCAGCACGAGTTAAGATTTCACGACCTGCACTCATCATTTCTGCAACGGTGCGCCCTTCACGTGCACCTTCCATGATTGCGCAGCTGATCAGCGCAACAGATTCTGGGTAATTCAGCTTGATGCCTTTTTCTTTACGTCTTTCAGCAAGCAGACCTGCAGTGAACAAAAGTAATTTGTCTTTATCTCTAGGTGTTAATTCCATCGTTTACTCCGTTTCATGATTTTCAATATAAAATCGCGTTATTAGATGTTTAATAAGGCGTTATAATTCGAGTTTGATTAAGTCAGCCAGATTCTTGGTATCACCGGTTCCATGCCAATAAGCATCGGACGCAACACCTCTCTCGCTTGTTGGAATAAGTCCCAAACTTCGTTTCTTTCGGTACCGAGATAACGAACGACTAACACGCCACGTCGCTCACTCACCGCCCAACGGTCGGATGCTGGCATGTGCTCTCGAAGCGCTAAAATGGCTTGTTTTGGATCGTCTAGACCCACCGCCCACATATTGGCGTGAACCGTTGAACCGCCTTGTCCCCACTTACCGGTAAAACGCGGATGAGTCGGGTCGACCTTTTGTCTTTCAAGCCACAGCGGTTTGCCATTTTGGTAGAGGTTAAATTGCTGGGTGATACACCCACTGTTGAATGGCAACTCACTGGCAGGTCGCCCAAGAACGGTAATTTCCCAGCCAAGACACTTGGCATTTGTACCCAAGTTGATCGTGCAAGTTTGGTCACCAATAGAACCATCAAAAGCAATCGACTCTTGAGGAAGCCACTCTAAAATGGCGTTATCCTCAACATCCAAGTTGGTATGTTGTTTCCACGGCACCAAGTTGCGGTCAGCTTTGTACAGCTTGTTTGCGGCGGGGGTTGTCACTAAAGCGTGAGCGTCACTTTGTACACCAATGTTGAAGTTCAGCTCGTCACCACTCACCAAGCCACCAGGCGGGTGCAGAATGTAGACATGGCAACAGCCATCTTTGCCCTCAGGATAGAAAGGTCTTTGGACAATCAGGGGTCCAAAGTGTCGTAGGGTATTTAATCGTGTGACACTAGAATTGCCTTCAGCATGAGCACCAAATTTTAATGTCAAAGACGCTAACCACTGACGATTGAGACCAAAACCTTGTTCAACACGAGGTGTATTGGTTTTGTCAGTCGTTGTCGTTTGGAAATCTGTCATATGAACATACCTTTCTACCTACCTTTAAATAAAAATTTAGGATTAAAATGCTTATTACCGTTTCATTGGTAACGAGTGAAATAGGTCAAACTTCAACGAATAACGCTGAATAGGAATAGAAATCACGAGTAATAAATAACGCCTAGTGAAAAAAAAAGAGGCTTAATAATTCTCTTCTTTAATTTCACCCATAGCGTCACTATTAATAAACTGACACAATCACATGGATTTCTATATCGATGCTGTAACGAATGGACACAATATACAGGAATCAAGCGGAGTCTAAATTAGACATTTTGCCCAAAAGATTACAATATAAATGTCAGCATCAATTCATTATTAATGGAATGTTTAAAACTATTTCTGAGTTACTAAATAAAAAATATAAACAGTGAATTTACTCACAATTTCTATCATTGCTAAACGATGAGATAAGAGTGAACTACCGGAAACCGATAAACTTAAACAATGGATTTTCTGAAGCGGCTTCTGAACTGCTGAGGTGTGGTAAGTTTATTTTTTTTAAACACAGTGCAGAAATAGGCGGAGCTCTTAAATCCACTCAGGTTGCTTATCTTCAATATGCTGAAGTTACTAAACTTCAGATACCGAATCGCGACATTGAGCCTCACCTCGTTGAGGATGCAAGAGAAAGACTTCTGCTCTGCTGATAATCCTCTCCTCAAGGTAGAAATGCTGGTCGCCATAGACAAAGCCGCCGCCTCAAGCGTCCAATGCTTCCTCGGTTCACGCATAAGCAGATTGGACAATCTCTCAGAAACCGACAGATCAGTTTTCATGTTTAAGACGATATTGATGTCTTTGTTTTCCAGATGTAGGTGAATCAGAAGGTCAACCACACTCTGTCTAAGCAGCGCTTTGTTCAACCGCCCCATACAACGGTGCCCATCAACGACCCGATTCATTAAAAAGACATCACAAAAATCTTTGTTATGAGCTTTTAAGAAATTTCCGCCATCACTCGAACGACACAATTTTCGATTTCTCTTATCAAAGATAAACTTGTTTAACTCGTAAAGGTCTCGCTTAATAAAGCCAATATCAAAATCATTTAAGCTAATGAAGTCTAATTCAGACTGCTCAGTTAACTTTGATATATTAACGTGAATAAACGAGTTTTTTGGAATGATAATTAAGCTATTGTTAAACTCCTGAATGGGAGAACCATTAATAGTAATGTCTCCTTGATAACCTGAGACTCTGACAAATATGGTCTTTTTAGTTCTGTAATTGTGTAGTCTAAAATTGCTGGCATTAATATTATGAAAAAACATTGCTATCAAATAATTAACATCTATATACTGTCAAGCATACTAGCAAGATAGTCGATTCTTTGTGCGACATGTATAGATAATCAATCCATAAATGAAGGTATATGACTTCAAATCTAAATCACTCCCCTACCCTTATAGAAAACTGGTCGCAGTGCCATCGTGAAGATGGCGTGATTTGATAGGAAAAGATGACCGCTCCGCTAAAAGCACGAAACTCAACTAGCATAGCAAGTACTTCTTGGTGTTAGCCTCAGTTAGGCTTTTGACCACCCCTTCTTCTTCAAGCAGAGTGAGCGCTTTTTCAATAGGCAGTCTTAACAACCCTAGCTTTATCATTAACGTATCGACCGATACCGAAGTGTCGCCGATGGATGACAAGCACTGAACAATGCAATTTCTGGTCTTACGCTTTGACTCGTAGTTGCTGATAAATCGCCTTTTGACGGCAACCTCCTCTTGCTTGCTCTTACATTGATTACCCAAATCCATACGAAACCAATTTAAGTCTTCCAATAACACGTTATATGGGTCGCCCAAGTTATCAATGACAACGAACTGATCATCCGTTGAGTTGATCACGGTGTAATCCACACCTTCCGATATTCTTGTCTCGCTCGGTGTTTTAATACTCGAGTAAAAGCGAATGGTGTCACCAAGCAAGCTATCACTCTCTTTCTCCAACTTTCCCGTAGCGACAGCCAAGCCAGCATCAATCAACTTATAGAACTCACGCACGATTTTGTGTTTTGGCTGATAGGCACAGTCCAAGTTCAGCTCGCAGGTTGCACAGTGATAATGACATTTACATTGGACGTAGGATTGGTTGGAACCATCATAGACCCAGTTATTGCGATAATTAATGTAATACATACTGCCCAGAGCCGTGTGGATCACATTCACCTTGTTATTTTTTACCAACCGACTCATGGTGGTAACGAGCATCTCTTGGTCATAAACACCCTTGATATAGAGGTTTTGAGAAAGCTCTTTTAGGCTCACCTTCTGCTCAGAGTTAAATAAATAACCAACAACTTGGTTCTCTAAAGCATCAAAGGCATCGTTTTCTTTTTCCTCGAATTCTTTTTTGAACTTTCGGACTAAGATTTTCAGTTTATCTTTAGCAAGACGTATCACTTGAGCCTTGGAGATATCATGTGTTGGTTCTAACAAGGAATAGAGCTCAAACCCCGCGCCTTCAAACTGTAGGGTGCGACATAAGCCTTGCCTTAACGTTCTAATTTCTTTCTTTTTTCTCCCATCCACAGCATGAATACGCAAGATAAAGTGATGAATCTCTTTCGCAAAAAATACCAATTTCATAATCATAATTTAAAAATAAAGACCTGAAGAGCTCACTAGCATTTAAAGTGAGTGTTAGAAAAATCGGCGAGGTTAAATACGCCAGAAACAAGGAGACAAAACGACCACAATGGTTAGGATCTCCAAGCGTCCCATCAGCATTCCGAGGCTCAAAATCCACTTTGCTGCATCTGGTAGTGTCGAGAAATTGCCAGTAGGACCAATAATGGAACCTAGACCAGGACCAACATTCGCCACCGAAGTAATGGCACCGGACAAGCTCGTGACAGGGTCTAAGCCTATGATTGCCAATAACATTGCGATAAAAATAATGGTTAATGCATAAACAAAAGCGAATGCCGTTACACCTTGCACAATACTGTCTGACAAACGTGCTTTGTTGTAACGCAAGGTAAAGACACCAGAAGGGTGTACCAGTTGGAAAACCTGCTTTTTAAGGAGTGAGGTCGCTATCTGAATTCGGAAGATTTTGAAGCCCCCTGACGTTGAGCCAGAGCACGCACCCATCAAAAGAACGAAGCAAAACAAAATGGTTGGTAAACTCCCCCAACTGGAGAAATCGTCTAATGCAAAACCCGTGGTGGTCATCACCGTAACGATATTAAAGGTCGCAATACGAATCGCGTCGATAAACGGGTAATCGAGCTTCAATGCCAACCAGCAAGCAACAACCAAACTCAACGCAACCACCAACTTAAAATAGGCTCTGATTTGCGCGTCTTTCACTAAACACGACAGACTCTTTTGGTTGATTGCTGCCACAAACTGAATGAATGGCATACCACCCGCAAACATAAAGATGATCGCCACCCAATGAGCCATTGGCGAGAAGCCGTTCATGGAGGCATCGGTCGTTGAATACCCTCCGGTAGATACAGTGGTCAGTGCGTGGTTTATCGCATCAAATACAGTCATGCCAGATAGCAAGTAGCTCATCACACAAAGAAAAGTCAGCAGCAGATAAACAGACAGAATACTCTTGGCAACACTCTTCATTCGAGGTGCACTTTTTGTTGACCAATCAGAGGATTCGGTTTGGAAGAGTCGCATCCCACCAACATTGATCATGGGTAGAATAGCGATAGCCATCACGATGAACCCTACGCCACCAAACCACTGAAGCAGCGAACGCCAAAGCAATATGCTGGGAGCCATGTTATCAAGACCAGCAAGAACCGTAGACCCAGTCGTGGTGATACCAGACATGGTTTCAAAATAAGCGTTGGTGAAGCTGATTTCATTGATGAACACAAAGGGAAGTGACGCAAACGCGCTGCCTAGAACCCAGACTAGCGTGGTGATCAAAAATGCATCTTTTACCTTGAGAGCGATTGATGTTTTCCCGCCAATCGCCACGCACACTAATCCACCGATATGGGTAATGATTGCTGATAAACCAAAATCTAACGCCCCTTGAGTCCCTGTCACTACAGCCATCAAAAATGGGATATACATAAACAATGCGAGTTTAGATAACAGGAATCCCAAAACGAGAAACACTGGTTTATAGCTAATCATTAAAAATCAGTTCATTTATTCTTACCAACAACTTTATTATTTATTCAATTTTCCCAATTAAATTCAATTGATATATAAGGTTAAATCAATGACCGATATAATATGAGCAAAAATATAAATAATGCTATTTATTAGGGAGAAACATCAAAACACAATAGGCAGATCGCGCAATGACTTATTCTTATCGTTTCGTTACATTGAGATAAACAACTGACTAAAAACAATCTGACTTAATATTTATAACTTTATGTTTCTGCCTAAAAAGATCCCTCTATTACCGAGTTATTCGATGTCGAGTAACTGCTATATAAACACAGACTTTTCATCCCCCTTGAGCAATTGCAGTGAAAAAATTAAAATTACATCATGTTTAACAACGGTTTATGTCAAGTTATACAAAACCACCACTGATTTATATCTCTCGAAGTTTTGTTTGCCATTAAGCTCCATCATGAGCAATGGACTCATCAATTCACTCGACATTCTGCTCAAGAAAAATGACGATACTCTATCTTCCATGGATAAAGATTTACTAACCCATGCCATCTACTTTTTTAGGTCTCAGTTCTCAAACTAACGCTGAGCTACCATATAACCATCATCTTTAGACATTGTTTTCTTTGGAGTTTTTTCTGAACTCCTGAGGCGTTACACCATACTTCTTCTTAAAGATCGTACAAAAGTACGCCGAGCTATTGAAACCACTGAGTTCACTGATTTTTAAAACGTTGTATGAAGTGAACGTTAAGTAGTTGATGGAGATACCTAACCTTACATCATTGAGAATGTGCGAGAAGGCTCCTCCTTCCTTAGAGAGGTTTCTACGTAACGTAGAAGGGCTGGTAAACATACAACTCGCCGCCAAGTCTAACGTCCACTTCTTCGTTGGTTCAGACATAAACAGCTTGGCTAAACGAGAAGACAACGATATGTGATAATCACTGTTAAACAATATGCTGACATCCACACCTTTTTTATACAGCAGTAATACCAAGTGAAAGATACTCTGCTTCAATGCGATATTTTTAATGCTTTTCAGCTTTTGGCAATTATTAAGTTGTCTATTTGAGTAAAAAATTTCGCACAGTTCTTTACTCTTATACAGAATAAATGACTCATTCTTGTTTTTGTTTAAGATGAGGTCATTAAGCTTTTCGAGCTTCACCTTCATCTTTTTGATGTCAGTCTTGTTGAGAGTCACGACCTCAAATGAGTTCTCATCCCCCTGCCTAAGCAGATCGCACTCCACCATCGCCCCTTCTGGGATAACCAGTAAGCTATTGTTAAACAATGGCACTTCGTTTCCGTTGATGGCGATGAACCCTTGGTAATTGGAGATCCGAACGAGTAAGCTCCTTTTCGAACGGTAGGGCTTCAATGTGACTTTCTTTGATTGAACTTGATGGAAAAACATATGCGAATAACCTGATGCTTTTTTCTGAGAGTATCACTCCTCCTACTGAAAACATCGTGAGCCATAATCAATGAGATATTTTCAAAATAATATGATGGTATTTCTACATTTCGTATTTATTGGTGTATTTTCTGGTAAAAAAATGCAGTTAACATGATAAGCGGCTGTTTATTATAGAAAACAGACAGAAAATCCTGCCCTTGTTATTTAATAACTTATAATAACAACCACTTAGTTATTCGCTTATTCGATATAACACAGCTAGGTTGGTACACTATCTGGGTTTCTGTTTATATTTTTTAAATCATCTGATGACATACCACATTTATCGAAGGAATTATGGAGCGAATTATTCGATTTTTTACTTTCGGACTTTGGGGAACGAAGGAAGAGCGACACCTTTCAAGAAAGATCAATCATTCTTACACATCATTAAAAGTCGTTGGCAGGGGGACCGTGTTTATATCTGCCAAAGAGGTTCATCAAGACCTAATGACGAACAATACTTATGAAAGAGCTCGGTTACTCGTTGAGGAGAAATAGTTGTTTTTGTTGCTAATCTTACCAATCTTGGTAAGTGGTTTTTTGGTTTGTCATATCCATCCGTTCTATCGATACAAGGTACACCGTTATGAAGGGCAGTACCTGTATTTAAAAAGCGCAAACTTAGGCATGATGTGTTTGTTTATCGCCTTAGGCTTAGTCTTGATCGTTAATCGCCACGCGTATTTTTTCACAGCCATCACACATGTCGCTCCGATAAAATGGTTGCCTGACGCATTATTTGCACAGACGCCTTATGAGTTCACATCGAACCTACTCTATGAACTGGATGCCTTTACCAATCAAGAGGTAATCAATCTCACCTGGGTAACCATGATTACGTTTTCGATGTTGCTTGTGCCTGTGTTCTGGTCTCTACTCGCCTACATCAAATATTGCGTTCGCTACATGACGTTAAGCCCAAAAGAACGGCTTAATGCGAGAGTCTTTTCCGACAGCTCACTGGATGACTTTCTCTTTAAGTCTGCGTTAGAAAAAGGGGACAAAATGGTCATGCTGACACTGTCGGATAGAAGGTTATATGTGGGGAAAGTACTCAGCTTAGGCGAGCCCAACGAAGCGGAAGGACTCAACCAAGAGATATCGATAAAGCCGGTAATGAGTGGGTATCGAGACAAGGGTACGCTAGAAGTCCATTTTACTAAGCACTACGCCAACACTGATGCCAATGCCGTCACCATCATAAAGCAAGATCTGATCTCCTCAGCTTGCGCTTTTAGCTTTGCAACCTATGAGAAATTGCATCGAAAAGGCTAAAACTTGTGAAAGCGTATCACCACACCTTTGGTTGATACGCTTATCATGCATCTACGCCAGCTTTACGTTTAAAAGAAATTGCTCTAGTGAACCGATTCCCGCCAGCTCAAAAATCTGATTAAGCACGTTCTGATGGTAATTGTGCATATCAAGGATTTCCTCAATCACCTCTCGATCCAAACTCCCCAGAAAAATGCCCGCTAATATCGTGTCAAACCAGCGGAAAGTACACCGAGCGACGACGTTTTTTACGTTAAGTTCATTTGCCCTAATCGTAATGTCTAGCAGCAGTTGGTACTTATAAAAATACAGCTCACTGCCATATTCCTCCGTAATAGGGAACGCCTCCGCTTCCTCGCCAAATATCAACAAGCAATCTTCTATCATTTCTTGATGCTTGGTTTGCACATTGCGTTTGAAATTACTGACTTCCACACCCAACCATGAACCGACCAGCAAGATGTAGCTGTCCATACCTTGGAGGCTCTCAAGTGCTTCCTGCTGCTTTTCACAGATGGCCTTTCTCACCGCTGGCACTTTAGCCTTCGGGCATAAACCACGCCAAGCAAGGTCCAATAAAGTCACAAGCTCATTGGGATCTTCCTGATCCGAGTAATAAAAAGTAGAACGGTTGATGAAGCGATCTGCCAAACGTTGATGTTTATCCCTGTAGAGGTGAATCAGACAAGCATCCGTCGTTTTACAATAAGCTTCACAAGGTATAGAAACATAGTGTGATTGGACACGGTTGACTTGGTAATGCGTGTTCTCGCACGAGTGTCCAAAAATACGTTTTAAGAGGCCCATAAATCTCCTAAAGACCTACAAGAGGTTGATATCCTTAACAAACAAACTTAATGGTGACTCTGCACCCTAGCACGTTCGTTTTTTATTTGGGTCTCATACCGGAAGTTGACGGTTTTTCACTGTAACTTGCTTGAGAATCTAAAGGAGAGAAGCCTTGCGCCACAACTCATTCAAGAGAAGAAGTACGTCAAATCAAAAAAGCCAGTCTCTCGGGACTGGCTTTGTTTTGTGGAGCACGGCTGGTTACTTAATAAATGAAATACAGCCTTGCAGAATCACTAGGTTAACGATGTCGATAAAGAACGCGCCAACGATAGGCACCACCATAAAGGCTTGTGGTGATGGACCGAAGCGATTAACGATGGAGCCCATGTTCATGACTGCGGTTGGGGTTGCGCCCAGACCAAAACCACAGTGACCGCTTGCGATGACTGCTGCATCGTAGTTGCTGCCCATCACGCGGAACGTCACGTAGTACGCGAAGACTGCCAGAATCACCGATTGTACCGCCAAAATAATGAGGAACGGGATTGCTAAGTCGAAGATGTTCCATAGTTTTAAGCTCATTAGTGCCATCGCGAGGAACAAAGACAGCGAAACCGTACCAAGAATATCGACCGTCTCGACATCCACTTTGCGTACTTTGGTCACTTCCATGATGTTGGTGATCACCACACCGATAAACAGCGCGTAAACGAAGTCTGGAATCATCAGCCATTTGATACCAAAGCTGCTCACCCAACCTTCTAAGTAATCGGCACCAGTAACACACAATAGAATGATCGATAAACTCTCGACCACTTTCTTCGCCGTCACGCGGTCTTCTTCGTGCTCGTTATAGGTCACCAATTCAGGGAAACGTTCGTGAGTCTGGTTGGTGCGTCCATATTCAGATTCAAGGTTACGTTTATCGATCAAGCGTTGTGCTACTGGGCTGCCAATGATGCCACCAATGACCAAACCAAAGGTAGCGGATGCCATTGCCACTTCTAGTACGTTGTGCAAGCCGTACATGTCTTGGAAGGTTTGTGACCATGCTGCGCCCGTACCGTGACCACCAGACAGCGTAATCGAACCTGCAATCAAGCCCATTAGCGGGTCTAAGCCGAGCGCCGTTGCCAAGGAGACACCGACCGCGTTTTGGATAAGAATGTACACCGATGCCACGGCTAAGAAGATAAACACCTTAGCGCCGCCTTTAATCAACTGGGTGTAATTTGCAGCCAAGCCAACGGTGGCGAAGAACATCAACATGAAAGTGTTTTGCAGCGGTAAATCGAAAACTAAATCCACGCCATTGAAATGCATCGCGGTGATCGCACATGCGACAATCAAACCACCCACGATTGGCTCGGGAATATTAAATTTCTTTAAGATCGGTAATTTAGCGTTAACGAATTGTCCCAAGAACAACACACAAATAGCGACGAGAAACGACTCTTGTGGACCGACAGAAATGACCTGATTCATAAAACCTCTTTGCCTCCTTTTTCTCATCCTTTGAGTAACAACTCGCAGGTTGAGCGGTATTTAGGCAGGTCAGAGTGCCTACTGAACGTGTGGTTTTCTAGGGTCCAAACCCACCAAATTCTCATTAAATAAGAAAGCAATAGCTCGGATATTTACCTAATTCTCATTCAATGAAAAAACATACTTTTTCACCAAGTTTTTTGGCGCAATTTTCTCGTTTTTTTGGATCTTCTCAACTTATGAGAAGTGAACAATTTTTTACCAGTTTTTGAAGGCAAAAACGTATGCGATTGCGTGCAAATTTTGCGTGAAAGTCTGGTGCAAACTTTGTCGAATTTTCATCGACAAAAGTGATTGAGAAAACAGCGCAAGAAGATTGGCGCTTTCTATCCCATCGCCAAGGTGTTATACATATATATAACACCAATTCAGCCAAGGAAACCAATCATGACGCATTGGCATGATCGCCAACCGATTTTCCGTCAGTTGGCTGACCAGATCACCCAGCAAATTTTGCAAGGCATCTGGCAAGAGGGCGAAGCTTTGCCTTCGGTACGCAGTGTCTCTGCGGATATGAAGATTAATCACCTGACGGTCATGAAGGGCTATCAGTTATTGGTTGATGAAGGATTGATTGAGAAGAAACGTGGGCAAGGCATGTTTGTCGCCCAAGGTGCAAAAAAACAGCTGCTTGCTGATGAAAAAGCCCGTTTCCTTGAACAACAAATTCCGCAGATCGCCGACACACTACAACGTCTGGATATGTCTCTTGATGAATTTATCCAACAAATCCAAACACATATTGAAGGTGACCAATGAGCGCATTAGTCAGTGTAAAACACGTCTCCAAGCAATATCGTCAGCAGGGTGAAGCGCTGCATGACGTGAGCTTTGATCTACAAGCGGGTCAGGTGCTTGGTTTGCTAGGTCATAACGGTGCGGGTAAATCGACTCTCATTAACGCCCTACTTGGTGCACACGAATATCAGGGCACCATTCGCATCAACGGCTTTGAGCCAATCATGCAACGCAACAAAATCATGCAGAGCTTGTCTTACATCTCGGATGTGAACGTGTTGCCAAACTGGATGACGGTTGCTCAGCTGCTCGATTACACCGAGGGCGTACACCCAGGTTTTAATCGCAGCAAAGCCGATAGCATGCTTCGTCAAACCGACATCAAGCCGCGTGCACGCATCAAATCCCTATCGAAGGGCATGAAGGTACAATTGCACTTGGCAGTCGTCATCGCGACCAATACGCAGATTCTGATTCTAGACGAGCCAACGCTTGGTTTGGATTTGGTTTATCGCGATACCTTCTACCGTCATCTGCTGGAATGGTTCCACGATGGCGAGCGTGTGCTGATCATAGCGAGCCATGAAGTATCGGAAATTGAACACCTACTGACGGACGTGCTGATCCTTAAACACGGTCGACCTGTTCTGCAAACCTCAATGGACAGCATCAGCGAAGATTACTTCATTCTCGATGCCAGTGATGAGCATCGTGCACAAATCGAAGCGCTGAAACCACTGTCATCGCAAAAGGGCTTAGGTACAACTAAATGGTTGCTGTCTTCCCAATACGCAGAGCAAGTTGCAGGTCTGGGTAATGTGTATGGCGTCAAGCTTGCGGATCTGTTCTTGGCATTGCAGAAGGAGGCAACACAATGAAATCGATTGTCGCGATGTTGCGTAAAGAATGGCTAGAGAACCCATTGGCTACGCGCGTGCCATTATTTATGTTTGCCTGTGGCGTGCTGCTGTTTGTCAGCTTGATGAGTAGCTCGACACTGCAACACAATATGTTCTTCCAAATGAGCTTTGGCGGTGATGTCAGTGACATCCACAAAGAACTCGGCGATGACGTCAACATGCTGATCACCGGTGGCATTGGTTTGTTGTCTATACTGCTTGGCACTCAATACTTCCCAAGAACGCTGCGTAAAGAGCGCTCAGAGGGCAGTATCATGTTTTGGCGCAGTATGCCTGTCAGTGACGTAAAAACCCATCTGGTGAAGCTGGCGTTTGGTTTATTGGTTATTCCATTGGTGTGCTCGGTATTGGTTTTCGCTGCCGACTTTATGCTGTGGATGTTGAATGTTTCAACCGACCACCAGCTGGCGTTATTGTATCGCCAGGCATCATTGGGCTTCGTGCTGCTGAACTGGATTGAATTCTTGCTTCGAATGGTGGTAGCTGGCGTGTTGTTATTACCGCTCGCACTAACCGCAATGGCAATCTCACAGAAAGTGAACTCACCACTGTTGGTGATCTTGATTGGTATTTACGCGCTACGTTGGATGCCAATTGCGATGTTCAACTACTATGGTCTGGATGACTTCTTCTCAGCAATTTTCTATCTACCACTGCACGCGATTCTTGCGCCAAACCCGTTCAGCGCGATTCCAGATGCAGGTTGGATGAATGTCGGTATTTATGCGTTCATCGGCGTACTTGCTTGGACAGCGAGCATCAAATTCAGCCGCACCGTGAACTAGCAAACACGGGCAAAACAAACCCATCAAAAGCGAGGTACTGTCCTCGCTTTTTTATTTCCGCGCCCATTTTATTTCCGCGCCCAAGCAGCATTTGTGCTAAACCACTTTGACTAAACTAGGCAGCAGAGCGTCGATGTTTTTCACTTCATCGAACTGAGCCAACTTTCGCTTTATCTGTTCTGCTGGCAGCGCTTGTGCTCTTGCGATATAGCGATTTTTCAACAGACACGCCACTTGGTCCCACTGTTGTATATGCGCATGGGCCATCAGCAGGTATTGTGAAATGACGTCTTGCTGCGCGTGACTTCCCCCCAGCTTGCTGTGCACATCTCTCACCTGGTTAATCAACTCAATGCAATGACGGTAGTTCGAACTGTGGTACGCCTTGATGGCCTGCATCAACTTGCTGCCTGTCATAAACTCCACTTCCTGAGTTTGTAGTGGCGAACTGATAATTTGCGTTATATTGGCATCTAACTGGTCATGATGATCGGTTTTCGCTAACACCATGGCATTGTGAATTTCAGTAAACATGATAGTGCTGTCGGCAGAAATCTCTAGTGCTCCGGCACTCAATCGATGCCAACGTTCTCCAACATCAGCTCCCATGAACTCCAAGCGAGCCAATAACGAAGCTGCGTTTTGGATATCAAGGTATATCGAAGACTCTGCAGGGTAGATGTACTGATCAAACAAAACCAAGGCGCCATCAATATTGCCTTGCTCAAGATGGAACAACGCTAGGTGCCACCAAAGATGGCCGCGAAACGCATTGTGATTTGAAAACGTATTCGCATGACCTTGTAAGAACTCGATGCCCTCTTTCGCCTCGCCTTGCATCTCAAAAATATGAGCCATCGTATGCTTGGCAATTAGGTCTTGATGGTTCAACACTAACGTCTGGCGCGCAAACGCTTCTGCCAATTCATATTCCCCCGCCTCTTCGAGTGCAAAGGCATGAGCGGCGGCAAACATCCAATATCCTGACGTCAGCTCATCCCAATAAGGTAAGACTTGCAAAGAAACGTGCAGTGCCCGTTGCTTTTGGCCAAACCAAAATGTTTGCCCCGTAAATTGGCGATAGGCAATGATATCCAAAGGCCAAAGACTCAGAATATGTTGCCATGTATCCAGAGCCCCCTTCAGATTGCTTTGGCTCCATTGTTTCAACGCATGCATGTGCAGCGCTTCACGCTTGGTGGCCGATTGCGCTAACTGATCCAACTGCGTAACCATTTTAGCCACGATGGGTAAAGTAGAACGACGCCCATCACTCGCATGGCTGTACGCCTTAAAAATCCATCCCATCATAAAGTCCGGATAGAGCAGTAGCAGTTGATCGAGATCGCTCATTGCACTGGGAAGAAAGGTCAACGTATCTTCGAGAATCCGTTCAAATTGTTCTGCGCCTGCAGCATCAATGCCGTTCATCTCTAGCGTTCTTTTGTCTTTAACCATCACATACCTACTAGTAGATAGCCATTAAATTTAAAATAATACCCGCACTTATCGCGGGCAGTATTATGAATAATATTAGCGTTTAAGGAGTGCGAGACAACTCGCCTTCACGCTGCGAATGTAATCGGCATCTTTAAACTGAGAAAGTAACATACTGCCTTCCAGCGCAACAAAGATTAGCCTTGCAACTTGGGCTGATTCCACTCGTAAGTCGAACTCTCCGTTCTCTACACCCTGATCAATGATTTTTTGTAGCCATTGCTCATTCGTTTGCACAAAACGCGACAGCAGCCCTTCTAGGCCATCTGCCAAAGAGTAAAAGTCAGAAGCGTACATACCACACAAACACAACTTATCTTGCTCGCGTACGCCAATAAAAATATCAGCCAGCGCTTCAATTTTTTCCTCAGCACTGCTTGGTTGGCTCTCGATCTGAATTAACGCCGCTTCGTAGTTTGCGAGATAGCGTTCAAACACCGCTTCAGCCAAGTCTTGCTTGGTTTTAAAATGGTAATGAATACTCGCGGTCTTAATACCCAGCTCATTTTGGATGTCGCGAAAGCTAAAACCATTAAAACCTCGGCTTTGTATGTAGCTTTCAGCAAGGTCGGCAATCTTTGCAGCCGTCGGGCTAAGTTCTTTCATGTGGCTTCCACCTTAAACATTTTTGCAAAAGATAGCATGCCCTCACAAACCTGTCTACCTACTGGTAGGTATTGTTTCTTTTTCAAAAAAGACTTAACCTACCTACCAGTAGATAATTAACATTAAAGGCAAACAATGAAATACGATTTTATTATTATCGGAGGCGGTTTGAGCGGTCTCTACACCGCAGCGTACCTAGAAAAAGTGGGGCATAACTACTTGCTACTTGAGGCGAGAAGCAGACTCGGCGGTCGAATTCTTTCTTCTGCGAGCTTGGCAGCAAACAGTCAACACGACCAATTTGACCTCGGCCCATCTTGGTTTTGGCCCAAGATGAATCATCGCGTCATGAGGCTTGTCGACAACTTATCGCTTCCGATCGTAGAACAGTATGAAACTGGCGATATGTTAATCGAACAAGCCGGGCAGGCTGGTATTCGTCAAGTATCGAATCAATTCTTTTCTTCTCCTCAATCCATGAGAGTATCGGGTGGCATGGCGCAATTGGTAGCAGGAGTAGCAAAGTTACTCAACCCAGAAAACATCAAATATGAGCATCAAGTGCACGCAGTAAGCCATAATGAAGCTCAAGGTTATAGCGTCGATGTCATCCACCAAGCAGAGCTGCTGACTTTAGAGAGTGAGAACATCATCTTTGCGCTCCCTCATCGTTTGATTGCTAATAACATCCGCTTTACGCCAACCCTTCCAGAAACGGCGTTAAATGCGCTGGACAAAACGCCCACATGGATGGCCGCTCACGCGAAATTCTTCGCCATTTATGACCGACCTTTCTGGCGTGAAAACGGATTGTCTGGTTACGCAAACAGCCAAGTTGGTCCATTGGTGGAAATTCATGACGCCAGTGCTGAAAATGGCCATGCCGCCCTGTTCGGTTTTATCGGTTACGATGCTCAAGCTCGCGCACAGCTAGGCGCCACCGAATTGAAAACCATGGCAGTTGAGCAACTAGCGAGACTCTTTGGCCCCGAGGCGTATAACGTCACTGAAGTAAAGCTGCTCGACTGGTCGAAAGAGGCATACACGGCGGTTGAAAAGGATCACACCATGCCAACTCATCACCCGCGTTATGGGCTCAACGCATCACTGGAGCAATTAAGCCAACAGGGCATGTACTTTGCGGGAACGGAATCAGCACAAGAGTTCGGTGGATTTATTGAGGGCGCGTTAGAAGCAGCAGAGAGTGTTATTGAAAAGCTTGCCGCTCGTTAAATTGCTCTATCCATTCATTTATGGGGAGGTTGTTGCTCCCCGTAACCCACTCGTCCCTTAGTTCTGCTTCTACTTCTACTTCTACTTCTACTTCTACTTCTACTTCTACTTCTAAAAAATATTGTGATAGTACTTCTGGCGGGTTAAGTCCATAATCCCACGATCAACGAGCATCAAGCTCTTATCTTGAAACCATTAAGTAGAACAACAGCAATGACAGCACAGTCAACGGTCATTCTTGGACTGTATAACCCGAAAGATCCAACCAATGTGGGAGCGGTAATGCGCGCAGCAGGTTGTTATGACGCCACACAAGTTCGTTATAACGGTACTCGCTATAATCGTGCGGTAAAATTCCGAACCGACACGAAGAACATGCACGAACGTATCAATTTGATCGAAATGGACGATCTCACCGCTCACCTTGCTGAAGACGTGAAAGTGGTGTGTGTTGAGTTGGCAGTTGGCGCTACGGCGTTGCCTCTTTTTACTCACCCAGAAAACGCGGTGTATATTTTTGGCCCAGAAGATGGCTCACTGCCGCAAGAGGTTGTCGATAAGGCTGACCACGTAGTGTATGTTCCCACCAATGGCTGCATGAACTTGGCGGCAACGGTCAATGTTGTCTTGTATGATCGTTTGGCTAAAAATCTGGGCACGATTGACGACCATCAACAAGTGATTACCAACCGAGACAACAAAAATCGATTGAAGGTCAAAGACTGCGTATCAGCGCAATAATTTGTACTCGGTACTGCTTAATAAAAAAAGAGCCTATATCGAAATATAGGCTCAAAGCAGTGAAAAAGTGTGCGTGATTTTGATTAATATTTTAGTTATGCAACGATGGCTGAAACTTTGACCGCATCGCTAATGGTGCGATAGTTTGGAGAGAACTGCTGTACGCTCGCAATGACTTCGTCATAATCAGCCTGAGTCCCCTCACCTTTTACTTCAAATTGAAATTGGATTTCATCAAAGCCAACTGGCGCTTCTTCACTCACATTTAGGAAGCCACGTAAATCCAGAGCGCCCTTGATGGTTAACTTCACAGCATCTAGCTTGATACCACGAGCACTTACGCCCGCAACAAAACCCACCATCATGCAACCAGCCATGCCGCCCAATAGGTAATCTTGAGGTGTTGGGTATGCATTGTTGCCCAATAGCTCTTCTGGCTCACCAACTTCAAAGCTGAAGTCTTTTACGATTTCTTTTCCGCCAACCTTTTGATTCAAAGTACGGATTTCACTGTGAACGCCGCCTTTCCATTCAGCAACAATGCCGTATTCAGAGATCGCCTGCGTTGCGTCTTCAGTGATCACTTGAGTGTAAGCCGCTAGGTCATCGAGTTTAATGCCGTTTAGTGGTGAGTTATCCATGATATGTCCTTGTTATTATTTGATGTCGTGTTTACTACTGAATTTTTAATTGGGGCCTTTAGGGATCGAGTGAAAGGCCCCAATTCGCACGTTTAGTGAGGTTAATTACGGCCAGCCATTACGCCGCCGTCGACGTTAAGCACAGTGCCAGTCACCCAAGATGATTTGTCTGACAGTAAGTACTCAATCGCGTCCGCCACATCTTTTGTTGAACCGATACGGCCAATCGGGTGGAAATCATTGAAGCCTTGTAGTGCTGATTCGATTTCTTCTTCCGCGATAAATGACTTGTAAATCGTCGACATCACAACAGCTGGTGCTACAGCATTTACGCGTACGCCGTGATCACCAAGTTCAATTGCTAGGTTTTTCGTCAGAGCATGAAGACCCGCTTTTTGCATTGAGTACGCTGATGATGGCGTTGCTTTAATTGCTTGGTGAGCCCACATAGAACCGATATTTACGATCGCACCGCCACCGTGCTCTTTCATGTTTTTCGCCACAGCCTGAGTGATGAAGAAAAACGCGCGGTTCATGTCTAGTTGTAGGTCGTAATCACGCTCTGAGTGGTCAAGGAAATCAACCGGTTTGAAGAAGCCAGCAGCATTAACCAAGTAACCAATATGACGTTTTTCAGCATTCAATTGTTCGATGAAGCTTTTCACTGCACTTGGGTCATACAGATCAACTTGAGCGGTTTCTACTAGGCCTTTGGTCACACTTTCTAAATCCTGCTTTGCTTCAGCAAGATTGTTTTTATCGTGCGAAAGAATCATGACGGGTACACCAGCTTTAAGAAGTCGCTCCGCTGTCGCTTTACCCATACCTGATGAGCCGCCTACGATAAGTGCAATTGAAGATGTGTTGAACATAATACGTTTCCTGTCCTTTATTAGACTACCTACTAGTAAGTAGGCAGTGTTTTTATTAAAAAAGGAGGTGGTTTGGGAACCAGCTCCTCGTCAGTGGTTGTTACTCTAAGATCATATTATTTTCACGTCAACAACTTTATCTACCTACCAATAGGTATATTTGGTTATTTCCTTATTATTCATACATTTATTTAGAATATTTTTTATTCTACCCGTTCACATCATCAATAAATACAAAAAAAGGCCACAGATAAACTGTGGCCTCTATAAGTATTTTTTATCAATCTAGCCAAGGAACGAAATGTAGCCTTGCAGAATGATCAAGTTAACGATGTCGATGAAGAAGGCACCAACAATCGGTACAACCATGAAAGCTTGTGGCGACGGACCAAAGCGGTTAACGATAGAACCCATGTTCATTACCGCTGTTGGGGTTGCCCCCAAACCAAAACCACAGTGACCACCAGAGATAACCGCTGCATCATAGTTACTACCCATCACCTTGAACGTTACGTAGTAGGTAAAGATAGCCAGAATCACCGATTGCACGCCCAGAATCACCAAGAATGGGATCGCTAGGTCGAAAATGTTCCACAGTTTCAGGCTCATCAATGCCATTGCCAAGAACAGAGACAACGATACCGTACCTAGCATATCGACCGTTTCTGTATCTAACTTACGGACTTTAGTTACTTCCAAGAAGTTAGTGATGATCACACCAATGAACAATGCGTAGACGAAGTCTGGAATCATCAGCCATTGAATATCGTAAGTGCTCACCCATTGCTCTACGTACTTAGCGCCTGTCACACAGATCAATAGGAAGAACAATTTCTCAACCACTTTTTTCGCGGTTACTTTGTCTTCTTCGTATTCGTTGTACGTCACCAATTCTGGGAATTTTTCGTGGGTTTTGGCATCTCTGCCCCCAGGACCATACTCAGATTCGATCTTGTTCTTTTCGATCAATCGCTGAGCAACCGGACTACCGATGATACCACCGATGATCAAACCGAATGTTGCTGACGCCATCGCGATTTCCAACACGTTATTTAATCCATACACGTCTTGGAACGTTTGTGACCATGCCGCACCTGTGCCGTGGCCACCTGAAAGAGTAATCGAACCTGCGATAAGCCCCATCAGCGGATCTAAACCCAATGCCGCCGCTAATGAAACACCGACACCGTTTTGTATGATGATGTAGAACGACGCGACCGCTAAGAAGATAAAGACCTTCGCGCCCCCTTTCATCAACTGAGTGTAGTTTGCTGCTAAACCAACAGTAGCAAAGAACATCAGCATAAATGTGTTCTGCAACGGCAAATCGAATTCCAGATCGATACCGTTGAAATGAAGAGCAGTAATGGCGCAGGCGACTATCAAGCCCCCTACAATCGGCTCAGGTATGTTGAATTTCTTTAAGATCGGTAGCTTAGCATTAATGAAATGCCCCAAAAAAAGCACACTGATCGCAACCAAAAAGGACTCCAGTGCACCTACAGATATCAAATGATTCATATCGCCTCTTATTATTGTTCTCTTCATCCTCCGTAATGATTGAGTGTTAGTTTAACCTTCGCTCAATAGCAAATTTTCTCGCTATATTTTTTCGAAAATACTCAAAAGGTTGTGTTAAATGCGCCTTAGGCTAGTTTAAGGGACGGTCGTTAAGCGATGTTCTGATTTATGCGCTATTCGCAAGCCCTAAAATGTAAAAGGAGCCGATTAAGCTCCTTCTTATCCGGTTCACATTCCAAGCAAAAATGACTGCTTGATGTGGATGGACATATAGTGTTGTGAGTATTGTCCGAGAGAGACTTTCTGAACCGCTATCGGGCTCCCTTACTTAAACAGAAAGTCATCCTCACTATTGGGCAAAGTTCCTTCCCGTTATAACGAATAGAGCGCCGTGGTGGCGCTCTAACATCTGGGTTTGCTTGTATCCTATCGTAGTTCAATAACTCTGACTCATGATGATTAAAACGAGCCGAATCCAAGGAAATTCTCAAGCTTGCAACAAGTGTTCTCGTTACAACGGAGCGAGATTATAACATATCGCTGAAAATTTTCCTCATTTCAGTGCTATTCGCCACTTTTATACTTTTCTTCTGCAATGATTAACTGTTCTATATCATTGTTGCAGACGAAAGAGCGAAGCGCCTCAAACTTATCTTCATCCCACGTGTAGATTTGCAGCGCGAGCAGCTTATCGATGGTGTCTTGCTCAAAGCGAAGCTTAACAGGCTTTGCCGGAGATCCTGCCACCACGGTGTACGGTGGAACATCTTTAGTCACGACGCTGTTTGCGGCAATCACTGCGCCTTCCCCAATTTTGACACCAGGCATGATCATCGCGCGCATACCAATCCAAGCCGCGTCACCAATCACGGTATCGCCTTTGCCTTGGTAAGATTGCTCAATGTCATCAAGGAACGGATACAGACAGAACCAGTCAGTCCTGTGATTGTGGTTGCCGCCCATCAAAATCACCACTTCAGCCGCGATACAAACGTAATCACCGATGTAGAGTTGATCGACTTCCCACCTCGGCTGCCACGCTTTACTGATTTCATCGCCATGCAGATAACGCACGACCGAATCTTCAAAGCCGTTATCCCAACAATCGCTGTAATAACTGTGGGTGCCTTTGATGTGGATGTTTTGGTTTTGCACCACTTGGTGCAGGTACTGAAATTTGGACCAATGTTTTTTCATGGCAATTACCTCAATAGAGTAAATGTATGCCACGGAACGATTTCTCGTGGCGTTGTTGCTGCGTTCTCAGTCAACGACGCCTATTGGATGCGGGGCTGCAGTAATAATGGATTGTTCATATACCTAAGTATCCTCAACATGCAGAGTTCAGCGTGCACCCTATAAAAACCATGTATAATTTTCAAGCAAACCAAACAAATAACAAGATTCCGAAAATGAAAAGTCACTCTGCCTTTGCCTCTCTGCTGCTGTTTGCTGCCACAGTGTCTGCGAGCGAAAACATTAAAATCGAATACCTTCCAGCGGAAACTGCCGACGATCGCTTTGCTGCGCAAGTGATTGAAAGCAGTGAAGTGAGCGACATCTTTGTCCAGCTTTCTGATAATTACTTCCCGTTTGATAACCCACTAACACTGACCTACGGTGGCGAAGACGGTCCACTTTACGATCCAGAAACCCACACCATCCATATTCCCTACACCTTCTATCTGGAATCATTCAACTACTTCACCAACAACAAATACCAAGAACGTTACGGTAAATCACCGAAAACGGGCGCGCTCGATACTTTGCTGCACATGCTATTGCACGAAGCCGGACACGCTTACATTGCCGATCAAAACATTCCGGTACTGGGTAAAGAGGAAGATGCGGTCGATAACTTCGCTACCATTTTGTTGATTGACTACGTTGATGAAGGTGCCGATGTGGCGATCAGTGCTGCAGACATGTTCGCATTCGAATCCGACGACAGACCGGACTACTACGATTTTGGCGAGTACATTGACGAGCACAGTTTCGATCTACAGCGTTATTTCTCTACCCTGTGTCTGGTCTACGGCAGCGATCCAGAGCAATACAAAGCCTTATTAGATGAAGTAGAAAAAGATTACTTACGCGATCGTAAAGAGTTCTGCCAATTCAATTACGGCAACATCCGTGATAATTGGCTGCATTACTTGCAAGACAATGAACTAAAAGAAAAATAATCGCGTAAAAGGGATAAGAACCGCCAATAATGAGCTCAATCATGACCAAACTGACCGTATTTTACGATGGCACTTGTCCCTTGTGCGCCAAAGAGATGAAGGCGTTAAAACAACGCGATGCCAAGCAACAAATCAAAACCGTCGACATCTACAGCGAGGCGTTCGTCGCTTATCCGCAGATCGATCCGGAGCAAGCCAACACCATTTTGCACGCCCTCAACGATAAGGGTGAGCTGCTGCTTGGGTTGGACGTGACTCATCGTGCATGGCAACTGGTCGGTCGCGGTTGGTTGTATGCACCGCTGCGTTGGCGCGCTGTCAAACCTGTTGCGGATTGGCTTTACCTCAAATTTGCCAAAAACCGTTACCGCGTCTCCTACTGGTTAACGGGCACTTCTCGCTGCAATAACGGTTCGTGTTCACGTTAATTGTGATCCTGCTTAAAAATGCTACGACCTTAGTCTAAATTTATAAACTTCCAGTACTTCTGATTGATTAACTCGGTTAATCTCTAAGCATTACAACAATAAGTATTAATAATTTTATCAGGCAAGCTTATTCAGCTTGTCACTTGTAACGCTGCGCCGAGAGAAGGACGTCTCTATGAATCTGACGATCAGAAAACGACTATATATCCTTTCAATAATTCCAATTCTAACCATGGCAGTAGGCATGATGTGGTTCACCTATCTACAAACCACAGCCTACAACGAACACGAGATTGAGCAGACTCGAAGTCAAATGATGGAGATGAAAAAAGCCGAGCTCAAAAACTACGTCCAAATGGCGCGCTCCGCCGTCGAGCCACTACTCGCTCAAAATGCCTCGCTTGAAGAAGCACTGCCTATCTTGAAACAGTTGGAGTTTGGCCAATCCGGCTACATCTTCGGTTACGATTCAAAAGGCGTGCGTGTCGTGGTGGGTAAAAACACCAAAGGCATCGGAGAGAACTTCTATAACTTGCAGGACAAGAAAGGCAATTACCTGATTCAGGATTTGATCAAAAATTCCAAAACAGGTGCGTTCACGACTTATTATTTCCCGAAACTCGGTCAGAGCGAAGCGCTACCGAAACTGAGCTACTCGGTCTTTATTCCTGAATGGGATTTGATGTTGGGAACGGGTTTCTACACTGACGATATCGACGCCATTGTGGCAAACATGGAAGAAGCCGCGCATCAGGCCCTCAACACCACACTGACGGCAATTGCTCTGTTCTGTGTCTCGATTGCTGCGATCGTCGCGGTCTTCGCGGTGTTTGTTAACCGCAGCATCATGAAGCCTATTGAGCAGTTTGATGCTTCAATTCACTCTTTCGCGCAAGGCGATGCAGACTTAACCGCGCGGATGGAAGAATCAAGCGTGCCGGAGTTCACTCAGTTGAGCCGTAACTTCAATATCTTCGTTGAAAGCCTGCAAGGCATCATCAAGAGCGTTAGCCATGTCGGGCAAGAAGTGGTTTCAGAGACCAACGACATGTCACAGCGAGCATCGCAAGTGGACGAGTTGGCTTCAGGTCAACGTGAAGAAACCGAACAGGTCGCTGCGGCAATGACCGAGATGACAGCAACGGCGCACGAGATTTCCAGCAACGCTAACCAAGCGGCGCAATCCGCCAAAGACGCCGATGAAAATTCACAGCAAGCGAAACACATTGTTGATTCCGCAGCGAACTCCGTCGAAGCGCTCGCGCTAGAGGTGTCGGAAGCCAGCACGGTGATTTCTCGCTTAGAAAGCGATGTACAAAACATTTCTTCTTCGCTAGAAGTGATTCAAGACATCGCCGAGCAAACCAACCTATTGGCACTGAACGCAGCCATTGAAGCAGCCCGTGCAGGCGAACAAGGCCGCGGCTTCGCAGTCGTTGCCGATGAGGTTCGTAAACTGGCGAGTCGCACTCAAGACAGCACAGGCGAAATTCACCAAATGATTGAGCAGTTGAAGTCTGGTTCGGATGCGGCAGTGAAAGCCATGGGTTCAAGCCAAGCGCGCGGTGAAGCAACGGTTGAGGAAGCACGAGCTGCCTCTGCCGCACTGCAAGAAATCCAAGCCGCAATTGCTAACATCATGGACATGAACACCCTGATCGCAACGGCAACCGAAGAGCAAAGCCAAGTTGGGCAAGAGATTTCACAACGCATCGAGGTCATCTCTCAACAAAGCAGCCAATCGGCGCACCTTGCGAATCAAAACCGCGCAGGCAGTGGCAACCTAAACCACAAAGCTAACGAGCTGTACGACTTGGTCGGTCGCTTTACGGTTTAAAGCTTTCCTCACCCTTACATCATGCAAACAGCGACGACAAAACGTCGCTGTTTTTATTTCTGCTATCCTCAGAAGTCTTAGCTATAATGCCGCCAACTAAGCACCTACAAGGGCAAACCAGATGATTATTATGACCACCAATTTCGGTGACATCGAGATTGAACTGAACCTAGAACGAGCGCCGGTTAGCTCAAAGAACTTCAAAAAATACTGTGAAGATGGCTTCTACAACGGCACCATTTTTCACCGCGTTATCGACGGCTTTATGATCCAAGGTGGCGGTCACACCGAAGACATGGCAGAAAAGCCAACGCGCGCCCCTATCGCGAACGAAGCAAACCGTGGTCTTAAAAACCTTGTTGGCACTATCGCAATGGCACGAACCGACGCTCCGCACTCTGCAACAGCACAGTTCTTCATTAACTTGGAAGACAATGATTTTCTAGACCACACCGCAACCACCAACCTAGGTTGGGGCTACGCCGTGTTTGGTAAAGTGACCGCGGGTATGGATGTCGTAAACCGCATCGCGAAAGTAAAAACGACCTCTAAGCTTGGTCACGATGATGTGCCATGCGATCCAATCATTATCGAGAAAGTGACGGTCAGCGAATAAACCCATTCATCTCTTCGGAGAAATCGTCGCTATAAAACGACAAAAGCGCCTAACGTCATGTGACTTAGGCGCTTTTTGTTTTTATGACTCAGCCGATTAGTTTGGCTTGTGTCGGAGTTATTGATAGAAAAGCTCGGCTTTTGCTCCGACTAAATCAAGCTCAGAGCCTTGAAAATCAGCCAGATATTCAGCAACAAGGTTGTACCCAACCCAATACCCCATGTATTTCGGCCAGCAGCTTTCATCGCTGCCAAGAAAGTAAGCGTCGAAGTTGTAATCTAAGCTGGTCAATTTGTCTTTCATCTCAGCGTAGAAAGGACGCCAATCTTGATCTTTGATTTGCTCAAACAAGCTCGGAGTGACGCCGCCATTCATCTTACGTTCGAAATGACAAGCTAACCCTTCCATAATCAGCACATCACCAAGTGCAACGCCATTCTCTCCGGCTCGCATACGGAACAGGTGATGCGACTCATGCGCTAACACCGCAGCCAGTTCTTTCTCAATAACGTTTTTAATATCAGCACGTTGGGTATCAAGCAGAATCTCTACACGATAGGCACTTAAGCAATAGCCACCAATCCCTGTCTGCGGTACGTCATTGCGATCAAACGGGCTAACGGTCAGGTCAATGTTACTCAAATCAAAGTAACTAGAAAGCTGTGAGCTCAGATCATCAAGTTTCTGATGCAAATACTCAGAGATTGGAGACAACTCTCCTGTCGCATTTAACAGGGTTACGCGATAACTCATTTATCTTCCTTGATAATTTGGGTTAAGAGTAGCGAGTTTACAGTGTAAAGAGTGAGCAGTTCTAGCGATTACATCCCTTTGAACAAACTTTGAGATGCACGGCTCACAGCGAGCTTAGTTTCTCCAACGTGAACAAACATTCTTCCAGCAAAGTCTTTGTTTACTTTGCTAATTTTGCACACTTGCACAACGCTTGAACGGTGTACTTGCCAGAACTGTTCTGGGTTAAGCTGCACTATCAACTCTTTCAACGATGTGCGAATCAAATACTCCTGCACTTTGCCCTGTCCTTGTTGGGCATACACAGAAACGTATTTTTCTTCCGCTTTGAAATACAACACATCAGACGTGGCGATCAGATGAATGTCTTCCCCTTGCGTCGCTTTGATCCACTGAAGATATTGCGGCGTTTGTGGCGCGGATAATTGTTGTAACTGTTCTAACAGGCTGCTCATCTGCACATTACTGCTTTCTTGCTCTCGCTTGGCAAGGCGTGCTTTCACTCTTTCACACGTCGTCAGGAGGCGCTCATCTGAAATAGGCTTGAGCAAATAATCGGCGGCATTTTGTTCAAAGGCTTTGATGGCGTAATCATCGTACGCAGTGACAAACACAATCAAAGGTGGATTGGCGAGTTGATTGAGTTTTTGCGCTAGTGTCATGCCATCCAGAACTGGCATACGAATATCAAGAAACGCAATGTCAGGTTGGTTTTGGTTTTGCTCAATGGCTTGCAACGCTTGTTCACCATCGGCGACTTTGGCTATTACCTCTAGCTCTGGCCACACTTCAGCTAGGCTTTTATCAAGATGACGCCTCAATAGCGGCTCATCATCAGCAATAATGGCAGTAAACCCTGTATTCATTCCTTTCTTCCTTGATTACGATTCCATTGGCCAGCTCAGGCGAACACAAACGCCACCCTGAACAGACTCACTGATAGAGACCTCTCCTTGCCCTGCGAACAAAGCTTCAACTCGCTGCTTGAGATTACTTAGACCCACGCCAGAGCCCATGTGCCCACTAACGTGATTCAAGCCAACACCCGTGTCTCTGACTTCAATCTTCAAGTTCTGTTGTTCGCGCTTAATGAGTAAGCTGACTTCGCCACCTTCTCGCTTCGGCTCAATACCATGGATGATGGCGTTTTCGATTAAAGGTTGGAGCATCATCGGCGGTAATTCGGTTCTGCCTAACCCCTCTTCCACCTCAATCTTGTAACTGAGTCGATCACCCAAACGAGTTTGTTGGATGCCTAAGTAAGCCTCAAGTAACGCCGTTTCATTGTCTATGGTGGTGTGTTCTTCGCGTGAGCTTTTAAGCGTTGCACGCAGTAGCGCGGTTAACTGTTCTAGCATGAGCTTGGCTTTATCGACATCTTGCGACATGAGCGCACTGATATTTGCCAAAGTATTGAATAAGAAATGCGGTTCAATCTGACTTTGCATCTGCTTAAGCTGGCTCAGCAACAGCGCACGATCTTGCTCTGCTTTCTCGCGTCTGATGGCTTCCAACTCTCGTTGAGCGATTGCATGTTGCTCGCGTGAGTAGAAATAGAAAAAGCACATGGCACTGAATAACAACCCCATGAGACCAACCGACAGCATACTTGAAATACCGAAGTATTCCCCAAGCCAAAGCTGGGCGTTCACCACACCAAACAATAGGCAAGCCGTCAGCGAGATAGCCACTTCCGCCAAACGAGGAATGGTAGGAAACAGGCGGTCGACAAGCCATGAGAAGAAGATAGCCGAATAGCCAAATCCAAAGCTAACCGCTACATGAATGTAAAATGGACCGCCCCAAACAGAAAGCGTCATTGCTGCGATAAAGAGACAAAATGCCGTGGTCACTAATAAGCTACGCGGCCATCCACTTTTCACCACTGATTTTGCTGAACACATTTAGAATTTCCCTTTGATGTTAAATACAATCATATGCTTATCATTGATTTGTGCGTAAGCAGATTGGTCGTCTCCGGTTAAAAAGCGTGCGGCAACTTCCACTTCTACACTTTGATCGCCAGTATCAATCCATTGGTAGTTAAGCCACTGCGTGACAATCACACCACCATCTTGGGGCGACAACATCACATCCAACATGGGGGTTACATCACTTAGCCAGCCCATATCCGCTTTACCGTTCCATGCAGCCCACGCTTCCACATCCCAACTCCAGTGCAGCATTACGTTATGCTGAACGATATTAGCGTGCTGAAACCCTTGGGCGTAGCTTGTCGCAAGTAGAGCGCTGCTAGCCAACAGAGAGTTGTTAGGATCAGGGATCTGAGAGAGTAATTCTCCACGCTCTATTGCTTGTTGCCATTCGTTTTTCGACCATGCTCGGCTGTCGTACCAATATTCAGCAATCACGTTGTGTCCGGCTTGGTTTGCCCAGTTCAATCCAATTAAGGCTTGGAATGCGCTGCCCTGCTCCTCAACCGAAACGGGTTGGTAAAGATCATCCTGCTGAAACTGATACCCAACACTTTGCTTTTGCCACAGCATGGAACCGTGCATGGCGATGGATTCATCCCACACCGCAATGGCACTGGCTCCGAGTAAACCTCGGCGCACATCATCGTAATAACCAATAAGTTGATACTCGGTGTCCCCCACCAGCGCGTATCGACGAATACCAACACCTTGCTGCTCTGCGGCTTGATCCAGTGCACTTTGGTCTTGTTGCCCCCAACTTGAATCCGTTGCAATCACCGTCCACTCGCCTGCCATATCGTAGTGTGAGAGTGAAAACACACCCGCACCTTCTTCTGCTACTAAGCCAACAGGATTTTGTCGATAAGGCTTAAACAGATCCAAAGGTCGGTAGCCATAACCCACGCCCCAATCTACGCACAACTTACCCAAACTCACATCAAGAGTGGTGTCACCGACTTGCCACTCTCCTAGCCAAGCAAGCTCTCGAATCAACAGTTGGTTATCAGCGTCACTCCACCAATCACTCTTTCCTTGTTGATTGAGGTACAAACCTTGGCTATACAGAGCGAACAAACCACTGAAGTTCTGATAATTCACCTGCACATCCAACAGTGCATTAAGTGAATCACGAGAACTGCCCTGCGCCTGCATAAATGCGCTGTCACGTTGCTTGGCCGTTTCGTAACTGACAGCCCAATCCCACTCAAAACTCAGTTCATCATTGGCAAAAACTGGGGCTGATGCGCCCACACACAATGAGGCAGCAATCAATAGACTGGTGCTTTTGTTAAGATTAGGCTGGCGCAATTTCATGTGTCTTCCTTGCTCGTTTTCATGGTTCTATTTACGGAGTTCAGGTTAAAGCTGAGTCGTATTGGCTTTCGGCAAATAGCTTGGGTTGTAGAACTTGTTATCCAGCTGCCAAGGCACGATCTCTTGATACTCGATAACAGTTTTTTTGCTCGGCTGAATGCTATCAAGCAAGGTCATCTCACTGACGTAGTCTTCACCGTTGTCGCTTGCACGTCCGTATTGCGCTTGCTTGGCGAGTTTGCCTGAGCGCAAGTAGAGATCGGCTTTAATTGGGAACGCATCTTGCTCAGACAACCATAAATCGATCTTCTGATAACTCGCCCCTTTGGTTTTCGCGGTTAAGGCAAGGTGATAAGCCGCAACACTTTCTCCATTCACCGAAACAGTTTCTGTCGCTTTCCATTCACCTTGATAATCTTGGCTCCACGTCAGGGTTGAGATGTCGCCGATAGACGCTTCACCAAGCAGCTTTTGCATTGGCGTAATTCGAATAGGCCGACGGCTCTTTGGCATTTGCAGCCAGTAGTTATCGCCCATCATCAACATCTTTTGCCCTGCTTCAACCGCCGATTTGAATACCACCAGCGATTCACGATTTGGACGCGTGTACACGTGGTAAAGGCGGGTTTTATCTAACTCTTGGTCTTGATATAAGCGCACCAGTGACACCACTTTGGAAGAATCATCGTGCAAGCGGTAGCTGTCGGCTTTTTCAATCAATTGCGCGACTTGCTGTGCATCTAACGCTGTTTCATTCGCACTGACATTCATGCTTGCAACGCCAGTTACCGTTAGCAATGCAATTGGTAATAGTGATTTGAAATTAAACATAAATCAGTGCCTCCGTAATTGGCTTGTTCACCCCTTTGCGTGCCGAGAAAAACGCCGCAACCAAACAAATCATCAATACTGCAAATCCTGCTATAGCTACCAGCTCCCAAGAGAAGTAAATCGTTAATGGGTAACCTTCTGTGCGTCCTGGCGGTGGCGGCATTTGCACATCCACGACCATCAGTAAGACGGTGACTAGCGCCGTAAACAAAGCACCGATTAAGCTGCCAATCACGGCAAGTAACACTGCTTCGCGCAAGAACCCAGCAATAATTTCGCGAGGGTAGCTACCAAGTGCTGACAAGGTGCCAATTTCACGTGTGCGTTCCGTTACCGACATGGTCATGGTGTTAAACAGCGCGACAAAGACTACCAACGCCATTACTGCGCCCATGATACCGAAGATGCGGTCGTACAAATCTTTCACTTTGAGATAGAAGAACGCGCGCTCTTGCCAAGGCGTAATCTCAATATCTTGGTCGCCAAAGTTCTGCTTTTGCTTACTCAGGACCGAAGCCACTTGTTGCTCGACTTGGTTAGTTAAACTGGTATCGAACAGGAAGACCGATAACGCACTGACTTTGTCTGAACCGAGCAGCGATTGCGCGCTGTTGATGTGTACGTAAAGCTGGCGTTTATCAAGCTCAGGCACGCCTGTTGAGTAGATGCCTCGTACTTTGAAGTCATACGCATTCAATGCGCCATCGGTAGTGGTCGCCAGCAAGGTAATCCAATCGCCAACGTGCACGCTTAGGTTGTTCGCCAAATCAACGCCAAGCATCACTTCTGGCTCTGCTGGGTCATAACGCGATGCATGAATGTTGGACAGCGTTTGCCCTTCGCGCACATCCAAAAACGGTCCTTTCATATCGAATTCGCGCTCGTTCACGCCAATACCGATAAAGATCGATGATTTGTTGCCGTTGGAAATCAAACCACTGAACTCAACTCGTGGTTGCACGCCTCGCACTTCGTTTAAGCCAATCAATTGCTTGGTGATATCGTCGGCGTGAGTTAAACCGTTACTCAGTGGCATCTCTTCTTCTTTAGCGAAGTAACCCGGAGTGGTTAACGTCAGATGCCCCGTGTCACGCGCTGTCGATTCTTTCAAACTATCGTAGGTGTATAGCCCAAAACCACCCGCACTGGTTAACGCAAACACGGCAATGGCAATGATCAGCATCGACAACAAACTGCGACGGCGATTGCGTTGCAGGTTCAACCAAGCAAGGCGAACGGAAACTGGAATTAGCTTGCCCATGAAACCTCCTCCACACTTGCGTGCGTTTGGGTAATTTTGCCGTCCACCAACTCAATGGTTCGATCGCAGCGAGATGCCATACGAGGGTCGTGCGTAGCAACAATAAAAGTGGTGCCTAGCTCGTGTCCGAGCCCTTTCATAATGTCGATAACCTTATTGGCAGTTTGGCTATCAAGGCTTGCGGTAGGTTCATCGGCAATCACCAACGCCGGTTTGTGCACTAAGGCGCGCGCAATTGCCACGCGTTGTTGCTGACCGCCTGATAGGTTATCGGGCATGTGATGAATAAACTCGCCCAAACCAACGTGTTCTAGCATTTGCGTAGCGAGCTCGGTTTGCTCTGCTTTTGAAAAGCCGTTGAGGTGTAACGGATAAGCCACGTTCTCCAACGCCGTCATCACAGGCACAAGGTTGAATTTTTGGAACACAAAGCCAAGCTTTTCACGACGCATTTTCGCCGCCTGCATTTGTCCGGTTGGGTATGGGCTGCCTGCAAATGTCACCTGACCTTGGTATTGAGTATCCAGCATGCCAAGCACGTTAAGTAAGGTGCTTTTGCCTGAGCCAGACGGCCCGCACAGTGCCACCATTTCGCCAGCAAACACTTCACCAGAAACGTCTCGCAATGCACGTACGGTTTGGCTGCCAAGGGCGTAATCGCGGCTAAGTTGATTAAAAACGATCATGACGCCTCCCTAATATTTCGCTAGCAGCGCTTTCGCGGTTTGCGTTTCTAGATTGCTGTCGCCCAATTGCTCCATTTGCGCTAACCATGTTTTGGCTTGTTGAACATCTTCTGCGCGCAGTGCAGCTTCAATGGCGTAGCGATAAATCCAAGACGTTGCGGCGAAAGGTTGTTGGCTAAAACTCGGCTCATCGAGCAATGAAAGGTACAGCTCGTAGCCACGCTCAAAGTGATTGAACATGTCAGGTAGAGAAGTAAAGGTGGTGGCTGCCATGGCGGTGGCTAATTGGTATTCCGGCAAGCCTTGTAAGCGTTGTTGCTCTTGCAGTGGTACTGGCTGATTCGCCATTAAATCCAAACCTTTTTGGATTGTGGCAAGACCGCGCTCGGTGAACTTCATCTTGTTCCAAGGCATAAACGCCTCACGACCTTGCAACGTCTCCGCACTGCCCAAGTAAACCAAGGTCACCGGCGTTGCGCCCTGCTCTTCGAGTTGTTTGGATAATTCACCGTAAACGGTATCAACTAAACCAGAGTCACCCTGCGCCGCTTGGTTGAATTGACTGAGTGTGCGCTCGCTTGGGTTAGCCAGAGCCAGATTGCTGCTGAGTGCAAATGCGGCGATAAACGTACTTGCGAGTTTAAGAGCTTTAATTGAGCGAGATTGAGAAACCATCATGTACTGTCCTTAGTTGAACGTGATTTGATGGTTTCAGATTAAGGGAGAAAATCGCACGCTGCTTTTGCATGCGACCAATGGCAGTTATGTGGAGTGAATGGTATTGAGAGAGGATGAATGGTTTCGCTCCTCTGAAGCCAGCAAAATCGCTTCGACCATTAAGGTCAGCGCTTTAGGCTGATAGTTACGCTGACGATAAACCAAATAGGCTTCGCGATCCCCGCGGCTGTAGGATGTTGCGACGCGCACGAGATTCAATTCAGGCTTAACGTGGCGTAATGGGATCGACGCAATTCCCAAACCGTTTTCCACCGCTTTGATCACCGCGGTGATGTCATTGACCACTAAACGCGGCTTGCAGTTGAGCATGTCCACCAGCTTGTCTTGCTGATAGATAGGCACTTGTGTGGTGTGTGTGCTGGCTACCCAGTCTTGCTTGGCTAAATCTTGTAAGGTTTCAATATTGCCGCCCGCTTGCGCTAGATATTCAGGGCTAACAAAGAAAGCGTGCTCTACTTTAAACAATGGGCGCGCGATCATATCGTCCAAACCATCCAAATCGAACGTCACCACCAGATCGCGATCGGTTTCTGGAATCGAATTCACTTGGCTAAGCAATAGATCAATGGTCACTTTTGGATAGGTTTTGATGTAATCCTCAACCACCTTGTCGACCAAGTCATTGTAGAAGCGGCTTGGCATCACCAATCGGATTCGCCCCTCCACTTCTTGGCTTTGCTGATTGAGCTGCAAGATGCCGGATTCAATCTGAGACATCGCACTGCTGAGCTGATCAAACGCCTGTAAACCTGTCTCGGTTGCCACCAACTCACGTCCTTTCTTCTCCAGCAATCTCAATCCTAGTCGCGCTTCCAGCGCCGATAAACGACGAGACATAGTAGAGACCGGCAGTTCGAGCTTTTTCGCCGCCGCGAGCAGAGAGCCTTGCTCAACCACTGAGCAAAACAGGTACAGATCATCAACGTTTCCAAATATGGAATTCATACTTCTTCCATTGGTTATTTTTTCCAATTTTAGATGAGTATAACCTAGCCCACGTAGAAAAGAGACCCGAATATGCCGTGAACGCGGCGCGTACTAACGAATGAATACTAGGTACAGACGTGAAAGAAAATTTTTATAAATACGCGATATACACTGTTTTTTCAGCGGCAGCTTTATTCTCCGCTTTTTTAGTCACCTCAGACAATGTTTCTCCTTTCACCACCCAAGCGACACTGCATCGTAATGTCGCAACCATTGCGCCGGAGGTATCTGGCGTAATCACAGATGTGATGGTGAATAACGGTGAATTGGTTGAAAAAGGTCAGCCACTGTTTGCTATCGATGCCAGCAGCTACCAATTGAAAGTGGCACAAGCCAAAGCCGAACTGCGCCAAGCACGTGAATCAGATTCCGCGAAATGGCAACAATTGGCAGCAGCGAAACAAACCCAAAGCCAACGCGAGTTCGAATACTATAACGCGAAGCAAAAACTGACGCGTAACCAGAAACTTCGCAATAAAGGGCTAGCAACTGAGCAAGAGCTGGATGACGCGATCACTAATACACAAGTCGCCAGCAGTGCGGTGGAAGCAGCGAACGCAGAAGTGAAGCGCATTGAGGCAGAGCTTTCTACTCAAGACCGTACGGCAGCTATCGAGTTGGCAGAAGCAAAACTTGCCAGTGCGGAGCTGGATTTAAGCCACACCCAAATCGTGGCGCAAACCGAAGGCGTGGTAACGAACTTGCAACTGCAATCAGGCAGCTACATCACACAAGGCACAGCGTCATTGATGCTGGTGGACGAAGCTCATGCGTGGATCAGTGCAGACTTCAACGAAAAAGGCATTGATAAGCTAACGAATGGTCGCGAAGTGTTGGTGTCCTTCGATGCGCTACCAGGCAAAGTATTTACTGGTGAAGTCAGCAGCCAAGAGCGTGCGATTTACGATACCAACAATGCTAATGGACAGCTTTCTAGCGTAACCAATGATACTCGTTGGATCCGTGAGCAACAGAAAGTGCGTACTCGCATTACAGTTAACGAGCTGGATCCTTCGATGATTTCTGGTTCACGAGCGAGCGTGATCGTTGAAAGCGGCAATCCAATCATGGATGTCATTGGCTCAGCTTGGATTCACTTAGTGGCGATGTTCCGCTACATCTACTAGGGGGTGAACCATGTGGACCTTCGAAAGCTTGTTTCAAAGTCGTTCTGAACGCAATGAAGCATTGCGTGTTGCCCTTACTGTGACAATTTGTATGGTGCTGGGCAAACTGCTGAACCTTGATTCTCCGGTTTATCTGGCGCTGTACCCAACCATCATCATGACCAAAAACAAAGACTACTCTTGGCTTGGTTTGATCCGCACTTTCTTACCTACTGTGGCGGCAGCAAGTGCAGCGCTGGTGGTGACCGAAGTGTTTTCACAGCATCCGTTTGTGGTGTGGACCATTAGCTTGTTCTTCTTCGACTTTATGCGCCGCAGAGCGACCACGCCGCCGAAGAAAGGTCAGATGTTAATGCCAACTTTCAACTGGATTCTGATTGTGGTGTTTGCTCAGCACACCACCATGGACATGCCAATGCGCATTCATGAAATCTTGCTATCGATGCTGATTACCATGATCGTCGCAAAAATCATGGTGACTCTGTTCCCTGTTGAACGTGGCGGCAAACCACCAGCATTTGAAGAAGAGCCTGTTACGTTTGAGAACCGAGCGATCTCACTCGCGTTGATTGGTCTTGGTGTGGCATTCTTGATGATTGTCGACATCATCTCAGCAACGTTTTGTTTGGTGCCTGTGATTGCCGCAGCAACGCAAACCACACACAAAAGCTTTATCGACGTGGTTGACCGCCGTTTTCAAACTCAGGTGGGCGGCTGTGCATTGGCTGTAGTGTTCACCTTACTGATGGCTGGGCATCAATCCACGTTCGGTTACTACACCATCGTATTGGGTCTGCTTGCCTTTATGATCACCGCATCAATGGCAAAAGCGAAAGGCCCAGCCAAAGACGTCCATGCCGATGCGTTATTGGCGACCATGTTGCCGATTCAACTGTACATGACCAGCAATGAACTGGGCTTGGAGAGCACCTTCCTCCGAGCTTGGGAGCTTACCGTGACTTTATTTGTGCTGTGGGCGTTATACCATTTCACGCACAAACCAGAAAAAGCTCAAGCCTAAGCGTGCCATCGCCTTAAGAACCCAATACTTAAGGCGCCCTTGTTCTTATCGCGCTCATTTCATTGCGCTGTCTGTACCAATTTCTATTTCACCCTTATAAAAAGTGTGGCGCAAAACCTCAGCCTGGTGTATTTATCCATCCCACGACTTTCCAGGTCAGCTTACCCATAACAGACGGCGTCGCACACTCCTCTCTTGCACACCTTTGCGTGGTGTCTGTTATTTCCAAATAGGATTCTTAGCATCGGAATAGTTTGAGCTCGCAGAGTTCTGGTTGTTTTCGCCCCGAGTTGGGGCGTTTTTAGGTTGTAGAAGATGAACAAGCGTTTCTTCCCTAGGATTGATTTGCCATTGCTAATGGCGATCATTCCGATCATGCTATTGAGTTCGCTCACTCTCTGGAGTGCCAGTGGATTTAATGAAGCTATGCTATTTAAGCACCTCGCTCGATGCGGTTTGACGCTGGTGTGTATTTTGGTCATGTCGTCGATTCCAGCGTCCAGCTATCAACGTGCAGCGCCTTATTTGTATCTGGTTGCGGTTTCGCTCTTGGCGGCAGTTGCCCTATTTGGCGATAGCACCAATGGCTCGCAGCGTTGGCTCGATATCGGCTTCTTCCGCTTCCAGCCTTCGGAACTTATCAAGCTTTCAATCCCCATTATGATCGCGTGGATGCTGCATCTAGAAGGTGGCCGACCAGACATTCGCAAAATTGCTTTCTGTTTGCTGATCACCTTTGTGCCTGCGGGCTTGATTGCCTTACAACCAGACTTGGACGGTGCTATCTTCACGGTGATCTACGCGTTGTTTGTGCTGTTCTTTGCTGGCATGAGCTGGAAGATAATTGGCGGCTTTTTGGTGAGTATTCTAACGCTGGCACCAATACTTTGGTTCTTTGTGATGGAAGCGTATCAAAAAAGCCGTGTAACGCAGTTCTTGCACCCTGAATCGGATCCATTGGGTTCGGGCTACCAAATCATCCAATCATTGATTGCGATTGGTTCTGGCGGCATGAAAGGTAAAGGCTGGATGAATGCCACTCAAGGTACACTAGGCTTTATCCCTGAAAGCCATACTGACTTCATCTTCTCGACCTACGCAGAAGAATGGGGCTTTATTGGTTGTGTGGTGTTGTTAGCGCTGTATTTGTTCATTACGGCACGTGTGATGCTGCTGGCGTGCCAATCTGAGCATTTCTTCAGTCGCTTAGTGAGTGGCGCATTGGCAATGAGCTTCTTCCTTTATGCCTTCATCAACACAGGTATGGTCAGTGGTTTATTGCCAGTAATGGGGAGTCCACTGCCATTCTTTAGCTACGGTGGTACGGCGATGCTGACTCAAGGCATCTGTTTTGGCGTGATCATGTCGCTGTGTTATTCCAAGTACCGAAACACCTAAACGCTAGTCACAATAGAAAAGACAAACAACACGATCAAAAAAGGCTTCCCTCGGGGAAGCCTTTTTTACAACTGGAGAACCGAATTACAGTTCGCCGTTGTGGTATACCTGCTGAACGTCGTCACAGTCATCTAGAAGGTCTAGGAACTTCTGGAATTTCTCTGCATCTTCACCCGCTACTGGCGTGTGAGTTTGCGGAACGAATGTGATTTCTTCAACGTCGATCACGAGATCTGGGAATGCTGCGTTAAGTGCAGTTTTCGTTTTGAAGAACTCTGTATGAGGAGCAAATACAGTGATCACGCCGTCTTCTAGTTCAACGTCAGTAACATCAACCTCGTCCATCATTAGCGTTTCAAGAATGACTTCATCATCTTCGCCTTTGAACTGGAATACTGCTTGGTGATCGAACATGTGAGAAACTGAACCTTCAACACCGATCTTCGCGCCTGTTTTAACGAAACATTGGCGAACGTCTTGGAAAGTACGGTTACCGTTGTCTGTTAGACAGTCAACAATCACACTTGTGCCGCCAGGGCCAAAACCTTCGTAACGTGCTGGTGCGTAATCTTCACCGCCACCGCCGTTCGCTTTATCGATCGCTTTATCGATAACGTGTGCAGGTACTTGGTCTCTTTTCGCTTTACTGATCAGGTGCTTCAGAGACAAGTTCATGTCTGGATCACCGCCACCGTTTTTAGCGCACATGTAAATTTCTTTACCGTATTTGGAATAAACTTTAATTTTTGCGCCTGCAGTTTTCGCCATAGAGGCTTTGCGCACTTCAAAACTTCTTCCCATCGGGATGTCTCTCTAAATTCAAATTTAATGCGAAGGATTTTAGCAAAAAGCGAAACTTTTTCCATTTCGCCCTGCAAAGGAATGGGGAGGTCACCTCTTCCGCCGCGGTAATTTCATTTACCGCCACGATTCGCTTTACGCGACACCCATTACTCGTTTGTACTTATCGACTGCCTGTTGAAAAAACACTTTTTCGCCAGCGTCGTTAATCTTAGACAATTGTTCTTCTATCGCCTCAGGACCAGATTTGGCCTCTTTGAGTTTCCAAACTAAAAACGACGCTTGTTTATCAAGTTCGATTTTATTTTTCTCGTTAGGCGGCAACAAGGATAGATTGAACGACATTCACAGCCTCAAGGTACTTTAAATACTAGCCGCGCACTATAACATACAGAATTACCATTTAAGAATAGAAACGCGCTTATCTTGATCAATTTCAAGTTGCTTCTTTAGGTTTATCCCGAGTTTGCAGCTCTTGTGGTAAGTGCTGCTCAAAAATTTGCTGCAACCGCTCCTTCGTCACAGGCTTAGAGACAAATTCATTCATTCCGACATCAAAACAACGTTTTTGGTCTTCTTTGATGACATTCGCACTCAAAGCAATGATTGGCACTTGTTTGCCCCATTCGCTCATCTGTCTAATATTTTCTGTGGCAATAAAGCCATCCATGACGGGCATCTGACAGTCCATGAGAATGAGATCAAAATGGTTTGCTTCGCATAGTTCTAACGCTTCTTCACCGTGCTCAGCCACACTGACTTGCATACCCAATTTTTCCAACATGATGCGTACAACTTTCTGATTCACAGCCGTATCTTCGACCACTAGTATCCAAGGTTTACTTTCATCTCTTGGGGAGGAAGGCACGCTCTGCGTTTTACTTTCTCCGTTCGGAAAGTCGAGAATATTGGGAATGTTGGGCGTGCTCGGAGAGATAGGCTTATCACTGACGACAATCAAAGGAATGGTGAACTCAAAACAACTACCAAGTCCGGGCTCACTCGTGAGACGAATTTGCCCTCCCATCACTTCAACTAACTTCGCACAAATGGCTAATCCTAATCCAGTGCCGCCATATTTACGTGTGGTGCTGCCATCTGCTTGCTGAAACTTCTCAAACACCGCTTGCTGGTTTTCTTTGGCGATACCGATCCCAGAGTCCACAACTCGAAAGTGCACTTGTGCGAGCTTATCTTCTTTGCTCACAAGGGAAACCATTAGTTTCACGTGGCCTCGTTCTGTAAATTTCACGGCGTTGCTGAGTAAGTTACTCAAGACTTGCTTCAGTCGGCCAACATCCCCTTCCACCTCAGACGGCAGTTGCGGATCAATATCGCACACTAACTGTAAATGTTTTTGCTGTGCTTTTACTGTGTGCAAGCTGCCGACTTCATTAAGCAACTGCAGCAGATTGTAGGTCGCCGCTTCGAGTTCGATCTTACCCGCTTCAATCTTGGAGAAATCAAGAATATCATCGATGATCACCATTAGTGAGCCGGATGAACTGTTGATGATGTCGACATATTCGTGCTGCTGATCATCTAACTTAGTATCACCGAGTAATGATGCAACTCCAATGATACCGTTCATCGGCGTACGTATTTCGTGACTCATTGTGGCAAGGAATTCACTCTTCTTGCGATTGGCCACTTCGGCTTTTTCACGTGCGTCTTCAATTTCACTTTGGTGTTCACGAACTCGTTCAACGCTTCGATTATATTTGTGTTCTAATAACCCTACTTCATCAAAGAACCAACGCTGAGGCAGTTGCAATTTGCTTGGCACATGCCCGCCACTGAAATCGCTCACCGCTCCAGAGAGTAATTGCAATGGTTTCACCATCAAACGAAAGGTAACCCAAAGCACCCCAAGAATGAGCAAGAAGATCTTGATCGCCTCGGCGATCACAAGGAAAAAGAAAGTTTGCCATAATCCTTGGTAGATCGGACTCAGATCCGATTGCACCGTAACCTCTGCAAGATCATAAGTTTTGACGCCCATGTCATACTGTAATGGCCACTGGCGCTTGATACTGTCGGATCCTAATGGCGATCCTAATTCCACGATCACTTCATCCGGCGTAGCAATGAGTAAATAGTCGACCGAAGGTAAACGCATCGCCCCTTCAGCCTGTGTCAATAATAGCTCTCGATCTTCCACCCATAAGCTGGCAGAAAAACCAGACAAGTAGCTGGTTTCAACCTGCTTCAACTCCATATCTAAACGAGCAAGGTCATCATTGAAATCACGATACAAACTCAAAGAAGAGATAATCACGGTAAAGATAAAACTCAACGCAAAAATCGCCAACATAAGCTGGTTGCCGATGCTAAACCGACGTTGAGTTCGCTCTTTTTTTTCCATATGAAATTACTCCCTTAATCTTGCGCTACTATAAATATAGTCTGGTCACGACAATAATCGAGGTTAGGATGAAAGGACTCTTACGGACATTGGGCTTTAGTTTCATAGCCCTAAGCACGCACAGTATGGCAAGTGAAGTGAACTACTACGTGATTTCTGAACAAGCCAGACCATTTCAAATAGAACAACAGGGTGAACAACATTCCGGAATTGTGACGGACATCGTCAGTGAAATTTTTGCCGAGTCCAATTATGAAGTGAAATACCATACTTATCCGTTTAAACGCATGCTCTCCGTTTTGGAAGCGGGCGGAGAAGAGAATTGGGTGACTTACGGCAGCCCAAATTGGGGCAAGGTACAATCAGAAAATTTGTCAGAGCAACCTATTTACACTGTAAAACATGTATTGGTTTCCAGCAGTAAAGCACCATTTAAATTCAGCGATATGGAGCACATGCAAGGCCGCTCAATCGTACTTCTACTCGGCTTTGATTACCCAAACCTCAGCCCGTTTTTTGATAACGGCACCGTGAATGAAATGCGCGTCAAAGATTACGATGCAGCGTATCGAGTTCTGCAAAGAACCCCTGGCGATACCGCATTTGTTGAAATGGAATCGCGGGTGGTATACAACATCAAACGTTTAGAGCTTCCGATGAGCGATTTCCAGATCCAATCTTTTAGTAATGTGATCCCAGATTACTCTATCTATCTAGCCTTCTCTCCGAACATGAAGCCGGAAGTACAGAGCTTCATCAATAAGCGCCTAGCAGAGCTCAAAAGTTCGGGGCAAATCGACAACATCATCAAAAAATACATCTAACCACTCATACCTAACCAATCATGAAAAAACCGCCAGCTTATCGAAGCTGGCGGTTTCATTTTTATATCTTCTCTGTGATTAATCTTGTTCGAGCGCTTAATCTTGTTCGACAAATTTGGGATCGAACATATGGCCGAGCTTATTGGCTTTGGTTTGTAAGTAGTGTTGGTTGTTTGGGTTATTGCCCTCTTGCAGTGGCACCCGCTCAACAACTTTGATATCGACCTTTTTCAACGCTGCAAGCTTACGTGGGTTGTTGGTCATCAACCTTACTTCACCAATACCAAGATGCTCCAGCATCCCTTTGCAAAACGCGTAGTCACGCATATCTGCGGCAAAGCCAAGACGTTCATTGGCTTCGACCGTGTCTGCGCCTTCGTCTTGCAAGTGATACGCACGAATCTTGTTGATTAAGCCAATCCCCCTACCCTCTTGGCGCAGATAAAGCAACACACCGCAGCCTTCTTCGACAATGTTTTGCAATGCACGGTTAAGCTGGAAGCCGCAATCACAACGCGTACTGAACAGCGCATCACCAGTTAAGCATTCTGAATGCAGGCGAATCAGCGGCGCTTTAGTGTTTGTAGGGTCGCCATACACCAAGGCGAGATGTTCTTTCCCTGTCGCGTTCTCGATAAAACCGTACATTACAAACGTGCCCCACTGAGTCGGTAATTTGGCTTTATCAATAAACCTCACCAAGCTGCTGGGCTCGATATGTTTTAATTCAGCACGTACGTTCATCAGAATCTCCCCTAAATGGTTTTCACCAGAGCCATCACCGCCATCGCCCCAGAAGGCATCTTTGTGTGAATGTTCGGTAAGACAGGCGTTTCCTGTCTGCATCAACTGTTTGGCAAGCTGAGGGTTTTGCAAAAACTTCTCACGCACAACAAACGCCATCACAGAGAGTTTGTCGTCATCCCAGTCTTCACGCACGAAGTGTTGATATTGACGACTGAGGGCGAAAGCTTCATCAGGCGTCTTCGCTGATTGGATTTTACTTTGCAGTTTGAGGTCGTTGAACTTTTGGGCTTGGTAGTAGTGTTCGCTGGTGGGCCAAGATTGAGCTGAGACTTGAATCGGGGCATGACAGAAATTAGAAAGAAAGCCGTGAGATTCATCGGGCTCATAGAAAAGGATCTGATCAACCATAATCGTACTCCTGACGTTGCTGTTTTAATAGTCAACAAAAAGCATATTGCTATTGATATAATCTTTAGTAACGCTGTAGGAGAAAGTCAAACAATTGGTTGTAAAACAAAAAATGAAAAGGGCAGTCTTATGACTACCCCATGATTGGTATTACCGTAGTGCGAGAATTAGTGAATCAAGCCAAGTTCCCTTGCTTCTTCGATGCTCAAACCGCTTTCACGGATTTCACGAAGTGCTTCAATGCGTCGTCTTGCTTCTGCTGACTTCACGATTTTCTCAGGTCTCACAACGGATTCTTCTTCTGGGAGTTCCCATTTGTGAGCGATGTTGCTCATCTCTTCATGGTCGATAGAATTAATGGACATATTTCCTCCGAACACACCATGTTTTCGATGGGTAATCTATAGCAAACCCCCAATGCAGAGGTAAGAAAAACAGTGGGGAAATGTGACCCCTCCCGACCTTTCATCAACTCGTTAATAGATTCATCATTTAGTTTTTGCAAACCACAGTTTTAGCGATTAAATTTGAAGAATTCCCCCTACGAAAAGTGAGCTGATCCAGCTCTCATTTTTCCCGTGATTCTTCACACTTCTATAACCGAAAAAATTCTTTTTATTACACTCAACTTTCGAGTCACTTCACTTATTAGACGGTTCTGTCTTTCGTAAAACTCGCACACCTGATAATGATAATAATTATCTTTTGTATTGGTAAGGTATTTTTATGAGTGACATAAACCTGATTCAGGCATACCACTCTGATCCGGTCATCCAGATCAGAGACTTATGTGTGGACTACATCACCGATCACGGCGACTTTAACGCAGTGAAATCGGTAAGCTTCGATATTGGCAAAGGCGAGATATTTGGCCTCGCTGGTGAGTCTGGCTGTGGTAAAAGTACCATTGCTTTCTCTATCAACCGTTTACACAAGCCGCCAGCGTTTATCTCAGGAGGCCAAATTCTATTTGAAGGCAAAGATATTCTGAGTCTATCCGACAGTGAATTAAACACACTGCGTTGGAGCGAGATTGCGATGGTGTTCCAAAGTGCCATGAACTCCCTCAATCCAGTATTAACCATTCAGGAGCAATTTGCCGACGTACTGCGCCATCACAAAGGCATGACCAATGAACAAGCCAAGGACCGCGCAGAAAAGTTGCTCGACTTGGTCAACATTCCCCGCGATCGACTTGGCGAGTACCCACACCAGTTCTCCGGGGGCATGCGCCAACGTTTAGTGATTGCCATCGCCCTTTCTCTCAACCCAAAGATGATCATCATGGATGAGCCAACCACAGCGCTTGATGTCGTGGTACAGCGTGAAATCTTACAGCAAATCTATCAACTGCGTGATGAGTTCGGTTTCTCTGTGCTGTTTATCACTCACGATTTGGCACTCATGAGCCAGTTGTGCGACCGCATAGCCATCATGCGTCACGGTAAGATTGTCGAAGTAAACAGTTCATACGAAATTCGCAATAACCCTCAGCATTCTTACACTCAAAAACTATGGGCTTCATTCCCGAATATCCACGACGTGCATAAAGAATCAGCCACTGAAGGAGCGTTATCATGAGCGAACCAATCATCCAAATGAAAAACGTGATCAAAGAATTTAAAGTCGGTGGTGGTTTCGCGAAAGAAGAAACCTTCCGTGCGCTTCAAGGCGTGAGCTTTGACCTTTATGCAGGCAAAACTCTCGCGCTGGTTGGCGAATCAGGTTGCGGTAAAAGCACCTGTGCGCGATTAATTACCAAGGTGTATCCGGCCAGCGATGGTGAAATCCTTTTTAATGGAAAAAACATCAACGATATTACCGCTCGCGCAGAAATTCAGGACTATCGCAGCAAGGTACAAATGGTGTTCCAGGACCCATTTGGCTCTTTGAACCCAACCCACACGATTCGTCATCACCTGACTCGCCCACTTAAGATTCATAAGCAAGTTAAAAGCGACAAAGAGATCCCGGGCAAACTACTCGAACTCTTGGATCTAGTGGAGCTACCAGAAGAAACATTAAATAAGTTCCCACATGAACTGAGTGGTGGACAACGTCAGCGCGTTAACTTGGCGCGCGCATTGGCAGTAGGCTCCCAAATCATTCTTGCCGATGAACCAACATCAATGTTGGACGTTTCAATTCGTCTGGGCGTGTTAAACCTGATGCAGCGAATGAAACAAGACTTGGGCATCGGTTTCTTGTACATCACCCACGATCTGGCAACCGCTCATTACATCGCCGAAGAAACCGCCGTGATGTATAAGGGCCAGATTGTTGAGTGGGGTGACACGCAAGCGATCTTGAAAAATCCGCAGCATCCATACACTAAGTTATTGATCTCTGCGGTACCAGATCCTGATCTGCCATTTGGCAATCTCGTGGAAAGTGAACCAAACTATTCAGTAAATGCAGATGAGATCCGAAACCGCAGCAGTATTGTGGTAGAAGACTTTGATCAAATTGGACCAAACCACTTTGTAAAACAATGGACTAAGGCAGCTTAATGGACTTGAATACTTGGCAAGATCTTATTTCGGATTGGTACGAAAACCGGAAGCATGATCAAGTTGAAAGATTGGAAGCGATCCTGTATCAGGCACCGGAATCAGTGTTTGGTCCTGAATTGACTGACGAGCAGAGCAAAGCGATCGCTTGTTGGCTCGATGGCTGCTTAAGAGTATTTCAATATGCCAGGTATCAAAACCATCAAAAAGCCTATCAGACCTTGCAATACACGAGTGCCAAGCTCGAACAAGCTGCATGTCAACCAATGACAGACATTCTGATTAAAGATTGGAGCTTAAAACGCTTACAACATTTAACGGTATTAGCGTTGGAATTTTGCAATCAGCAACAAGATCAAAGCGAATGGCAACAACAAGCGAATTGCTTGATAGAGTCGCATGTAGCGTTGATGCGATCGTTGAATTGGAATGAACCAAGGAAGCATGATCAAGGCTTATGTCATTAATTCGGAAGAATGATCAAGCCGTTGATGACTATAAATTAGGTTTTGAGCGGAATTTTAGATAAAAAAAAGCGAGTTTCTTGAGGAGAAACTCGCGAAGTCTATTCAGAATGAATGTAACAATATGAGCCAATCTATTAATCATCAGAAAGGACAAAAGGTTGTCTATTCGGGATAAATCTTAGTCTGCCATCCGATCATCAATGTCAGTGGTTTGTAAGAGTTAAGTCTGATTTCCATCAGTGCAATTCATTGTTACATTCTGAATCAATTGGTCATGCTTATTACTTAAAAAGCATCGACCCAACACATGTTAAATGGCCATTTCATCAAGTGCTCTGAATACCATCTCGTCCATGTGCCCATCAAAAATCTGACGACATACCTTCCGACGAACGGCCAAGCCCGCAATCAAACGTTCAATGGTCAAATGCTTTACATCATTTTGGCTGTTGAACAGCTCCACCGTCTTACTCAGTGTCTCGTATGGCAGAGGAACATCCCCTACTCTCAAGAAATCAAGCTTCTCAATGAAGTCAGAACACTCTTCTTTGATTGAGGCATACGAATGCCCTGTCATCGCTGACAAAGCCGTTACACTGCGTTCTAGAGCCTCTGGAGAGGTATATTTGGATAGAGTAATGGTGATCTCGTCAGCATTGATCTCAACCAAGTGCTTTTTCTGCTTCACTCGGCGGCCTAAATTGCCACGAGGGGACGGTGCTTTACGCTGAATAGGCTCAAATTCGCCGTCTATGATGCCTGAGAGCTCGTCTAGCTGCTGCCTTGTCACCATCTCATTGCGAAGTGGATTTGGCAGTGTAGGCGCCATATTGCGCTTACCAGCGTTGGTTGTACGTGCTCGTGAGTAACGTAAGACCTCTTCGACATCACATTTGATGTCGATTTGGTAATCCATCACCTTACCGTTCTCGATCATCGTTTCGATCGTTAGGTGATAGCCCCAAAGATTGACGACAAAAAGATCTTCCGTCCCCTTGCCGTCTGACAAACGCTTCAACTCGCGGATCAAATCCATTGAGAATCGGCGCCATTCGATATTACGTGCCAATTTCTGGTTTAACTCGCTCAACAGCATGCAATCAGTATGCTTGCGTACTAGGCGACTACGGAAGAATGAGTACATCTGGAATACCAGCGTATGCTGCTTCAGAATTTCTGGCGGGAATAGGAAGAAGTAATCACGAGTGAGCAATTCTTCGTAGAACGAAGGCTCCCAAACCAAGATGTAAAGATTAGGTTTGATTCGAATCTCACCATCCAGACCTTCTGTAGGCGCTTCTTCCGAGGCAGTAATGGTTCGAGCGATAAACCGGAAACGATCACTCTTAAACCCTTCAGGCATGTTCTCACTGAGCCAACGGCCAGTCAGTTCATGCAACTGGAAATCGGTAAATTCAATACGATCAATACTGTCACGAATAGAATCTCGAGCAGGCCCACTGTCTTTTTTGCCACGCAAAGACAGAATATCGGTAATGTACAACGGCGTCTTGTTAGGGACATGCGCTGCATCCATGTGGTACTGATCTTTGTGATGATCATGGTATTGAACTGTAAGCGTAAACAACGCAAACAAGGTCATCAGATCATCAACGGTCATGATGTTTTTAGAAGATCGCGTTTCAATCACGGCTTTGGTGCCAGAGATCGATACCATCGATTTCTGATAACTCTTACGAGTACGAGGTGGTGCGAGGGCTTGGTCAATGATCCCTGCCCAATTGGTCGGTGATACGATGAATTGATCCGCTTCATCTTTCATCATTGGAGGTGTGTTAAGACCGTGCTCATTGAGCAAGCGTTTGTTCACTTGTGTTTGTGCTAACGCTTTGGAACGCTTTTGCTTCTCGCTTTGACGAACCTTTTCTGTCACCAGGCTGGTGGCTCCCAATGCCGAAATTAATTGGTTCGGGTTTACGAACTTATGCAGCATGGTTTTACCAGCAAGGCCTTCTTCAAAACGGACTGGTGTTTGCGTAAATAAACCAATATTCACCGCTGCTCGTAAACGTTGCTGTAATGCAGCACGCGTAAGTTGACCGTCGGTAGCACCAACAATTTCTGTTGTTGAAACTAATCCATCTTTGCTGCTGAATCCACGCAGTGAAATAAGATTAAGCAGTTCTAAGATGCTTTTGGTTACCCCTTTGAAATGTTGGTATTGTTCTACCCAATCTGCAGAAGATTCGTGTACCTCAAAAAGGTGCCCATCCTTATGGCTTCTTGGCGCTTTAATCAGAATTTTTTCATCAGCCGTCATTTTAGATCCAGATCACACTAGCCGTAGTTTCGCTATGGTTCCGAAGAATAAAGAAAAACAGATCATAAATAAAGAAAAAATCTTTGTTTTTTAAATAACTGATCTTTTTGATTAATCTGATCTTAATTGATTATATGATCTAATGATCTGGACATTTTTAGCGTCGTAAGTAGCTGTTTAACTTAGACATTTTTAATCGCCATTTCGGAACTATGATCATGTAACTATCGAAAGTATGATCATCGAAAGTCAGAAAGCATGATCACAACTCTCCGTAAGCATGATCATTAAGTTTATGAAAAGATGATCAAAATAGGGCTGAAACGATGATCATGATGTTTATACAACTTATCCACAGAAGCTAGGGCTTCACTTGGAAAACTCATCGTGTGTTATTGCTTACTTGTCTTCATATTAACGTCGGATCGATGATCAAGAGAGAAGATTTTCATCGTTCTGCTCTCAATATCGCGCGGAAATTATTCAATTGATGAAAACGCCACCATTTTGGTTGAATCTCGCTACTTAACAGGGCTTAAGATGAAATCAACGGAAGCATGATCATGATTGTCTTGTCTACATTTTACATGATGCTTTAATTCATCGTTCCGGCTTTTACGCTCTGGTTTTCTCTCTATCCCCCAGTCTATCTACATTCTTCCGTAAATTAGAGGGAAAAATACATGCTTCCGTGTTAAAAACGTTCTTGATCATTTTTCCGATAAATTGATCTGATTTAAAAATTAACCAGATATGTAAATAGAAGCATGGTTTCCTTGATCATGCTTTCAGTTTTGATGCTTACCTCGGAAGAATGATCATGTACCGTCCTTGATCATTCTTCCAATAGAAACCTCATTCCCTACAAAAAATAGCACTGGACGCATGATCAAGGGTTAGTTGGGAAGAACTCTTTTGACTTAAAGCCACATAAACACTCCAATACCTGATTGATCTCACAGTGCCCGTAATTTAGGGCTGTTTTATAATCGTTCCGAGATAAATGCTAGATTTACATTGTAAATACGTGACGATGTAACATTTTTAATTTCATCGAGTTTGAATCTCTTTATTGGCAAGTATTTGATTAAATTTTGTGATGTTTTCATGGGAGAATCATAAAAGTGGCGTTTGTGAGTGTTTTTTTATGTGATGGTTATTCAAAATGTTTGTTCACCTTTTTGTTGTTTTAGAATGCTAGTGCTGTACAATTAAAATCAGATATCCTTCCAACGGAATTTGGCATGAAAAGAGAAAAAACGATTGAAAATCTCCAGGAGTTAGCGGAACTGACGCAGCAGGTTCAAGCTGACCGTATTGAGATTGTTTTGGAAGAGCGAAGTGACAATTACTTCCCACCAATGTCTAAAGCGATGATGGAAACCCGCTCTGGTTTAACTCGTCGTAAGCTGGATGAAGCTATTGGTAAAATGGAGGCAGACGGCCATCAATTTACTAAGAATAATGCTAACCATTATTCAATCACTTTAGATGAAGCGCATATGCTAATGGACGCGGCAGAAGTGCCAAAATTCCATGAGCGTAAAAAGAATTCAGAAAATAAACCGTGGATTATCAACGTACAGAACCAAAAGGGTGGTACGGGTAAATCAATGACTGCGGTTCATTTGGCTGCATGCCTAGCACTAAACTTAGATAATCGTTACCGCATTTGTTTGATTGACCTTGACCCTCAAGGTTCATTACGTTTGTTCTTAAATCCACAAATCAGTGTGGCAGAACATGACAACATTTACTCTGCGGTTGATATCATGCTTGGTAACGTGCCAGATGGTGTGGAAATCGATCGAGAATTCCTACATAAGAACGTACTGCTACCGACGCAATACCCGAACTTGAAGTCGATTTCTGCTTTCCCAGAAGACGCAATGTTCAACGCAGAAGCATGGCAAACACTCTCTGAAGACCCATCGCTAGACATCGTTCGTCTGTTGAAAGAGCAGTTGATTGACAAGATTGCGAATGACTTCGACGTGATTATGATTGATACCGGTCCACACGTTGACCCACTAGTATGGAACGCAATGTACGCATCAAATGCGCTATTGATTCCTTGTGCAGCGAAGCGTCTTGACTGGGCTTCAACAGTAAACTTCTTCCAACACCTTCCAACGGTTTATGAGATGTTCCCAGAAGATTGGAACGGTCTTGAGTTTGTTCGTTTGATGCCAACCATGTTTGAAGATGACAACAAGAAGCAAGTTTCTGTTCTAACTGAAATGAACTATCTTCTAGGTGACCAAGTTATGATGGCCACTATTCCTCGTAGTCGTGCATTCGAAACCTGTGCTGACACTTACAGCACGGTGTTTGACTTGACCGTAGGCGACTTCGAAGGGGGTAAGAAAACACTCGCTACTGCACAAGATGCGGTACATAAGAGTGCACTAGAACTAGAGCGCGTACTGCACTCTAACTGGCCGTCATTGAATCAGGGGTAATGAATAAATGGCATTGAAAACGTCTGAATTAAACGCGAAATTATTTGGTAAAACCAATAAGCGTCGTGTTGCGACACCTCAAGAAGCGCAAACGGCGGCAAAAGACAAAGCACAAACTATCGAACTTGCTGTCGCAGGCGAGAACACCGTTCAGTTTGAATTGGTCCGCATTCCTGCGGATAAAGTGGCGACAGACACTAGCGTATTTGCAGAGAACGCTCGTGAGCAATCTTTCCTAAACGAACACGCTTTATCGGATGTGTTGGTGACGTTGAAAGAACGTGGTCAACAATATCCAGCGGTTGGTCGTCGCACTGAAGATGGCAAGATTGAAGTATTGGACGGTAGCCGCCGTCGTATGTCTTGTATCTTAGCAGGACAGGATTTCTTGGTTTACGTTGGTGACGGCATCAACACGGACCACGCGAAATTCCTTTCTGATGTTGCAAACGCGCACAAGCCACTGTCTCTATACGAAAAAGGTAAAGAGATGCAGGCGAAGCTTGAAAGTGGCGAAGCTGAAGACCAAAAAGCACTAGCAAAAATGTTCCAGTGCAGTGAAGCATTGGTGAGTGGCGCATTAAAAGCTGCGGCACTTCCGCTTGAACTTCTGCAAGCTTACCCGAATGTTGGTGATTTAGGTCGTCCAACGATTGTTAAGCTGCATAAGCAGTTCTCGACATTGAACGGCGAACAACAACAAAACTTGTTGGATAAGTGTCGTACGTCGGAAGGTTATTTGTGGCAGCGCAGTACAGCTCAAGGTGTGGCTCGTCTTACTAAAGAAGTGACAGAAAGCATCGAAAGCTGGATTGCAGAATTAGCGCCTGTGAAGCCGGCTAAGAAAGCAGAAAAAGTCGATTTAGTTAGAGGTCGTGCAAGCTACAGCCGTAAAGGTAACAACCTTGCTCTTAACTTGAAGAAAGTTGACGACAGCTTGATGGAAGAAATTCTTGCTTTCGTTGAGAGCAAAATGAAGTAAAACTCTCCTTGTTTGAAACCGCCTTCGGGCGGTTTTTTTATGTCTGTAATTTGGCAAAGTCTCCATGAATCGAGATGTGATAACATGGTGTCAGTTTAATGCTCGGACATACGTAATGCTCGCACAATCTGAATTCCTCTCTCAGCTTCAACGCCAATCTTACAATGCCTTTCAACGCAACGGCGTAGTGATTTATGGTGATGCCGATTGGCAAAACACCTTGATTGCCGACTTTCATCAAAAGCAACAAAATCAAACGTGGTTCTGTGTTGGGGATTGGCAACTAGAAAATGCCCTCTGCATAAATGCAAAGCAAGGCAATATGTTGCTCGGTCGTGAATGTGACGTGCTGCTGTTTGACGCGAGAAAAGAGTTTGACGCCAACAGTTTTACCTCGGCTCTTGGTGCACTCGTCGGCGGTGGGCTATTGATTGTGGTTGCCAATAAAGACCAAGACGCGGATGACGCCGAACTGTGGCTGCAAACGCAATGGCAACAACTCACCGTTATTAAGGATAATTTACCATTACCTCCGTTGCCAGATTTCATCCAAGCGGAAAAAGCACAACAGTATAGTGAGCAAACTGAAGCGGTTTCTTTTATCGAAAAAGTGGTGACAGGGCATCGCAAACGTCCTTTAGTATTAACCGCCGATCGTGGTCGAGGAAAAACCAGTGCGTTAGGTATAGCGTGCGCGCAGCTTCTAGAGCAAAAGCCATTACGAATTCTCGTCACAGCGCCAAGCATCAAAGCGGTTGAACCTGTTTATCAGCACTCGCTCAGATTGCTATCAACAGCAGAGCGCGTTAAGAAAGACCGATTAGAAGCGGGGCAGGGCTACATTCAGTTCATCGCACCGGATGAATTACTCTCTACTTTACCTGAGTGTGACTTGTTGTTGGTTGATGAAGCTGCTGCGATTCCGGTTCCTATGCTTAAGCAGATTACTGAGCAATATCATCGTCTCGTGTTCTCAACCACCATTCATGGTTATGAAGGTTGTGGCCGTGGCTTCACGCTTAAGTTTGTCGATTGGCTACAAAAGCAAAGACCTGGAATGAAGCTTTGTCATCTTCAACAACCTATTCGATGGGCAGTAAATGACAACTTGGAATCTTGGTTGTACCAAGCATTTTTACTGGATGCAGAACTCACTCCGAGTCAACCTGCCGAGCTTGGCGATATTTCATTAATCAACCTCCGTAAGTCAGCGTTGATTTCTAATCCTTCCGTATTGAAAACGTGCTTTGCGTTACTTGTGAATGCGCATTATCAAACCTCGCCAAATGATTTGCTGCATCTTCTGCAAGATGAACATTGCCAGATCTACGTGGCTCAGAATAACAATGAAGTCGTCGGGGTGATGTTAACTGTGGAGGAGGGCAACCTCGATTCGAATCTCGTTAAAGATATTCAGCTTGGGAAACGTCGTCCGAAAGGGCACCTGACGCCAGTGACTATTATCAATCAACTTGGTTACGCCGATGTGGGTGCGCTTTCTACTTTGCGAGTCATGCGAATTGCGGTGCATCCAGATTTGCAAGGGCAGGGTATTGGCCAACAAATGTTAAAGCAGTTGGCACAAACTACGCCGCCTCATATCTCTTATTTGTCCACCAGCTTTGGTGCAACAGAAGAACTGATTACGTTTTGGAACCAATCTGGTTTTGAATCCATTCGTCTTGGAAGTATGCGAGATGCGGCAAGTGGGTGTTACTCATTGTTGATGGTTCGTCAGTGTGGCTCACAACAGGCTTGGATAAACGAAGCCAAATCGCTATTCGAAGAACTGTTGCCATTGAGTGCGGCGTCTACTTATCCTAAGTTAGAGCCAAGTTTGCTTCGTGCGCTATTGCCAGCCTCGGTATCTACCTGTCAGTCCCATTTAACGAAGCGCACTTTAATCGAGTGTTATGCTCAAGGTGGGAACAACTTTGAATCGGTCTCTGTTTGGATTCAGCAATGGTTACTGCAATGTGGTTTGGCTGATGTGTCTGACTTGATGATCAGTAAATTATTCTTAAACAAAGACTGGAGTGCGTGCGCTAAGCAATATGGCTTGCCGGGACGTAAGCAAGTTGAAGCGAAGATAAGAAAAGAGCTACAAGTTTTGATTGCTAAATTTACAGTGTAAACGGAGCAAGCAATTTACACTGTAAAAGTGGTTAATGGGAGGAGAGGGTTTACACTGTAAATCCTCTCCTTTTTTGTTTGCCACCTTAACCACGGTTTTCGGTTGGGATGTAAAGCCAATCTCGATTTACACTGTAAACACAAGTTGTGTGCAATGAGCTATCTGTGAAGTGAGCTAAATAATAAATTGCTAATAACGTTAGATTGTTCATTAAGGAGGCTTTCCCATATATTCAAATAAAGATCGTGATGCTTTGGTTATGAAGGGACAGTTCCGCCCAAAAATGAATCCTAACGTGATTTAGAAATTCTGTGCCTGTCTACCTCAACCTCAGAAAAAGCGGGGCTTCCTTTAGTGATGTGAGCCTGATTCTGAGAAGTGAGAGGTTTGTTCAGAAAATGAATTTGGTTAGACTGAATTGGGTGATGGGTAGTAGATGGATTGGTTATGTGGAAGATATGCCTTGAATGGTCGGAAGACAAAACGAGGATTTTAGTTCGCCTACCGGGAGATATTGAACTCGGAGGTGAGCTAAATCAGAAGGAGTTGCCTGAACAGCTTCAAGCAATGAATGCCAGTCAGGCGTTCGTTGATGACGCTGAAGTGGTTCGATTTATTAACTGTGCTCGTGAGCGTAAAGCAGAAGCATACGAAGGTATTGTCGTTGCGCAGATTAAGAATGCTCTGGTAGAAGTTGAACTGTCGAACAACGACATGCTCGCGAGCATGAAGATTGTAGGTGCTTATGGTGGCCGTGGTTTGCGTGGCCCTGAAATCGTTCAAGCACTTGCTCATGCGAGAGTATCGAAAGGCATTAATAAGTTGGCGCTTAAAAAAGTAATGGTCGTCAGCAATCAACTCAAACCCGGAGAAACCTTCACTCAACCAGTCGCCGTTGGTAAACAACCAGTCAAAGGTAAAGACGCCATCTTTACGCCTCTCGTTAAAGACATCACCAAACGTATCCTCAAACCAAAAGAAGGCCAAACCACTAGCGACAAAATTGATTTACGAAACTTAGGTGAAACCATTGCCGTGGACGTGGGTGATGAGGTCATGCGTCGAACACCTGCTACCAAGGGCGTTCCGGGTTTTACTGTCCAAGGGCGAGTGATTCCTCCTCAAGCCGGTAAAGACAGTCCTATTAAACCGGGTAAGGGGACAGAAATTAGCAAAGCCGACCCTAACCTTCTGCTCGCTTCTGTATCTGGTACGCCTCTCATCAAAGATAAAACCATCGAAGTTGATAGCGCTCTGTGTTTAAACAGTGTGGGTGTGAACACAGGACACGTAAAGTTTAAAGGCAATGTCATCATCGGCGGCAATATTGAATCTGGTATGATCGTAAAAGCGACCGGCTCTATTACCGTTGGTGGCTTTATTGAATCCGCGGACGTTCAAGCTGAGGGTGACATCCAAGTGGCGAAAGGCATTATTGGCCACACTGTCAGTGATGGTCAGCCGAAAAGCTGCCACGTTCGAACCAAAACATCGATTCGCGCCAGTTACGCCCAGTATTGTGAATTGCAGTCTGGCGAGGATATAGAGCTGGCTGTACACAGCATGAATAACGACATTGTGTGTGGACGCAATCTGACGATACTTGATGCCAGCGGCAAAAACGGCACTTTAAGCGGTGGTGATGCCAAAGTCGGAAGCAAGGTGCTTTGCTCGCAACTTGGTGTAGAAGGCGATACCGCAACGAAGGTTGAGGCTTTTGCTCGTTACACCGTTTACAAAGAACGCATTGCCAGCTTGAAAGAAGAATACAAATCGGCCCAAGAAGGCACGATGGAAGTGATTCGGAAGGAACTTGAATTTAAGAAGCGTCCTAAAGCAGAGCGTACTGATGAAGAACAAGCTCAAATCGAAGTAATGAAAGCGCAAAACAATGCTCGCCTTGAAGAAGTTAAACAGAAGTTAGAACACACAGAGCAGGAGTTTGAGGTCTCACTGGAAGAGAATATCGTTGAAGCCAAAGATCGCGTATTTACGCGCGTTACAGTGCAATTTGGAGACGAACAGGTGACAACCAAACGCACCCATGGCGGTTGTGTGTTTAGCTTTAACCAATACGAAATCAAAGTGGCGGCAAATTTAGAGGAAGAAGACGTCGTCGCGATTTAACTCTTTCATCGGAAGAATGAAAAAGCCCGTGTATTGAGAGGTACACGGGCTTTTGTTTTTAAACATCAGGCAATGTGTTCTTGATAGTAAGCACCAAGGGCACGTACATCACTGCTGCACATGATCTTCATTGCTTGTTTAATATGGCTAATGGGCCAATCCCACCATTTGATTTCTGACAACATGGCGACACATTCGTCGTTAAAGCGCTGGCGAACAATATGATTGTGACCAACAACAATCGAGTAGGGCGGAACATCTTTTGTGATGACTGAGCGCGCACCAATCACGGCACCATCTCCAATTTTCACGCCCGGCATGATCATCGCTTCGCTGCCAATCCACACATCATTACCCACAACAGTATCACCGGCGCGTTCAAATCCGCTTTGTACATCTTCTCCAAACTCTTCAGGAGAAAATGGAAAGGTAGAAATCCAATCTACCCGATGGCCTTGATTGCCAGCCATCATAAAGGTCGCGCCAGAAGCGATTGAACAGAACTTGCCAATGATCAGTTTGTCCACTTTTCCATAAGCACCATCTTGCCACTCTTGTTGGGTAACGCTGTCGCCCATCAAATAACGAACTGATTGATCTTCAAATGTTTTACCGTGATAAAACCCCGAGTAATAACTGTAATCTCCCACCTCGATATTCGGGTTAGTGACATGGTCTTTGATCACTTGCCCTTGTAACCAAGTATCGAATGCGTTCATTCGTGATTCTCCGTTCCAATTTTAAGTTGTAAGCAGTGTAGAGCCTTTCTATTATTTCCAGTAGATTGTTTTTAGAGATTCATAATTACCATATGGAAATAAAGTGGCTAAGCTACGTGCCGATGTACATTGCTCTATGTGAAGAGAAGAGTATTGCTGGTGCGGCGAAAAAACTGCGTTGTTCAAACGCGCACGCGAGCCGTCAGCTAAGGCAGTTGGAAGAGATTCTTTCAGTACAGTTGATTCAACGTACAACAAGACAATTTAATCTTACTTACGATGGATTGCGCTTCTATCAGCAAGTAAAAGGCTTGATGGAAGGGGCGGAGCAGATTAATGAACAAGTGATGGAAAGTGACCGAGTCGCTGGGCATTTGCGCGTCGCGGCGTCGGCGTCATTTGGCGCGGCGTTATTGAACCGAGCATTGATCGAGTTTCGCCGGTTATATCCGGAAGTGACGTTCGAAGTGATCTTTTCAGAAACGCCTTTGGATCTTATTGAGTCTGGCTTTGATGTGGCGTTTTTCTTCACGAACAATCCACCCGAGGGCTATATTGGCCACCATCTGCGCTCTTTACACTGTAAACCGTTCGCACGCAAAGCGTACTTGTCTAACAAACCAAGCATAACTACGCCGGAAGATCTTTATCAGCTTGACCATATTGTGTATCGCAATGAAGTGTTAAACCTCGATACGTGGCACTTCCATCATATGGAAACCAAACAAAAAGTTTCAGTGGCTTTGCAAAGTGTACTCAGCTTTAATTTGGTTCAATCCATGCTTGAAGCCACTCTTGCGGGATGCGGCGTTGCAATGTTGGATGAATTCGCATTGGAGAAACTCAACGGTGAAGAGCGATCGCAACTCGTGCCGTTACTCCCTGAATGGCAAACCGAAGCGATCTTGCCGCTCTATATTCTTTATCCTAAACGTGAGCATTTACCAAAGCGAACGCAGGCGTTTATTGAGCATTTCAAACAGCAATCATTTTAAACTGATAGGTTGTCTTGAGCGTGCAGGCCTTTAATCTCTGCTGTGCCTTGAAAGTGTTGATTACAAGTGCGGCAGTAGAATTGAGGCGTTAACTCGTGATAGTGGTTACCGGCAAAACAGCGTGATACCAACACCATTAAACGGGCTGTTTGGCCGTTGATGTTTTCTGGTTGAGTATTGATGCGTTTCATCACGCGTTTGTGTTCAGTAGGTTTGTTGCAGTGTGAGCAGAATTTTACAGGCATAAGGCTCTCATATTGATTAAGCGTTTATTAATTGACGAGAGAGTACTTTGCTTAATGATGAAAAAGTAAACATGCATGTAATGATAATTGGCAGCAATGCCTACTGGGGAATTCATAAAATGGCTAGTCATTGAAAAGAAGGAAGATTTCACTCCTCGACATTTTAAAGGCAGGAAAAATATCGAGGAGGAAATCTTAGCTAACTAAAACGAGTGTATGGACATTTACAGCTCGTAACGTAGCCCGAAGTGGTAGTAGCTTTCATCTGCATGTGCACCACCAAACGAGACTTCTTGTGCGTTGTCGTAACCACGCGAGCCATTACGCTCAACGTAACTGGTGTAGATAGAAGAGCGAGGGGTTAGTTTGTATTGCACTTCAACGGTTGTGTCTTTCAGTTCAAGCTCGTCACCATCGCTGTTTTCCAGAGAGCGGTAACCTGCACGTAGCGCCCATTTGTCATTTACACTGTAAACTGCGGTCAGCTCCATGACTTTATCGGTACTGGTTTCAGAGAAGTAACCTTCTAGCTCATCTTCTGAGTAAAGCGCACCTAACATCAAATCACCCAAGTAGTAACGCGTACCTGCACCCCAGAAGGTGTAATCGGTATCGTTGTTTTCACGCGCATCGCCTTTGCTTTTTTGCATCGCAACTACAGGGGCTAGTGTACCTAAATCGCCCATTTCTAGGGTGTAACGAAGTGCTGCGTTGTAGCCGTAGTCGAGTTCAGACGTGTTGTTACCTAGGATGTAAGCCACAGATGCATCAAAGTTGCCAATACGGTTCTGGTATTGCAGCGTACCGTCTTGACGGAAAACTTGTGTCGCGGTTTTATCCACTTTATTTGCTTGGCGCGCCATAGAAACGTCTGATGACGCGAACACATCACCAATGTCGGTGAACATGATCAATCCTGATGCAACACGGCCACCTGTGATTCGACCGTAATCTTGCGCATCGATACCAGCCCAAACGTAACGCGCTGTCAGAGAAGGCTTGTCGTTCACTTGGTTGGCGTATTCTGCTGCGCCTACTTGGTATTGCGCTTGGCCAATCACAGAAGCATGTTCGTTGATGGTTTGTGAGCCATTCAAACCAATACGGCCATCAAATTCGCCATTGGCATCACCGTGTTCATCATTTTTATTGGTGACGTTAAAGCCAAGACGTGAGTAAAGGTTTAAAACTGAACCGTCTTCTGCTTGATAAAGTTGAGCGGCCATCGCTGCGTTCGATGCCATTAAAGTAGGGAGAAGTAGAGTTAAAATGTGCTTTTTCATGTGAACGACCTTTTCGTTTCTATTGTTTTTAAGCACGACAAAGCCCCTTCCGAATAACGGAATAAAATCAATGTCGTGAGAAGTAGAGAGAGGGTGCGCCCTTGAAAGCTCAAGGACGCGAGCTAGTCCATTCCTATAGGGGTTAGAATGATTTAGCTTAAATCAACGTCTTTGCAGCCAAAGAAATAGGTAGCTAGGAAGCCGACAATGTAAGAGATAAGCAGTCCAACGATGAACACCATCATGCCAGCAAAGATGCCACTGTCTGATGTCATCAGAGGAATTGCAACGATACCTGATGGACCGAATACGGTATTAAGGCCAACAGGTAAACCAAGGTAAGAGACTAAGCCGATAAAGAAACCACCTGCAGCACCACCAATACAAGCGGTTACGAACGGTTTAACACGCGGTAGCGTCACGCCGTAAATCAGTGGCTCACCGATGCCAAGTAGACCTGGAATGATGGCACCTTTTACTTGTGTGCGTAGCAGCGCGTCTTTTTTAGCTTTGAAGTACAGCGCCATAGATGCACCCACTTGACCGCCACCCGCCATTGCTAGGATAGGAAACAGCGAGTTAAAGCCTTGTGCTTCCATCAGGGCAAAGTACACCGGCACAAAGCCTTGGTGGATACCAAATACCACGGAAATCAAGAATAAACCTGCCAGAATCGCTGCGCCTAATGGGTTGTCATTCAAGTTTAGGAACAACCAAGACATTCCCTTGAATAGCTCACCACCGATTGGCATGATGATCAAGAAGGTGACCGCGCCCATGATCAAAAGAGTAACAACAGAAGTTAAGATCATGTCCAGATCGTCAGGCATATACTGACGCACTTTTCTCTCGACCTGAGCACCAACGATCGCTGCCATCAACACGCCAATAATGTTGCCACGAGGATCAATCGCAAAGCCGAAGAACTCGTTCATTCCGGCGTAAATACCTGAGGTTGCATCTGGGTTGTAACCCAAAACAAATAGGGAAGCGAGTATGGCACCATTGACGCCGGAGCCACCAAACGCTTGCTGTGCGTTATAGCCAATCAAAATACTTAAGAAAGCGAACAAACCTTTGCCAAAGACCTTCATGTAGGCAATCAAATCCAACATAAACTGGCTTGGCGTTTGGTCGAGCACGAAGATTTGTTCCAATAACGTGGCAAAGCCGAGCAGCAAACCCGCAGCAATAAAGCCGGGAATCAGTGGTGTAAATATGGTGGCAAACTTACTCAGAAAACGCTGAACCGCACTGGTTTGCTTACTCTTCATCTGTTTTTTCTGCTCTGCAGCGACAGCAGAAAGATCCTGTTGTGGTGCGTCAGGCTCTTCGCTGTCACCAGAGATTAAGCTGTCGATCAACTTATTCATCATATCGGCGGCTTGCTGAGCTTTACCGGGACCAAGAATGATCTGGAATTGCTCGTCGCTTTCTACCACACCCATTACGCCGGGAATTTGTTTAATGACGGATTGGTCCGCCAAGCTGTTATTCGCGAGAGATAAACGCAAACGCGTCATACAGTTACCGCATTTACTTACGTTGTTACTGCCACCCACTGCGGCGAGCAATTGCGATACTGTGTTAGAGGTAATTTTGGCCATAGGGACTATCCTTCAGGACTAGGGCTATTTAGTTATTATTTAGTGCTGCACGAATAAAACCGTTGTGCTCGGCAAGGCGAGATTTAGCTTGCTCTGCATCCAAATCAGCCAGAATCATTAAAATTGCGGTCTTACAGTGACGTTCACACGCTTCAAGGGCTTTTTCTGCTTCTTCTTTTGGTGCACCGGTTGCCTCAATCACAATGTTAGTTTGACGCTGAATCAGCTTGGCGTTGGTGGCTTCTACATCCACCATTAAATTGCCAAACACTTTACCGCTGCGAATCATTGCGCCAGAAGTCAGCATGTTCAGCACCAATTTTTGTGCTGTGCCCGCTTTCATGCGTGAAGAGCCGGTGACTACTTCTGCGCCCACTACCGGAAGAATCGCGATGTCTGCAGCTTCTGCCATCGTGCATGCTGGGTTACAAGCGATTGATGCCGTTGTAGCACCGACAGATTTTGCGTAATCCAAACCACCTAAAACATAAGGCGTACGGCCGCTGGCGGCGATGCCAACCACAACATCATACTGAGTCAGATTCAGCGTCTTTAAATCGTCTTGGCCCATTTGAGCGTTGTCTTCTGCGTTTTCTACCGCTTTCAAAATCGCTTGATGACCACCAGCAATTAAACCGATAACCATATCTGGGTGTGTGCCATAGGTTGGAGGACATTCACTCGCATCAAGAATACCAAGGCGGCCAGATGTACCTGCGCCCATGTAAATCAGACGGCCACCATTGGCGAACGCTGCAGTAATGGCATCGACGGTTTGCGCGATTTGTGGCAATACTGCTTGTACTGCTATAGCGACTTTCTGATCTTCTTGGTTGATGACTTGCAGCATCTCGATGGTAGAAAGCGTATCGATCTCTGCGCTCGCTGGATTGCGGCTTTCTGTCACCAATCGGCTTAAATCAATTTTCATGTTCTGTACTCTTGTAAATGTTCAATCTGAGGGCGATTCTATGGAATAAAATATTCAATTTAGGTGATAAAAATCACACTTGAGGTTATTCTTTGTTCAGTGAAAGTTTGGAATAATGGCTGGAAATACTGACGCAATATCTTACGTAGATATAAGGGTTGTTAAGTTAATCAGTCAGTTAAAGAAAAGTGTGATTATTTCTGTTTTGGAATAATTTATTTAAAGTTTTTGGAATTTTGTCGTGTCCGTTATCAATAAAATCGTCGCAAGACGTACTCAGCTCTCTCACAGTGGTCGTCTGGTTGGCGATTGGATTGTCGAAAATGCAGAAAAAGCCGCGCAATTGACCAGTCAAGAGCTTGCTGAACAAGTGCAAGTGAGCCAGTCGAGCATTGTTAAATTCACCCAGAGGATTGGCTATAAAGGCTATAGCGAGTTCAAACTGGCGTTGAACGAAGATATTGGCCGCAAACAAGCGATGCAATCTACGCCACTCCACAGTGATATTTTGGCGGATGATCCGATTGCGGTGATTTCGCAAAAACTGGTTAAAGCGAAAACCGACGCTATGTTCCAAACGACCAATGCGCTCTCTTATGAGGCGTGTCATCAAGCGGTGAAGTGGTTAAGTGAAGCGCGCCGTGTGCAAGTGGTGGGCATTGGCGGCTCTGCGCTTACTGCAAAAGATTTGAGTTTTAAGCTGCTTAAGCTTGGGATTACCGCGCTATCTGAGCAAGACAGTCACGTACAAATTGCGGTTGCGCGTACGCTCTCTTCGCAAGACGTGCAGATCGCGATTTCTTTTTCAGGAGAGCGAAAAGAGATTCTGGTGGCTGCGGAAGCGGCGAAAGAGCAGGGAGCAAAGGTGATTGCTTTGTCTGCCCCGGGGAGAAGCCGCTTGAGAGACATTGCCGATATCACGTTTGATACCATCGCCAATGAAACAGAGCATCGCAGCTCTTCCATTGCTTCGCGCACAGCACAAAACGTGATTACGGATCTGTTGTTTATTATTTTGGTACAACAAAGAGACGAAAGCGCACGCCAGTTGATCAGTGATATCAGTACCGATATCAAGCAGATCCTTACTTGATCGCTTCGTATAGCTAGAAATTAAAGATCTGGATCGTGTTGCAGCAGCGCAATAAACGCATCTAAGTGTTCTTCAATCGTCAGATCCGCCGAGATCGGGGGCAATTCCACCGTAATACAAGGCAACTGGCGTTCATTACACCAAGTTCCGAAAGACCCTGGCGTTTCGTAATCAACATCGTCAACGATGGGTAGATTGAATTGCTTGCCGAGCCATTTGGCCAAATCAGAATGAGCAGGGTCGTCGACAAACGCTAATGGTTCATGAAACGAGACCACAAATTTTGGTCTGCGCAGTTCAATCAAACTAATTAGTGCTTCAACTTCTGGCTCTAGCTGTTCTTTGCTGCCTGTTTTTACTTTCACGTCTCGAACAGGTGTATGCGAGCTCCAGCGATAGACTGTGCCGTGCTCTGTCCAATTCTGCGTAGGAAACGCACGGTTTAGATCGACTTGATTGGCGTTGGCTCGCGTACCCAGTTGGTTTGCGTCTGGGTTCATCGATAAAATCACATCGTGCTTCAGACACTCCGCTGGCAAGCTTCTTAACGCGCACGACAATCCGGCGATTGAGGCTGTCTCGTCACCGTGTGTCCCAGCGAGAATAAGGCCTCGCGAGTCATTTTCTACTTGTGCTGGGAAGTACAACAACGGCGCACCTAGTACCGATCTTCCATATGATGTTGGCGTAATTAAAAATGCCGCTCTTTCCGTTCTTGGAATTAGACTCACCGTAATCTCCTGATTGTTCAAGTAGTATCTATATATAACTCAAGTCATAGCCGTTGAACTTAGCATTTTGATATTACTCGGATATAAACTGAACACTTAAAGTTCGTCAATGCTTGTATGATGATTTGTGGTACTTGCTTCAAAAGACGTGTTAGGAGAACAAAAATCGATATGGAATTTAAAAAACACTCAACAGCCTTACTAATATCCTCTCTATTGACCCCATTTATATCCGCTTCTGCTTTAGCTGACTCTTTACCTGATGGTGTGCAACTCGCGCCGGAACAACATCTAGTGCGAGCAAACGACGCCGAAGCGGCAACGCTAGATCCTGCAAAAGCCGAAGGCTTGCCAGAAATGCACGTGATTCGTGATTTGTTTGAGGGATTAGTCATTCAAGACCGCGATGGCAATATCGTTCCTGGTGTTGCGGAATCTTGGCAAACCGAAGACAACCAAACCTTTGTGTTCCAGCTGCGTAAAGACGCAAAATGGTCGAACGGCGATCCTGTGACAGCGGATGATTTTGTCTATTCACTTCGTCGTGCAGTGGACCCGAAAACGGCTTCACCCAATGTTTGGTATCTCAAACTCACTAAGATCAAAAACATCGCCGACGTAGCAGAAGGTAAAAAGTCACTTGATGATCTCGGTATCACCGCCGTCGATAAACATACTCTGCGCTTCGAGCTTGATAGCAAGGTACCGTATTTTGTCGCAATGACAGGCCACACTTCGATGATGCCGGTACACAAAGCAACGGTTGAGAACAGCGAAAAGCCGTGGAGTGACCCACAGCAGTTTGTTGGCAATGGTGCATTTGTTCTGGATAAATGGGTGGTGAATGAACGCATTGAACTGAAAAAGAACCCAAATTACTGGGATAGCGCGGATACTCATCTCACTGAAGTGACATACATTCCGTTTGAGAACCAAAACGCATCAATTAATCGTTATGCGGTGGGCGAAGTGGACATCACCTCAGATGTACCAACCCACATGGCGCAAAAGCTGAAGAAGGATTACGAGCAAGCGTATACCGCGGTTCCGCTACTTTGTACCTACTACTACGCGTTTAACACCACGCGTCCTCCTTTCGATGATGTACGAGTTCGAAAAGCCGTGTCTTATTCGATGATGCGTGATGTGATCACGAATGGTGTCACACAAGTGGGTAATCTGCCTGCTTATACGTTTGCACACCAGTACACGGCTGGCTTTGATGCGACTCAGCCAGAATACAGCACATGGACGCAAAAACAGCGCGATGAAAAGGCGCGTGAACTGCTTAAAGAAGCAGGCTACAGCGACGACAAATCTTTAGATTTCAAATTGCTGTACAACACCAGTGAATCGAACAAAGCCATTGCGGTGGCCATTGCCTCCATGTTGAAGAAGAACTTAGGTGCGAAGGTCGAGTTAGAAAACCAAGAGTGGAAATCTTATCTTGTTTCGCGCAGACAAGGTGATTTCGATGTCATGCGTGCCTCTTGGTGTGGCGATTACAACGAAGCGTCTACCTTCTTGAGTCTGTTACGTTCTGGTTCGTCAGGTAACTTTGCTCGTTACAGCAGTGAAGCCTACGACAATGCGATGAACGGTGCATTGGCGGCAACCGATGAGAAAGCGCGTCAAGGTTTTTATGATCAAGCCGAGCAATTGTTGGCGGCGGATATGCCAATCGCACCGATTTACTACTACATGCAAGCGCGTTTGGTTCGCCCTACGGTTGGCGGTTTTGCCAAAAACAACGTAGAGGGTCGTATTTACTCGAAAGACCTCTACATCAAGAAGTAGCACTCAAACAAACGATAAATATGAAGCCCCGTAGATATGTCTTACGGGGCTTCTTTATTGCTAGCGAGTGGAGAGCTTATTCACGAGCATCGCGACTCGTTTGCCAAGATACTCCGCTGTTGCAACGTCTGAGGCATGCAACTGGCCGTCTTCACCACCTTGTGCAACAATGCCACTTTGCACGCCGTAGCGATTCAGATTTAGCTCGCCAGAATTGCTGATCTTATCTAATCCGACCCATATCATGCCGTGCTGGTTAGTGAGTGTTTGTAGATACTGCAACGTCATTGACTGATCGCCATTCATTGCCCCACCACTAGTAAAGCCAGCCGCGATTTTGCCCGCCCATTTTTGGTAATACCAAGATTCACTGCTTGCATCTGCAAATGCTTTAAACTGTGCTGCTACGCCGCCCATATAGGTCGGTGAGCCAAAGATAATCGCATCGCACTCAGCAAGTTCATCCATTAGGCTAGGGTTCACAAAACGTCCCTCAATAATCTCACTGCCTTCAATACGGTGAGAGAGAATTTCAAATCCACCTTGTTGCTCAATGCCTTGTTGTTCAACGCCAGCGGCAATCGCGCGAGCTAGCTGGCCTGTAACGTCGGTTTTAGAGAAATAAATAATCGCAATTTTGGACACAATGGTTCCTTTTTCATTGTTGATGTTGAATCGTGCGAATAAGGCTAAAACCTCAAGCTAGGTTGAGGTCAAGAAGTGATTTGAAATGGCTTAAAGGATGGAAATTTTATTTTGATCTATCGAGCAGTTTTCATAGTGAAAGGAGAAGTTCGTGACTTTACGGGTGCCTCTTATGCTCAATAAGAGATAACATTTGTTCAAATAATACTGGAGACCAAGCTTTGAATATTTTGTCTAACGTGTTTTTCTCTATGCGACAGTTAATGGAAGAGCGAGGTCAATCAGATCCAGACTTGAATGCTAGATTGCTTTTCTCAATTTTGTTTGCAGTGAATTTGGTTGGTATAAAAGGCTTACTAGAATTAGCTTTTGGTGGACTTCCTGCAATACCTAGCAACATACGAGAGTACTATAAGGTTTACTTCGTTATATCTATTGGTCTGATTTTTATTTTTTGCCCTCGTATTGTTGGTGTCGACAGAAGGAAGAAGAAAGGTACTGGATTAGCTATATTCTATTTGGTTTTCTCAATTTTTTTTGCTCCCACAGCTTTGATATGTTTTAGATAAAAATAACAGATAAACAGGTTGTTATAGCTAAGGTTATTCATGACGATTTTTTTCTTTGCTTGCACCATCTCTATTTGCAGCATCTATTTAAGGTTCGTAAAGAAGAAGCTTCCTCTGGTTAAAGTGGCGCTATTGGTTTCGGCGATGTGTCATGTTTTTATCATGAAAGAATACAGTGGCGACCTTCAGCTTATACGTTTTGTCTCTTCACTGTTTTTCGCCATTAACTTTGGGTTATTTGTGACCACCAAGTGATACTAAAAAGCCGATGTAGATACATCGGCTTTTTAGTGGATTATTTCTTTCTGCGGGTATAAATGCGTGAGGTGGTTTTGGGCTCCTCAGGCTTGGCTTTTTCTTTTGCCAGTTTTAAGACCGCTTTTTGAAGCATCAAGTTGTTCGGGTAAGTGATTAGGTTGCCGTTGTCGTGCTTGATCAACACATGGAACATACGAATTTCCTGAATCTCACCACTGATGTCTTCGTCTTTATCTACCACTTTAATTCGGTCACCGACACGGTATGGGAAGACAAAGAAAATCAGAAAGCTTGCTGTAATATTACTAAGAATCGACCATTGCGCGATGAAAGCCACACCTAATACTGCGAAAATCGATGATAGGAACAGCGACACATCGCCATAGCCAATACCAGTAACGATCGCGAAAATCGACACAAACACGAACAAAAAAGCGACGTTGAAGCAACGCTGTATAAAGCTCAGGCGTGCTTTTTTAACCCCTTTGGATTCTGCTAAATTCAGAATGGCACGGTTAGCGATTTTCTTCAGTACACGATAAGCAATCAGAATGATGACGCCCATCAACACTTTATAGCCAATAGAGCCAGCCGTGAAATACTGGCTGATTTGCTCTAGATGCATCCAATGATTCATTTCTTGAACTCGAGAATATTAAGAAGGTGCGTGTTATAGCCGATTTTGTCTCTCAAGTAATTATAAATTTCGTTTCCGCATGAGATTTGTTTTGAACAAATTTTGAGCTATATCTCAGTTCCGAATTGAGAAGAGACGAACTCTGATATCTGGTGTGTTGGCTGCTGCTAATCTAGAAACGGAGCTTACGATCGTTATGGGAAATGGTAGGGATGCGATGGAAGAAGATGAAAGGGCAATCATGGGATTAGTGGTTATTGTTGGCTTTGTACTGCTTTGGATATTCCTCGAAGAGTTTGGTTACTTTGGTTTATTAACCCTCTATAAATAAGCCCCGCGAAACACTGGGTTCAACGGGGCTTTGATTTTCTGTTTGTGCGTTTTAGCTCACGGCGCGAACTTTACCTTGCTTCAAGTCGTTCAGTACTTGCGCTTTCGGACCATCAGCAATCACGCTGCCTTTTTCCATCACAATCACACGATCAACAATGTCGAGCATTGAGGTCTTGTGCGTAATCAAAATCAGCGTTTCACTTGGTTTTAACTGTGCTAATTGATGCTTGATGTGCATCTCTGAACGGTTATCCATTGCACTGGTTGGTTCATCCATTAAGAGCACTGGAGGACGACCCAAGAACGCTCGTGCAATCGTCACAGCTTGACGTTGACCACCAGATAACATGCCGCCACCTTCGCCCACTTGGCGCTCTAGACCCGCAGGATCTGATTGAGTAAAGGCGGTGACACCTGCACGGTTGGCGGCGTCTAAGACATCGCGATCATCAGTGAGTGGACGGCCTAGGGTAATATTGTCACGAATAGAACCGAAGAACAGATTCGAATCTTGCGGTACACAACCGATATTGCGTCGTACGTCCACGTGGTGAAGTTGTTCGATGTCTGTGTCATCAATACGCACGTGACCCTCTGTCGGCTTGTACAGACCCATTATCAGGCGTTCTAGCGTGGTTTTACCCGAACCAATACGGCCGATGATTGCGACTTTTTCACCTGGGTTAATCGTTAGGCTCAAATCACGAATCGATGCCACTGGCGCATCTGGGTAATGGAAGGTCACACGGTCAATATCAATCTTACCTTGCACGATAGGACGGTGAATGTAGCGTTTCCCTTCTTCTTGCTCGTCTGGCATTTCCATCACTTGGTTAATGATGGTCATTGAGGACTTAGCTTGGTTGTAGCGTGTAGACAACAATGAAAGCTGAACCATAGGGCCAATCGCGCGACCACTTAGCATGGTTGCTGCAATCAAGCCACCCATCGTCAAATCGCCGTTTGAGATGAGATAAACACCCAGAATGATCATGCCGACGTTACTACTTTGTTGAACAAAGCCCGCTGCGTTTTGAATGCTGTCGGTAATACGACGGCTCTTGATGTTCCAGTTTGCCATGTGTGCAACGGCTTCTTCCCAACGGTATTGGAATTGGCTTTGTGCACTCAGCATTTTCACGGTTTCTAGGCCGGAAAGGCTTTCAATCAGGTTGGCGTATTTCTGCGAAGCAAGGCGAGAACCTTCTTCAATTGAGCGGCGCAGTGGACCTTGAATTAGTGCCGAGTGAATCATCAGAATCACCACACCAATCATTGGCACGTAAACCAGGTCGCCCGCCATCAACCAGATGATGACTAGGAAGAGTATCGCGAAAGGTAAGTCAATTAGCGCACTTACCGTGGCAGAGGTGAAGAACTCACGAATCGATTCGAACTCTTGCAAGTGGCGAGCAAACGCACCGACAGAAGGTGGTTTGGACTCCATTCGGATACCCATTACTTTGCTGAACAGCTTTGAAGAAATCAGGATGTCGGATTTCTTACCCGCAACATCGATAAAGTAGTTACGCAGTGATTTGAGCAAGAAATCAAATAAGAACACTACGAAGATACCGCTTGCTAGTACCCACAGGGTTTCAAACGCGAGGTTAGGGACTACTTTGTCGTACACCAAGCGAGTGAACATTGGTGCAGCAATGGCGAAGATATTGATGAGGATAGAAGCGATAAGCACATCGCGGTAGATGCGTTTCGATTGCCACAAGGTTGACCAGAACCAGTGGCCTTCTTTGGTTTTGAGCACTTCGGGAGAGCGCTCATCATATCGAAATTGTTTTTTAACTAAAAAGTAGCGACCAGTGTACTGCGCAAGTAGTTCTTCTAGAGGGATGGAGATAGGCACCAAACCGCTTTCTAGGGTGGTGATCTCTGCTTCTTGTGTCTCCAAATTAATACTATTGAGGACACAAGAATCACCACCTTTTAGAAGTAAGATAGCCGGCAGAATCAGACTCGAGATCTGGTCTAACTCTGCACGGTTTTCCTTGGCAACCAATCCGGCCCTTTCCGCCGCTCTCGGTAGCAGAAACGGTGTGAGCTTACCCTCAGAGAGTGGAAGCCCATTAATTAGCGCTTCCGGAGAGTTGGCTAAACCGTAATAACGGCTAACGTAAATCAGCGAGTTCAGTAAAGGGTCTTTCATCCTTGGTATACCTTTTCTTTATTCCTTGTCGACGATGAAACCTTGGAAGACCTCGACGAAGTGCTCGGTGAGGAAGTCCAACTGAATCTGCGTTTCTACACGTGATGCAATCGTCGTGATGCCCAAGTTGTGAGCGGTTCGCGAGATCGAAGTCAGCGTGAATTTCTGTTTTTCGTCATGCAAGTTGTGCGTGAACAGGTAATCCAGTTTTACGTAATTCGGGCGGAACTCCTGAATGTACTCAAGTGACTGGAAGTTACGACCATAGTTATCAACACCGAATTCTGCACCTGACTGACGAATGGCATTACACAGTAGTGCTGTATGGTGTGGATGGTCGATGAAACACGCTTCTGGAACCTCAAAGTGCAGCATTGGCGCAACTTTCGAGTGCTTCTCTAGCATGCTGGTGGTCCAGCGAATGAACGAAGGTTGCGACAGACTGCTTTGTGCAATGTTGATGGCAACAGGTTCGTTCAACTCACCGCTTTCTAGCATTTTAATCATCGACTCAATGACGTATTGGTCGAAGATGTTGGTGGCATCAAGCTGCTCTAAAGCAAACAGGTATTGGTTGGCACGGAAGGTCTCGCCATCTTTTTCGATACTAGAGAACACCTCGTTGTGGAATACCTTGCCCCATGTGTTTTTCGCAGATTGAAAACGGAATTTAATCCAATCACCGTGAATCGCTTCTTCAACCAGCGCTTTCCATTGCTGCTTACCCATTAGGTTAGAAGAGTTTTCACCACCCACGAAGCCGTAAGCTCTGTCTGGTTGTGCTTTTGCTTTCGATAGTGCGTTATCCACCATAGAAAGCACTTCTGAGCGTGTTTTCTGATCTTTACTGTGTGCCACGCCGAGCGAAGCTTTTGGTTTAGCAAGACCGGTTGGGTCTGTGTTCAGACCATTCACACAGTTGACGATGCTATCCGCTAGGATGCGCAGTTCGCTTTCATCCATGTGTGGGAATAACAGACCGAATTCGTCGCTTGATAGACGAGCAATGGTTGCTCCTGGTACATCGATGGTGTTTTTAAGACGTTGAGACAACTCTTTCACGTGGGCATCTGCGCGTTGGTAGTCTTTCGTTTCGTAGATGTCACCAATGTACTCAGCATGGAGTAGCGCGATACCCCCTTGCGTTTGTTCTGCCAACCATTGGTCCACTTGGTTGATGTAGAACGAGCGGTTACCCAGCTTGGAGATCGGATCTAGGTAAGCTTGTGCACGTAGGCGCTGCGCTTCTTTCGCTTGTTCTTTGAATGACAGTTCAATCTGAGCCGACATCATATTGATACCGTCTACGACTGCAATGAGGTCTTTGGTCTTTGGACGAGCAAGTGGGTCACCAAATTGGTTGTTGGCGATTTCGTGCATTTTCTTGACGATGGCTGCTAAAGGTTTGAGTGAGCGACGTAGGATGTAAGAAATCGCGACTAAACCCGCTAGGAAGATAACGCCAAATGCCGATAGCAGGCGAATAAAGCCTTGCCACAACTGTTCGTAAGCAGCACCTGGGTGGCTGATGATTTCTACTTCAGCCAGCTGCATCCAACCACTGGTTACGACGCGTTTATCGTGAATCGCTTTAAATAGATTCAGGTCGATAAACCACTGTGGGACATGGCTTGGCTTTACTGGGTACGAGCGCACGATCTGGTAATCCGAATCTAACGCGGTGAGACGTACGACAGAATAAGTACTGCCGTCAAACAACGCATTAATCACGGACTCGACTGCCACCTTATCTTTATCTTTTAGATACGGTGCCAATGCTAAACCAACGGTGTTAATGGTGTTGTTGACCTCTGAACGTTGCTGCTGCTCTAAGCTGTCTCGAGTAGTGTTGAATTGGATTACGAATACTGATGCCATCAAAAGTAAAAAGACCGTAACCATTCCCACTACAAGCTTCTTATATAGGGTCATGTTTTTCACTCGTCATAGTTAATTTTAGGTTTCTTTAACTGCAACTTACGTTCGCGCGAGCGTAAGTCATTCCAAAGACTCAAACGTGAGGCTTTTCCTGCTAACTCTCCAGTGCCAGCAGAAGACTTCATTAGCCATAGGTTTGAACCATTAAAACTGTAAATCGGTAGCAAGTCGCTACGTTTGGAGGCTCGAACAATGTCTGGGTTGATATTGTCGAGAATGAGCGGCTCAGAGCTTGGGGTCGGGTAGTAAGCCAATACCATGTGGAATTGATCCAGTTCGATGGCTTTAACATAGATCAAGCGCATCTTAGAATCGGGTATGCCTAGCTCCAGCAGTGAGAAGTACTTAGCAATGGTGAAATCTTCACAATCGCCCGCATTACTGCCCAAAAATTCGAGCGGTGTTGCCCAGTAGTCTTTCTTTCCCCAAAGTTTGATGTCGTCAACGAAGTAAAGTTGGTTGAAAAAGTCGTTAACGCCTGCAAGCTTCTCATGAGTCTCCAGTGTTTTAAAAAAGTCGATGTTTTCCCGCCATGTTTTCACGCGCATTCCTGCCCGCTCACCATAAACTGAAGTGACCGTATCGACCCATCGCTGTTCCTTGCTGTTGAGCGCCCCAATTTGGAACGAAAAACAACTGATGCTGATTAATAATGTAACTTTACGCTTCAATTTGGGTGGCATATTCGACTCACATCACAAGTGTACCTTTGAAATGCGTTCGTGGGTGAGAAAAGTGCTTTTTATTTAACCACTTGTCGTCACTTAAGAGCACATTATTTGTACCTTGCAGATACTTACTCCTTCAGTGCGTTGGTTTTGGCGCTCAAAATCGGTTTAAGCAAGTATTCCAAAACGGTTCGTTTCCCTGTGATGATATCGACCGATGCTGTCATTCCGGGAATGATTGGTAAGTCAGCACCCTGTCCAAAATTGGTTTTATCGGTACGGACTCGAACAATGTAGAAGCTGTTGCCTTCTTCATCTTGTGTGGTGTCCGCACTGATGTGTTCTAGTTCACCTTCTAGACCGCCATATTTGGTGAAATCATACGCGGTAAACTTCACGATGGCGTGAAGGTCTGGACGCAAGAAAGCGATGTCTTTTGGGGCTATCTTTGCTTCGACCAATAAAGTGTCTTCGGTTGGAACGATTTCAACAATGTCCATACCTGGCTGAATAACACCACCAACGGTGTTCACGTTGAGAGTTTTGATGGTGCCGGTTACTGGAGAAACCACCACGGTGCGGTTTACTCGGTCTTCTAGGCCTACCGCGGATTCTACGAGTGCGGACAGTTGGTCTTGAGTGCTATTGAGCTTTTCTTGTTGTTCAGAGCGGAATTTCAATGCCACATCAATACGGTTAAGCATGGATTCTCGTATCGCAGAACGAAGCACTGGAATTTTCAGTTCGCTAGAGGTCATCTCACGGCGAGTATCGTTTACTTGGCGTTGAAGTTTGAGTAGCTCAATACGAGGTACGACACCTTCGTCTGCCAGTGGCTTCGTGATGTCTAGCTCTTTCTTCGCGAATCGGTAGCTTTGGCGCAAGTTGTTAACTCGAGCCCTAATTTCAACCAAATCTTGTTGTTTCTGCTTAACTTGCTGATCGATAACTGACAGCTGGTTGCGTAAGTTGTCGAGATCTTCGCGGTACTCTGCTTTTTGGCGTTGGGTGAGGCGAGGTTGGTTCTCTTCAAGTGTCGGTGGGAACGTCAATTTACCGTAATCGAGTAAGACACTTTGTTCCCAGTCTTTGTCTTCAAAATCACGGTTCACTTCTACACTGCTGATGGAGGCTGAAAGCTGCAACACCGAAGCCGTTAAGTTCGCTACTTGTTGTTCACGTTCTCGAAAGTCTGAGCGAAATCGCGTGTCGTCAATCAGCAACAGCTGCTGGCCTTTCTCTACTTGTTCGCCTTCTTTTACTAAGATCTCTTTGACCAAGCCACCTTCAAGGTTTTGTACTACTTGGATTTGAGAAGAAGGAATGACTTTGCCTTGACCAACCGTCACCTTGTCGATTTGCGCCCAAGATGCCCAGCCAATAGCAGCAACAAAAAACAACACCATAACCCACAACATAAGGCGGGCACTACTCGGCGTGTTCAGGAGCAAAGCAGCGGTTTTATCGTCAACAAAATCCAACTCGTCGTTGCTTAGCTTGTTGTAGTTGTCTCGGCTCATCACATTCCTTGTTTTATAAAGACGGTTTATCTTTTTGATCTTATTATTATTAACCGACCATGTCAGCATGCTCGGTTAATAAAAATGTGTGAAAGGGGTAGATGGTCCCTCTTTTACAGTGCCTTGAACTTTGTTTTATCCAACTGATGTCGTTTTAGTTTGTCATACAAGGTTTTTCGCGACACCTGTAATTCTAGTTGAACCTCTTTGAGTCTGCCTCTATGTCGTTGTAGTGCATCGAACAATAAGCAATATTCAAAGTGTTCTGTGCGTTGAGTCATACTTTGGATTTCAATGCTCTTTTCACTGTTCCAGTCTTCCATGCGAAACGCATCTGGTTTGAGGGCGCGCAATTCCGCAAACTGCCTCAATTGTTTGATGTTTTCTGGCCAAGCCAGTTCTGTTATTCGTTTTACTTCTGCCAAACTGATTTGTGGTGGTTGCAACTGATAACGACTGGCAGCATGGCGAACAAAATGTTTATACAGCGGGCCTATGTCTTCTTTGCGCTCGTCCAAGCTCGGCATGCGAATCAACTTAGCCAATGTCTCGACTCCTTGCACTACTTTGTTTGCGGCCCCAAACACGCGTTGTAAGCTTGGGTGCTTAAACAGGCATTGCCATTGTGGTAATGAGATGTGTTCGGCACTGTGAAGATACAAACTGCAATGTGGCCTCCCTTGTGACAAATGATAAATCGCTTTGTAGAACGCATCCGAGCTTAATTCATACAAATCTTCACCAGACGCGACGATCATTTCACTGTCTGACGTGGCATGAATATCGTGGGCAAATTGCGCAGCGAGCCTTCGTCCTGTGCCATCTTCGCCAAAAAAGATCAGTGGCTGGTGGAGTGAGGCGCTGATTAAGGTTCGGCGAATATCGACCATAACTTGGCTATGACCAATCATTTTTGGCCCCACATGCGTTTGCATATCGAGCTCTTTTTTCAACCAGACGTTTTCTTGCAATAGAGTCAGTTTGTCACTGGCGTTATTCAGTGATTTTAACAGTTGCTCTGTCGAGAATGGCTTTTCGAGAAAGTCATATGCGCCACTTTTCATCGCCTCTACCGCTGTTTTTACATCACCGTGGCCAGTGAGAACAATAAACTGAAAGTGATTGTTTTTGCTCAGCAGCGTGCTCATAAACTCTAAGCCGTTCACCACTGGCATATGGATATCGGTAATGATCAAGGCTGGTGTGTGCGGGTCGATAACGCGTAGTGCTTCGACTGCATTGGGAAAACAGGTTACTTCGATATCTTCAATTAAAAGCGCTTGTGATACAGCATCGCGAATATGTGGTTCATCATCGACAAAGAAAACAGGATTATGCATAGGTGTTTTCCCCTAAGGACGATGTTGTAGCGAGTGGAACCGTGATAACAAAAGTCATGCCGTTTACTTTTTGTGTTTGAGCGTCTAGATGTTGGTAAGCGCTCAAAGCACCTTGGTAGCTCTCTAAAATACGTTTTGAAATGGTTAATCCTAAGCCCAATCCCTCGGGCTTGGTAGTGAAGAATGGGTCGAAGACTTTTGCTAAGGCACTCTCGGACATGCCTGGGCCGTTGTCGGAAACTAAAATATCGCAGTGAGTTTCTTCGCATTGCACGGCAATCGAAATTTGTGGATCAATGCAGTAGCTATCCATGGCTTGCGCCGCATTATGAAAGAGGTTAATCAGCACTTGCTCAAGCTCAACGCTGTGAATCGCTAACCTCACGTTATATTCGATAGTTGGCACTTTTAATGTTACGCCTTGCTTGATCAGCTTGTTACTCAAAATTCGCGTGGCGTTGTGTACAGCATCATGCAGGATGGCGACTTCGCTGTGTTGGTTGCTGTCGGTTTTGCGTGTAAAGACTTTTAAACGAGCAATGACTTCGGCAATCGTGTTGTTGAGTGACAGCATCTTATCCAAATTGCTTGCCACCATAGGGTAACGCTCCTTTGCCATCAAACGTTGTGAGTTTTCGGTGTAGGTTCGCAGCGCGGCAAGCGGCTGGTTAATTTCGTGATTGATGCTGGCGGACAGCTCCCCAAGCAGTGCGAGTTTGGCGGCTTGCGTCAACTCTTGTTGAGTTTGCTTGAGTTCTCGCTGACTCTTCTCATATTGATGCACGGTTTGCTGCAATTTGTGGTTGGCTTGGCTGAGGACCAACGTTCTTTCCGAGACTTTTTCTTCCAAGTTCGCGTTCACATTCGCGAGGCGTGCTTTGTTGACCAGCATTTGGAACCAAGCCAAAGCAATTAAACCAACCAAGGCATACAACAGCAGATAAATGACATCGGCTTGAAGAACGGCGGTGAGTACTTCTTGCTGGCTGATCAGTGCTACAACACGAAAGCCTTTTTCAAACAACTGGGTCGCGTATGCTAGATAGTTTGGAGAGAGTAGAAGTTGATTGTTTTTAAACTGCGTCGCACCACTTTTTCCGGTTAACTCACCACGATATTCTGGTAGGGAGTGGCCGTATTGTTGGGTTTGACTGAGTTCATGTTTTGCTGCTTCGGAAAGTGGAAACAATGCGCGATAACGCCAATCCGGTAGATTACTCATGAAAACGACGTCATGCACGCCTGTGACAAGTAAATCTCCATCGTCTTGAACCAACCTTTGTTCAAGTTGTTCTAAGTTGACTTTAACCGTAATCACTCCCGCGACTTTGTCATCAACCCAAAGCGGAGATGAGAAGAAATAGCCCCGCTTATTAGATCGAACGCCTAATCCAACGTATTGGGCTTTCTCGCCATTGAGCGCGTTCTGAAAATAAGGGCGAAAGGCAAAGTTAGAGCCCACAAAACTATCGTCTTGCTGGTAATTACTTGATGCGATTACTAAGCCTGTTTTGTCGTGGACATAGATGGTATCGGCCAAGCTTTGTGTGAGCCATTCCGCCAACAAACGGTTAAGTGCATCAGACGGTTTTCCGATTTTTATAGCGTCGAGCAATCTTGGATCGTGGCTGAGTAGATTGGGGATTTGTTCAAACTTAGCCAACTCATAATCGATCTCCTGAGCGACTTGCGTGGCTTGGGTTTGAAGTTTTTTTTGCCATTGATCATGTTGATGCTGGGTTGCGTACTTATGAGTCGATATTAGCCCGACCATACCGATGGCGAGCAACACCAGCAAAAAATGGCGCAGAGCTTTGGGGTTGAGTAGGTTCACGGTTGGCTCACTCGTTTTTAACGCCATGTTATCAAATGGCATTTAACGATGCTGTGAGCCGCAGCGACAACGTGACACAACACAAATCGCAATCAGAGTTATCGTTTGCTGTCCTTGAAATTGAGTATCATCGGGCGCACAATCGGGAAAAACGAGTGAAGGAGTGAAGATGGAACTTGCTGATATTCGTCGTGAGTACACAAAAGGTGGCCTGCGTCGTAAAGATTTAAAAGCAGATCCTGTCGATCAGTTTAATTTGTGGTTGGCGCAAGCGGTAGAAGCTGGCTTGACCGACCCTACTGCAATGACCGTTGCCACGGTTGATGAGAATGGCATGCCATTTCAACGTATCGTACTACTGAAAAGTGTCGATAAAGATGGTTTTGTGTTTTACACCAACTTAGGCAGCCGCAAAGCACAGCAGCTTGGGCACAATAGCAATATCAGCCTACATTTCCCTTGGCATCCGCTTGAGCGTCAGGTCCATATTACGGGCGTTGCAGAGAAGCTGTCACCGATGGAGAACATGAAATATTTCACTTCTCGCCCGAAAGAGAGCCAACTTGCTGCGATCGCCAGTAAACAGAGTAGCCGTATTTCCGCTCGAGGCGTGTTGGAAGGCAAATTCTTAGAGCTGAAACAGAAATTCGCCAAAGGGGAAATCCCAATGCCAACCTTCTGGGGTGGCTTCCGTGTGAAACCGCAAAGTATCGAGTTTTGGCAAGGTGGCGAGCACCGCTTGCATGACCGTTTCTTGTTCTCAAATCAAGAAGGTGATTGGGACATCGACCGTCTTGCGCCGTAGTCACTTCGATGAAGAGATAAAAAAACACCGCCGAAATTGGCGGTGTTTTTGTTTGCACAGAATCAAGAATCAGCGTTCGCCGTTAAGCACCACAGAGAGCTGATGTTTAAGTAGGGTCTTTGGCACAATGGAGCCGTAACCAGCTTCCATTGCTTTGTCGATCAACTCATTCTTGCTGTTGGCTTCAAACTTCGTACGTAGACGAGCAACATGCCCCTCTACTGTTTTAGTGGAAATGCCCATGACCTGAGAGATGAATTGCGGTTTTTTTCCATACAGCAATAGGAATAAGGTTTCTTGTTCGCGGCAGGTTAGCTTTTCGGGTTCGGGTTTCAGGTTAGAGAAGCGGAAGATTGATTTTTTGCTCGGGTTTCCACCAATGGCTCGGCAAACCCAATAGCCTACTTCGATGACGGCGGTATCAGTCAGTTCACGCCCATAAAAGATGGTGCCAATGATGTTGCCATCGTCATCTCGCCACGGCGTTTTAGTAAAGATATGCGCTCGCCAATGACCATCAGGATAGGGGTGGATATCGAGGATCTTCAGTGACTCGCCAGTCTCAATAACATGCTTATCTTGCTCTTGAAACTCTTTTGCACACTCAATGGTTGGGCTCGCCATTTCAAAGTCTGTCTTTCCAATACAGGCTTCAGGTGAATCGTAGCCTATCAATTCTGCGTATTCCTGATTCACATATCGGAATACTGACGCTTTATCTTTGCATCCCCAACAACCCGGTAGCTGTCGGAGGAGCGACTGTTCTATGGTATTGACTGGAATATTCACAAGAGGGCTCACTACTGCTACGTATCGCCTGCTTTATTGCAGGTCAGTGTTCTCACTTCGATTATCCTGAAATTTCTCTTACGAAATCGTTCCTTGATCATGCTTTCAGGAATTGCGCCAGACAAACTGGAAAAGAGAGAAGATAGATCAAGTTAGCTCAGCGTGATGATTAAGCTCAGGATACGGTGAGGTGGCCCATATAATATCAGCTTATGCCATTGTTTTCATTGGCGTAGAGCAAAAAAAAGGCCAGCCTGAAGACGGGCTGGCAACACAAGATATAATCTTGTCGACGTGTAGAAGAGGTTCTAAATTACATAGCGAGGGTCTGCTAAGTAAGTTAGAGGTATCAAGTAGATACCGGTGAACTCAGGGTCGTATGCATCCTAGAGCTCGAGGTCTAATGTATTGAATTGAGCGTATATTGGTAAGGGGGGAATTCCCTCTATGTTGCTGTTTTCTGGTTAATTCATGCGCTTTTGATCGTAATTTTGACCTCTTGACTTACATTGGTGTGCACTTCAACCGCAAAGATCTTTTGAGTCGAGCTGTCTCAACTTTAGTAATTTTGACTATCTATCCGTTTTTGTTAAAAAAATTGGTTGCACATTGACCGTAAGTTACTCTTACATGATCATCGTTCCGGAACTATGATCATGTAGAATGCCTTGATCGTGTTGGTTTGATCTTGTGCGATTGAGTTGGGGAAGATTTGCAACCCCACCGAGAAGGTATATGATGCCAAGGTGTAAGCCGACCGTGAAAGACGACAGTTTTAAATGAGTGATTCAAATAACCCGAAAGCCCCGCTGTATAAAGAGATCGCGCTGCCTAAACCAGCAGAGTTGATCACGCTTCCGTCTTATATGGATTGCCATGATCATGCTTACACGCAGATCGTGATCGGTTTGAAAGGCCAAGCGGAATTTGAAGTTCGTGGACAGGGTAATTTAGTTGGTCCGGGACAAGGCTGCATCGTAACGGCGTCTTCTGATCATGCTTTCGGCGGCGTGATTCATCAATCAGACATTTTGGTGCTCAACATGCCAAAGCCTGCTAATGATGATCCTGAGATGCTACAGAAAATCAATAATCTAGAGCGCTCTCATCTTTACTTCCAACTGGATGGTCAAATCCAAAAGCTGATTCAGATGTTGGTACAGGAGATGCGTAATCATCCTGATGATTTGCTGCTTAGTCGCGCTTGTAACGATACTGTGATTGCGTTGATGCAACGCCATATCTCTTCATTTGAAACATCAAAAAAAGATTCACGATTCGATTTGGATGCGATAGATCGTTACATCGAACAGCATTTGAGCCATAAAATCAGTGTTGCGCAGTTGGCAGGTAGTGTGTTCTTGGGCGAAAGCCAGTTCCACAGCTTATTTAAAGAGCAAATGGGTATAACGCCGCATCAGTATGTGCTAGGTAAACGTATTGATATGGCGCGTGATTTGATTGAGCAAGGCCACCTTACATTCGGCCAGATAGCCGAATTTACAGGTTTTTCTAGCCAAAGTACTTTCACGCATACTTTTACTCGTTTACAAGGTTTGTCACCTTCGCAGTATAAGAAACAGAGTTAATAAAATATCTTTCTTTTTGTTCGTCTTGTTGCTTATTGATAGAACGCCGCGCATTGGTCGCGGCTTTTTTACGTCTGTATTTTGCACAGGAAAGTCGAACTTTTTTGCGTAATTCCCCTTTAAATTTTCAGTGTTTTTGCCCATTCCTCACAAAATCACAATCTAAATCCTTCTTATTCAAATAAAAATTGCCCAAAACCTGTCTACTTTTGTTGTAAATGACATGCAAAAATTAATTTTTACAACACAATATATTATCTAATTGCGTGTGACTATGTAGATGTTTTGTTATAAAAGCGAGTTTTTAGCAAAAAGCTCGGAGTTTTTGACAAGTATTCTTCTCGGGCTCAAAATACACTGCCAGCCATTGATGATCCTCGAAGCGGTTTTCGAGGAGAGAGATTGAGGAAAACGCATGTTTACTGCAACGAACGTGTTAACACCAGAATTTATCGAGCAGCCGCTTGATAAGTTATGGTCACTGATCTCGCCATTGTACATGGTGGACGAGTCTCAATGGCTAGAGCAATTATTGCCACTAGCAACGCCGACAGCGGAAGAAAAATCGGCAATCACGACCCAAACAACCCAGCTTATCGAAGCTATCCGTGCGGATAAGAAGTCAATCCAGATGATTGATGCGCTGTTGCTGGAATACAGCCTTGATACCCAAGAAGGCATCTTGTTGATGTGTCTTGCAGAAGCGTTGATGCGTATTCCGGATTCAGCGACGGCCGATGCACTGATTAAAGACAAGTTAAGTGTTGCGGATTGGAAATCTCACCTTAAGAGTTCAGATTCTGTCTTCGTTAACGCTTCAACTTGGGGGTTGATGCTGACAGGTAAAGTGATTGGCATTGGTGACCAAGAAACCCAGAGCCCAAGTCAGGCTGTAAACCGTCTGGTGAACAAATTCTCTGAACCTGTGATTCGTAAAGCCATGTATCAGGCAATGAAGATCATGGGTCACCAGTTTGTACGTGGTCGTACGATTGAAGAAGCACAAAAGAACGGTCGGCCAATGCGCGACAAAGGTTTCACTTACTCATTCGATATGTTGGGTGAAGCGGCGCTAACCACGGCAGACGCAAGTAAGTACTTCAAAGACTACCTAATGGCGATTGAAGCCGTAGGTCGAGAAACGTATGGCAGTGACACGAGTCCTGCGCCTTCTGTTTCTATCAAGCTTTCAGCACTTCACCCACGTTACGAAGTAGCGAATGAAGAACGCGTGATGACTGAGCTTTACGATACGCTAACGCAACTGCTTAAACGCGCTATCGAAGTGGATGTTGCCATCACGATTGATGCAGAAGAAGCAGACCGCCTTGAGCTGTCACTGAAGCTGTTCGAAAAACTGTACCGTAGTGATCTACTCAAAGGCTGGGGCAAGTTTGGTCTTGTGGTTCAAGCCTACTCGAAACGTGCGCTGCCAGTATTGGCATGGTTGAACGGTTTAGCGAAAGAGCAGGGCGATCTTATCCCACTGCGTCTCGTGAAAGGCGCGTACTGGGACAGCGAAATTAAATGGTCGCAACAAGCGGGTTACGAGAATTACCCTGTTTACACGCGCAAAGAAGCGACGGATGTTGCTTACCTCGCGTGTGCACGCTTCCTACTAAGTGAAGGCGTGCGCGGTAATATCTTCCCGCAGTTTGCTAGTCACAACGCGCACACTGTTACTGCAATTGCTGTGATGGCAGAGCACAAAGATTACGAATTCCAACGTCTGCATGGTATGGGCGATTCGCTTTATAACCATGTAATGGACACTTATGGTCAGCCAGTGCGTATTTACGCGCCAGTCGGTAGCCATGCGGATCTACTGCCTTACTTAGTTCGTCGCTTACTAGAAAACGGCGCGAACAGTTCGTTTGTGCACCGTTTAGTGGACGCGCGTTGTCCAATTTCAGAGCTGACGCATCACCCTGTTGATGTGCTGACCTCTTTTGATACTTTGCACAACGGTCAAATTCCAATGCCAACTGGCATTTTCCCTGAGCGCAAAAACTCATACGGTGTGAACGTTGATATTGATAGCGAAGCGAAGCCGTTTGAAGCGCAGGTTGAAAGCTTCCTAACCCAGAAGTGGATTGCGGGTCCGATCATCAATGGCGTGAAACATGCCGAAAGCATGATCAAGGAAAACTCCGCAGAGATCATTACTGCCCCTTACGATCGTCGTATTGAAGTGGGTCAGGTGGCTTTCGCAAGCCTTGATCATGTTTCCGCTGCAATCGAAGCGGCTGATGCTGTATTCCCAGAGTGGAAAGGCACCGCAATTGAACAAAAAGCGGCGTGCCTAGATAAGCTTGCGGATCTGATGGAAGAAAACTTGGCTGAGCTGGTGGCGATTTGTCACCAAGAAGCGGGTAAGACGATTCACGATAGTATTGATGAAGTGCGTGAAGCGGTCGACTTCTGTCGTTACTACGCGAAACAAGCGCAAAACCTTCAACCGTTCGAACTAGAAGGCTTTGATGGCATGAAACGTATTTCGAGCCGCGAAGGGCTAGGCGTATTCGTTTGTATCAGCCCATGGAACTTCCCATTAGCGATTTTCCTTGGTCAAATCACCGCGGCATTGGTTGCAGGTAACACAGTTGTGGCTAAGCCAGCTGAGCAAACTAGCTTAATTGCGGCGCGTGCGATCGAATTGATGTTAGAAGCCGGCTTCCCAGCGGGCGTGATTCAGCTATTGCCGGGTCGTGGTGGTGAAATTGGTCATGCACTAACGTCTCATGATGCGATTGCAGGTGTAGCATTTACTGGTTCGACGGCAACGGCGCAGCGCATCAACGTGACGCTTGCCGAGCGCAGCGCGAAGCCAGTTCCGTTTATCGCTGAAACTGGCGGTCAAAACGCCATGATTGTGGATAGTACGGCACTACCAGAACAAGTTGTGCGTGACGTTATTCGCTCCGCTTTCGCTTCTGCAGGTCAACGTTGTTCTGCTCTGCGCGTTCTGTTCGTTCAAGAAGACGTTGCGGATCGCATCATCAACCTTATCCAAGGTGCAATGAATGAGCTGCATGTTGGTATTCCTTACTTACACAAAACGGATGTAGGGCCGGTTATCGACAGCAATGCAAAAAATAAACTCCTTGCTCACCTAGAGCACATGACAAGCACACAAACCAAAGTTGCTCAATTGCAATTGGATGAAACGTGCCAGCACGGTGATTTTGTGTCGCCAAGTGCGTTCGAAATCTCGGGCATTGATGTTCTGAAAGAAGAGCAATTCGGCCCTATCTTGCACATTGTTCGCTTTAAAGCGTCTGAGTTGCCAAACGTGGTTGAGCAAATCAACCAAACCGGTTTTGGCCTCACAATGGGCATCCACAGCCGTAATGAAACCACTTACCGTTGGATTGAAAAACACGCTCGCGTGGGTAACTGCTACATCAACCGCGATCAGGTTGGTGCAGTCGTTGGCGTTCAGCCATTTGGTGGTCAAGGTTTGTCTGGTACAGGTCCGAAGGCGGGTGGTCCTCACTACCTATACCGCTTCACTAAACAACATCTTGTTCAAGCAGAGAAGGCGTAAGGAGTCGCATTATGGTTCATCAGATCACGTATTTTAAAGATGCATTCTCTGCTTGGGAGCAGTGGAATCTGACCGATTTTGATTACAAATGTGAGCATTTGCTGGCATTTAAATCTGCGATAGAAGAGCAGCATAGCGTGGCTGGCAAAGTGGTGTCTTACCACTTGCAACAAGCGTCAGCTCTGTTAGCAGAAACTCATCAGTTAGTTGGCCCTACGGGCGAAACTAACGAGCTGTACGCGGCGGGGCGTGGTGTGGCTTTGGTCGTTTGTGAAAACAACCTAGCGAATACTGAGAACGCACTGTACAGCACTTTTGCAATGATCACCTGTGCCCTGATTGCGGGCAACAGCGTGGTGATTTGTAGTGACAATACAGAACTTAATCAGATGGTTAAGCAGGCTGTAACGTCAGCAAACTTCCCATCTAACTTAATCCAAGTGGTTGCGTACGACGCGTCTTCCCCGCTGTTAGACAGCGACGTACGTAGTGTTGGTTATGTTGGGCATTCACAGGTTGAGCATGCGCTTAACCTGCAACTGGCTAAGCGTGACGGTGCCATCGTCGGTTTAGTTTCTGAAACGGATTTAGAGTCACCGACATTGACTCATGATCCTCATCTGTCGTTGCGCTTCATTACTGAGCGTACTCGAACGATAAATATTACAGCAGTGGGCGGTAACGCGACTCTACTCGAGTTGGGAAGCGACTCCCACTAACCTGACTTGTGATACCAATCTGAATCAAAAGAGCCTGAGAGCTTACTCGGGTTGGTATCTCTTACTTTGATGTATTGCTGCGATGGCAAAATATCAAAGCGGGCAAGGAAGGAAATAATTATAACGAGGACTATCAAATGATAGAAAATAGCTTTGCTATCACGACCACTTTTGTGGCGTATTTACTAATTATGGTTGCCATTGGCGTTTACGCGTATAAGAGGACTTCCAATTCATCTGATTACTTCCTAGGTGGTCGTAGCCTTGGTCCATGGCCAGCGGCACTCTCTGCGGGCGCATCAGACATGAGTGGTTGGTTGCTGCTGGGTCTTCCGGGGTATGCGTATGCAGCAGGTATCGAAGCGTTCTGGCTAGCGGGTGGTTTGCTACTGGGTACGTGGGCAAACTGGTTGATCAATGCGAAGCGTCTACGTACGTATAGTATTCAAACCGATTCACTAACGCTGCCTGAGTTCCTGTCGCGTCGCTTCAACGATAAGTCGAAACTGATTCAGACAATCTCTGCGTTCTTCATTCTTTTATTCTTCCTTTTCTACACCAGCTCAGGCTTGGTTGCAGGGGGTAAACTGTTTGAAACCGTATTCGGCTTGGATTACAGCATTGCCGTTATCATCGGTACCGTGTGTGTGGTTTCGTACACGCTATTTGGTGGCTTCCTGGCGGTATCTTGGACGGATTTAGTGCAAGGTCTATTGATGGCGGCGGCACTGATGATTGTGCCTGTTGCTGTAATGGACGGCGGTCTAGGTCAACTAGCGACTGACATGCACAACATCAACCCAGAGCTATTAACGCTATGGAACGATGTGAAAGGTGAACCCCTATCGGCTATCGCGATCATTTCGCTAGCGGCTTGGGGCCTAGGCTACTTTGGTCAGCCACATATCCTAGCGCGTTTTAAAGCTTCTCGTTCAAACAAAGACCTAACAACAGCGCGTCGTATCGCTGTGGGTTGGACTGCGCTGTCTATGGCGGGTGCAATGCTTGTGGGTCTTGTTGGTCTAGTGTGGGTAACAGGTCACCCTGGTACCCAACTGGATGATGGTGAGAAAATCTTCATGCTATTGGTGAATACGGTATTCCACCCAGTCATTGCAGGTATCCTACTGGCGGCAATTCTTGCGGCGGTAATGAGTACTGCAGATTCACAGCTTCTAGTATCTTCATCAGCTCTTGCTGAAGACTTCTACAAGCAAGTGATTAAGCCAGATGCAACGTCTGAAGAAGTGGTAATGATTGGCCGTGTAGGCGTTATCGTGATTTCTCTTATCGCGCTATTCCTAGCAATGACGCCAGATAGCTCTGTTCTAGGTCTTGTATCTTACGCTTGGGCAGGCTTTGGTGCTGCGTTTGGTCCGGCAGTTGTACTTAGCCTTTATTGGAGCGGTATGAACCGTAACGGCGCACTAGCAGGTATCCTAATCGGTGGTGTGACTATCGTGGTTTGGAAACAGCTAACAGGCGGTTGGTTCGATGTGTACGAAATCGTACCGGGCATCATCTTCTCTACTATCGCTATCGTGGTTGTGAGCAAAATGACTGGCGGTGCTGCGCAAGACGTACTAGAGCAACACAAAGAGTACCAGAAGAAGTTGGTTGAACTAGACTAATCATTCTCAAGTGAAAACAAAGCCCGCGACCATCGCGGGCTTTTTTGTGTTTACTCTATGGTTGATGGTCGATGGTGATTTGAATGACCACTAACACCTTAATTAGAGAATTTCTGAGGTATAGTAAAAAACGTGTTGACCCGTCTATCAGTGTAGGGCTGATGCTATGTCTGTACCGACAAAAGGAGCCACTATGCTAACCGTAACCCAACTGGCCAGAGAGTGTAGACTCTCCCGTACTACGATTCTTTACTATGAACGTGAAGGCTTGCTAGCGCCTGCACATCGTTCAGAAAACGGTTATCGATGGTATGGAGAAAAAGAGATGCAGCGTTTAAAAACGATCTCGTCTTATCGTTCTTATGGGTTACCGATTTCCAGCATACGCACTTTGTTGGCACAGAAAGGCAAATCTCAAGCGGAGATCTTGAAAGACCATTTCAGTGAGCTCGAACGCGAGATTCAAAACCTACGAGCGCAGCAAAAAGCGATCGTGGTGCTATTACAAGAACCACAACTGATAGAGGATAATATTGTGACTAAAGAACGTTGGGTACAAATCATGCAAGCTGCGGGTTTCTCTGAAAACGACATGGTGACATGGCACCAGAAATTTGAAGAGATGGAGCCTGCTGAGCACCAAAAATTCCTTGAATCTTTGGGGATTGAGCAAGACGAAATTGTGCGCATTCGTGCTCTATAATTAGCGCCTAAGCAGCGCATTAAAAACCGGTTAAATAAGAATAAGCCTCTTCGTGAGGCTTATTCTTATGGCGTTATATTCAATAGAAAAAAGTTTAATAACAGGCAGCTTGATAACAAACCGTTTAGTTGCGGATTTTTGAGTAAACTACAGTGTTGCTCAATTCCCCTGAGGTAGACAGGCGGTCGTGTCTCAACTCGCCTTCAAAATCATAGCCACAACGCTCTGCGACGGCGCGGCTTTTTAGGTTGGTTGAATCTGCCGTAATAGCAATGCGCCTCGCACCAAGATCTTCAAACGCGTAGCGCTCTAGTTCAAGCACCGCTTCGGAAATGTAACCATTGCCCACTGCGGTATCATCTAACCAGTAACCGATCTCAAATGCTGGTACTTCTTGGTCTCGAATCATCAAGCCAACGGCGCCAATTAAGCGATCGCTTTCCTTTTCGATGATGAAGTAACGTAATTCCTCTTCGAAGTTTTCAAAGTTGGCGATGGCTTTTTCTGTTCCCTCAATCATGGCTTCTAGTGTGAGCACATGTGGCACCCAAGGAAGGTACGTTTCGAGCGTCTTCTGGCTGCGCACAACCGCTTGATGTGCTTCTTCTGCACGTTCCAAACAAGCAGGGACTAACTTAAGACGTTTCGTTTCCATATCGATTCTCCTTTGGGTGAAAAATGAACGAAAAATCATTTAATCAGATGTACTTAGAATGATCTAGTCGTTAGTACAATATTATTCGCTTGGTTTGCTTGGAAGAACCTGAGAGAATCGTACGGTTATTAAACCAACTAGGTTCATTATGAAACTTTTAGTAAGAAACTTGGCTCGTGAAACGACCGAGCAAGATATGCGCACATTATTCTCAGCGCACGGCAAAGTAGAACTTTGTACTCTGGTTCTTGATCAAGAAACGGGTCTATCGAAAGGGTTTGGCTTTGTGATCATGCCAGATGAAGCAGAAGCAATTGCTGCACTAGAAGCGCTAAACCTTTCTAGCGTCGCGAAAAGCAAAATCCGCGTGAAAGTCGCTCAAGACTAAGATAGAGAAAAGCCAGCATCATCGCTGGCTTTTTTGTCCCTTCAAACGAACGTTTTTTGATAGACACAAACTTCACGCTCAGCCCCTTGAGGACCAACCCAAGTGTTTTTGACATAAGGTACATTGAGTTTGTTTATCACCGATTTGGAACGGTGGTTTTCTACTAAGTGCAGTACCTTAATTCCGGCTAACTCAAAGTCGACACGTGCGAACTCTATTAGGGCGTTCGTAGTTTCAAACGCGTAATCCTTCCCCCAGTAAGGGACACTTAGCCAATATCCTAAAATGCCATAACCATCCTCAATTCTCGGTATGCTCACGGCCCCCAATAACTCTCCTGACTCACGCAAGGTAATCGCGTAGACGACACCTCTGCGCTCGTTGTACATTAGCTCATGTCCTTCAATCCATGTTTTCGCCATAGACAGCCCATAAGGATGTGGAATGTTCGCGGTCATATCTGCGATGACTTTTTCACCCGCGAGTAAAGCGACGCGTTCACTATCTTCATGCTGAAAAGGTCGCAGAATGAGTCGTTCAGTAAAGAGTTTTGGTTGTGTTGGCATAACGGCATCACCTTACAGATTGAATGACCCAAACATCAAGATCAGGTCGGTAGGTAGTATCGAAGTAGCCTAAATCGTGAAATGCGAATTGAACTCCAGCTTCATTCGCTCTAGGTTGGTTGCCGCAAATCACATTGAACATGGCGCTCATAAAACGGCCGTGGGAGACCACCAAGTAACGGCCACGGCCTCTTCTTATGATGGACTGAAGAGCAAGGCTAGCACGTGCAAAAAGTTCCACACCGCTTTCCCCTTCATTGGCAGAGACAACGCAAGGTTGGTACGGGTTGACGAAATCAGCCATAGGGTATTTGTGTTGAGATTCGCTAAAAGGTAGCCCTTGCAAAGGGCCGTTATCACGCTCCATCAATTCATCATGTGTGGTCATAGGGACATTTAGGTGTGTAGAAAATATCTCTCCAACATGACGTGCACGCTGCATTGAGCTACTTAAAATCGCATCGTACTTTCGCCCTTCTTCGGCAAATTGTTTCGCGCGATTTTCGGCTTGTTGAATCCCTACTTCGGTGAGCGGACTATCAAAGCGCCCTTCGTGAACGCGTAAATCATCCGCTTGTGAACGTCCATGACGAACAAAAGTAATGTGGATCATCGGTGACTTCCTTGTCAGTTATTTTTATTTGGCAGGCACGCTGAACAATAGCATGGCTTTACCAAATAAAAGTGGGTTCAACTAATTCATATCCTTGTGATTCTCTATTATTTTTGGATGAAATTCACACTGTAAATCGCTGAAATTTGAGCCGGTGATGATGGGGGGCTTGATAATTGTCAGCCGTCGCCAATCGCTTTTGAATAAAAACAAACCGCAATAATAACTTATGTGCTATGTCGCGTAGAATTACATACATAAGCGTTATTTTTCATAGTTGAGGAATGAAAGTTGAGGTCTGACCAAGGTCTCATAATTTGACCACTGAAAAGGGATTTTTTGGAGGTGGGACACAAAAAAACAATGGAGCTTTTTTATTGTGGAATTATTTTGAACAAAATATGTCAATTGTCAGTAGCACAGGAAAAAGCAGGGAGAGATGTAATGCCAGATATTTATTGCTCAGCTTGTAGAAGATCAACGCAGCATAAAGTGATCATGAAGCGTTGTGAACCAGAGCAAATTGCGACACTGAGCGGCAAAGTGGTGAGCTTTACGCAGCTGATGGCCAAGTTTGTAACAGGTGAACACTATTACGAAATGGAGCCTCAATATTATTGTCGTTGCTGTAACCATCGCGCTATTGGTGAATTAGTTCAGCATCCAGCGCGACAGACATCAGCGATAATGTAACCGGCGTTTAGGCTGCGAGTTCTTTCTCGGTAGCAAATGGTAATCCGTCGATCATAACTGGCCAGCCGTAAGAGGCATATTCAGACGCCAGAGACTTTGCGACTTCGTGTGAAACGGTCGTGTACGTCCATTCGCCAACACCAAATGGTTTGTACGCGAGTTGTAGGGTTAACATTGCTTTCTCCTCATTATTTTTGCCTATTATTACCTTACTATTTGGCTCATTTCTTTTCTTTAAAGCTCGTATTTTTCTCTCCAAAGTTCATCATTCCATTTTTTCGTTAACAAAATTATCTTATTAATAAAGTTGCCTATATTGGTCTGCGTATCTATAAATTTGGCATATGAATGTTTTCATTTTTTGAACGTTTGACACTTTTTTGTACATGGCAATCGTTAAATGTATGCAGGTTTCACACGTTCTCTCTTTCACTATTTGCAAACTGAATAGTAACTATTAATCTGAAGGCTCCTAAGTTGTTAAAAGGATGTGGTTAATGAGTTATCAACTAGACAGAATTGATTTACAGATTTTAAGGATTCTGCATTCTCGAGGCCGAATTCCGATCGTTGAATTGGCAAAACAAGTCAATTTAACCACGTCTCCATGCTCTGAGAGAGTCAAAAGACTCGAAAAAGAAGGCTACATTAATGGCTATCACGCCGAACTTAATGCGGAAAAGTTAGGTTTAGATGTACAAGTTTTTATCCATATTCGTCTCGATCAAACCAGCTTTTCGATTTTTGAAAAATTTGCTAAAGCCGTAGAGCTGATGCCAGAGATTGAAGAGTGCTATTCATTGTCTGGTGATTTTGACACCATGATTAAGGTAAGAGTAAGGAACATGAAAGCTTATCAAGAGTTCATGTCGAGTAAGCTTGGGACGTTGCCTGGTGTGATTCAGACTCGTAGTGAAGTGGTGATCGAAGAGCATAAAACGGGGTTTGGCGTTAATCCAGAGCTGTTAAGCTAACTAAGGCTAAATGCTAGATACAAAAAAGGAGCCTACTGGCTCCTTTTTTGTATCAGGTGTACCGTCCTAAATAAGGTTGACACATTTCCAACATGAAATTGGAGAATGTCATGAAATCAACGAGTAAACGAACCCAACGAGATTATTCTCTTGCCTTTAAATTGACGGTTGTTGACCAAGTAGAAAAAGGTGAGATGACCTATAAACAAGCTCAAGAGCGATACGGGATACAAGGCCGGTCTACTGTCTTAGTTTGGCTTCGTAAGCACGGTCAGCTAAATTGGTCTAAAGGAATAGAGAAACCAAACACAGTAGGTAATGGCATGCCTGATTCTCCTTCTACTCAAACTCCAGAACAACGGATAAAAGAACTCGAGCAACAACTTGAAGAAACTCAACTGAAAGCGGACTTCTTTGAGGCTGTCGTAAAAGTAATGGATAGGGATTTCGGTGTCCGAATCTCAAAGAAGCGCAAAGCCGAGTTATTAAGGAAAAAACGGTCAAAAGGCTCACAGTAACTAAAGCTTGCCACTTCATCGGGATTACTCGGCAGGCGTTTTACAAACGCTACGCGCTCGAGCTTCAGCGAACTCAGAAAGAGCAATCTGTCATTGGGTTCGTCAAAGAGTAAAGGATTCAACATCCTCGATTAGGAACTCGAAAGCTCAAGTACTTACTCAGTCAGAATAACATTGATATAGGGCGAGACTGTCTGTTTTCGTTGCTAAAACAGCATCGACTGTTGGTCTTAAATCGTAGGGCTTATCATCGAACAACAAACAGCCATCACCGGTTCCACTGCCATCCAAACCGAATCAAAGAGGGCATGGTTCCAAATAAACCGGAGCAGTTATGGGTCGCTGATATCACTTACTTGGCAACACGAGCGGGAAATACTTATCTCAGCTTAATCACTGACGCCTACTCGAGGAAGATAGTTGGGTATCATCTAGATGATAATATGAAGACGCCAGCCGTTAAAAGTGCATTCCTGAAGGCTTTGAAAGAGCGGCTATATGAGGGCGAGCTTATTCATCACTCTGACCGAGGTATTCAATACTGTTCTGAGGAATATCAGTCACTACACAGAAAATATCACGTGACATGCTCTATGACTGATGGATACGACTGCTATCAAAATGCTCTAGCTGAAAGAGTAAATGGTATTTTAAAGATGGAGTACTTGCTGACTAAGCCGAACGACTTGAATGAAGCTAAGAAAATGGTTGCTGAGTCGGTGAAACTCTATAATGAACAGAGGCCACATACAGCTCTAAAATACAAAACGCCCGATGAAGTTCATCGAGCGTTTTAACTAAAAGTGTCAACCCATATCAGGACGGGTCAAGGTAGATAAATGCTTATGCGCTAACGTAGGTGGTTAAAATACCAATTAAACCACCAAAAACACCGCCCCAGACGACTAGCCAACCCAAGTGCTCTTTTATCATCTTCTGCACGATTTCTTTAACAAGAGCGGGCGTCAATTCACTTAGCCGCTGATCAATAATGCTTTCAATGTTTTGTTTGATTTCATCCATCATCGCTGGCGATTCTAATTGATCTTTTAACGCTGCTTTGATGGTGTCGCTTTGGCTCAGTTCTACAATTGATTCCTGCATCTTTTCAACAAACGGTTGTCTCATTGGTTGCAGGGCTTCTGTGCCCCCAAACATTGCAAGCATACCTCCAAACTGTGAGCCTTCGATGACTTCGACAAGTGAATCAAACGCTGGGTTTAAGTCCACTTTTTCGATGACAGGCTGAAGGTTGATGTTTACGCCTCCTGCCATTTCTTTATTAAGGAAACGGTCGATGTTTGCTTCAGTAAAGAACTGCTCCATCATCAAGTTTTTGATGGCCAGCTTAAACTCCTCGAACCGTGCAGGAATAACGCCAGAACCATAAAGCCCTGGAACTTTCTCAAACAGCATGTGGATGGCTAGCCAGTTGGTAATTGCGCCAGAAAACGCAAACAAACCTGCATACCAAAGGTAATCGTTTTGAATTTGGTATCCTGCACCCATCAGAGCGATAGCAAGGATATTAGTCAGCAAACTTTTGTTCATAGTGAGCGATTATGTATGAATTGAAGAAGGAATAAGTGAACATGATTCTATACCTAAGTCACACCGAGATGCTAGATTGTGAGAATAATCGATTGGGTAAGGCGTGGTGATAAAGAAGCACAATGTTGATAAAGGCCAAAAAAACAAAACCCGACAATCATTGTCGGGCCACTGCTTTTTCTTAGAAAATCTAAGCGTCTTTTTTGGTCTTTTAGAAGCGGAAGATCTTACAGCAAAGTTGGCATTTCCAGCGCTCTGAGTAGCCGAATAGTTTATCTGCCCAACTTTGTTTTACTTGTACGATCTGCATTGAACCACATTTGCACATAAGCTAATTACCTTATTATTAGATTAATAACTAAGCCATCGATTGAGTATAGCTGTTTCTCAAAAAGTGAAATAACAAATGAAGCCAGCTCAATACTCTGCGTTGTGTCCACTGCTTTCGAATACGCAACGGGGCGCTATATTAACAGAAAAAATGTGACATGCACCCATATTGTTGTTTTATATGTGAGATTTTAAGTGATCTTGATCACCTTTTGTTTGGGGTTGTCAAAATTACCTTAGTAGACAGAAGGTAAAAAAAACGGCGCTTGAAGCGCCGTTTCTGTTGGTCTCTTTTTTTGAAAGAGATTTAGCTATTGGATTCTTCTCCAAGAAAACCACCGGTTTGGTGTGCCCAAAGCTGAGCATAAATGCCGTTGTTGGCAATCAGCTCTTTATGAGTCCCTTGTTCAACCACGTTACCTTTATCGAGCACTATCAGGCGATCCATTTGCGCAATGGTCGACAAACGGTGTGCAATAGCAATAACCGTTTTACCCTGCATGAGCTCGTTCAAGCTTTCTTGAATTGCCGCTTCAACTTCTGAATCCAGTGCTGAAGTCGCTTCATCAAGTACCAGCAAAGGTGCGTCTTTTAGCAGTACTCGTGAAATGGCGATACGTTGGCGTTGACCACCAGACAGTTTCACACCACGTTCACCTACTTGTGCGTCGTATCCAACGTTGCCAAACGGGTCAGTTAGGGTTTCGATAAACTCATGCGCGTGCGCTTGCTTGGTGGCTTTGATCAGGTCTTCTTCGCTTGCATCTGGGTTGCCATACAAGATGTTGTCACGAATCGAACGGTGCAGCAGTGACGTATCTTGTGTCACCATGCCGATATTTGAACGTAGCGAGTCTTGTGTGACACTTGATATCTCTTGTCCGTCAATCTTGATACTGCCTTCTTCAACATCATGAAAACGCAGCAACAGGTTCACTAAGGTGGATTTACCAGCCCCTGAACGCCCGACCAGGCCGACTTTCTCTCCTGGTTTGATATTGAGGTCGAGGTTGCTTATCACGCCCTTGTTTTCACCGTAGTGGAAGCTGACGTTGTCAAAGTGGATACCACCTTGAGAAACTTGCAGATCTTTTGCATCAGCTTTGTCTTTTATATCGATAGTTTTAGACAGTGTCTTCATCCCATCGACAACCGTGCCCATGTTTTCAAATAGAGCACCGACCTCCCACATGATCCACATTGACATGCCGTTCACGCGCAGTGCTAAACTGACCGCAATCGCGATGGCACCGACACTGATCGCGCTGTCTAGCCACAAGTAAATTGATAGAGCCGCTACCGAGAAAACCAGCAGGTAATTTGAAATCTCAACCGCGATATCAAAACCAGTCACCAAACGCATTTGACGGTACACGGTATTTAAGAAGCCTTTCATACCCTCTTCGGCGTAGTCGGTTTCACGCTTACTGTGCGAGAACAGCTTTACCGTCTGAATATTCGTGTAACTATCGACAATACGACCTGTCATAGTAGATCGAGCGTCCGCTTGTTCAGACGCAACGTCTTTCAGTTTCGGAACAAAATGCACTTGAATGGCAATATAAGCCAATAACCAAATGATCATTGGAATCATTAAACGCCAATCTGCTGCGGCTAACATCACGATCATGCTGGTGAAGTAGACAGACACATAAACAAAGACGTCCATCGTTTTCATGACGGTCTCACGCACGGCCAGTGAGGTTTGCATTACTTTGGTGGCAACACGTCCCGCAAAATCATCCTGATAGAAGTTCAGGCTTTGATTGAGTAAATAGCGGTGTGCCAACCAACGCACCGACATAGGGTAGTTACCAAGCAAGGTTTGGTGAATCAACAAAGAATACACAACCACCAAAATGGGCATGACAATCAGTAACAACGCGCCGTAAAACATCAGCTCTGCTTTGTTGTCTTGCAAAAACGTTTCAGGGTTGCTGGTGGAAAGCCAATCGACCAACTGACCCATGGCACCAAATAAAGACACTTCCACGATCGCCACAATGGTCGACATGATCGACATGATGATCAGCGGTTTTTCAAAGCCGCGAGTGTAGTGGCGTAAAAACGCGAAAATCCCAGTAGGGGGCTGGTCAGGCTGTGATTTGGGGAACGGCTCGGTAAAGCCTTCAAATCGTTTAAACATAACTCTTCCTAAAGTTAATGGTTCCCATCTCAGTCATTGAATTCATCAATTCTTCCTGCCTTGGACTAAGCAGTTAATACTGAGTATGGGGTAAGACATATTGTGGTCTGCTAGCCAGAAAAGCAGACAAAGTTACGAATGTGAGAGAGGCGAAAAAATAGTCTAACCGATTGTCTTTTAAATGTAACTAGTTGGTTATTGCTTAATAGTCGGTGCATTATTCTTGAGAATGTGATTCACACTTCATAAAACAGTAAACCTTCAAAGTGACGATAAAAAATCGGGCTATAGTGGTTTTTTACAGTAAATATTACTTTTGACTAATGGAATTATTATTAAAAACAGCAAAACTGAAGTTAACAATAATTTTACAATCTCATCATTCTAGTCAAAAGGAATGTTTGGATGCTATTACACGAATCAGTGCCTCAGAATGCACATGGAAAAGAAGAAAGCACGCAAAGTGCTCTGCGTCATACCGCAAATTGCGTTGTGATGGTGCCGCCGAAAGAGTTTCGTTTTAACGAAGAAACCGCGCAAGACAACGAGTTTCAACACCAAGTTTCTCTGACTCAAGAAGAAGTATCACGTAACACCATGGCTGAATTTTCCGCGATGGTTGAAACCTTGCGCAAAGAAGGCGTGCAAGTCGTCGAGTTTGATTACCCTCAATCGGACATTGCCACGCCAGATGCGGTGTTCCCGAACAACTGGTTTAGCACTACCCCAGAAGGCACTTTGTATACCTTTCCGATGGCATGTGAAAACCGTCAATATGAAGTTCAGCCTGATGCGTTGGTCGCTGCATTAGCACAAGCGGGTCGCGAAGTGCATCAACAAGACTCGCTGACTGAATATTTAGATGAAGAAGCCTACCTAGAAAGCACGGGCGTGATGGTGTTCGATCACTTTAATAAGACCATCTATGCCGCGCTCTCACAGCGTTGTGATCGTCTGGTGTTAGAAGACTACGCCAAGCGTATTGGTTACGATCGCGTGATTTCTTTCCAAACCCGTTTGCCTTCTGGTGCACCGATTTACCACACTAACGTGATGATGGCAGTGGGGGAGCAGTTCTGCGTTATTTGTGACGAAGTAATCCCTGAGTTTGAGCGTCGCTTTGTGCTTAAGTCATTGGCGAAAGACAAGCAGGTTATTTCTATTTCGCTTGAGCAGATGAACCAGTTCTGCGGCAACATCCTTCAACTGGAAACGGTACGCGGCGATAAGGTGATTGCTATGTCTCAATCGGCTTACGATGCGTTCTCTCCAGCACAAAGAAATCAACTCGCGACTCACGGTAAATTGCTCCCATTCGACGTTTCTACCATCGAATCGATTGGTGGTGGTTCTGTACGCTGCATGTTAGGCGAAGTGTTCCTACCAAGCCGCAAAGCTGTGCTGTAAACCATTTCTGAATTTCCCCCAAAAAGCACCATGTTGAAAGATGTGGTGCTTTTTTATTGATGGGCTCCAGCGGGTTTACAACATGACCTTGTGTAGAGAGGCATTGACGAGTGAAGTTGTTTTATGCACTCTGGCAATAAAAAGCTCGGCACATGCTAACGCATCACTTGCTGCGCTGTGGTTGTAGTAAGCAGGGAATCCAAGGTTCTCCCTGAGGTCATCAAGCTGAAAGCTGGCAGGGCTATGAGCAAGGTTTGATGATAAGAATCGTCGTTCGAGCTCCATCGTATCGATAAAGTAAAAGGGAAGTTTAACGATGCCAAACTTTTTTCTGAGGTAGCACGACAGAAAGCCTTTCTCAATGAATGCGCCATGAGCTAACACCACTTTTCCTGCCAAGGCTTCAAAAAGTTTATTCATCGCTGCATCGAGAGTGAGTCCTTGGCTGAGGTGCTTGGGGGTTAATTGGTTCACGCTGGCACTTTTAGCGGTGATGTATTGCCCGTGTGAGATAAAAAGCTCGTCAACGGTCGACAGTTCGATTTGTTGAAAACTGAATGGCACTAAACCAATAGACAAAATCTGGTCGTGTTTAAAATCGAGTCCACTTGTCTCGAAGTCAATAGCGACATATTCAAGCTGTTGAAGTGGTGATGTGACTGAGGGCAATGGAGTGCTGAGGTAGGCTCCCCAACCGCCAATCCATTCACCTTGGTCTTTGATATGTTGTCGAAGTGCCTCGATGTTCTCCAAGTGGAATTTGTGTTTTAGACTCGTCAACATGGCTTATTGGTTTCCTTTTACAAACCTAAGCTTTGCAACGTCTTGCAAATTACCGATGATTTTAAACGCTTCTTTGAGGTGCTTTCTTTCAAAACTGCTGAATTGATCGGGTGCGATGTGGTTATCGGGTATATGCCTGTTTTGTATAGCATGCAATTGATGGCGGAAGCGAACTTGGCTGATGAATCTCAGCGCTTCAATAATGCTCTCGCAGGCATCTTCAGAAATAGCTTTATGAGTCATAGCATAACGAAGTCGCTCTTCTGTGCCAGCAAGCTTGCATCCTACCGAGAGGCTGAAAATTCGCGCTAAATCTACGATGAGATTCAAAGCGTACTTTTTGATGTTTAAGGTATTGCTGTGCTCCCCATCTTTCTCTACCACCAAGTTATTAAAAATGCTCAGCGGTGGCGAAATGTTAATGGCATCTCGCGTCAAACATGGCAAGAAGCTCGAATTGTGTTGAATACAATCGTTGAGGTGATCTTGCAACTCCTCGACTAATTCATAAGAGCCATAGATGGCGCGGGTCTCTAGGAACACACTGATATTCAATAATTGATTGTACTCCGGGCTAGAAACCCATTTATTGTAATAATGTTTCCAACGTTGTAGAGGCTGACACCACCGAGGAGATGCCGCCATATATTTACCATCGCAAAGTGGGTAGCCACAAGCCGCTAGGGCGTTGCAAACTCGCATCGCAAGGTGGGTAAAGTACAGTTGGTGCTCTTGGAATTTGTCATCTTCAACGACGATGGCATTGTCTTGGTCAGATAAGAGATGCACTTCATTACGCGCATGAGAACCTGCAACCATCCAAGCATACTTACAAGGCGCAGGACTAAGTACCTTTTCCGTTAGTTCAATGATTCTGCGAGTAAACGCATCCATGATCATCGACATGATTTTGCCTTGTAGGTTTGAGGAGGTGCCGTTTTCAACCAACGCCTGAAAAATCGATTCTTTCTCGTCGCGCAGCTTGGCAAGAGCTTCGATAGAATCAGCGTAGCGAATCTTCTCAATTAAAAACAACGATTGGGTACGGTGGTTGTGTACTAAGTGGGTGGTCGTAAGCAGCCCGCAGACTTGCCCTTTTGATATGACAGGCAGGCTCCGGATATTGTGCTCTAGCATGAGTGAAATGGCTTCAATGATCCGTTCGTCTTCATCGATCACGGTTACAGGAGAGGTCATGATTTGGTGAACTGGCGTCGTGAGTGGGAACCCTTTCGCCACCACTTTCATGGTCATGTCTCGATCGGTAATGACTCCCACCAATTCACCGCTTTTTTCTACGACGGCACAAGAGCTTTTAGGACGAGAACACATTTGCTCTGCTACGTCTTGGATTGGGGTGAGATAGTCCACAGACGTAATGTTTTCACTCGCGATGTCCTTTACAGTTTTGAAGAATAAACTTTTGTTTTCTTTGTGTTGCGAGTGATTGACGGCACTGTTTAGACGTTTTGGTGCTTGTGGATCAAAGCAATCTGTCGTTGTGCTTGCGCTGCTCATCACCTTACGCACAGCTTCGTAGGGGATGGAGTAAAGCAAGGTGCTGTCTAGTGCGTAGACCTGATAACGTTGTGATTGAAGGGAAGAATCTTGAAAGAAGGTAAACCCAAACTGGTCATTTTCTCCCAATCGAGCCAACAAACCTCCTGTCGAGTCTTTTTGCTCAATTGCACCTGAGCGGATGAAGTACAAGTGCGCCGACTGACTTAAAGTTTCTTCGTCGATGGTTTCTCCCTTAGCTAGGTAACTAACCACTACGAGATCGGCGAGCTGCTCAACGATCTCTGTGGGGAGCTTATCAAAAGGGTCGAGCTTCTCTAAGAAGTGCAGGATATTGAGTGTTGCGGAGGTTTTCATAAGGACAGCTTCTGGTTGTTATAGGAGGTCCAATTTGAACCTCCTGTCGATATTATTAAGTGACATCGCCTTTCGGCTTTACCTCGAATTCATCGGTTACTTAGCATGGCGTAAATTCAACTGTGCATCGAACAGTGATGCTGGTTCAACCGCCGTACCGATAGACTCCAAATGTGCTTGCTTAAGGCTTTCATCGGGTACTTCGGAGTAGTTCGCCGTACCGTTTTCGATCATGGTATTGATGTACTTGGCTTGTGGTGCGACAGAGAATTCTGAGCCCGTCATCCCGATGATGTAAGGCATAATCACACGACCGTAAATGCCATCATCCTTCATAAACATAAATTCATTTGCGCTTACGCCAGTGTTGACAGGATTCCAGAAAGTGAGCCCTTTTAGATGGTTTGGTTGGTTGCCAGAACTCGCGCCCCAGCGACCATAAATCCATCCGCCCTTCATGTTATCGAATAGGTTGTGCATGGACTGCTCACCGTGCAAATCAATAGAGGAGTCAGCGGCGTATTGGCTGTTTTTGTACACATTGGCAATCGAGTATTTCGATACGCCAGGCGCATGCCAAGCGTGAGAGTTGTCGGTAATGTTTTCAATTAAGTTGTAGTTGCCGTACATGATAGTGAAAGCAAGGTGTCCCGGCGTTCCGGACAGCGTGACGTCATCAACCGTCACATTGTAGGTATTCCATAGCACGCCTCCTTGGTTGAAATCGCGTAGTTCAATGTTTCTTACCCAGCTGTCATGAACTCGATTAAGTGCTAACAAGCTATAACCACTGTCGTGCAAGGCACTTTCATGATGGACAAATTCTTCGTGCCAGTTGCCTGAAATCGTCATGTTCTCAATCCCGACGTTTTCATAAGAGGTGACTTTTTTCACTTGCCAAGCGTCGGCTTGATCGAGCGTATGTGCAACTGGGGTAGAGAATGTCAGAACATTGCCATCAATAGCAGCAATGGTATGTTTCTCGCGTTTATCGAGCCCTTTAACCAGATTGGTCCAAACTGGCGTGTCTGGTGCTGAGGCTTTGTATTCGATGAGGTACGGTGAGATTGCGTCGTTGATTGCTGGCTCGCGTTGAATTAAAGCAGAAATTTGAACACTGTCGCCGACAGAAAAACCTGTACTACTGTCTACCTGAACAGAAAAGCTTGAGCCGCCTTCAAGCGTTTGTGAAAGCTCGATAGGTGCGGCTGTGGTTTCGGCGTCACTTCTTGCGCCGAGTTGAAACATGTGCGGTGTTGTCCATTTTTTCGATGGGTCTTCTGGTTGAAGGTAGGTGTCCATCTTGAGCACCGTTTTACCAATACCATCACCTTTCACCACGACATTATCCAGATCGACGAAAATCGGCTGTTTGTTTTTTATGTCATCTACGTTATCTGGATCGATGAGAGCATCATCTGCGGCATTATTGATGATGTAAGTGCCTTCAGGAAAATAAAGCACAGCGATTTTTGACTCAGCGGGATTCGTCGTGCGGCTTTGTTTCATCGCTTTAATAGTGGCTTTTATCGCAGCTTTATCGCTGATTGAATCATTCGGTGTTGCCCCAAAATCTTGGACATTAAACACTTGGTATAGAGCATCCGTTTCTGTTGGGGCGGGTGCCGGTAATGGCGTATTGCTAAATTTATAACCAGCAAAGGAGTAGTCTTGAAGAATGCGCTCTTCAGGTAGTGTTGTTGAGGTATCCAACAGACCTGATGCTGAATCTCGGCTGGCAACAAAATCCGTCCAGTACTGGCTGGTGTTTTCGACACTCGACTCGCTATTACAAGCGACAAGCAGCAAAGCGACAGAGAGAGTTCCTATTTTGTATCTCATGGAATCATTTCCTTGTTATTGGGGGTACACGTTTTTTATGCGTTGTTTTAATGCTGGAATGGCGTGCTGGTAGAAAGCGCGCAATCCTGAGCAGAGGTAATTTTGCGGAGAAGATTCTTTGTTTGAACGCACCCTGTCTTTAGGGCAACCGCCAAAACAGAACTTGAGGTATGGGCATTGCTGGCATTGTTGAGAAAGTGAGTGGGTCTTATCGAGACCAAAAGATTGTTGCTTTGGGTCGCATGCCATTTGTGCCAAGTGTGTATTTTTGACATTGCCTAAGCGGTGGCTATCTTCGATGTAGTGATCGCAACTGTAGACGGAGCCTTCCTGCATGATCGCAAGAGCACGACCACAATATTGGCTTGTCACACAGGATGAAGAGGGATGATTCAGTAGAACGGCGAGGCAGTCCTCAACGGTTGGAATGTAAACCTGACCAATATCGTTTTTCAGCCATTCATCAAAGACGGTTGTCATGAATTCGCCCCAACCTTGTGGGGAAACAGAATAAGGTTCTTGAGTGGTGACAAGGCATGAAGAGCGCATTTCTAGCTCGGCTTTATCCACGATCGGGATAAATTGCATTTGTTTGGTTTTCACTTCATCACGCAGGAAGCGATAAATCTCTAGTGCAGAGTGTGTACTTTGGTGAGTCACACAAGTGAGGGTCGCAAAAGGGATGTGGTATTTATGAAGCAAAGCCGCCGCATTGAGCACCTTTTTATGTGTGCCTCTACCTGAGCGTGTGTGGCGATAATGATCATGAACCTCTTGAGTTCCATCGATGCTTAGTCCGACGAAGAAACGATGAGTTTTAAGAAACTTACACCATTGCTTATTCAGCAACATTCCGTTGGTTTGCAAATCGTTTTGAATGGTTTTATTGAGTGGATTGTGTTTATTTTGCAGCTTAATGATGGTTTCGAAATAGTCGAGACCAAGCAGAGTTGGTTCACCGCCTTGCCAACTGAAAATCACTTGAGCGGTGGGTTGAGCTTCAATGTATTGCTTAATGTAAAGCTCTAAGGTTTCGAGCGGCATTGGGGTCGCAGTCACTTCTTTCAGCGTTTCTTCACGACCGAGAAAATAGCAATAATCACACTGAATATTGCAGGTAGATCCTGTCGGTTTTGCCATGATGTGAAAAGGGTAAGATGACTGCATTCCGCGTTTCCTTTATTTCTAGACTTACTGTTGTTTCACAGAGAAAGACCTGCTCCCGAAGGAGCAGGCTTTGTCTTATTTGAACCAGCCTTCAACTTGAATACCGACTTGGAATTCGGTGTCGTTGTTGTCACCGAATGCATGATCGTCTTCATAGTCTTGGAAGTAAGTCGCGAATACGCGCAGTTCAGGGCGAGCCCAGAAACTTTTAGATGGCGACCAAGTTTGAGCAAGTGTTACCTTGCTTGCCGATTGAGGGGTGTCATCGGCCGTTGTCGCATCGAAGTAACCTAACTCGAGTACGGTTTTATTGTTGTCGTCCCAGCTGTATTCAGGGCGAATAACCGCTGAAAAAGTCGTTTGTGTGGTGGTTTGGTTGATCTCGATATCATCAATTGAAGAGGTCCAGAACAAAGAGTGAGCAAGTACGACATCGTCAGTTAGTTTTAACAAGCCGTAGTTCATCACTCGGTAAGCGGACGCATCTTTTTGCACTTCTGCGAAGTAGTTTTTACCTGCATGGTCGTTAAATAGCGCTTTTGAGAAGCCGTTAGTACCGTATTGGAAAACCGTATTGTTCTTACCCCATTTACCGCCGTAGGTAACCAAGCCAGTAGCCATCACACCATCTTCGGTTTGCAACGTAAATTCGTCCGACTCATTTGGCATACCGTAGTCAAGACCGATTTCTAGCTCAGCGTTTTCCCACAATTTTATGCCTTTGTAGCGAATGTCGAAAATATTGACGTTGAGCTTGTTGTTTTTTGTGCCTGGATCATCAAAGTCTTGGCTTTTACGGTCCGAGCGGATAGCAGATACCGACAGCAGGCCGTCACCAACAGGAATGTAGTCAATACCACCACCAGTACCAGACACGTTCCAGTAGTAGGTATCAATGATGTGGTTATCGTGACGTTGGTTGTAGCGTTTACCTGCCCATACGGTGGATTCCGGCAGAGAAGGGATCAGCCCTTTAACCGCCACGTTCACTTCTTTGAACATGAAATCTGTATCGTCGTCATCCATGGCTTCCCAGTCGTTTGAACCATCAGACTGGTAAACAAAACGAGATTGGAAGTAGACGTCGTATTGTTCGGTTTTCGCAAGTTGGGTACCTAGGCCTAAACCTAGGTAAATGTCATCTTCGTTTCCGAGACGACCAAGTTTTTGTTTGTTGTAAGAAACCATCGCACCATTGCTTGAACTAGAGCCTGCTCCCGCACGGAAATATCCAGAAAAATCGATATCTTGCGCAGCAACACCTTGGCTGCATAAGGCAATTGATGTCATGAGAAGGGAGGTTTTGATCGTAGAGTGGTTCACATTAATTTCCTTGTTTTATTTATTTTGTAAAGACAAAAGTCAAAATAGAAATTAAGTGATTATTTTTTTTATTAGAATGAAGAAAGTTGCTGAGGGATGAAAAAAATGAAACTCTATTGATTCATATATTATAAGCGTGATCGCCCTCAATTATTGGCTCTGTGACATTATTCACAAATTGTCACCTAAATAAGGAAAATTTCCGAAGTAGTTTCTTTTTTTTCATTTTTGTATGTTTTTACACATTGAATGAAGCTCTCAAATCTTCATAAACTGGCTCCAGATAAAAAATACGTGAAATAAAATAATCAACCTGGAACGAGTCGCAATGATAGAACATGCATATCCCTCAAAAAGGTATAACAACACTGATTTTGAAGGGCAATTAACTAAGGTTGTTTCTTCAGTTAAAAACAACATCCCTCGTATTGGTATTAATAATCCTAAGATTGGTAACGAAGATGGTACATGGCGCTACTGTGGTCCTTCAGATTGGGTTTCTTCTTTCTGGACTGGTCAACTGTGGCTTTGCTACCAGCTAACCGGCGATGAGACATTCAAAAATAGCGCAAATATGCGTAAACCTTACTTTAAAGAATTACTTATCAACCCAAATTGGCATGATCATGATTTAGGTTTTCAATATTCATTAAGTTGCGTTGCTGGCTATATGTTGACTGAAGATGAGGAATATAAATCAATGGGTATCGAAGCTGCTCATAGTTTATATCAACGATATCGTCGACTTGGCCAATATATTGTTGCGTGGAATGAAACACACATTCTTGGTCCTGAGAAAACTCAGGGAAAAACAATTATCGATTCGCTACAAAATACGGCACTGCTTTTTTGGGCTGCAAATCAAACCAATAGCGATGTATTAAAAGATGCGGCAATTAATCACTCTAAAACAATGGCTAAGCATATTGTTCGTGAAGATTTCTCTACTTTTCATACCTTTAACTTTGATCCACTGACGCAAACTCCAATCAAAGGCGAAACCTTTCAAGGATATGCAGACGACTCTTGTTGGGCTCGAGGTCAATCGTGGGCTATTCATGGTTTTGCTCAAACCTACCAGTACACCAAAAATCCAGATTTTTTGGCGCTTGCGAAAAAGTTGGCGCTGTTTGTTACACCTTATTTGCAAGACGATGCCGTTCCTGTCTGGGACTACCGTTTACCAGAGTCGGAGCATCCATACAAAGACAGTTCGGCGGGGGCTATTACTGCAGCTGGCTTTTTGTTGATTGCAAGCCTTTGTGAGGATGAACAAGAACGTGACTTCTTCGAGCAATGGGGCATGCATTTGGTTCAAGGATTGATAGAACAATGCGATCTAACGGCAGACCCTTCTGCTCATGGCCTGCTTTCTCAAGGCGCATCGTTTGTCGCAAAAGACATGGCGAACAACATGTTGCCCTACGGTGATTACTACTATCTCGAAGCATTGATGCGTATTTGCGGTCATCAACGCTACTTCTGGTAAGGAAACTGATAATGATTTCTGGATACGATATTAGCGCGATTGTTTTTTATTTTATTTTCATGATCTTGCTTGGATTTATTTTTCGTAAGCAGGTTGCCAACACCAGTGATTATTTTCGCGGGGGCGGCAAGATGGTTTGGTGGATGGCGGGCTCTAGTGCCTTTATGACCACTTTCAGTGCTTGGACTTTTACTGGGGCGGCAGGTAAAGCCTATATCGATGGCTTTGCCGTTGTTTGGATTTTTGTATTTAACATTGTCGGCTATCTAGTTTGTGCACGTATCTTTGCTCCTCGCTTCAGACAGCTCAATGTGATTACGCCAATGGAAGCCATTCGACAGCGTTACGGTGCAAAGACAGAGCGTTTCTATACGTTTATCTACATGGTTACGGGGTTGATGGGCGGGGCAATTACGCTATATGCAGTTTCAATCTTTATCTCTGCAGTGATTGGTATCAACATCCAACTGGCTATCGTGATCACAGGTGCAGCCGTTGTCTTCATGACCATTACTGGTGGTGCCTGGGCCGTCGTATCGAGTGACTTTTTACAGGCATTATTGATTGTTGCCATCAGTGTGGTGACCTTTATCGCTGTCATGAACAACGTAGACAGTATTTCGGACATCACAGACCACTGGCAAGGCGCGACGCTTTGGACGGGCAATGGCATCCACTACCAAGAAATCTTCTTATTATGGATTGGTGCCATGTTTATTCAACGCGTTATCGACATGAATAACATTGGTCAGTCAGTTCGCTTCTTGTGTGTAAAGGACTCTGCTCAAGCTCGCAAAGCGGCTTATCTAACCGCATTGTTGTTCGCATTCGGCAGTGTAATGTGGTTTATCCCACCGATGTGGTCTGCAAGTGCTGGTGTTGACCTTACTGGAATGTATCCACAACTTGGCGCAAAAGCGAACCAAGCGGCTTATCTATCAGCAGTTCAGGTTCTTCTTCCTGCAGGCATGGTTGGTCTGGTGGTTTCGGCTATGTTCGCGGCCACAATGTCAACGCTGGATTCCCGTATTAACTTTGTCGCGGCATCATTTGTGAAATCTATCTACAAGCCAATGCTGAATAAAGACGCGACCGAAGAACAAGAGCTACGTGCTAGTAAGATTTCGACGGGAGTGATGGGATTGATTGTAATTGGCTTCGCGCTGTTCTTGAACGAATTACGTGGCATCAGCCTGTTCTCAATGATGATCATTTTCGCGGGTCTTGTGAATATTCCGATGATGATCCCTCAAACACTTGGCATGTTCATTAAGCGAGTTCCTGATTGGGCTGGTTGGGCGACTGTTTGTTTCGGTTTCGTGGTTAGCTTAATCAGTAACAATGTCTTCAATGCTCAATGGGTCTCAGAAACGATTGGCGTTGCATTAACAGGACGTGAGCTTGGTGACTTGGGTGTGGTTATTACCCAGTTTATGCACGCTATTGTCACTGTTGGCTTCTTCCTATGTACGGGCTTGTTCTACAAAGCGCCAGAAGGAGAAAGGAAGAGTGCCATTGAACAATTCTTTACGAATCAAAAGACACCAATTGTCTCGCCAGTAGGCATGGAAGAGTCAGATGTGATGCAGTGTCGAATTCTAGGTCGCTTAACGCTGCTCTTTGGTGGTGTCATCACGGCATTCTTCTTACTTCCGAACGAGCATGCTTATTACTTCTTAATTTGTGGTCTGTTCATCATGACCATCGGAGGCTTGATTTACTCTCAAAGTCTTGGAAATAAACAAAAAATCGCAAGTGTTACACAATGATAGGTGAAAGAAATATGAACACACGTCAAGGCATTCATAAAGCACACGCAAAAACGCTAGACACCCAACAGCTACGAGATGAGTTTCTTGTTGAGAGTATCTTTGAGGCAGATAGTTACACCATGACTTACAGTCATATCGATCGCATTCTGTTTGGTGGTGTGATGCCGCAACAAGAGAAAGTTTCTTTCGATGGTATTGGTAAAGAATTCGGTGTGGATTACCTACTAGAGCGCCGTGAGATGGGCATTATCAACATTGGTAGCTTGGGCTACGTCGACGTTGATGGCGAGGTTTACGAGCTAGAAAACCAACAAGCGTTATACATTGGTAAAGGTGCAAAATCGGTGTCATTTGGCAGTGAAAGCGAAAGTCAGCCTGCGAAATTTTACTACAACAGTGCTCCTGCTCATGCCGCGTACCCTACACGCAAAATCACTCAAGCAGATGCGATGCCAGTAACGCTGGGGGATAGTGAAAGCTGTAACGAACGAACCATTTATAAATACATTGTGCCAGATGTTGTTGAGACCTGTCAGCTTGTGATGGGCCTAACCAAACTGGAAGCTGGCAGCCTTTGGAACACCATGCCTTGTCACACACATGAACGTCGTATGGAAGTGTACTTATACTGCGATATCCAACCGGAACAAGCGGTGTTCCATATGATGGGTGAACCAACAGAGACTCGCCATATTTTGGTACACAACGAACAAGCGGTTATTTCTCCGAGTTGGTCTATCCACTCTGGCGTGGGGACCAAAAACTACAGCTTTATTTGGGGAATGGTTGGTGAGAACCAAACGTTCGACGACATGGACCACATTAAAACCACCGATCTTCGCTAGGAGCAAAACATGGAATTTAAACTGACAGATAAAGTTGCGATTGTGACAGGTTGCGATACAGGTTTAGGACAAGGTATGGCTCTAGGGCTAGCCCAAGCGGGGTGTGACATTGTTGGTGTGAATATTGTTGAGCCGACAGAAACCATCGAAAAAATCCAAGCAACAGGTCGCCGATTCATCGATATCCGAGCGAACTTGATGAAAACGGATGACATTAGCTCGATTGTGGATCGTGCTGTGACAGAGTTTGGTCGTGTCGATATCTTGGTTAACAATGCAGGCATTATTCGTCGCAATGACGCGTTGGAATTCTCTGAGCAAGATTGGGACGACGTAATGGACATTAACGTTAAGTCGGTGTTCTTCTTGTCTCAAGCGGTTGCGAAACAATTTATCGCACAAGGCACCGGAGGGAAGATCATCAACGTGGCATCTATGCTCTCTTTCCAAGGCGGTATTCGAGTGCCTTCTTATACAGCATCGAAAAGTGGCGTTATGGGGATTACCCGCTTGATGGCGAACGAGTGGGCAGCACACAACATTAATGTGAATGCGATTGCCCCAGGCTACATGGCGACCAATAACACCGCTGCATTGCGCGCCGATGCAGATCGAAACCAAGCCATCTTAGAGCGTATCCCTGCACAACGTTGGGGTTTACCAGAAGACTTGGCGGGTCCTGTGATTTTCCTAGCGTCACCAGCGTCTGATTACGTGAACGGTTATACGCTAGCTGTTGATGGTGGCTGGCTCGCTCGCTAATCTCGATACTTCAAAAATGCCTGCACTCGCAGGCATTTTCTTTCTGATTTTATTCCCGAGCTTCTTTCGGAATTGTTACGTTACTTTCGGTATTTTCGATGAAAAAAATAGCCTTAATCGGCGAATGTATGATCGAGCTCAGCGGGCAGCCTTTTGGGCAAATGACTCAGAGCTATGGTGGTGACACATTAAATACTGCGGTTTATCTCAGTCGCCTAAATCCTGATTTAAAGCCTGCCTATATCACGGCGCTAGGTGAAGATTCGATTTCTCAACACATGGCAGAAAAATGGCAAGTAGAAGGGATTGATACTCAATATGTATTGATTGACCCAGCACATCCAACCGGGCTTTACATGATCCAATTAGATGATGGTGGAGAGCGCAGTTTCGCTTATTGGCGACATCAATCGGCGGCGTCTCAATTACTCAAGCATGAGCAATTTTCAAAGATTGAACAAGAGCTTATGTCCTTTGATTTTCTTTACCTATCGGGCATCTCTCTTGCCATTTTAGATGATGAGGACCGAGCCAAACTTATCTCAACTTTAACTGATGCTCGCCACCAAGGGGCTCGAGTTATTTTCGATAGCAATTATCGTCCGAGTTTATGGAGCAGTAGGCTCGATGCTCAACATTGGTATCAAGCCATCGTCAACATCAGCGATTACTTATTGTTAACCAGCGATGATGAACAGGCTCTGTGGGACGATAAAAGCCTTGAGACCACCATTCAACGACTCAATCAGCAAAGCAAAGCGGTCGTCGTTATCAAGCAAGGAGCGGACGGTTGCAGTGTCGGATCTTTAGCAAACTGGAACACGTCTGTGACCCACCACCCTGCTAGTCCGGTGGAAAAAGTGATTGATACCACCTCAGCTGGTGATTCGTTCAATGCAGGCTTTATTTTGGGAATAAGTGAAGGCTTAGAGCTCGGCACGTCGTGTCAAATTGGCAACTTATTGGCTAGCAAAGTCATTCAATATAAAGGTGCCATTGTACCATCACCAATAACAGATCTATTAAGAGACAAATTGTATGAATAATTTAGGTGCAAAACTTGCGTCTTATAAAGTAATTCCTGTAGTCGCGATTGAGCGCGCTGAAGATGTGCTCTCGTTAGGCAAAGCCTTATCTGACAACGGCTTGAACGTCATTGAAATCACGTTTAGAACCCCAGCTGCGGCGGAGGCTATTGCACTACTGAGCGTTGCTCAGCCTGATATGTATATTGGTGCTGGTACGGTGCTGGATGCAGAGCAAGTCGAGCAAGCGACTCTAGCTGGGGCGTCATTTATTGTAGCACCGGGCTTTAACCCAGATACTTTGCAAGCGTGTGCTGCCAAAGGCATTCCATTTATTCCAGGTGTTTGTACTCCGAGTGAGTTGGAGCAAGCACGACAGCAAGGCATTCGTTTGATGAAGTTTTTTCCTGCAGAGGCAGCTGGTGGTGTCGCCATGCTCAAAGCCCTTTCTGGGCCTTATAAAGATGTACAGTTCATGCCAACTGGCGGGGTGAACGAAGGTAATATCAATCAGTACTTAGCGTTACCGAATACGGTGGCATGTGGTGGTACATGGATGGTGCCCCAATCATTAATTGAAGACCAAGACTGGGAAGAAATAGGACGCTTAACGAGAGAAGCCGTAAAGGTGGTTAATCAACAGGAGAAGCAGTAATGGCGGAGACTAAACGCGTTGCCGTTTTATTAGCGGATGGTTTTGAAGAGGCAGAAGCGGTGGTCTTTATTGATATTATGCGCCGACTCAAAATTGAAGTGGACGTATTATCAATCCACGATCGCAAACCCTTGAGCTCCTATTTTAAAACGTTGATTTCTGCAGACTACTTGCTGTCAGAAAAAAGTGCGGAGCTGTACGATGCGGTGATGATGCCGGGCGGTCCAATGGGTACGGACAATTTGACGTGCAGCAGCAAAGTGATTGAGTTTCTAAAAATACATATCGCAGAAGATAAGTGGATCTGCGCACTGTGTTCATCCGGTGCCAAAGTACTGGCTGCAAACAAGCTTCTAGGGCTGCACCATTACACAACGGGTGGTGGTCTAGAGAAGAACTTTTCTGATGGCGTGTATGTTGATCAGCCTGTGGTTGTCGACGCTCCTTTCATCAGTGCGAAAGGGTTAGGGGTGAGCTTTGAGTTTGCTTTTACGGTTGCTGCGAAGCTGTTCCAAGACAACAAAGATGTTGATTGGCAAGCGGATCATATTTACTTCTCAAACTGGCCGCTTAATCACTAATCTTTGATTACTAAACATTCACAACTAGCCGCTAGCCATGCGCGATTACGGCCTAATATTCTGCAAAAACTTTGCCCATCAGAGGTCATTTGCTTTTGATGGGCAAACACCAAACTGCTTTTTAAAGGCGCGACTAAAATGGAAGCTGTCGTTGAAGCCGAGTTCGAAGGCGACCCGCTTTACATTAGTTCCAGAGCGCTTGAGCATCATCATACTGGCATCGAGTTTCAGCTTTAAGTAATACTGTTTTGGGGACACGTTAAGGTATTTAAGGAAGAGTTTTCTTAGATATTGTTCTGTGTAGCCCGCTTCCTGCGCAAACTGTTTTATGGCGATATTCTCACCGATGTTCTCGCTCATTTTTGCCACAATCTCATGCACCGTCTTTTCTTGGTTGGTCATGGATTTCGATTGGTCAATTAAGGTGAGCCATTTATAAAAAACAAACCCAAAGCCTGCGACCGCTGCATTGAGTTTTATTGGTGATTTAGACGCAATGAGTTCCTTGACTTCAGACAGAATGCTTGGGTAGTCGTCGTTCTTCAACGCAATAGGTTCTTCAAAAGGAATCGGAGTAACACCCTGCATTAAAAACTCGAACCAGTTTAAGTTCCAAACGATTCCATTTGTCCAGTAGCTATCGATGTTTCTGCTGTCAATGAAGGTCACACTTGGTGCGGAAACCGTGAGAATTTTCCCGCTCTTCATCTTGATGCACCCACTGCCTTGGATGGTGTATACCGCCACAATGGCATTTGGCAGCATAGGCAACATGCGGTCTCTTGGCCATTTGATATGGTAGTTTATGTCGGCATGTACATCCCACATTGAGCGTAGAGTAATGCCACATGAATCTGCGGATTCTTCGATGAGGAGCGGCTGATTTTTCATTGTTTCGCTTTTTACATTTAATAGGGATTTTTACTATGGTTTATAGTACCAATCACGATTAACTTTAGGAATCAGTAGTCCGTGATAAGGCTTGAATAATAGAGCTCTATCACCTTTGCATATTTTTTGAGGCCTAGATGATTTCTGATTTCTTAAACCCTAAAGAGAGAAAGGGCGCTTTCTGTAGAAATGACCAACAACAGCCCAATATCGTGTTCATTACTGTCGATATGATTTCTGCGGATTGTTATCACCCCCAACGTCCGCTTTCTGGCGTGATCAATACGCCAAACATCGAGTCCATTGCCACGGAAGGTACTTCATTTAGTTCGGCATTTACTCCCAGCCCTTTATGCGGTCCGGCAAGGGCCGCTATTTTTACTGGCATGCACCCTCCCTATCTTTCAAACGGTGAACGTACGCCTGTAGGAATGAAGGTGGATCTCGATCTCGACGACATCATTTTCCAAGACTACTTAAAACGTGTCGGTTACTCCCTCAAACATTCAGGTAAATGTCACGTTGGTGTAGAGAAATTCGTTCGTACCTTTGGTGAAAACGTGCATGCTTGGGATCGCTGGGGACCACCAGTAGAAGACGATGACCGCTACCTAGCATACCTCGCGAATATGGGCGTACAGTTACCAAAATATCGCAAAGAGCTCCGTGGTTTACAGATTGATAAGTTGTCTCCTGCCAATTCATTTGGCGGTTGGATTGAACAGCAAGATGGCAGTGATTTCCCGTTAGATGCACATTACTCAGTGTTCTTGGCGAAGTTGGCTGTGGAGCAAATAAAAGCATCGAAAATCCAAGCGCCAGCTAAGCCAATTTTCACTCAATTAGAATTCTTCGACCCTCATCAGCCTTATTCTGTGCCAAGTGGTTTAGAGGAACGCTACGAGCAAATCAAAGCCGCTATTACCTTGCCTGATAGTTTTACCATGCAGGAAAAGGATAACCCAATTTATGCGCTCTATCAGCAATATTGGGGGATGTATGACGCCGAAGTGGCGAAGGACTATATTGCTTGTCATTTACTGCAAGTTGAGGTGGTTGATCATGCTATCGGTCATTTAAACCACTTCCTCAAAGAAGAAGGGTTATGGGATGAAACTGCGATTGTGTTTTCTGCTGATCATGGTGATATGAATGGTCGTATGGCTATGGCGGATAAAGGCTCTTACTTCCAGCCAGATATTTTCCGTATTCCATTGATGATCAAGCCTCCTAAATCTCAGCAAACCATGTTGAAACAATCCGATGAGAGCGTTTCTGCAATTGATGTAGCGCCAACTATCCTCGGATTTGCAGGTATTGAAATTCCATCACAAATGGAAGGCGATAACTTGCTGAATGTGATGCAAGGTAAGGCTCGCCGCCCATTGACTCAGGTTTACCAAACGGGTGTACATGTTGGGTGTAATTACGGCTTTGGTTTTCAGGTGACGCTAGAAGGTAAACCATATTTCTACGGCTACAACGCCACCACGGGCTTTGAAGAATTACACCATTTGGATAAAGACGATCAGTCGAACTTGTTCGATTTGGAAGAGTATCGAGTCCATAAAGAAACCATTGTGCTACAAGCGGCTCAGTTGCTGCAATCTGATCCACGTTGGTCTGGTTACTGGTCTTCTTATCGCCTGCATAACGCCCGCTACTTGCCGACGGTTGGTGGCGATATGCAAATGTTGAAACCACAATAAATGAGCTAAGAGAGTGGGGATAAATGCCCACTCTCTCTGATGTTTTGAATATGTCTTGGAAAAAAAAGGGGGAAGACCCCGACTATCGTTTTACGCTTGCCAATGAGCGAACTTTTTTGGCATGGGTTCGTACTGCGCTCGGCTTTTTTACGGCGGCTATTGCTGTGGACCAATTAGCCACAAGTCTTAACGATACTTTATATAAGCCACTCATTTGTTTATCTTTACTGACGATTTCTATTCTTTGCTCGATTTTTGCCTATGCAAATTGGCGAGGAAATGAAATCGCAATGCGGTTAAACAGCAACCTGTCTTATTCCCATGCTATTAAAGTAATTCCGATCTTAATGGTGGTGGTGATTACCTTCTTATTGAGCAGCATTTATCACGATGTCTTTATTAGATGAGACCCATTTAAAAAGCGATGCCGGTCTGCAAGTTGAAAGAACGGTTTTATCTTGGCTGCGTACTCTGTTTGTGTCGGTTTTGATCGTGCTGTCGATTGCTAAGATATTGCATGGCTCAGTTTCTTGGCTGTTGGCAGTTTCTTTAGTTTTTGCCTGTTTAGCTTGCCGTTATGTTTACGCTTCAGGTCTTTGTGTCGCGACTAAAGGAACCAGTTGGAAAGCGGGAAAGCATAAAGTGATTGCCACTTCTTTAGTTTTATCGGCGTTTTTTTATGGAGTCCACTTGCTTTAGTTGGTCTAACCTTTGCTGTCCTTTCGATGTTGAAGCCACTCGATGTTGAGTGGCACTCTTTAACGGGTGTTCTTGAGGTACTTATTCCAGTGTGACGGCCTCGGCATCATGTGCATTATTTCGTTGATCATGACAGCAATGGTTGTGGTGATCCTCGTAGCCATCATACGCGCATTCGCCAATATTGTTTCTAGGACAGATAAGATAGTGACTTCTATCGAGCAACTCTGTTTGACATATTGGACAGTACTTTTCCATAGCAACCTCCCACAACTAACGATTGAAAATTTCGTCCGTAGACACGAGTTCAAAGGTAATTTTAGACCCTAGATTATGACCGTGATGTGAAGGTTTTATGTGAGGATAAGAGTGTGTTCTCTGTCTTGACAAAGCTCTGACAGAGGGCGGAGTGAGGGTTATTCTCGCATTTTCATTAGAAGTCTGATTTCAAAAGAAAAGGAGAGATTTGAAGCGTCGTTTTATACTTGATGCTTTGCTGTATCACGCCATAATTTTGCAGCTTCTTTTAGAAGGCACATCACAAAGATATTTGTCTTCATTTCGCGCAAAATTGTTGGAGTATTTGGTCTGTTTATAGGTGAGTATTGAAGTGTTGGGTTTTGGCAATATGTCAGGCAAGTGAAGCACAGATAAAAACAAGGTCAGCTGTAGAGCTGACCTTCTCTCTTGATAAGTTTATGAGGCTCAGTAGCTAAGCTCTTCTTTTGGAAATGTGCCTTCACCATTAGAAACAATAGCGTCTATTTGGATTGAGGCGTCCATAAAGATTTCTGATACACCGATAACAGTGCTCGCTGGAAGTTCTTTATCAAAGTAGCTTGCTAAAATATCCTCCACAACTTGCAAGTCGCTGATATCTTTTAGCTGAATATTCAGTTTCACGATGTCGTCCATTACATGGTGCACGCTTTTGATGATGGCTTTGATGTTGTCGAGGCATTGCATGGTTTGCTCGCCTACGTCATTAACAATGACTTCGCCACTCGGCGGATGGATTGGCAGTTGTGCAGAAATGTTATTGTAATGCGAGAAAGCGACAGTTTGAGTTGAGAACTTGCTGATTGGTGCCGCCTCTGTGTTGTGGGCGCGAATCACAATCCCATGTCTATCTTCAACGGCTTGGGGTGGCGTTCCGTCTCCATGAGAAACCGTCGCGTCTATTTGCACTAAGGCGTCCATTGGTAACCCCTCAGCTTTGATGACAGTACGAGCGGGCACGTAGGCAACGCTTCTTGCTATCGCCGAGTCTGGAAAAAATGTGCTGTAGACTTGATTGACAGCAAAGGCGTCGTCGAGACTTCTCAGATGGATATTGAGTTTAACAATGTCATCAAAAGGGACATCAATACTATTCAGTATGCTCTTGATGTTTTTCAGACATTGTCGAGTTTGCGCTTTGATTCCGCCTTCAGCAATATTGCCTGTTTCTGGTTCAATCGGCAGTTGAGCTGAAATGTGGTTGTAATGTGAGAACGCAACACTTTGGCTCGACAGCAAACTGGCTGGGGTTTTTGCTGTGTTTCTTACCAGCTTGATCAGCTCGCAAGGTTCTTGAGGGTGTGTACCTTCGCCGTTCGAAATGAGCGCGTCGATTTGAACTAAAGCGCCTTCCAAAGGCAGTGCAGCAACGGCAATTACGGTTCGAGTTGGAAGGTGGCTGATGAAGTATTGTTTATAAACCTCATCGACAGCATCCAGATCGGTCATAGATTTAAGATAAATCGTGATTTTAACGACGTCATTTAAGCTGTGCTCGATGCTATCCACGATAGACCTAATATTGCTTAAGCATTGCTTAGTTTGCTCTTTGATGCCCCCTTCCACTAACTTTTGGCTTTTTGGGTCAATCGGCAGTTGCGCTGAGATATTGTTGTAATGGGAGAAAGCTACCGATTGAGTTGAGCCGTCGTTGATTGGTGCATTTTCTGTATTTCTAGATACTTTGATGATTTCGCCGTGCATTTCGAATGTTCTCCAATTCTGGCTGCTGTAGTAACGCTGCGGGTACGCTGATACAGGCAATAGATAGCCAGACCAACCGCTCAAAACAGAGGCAAGTCTGGCTATGTGTGCCGAATAAAAACGTTAGTTAGTGAATGAGATCGTTATAGGGTGCTGAGGAAGGTCAGAATTTTGTCTTCGTGGCGCTTGATGGTTTCTTCGCTTGGCGTGATGGCATCTTTATGGGTGAAGTAAACCAATATGGCCATTTGCGCTGTTAGGCGGTTCTCTGCTTCGTCGAATGCTACAGAGTATTCACTTTCTAGCGCACCGCGAGTGACTTCCTCTTTGTCGTTTGCAGGTAAGCAGTGCAGAAGCATTGCACCTGGCTTCGCTTTTGCCATAAGTTCTTCCGTGATCACGTAGTCGGGCATGAAGGCAGCCAAGCGCTCTTCTTTCTCATCCATTTGAGTGACCCAGTAGAAGCTGTCGCCGTAGACCACATCACAATCACTGATTCGCTCTACATCATCGGTGATCTCGATATGACCGCCAGATTCTTTGCAGAACGATTCTGCAAGCTCAACCCATTCTGGTTCCATGTGGTATTTAACCGGACCAATTTGCTTAAAGCCCATGCCGTATTTCGCACAAGTTAGCATCAATGAACGGCACACATCAGTAGCGTCACCCATGAATGCCAAAGTCAGTTCATTTAGCTGACGACCATCAGTGATGTGCTCACGAATAGTAAATAAGTCAGCCAGCATTTGTGTTGGATGGAAACGGGTATCTAGGCCGTTGATGACTGGTACGGTAGACATGTTTAATAAACCATCTAGCGTTTCAGGACTGTTAGTGCGAGCCATGATCACATCACACATGCGTGATAACACGCGTGAGGTGTCATCAATCGACTCTTTGCCACCAAGATGGATGTCTTTTGGCGATAAGAACAAAGCGTGACCACCAAGTAGCGTTGCGGCAACTTCAAATGAAACGCGTGTGCGAGTCGAGCCGGCTTCGAAAATCATCCCGACTGACTTTCCTTTGAACAGTTGTGGGACTGCATTGTCTTTACGCGCCTGTTTTAGGTAGCTCATCAATTCCATCATGTTGTCCATTTCTCGGACTGAGAAATCTTTCATAGACACCATATGCTCAATGTTTGCTTTGTGTAGGTCAGTTGCACTTGAAGAAGGTAATTTCATAATCATATTCCTATTTTCATTTGGGGCTTACCTAAGCTCGCCCCTTTTATTTTGAGTCGTTGGATTCGTATGGATTTAAACTTGAGGTACTTGTTGAGTAATGCAGTGGATATTGCCGCCACCGAGCAAAATCTCACGAGCAGGAACACCGTTTACTTCATAGCCTGGGTAGAGCTCCTCTAAGAGCGCAATCACCTCTGCGTCGTATCGCTTATCGAGTAGAGGTAGAACAATCTGGTTGTTCGTGATGAGATAGTTCGCGTATGAGGCGGCTAGACGCTCTCCGGCTTCACGCTCCATCCCTTCTGCAATATCAATCCCTGCTGCTTCTTCTTTTGCCATGTACAAAGGACCTGGCATTGGCAGCTTATGGACTTTGATTTTGCGGTCTTTCGCGTCTCTTTGATTTGTCAGGCAGTCGTAGGCTTCTCGACTGATTTCGTATTGCGGATCATTTGGGTCGTCGCACCAAGTCAGTACCACTTCTCCGGGCTTAACGATGTGGAGAATGTTATCGACGTGACCATTGGTTTCGTCGTTATATAAGCCACGAGGCAACCAAACAATTTTCTCTATATTGAGATGTTCACGAAGAACTTTACTCAACTCTTCTTTGCTTAGATCTGGGTTACGACTCTCGTCCAGCAGACACTCTTCTGTGGTGTATAAAGTGCCGTCGCCATCGATGTGTATGGAGCCTCCTTCAAGTACAATTGGCGCTCTATAACGAGAATCAGCGGTAATTTCACACATTTTCTGTGCGACTTGGTCATCGCGTTTCCAAGGCCAGTAAAGGCCATCGACAAAGCCGCCCCAAGCATTGAATTCCCAGTCGACACCGCGACGTTCACCCTCATCATTCACGACATAGCTTGCGCCGATGTCGCGCATCCAAGAGTCATCGGTTGATACTTCAAGCACGCGGATATCGTCAGGTAAACGAGATACGGCATTGTCGTACTGATCCGCACTTACCAGCATGGTGACGGGAGTGGTTTGGTTGATTTGCTTTGCCACTTCAGCGAACACTTTTTGTGCCGGTTTTGCACCGTTTCGCCAGTTGTCAGTGCGTTCTGGCCAAGCCATCCAGATTTCGCTATGAGGCTCTTGCTCGGCAGGCATTCTGAAGCCGTCTTGTTTTGGTGTGGTTTGTAATAGCTTTTTCATATCAATCTCCTGAATTACGCTTCAGCTTGTTGTTCCGTTTGTTGGTTCTTGCGTTTCAATGCGCCCAGTAAAATCCATTCACCAATCAAGATTGTCGCGATAACTCCGATGAGCACTGGCGCTGTGTAATTCCAGTCTGCGACGGTGAGGTCAAGTGCTTCTGGGAAGATGAAGAGCACCACGGCTTGAAGGATTACCAAAAAACACACAATTGAGATGATGTATTGCGTACCCATGCCACCCGGAACTTTGAATGGGCGCTCACGGTCGCCATCCACTAGGCGCAATTTTAGGTATGCAGGGAACATGAACAGATAAGGCAATAAGAAAATGCAGCTTGAAAAGGCGAAGATGGACCAAAACAAGTCGTCATTACCTTGAGCAAATAGGGCGTATGACAAGATCACAACGGTAGAAACCGTGCCAGTGATATTGTTCGCACCCACTGGAGAGCCTTTGTCCGACATTTTTGCTACAGCGGCTGGTAGTTCACCTTCTTGAGCGGCTTCGGCAGCAGCGCGACTTGCACCCATTGTCCAACTCACCATGTTGCCGATGAGCGTTAATAGTGCACAGACACCAAAGAAATACACCATGGCATTGCCCAATGGACCATCACCAAATAAGGTTTTAAATGTGTCGATTAACCCAGCGACCAGACCGATGCTTTCAACAGGTAACGCCATCAGAATGCCAATCGTGCCGAAGATGTAGAGGAACGCAGTGATACCAATGGAAAGGAATACGGCTTTTGGCATATCACGCACGTCCTTCATCTCTTTCGTCATGGTTGCAACCAATTCGAAACCCATTAGGTTGAAGACAATAGCAGGAAGAAACGCAACCGCTGAGTCGAGAGTTGGCACCATGGCAGACAAAGAAAATTCGTTTGCGACGCCATGTTTCATTGCGTAAACAAAGCCCCCTACACCTAGCGTGCCGATCACTAAGATTTTTAGGATGGCGCCTACATTCGTGACCCAAACGCCAATGTCTGCCGATACGTTGCAAATCCACACGGTGAACCAAGTCAACGCAATGCAAATCGCTATTTGGCCCCACAAAGATAGATCTGGCATGAATAGCTCGGCAAACATGCCTGCAAACATGATGTATACCGCTGGCATCCATAGACCGACGTTAATCCAATAAAACCAAGTTGTGCGTACGGCCCATTTGAAATTGAAGGCTTCTTTTACCCAGTCATAGATACCACCGTCGCCTGGGTAAGTTGTGCTTAACTCAGAAGTGATGAACCCATAGGGGATAACAAAAAAGATCAGCATTACAACCCACCAACCGATCGAGCTGACCCCTATACTTGCGGATGCGGTGAGTGTGTCGACCACCAGTACTGCACATAACGTAAATAGCGCAATACTCATGACCCCCATTTTTCCTTGAGTTTCGTTACTCATTGTTTCGCTCCTTAACTACTGAATATGGCAATTATTAGAAGTGAAATTTATGTAACGAACTTTGATGTGAACTTAATATCGGTATTGAGGAAACGAATTGCGGGGAAAATTAAAAGAACCTAGACATTTTATGAGGAAAAAAACACTAATCGCAAAATAGTTGTTCTTGATCAATTTATTAATTTCAGAATTTTCTTACTCATTAAAAATCTAAAAACACATTCGAGATCACATATCGGTTTTTAAACGATTAATAATGAAAATTACGTGACGTCAACTTCATTTTCTATGCCAATTATTGAATAGGAATTGAACTGTGATTTTTATCTCCAACCATAAAATTCCAATTAAATACAGTTAGGCCAGTCTAATCTGACATCATTTATTTATATTTGGAGATTTCGATATGTCAAAACCGATTATTGTTGTTGCTGTTGGAGGGAATGCTTTATTGCAGCGTGGTGAGATCATGAGCTGCGAGAATCAACAAAAAAGCATTGCGCAGACGGCGAGTTCACTGGCTGAATTGAGTAAAAACTACCGTTTAGTCATTGTGCATGGTAATGGTCCTCAAGTCGGCTTACTTTCCCTACAAAACAACGCTTATAAAGATTGCCCTCCCTATCCATTTGATGTGCTTGGCGCAGAAACACAAGGCATGATTGGGTATTTGATTCAGCAAGGTCTCAATGCTGCAATTGAAGATCGTTACACGACGACGATACTTACGCGAATTGTCGTCGATGAAAACGACCCTGCCGTTGTGGACCCTTCTAAGTTCATTGGCCCTGTTTACACTGAGGATCAAGCAAAACAACTTGCCGAGGAAAATCACTGGGTTGTGAAACCTGATGGTGCGCATTGGCGTCGTGTCGTCCCTTCTCCTAAGCCACAAGAGATCTTAGAAATCAAAGCAATCAAAGACTTACTCGAAAAAGAACACTTGATCATTTGTGGTGGCGGCGGCGGTGCTCCAGTAATCGAAAAAGACGGGGCGTATGTCGGTTTTGAAGCGGTTATTGATAAGGACATGACTGCGGCACTAATTGCAGAACAAATTGGGGCGGAGCATTTGCTGATTCTGACAGATGGCACCCACGTTTGTCTCAACTGGGGAACACCACAAGAGCAAAAGCTAAAGAATGTGACCATTGAGCAAATGAAGCAATATTCTTTCCCTGCAGGATCGATGGGACCGAAAGTCGACGCATGCTGCCAGTTTGTTGAAAAAACAGGACAAAGTGGTCATATCGGTGATTTATCTTTTGCGTTAGAAATCATTGAAGGGAAGTCTGGTACACATATACAACCATAATATGCAAATAAGTTAATTCACAAATCAATAAGGTCGCATGTCAAAGTTACGGTCGTTTTTGGCGGACATTGATAGTGTGACCTTATATATTAGGTTTTAATTAAAATTTGGAAGGACAACATCACGATGCGAAAAGTTAGTACAGAAACAAAATTGTTGAAAATTAACGAAGCAGTTGTCCGTTTGATGGAGAGGCGAGAAGCGACGGATATTTCGATGTACGACGTTGCTAAAGAATGCGGAATGGCAACGTCAACGGTTTATCATCATTATCCAAATATAGAAAACTTATTTCATAACTTATTGGAAAATGTTTTCTCTGATTTTGATTTATTACTCGAGCAGTGTATTGATGAAGAAAAGATTGTCCATTGGAGCGATATTAATCGAATGATAGAAACGGCTTATGTGAATTATTATAATAACAATCCTATTGCCAAAAAATTGATATTGGGTCGACATACGTTTGCAGAGTTAGGTCACGCAGATACAGAGCATGATCTTGAATTAGGGTATCAAGTTGAGATGATTTATCGCCAGTTCTTCGACATTCCTCAGCTACCTCAACCGATTAATATTTTTGCTATATCCCTGCAAGTTGCCGACAAAATCTATTCTCTCTCTTACCGCAAATATGGCTACATCACCCCAGAACTGGCTAAAGAAGCCCTTCGCCTATCTGAGTCCTATCTTCAGCTTTACATCCCGCCAATTTGTCAAAAGGTTGATTTTCATCCGTACTGAAGCAAAGCACAGATAAACACAAGGTCAGCTGCTGGGCTGACCTTATTGGTTTAACATGCCTCAGCGTGATGTTCTTGTTGAAAGCGAGAATCTTGCTTTGAATGTTTCGGTACAAAACAGAGCTTGTCAGCAGACATCTTCAAACCATTTTGCATCTTGATATGAGTGACGGCCCAAATCACGCAACCATGAGGAAGGTTGAACAGCGAACGGGTTTGAGTGAAAAGGACGCCATCATCATAAGCGGGTGTAACGTTGATAGCTTTACCTTGCCATGCCTGACGAACGTTTTTCACATCAATGTTGGGCACAATCAATGAGAGCATTTCTGGCTCAACATCCTTGACGACCTTTAGGCAAATGCGGCAGCCGTCATAGTATTGCTCCACCCAAACTTTATGGGGAATGCTTTGGTCAACCCAGTCTAACTGCAGTATGTGTTCCATGGTTTATTCCTAAAGTAGATCCAACAAAGGCAGCGCGAGACACTGCCTTGTTAGGCGGGTAAAAGGTTATTCGTAACTTAGCCCGTGACCGAATTCGTACAAGGTGTCTGCTTCGTCATAACCTGGGTAGTCAGAGTGCTGGTTCAAAATCGCTTGCGCGCTGTTTGCCAGTGCAAATGGAAGCTTGCCTTGAGGAGCGAAGTTGCCTGAAAGGACTTCCATTAAGTTGCTGTCTGATACACCGAAGGTGGCCAAGATTGCGCCCGACTTTTTCATGTTACTTGCACCATCCAGTACAAACGGTTGACGGAAGTTAATTGAAAGCACGGTATTCTCTGCGCCAATTTCATTCATGACGGCTTGGATATCGGTCAGACTTGGCTCAATTTTCCAAGATGCTGCGGTAGCCATTTGACTGAATGCCAGCAGGTCGAGTTCATCTGGGTTTGCACCGCCAAAGATAAGCTCAGGATCCGCTCCTTCATTGGAAACACGCACGCGAATAACGGCGTAATCGGTTCCTGCTGGTACTGGTGGGCGAGCTTTGCCATCTTCATAATCACCAGACGTCACATCAAAGCCATAACGCTCGTCACCAGCGATGGTTTCATCCATACCCATCACATAGAGCGAAACTGCTTTGTCGGCGTTTGGTTTGGCTAGAGGCAATGTCTTGTCTGTGTTTTGCAGCAGAACCACGGATTTCTTCTGAGCGTAGTCTGCACGTTCTTGATGTTCGGCGTTGCCTAAGATTTCTTGGGCTTTATCGACGTCCACATACGTGTTCTCAAACAAACCAAGTTGGAACTGCTCTTTGACTAAGCGAGTCACTGAAAGATCGACACGCTCTTCGTCAATCAGTCCTTTGTTGACCAGATTTACGATGACGTCTTTATCGTTAAAACCAGAGAGAACGTCGACGCCAGCTTCGATTACCATCGCAACTTGTTCGTCGATGGTTTTATCTTCCACACCCCATGCTCGGTCGCCGATGATACCGGTATCGGAGTTGACGTTGCCGGTATAGCCCAGCTCACCACGCAGCAGATCGGTCACGATACCTTTAGAGAAGGACATGCCTACATCATTTGGCATCCACTTTTGATCTACTGGTATACCGTAGTAAGGCATGATCGAAGAGGCGCCAGCATCAATCGCGGCAATAAACGGGATCAAGTGGTAATCAAAGTTGTCTTTTGGATAGACTTGGTTTTGCCCAAAGTCGTAGTGAGGATCACCGCCGTTTTCTTGAGGACCACCACCGGGGAAGTGTTTGATCGTAAGGGCGATACTGTCTTGGTCAATAGCGCCACCACCTTGTAGGCCGTTGATCAAAGAGCGCATGATATCTGCTGCAAGATCCGCGTCTTCTGTAAAGGTTTCATGTACGCGGTACCAACGAGGCTCTGTCGCCAAATCCATCATGTAGCCATACATACTGCGTAAACCAATCGACGACCATTCTTCATTCATGATGCCCGCAAACTCTTCAATCAGCGCCATATCGCGAGTGGCTGCAAGTCCAGCTTCTTTTGGCCAAGCCGAGAATGCACCCGAAGAGACGTTGATACCCGCTTTTGCAGATGGGTCGATGTGGTTGCGTGCATTGGACTTAAATAGCGCTGGGATACCCATTCGGGTTTTCTCTCTCAGCTCTTGAACGCTATTCATGAAAGTCGCGGCTTCTTTAGGTGAAATCTGGCAGCCTGAGCGTCCACTGTCGCAGTTTGGCGCGTTTTCTGGTGTTTCCACCACGCTGTTACGGAAGATAAAACGTGTCATTTGAGCATCGGCGATCATGTCCTGACCTTTGCTTGTCACGACACCGCCTTCACCGGAGTTGAGTGTGTCGATAAGCATCATGCCGGCTTTCTCTTCAAGCGTCAGTCGGCTAACAAGATCGGCGGCACGCTCTACCGGTGTTAGACGCCAATCCTCGAACGGTTCTAACGTCCCGTTGCCATTGGAGTCTCTAAATTGATAACCATCAACGCTGAGCACGTCGTGCACTCGAGAGAAGACTTCTGGTTGAGCATAGTTGCTGTCATCGTCGGATGAATTACACCCTGCGAGAACAAGCGCCACTGCGATAGGAGTGAGTTGGGTAAGACGTTTCATGTCGCTGTCCTAATGTTGGTATAGTTGTTTGTTCAAGACCAATATTAGTAATTAGCGATGTTTTGGTTAACCAAAATTAATTGAACTAAAGATTTGGATCACCATATTTTTTAATTAGGTGATTAAACTCAATATATAATTAAAAATAGGTTGACCAAATTAAATGTGAGCTTGATTTTGTAGTCTGTTTGTTTTTATTTAAGATCTTTAAAATCAATACTTTACTTTTATGTTATGTCGCTTCCAAATTCTATGTAACGCTATGGCTGTTATTGTTTACTCCAAAATTATTACCAGGTGAGAAAAAGCGCTAAATACATTAATCCTGATTTAAAGTTTGTGTCTGGTTATTATTTTTATTCGATTGATACAAGCGATATATGGTCAGTAAGTTGGTGATGATAAAAGTACTCTCGACTAATGAACCACCGATAGAACCAAGCCAAATATTGTGGCTGACCCAGCAGAAGGAATTAAACAAAATTAAGCTGCGTAGAGTGATGCCTTGTTTGGAAAAGAGTGCCCAAGTGGCGACGGATGATCCGATTACAGTGAGTAACTCAAAAAAGTGAGTGATGTTTGGAAGGGTCATCAGCCACATAAGAGCAATGAAGAACCACATTACTTTACGTGATTGAGTTTTGATTGAGGCGAAACTGCGAATGCCATTAATGATCACACCAATGGCGGCGACGGTTGCGCCCATCAGGGTAAAGTGAATACCCATGATGAAACAAAACGTCATCATCTGATAGCGAAAGCGCATGTCATCTTTCTGCCAGAATGCCATCACGCCAACCATAAATGCGATGCCACCAATGCCTTGTGCTAACCAGTTTTCCATTTGTTTCCCTAGAGTGTTGTTCTTTGAGCCATGCTTTGAACGAATCAGCCCTCCACAAAGGGAGGGCTGGGCACTTTATCTAAATCGCTAAGGGGTTACCCAAGAGCCTTGAGATGACTTACCAATCATTACGCATTCACAAGTGCTACTGCTTCGCGAGTTAGGCGTGCAAGCTCTTCCCAGTTGCCCGCTTCGATCAGTTTCTTGTCTACCATCCACGTACCACCACATGCCAATACGCGCGGGATAGCTAAGTAATCTTTGATGTTCGCAGGGTTAATGCCACCAGTAGGCATCAGTTCAATGTCGGTGTATGGCGCGAGCAGTGATTTCACCATGTTGATGCCGCCAGAGGCTTCGGCAGGGAAGAACTTCAAGGTGGTCAATCCCATTTCTAGCGCGGCTTCAACTGTGCTTGGGTTGTTCACACCCGGTACGATATCAATCCCGATTTCTTGGCACGCTTTAACGGTATTTGGGTTAAAGCCAGGCGATACGATAAAGGTTGCGCCTGCTTCTTTTGCTGCAATTGCTTGCTCGCGGTTCAGTACCGTACCTGCGCCAATCAGCATGTCTGGCTGGGTTTCACGCAATAGGCGAATCGCTTCTGCAGCCGCTGCTGAACGGAAAGTGATTTCAGCTGCTGGTAGTCCGTTTTCTGCCAGTACTTTACCCAATGGGATAATGTCTTCTGCTTTATCAATGGCGATAACTGGGATGACTTTCAGAGCTTTTAATTGTTGTTTAATGCTAGACATGAGTGTTCCTTAAACGACGCCAAGCGCCGGTTGTGTGAATGCTTTGGGAATGATGGCACCGCGATGTTGAATCACAGCACCTGCCAGTGCGTTGCCTCTTTGACATGAAGTCGCGAGATCTGTGCCAGTAAGGTATGCCGATAAAAAGCCACCATTGAATGAGTCGCCCGCCGATGTGGTGTCCACCACTTGAGCGACAGGTTGGGTTGGCACGGCTTGTGGAGCCAGAGCCGCGCTCGAACCCTGATTTGTAGAGTCTTGAACTAAGCAGCCATCTGCGCCGAGCTTGACGATGCATTTGCCTACGCCAAGAGAGGTAAGGCGTTTAATGGTTTGCTCTGGTGTATCGTCACCCCAGATCAATTGCTCATCATCAAAAGTCACTAAGGCAACGTCCGTCAGTTGATACATGGCTTGGTAAACGTTTTTGACGGTTTGATTATCGTCTTGAGGCCATAGTGCTGGACGGAAGTTACTATCAAACGCGATTTCAACGCCTTGAGCTTTTAGTTCGACCAATAAGTTGAGCAGTGAAATTCGGTCTTCTTCTGGCAAGATGGCCAAAGAGATACCGCTGAGAAACACCGCATTCACTTGAGTTAATGCTTGCTTAACCAGTCCAAAATTTGGATGTTGAAGTAAGTAACGCGCAGCTGATTGGTTACGCCAATATAGGAACGTACGCTCGCCTTGGTCATCAAGCTGAATCAAGTACAAACCCGGCGTGCGAGTCTCATCGCGCAGCACTAAGTCTGTTGATACGCCTTCGTCTTCCCAGCGAGTCAGCATTCCCGTACTGATTGGGTCATTGCCAAGCGCTGTAACGTAAGAGATTTTAACTTCATCAGGTTTGCTATTGGCTTCGCAGCCGCGGCTCAAATAAACCGCAGCATTGAGCGTATCCCCACCAAATGTTTGATGCATTGAGCCGAACGGTTTGCCATTCAGCTCAATCATACATTCACCAATAATGGCGATGTGTTTCATTGGTTACGCCCTCTCTTCAAAGTAGCGTTTTGCGTTACCAAAACAGATGTCTTCGACCATAGGGCCAAGCAACGATAGGTCATTTGGAACTTCGCCGTTCTCTGCCCAACGACCAATCATGTCACACAAGATGCGGCGGAAGTACTCGTGGCGAGTGTAAGACAAGAAGCTGCGCGAATCCGTTAGCATGCCGACGAATTGGCTGAGCAAACCAAGCTGAGAAAGCTGTTCCATTTGGCGTTGCATGCCGTCTTTCTGGTCGTTGAACCACCAACCCGAGCCAAACTGCACTTTGCCCGCGATGCCGCCACCTTGGAAGTTACCAATCATAGTCGCCATCATTTCGTTATCACGAGGGTTCAAACAGTAAAGAATGGTGCGAGGCAGCTCGTTGGTTTGGTCCATTTCATCCAATAGATGTGCCAGTTCAAAAGCAAATGGGCGATCGCCAATCGAGTCAAAGCCAGCGTCGGCACCTAACAGTTGGAACATGCGTGTGCTGTTGTTGCGTTGTGCGCCAATATGAAGCTGCATGACCCAGCCCAATTGCGCGTAGCGTTTGCCGAGCCAAACTTGAACTGCGGTAGAGAACTGCGCACATTCAAGCTCTGACAATACTTCGCCATTCAAACGACGGGTCAGCAACGCATCTAAATCAGCCTCGCTTGGGATCGGTGCGTAACGGACGATCTCAATGCCGTGGTCTGCCGCACGACAGCCATGTGCATCGAAGTGTGCCAAACGTTTATCAAGCGCACTCAATAAATCATCAAAGCGGCGAATTTCAATGTCTGCTACTTCGCCCAGTTTGTGCATGTAATCCGCAAACACGTCCAATTCAATCTTGAACGCTTTATCCGGACGCCAACTCGGCAGCACTTTAACGTTAAAGGTGTCGTCTTCTGCGATCGCTTTGTGGTGTTCTAGTGAATCAATAGGATCATCGGTCGTGCCCGCCATTACGACGTTCATTTGCTGCATGATGCCGCGAGCTGTGAACTCAGGTGTCGCAAGCAGCTCATTACATTGATGCCAAATTTGGTCAGCGGTGTCTGGGCTAAACAGCGTATTGGTAATGTCGAATGGGCGACGCAGTTCTAGGTGTGTCCAGTGGTAAAGCGGGTTGCCCAAGGTTTGAGGAACCGTCTTCGCCCATGCCATGTATTTGTCGTAATCGCTCGCGTCACCGGTAATTAAACGCTCTTCAATGCCTGCCGAGCGCATGCCACGCCATTTGTAGTGATCGCCTTCAAGCCAGATTTGACCCAAGTTATCGAACTGACGATTTTGCGCTACTTCCGCTGGGTTGAGGTGGCAGTGGTAATCATAAATTGGCTGGTGGAACGCATGCTCATGGTACAAGCGACGTGCAGTTTCGTTTGAGAGTAAAAAGTCTTCACACAAGAAATTCTTCATCGTTAACTCCTATTACAACGCAGCGACAGTGGCACGAGCACCGTTATCGATTAGCGATTGGTAAGCACTGCTCACCGCATCAATCACTTGTGGGTTTTGACCAAGCTCTACTGGGAAGATAGCTTCAACAGCGAGCAATGCAGGCACAACAGAAACGTTCAAGCCGTGTTGGTCGCAAATCTGACGTAGTGTCTCTGCCATTGGATCGCGGACATCAATGTCGTTGCCTTGCTCATCCACGCCGGAGACATAGCGCATCCAGCCTGCAATCGCTGTTGCCAACCATGAGAAGTTAGAACCTTGAGCAAGATGGAATCGTAAGCTGCCACCCATGCGTTGTGGGATCTTCTGGCTGCCATCCATCGCGATTTGCCATGTTTTGTGTTTCAAGCTCGGGTTAGTGAAGCGCTCGATAAGCAGCTTGGCGTAGCCTTCTAAATCGGTGCCTTCTGGCATGGTCAGCGAAGGGGCTTGCGCTTGCATCATCATATCGAATGCCGCTTTGCGGTAGCCTTCATCTGTCATGGTGTCAGAGATGTGCGCGTAACCGCCAAGGTAACCTAGGTAGGCTAGGAACGAATGGCTACCATTTAGCATGCGCAGCTTCATTTCTTCGTAAGGCACAACGTCGGCAACAAATTCTGCGCCAGCCACGCTCCAATCTGGGCGACCAGCCACGAAGTTATCCTCGATAACCCATTGGCGGAATGGTTCACAAGCGATGCCACATGGATCTTCACAGCCAAGTAGCTCAGCGATTTCAGTCAGTGTCTCTTCGGTTGCTGCTGGCACAATGCGGTCAACCATGGTGCAAGGGAAGGTAACGTTGGTTTCAATCCAGTCACGCAATTCTGGGTCGAGCAGTTGAGCGAACTCAAGTACCGCTGCTTTTGCTACGTGACCGTTCTCTTGCACGTTATCGCAAGACATCACGGTAAATGGCGTCAGACCGCGTTCACGGCGCATCTTCAGCGCTTGCACGATGTAACCCAATGCTGATTTTGGCTCCGTTGGGTTGGCAAGGTCAGCAATGACTAGCGGATTGTTTTTATCAAGCGTGCCCGTCGCTGGGTCGGCGCAGTAGCCTTTCTCGGTAATCGTCATTGAAACGATCGCCACTTGTGGCTCTGTCATTTTTTCTAACACCGCTTGAATGCTGTCGAGGCTTGGGTGGAGTGATTCGGTCACTGATCCAATCACTTTTACCTCTGTCGATTCTGCGCCTTTTTCTGCCACTGTATAGAGGTGGTCTTGTGCGCGCAGCGATTGAATTAACTCTTCACCACCAAATAGGTTGATTTCGCAAATGCCCCAGTCCGAGCCCGTTTTGCTCAGCATCTCGTTGGTGAATAGAGCTTGGTGTGCGCGGTGGAAAGCACCGAAACCAAGGTGAACAATACGGCTTTTAAGCGTTGGGCGGTCGTAGTCCGGAAGCAGAACGTTTTCATTCAGAGTGGAATTCGAAATAGTCTTCATTGTTGTATCCCTTTTCCCGCAGGCGAACCTGCGGGATGGTGTATTTTAATAATTCGTAATCTAAAACTTATAACCCAGCGCTTAGTAGCCAAGAACAAGGTTAGGCAAAAACAGACTTAGCTGAGGAATAAAGGTCACGGCCATTAGTGCTGCAATCAGTGCAACGTAGAATGGAAGTAGAGGCTTAATTACTTTGTCGATGGCAACGTTCGCCACAGAACAACCGATGAACAACGCGCTACCTACTGGTGGGGTACAGATACCGATAGCCAAGTTGAAGGTCATCATGATGCCGAAGTGCACAGGGTCAATACCCATATCCAGTGCGATTGGCAGGAAGATAGGCGTAAAGATCAGTACCGCTGGTGTCATGTCCATGAAGATACCGACAATCAGCAGAATGACGTTGATGATCAGTAGAATCATCATTGGGTTGTCAGAGATAGCCAGTAGGGCATCTGCAATCATGTAAGGAATGTCGGCGTTCGCCATCGCCCAAGACATGCCCATCGATGCGCCAACCAGTAGCAATACGATAGAAGTGGTGACTGCAGACTCTAGGATGATCTTTGGAATGTCACGCCATTTCACTTCGCGGTAAATCAGCACCGCAAGTACAAAGGTATAAACCACCGCGATAGCTGAAGCCTCTGTTGCTGTAAAGATACCGCCAATGATGCCACCCATAATGATCACAATCAGTGCAAGAGATGGGGCGGCTTTCAAGAAGGTATTCCAAACCATTGCAAGAGAAGGGCGTGCTGCCACTGGGTAGCCACGACGTTTTGCAATGATACCCGCCACTACCATGATGCTTAGACCCATCAAGATGCCAGGAATGTAGCCTGCTAGGAACAATGCCGCGATAGATGTACCACCTGATACCAATGAGAACACGATTAAAGTGTTACTTGGTGGAATCAACAAACCAGAAGGACAAGAAGTGATGTTCACTGCTGCAGAGAAGTTCTCATCGTAGCCATCTTTCTTTTGCAGAGGAGACATGGTGCCGCCAACCGCTGCTGCAGACGCTACCGCAGAGCCAGAAATCGAACCAAACATCATGTTCGCCATTACGTTCACGTGTGCTAGTGAACCAGGAAGGCGGCCACCGAGTACTTTTGCGAAGTTGATAAGACGCAGTGCGATACCACCTTGGTTCATGATGTTACCCGCCAAGATAAAGAACGGGATTGCCAATAGAGCAAAGTTATCAAGGCCTGCCGCCATACGCTGCGCCACAACGGCGATCGCAGGCTCTAGCGGTAAGCTCATTAAAATAGTGGCTAGCGATGACAAACCGATAGCAAAAGAAACCGGTACGCCAATCGTCAATAAGACCGCGAAGCTACCGAACAGGGTGAGAATTAATTGCCATTCCATTGTGGAACCCTCTATTGATCAAGCTGGGTGTCGGTGAGTAGGGCTTCACCAGACGTCAATTGTTTTACACGGTCGAAAGCAAATACCGCAGAGTAAAAGATCATCAGTGCGCCACTGATTGGTAGGCAGAAGTAGATGTAGCCCATTTCCAAGCCTAGTGCTGGCGTTAACTGGCCAGTTGCCAGTGTTTTCAGTGCGAGTTGCGTACCGCCGTGAACCAACACCACGTAAGAGAACAGTGCGATGGCAATTTGGATGACGATTTCATTGATGAGTTTGCGCTTGCCTTGCAGCTTCATTGTTAGCAAGTCGATAGCAAGGTGACGTTTAAGGCCGGTGGTGTAGGCGGCGCCAATTAATGCTACCCACATAAAGAGATAGCGAGCAAGTTCGTCAGTAACGGTACTTGGTCTGCCAATCACATAGCGTGATAACACTTGCCAGACTACGCAAATGACGAGGAAGGTCGAGAGAGAGACCGTAAAGGCAGCCAGCCCCCTGTTTATGTATTTGACCAATTTATTCATTTTTATTTCCTTTAAGTAAATACGCGCATCTCATAACAATTGGTTTACCAATGTAAGGAACTGTTTCTGTGTAGGGCAGCAACATACGCTAATCTTTCTGAGTGGATTATAAGTTAGCCGATTTGGTTGTCCGTGAGCAGCTTCACAATTGGATTGGTTGACCAATTTAACGATTGCTATTGTGATTTTGGTCAATCAATTTGCATTTTTGTTTTGACGATAGGTTTTTTGATCGCCAATAATGGCTTCGAAACAAGAAATACCGATAAAAAATTAAAACTACCCTACATATTGGACAACCAATCCAAGGAGAATAGAACAATGATGACGCGTAAGACTCTTTTAAGCGCTGTAGTAGGTGCTGCAATGACCTTCGGCGCCACTGCTTCTGCTTATGCTGCGACCACTTTGAAGCTGAGTCACAACCACCCTCGTGACCATGCGGTACATAAAGCAATGGACTTTATGGCAAAAGAAGTTCGTGAAATGACAGATGGTGAAGTTCGTATCCGTATTTACCCTGATGCACAGCTAGGTACACAGCGTGAATCGATGGAGCTAATGCAAAACGGCGCTCTAGATATGGTGAAGAGCAACGCGGCAGAATTGGAAGCTTTCTCCCCGGCTTACGCGGCATTCAACCTGCCTTACTTGTTCCGCGATAAAGACCACTACTACAAAGTGACAGATGGTGAAGTGGGTCGTGAAATCCTGAATTCTTCAGCGGACAGCGGCTTTATTGGTGTGACTTATTACGATGCGGGTGCGCGTAGTTTCTACACCAACAAGCCAATCAACACGCCGGAAGATCTAAAAGGTCTAAAAGTGCGCGTACAGCCAAGCCCATCAGCGATTGCGATGGTGAAAGCATTGGGTGGCAACCCAACGCCGTTGGCATACGGTGAGCTATACACGGCATTACAACAAGGCGTGGTCGATGCTGCGGAAAACAACATCCCATCGTTTAGCTTGAGCCGTCACAGTGAAGTATCGAAATACTTCAGCTTGGATGAGCACACCATGGTGCCAGACATCTTGGTTATCTCTACTAAGACGTATGACAAGCTAACGCCAGAGCAGCAACAAGCACTGATGAAAGCAGCGGCAGACTCTTCGGAATACATGAAGAAGCTGTGGGCTGAGTCAGAAGCGAAAGAGCGCGCGAAAGCAGAGAAGATGGGCGTGACTTTTGTAGAGCCAAATAAAGCGGCATTTGTTGAAGCGGTTCAGCCAATGTACGCGGACCTAGAAAAGACAAATCCTGAATTAAATGAATTGGTTGAGAAAATCAAAGCCGTTCAATAATTCACAATTTAATTAGTACGAAACAATCGAAAACAAGGTGTTACCACATTCTGGTACATAGAGGTTGACCAATTGTTATTGGTCGTTATGATGGCGTGAGAAGTTAGATGGAATATAGTGATAATATCATCATGATGCCTTTTGAACCGAAAAGACCGTATCAAGAAACCGGTCTAGTCCTAAGACAAGAGTTAATCAACGGCCTTTACAAGGTTGGTGATAGGTTGCCGCCTGAGCGCGATATTGCAGAACGTCTCGACGTTAGCCGCACAGTTGTGCGTGAAGCGATCATCATGCTTGAGCTGGAAAACCTTGTCGAAGTGAAAAAAGGTTCTGGGGTGTATGTCATCAATATTCCATCTCAACCCAACTCCCGCGAGAATGTGATCAGCGATGATGCTGGTCCGTTCGAAATGCTCCAAGCTCGTCAGTTACTTGAAAGCAACATCGCTGAATTTGCCGCGATGCAAGTGACGCCAAGCGACATTGTGAAAATGCGTGCAGCCCTTGAACTGGAACGAGAAGAACTCGCCAGTGGCACCGCAGATTGCAACGGTGATGAGAAGTTTCACATGTGTATTGCAGAAGCAACCCAAAACTCTGTATTGGTGGACATGCTGAGACAATCTTGGGAGCGACGTGAGAGCAGCCCAATGTGGAATAAACTCCATTCCCACATTGCTGGTCAAGACTACCGTGAAGAGTGGTTAGACGATCACGCCAAAATCCTCGCCGCATTGCAGCGTAAAGATCCTATCGCTGCAAAAAATGCCATGTGGCAACACCTTGAAAACGTTAAACAGCGCCTGTTGGAGCTGTCTGACATCGATGACCCAGATTTTGATGGTTACTTATTCAGTTCCAACCCTGTTGTTCTGCAGGGTGCTGAAAATAGTTAACCACATTGCCGGCTTTGGTCGGCTCTAGTCAGCGCAGCTGCATTATCGTGGCTGCATATTAAGAAGTCGTTGTGCACTTAGCTTGAATAATTTGAGCGGGCTGAGTGCGTCTTAAAAAAGGTGAGTGTCATGGAACAAACTTGGCGTTGGTACGGTCCGAATGACCCAGTGTCGCTAGACGATATTCGTCAGGCTGGCGCAACAGGCATCGTAAATGCCTTGCACCACATTCCAAATGGGGAAGTGTGGTCGAAAGAAGAGATTTTAAAACGTAAAGCCATCATCGAAGAGAGAGGCTTAACGTGGTCGGTGGTTGAAAGTGTCCCTGTTCATGAAGAAATCAAAACTCAAACAGGTGATTACCAACAGTGGATCGACAACTACAAACAGACGCTGCGTAACCTTGCAGAATGTGGCGTAGATACAGTCTGCTACAACTTTATGCCAGTGCTAGATTGGACACGTACCGACCTAGAGTTTGAAATGCCAGATGGTTCTCGAGCACTTCGTTTTGACCAAATCGCATTTGCGGCATTTGAGCTGCACATTCTTAAACGCCCGGGCGCAGAAGCGGATTACACCGAAGCTGAACAAGCGCAGGCGCTTGAGTACTTCAACAACATGACGGCGGAGCAAATCCAACAACTGACAAGCAACATCATTGCTGGTTTGCCGGGTGCTGAAGAAGGTTACACGTTAGAAGAGTTCCAAGCACAGTTAGACCGTTACTCGGGCATCAGCAAAGATAAGCTGCGTGAGCATATGGCGCACTTCTTAGCGGAACTTATGCCAGTGTGTGAAGCGCATGGTTTGAAGTTGGCTGTACACCCAGACGATCCACCGCGTCCAATTCTTGGTTTGCCGCGTATTGTTTCAACCATCGAAGACATCGATTGGTTGACTGAAAAAGTACCGAGCAAAATGAACGGTTTAACCATGTGTACGGGTTCTTACGGTGTGCGTGGTGACAACGACCTAGTGAAGATGATTAAAAAGCATGGCGACCGCGTTTACTTCACTCACTTGCGTTCAACCAAGCGTGAAGAAAGCAACCCGATGACGTTCCACGAAGCAGCTCACCTAGATGGCGATGTGGATATGTACAACGTGGTGATGGCAATTTTGGACGAAGAACAACGCCGCGCAGAAGTGGGTGATCACCGTTTGATCCCAATGCGTCCTGACCATGGTCACCAAATGCTGGATGATTTGAAGAAGAAGACCAACCCAGGCTACTCAGCCATCGGTCGCTTGAAAGGCCTTGCGGAAGTGCGTGGTCTAGAAATGGCACTAAAACGCGCTTTCTACACCAAGTAACGATTTACAATGTAAAAGCACTTTTAAAAGCGCAGAGTTTTGGCTCTGCGCTTTTTTGTTGCTACTCAACGTTGGGAAGCTTTTCTTTCAGATAATCAATCAAGCAGCGAACCTTAAGAGGCGTATAACGGCTTTGTAAGTACACCGCATTGAAAGGTAAATTTTGCCCTATGTAGTCGCTCATCAATTGTGTAAGTCGCCCTTCTTTTAAGTGATGTTCAACCATCCAAATCGGAAGAATGACAATCCCTATTCCAGTTAATGCGACCTCTAGTAATACATCCCCATTGTCGCTTTGAAAATTACCATTTACCGCGACGGCATGTTTCTGATTTTGCTTGGTAAAGCTCCATACATTAATGTCTCTCATCCGCGAATAAACCAAACAATTGTGTTGTTTTAAGTCTTCAGGAGCTTTGGGTTCTCCGTGCTGTTGTAAATAACTCGGTGCCGCTAAAATGAGCATTGGGTTATCAAACAAATGGCGCGCAATCAGCGTTGAGTCTTCCAGTTGTTTAGCTCGAATTGCGACATCTATCCCATCACTGATCAAGTCGGTGTGCTGGTCACTGAGCTGCAAATCCACTTTGATATCAGGATAGCGTTGGAAAAACTCTGCCATGATAGGAGCAAGCAAAATGCGACCAAACGCCACTGGTGCTGAGATGCGAATCGTCCCTTGGGGAGAAGCCACCTCCGATCTTGCCTCAGCTTCGGCTTCATCCAGTTCACCTAAAATATCAACGCAAGTTTGATAATACTTCGCGCCTGCAGGCGTTAAAGCATGGTCGCGACTGCTTCGAGCGAGGAGCTTGACGCCGATTTTCTTTTCTAACGCTGCCACTTTTTTGCTGATCGTTGTTTGTGAGGTATTCATTTCACGACCCGTGGCAGAAAAGCTGCCCGTTTGTACCACTCGAACAAATGCGCGCATTGCACTTAGTTGGTCCATTAGTGCTCTCAATTATTCTAAATAGGCATAGGTGCTAGTCATTGTAGCTCAGTTTTAGTCGATATTGGTTGGTTCTAAGATACATCCCAAGCCGAAAAACAAATCGGTAAGAAAGATTAACCAAGATTGATTCGCCAATGGAGGCGCTTATGGACATGCAACAAAAACTGCAACTTCTACTTGATAAACAAGATATTACTGAAGTGATTTTCCGTCATGCTCGCTCTTTAGATCGTATGGACGCAGAGCTGATGAAGTCCACTTACTGGGAAGATGCTATTGAAGACCATCAAGACCCAATCTTCCCAGATTTGTTTTTCTATAACGACAATGCCCACGCTTTTGTGGAACCAGCAATGAAAGGGTTTGAAGCAATCAAAATTACACAGCACCGCATCAGCAACATTCTCATTGAAGTAGATGGTGATACAGCAACTGCAGAGAGCTATGTGTGGGCGTACCACGTGCATGAAGAAGATGGCGTGGACAAAGAAGGCATTTTAGGTGGTCGTCACCTGTACCGTTTTGAACGTCGTGATGGTGTTTGGAAAATGGTGCACCGCTTTACCGCTTTTGATTGGAATCAAAACCAAGATGCGAGCGCAGTGTGGTCCCCAAACTTTGAAGATAAGTACGTAGGTAAACGCAACAAATCTGACGAAAGTTACGAATACATTCAACGATAACTCAGGTCTGTTAGTTCGAGCGCGACATGTGAGGGCAGCAATGCTCTCCACTCCAACCTGTGTCGCGCTCGTTTTATCTTAAACAACGTGAAGTAAATAGGACTGAATAATGACAACCACAAAATTTACCGCAGGTGACTTGTTCCCCTCTATCACTCTGCCAACGCTAAGTGGCGAAACTATCGAGCTGGGTACACCTTCTGAGAATGTCGATTGGCGCTTAGTGGTGGTTTACCGCGGCAAACACTGCCCTTTGTGTACTCGTTACCTCAACGAACTAGAGACACTAAAAGCGCGATTCTTACAACTCGGGATGGACATCGTGGCAGTCTCCGCAGATAGCCAAGCACAGCTACAGCAGCATATGGAGCAACTTAGCGTCACGTTCCCAGTCGCTTATGACCTGACAGTAGAGCAGATGCAAACGCTAGGTCTGTACATCTCGGAGCCTCGCTCAGAAAAAGAGACAGACCATCTCTTTGCAGAGCCAGGTTTGTTTGTGGTGAACAGTAAAGGACAAGTTCAGTTAGTCGATATTTCCAACGGTCCATTCGCTCGACCTGACCTAGAAGTCTTGCTCTCAGGATTGGCGTTTATCCGTAACCCAGAAAATGATTACCCTATTCGTGGTACCTACCAAGCGGCAATCTAATCGCTGTTTTTGCTTCAGGCATTAAAAACCAACGACGTTTGCAGATTTCCTCTTCTAAAATGGGATGGTTCGTCTACTGGATTGTGGTAAAGTCCGCGCCTGCGATTTACTGCATCTATATTGTTGTACTGCCTCTTCAACCAAAAGCACAAGGTTAAGCTAATGCCATTTTCTACTCTCTCTTTGAGTTCTGAGCTGATTCATGCACTGCCAAAAGACTTCAAGAAGCCAACCGATATTCAGGCTTTGGCAATTCCTGAACTACTCAGTGGTAAAGACGTATTGGCATTAGCGAACACGGGCAGCGGAAAAACCCTTGCTTACGGTTTGCCTTTGTTGGAAAAGCTAAGTGTAAATCCAGAGCAAAAAGCGCTGATTCTAGTACCAACACGCGAGTTGGCGACACAAGTGAGCGAGGCGATTAACCAAGTTGGTCAAGCTATTGGTTTCAACGCAGTGTGTTTGTGTGGTGGTGTGGATAAAGAGACGCAACTACAAGCACTTGCGGCAAACCCTCACATTCTTGTGGCGACAACGGGTCGTTTAGTAGATCTGGCGAGCAACGGGTTGAACCTGAGTAATATCCATTACCTAGTGTTGGATGAAGCGGATCGCTTGTTGGATATGGGCTTTTGGCCTGACGTGCAAAATATTGCAGGGCAGATTTCAAACCAGCGACAAACCGCGATGTTCTCAGCAACGTTTTCTGAGGAGTTGAAGGGCAAAGCCAAGCAGCTGATGCATGCACCAAAACAGGTAGCAGCGCATCAAGAAAACAGCACCAATCAAGATATTGCTGAGACGCTATATCTCGTCAACAAAGGCAGCAAAACCAAAGCGTTGATTGAACTGATCAAGCAAAATGCATGGGCTCAGGTATTGGTATTCATTGGCGCGAAAGAGAACGCTGATGGTTTGGCGAAGAAGTTGAACAAAGCTGGAATCACAACCAATGCGCTGCACGGTAATAAGAGCCAAGCAGAGCGAGAAGAAGCGCTGGCGCAGTTTAAATCTGGGCAAACACAGGTGCTAATTGCCACCGATCTATTAGCTCGCGGTATTCACATCGAGCAACTACCAGTAGTGATTAACTTTGAGTTGCCAATGCACGCAGAGACTTACGTTCACCGAGTAGGACGTACAGCCCGTGCAGGCGAACAAGGTGTTGCAATGTCGCTAGTCTGCCATGGCGAAGCCGAAGCGCTTACGGCTATTCGTAATTTGACTCAGCGTGAATTGCCAACGCAAGACCTTGAAGGTTTCCCAGTAACGGATAAGCCATCAACAGGCGAAAGCAAACGTGCTCCACGTGATAAAAAAGCCAATCGCCGAACCAATGCCAAAAAGAGCATTAAGCAGTTTCAAGGAAAACCGAAACGCCAAGCGCCCAAAGCTAAATAAACCAAGCTAAACAAACAAAAAGCCATCGTGATGATGGCTTTTTCTATTAACGGAAAGAGACTAGAAGTTGTAAGAAACGGTCGCGCCAACTGTCCATTGGTTTGCGCTCTCTACGATAGAAGAATCACTGATGCCACTCCCTAGACGCGTGTATTGTGATACTTGGCTGATTTGCCAGTTATCGGTGATTGGCACAACCAGTTTGTAGCCTAAACCATAGTTTACCGTAGCTTCGCCTTTGTAAGCTTTGCGGTTTGCGCGTGCTTCTTTGTCTGTGACACCGAAGTAGTAATCTACATAGTCTTCGCTTTGGTAAGACACGCTCGCAAATGGTACGAAATCAGCATTGCCGATGTTCATGATGTGGAAGTAAGTCGCACCACCTTGGAAGCCTTTATAGGCACCAGAAACATCGTGTTGTAGGTAAGTTGAAATCACGTTGTTTGGATCGAGTGTGAAGTCTGCGTTTAAACCTAAATCGACCGCAAAATCACGACGCTTAGTACCTTTTAAGCTTTTCGCTACATCGCTATCGCGAGGTACGCCACTGCCCACCACATAAGCACTCATGTTTAACAATTCGTTAGTTTCACCAAGAAAGCGGTAGTTGATGCCACCAAGATCAGCGTTGAAATCTTCACCGTGATAGCCACCGTTTAACACTGGTGCTGTATTGTGCTTTTGGTCTTTGAAAAGATCACTGGCTTGCACTACGCCAGCTTCGACCATCCAACCGCCTTCGTTGTTGTAGATGTTACCGTTACGAATGTAAGTGTCGCCAGCTGTTGCTGTTCCTGCTGCCGTTAAAGTGATTAACGCGATGAGTGTTTTGTTCATTATGCTGTCCTAATCACTTGGTTTTGAACAGTGTACAAAACGAATGTGTAACCTTCTATCAGCAGAACGTATGGAAGTGTAATGATGGCTTTAGGGAAGTGTTGTCTGTGCAGTCTGGGGAAAGGGAAACAAAAAGCCACGCCTTAACATGAAAAGCGTGGCTTTGTTATATCGGTTGTTTGTATGGCTAGTTTAGTGCGTGTTTGATTCTTACCAAGGCTTCATCCAGTGTGCCTGCTGGGCAGCCTAGATTAAGGCGAACAAAGCCAGAACCTTCTTTACCGAAAGCGATGCCCATGCTCGGGACAAGCCCTGCGGCGACAAATTTTTGCTCCAGCTCGGCGTCGGTCAGGTTGAATGCGCGGCAATCTAACCAAGCCAAGTAGCCTGCTTGTGGGGCGATAAATTTCACCTCTGGCAGTTCCGTTTGTACAAACTGATCAAGTTTGGCGATATTAGCTCGCAAGTAGTCTTTTAAGTCCATCAACCAATTAGAGCACTCTTGATAAGCAACAGTCGCTGCACTCATCGATAGGCTATTGAACACGTCCATACCATGAGCATCTAATCGGCGAGTAAACTGTGCTCGGAGTGATTCATCTGGAATCATAAAGTTAGAGATTCGCAGTGAAGACAAACCAAACGTCTTACTTGCAGCCGTAGCTACTATCAGACGTTTTGTAAGATTTTTTGGAAGACGTAAAGCAGAGTAGTACTCCGCATCGCCAACCACTAAATCGCCCCATATTTCATCACTCAGCAGCCAAACTTGATACTGTTCACACAGTTCGGCAACCTTTGTCATTTCGCTTTCAGACCAAACTCGCCCTGTTGGGTTATGTGGGTTACAGAAGATCATTGCTTTTGCGCCATTAGCAAAGCAGGTTTCGAGATGATCAAAGTCGAGTTGATAGTCGCCTTTGGTTTCCGTCAGTGGGTTCTCTACGACAACACGATCGTTGAATTCAATGATCTTACGGAAGGAGCCATATCCCGGACTCTGCATCACGATGCCATCACCTTTTTCGGTGAGCATTTGCAATGCCATCGCGAGTCCAGGAAGTACGCCATGTACCGTAGTGATCCACTCACGCTCAACGTGGGTACCATGCTGGTTTTGATACCAATCGATCGTAGCTTGGTAGTACGTATCATCGCGTTCTGCGTAACCAAAAATTCCATGCTCAACACGTTGTTGTAGCGCGTCTAATACTACTTGCGGCGCTTTAAAATCGTAATCGGATACCCACATCGGGAGTAAATCCGTGCCAGCCAATCCCAGCTTTTGCTGCATAAAGTCCCATTTAACAGAGCCACTTTCCTTGCGGTTCAGAATTTGGTCGAAAGCGTTCATCAATGATTTACCTTATTTTGTTTCTACTGCTGGTGTATTTGAATGCTCTTTAGCAATCTGTTGTTCGTTTTGTTCTGGCTTGGCTTTTGCGATACCAAAGCCAGTGAAGCCATAAATCAGAGCGAAGATCACGCCGGTGTAACATTGAATCGCCCATGGTAGGTAATCCAACGTTGCCACGCCTAGCGTACCCGCCATATAGATACCTGCGGCTGTCCAAGGAACCAATGGTTCAATAATGGTGCCGGCATCTTCGATGGTTCGAGACAGGTTCTTCGTGTCTAATCCCATTTTTCGGTAAGCGTTTTGGAACAACTCACCCGGAATCAACAGCGCTAGCTTGCCGTCAGAAGTGGTGAAAACCACAGTGATGGTTGCCACAACGGTCGAAGCAATCAGCTGACCTGTGGTGTGAATCGCATGTAGGAATTTGCCTAGTACCACGTTTAGTGCGCCAGTTAGGCTCAAAATACCAGCGAAGGCAAAGGCACAGAATACTAGTAGAATCGTGCTCATCATTGAGAACAGACCGCCACGGTTAAGCAGTTTGGTGATATCTGGTACTAAGCCATTTACGCTGTGACCGTTTGCCTCAAACATGGCTAGGTTGAAGCCGTCTACGTAAGCTTGGAAGCCTTGTTTTAGTGTGAAGTCTTGGAAAAACATGCCTAAAACAATCGCGATAGCCGATGCGCCAAGCATCAATGGCAGAACTGGCTTCTTAGTTAACGCGCCCCACAGGATCATCACTGGCGGGATAAGAAGTAGAATGTTGAAGTTGTATAGATTATCTAAGCCCGAGATGATTTGAACAACTTTCTCTGGCTCGTGAATGTTCGCGATATCAGCGCTTTGACCCGCAAAGAAGAAGACGACAGACGCAATCACAAAGCCCGGCAGGGTGGTGTAAAGCATATGTTGAATGTGTTCGTACAAGGTGGTGCCTGAAACGACAGGCGCAAAGTTGGTTGAATCTGATAACGGTGAGATTTTATCACCAAAGTACGCGCCAGATACCACTGCACCAGCGACAGCTGCGAGCGAGACGTCAAGGCCTGCTGCCACGCCCATTAGTGCGACACCAACAGTACCTGCAGAGCCCCAAGACGTGCCGGTACAAACGGAAACGACACTGGTCACAAAGAAAGCGGCAATAAGAATGTATTCAGGGCTGATGACTTTAAGTCCCCAGTAAACCATGTAAGGGATTGTGCCGCTGACCATCCAGCTGGCAATCAAACCACCAACCGAGACCAAAATCAGAATGACTGGCATCGCTTTGGCCAGTTTTTCTACGATGGCGTTAATGATGTCATCCCAGTTGTAACCGATCTTCCACGCGATAAGACCAGTAAAGGCAGCTGAAATCAGCAACAGAACTTCAATGCGAAGTCCGAGTATTCCGTATCCGACAGCCAGAAGTGCAAACATCACCGCAATAGGGGCGAGTGCTAATCCGAACGACGGCAGAGGCTTAGAATTTGTCATGTTATTTATCCTCAGGATCGATGTAGGGTTTGTTCGAAATGGATAATAACGGTCACATAATAGGCAAAATGAGAGCGGTGTGTTGTTTTCATGTAAGCGCTTACATGAGGTGTGCGAATGTAAGGTTCATCACAATTTTATCCGATCTTTTGTATTGCTTTGACGGTTTACCTGCTGACTAAGCTTGCTTCAAATTGATGCAGGTTTGGTGGCGAATAGCCGTCTTTACTTAAGTTTAGTGCTAATTTCGCTGCATAAGTCGACATTTCGTCAATTGGGTTATGCATGGTGGTCAATCGTGGATAGAGGTAGCGTGCAAGCAACACATCATCAAATCCAACCACGGAGATATCATCTGGCACCGACAAACCCTGCTCATGCAAACTTGCCATTAAGCCTGCTGCCATTACGTCGTTAAATGTGACTACCGCAGTGACTCCCGGACAGGATTGAATAAGTTGGCGACCTGCTTCCTCTCCTCCAGACTCACTGAAGTTTTGGTTGATTACCCAACCTGTTGGGATAGCTAAATTGGCTGCATTCATTGCGTCTCGATAACCTTCAAGGCGGTCGGTTCGATCTTCAATGGGTAAGTCACTGGTGACACAGGCGATCTTGCGATGACCTTGCTGAATCAAATATTCGACCGATTTGCGCGCACCGACTCGGTTGTCTACCCAGACAGAACGATTGGAGATTTGTGCAATGGTGCGGTTGAGTAACACCATCGCCGGAAGCTGTGCAGCGTATTGCATCAGCGTGGTGTCATCGAGCATCTTTGAGTGTACGACCATCGCCTCACAGCCCTGACTGATGAGAAAGTCGAGCCCTTCTTTTTCTCGTTGCGCATTGTGCCCGCCACTGACTACGACCAACTGGCAACCATTGGCACGAGCCACTTCTTCTACGCTTTTGGCGATCAAGGCGAAAAAAGGGTCAGCCAAGTTCCCAGTGAGTAAACCTAGCGTGTTATTGCTGCGGTTTGCTAGCGCTGTTGCTCGCGCATCTCGGCGGTAGTTGAGCTCTTTAATGGCGCGTTCGACTCGCTCTTGCGTTACTGGTTCAACATAACTGGTGCGATTGATAACACGCGAGACTGTTGCCGTAGAGACACCAGCCATGTCCGCGACGTCTTTCATGGTTGCCACTAGATTTCTCCAAGAGAGTAACAGGGTGAATTGAAAGGGAGGATATGAGGCAGAGTGTAGCGGCTATTAATTGTTGGTTATGTTAGTAAGTTCAAAGGATAGAACTTTAGAAAAAAGCGCTCCTATCTTGTTTTATTAATTCAACAAGATAGGAGAAACAAAAAAGCCACGAACCTGACGATATCGGGTGCGTGGCTTCTTTATCTATTAGCCAATCTTTTTATAGGCGACGATATGAGACAAGAAAAGGAGAGAGTATCTCTCGTTGAATCTGATTTTATACTCGTGCTCAACTTCGGATAATGGAGTCCAACCATGGCCAAAATAATCGTTTATATCGTCAACTGCTTCAGTCTCATCTTTTAAATGTTTTTTGCTCCACTGATAGGTACAGGCTAAAACCAAAACACCATTAGGAGCCGTTGCGTCCATTAATGCTTCCACGACCGTTTTAGGGGAGTCACATTGATCCAGTACATTCAAGCAAAGACTTAAATCGTGCTGCTCCGCGACCACGCCACTTTCAAAAGGTGCTTCGATGAGAGAAAAATTCACATGGTCACAAGCTTTGGCTATTGAAGATGCATCAAATGTGAAATGCTTTTGCTCTTTTAAGCTCTTAATATAGTGGAAGTCACACTCTCCCCCATCGATCAGTAGCTGTTTCAAGTTTGATAACAAACGATGAGAAGGTTCTACGAGCGTAGCCGAATTGATACTTGGTATGTTGGTTATCAATTCATAACAGTTTCTCCCGAGAGCAGGTCCCACTTCTAATAGGCTTTTAGGAGAAAGGTTTTCACTACCGAGAGCTTCAACAACAAACTGCGCGACGTCTTTCGAGTGGCTTGAAGAGACAAACCAATCTGGCACTGACTTAGACTGGCTATCAAGCAGTTTGCTCACGCCGTTTTGTCGAAGTTTATCAAGCCACTGAATCTCGAAATATGCTGCTAACCCTTTGTGATCGATATAGAAATCTTCCACTTTTACTCCTTTTTGATATTCCGTTATTGAGCGCTGATTTTGCCCCATCGATCAAAGGTGAGTAAATGCTAAATACCAATCATTGAAATTCTGTCTGCCTTTATTCTTTTCATATTTACAATGAGTTGATGTTGTTTTTATGCTGAGCAGATAACTTTCGGAATGTGCCTAAGACCCAACATGGCGCATCCATCTTCCAAGTAGCTATCGGTGACAACATCGAAGCCGAACTTGCCATAGTAGTCTTTCAAATGTGCTTGTGCGGATATAAAAATGCTGTCGGTCGGGTAGATCTTTCTTGTGGCATCGAAACTCACTTGCATCAATTGGTTACCGATGTTTTTCCCTCTGTAGTCCTCTGCGACGATAACGCGACCAATACACACGTCATTGGCATCAGAGTTCAGCAAGGGTAAAACGTCAATAGGGTATCCGAGTTTCGGAGGCATAATGCGACTATAAGCCACCAGATGTTCGTTGTCATATCCCATCACGTGGTAGGTGTCGGGATGGTTATCTTTACCATCCAAATCGCTGTATGGCGTGTTCATGTCCACGATGAAAATATTGACTCTTTGCTGCAAAAAATCGTAAAGCTCTTGAACAGACAGATCTGCGAATTTCTTAATTCTCCATTCGAGCATCATGCTTCCCCTTGTATTATTTTGGGTACAACATAAAGCGTATTTGTGCGCGATTCATTAACCTTTGTTAATTGCTAAGCTCCAGCTTCAATACAGATTTGCTGTATTGAACGGCTAAAAAGCAAAAGCCCCACTGACTTGGTTGTGGGGCTAATATTGGAAGGGATACGCTCCGATCTATCGGGGAGTCAAAACGGGAATTAACCCGCAGTCGGACCAACCAAACGCATTTCCCAATCTTCGACTTCACCGGTTTCTAGTCGGCGTTCAACAAGCTTGCCCCAAGATTCAACCAATGGAAGTCCTGCCAGTTGGCTTAGCTCTGATTTATCTAGGCAACCAGTAAACACCGCGCCCATGATGCGAGCCAATGACCAGTCTGGGTAAGGTCTTTCGCACAGAATAATTTCGTCACCTGCGCCGATATCGCCTTCTTGCAACACTCGGAAGTACCAGCCCGTTCGAAGCGTGTCTTGCAGTCTTCTAGCCATGTCGTTTTGCTCGAAACGGACGTTGAGTTTCCAGCAAGGCATGCGCCCTTGTGATACTTCCAGCAAGGTTGAGCCGATGCGGATTTTATCTTTCAAGCAAATGGATTCTTCTGTTACGCCGCTTGAGCTTAAGTTCTCACCGAACGCCCCAGCTGATTGGAAAATCGCTTTGTCGCCGAGCTCCTGCTGCCAAACCGGATAGTGCTCGCTTGGGTAAATATGAAGGGCTTTTTGAATCCCACCATGGAAGCGTGGATCGCCTTGTTCGTCGTTGGTAAAACCCAGTTCTGTTGCATGCTGACGCTGCGGCAGAACCTGTTTGTTAATCGCACTTTTCGCACCATGTGCAAAGGCAACGGTTTTACCCGCTAATACACTGTTAACTACGCCTAACTTCTTCATATTCTCTCCTTATCGCCTAAAACTGATTTGCCATACAGTGTGAAACAAGACCACGTTAGCGCTCGCCCAATGACTTAAATACCGGAATCGCTGCCAGTACTTCAATGCGCTTTTCTGTACTTTTTAAGTAACGCGTTTCGCTATCTGAAACCAACACATGACGTTGATAACCTTCCGTTTTAGGAAACTTGGTTAACACAGTTTCAAGCGATGCTTCGCACTTGTCTTGATTGATGTTATCAATATCGACTTTGAATAAGAGTTGGTTTTCTTTGGATATTTCAACTTGATATCGCATACGTCGCACCTCACGGCTTCATTCACTTTGCCGAGCATGATAGCCTAATGAGCTTGTGTCAGTGTAGGGATGTAAGGACAGTTAATGATGCCAACCCGCCAAATCGATTCTCACTCCGGTGTCATGACCTCCAATGAGATGATGGCTGCCAATCCCCACTCACCGGCACTGGTTAAGACCATCGATATGCCCAAAGGTTACATTGATACGCTGCACCAACACACGTGGCATCAAGTCATCTTCCCGATCAAAGGGTTATTACAAACCAAAACCGATCATTACCAGCACCTTGTGCCCCATACCTCTGCGCTGTTTGTGCCTGCGGGTATTCAACATGAATCCATCGCGCTAAGCCATACGACATTTGTCGGTATCTATCTAAACCCTAAGTTCGGTACTGAGTACGAGCATCAAGTGAGAACCATCACTCTCACGCCGTTCTTAAACGAGCTGTTACAGGAAATACGCCGCCAATGTGAAGGGGACGTGAGTGATGAGGAAGTATCACGATTGCTTGGCGTGTTGCATGATCAAATCATGAAAGACAACGTGCAGACCTTTCAGTTACTGCTGCCTGAAGACAGACGCTTAAAGTTGATATTCGAAGCGTTGACCGACACGCCGGCATTGGATTGGTCACTCAGACAGTGGGGAGAGAGAGTCGGTGCATCCGAACGAACTTTGTCGCGCTTGTTCTCCAAAGAGTTCAACACCTCGTTTCAACTTTGGCGGCAACAAATTCGGCTGATTTATTCGCTCTCTTTGCTAGATGAAGAGCTCTCTATCCAAAGCATTGCCGATCACGTGGGGTATCAAAACGACTCTTCTTACATCAAAGCGTTTAAAGCCTACTTTGATGTCACCCCACAGCAGTTTCGCGTTAATGGTAGAAGGGGATAGCGAGTACAATCTTGTCCACAACATCGGTCTCGTCCATCACACTACTCTAGCGGTAACTGGAATGTACTCTTGATTTCCTTAACTGAGACGTTGGATTGAATGGCGCTGATGCCTTTCACGCGGCGAATAGCACTGATGTGGTCAAAGTATTCGTCTAAGTCTCTCGCCACCACTTGCACCATATAATCCGCGCTGCCAGCAATGCAGTGACACATTAAGATCCAATCGGTTTCTGCGACGAAGTCTTCAAACGGCGTGGTGTTTTCCACTTCATGGCTGCCTAGTGTCACCAGCGTAAAACCAGAGACTTGAAAGCCGAGCTTTTTGCGGTTCAACTTAGCGGCGTAACCCTCAATGTAGCCTTCCTCTTCCATTTTTTTCCAGCGTCGCCAGCAGGGCGTTTCACTCAGGTTAACCGTCTCCGCGAGTTTGGAATTACTCATGCGACCATCTTTCTGAATATGGTCAAGAATGGCGAAATCGGTACTATCCAATTCAAAATTGGTGGATTCTTTCTTTTTCATAATTGTTTTGGAAATAGTCTGCTCAAATTGACTTTTATCGTAGCGCAGATAGCAATTTTCTTTCTACCCAAATCGTTAGACTGTTTCACATATTCGTTGATTACTTTTTGGGAGAGAGTGCATGAGTGCTCAATTGTTGGCGGCATTTTTGTTGTTTGCCGTTTCTATTTCTTTAACGCCGGGAGCGGGTAACGTCGCGCTGTTAAGTATTTCGAGCCGATATGGGTTTTCTGCGACCGTGCCGTTTGTATTGGGCAATGCAGTCGGGGTGATCATCATGTTGGTTGGTGCAAGTGTGGGGCTTGTCAGTTTGTTTACCCTTTACCCAGATTTGTACATGGCGTTAAAGTGGATTGGCGCGGCGTACCTGCTGTATCTCGCATGGTCGATTGCCACGATGGAACTCGACAATGATTCGAATGCAAAAAAGTCCGGCTTTTTATCTGGCGTTTGGGTGCAAATTCTTAATCCGAAAAGTTGGGTTGCGTCGCTGACGGTGTTCTCTCAATTTATCTCGCCAAACAATGATTACCTGACTCAAGTGGTGATCATTATCAGCGTGATGGTGGGAACTGGTGTGCTGGGGATGTTTGCTTGGGCGTACTTTGGCACCGTATTGAACCGCTTTATACAGTCACCACAAAAGGTTATATGGGTAAACCGATGCATGGGCAGCAGTCTCGCTTTAGTGGTGGTGTTTATGCTGAGTCAGCCCGTTTAAGCTCTTATTCAATTTGACGTGCGCGCCGAGAAAACGTTATATACCCGTTTCGCTATGGCGCGCCATATTCCCTCTAGCAATCTCGCGGTATCCAGATGAGCTTAACCAAGACCAACTCGCATAAGACAAACACTCGCGTTAATCAACTGAGCTTTGGCTCGCCAAGTGTGTCGCTGATGTTGGAGCATGTTGAGCTAGAGCCACTCGCTTTGAGTAAAGTTCGCGTGCAAATCGAAGCCACAAACATTAATCCAAGTGACCGATTGTCGATTCAGGGAGTAGGGCAGTATCGTCGTACCCATGTACCGCCGCGAGTCCCAGGGTTTGAAGCGGTTGGACGTGTGGTTGAGATAAACGATCCGCGTCAAACCGAATTTCACATCGGGCAAAAGGTGCTGGTGGCACAAAGCGGGACTTGGCAAAGCTATGTCGATGCGCATGCGGAGAATGTCTTTGCCGTGCCGGAAGAACTTGAGAATGGCTACGCTTGCCAGTTGTATATCAATGCCCTGACGGCTTGGGTGATCACCACTCACGTTGCCAAGTTAGGCCAAGAGGGTGTGGTGATCATCAACGCGGGCAATTCTGCGATTGGTAAGATCTTCGCTCAGTTATCGCACTCACTTGGATTTACTTTAGTTGCGATAAGCTCCGCGCCAGAGCGTTATCCATACGATTCCAATGCAGTGCTAGATTGTAAGCAAGATCTGCAATCTCAAATCGATGTCCGAGACCTGCCTCAACCCAATGTCGCATTCGATGCCATTGGCGGCAAGTTTGGCACCGAACTAATCCAAGTTCTGCTTAGTTCGGGAACGTATATTAATTATGGAACGCTTTCTCTCACCCCTTATGAGCCTGCTTTCTTCGCTTGTATGAAGCAGAACAATATCGACTTCAATACGTTCTTTTTGCGCTACTGGGAAGAGTCGGTTGGTAAGACCGTTCGCAAACAAGTCTTTGCCGAGATGCTAGAACATTTTGTGGAACATCAGATACAACTCGATGTGGATTGCTACCTTCCGTTGGAACAGTTCCAGCGCGCCTTCGAGCTGATAGAAGATGAGTCGGTCACGCTGCAAGGCAAAATCATTCTGACCATGCAGTGACGATATTCAAGCTCCTTAAGGCTGTTGGGTAAATTGAAGAATAAAAAAGGATGGCATTCACCATCCCTTTCGCGTTCTCGTTAGGATTAACGGAACTGTGGCATGTAGTCGAGGTTGGCTTCAATCGTCTCTTCTAGAGCCTTTTCTAGAATCGTCCCGGTGGTTACTAACGGGTTTAAAATCAATGCTCGATGCGCGGCATTGCGGTCGCCTGTGACAGCCGCTTCTACCGTGAGTGATTCAAAGTCTTTCATCAATTGGATCAAGCGCAGCGTATCGCTTGGGAATGGCGCGACGTTTAAAGCCACAGGTCCCGATTTTGTGATCATGCAGCTGACTTCCACCGCGCAATCGTCAGGTAAGCCTGTAATGGCACCGTTGTTACGGGTGTTTACGTGCATGATGGTGCGCTTATCGTTGTAGATAGAGCTCATCAGCTCGCAGGCAGCTTCTGAGTAGTATTGACCCCCACGCTTTTCGAGCTCTTTTGGTTTTTCGTTGAGCTCTGGATTGCGGTAGATATCGAACAGTCGTTTCTCCATGGCTTTGACCACCTCACCGCGAGTACCTTCGCCGTTCGCTTCTTCAATCTCTTGGCTCATGATGTCTTCGCTGGTGTAGTAATAGCGCAGGTAAGCACACGGGATCATCCCCATATTACGCAGCAACTCTTGTGGCCAGTCGAATGGAGGAATATTTTGCGGCACCAAAGGATCGTTGCCGGATAGGATCTCTTCGACCACTTCTTGCAGTTTGTCACGACCTTCGTGCAGGATCTGGCGTGCCCAGATAAAGTGGTTCAAACCCGCAACTTGCAGTACAAATTCTTGCTCGTTAGCACCGAGCATTTGGGCGATGCCTTTTTGCATGATCACTGGCACGTTACATAAACCGACCGCTTTCACTTTGGTGTGTTTGAGAATCGCTTCTGTCACCATGCCTGATGGGTTGGTAAAGTTTAGCAACCAAGCATCTGGACACAACACTTCCATCTCTTTACAGATTTCCAGCGCGATAGGAATAGTACGACAGGCATTGGCAAAACCGCCTAACCCATTGGTCTCCTGACCGATCATGCCGTACTTCAGTGAGATACGTTCATCACGGATTCGACCTTCCAAGCAGCCAGCGCGAAATTGAGAACATACAAAGTCTGCGTCTTTCAAAGCAGGTTTGCGATCCAAGGTGACGTGCACATCAATATGCGACATGTCGTTTTTAGCCAACATGCGACGTGTTAAATCGCCAATGATGCTGACTTTCTCTGCGCCATCTTCAATATCAACCAACCACAGTTCGCCGATTGGCAGTTCATGATTTCGTTTGATCAGACCTTCGATGAGCTCTGGTGTGTAGCTAGAGCCTGCGCCAATGATGGTAATTTTAAGATTCTTTTTCATCGTGATGTTCTCGTTATGGATAAGACAGTTTGATTAAAAAGCATCCTGATGAGCTTCACAAACCAAACAAATCTTGCTATGGATTAGTACAGCTAATTTATAGAGAGTCGAGTGATGGACAGAAAGCAGCAGATGCTCTCCAATATGTACACTTTTGCGATTGCAGGTAAGTTTCTTAGCTTTACCAAAGCAGCGGAAGAGCTATTCATTACCCAAGGGGCGGTGAGTCAGCGAATCAAATCGTTAGAAGAGCAACTGGGCTTCAGTTTGTTTGTGCGCATGACGAGACGATTAGAACTGACCAAAGAAGGTGATCGATTACTGCATGCATTAAACCAATCGTTCGAAGTGATTTTCTCTGAGCTCGAAGACATCAAGTTCAATGAACTGCGTGGTGAATTATATATTGGAGCAGCGCCGACGTTCGCCCAGAGTTGGCTTTTGCCAAGGTTGCCAGATTTCCAACGTTTGTATCCGCATCTCAATATAAAACTGAGGGTGAAAGCGAGCCGTTTGGACTTTCAGCATGAGCCCGTCGATATCGCGATTTACTACAGCGATAGCGAACATCCGGGCTTTTACCATCAGCGTTTATTTGATGAAGTGCTGTTGCCGGTTTGTAGCCCCAAATACTTTAACGACCATTTTACTGAGCCAGCGCCATTGCTTGAGCAGTTGGCCGGCGTGACTTTTATTCATTGCTCTGAATCATTAGAGGCGAGTGAACCCAATCAAGAATGGGCGATGTGGCTGGACAAACAATCTAACTCGCTACTCAACACACTTAACGTGATGGACAGAACTTACTTGTTTAATCACGCCGATATGGCAATGACAGCGGCTAAGAACGGAATGGGGTTGGGAGTCGCTCGTGAATCGTTAGTGAAAAGCAGCCTAGAAAACGGTGAACTAGTGGCACCTTTTGAGCGCGTAAGTGCAGAGCGAGGCTACGATTTGATTTGTTTAAACGGTCAGCAACACAGACCAAAGAATGCTGCATTTATTGAATGGCTTGAGACGCAATTACCAAAGAATGAATAGGGGATGATAGGGTAGGTAAGCTTAACTTCCTCCCTTTACTCGATGAGAAGGGAGGAAGAATAAGTCTTGAAATTAACTCGCGATAATCTCATCCATCAAGCGGTCTATTTGAACGACGACTTGTTCGCTGGCATCTTCCATCGCGTTAATTGCGGTCACCATGCCAGCCATGTTGCCAGATTTGGCTTGGCTCATTGCTTCGCGTCCGCTGTCATGTACGCCTTTGTGTGGTTCTTCAAGTAACGCATAGCTTCTTAGGTGGCTGTAAGCCTTGCCATCGCCACGGTAGTACCACTGGCCTAGCCTGCATTCTGAATGGCTATTAACGGTTTCTCCAAACGAGCCTTTTTGCAGTAAGCGATAGATGTTGTTCTTCCAAATTGCGTGGTCGAGCTTGACGGTATCCAAGAAAGCGCGTGTGGAAGCAATATGGATCACTTGCTGCATGTGCTCTGATTTCACGACGACTTCGTTCACGATAGAGCCAATCTGTGCTGAAGATGCTGAAACTTCTTCTGCACACGTTTGGTTTTCATCAATCGAGCTTTTAATTGCATTTACTTGCGTGAGTACTTGATTCACAAGCGAGTCAATCTGTTCACTGGCTTCACTCGCTTTGCCCGCAAGGTTTCTTACCTCGTCGGCTACCACCGCAAATCCGCGTCCTGCTTCACCGGCTCGTGCGGCCTCAATAGCGGCATTTAGAGCAAGCAAGTTGGTTTGGTCAGAAATTTCTTGAATAGTAGATACAAGGAGGGAAATAGAAGTGGCGGTTTTATCTAATATTTGAACTGATTCAATGCTTTGAGAAGCTTGAGTACTGATCTTCACTGCTCGGTTGTCCAGACGAGCGAGAGCTTGGTGTGTTTGCTTAAACATCTCATCTAGTTGTTGCAGTTCTTGGTTCTCGTGCGCCATAGATTGCGCACTCTCCACCATCTCAGTTCGAATGGTTTGGAGCATGTCTCCACCTTTCAAACTGCTCGACATCAACTCATCGCTATTGTGGTGTTCTTGCTGAGCGGAGCGAACAAGTTGTTGCGTCTCTTGGAGCTGATTTTCCAGAGCAGCAATGTCAGTTTGGTACTTTTGTTTGAGGTCTGCTAACTCTTGCTTTAGCGCCTCATTGTCGGCTTTGATTCGTTTTAATCCAAACATAAGTTTTATAAATGTAACATGATGTTAAAAATTGCATGCTAATCGAGTTGAGTATCGAATACACGATCACATTCATATATTTGCTTAGCCGAATCACACTTTTTCAGTAAGGTTTATTTAAACAACAAAAGCCAAGGTCAAACGATGTTGAGCTTGGCTTCTCTGTTAAAAAACGGCACGAATTTAAGCCGTTATAATTCCTGCATAAGTTGAATGTAATTCCCACAGGTATCATCGAGTACGGCAATCATTACAGGGCCAGCTTCTCTTGGCTCTATAGAGAAAGCCACGCCGAGTTCAGAGAGTCTCACGTATTCTTTCTGCAGATCATCGACCGCAAAGGAAGTCCAAGGAATCCCCGCTTCTTTGAGAGCATTTTGGTACACTTTTGCTGGTCCAAACGCCATCGGTTCTAACAACAATTCAACCCCAGATTGTTCAATCGGAGAAACCACTGTTAACCATTTATGTTCACCGATTGGTACTTCGGTCTTTTTGATAAAGCCAAGAACATTGGTGTAGAAATCGAAGGCTTTGTTCTGATCGTCCACAGGTACGCTGGTTAGGGAAATTCTGATCACGGGTATTTACCTTTGCTGGGTTTGGATGAGGAAAAGATACTGAAAGTGAGGCTCAAAAACTTATTCTAGATTGCTTTTCTGCATTTTTTGAAACGCTTTGGGTGAGCAACCTGTGCTCTTTCTAAAGACACTCGAAAATGTGGTTAAGCTCTCATAGCCAACCTGAAAACAAGTATCCGTGATCGAGTTACCTTCCTTGAGTAGCGCTTTGGCTTTCTTAATCCGCATATCCCTTAAATAGCTTCGTGGCGTCACGCCATACATCTGTTTGAAAATCCGCGCATAGTGAAAGCGCGACATAAAGGCGGCTTTGGCTAAGTCGTTTAATTCGATGTTTTCTGAGTGATGCTTTTCCATAAACGCTTTGGATTGTCTGATCAGGAGAAACTGCTTTGGGCTCAACGGCATCTCGCGGTATACGCGGTCAATTTCTTGTTCATAGAAGGTCTTTGGGCGAGATGACATCGTATTTCCACATTCTGAAAGCATCGTATTGAGTCTAACACTGCTTCGGCAAGATTGAACAAACGAGTGAGTTAAGTGCTCGACCTTGCGCGAAATACCTTTCATACCTCATCCCAACCTTCTTCCTAAATGTGGATTATTTGGTGGTGATGTGCTCGATCTGATTAAAAATAAATCGCTCATTAACGTAAAGAATGTAAATGAGATTAATTATCATTAAGCTCATGTATTATGCTGCGCTCCCTCGTTATTGTTTATAAAATATAAGTAGTATTATGAAACTGAAGTCACTTTCCGCAGCCATCACCTTTGCGATTGCCTCTTTTGCTGCTCACGCTTCTGACGAAAACATCGTCGTTGTCGGTTCTGCTCTTGATCAACTTGTTCAAACTGAAATCAACTCAGAGACATTAGAACAAAAACAAGCGTCTGATATTAAAGACATACTGAACACCATGCCGAGTGTAACGGTTGACGGTAACGCACGTTACTCGCGTAAGGTTTACATTCGCGGTATGGAAGACAAATACTCGGTTGTCACCATTGACGGTGCACGCCAAGAAGGTCAGTTATTCCACCACTCTGGCGATCAGACCTTTGACCCAGCCATGCTTAAATCTGCTGAAATCACCCTAGGCGGTAACTCTGTACTGTCGGGAGCGGGCGCAATTAACGGCTCATTCAGCTACGAAACGAAAGATCCCAGTGACCTCCTTGCAGAAGACGAAAGCATCGGTGCTCGCGTTAAAACGGGGTATCAAACGGCTTACGAACGCTTCACGACGAACGTTGCGGTTTACGCGAAACTGAACGATGAGCTCCAACTGATGGGTATTGCGAACTACTCAGATGACGGTGAGTTGTACATTCCGGGGAAAGATGATGTGACTTCTAAGCAAGGTAAGCTGAAGTCTGGCTTGGTGAAAGTGGTGTTCGTACCAAACGACGCGAACGAGTTCAAACTGTCTTACGACACGTACCAAGACGGTGGTAAACGTCAGCTATCGGGTGAGAAGGCGGGTGCACTGTACGCACATGATGAGCACAACTACCACTCGATTAACCGAGATACTGTGACGTTTATGCATCGCTACGACAATGGCAGTGACTTGGTGAACCTAAAGACGAACCTATACTACAACCGTCAGTACATGGATCGTGATGCGCTAACTGAAGAGTATGGCGATTGGAACCAAGTGAATGGCGCTTGGGAATTCACTAAAGACGGTGACTTATCAATTCCTTCGCGTGAGTACAACGTGACGACAATTGGTGGTGACATCCGCAACATCTCTTGGGTTGGCGATCACGAGCTGACTTACGGCTTCGAGGGTTACAAATCAGAGCAGTGGGTTGATTCTGGCCTTGGTCATTACACGTCGGGCTCGAAACTCGGTGAGACGAAGAACTACGACATCGATGGCGGTACAGTAACGGCTTACGGAATCTACGCTCAAGACGCATTCGAGATTAATGACTTCCGTTTTGTGACCGGCCTTCGTTATGACGTACATGAGCTAGGTGGTATATTTAAAGGTAAATACGACCAGTTGTCGCCTAAGTTCCAAGGTGAATACCAAACCACAGATAACCTAAGACTGCGTGTTGGTTACGGTCGTCTATTCAAAGGCGCTTCACTGCCTGAAACACTGACTATGAAAGCGGCGGCTGACGTAACTCAGGCAGACACCAAAGCCATGACAGGTAACAACTACGAAGCGGGTTTCGATTACGACATGTCTGGTTTGCTAGTGGCGGATAATGCGATTCTTGGCTTCACCGCATACCAGTACGATCTGGATAACCAAATGCACCCGACTAAGAACAACAGAACCTTGGCTAACCAAAATGATGTAGAAGTTTGGGGTGTAGAAACCGTATTTACTTACAGCATTGAAGATTTTTACCTGTACGCAAACCACTCATACTCTGATGGTGAGCAAACCAGTCTAGAAAGTGGCAAGACGAGCCACATGAACAAGACGGGTATTCACAATATCAAGGCGGGCTTTAAGTACGACGTAACCAGTGAAGTGGTGTTCGGTTGGGATTCACGCTTCGTTCCGGGTAACGACTACACAGACGAAGATGGCGAGAAAGTGGAGCGCCCTGGTTTCGCAACGCATAACCTATGGGCAGTGTACGTACCAGACTTTGCGAAAGACCTGTCAGTTAACCTAGCGGTCGACAACGTGTTCAACAAGCTATACTCAGAGCACACAGGTTTTGGTATCTCTTGGGGTTCAGTGAAATACACCAGCTACGAAGTGGGTCGTAACTTTAAAGCGTCTGTGGCTTACAGCTTCTAATCACGCTTAACTAAATCACTCCAAAAAAAACAAAACCCCGATAATTGGTGATCAACTATCGGGGTTCTTTTTATCTCACTTTGCCTATCAAGGCGGAACGAGCATTATTTGGTATGAAAAATCTGCTCAGTCTCTAGCGACGTCATTGCGCGAACTTGGCGCCAGATGTAGTAGAAAATACCAAACATCATCAACATGCTCGGAATCGCAATCATTGGGTAGCTGTACAGCGTTAGTTTACCCAACTCTTCATTGAACGCTGCTGTACCTGCTGGGCTGGTTACAATCCACGTTGCTAAGAAATAGTTCATTGCTGATGAGAATGCGAATGTGCTGGCGAACAGGTAGTTTGAAGACATCAAGCAGCGCTCGAACGCTTGAGTTTTTCCGTTTTGTACCAAACGCTCGTTAATCAGCGGTAGGTTCAAAATCGTGTCATTCAACAGCATCTTCTGCATAAGCGGGTAGCGAGTGAAGGTTGAGCCCAACACAGCAAGACCAATCAAACCTGGGATTAAGGCTTCTTTCAATGCCAACCAGCGCGTGTCTAGTTCTAACAAACCGATACCGCCGGTTAATAGCACGCTGATAAAACCAAGTGCAGAGATGAAGTTAAACTTCTTGTTGCGGATAAGATCCATGCCGCCGTACACCAAAGGGAACATCAAAGCGACAACCAGTGCCAATGCTGTACCTAGGTGCTCTTCACCACTGAACTTCATCAAAATGAATGAAGGAATGATGACGTTAAACAGGATCTCGAATAATGGATTCGACTTTTTCGCCGTGGTGTTACTCATAACTTTACTGACTCTACTATGTCGGCTGAATTTTACTTTGGGGGAAGTGTTCTACTCCTTGCGCCAGATGTAAAGCCTTAAAGCCCCGAGTTGTGTAACGACTTATGAAATGAACAGTGAATGAGCTCTAATTGAACATGGTTTATGGTGTGTGTTGGGTAGGTCGATGGAGCCTACCTAAATCTGATAGGCCCTGTCATTTCTTGTATTTGAGGCTTACTGATGCGCTTCTTTGATAACACTTAACCCTTTATCCATCAGCTCTTGTGTTACTACGTCAGACAGATTGGAATCGGTAATGATGCCGTCTAATTGCTCGATATTTAATGCATGAAAGCTGGCAATTTGGCCGTATTTGGTGGAGTCAGAAACAAGGTAGTTGGTTTGTGCCGCTTTGACGATGGCCTTTTTCACAAGGACTTTGTTTTCGTTTGGTGTTGATAAGCCTTTTAAGCTCCAAGAAGACGTCGAGATAAAGGCAATATCAATGTTCAATCCGTTCAAGAACTCTGCGACTTTTCCACCAACTGTGGATTGGTTCTCACGATCAATTTTGCCCCCTGTATGGTAAAGCTCACATTGACTGTGCGTCATTAGGAAAGCGGCGATAGAAAAGTCATTGGTGATCACTAATAGATCGTCACGATCCGCTATTTGATGGGCGATCTCTAGAGAAGTAGTTCCCGCATCCAAGTAAATCGTAGCGTCTTTGCCAATTAACGTGGCTGCAAGTTTGCCGATTTGAACCTTCTCATCCGCTTGTTGCTCGACTTTAGCGTCATGGGAAAGCTCAGAATGTAAAGCCTGAGCCAGTTGCACTCCACCAGAAACAGAAACGACTTTACCTGAGGATTCCAGTTTCACGATGTCACGGCGAATGGTCATATGTGATACGCCAAGGTGGTCGGTTAAATCTGAAATGCTTAACACTTCTTGGTGTGATAACAGGGACAAGATGGTTCTTTGACGTTCTGCTGGGATCATGATTTCACTTCTATATTCTTGTTTTTCAGTATCCTACCAACCTTTTCGCTCTTTGTGAATATCTGTGAATATATGTTCTCAACCTAATAAGCCTTGCCCTCCCTTGTGTTAACTGGTCAGGTTATCTCTGCCCATAAAGGGGTAAATATCACAGCGTTGTTAATTTGTGTGAAAAAATGTGATTTAAAGCGAAGTCTTGGGTTTGTGCTTCACATATAATCACACCAACTAAACAAGAATTAACAAAATTCAATTTACCAAGAAGGTGTTGTTGTTATGAGCGAAGTTCAATCTGTCGGTGTTATCGGTTTAGGCTCTATGGGAATGGGCGCGGAGAAGTCATGTGTGCGTGCAGGCCTTGATGTATATGGTTTCGACCTGAATCCTAGTGCTTTAGAAGAGCTGGGTGCATTTGGCGCGAAAGCCGTTTCTACCAATGCAGTCGAGTTTGCCGATCAACTTGATTCTGTGTTGGTTTTGGTTGTGAATGCGGCGCAAGTTAACACCGTATTGTTCAAAACAGGCCTTGCGGCTGCGCTCAAGCCCAATACGCCTGTCATGGTATCAGCCACTATCTCGGCAGAAGACGCCAAGCAAATTGAAGCCAAATTGGCTGAGCACAATCTTGTGATGCTCGATGCGCCGGTATCTGGCGGCGCAGTAAAAGCAGAAGCTGGTGAGATGACCATTATGGCGTCGGGCGCGCAAAGCACCTTTGAAGCACTGGAGCCTGTACTGAGCGCAACGGCTGCCAAGGTATACAACATTGGTGAAGCTGTAGGCCTTGGTGCGACAGTGAAAATCATTCACCAACTGCTTGCGGGTGTTCACATTGCAGCAGGTGCAGAAGCGATGGCGCTTGCCGCTCGTGCAAACATTCCATTGGATTTGATGTACGACGTGGTGACCAATGCCGCGGGTAATTCTTGGATGTTTGAGAACCGTATGAAGCATGTCGTCGATGGTGACTACTCGCCGAAATCAATGGTCGATATTTTCGTTAAAGACCTAAACCTTGTGTCAGATACCGCGAAAGATCTGAAATTCCCTCTACCACTTTCCAGTGCCGCTCTAAACATGTTTGTAAGCGCAAGCAATGCGGGCTTTGGTCAGGAAGACGACAGTGCTGTTATCAAAATCTTTAACGGTATTGAGCTTCCTGGTGTGGAAAGCAAAGACAAATAAGCGCAAGTAAAGTGGAGAAGTAATTATGTTATTAGGTGTTATTGCAGACGACTTTACTGGCGCGACTGATATTGCCGGATTCCTTGTAGAAAATGGCATGCGCACCGTGCAGCTTAACGGCATTCCGAAGCAAAAGGTTGATATCAATGCCGACGCGATTGTGATCAGTCTTAAGTCTCGTTCTTGCCCTGTCGATGAAGCAATCAACGATTCGGTGGCAGCGCTAAAATGGCTACAAGCCAATGGCTGTCAGCAGTTCTACTTTAAGTACTGCTCAACTTTCGACAGTACCGCTGAAGGCAATATTGGTCCTGTTACTGACGCGTTGCTAGCCGAGCTCAAAGAAGATTTCACCATTGTTTGTCCTGCGTTGCCGGTTAATGGCCGCACGGTTTACAACGGCCATCTGTTTGTTTTCCAAGATCTGCTCAGTGATTCTGGTATGCGCAACCATCCAGTGACGCCAATGACAGATTCTAGCTTGATTCGCATGATGGATGCGCAGTCACAAGGCTCATCTGGTTTGGTGAACTTCCAAGTGATTGAGCAAGGCTCCCAAGCGGTGTCTGAGCGATTTGAAACCCTCAAACAACAAGGTGTTCGCTATGCTATTGTCGATGCATTCAATGCCGATCATCTTGTGACCCTCGGTCAGGCAGCGAAATCTCTCAAACTGGTTACCGGTGGTTCTGGCCTTGCTGCGGGGATTGCTAAGAACTGGGCAGAACATCTGGCCGATCAAAGCGATGCTAAGAAAGCGGGCAATCCAACCAAGGCGCCGACGGTGGTGTTCTCTGGCTCATGCTCTGTGATGACCAATCAACAAGTCGCCGTTTACAAACAACAAGCACCGCACTTCGCGATTGATGTGAAAGCCTGCCTTACCGATGAAGCGTACTCAAATCACGTGTTTGATTGGGTGATGACCAATATCGACAGTGAATTTGCTCCGCTGGTTTACGCAACCGCAGAGTCAACGGCTCTAAAAGCCATTCAAGAAGAGTTTGGCGCACAAGCATCTAGCCATGCCGTTGAGCAATTCTTCAGTAAGTTGGCTATCAAACTGCAGCAACACGGTGTGAAGAACTTCATCGTTGCTGGTGGCGAAACCTCTGGCGTTGTTACGCAAAGCCTCGCGGTAACAGGGTTCCATATTGGTCCTCAAATTGCGCCGGGTGTGCCTTGGGTGAAATCACTCGATGGCGAGCTTTCACTGGCGCTGAAATCCGGCAACTTTGGTGATGAGCATTTCTTTGCCAAAGCTCAGTCGCTTTTTGAATAACAGGAGTTGTGATGAATAAAGACTTATTGACAGAGCAGCAACTGCGAGATCAAATGGTGACCATGGCTCGCTCTATGTTTGAGCGCGGCTACGCGACGGGCGGTGCTGGTAACTTGTCTGTGAAATTACCGAATGGCCATTTTTTGGCAACGCCGACAGGCTCCTCGTTTGGGCGCTTAGTGGCAGAGGAGCTGTCTGTGGTGGATATCGATGGCAACCATATTTCGGGTAAAAAACCGTCGAAAGAAGTGGCATTTCACTTAGCCATTTACCGCAATAATTCGCAATGCAATGCCATCGTGCACTTGCATTCAACGTACCTAACGGCGTTGTCTTGCCTTGAAGAGTTAGACCGCGGCAATGCCATCAAAGCATTCACACCTTACTTTGTGATGCGTATTGGTGAGCTACCAGTGATCCCTTACCTGCGTCCGGGGGAGCCACAAATCGCAGAAGAACTCGCACAACGTGCTGGTGACTATCGTGCTTTCTTACTGGCTAACCATGGTCCGGTCATTACAGGCACAGACTTTGAAGATGCAGTAGACAACGCTGAAGAGCTGGAAGAAACCGCAAAATTGGCGTTCATTCTTAAAGACAGCAACATTCGTTACCTAACGGATGCCGAGGTTCAAGACCTAAAAGGGAGAGGTAAATAATGGCTAAGTTCGCAGCAAACCTAACCATGTTATTCACAGAAGTGCCGTTTTTAGAGCGTTTTGAGAAAGCGCATCAAGCGGGATTCAAAGCGGTAGAGTACCTCTTCCCATACGCATTCGAGGCGCAAGAGCTGGCCAACAAGATGGAACAGTTCGGATTTGAACAAGCGCTTTTCAATATGCCTCCGGGTGATTGGGATGCTGGCGAACGTGGCTTCGCCGCGATTCCGGGCCGTGAGGATGAGTTTAAGGCGAGCGTTGAGACGGCACTGATGTACGCCAAGGCACTGAAGTGTAAAAAGGTTCACGCTATGTCTGGCATTGTTGATTCACGCTTCACTCGTGATCAGCATATTGAAACCTTCATCTCAAACATTCGTTATGCAGCGGATAAGTTTGCCGAGCAAGGTGTTGAGCTGATGATTGAGCCACTCAACAATCGCGACGTGCCGAACTACTTTGTCGCCCATCAACGCGAAGCGGTCGAGCTGATTAAGCAAGTGGATCGTCCAAACGTCAAACTGCAACTCGACCTTTACCACGCTCAAATTATGGATGGCGACTTAAGCACATTAATCCGTGAAGTCGCTCCTTACACCGGCCACATCCAAATCGCCTCAGTGCCTGAAAGACACGAACCGTCAGAAGGTGAGTTGAACTACCCACACCTGTTCAACGTGTTGGATGACTCAGGTTATCAAGGCTGGATCGGCTGCGAATACAATCCAAGACACAGAACAGAAGAAGGTCTTGGTTGGGTTCACCCTTACCTCTAATAAAAATACTTATAACAATTTCAGTTGCTTGCGCAACAACGTGTACTAGGTGATGAGAGCTCATCGCCTAGCTGCACGCACCCTACAGAGTCAGAAATAAAAGGAACATAAAAATGGATGGAGCATTAATCGGCATTGTCATCGGTATTCTTGCCATGATGGGAATGATCATAAAAACACGTATTCCTGTCGCATTGGCAATGGTTATTGCGAGCATCATCATGGGTCTATTCGCAGGCATGGCGCCAACAGAACTCATTGATGCAATTAAAGCGGGCTTCGGCGGCGTACTAGGCGGTATCGGTTTGATCATTGCCTTCGGTGTCATCATGGGCGCGTGTTTTGAGCGCTCTGGTGCGGCGGTTCGTATGGCGAAAACCTTCGTTAAGATCTGTGGTAAAGGCCGTGAAGATCTAGCACTTGGGTTCACTGGTGTGCTGGTGGCAATTCCAGTTTTTTGTGACTCTGCGTACATCATTTTGCACTCTCTTGTTCGCGCAATTTCACGAGATACGGGTAAATCTGCCGTTGGTCTTGGTGTGACGCTCGCACTTGGTCTGCTTATCACTCACGCACTTGTGCCGCCAACACCGGGCCCTGTTGCGGTAGCCGGTATTCTTGGTGTCGACCTAGGTGAGTACATGCTGTGGGGGCTAATGGTGTCTGTACCTATGATGCTGCTATCGATGATTTACATCCGCCGTGTGGGTAATGAATACTACCGCGTACCAAATGGTGATGGTTGGATCACTAACCAAGCGGATTGGGCAAACTTAGAAAAAGTAGAAGCAACGGACGACAAAGAGCTGCCAAGTAACTTCCTTTCTTTTGGTCCAATTCTTGTTCCGATTGCACTTATCCTTATCAACACTTTAGTTGGTTCAGGAGACACATTCCTTCATGCAGCGCTGTCGCTGCTTGGTAACCCAGTTGTTGCTGTAGGCCTTGGTGTATTAATGGCGTTGTACGGTCTTACTCGCAATATCGAACGTAAAGACATGGTTGGCTCGATGGATGATGCGCTATCAACAACAGGTCTTATCTTAGTGGTAACGGGCTGTGGTGGCGCAATGGGCGCCGTACTTAAAGCGTCTGGTGCTGGTCCACAAGTGGCAGAAGCTATCGCTAGCAGCGGTATCCCACCACTACTTGTGCCATTGGCTATCGCGTCTATGCTTCGATTGATTCAAGGCTCGGCTACAGCATCGATGATGGTTGCTGCGACAATGACGTTACCTCTAGTCGAAACATTAGGTCTGGATCCTGTATTCGTGGCATTGGCGTGTGCGGTTGGCCCGGTTGGTTTCTCACACCTTAATGACTCTTACTTCCACATCATCAACCGTACCCTAGGTATTACAGAGTTGGCAGACCAAATTAAAATCTGGTCAGTATCGTCAACAGTGGCGTGGGCGATTGGTGCATCGATCATCATGGCGCTAAACCTAGTCTTTGGTAAGGGTGGCACGCTCATTGACCCACTGGTACCAATCTTAGTGCTTGCGGCCGTCATCGTTTGGATGAAGTCAAAAAGCAATAAGGCAGCGAAGCCTGAATTAGCCGCTAGCTAATCACTCGCTCAAGGTAAAATGTTCAAAGCCCCTAGCTGAAAAGTTAGGGGCTAATTATATGGTCCGCCTCACTCTCAAGCCCTACGCTTAGAGTAGGCTCTCAGAACGAGGTGAACCATATGTCTACCATT
>NZ_BAOG01000064.1 GCF_000400365.1 Vibrio jasicida CAIM 1864 = LMG 25398 | reverse complement strand
GATTTTTTGCTGATATTGTCGATGCCGATATTGCCAACCTTGATCGCTATGTATAATTGGCTTTGAGTTCGGTCTAAGCTTTGATATCGCTTCCGTCAACATATCAATGACAAGCGGCAAACAGGCATTTTTAGCTACTCTATAAGCAACCACCTCTTGAGTAAACAAGTCGACAACCGGAGACAAGTACACTTTCTGCTCTTTGA
>NZ_BAOG01000065.1 GCF_000400365.1 Vibrio jasicida CAIM 1864 = LMG 25398 | reverse complement strand
CATTTTTACTTTGCGGTGGCTTATGTGATTAAGGCTCTGTGCGGTAGCTTTTGTATTGCGTTACTCACACCTTAGCAAGGCGTTATGTACTAAGAAGAAAATGAAAGAATTAAGTTTAATTTTACGACAAGCAACTAATCAAATTGATCAGAATTACTTCCACTTGAACATTGATGGGGGAGATCCGGTTTATAGAGAACGGGTCTATTGCTACGAGTTATACCATCAAATGAGATTAAAGTGGCCGCCCAGAACGGAGTACTATTTGAATGGAGAGATAGATAAGGCTGCTCATCCAATTTTAAAGTCTCTTAAATCTGATCATATAAAGCCTGATTTATTGGTACACAAACCGGGTTACATGTCAGGAAACCATGCAATTATTGAGGTTAAACACCAAAATGCTCAACCCAGAGGAATAATAAAAGACTTGGAGTCTCTGTCTGTATTTCTGAATGTTGTAGGTTATGAGCGAGCTATATATCTTGTGTATGGCTATGATATTGATCCTGTGAAGTTTAGTTCTAAGATTGCTCATTACTCTCGGGTAGTTAAAAAGTTAGGGTGTATAGAACTTTGGTACCATATGTCAGATTCGAGTGAAGCATTTCATCATTGCACTCTATTGGCACGTACATAACAAACTGTTCAAGAGTGATTCGCAACGCGTGGCATTTTTACTATGCGTTTGTTTTAGTGTTTAAGGTGGTATGCGGTAGCTTTCGGTATTGCGTTGCTCACACCTTAACAGGGCGTTATATACCTAGGGAGAATAAAGGTGAAAAATAAAATAAAGTTAGTTTACTCATTGTTATTGCTAGTAGCTCTTACAGGCTGTGCATCTACGTTGAAACCGCAAGATCTTAAGGAAGTTGAAACCGTCGGGGTAGTTAACGAGTTTCCTGAATATCCTAACTTTGTAACGACTGGTACAACGATATTTAACAACGATTATGATGCAGTTAAAGATAGTTCTTTCTCTGATTTACTTGTTAAAACGGTCAAAGACTATGTCGAGGCAAAAGGGATGGCGGTTAAGCTTATCTCGGAGTCAGAAATCGGTGATGTTGATATGGCTATAAAGCTTGTACCTAGAGATATTTATGGTGTATCGAATACTTTCGGCTATGGTGTCCATCAACAATCAATCTTTGGTAAACGAATGGGTGCGATAACATATGTATCGTTAAATGTTGTTCCATATATTGATGGCGACAGTAAATGCAGTACGTGTTACTTAAAAGGGGTTAAGGTTCTAGACATCGAAGAGCTTCCCGCGCAGTTCTCACTTTTATCTCAAGATGAACAAGCGCATGTAAAAGATAGTCTTGATGACAATATCCAAGAAACACTGACTAAAATTTTAATCGATAGCGGTATATAACAAACTGTTTAAGAGTGATTCGCAACGCGTGGCATTTTTACTATGCGTTGCGTTTAGTGTTTAAGGTGTTATGCGGTGGCTTTGGTATTGCGCTGCTCACACCTTAACAGGGCGTTATGTGCTTAGAGAGGAATTTATGCTTTTATTGACACCCGATACAAGTGATATTTGCAAAGGATTAGCTACTTGGAATTGGCTAGATTTTTCAGAGAAAACATTCCTTGTTGCAAATTTATTTGGAGATATGTTCTTTGAATCTAATGAAGGCATATATTTCTTCGATATGTTAGAAGGAACATTAACTGTTATCGCTGCAGATAAAATCGAACTTCAATCGATATTAAATACGAAGCAAGGGCAGGAGCAATTTCTAATGGTTAGCCTAGTGACAGGTGCTCGTGATAAAGGATTTATGCTTTCCGAAAATGAGTGTTATGACTTCATAATTCCTCCCTGCTTAGGAGGCGAGTTAAGTGTAGGAAATTTGCAGGTGTTGCCTTTTCTAAGCAAGTTAGAAGCAACTGGCGCAATTTACTCGCAAATCAAAGACCTACCAATAGGCACTGAGATTACGAGCGTAGAATTAGCACGCACATAACAAAGCATTTAAGAGTGATTCGCAACGCTTGGCAGTTTCGCTTCGCTCAAGTGTAGCCAAGCGCCGCTCACACCTTAATGCGGCGTTATGTGCTGGTGGGAAATTTGAGGATAGACGTATGAAATATGCCCCAATTAAAGACGAAATTACATTTGATGATTTCTCTAAAATAGATATTCGAGTGGGTTTAATCAAAGAAGTATCTAAAGTAGCCAAATCTGACAAACTAATGAAGTTAACAGTCGACTTTGGTGACCATAAGCGTTCGATTTTATCAGGTATAAAACAAGAGCGTGAAAACCCGAAAGAAATTGAGGGTAAACAGGCTCTGTTCGTGGTGAATTTACCAGAAAGAAAAATGGCAGGTGAAGTATCTCAAGGTATGCTGTTCGACATTGGCTATGAAGATAAATTACAACCATGTCTAGCCTGTCCAGAAACAGAAATGCCTAATGGCGCTAGAGCAGGGTAACGCACATAACAAAGCATTTAAGAGTGATTCGCAACGCTTGGCAGTTTCGCTTCGCTCAAGTATAGCCAAACGTCGCTCACACCTTAATGCGGCGTTATGTGAACAAAACTGGGATTGATGTCGAGTTTATGAAAATATGATGCTCGACAGTTTCTGATCCGGAATAAATACTATTTCAAATCATGAACTTGGAGCGTGAGCATTGTGAGGTTTGTTTTAGTTGCACTAGCACTGAACCATTTCATTTATTTGTATTTCGAGCACTTTATCGACGGCATAATGAGTAACCCTAGCGAAGCAGGTCAAGCTCCTGGGTATGGAATGGTTTACTCATTGTTGATCTTTCCTTTCCAGCTTTTTCTAGAACTAGTATTTATTGTCGCTCTGCTGTACCAAACTTTGATAGTTCGTCAATGGAAAGCGAGCATATGGTACTGGCCTCCTTTTTTATTAATATTGCTTCTGATCCTAGATATCGGGTACTGAGTTTGCATGTTCACATAACAAATTGTTCAAGAGGGATTCGCAACGCGTGGCATTTTTACTATGCGTTGGGTTTAGTGATTAGGGTGGTATGCGGAAGCATCGGTATTGCGTTGCTCACCCCTTAACAAGGCGTTAGGCGACATGAGATAAACGATAGAGTAGTGATAGTATCTTGGCGTGAATCTAGCTTCAGTTAGTTGAAAAGGAGTGGATAAATGAATGGTAAAGCATTTGATAATTGGCAAAAATCGCGAAAGAAAGGATGTTTAAATTGGCTTTTCAGAACCACTTTCGTCACAGCCATTTTGTACATGATTTTTAATGTTCTTTTCCTTTATCCATCTTCTGATGCGGCAAGCATTATGATTTTCTTATCGGATAATGCTCTTAATTACTCAATTTACACGATCGGGATGTTTTTCGCATTTTGGGCTATTTGGCTATACAACGAATCTTCGTATGAGAAAGAAGTTAAACGTAGAAATGTCGCCTAACAAACTGTTCAAGAGGGATTCGCAACGCGTGGCATTTTCACTATGCGTTGGTTTTAGTGTTTAAGGTGGTATGCGGCAGCTTTGGTATTGCGTTGCTCACCCCTTAACAGGGCGTTAGGTGCTTTGAGCAATCTTCAATAAGTTAGGTATATAAATGAAAGCACTAAGTAACAGAGAAAAGAGTCATATTAGCGGTGAGTTGTATAATCCTGATTTAGAGGGTTTACCTGAAGATAGGCTCAAAGCTGCCAAACTGTGCCATCAAATTAGTTCGTGCTTTGATTCCACAGAGAAAAACGGCTTAATCCAAAGCCTCTTTGGTCGCTCTGACCAAACGACTCAATTAAATGGAAATTTCTTTTGTGACTATGGCTACAACATCGAAGTTGGCAAAAATTTCTATATGAACACCAACGGTGTCATTTTAGACTGTGGCAAGGTTATTATCGGCGACTACGTGATGATAGGTCCGAACGTAACATTGTGTACAGCTGGTCACCCAATTGATGCTGCAACGCGGTATACCTATGAAGAGTTTGCAAAGCCAATCTATATTGCAGATAAGGTATGGATTGGAGCTAATGTGGTTGTTTTACCTGGTGTAAGCATTGGTTTTGGTGCTGTAGTAGGCGCGGGAAGCGTTGTAACCAAAGACGTCCCTGAAAATACAGTCGTAGTAGGTAATCCGGCAAGAGTCGTGAAAGAAAACATCAATACGGAACAGGCTGAAACACGCACCTAACAAACTGTTTAAGAGTGATTCGCAACGCGTGGCATTTTTACTATGCGTTGTGTTTAGTGTTTAAGGTGGTATGCGGCGGCTTTTGTATTGCGTTGCTCACACCTTAACAGGGCGTTAGCTGCTCTAGAGTTAAATTATACTTTAGTAGATAATATACGCTGTAATTCAACCATTTATGAAGTAGAAGTATGACAACATCGGATATAGTCATTTCAATAGCGATAGGGTTTACAGTAAATCTAATTACGCCAATGATCAGGAATTGGTTGGTTGCAGTATATTCAAATATTCGAGTTCAAATTAAAGGTACAAGTAAGAGTTTCTTAACTCGTCAACTGAGGCGGTTACAGGATAACCTCTCATGGTACGAAGAAAAGACGGCTAGTGACGCTCTTTTAAAGTGGCTTCTCCCACACCTATTTACTCAGCTAGTGTGGCTGTGTTTTGTTGTCATCGCGACGGTTTCTTCGGATGTTTTTCGTAGTAATCCAGAACTGCCGTCTACTTTCACAGAATGGTTCGACATCGGGATACTGATAATGGCTATTCGCCAAGCAATAATGTTCATTCTGCTTGGTGGTGAAGTTCAGAAAGTTCTGTCTATCGATGAAACAAGGTCACGTATCTGTAAGCAAATAAAAGGCATCGAATCAGAATTAGAACGCAGCTAACAAAGCATTTAAGAGTGATTCACAACGCTTGGCAGTTTCGCTTCGCTCAAGTATAGCCAAGCGCTGCTCACACCTTAATGCGGCGTTATACGCATTGGGAATTTACCACCGACAATGACTATCGGCGGCAATATGAATTAGTGTGTGAAAATTCGGATTCGGTGCCCATCTGGGTCAAGGGCTACAAAGTTAAACCCGAATACAGAAGCTTCAATTTCTTGCACAAATTCAATCCCTTTACCTTTCCAGTCAGCGAAAAGTTTTTCAAAGGTATCTTTGTCAGAAATCGGCATTGAAAGCTCTGTGCCACCACCTTTAATGTCACTTGCAGGTGTTAGTTCATTGTTCTGTTTTAGTGTGATTTTTACGTTGTCAGCAAAGTCTAGAGCAGCGAAACTAGGTGATAACAATTGTGGCTCGCAATTAAATGCTTTAGCGTAAAAGTCCATGCTTTGTTGCACATTACTTACATAAAGCACAAATGAATCAATCGTAAACATATCAAGTCTCTTGTTGTAGTTAATTGTTTGTATTATAAGGCTAATTGTAATTGGTAAAATGCGTATAACAAAGCGTTTAAGACAGATTCCCAACGCTCGGCATTTTCAGTTTGGGTCAGCTTTAGTGTTTAAGGTGGCAAGGTTCTAGGTAGGGTGGTGGCGTTGCTCACTACTTAACGCGGCGTTATGTGTTTCTTGGAGGTAATCTATGACAATTCCTAAATTAAACGAAGATAAGTTTAAATGTTTACACTGTGGTGTTCTGTCTCAACAGCGCTGGTTCAGCAGGCAAACTGTTACAAGAATAACGTCTGCTATTTTAGAACACTCTTATTTGGATGCTCGCTCGTCTATTTCTGAGTATACGGAGCGCGATTTACAAAGCTTTATGGAACGTTATAAAAATGACTTAGCGAGAAATTTGAGACAATATGTTCCAGACAACTTCTCAATCTCTATGTGTGCTAGTTGTAATGCAGAGACTCTATGGGTAAATGATAAAGTCGTATTTCCAGTAGCTAACTCCATCCCAGAGCCTAACAACGACCTAAATGAAGATATAAAATCAATTTATTTGGAAGCTGCATCCATATTGAACAATTCACCCAAAGGTGCCTCTGCTCTGCTACGTCTTGCTCTACAAATGCTTTTAAAGCAAGTCGGTAAATCAGGTAAAAATATCAACGATGATATAAAAGGTTTGGTTTCGGACGGATTGAGTCCCAAGATTCAGCAAGCTTTAGATATTCTACGAGTAGTAGGCAACAACGCAGTACATCCGGGCGCTATTGATTTCCAAGATAGTACGGATGTTGCTTTGAAACTTTTTCAGATTCTTAATTACATTGCAGAAGAGCTAATTACTAAACCAAAGGAACTGGAAAGTTTGTATAACGATATCATTCCGGACGAAACTAAAAGACACATTGAGCAACGTGATCGTAAAAACACATAACAAACTGTTTAAGAGTGATTCGCAACGCGTGGCATTTTTACTATGCGTTGATTTTAGTGATTAAGGTGGTATGCGGCGGCTTTGGTATTGCGTTGCTCACACCTTAACAGGGCGTTAGCCCTATCAGAGGAAAACAATGAAATCTGCAGTATTAGTTATTGATGTTCAGTCGATTCTGTTCGACCCGGACCCTCAACCATTTGAATCACAAATCGTACTCACCAAAATTAATGAGGTTACGAAATTAGCGCGTGCTAAGTCTATTCCAGTTATCTTTGTTCAGCACGAGCAACCTAAATCTGTTATTGAATACGAAAGCGTTGGTTGGGCATCACAGTCGAGCTTAATTACACAAACTGGCGACCATTTCGTTCGCAAAACAACACCAGACTCTTTCTTGAATACTAATCTTCAAAGTGTTTTGAATGAACTCGATGTAGATAGCTTAATTGTGTGTGGCTACGCCTCAGAGTTTTGCGTTGATACTACCATTCGCAGAGCTGCAGGTTTAGGCTATCCTGTAACGTTGGTATCGGATGCTCACACAACTCATGATAAGGAGCACGCCAGTGGGGCTCAAATTCGAGCGCACCATAATGCGACGTTACCTAGTATTTCTAGTTTCGGCGTTAAAATCCAAGCGGTAGAGGCGTGCAACCTTTGGGCATAGGGCTAACAAGCAATTTAAGAGTGATTCAGCACGCTTGGCATTTTTAGTTTGGATTTGGTTCAGTGTTTACGGTGGTCAAATTAAGTGTCGTGGTTGCGTGCTTCACACCTTAATTGGGCGTTATACGCTTATGTGTTCTAATCAGTTTATGGAAGATCAATGCAAATATGGAACAAATCCTACCTTTTGCTATTACTAATGAAATGGCAGTCATCATTGGACTCTTTGGACCTTACGTTTTAAAGCGGTGTGAACCGAGATTTGAAAGAGCTCTTTCCTCTGTTAAGAGTATCGCTCTATTTCGAGGACTAAGTGCTTGGAAGCGTGAACGAAAGTTTAAGCGATTAAAAAGGATTCGACGCAATAGAAATATTTACCCAATTGTTCAAGATGAAATCGCAAAGTGTAATACTTACTTCATAATGTTTTGCATATCAATATTGTTTTATTTGTATCTCTTTATGGATAGTCCGATCAAAGAGTTGTTCAATATTAATATGTGGTTGACTGTGCTTTTAGCCTCACCTATCTATTACTTCGAAATTAGGTGGTTAGTAGCATCTTCAAACAAGAAAGAGTTGTTAGGAGTAATGCGGGAGCTATGCTGATTTCTGGTGTATGGAAGAGAAAGGAAGTTGCGGTGTAATCTGTTGATGCAGTTCTCCCCAGAACGATTAACAGAA
>NZ_BAOG01000066.1 GCF_000400365.1 Vibrio jasicida CAIM 1864 = LMG 25398 | reverse complement strand
GCGGAATCGAACCACCGACACGAGGATTTTCAATCCTCTGCTCTACCGACTGAGCTATCGAGGCAAAAGAATGGTGCCGACTACCGGAATCGAACTGGTGACCTACTGATTACAAGTCAGTTGCTCTACCTACTGAGCTAAGTCGGCGTACCGTATTCTTTTACTAACTGTTCGTGCTAGGCACCAACAATTTAGAAATTGTGGTGCCCGGAGGCGGAATCGAACCACCGACACGAGGATTTTCAATCCTCTGCTCTACCGACTGAGCTATCCGGGCAACGGAGCGCTATTAAACGGATTTTCCCGCTTTGCGTCAACCACTTTTTTTAAATAATTTCAAAAAAGTGGTTGTTCGAACGCTTTTTATTCAACTGTCGAGAAAAAGTTTACCCTGCGTTAAATTCCTTTTTGAAATTTGTAACTTTTTCTAGGTATCGGCGTGCTTCAGCGTTCGGATGTTTCTTTGTTAACGCCCAATAAACTTGATTTGGCTGTAAAGAATTTAAATCTTTCATTGCACGTTTGCGATCGGTGCGATGGAAAGTGTTCAAAACACCACCAGTTCCGCCGTTGTAAGCGGAAATCATGCTGTACTCCAAAGATGTTGGATGCTGGACATCTTTCAAATAACGATTTTTTAGAATGTAAAAGTAAGCCGTTCCGGTATCAATATTGTTTTCTGGGTTAAACAAATATTCAGGACTAGGCTGACCTGACCGGTTCTTCACCAATTTAAAAACATCACGGCCTGCTGTTTTTGGAACTACTTGCATCAAACCATAGGCGTTGGCCCAGCTTACTGCATACGGGTTAAAGCTACTTTCGGTTTTGATGATGGCGTAAATTAGATCTTCAGGGATGTCGTATTTCTTCGAGGCGCGGCGCACGATGTCTGCGTATTGGTAACTACGCTGCGAGAAGTGATCTTCTACCATAGGGATTTCAACGTAGTAAGCTTTCTTGAAATCGACATCTTTGGTTTTGACTTGGTTAGCAATCAAGTAATCGGCAAAGCGATTTGCGCGCCATGACCATTGAATGGGCTTTTTGTCTTGATCAACGACCTGATTATAAAGAAAGGGCTGGCCTTCCAGTTTGATCTCTTTAGAGGAGAATAGGTCGACATTGGCTGGATCATCTGGGGTTAAAAGTGTCGTGATGATGGCGTTTTTCAGGTGCTTTTGTGGCTCTGTCTGAGAAACCGTTTCGATGGTTATCACACCTTTTTGGAAATCGACCTCGGCACGACTTAAGTAGTTATCGATGTATTTTACGTAATTGCTTTTACCTGCAACCTTTACCTCGCGTTGGCCCCAGCGCTTTTTGATGTTTCCTGAGAAGCTGCTGATCAACGCATCTAAAGCATCGGTGTCTTTTTCGAATTGTCCTGGCAGCTCAGCTAGGTTGTTCGCAAAGCGGTTCGTCGGCTCGTAATCAATGTCATAAATTTTTTCGACAAACTCACGGCTGCAACCTGCCATTAAAAGGGCAGTAACGATAAAGGCAATTTTTTTCATAATTATTTAGGTAGCTTTTTCGGCTCGAATACAAAAATGACATCACAAGTTTGGTTGTGATGTCATTGTTTTAAAACAAGTTTGATTTATTCGCTTGGTGGCGTGTAGCCCTCAATGTGAACCTCTTTGCCTTCGAAAAGGAAGTTCACCATTTCTGTTTCAAGCTGTTTACGGTGCTCTGGATCCATCATGTTGAGCTTCTTCTCGTTGATCAACATCGTTTGTTTCTGTTGCCATTGAGCCCAAGCTTCTTTCGAGATGTTATCGAAAATGCGTTTACCTAGTTCACCTGGGTAAAGTTGAAAGTCTAGACCTTCGCCTTCTTTCTTTAGTCGAGCACAAAAAACAGTGCGGCTCATAATGACTCCTTGCAATTAATTAACGAAGTTCGTGGGGTAGCGCTTCCAGTAGCAGTTTTACTGGCGCAGCCAAACCGACTTCTTCAGGTTTAGATAAGTTATACCAAAGACCTTTGTTACCTTCCATCACCACATTGGGTTGCTTTGACAGGTCAATCAAAATCGGCGTGATATCGAGGTGATAATGGCTGAATGTATGACGAAACGTAATCAGAGTTTCTTGATGTCTAATATCGTCAGTTTGAATACCACGTTGTTCCAGTAGTAATTCAATATCGCTCTCTACATCAATATGCTCAGTTTGTGGGAAACAAAAGAGTCCGCCCCAAATACCCGTCTGCGGTCTTTGTTCTAGCCACACTTCGTGACTATCACCATTTTTGTGATGCAGCATCACGAAACGTGTTTGCTTAACCGGTTTGTCTTTTTTCGGCTTCTTACCCGGATAATCAAGCACATTACCTTGTTTCTTTGCTATACAAAGTTCGTTGACCGGACACAAGGTGCACTTAGGCTTGCTGCGGGTACACATCATGGCACCCATATCCATCATGGCTTGATTGTACTTGTCGACGTCTGTTTGTGGTGTGTGCGTTTCTGCGATTTCCCACAATTGATTTTCGACTTTCTTTTGTCCCGGCCATCCATCAACAGCAAAGCAGCGTGAAAGCGTGCGCTTTACGTTGCCGTCCAATATCGCATGTGGTTGTTTATAGACAGAGGAGAGTACTGCGGCTGCGGTTGAACGACCAATACCCGGTAGTGCGTTCATTTGCTCAATATCTAATGGAAACTCGCCATTATATTTATGGGCGACTTCTTTAGCCGCTTTATGAAGATTGCGAGCACGTGCGTAATAACCTAAGCCGGTCCAAAGGTGCAGTACTTCATCTTGCTCAGCATTCGCGAGATCGACGACGGTCGGAAAGCGTTTTAAAAAACGCTGGTAATAAGGAATAACCGTAGTGACCTGAGTTTGCTGAAGCATGATTTCAGACAACCAGACACTATACGCGGTCTTGTTTTGTTGCCATGGAAGCTCTTTTCTTCCATATGCGTCATACCATTCTAAGATGGCGTTTGCGAAAGGTGTCACGACTTGCTCTGTATTCTATTATTGGTTAGGAGCAAAATTGCACCACAGATTGTGGTGTAAGTACAACAGATAAACTGTGGGGATATTGTGTCTGATTTGTTTGCTTTTGGGCTGCCATAGTCCGATAGCTCAACAAATACTTGCACCTAAGTGAATTCTTTGGATAATCCCCGCTTTGATTAATCAATGTGCAGGCAAAATCAATGAGTGAAGTAACCACTAACGAATACAACGAAGACGGAAAAATGATCCGTAAAATCCGCAGTTTCGTGCGTCGCGAAGGTCGTCTAACCAAGGGCCAAGAAAGTGCGATGAACGAATGCTGGCCAACAATGGGTATCGATTACAAAGCAGAACTTCTTGATTGGAAAGAAGTATTTGGTAACGATAACCCAGTAGTGCTTGAGATCGGTTTTGGTATGGGCGCTTCATTGGTTGAAATGGCAAAGAACGCGCCAGAGAAAAACTTCATCGGTATCGAAGTTCATAGTCCAGGCGTTGGTGCTTGTCTTGCTGACGCACGCGAAGCGGGTATCACGAACCTACGCGTAATGTGTCACGATGCGGTAGAAGTATTCGAACACATGATCCCAAATGGCAGCCTAGCAACGCTGCAATTGTTCTTCCCAGACCCATGGCACAAAAAGCGTCACCACAAGCGTCGTATCGTACAACTCGAGTTCGCTGAAATGGTTCGCCAGAAGCTTATCCCTAACGAAGGTATCTTCCATATGGCGACTGACTGGGAAAACTACGCTGAACACATGATTGAAATCATGAACCAAGCACCTGGTTTCGAAAACATTGCAGAAGGCGGTGATTTCATCCCTCGCCCTGAAGAGCGTCCACTGACTAAGTTCGAGGCTCGTGGTCACCGTCTAGGTCACGGTGTATGGGATATTAAATTCAAGCGCACTGCATAACTAAGGAGCCAGTAGATGTACCACTACGCGATATTAGCGAATCCGGGTCACAACCGAATTTACTTTGATAGCGCAATGACCATTGCATGTTCCGAGCTAAAAGCAATTTTGGCTTCTGAAGGTGTTGAAGTGACTGAAATTGGTAACAAAGACGTCGGCTTACCTGCTGCGCTCGTGTTCTCTTGTGAAGACGCGTTACGCGATCAGCAATCCGGTAAAATTGCCGCGTCATCTATCTACTATGCGCTATTTGAAGTGCGTGAAGATGGCTTATTACGTCCGATTCAGGCGCCTGCATTCAATACTTTCCCTGAGAGCATGAGCCAGATCCTACGTTACACCGGTAAAACGAATGAACAGTTTACGCGTTTGATGGTGAACTTAGGCGTGAGTGCGTCCAATACGGATAGTGCTCAATTAACGCTGATGGATCCAATGTGTGGTAAGGGTACAACTCTGTTTGAAGGTTTGATCCACGGCTTGAATGTAGTGGGTGTGGAGATCAACCAGAAATGGGTACAAGAGATCCAAACCTTCATCGTTAAGTTTATGAAGAACGGTCGCTTCAAGCACAAAGTGAGCAAAGAAAAGCGCACTTCTGGTGGTAAGAAGGTGGCCGATGGTTTCGTGGTTGAAGCCGCGTCAGAGAAAGAAGAGTACAACAAAGGTAATCTTCAGACGATGAAGCTGTATTCAGCAGACACGCGAATTGCCGATCAAGTGGTTAAGAAGAACTCTGTTGATGTGATGGTGTCTGATTTGCCTTACGGTGTGCAACACGGTAGCAAAAACGCAAAAGACAGCAAACTGAACCGTAGCCCTCTGGAGCTGCTACAAGAAGCTCTGCCTGCATGGAAAGTGGTGCTGAAAAAGCAAGGTTCGGTCGTGCTGTCTTTCAATGAGTTCACTCTGAAATGGAAGGACGTGGCGGCATTATTTGAAGAGCAAGGGTGGAAGGTACTTTCAGAAGAGCCTTACATCGGTTATCTTCACCGTGTTGATCAGTCCATCAACCGCAACATCATTGTGGCAATAAAACCATAATCGACTTGAGTCGAATAAATTCCATGGAAAAGCCAACGTCCGCGTTGGCTTTTTTTACCTCTGAACTCAGCCATTTGGGTTCTTGTGACAAGAAGGTAGAAGATGAAACCTACAGCGCAAATTTTGACAGACATTCTAGCGGAAGTTCGCCCTTTAATTGGTCAAGGAAAAGTCGCCGATTACATTCCCGCATTGGCAAAAGTACCCAATACCAAACTGGGTATTGCGGTATACACCAATGAAGGTGAAGTGATTAAAGCGGGCGATGCAGAAGAGTCGTTTTCGATTCAGTCGATCTCAAAAGCGTTGAGCCTGACTCTGGCTATGTGCTTGTACAAGCAAGAAGAGATCTGGTCTCGTGTAGGTAAAGAGCCTTCTGGTCAGGCGTTTAACTCGATGATCCAGTTAGAGATGGAGCTGGGCATCCCACGTAACCCATTCATTAACGCCGGTGCTATTGTAGTTGCTGATTTGCTGCAAAGTCGTCTCTCAGCGCCGCGTCAGCGTCTATTGGAATTTGCTCGTCAGTTATCTGGTGATACTCATATCGTGTATGACAAAGTCGTAGCGGCTTCAGAAATGATGCATGGCGACCGCAACGCTGCGATTGCTTACCTGATGCGCTCATTTGGTAACTTTGAAAACGAGGTTATTCCGGTATTGCAAAACTACTTCCATGCCTGCGCTTTAAAGATGAGTTGTGTGGATTTGGCAAAGACCTTTAGCTACTTAGCGAATAAAGGCACATCGGTACAAACGGGTAAATCAGTGGTCTCGGCGGTGCAGACAAAACAGTTGAATGCGCTATTGGCCACGTGTGGTTTGTACGATGGTGCTGGTGAATTTGCATACCGCGTTGGTATGCCGGGTAAATCTGGTGTCGGTGGTGGCATTATCGCTATTGTCCCAGGTGAGATGACGATTGCAGTATGGTCTCCGGAGCTTGATGCTTCGGGTAACTCGTTGGCAGGTACTAAAGCGCTTGAGTTACTTTCAGAGCGTATTGGTCGTTCGATTTTCTAAGGAAAAGAGACGAGAAGCGAGAACGGATCGCGTCCTTTGGAATCGCTTCGTTTTAGAGGCTTTAGAGAAAGAAGTGTTACAACGAATAAAACAAAGGGTTGGCGTTTGTGCGCCAACCCTTTGTTATTTATAGTAGAGACAAAGGCTGTATTGGCTTGGTCGAATATATCCATAGCCGTTTCAGCGAATCTCTCGGAGTGAAGCGTTCTTTAGGACACAGTCCGTTCCCAAATCTCGAATCTGCTCTTATTCCTCTTCCACCATAAAGGCTTCAAGCAAGTCATTCAGGAACAGCTTACCTTTCTCGGTAATTTGCCAGTGAGTCTCTGTTTCACTCAGATAACTCATCTCAAGCGCCCAATCGATAGTCTCTTGAATTGAGCTCAACGGAAGACCTGTCGTATCGATGTAGTCTTGTTTCGGGCACGCTTCCGTTAAGCGGAAACGGTTCATAAAGAACTCAAACGGACGATCTTCATCAGCCACAAGCTGTTCACTATCTAGGTACGGCTTCACCATATTTTGGTATGCCATCAAATAGCCACGTGGGTGTTTGACCTTAGTGGTACGAACGATGCGACCATCAGCAAAGCTCAGCTTGCCGTGTGAGCCACAGCCAATGCCAAGGTAGTCACCAAAGCGCCAGTAGTTCAGGTTGTGCTGACACTGATAGCTAGGCTTGCTGTAACCAGAAATCTCGTACTGAACGTAACCTGCCGCTGCGAGCTTCTCATGTCCTTGCTCGAAGATATCCCACAAGTCATCGTCATCTGGCAAAGTCGGTGGCTTGTAGTAGAACATGGTGTTTGGTTCGATGGTCAGCTGATACCAAGACAGGTGCGGTGGCGCCAACTCAATCGCTTTGTCCAAATCTGCTAAGGCTTGTTCGATGCTTTGATCTGGTAAGCCGTGCATGAGATCGAGGTTAAAGCTGTTCAAACCGATTTGGTGTGCCAGCTTAGCGGCATTGACGGCTTCGTCTTGACCGTGAATGCGCCCCAAACGCTCAAGCTTCTGTTGCTCAAAGCTTTGCACGCCGATAGAGATGCGCGTTACACCAGCCTTGCGGTAGCCAGCAAAACGTTCTGCTTCGATAGTGCCTGGGTTGGCTTCCATGGTGATTTCTATTTCAGGCTTGAACGGAATACGCGCTTCAATGCCCTTAAGTAGATGCTCGATGCCTTCTGCCGAAATCAAACTCGGCGTACCACCACCAATGAAGATTGAATGCAGTGGACGTGGCGCTTCGCTAAGGCGGTATTTCTCAATGTCGGTATCCAAGTCTTCAAGAAGGGCATTGATGTACTCTTCTTCTGGGATCTCGGCTTTGAGCGCGTGAGAGTTAAAGTCGCAATATGGGCACTTTTGTACACACCATGGGATGTGTACATACAAGCTCAGTGCTGGGGGCGTTAACATGGTCTAATTCGCTCGTGATTACTGAGATACTTGCTCAGACAGTTGAGCAAACAACGATTTGAGTGCTTTACCGCGGTGAGACAGTTGTTTTTTACGTGCTGGCTCAAGTTCGGCAGACGCACAGTTGTCTTCAGGAACAAAGAAGATTGGGTCGTAGCCAAAGCCATTTTCACCATGTGCTTCAGTTAGAATGCGACCTTCCCACTTACCGTGACAAACGATAGGGGTTGGATCGTTCTCATGACGCATCAAAACCAATACGCAGTGGAAACGAGCGGTGCGCTCTGCTTCTGGTACGCCTTCCATTGCTTTAAGCAGCTTCTCTAGGTTCTCTTGGTCAGAGGCTTTTTCACCTGCATAACGTGCAGAGTAAATGCCAGGCGCGCCTTTCAAGAAATCGACTTCTAAGCCTGAGTCGTCCGCAATCGCAGGAAGACCCGTTTCTTGTGCTGCATGGCGAGCTTTGATGATCGCGTTTTCGATGAAAGTCGTGCCAGTTTCTGCTACTTCAGATACGTTGAATTCACTTTGCGCTAATACTTCAAAACCGAAGTCAGACAGCAGATCTGCCATCTCACGAACTTTGCCTTGGTTGCCTGTTGCTAGCACTATCTTTTTCATGGTCGTCTCTTTCTGTAGCGATAAAGGGAGAACGCAGTGTTCTCCCCGATTAAATTGGTGCTAGGGTCTGTTGACCTTTCGCGGTTAAATTTTGTTCGAGATAAAATCGTTTTAGGTGAGGCAAGGAGTGTGTCGCCTAGTCACTCTAAGCAAATACTCCTTAACAAAGCATAAAACGATTTTAGCCGAACCCTTTGGGCAGCGTTTGTTGGTCATTTCTACTGCGTTATCG
>NZ_BAOG01000067.1 GCF_000400365.1 Vibrio jasicida CAIM 1864 = LMG 25398 | reverse complement strand
TTCGCTTCATCAATGGAGTGAAAGAAATGGAGACTCATCAACAAGCTACTGCATGATCTTCCATACACCACATTTGACAATAGCTCGTGAGTTTATGGTGATCCCCGTAGGTACTTTCTTATATAAGGTAGATAAGATAATAAGGAAGGTTGATGACGTTACGAAAGGCCATTTTACAACTTCGGAAATAGATATAGTGTTAACGGCCACAGTTATTGATTAAGCCGTGAAATCACATACTGAATATAAAGAGCGGCATGCAATAAATTACTATACAGGCTGCTGAGAGTATAAAGTTGTTAGTATGGATATGAAGTTCAATAATGCGAGTTTGGCTAACAAATAAATTTGACCTAGCTTTATCTTCATCACCCCAACTGTATCTATCATTTGTTGACTGATTTTCCAAGTAATCACCCACCAACTTGGACATCTTTTCAAGTTTGGTTAATGGATTGCCAAACAGGACGTTTAAGGGAGTGATTTTCGCTTCTAAAGAATATTCCATTAAACGTTTAGAGTATTCGAGTACGCCTAATTTCTCGATAGTATCCAATTGTATCCCTCGCTGGTAAAGCTCTCTTGTATATTATAGACACTTAATGCACTGAGCTGCTTATAAAAATGTTCAAAAACGAGCCTTTATGTTAAACCAATCTCTTTAAAGCCCTAGTATAATTTAGGCTCTGATGAGTCATTACGATATCATTGGAACCACCTGACTCCTACAGCGCTACACCAATTAACACTTATTGAGCTGTTACTACCTGTCTGGTCGGAAGTTCTATGCGGTCATGTCTCATCACGAAGTTCTCCCTATCATCGCAGATGCTCAGTTCCCCGACCTTGTTCATGCGCATCAGCCTTATACACACTGGAGGAATTGCATTTCCCTTATTTCCCTATTTTAATCACACTTTTCAAACAAAGTTCAGCAGCTTCTTCAACGGTTAAACCACATTCAAACTCACGAAAAATATAGTTTTTGTCATTTCGTGATACTTCATTGAACTGTCCCTCAAAGCGGGATGCTTTATAAATAATTGATATGAAACTATGTTAGGCATGAGAGCTCAAAGTGTGTACTGTACAAACAAGTACTAATTGGCAAATTTGCCTCGTAAAAGTTATTCATTAATCGCTAATTGTTAGAGTCCCTGAAACACATTTATGTCCAAAGCCTTCACAGACTAAGCTTTTACCTGTATCTGATCACCAAGCTAGAACACTTGAGTGTTACCTAGTTGAGTTTATAACTGGCTATCTTTCTCGATGTACCAGTGAAACTATCTGAAATCTCAATACGCATCATATTAATGTTCATGTCTGGCGCTGACTTTTTCAGGCGCGATATGTCGCTAGCAATGCGTTTACAGCCGAGAAATAAGATGCCATCGAGTGGTGTGATGATCTCTCCGGTTTTAAGGCAATCAATGAGTGATGCAGAAGGTAATGGCCTGGTCAGGCCATCGACGTAACGCGTGGCCACAAACTGATTCGTGTAGTGGATTTCTCTTGGCAGCATTTGCTCAATTTTAGCATACACCATGCCGCTTTGCTTGCCGTTGATAACGCGACTTTCTTTATAGACGTTGACTTCTTCACCGATGGCCGCCATGGCTTGGGGAGCCCGGGTGATGAGCAAACGAAATGGCAGATCTTCACTGGTGATGTAATCGACAAGGTTAAATGCCAGTCTCGCTCGCGCCATTTCACCAAGAGATCCCTCACGGCAAATTTGTGACACCTGCTGCCACTGCTGGGCCAGCTGAGCGCTTTCTTTATCGCTTTTGATTTTAATATGTTGAATGTCATAGTGAATTTTTTCTGTCATTGGGGATTTTAACCTTAAGGTATTTTGTCGAACGGTAGCTCAATAATCTGTTTTTAATAACATTAAAACAGTTATCCACAAAATTGGGGAGTAAGCTGTGTGAAGATGACTCGAAACTTTAAGTGCTCAATTTGCAACTGCATGCATAAATGCGCAAGATGATGGTAATTTAACCATATCTGAAAAGGAGGCTTAGATGTTAGCGTTTCTAAAAAGATGGCGTCAGGCCTATCTAGAAGACAAAGGTAACCGTCTGTATGCTGAGGTTGAGGAGTCACTTGATATTTATAATGTTCTTGAACCTGAAAAGTGTTATCACGTGTGCCCCAGGCTAAGGAAAAGGATGTAACCAGAGCTTACACAGGTACAGAGTGTATGACGAAAGGCTACTATTATTAGTAGCCTTTCATTTTTTGCTAGAGCTTCTTGGATACTTGCTCTCTCATAAACTCCAATCCTCTTTGGGTTGTTTGATTTACTTTTTCCATTGCACTGTCCATTGATACACCATTTACACGATAGCTAGCCTAGCCCTGTATCCCAAACCATATTGCTGGCACGATTACGTAAAAGACGATCATCACAAATTTCAAGATAGAATCATCCATGTAGTTGAGCGATCCCGTCCGTGGGTTAAAGTTCTCATGCATCTCATACACGGACTCCAACAGCTTGCTATCTAAGTTGCGGCAAAACTCCCACCAACTGCAGTCCCATATACGAAAGCGACAAGGACATTAGCGTCATCATGGTGAGCATCGACTGCAGCATAGGCATCGCCTCTCGAACAATGAAATACGCCGATCCTGTGAGCAGGTGACCTGCTTCAACGCCAACCCATCCTGTTACGCCATTCCACACCTCTCTGACTTGGTGATCGAGCGTTTTATCGAGAACCTGACCATAACCACGCATGATGCGACCGCTGGTTGATTGAGTTTCCACGCTCAATGCTGGCTATACCAACATATTGGCTTTGTCTTCTGGTGTGGTTTCCGCGCCTATGATTTGAGAAAAGAAGCCGTCATAATCGAGCTCGTCATGGACCAGTTGTGGGTTGTTTTCTTCGATACCGTAGAATAAACGCCACAGTAAGCCAGCACGCAGCCAGTAACTGCTGTCCCAACATTCATCACACATTGGATAGACAGCGCTGGTATAAACCGCGGTTCGGCGATATTTCAGTTGAACCGGATCGTCGCGCTCAGAATTGTAGGGGAAGTTAAACACAATGTGCTCGGCTTGTAAGTCGTCATAGGTGGTGCGCGGTGCTTGGCTATTGCGACTGAGAAAATAATCGCAGCCAATCCAGTTGGCGCCGTAAAAATCGTCTTAGTCGACTTTTTTACGGGCGGCGGATTTCATTGCTAAGCGCGTACGGGTAAAGCACTGCTCGTAAAAGTCCTGCGTCTCTTTTCTAAGCTGCTCACTTATGATGTCAATTTCACGCTCAAGACGCTTGATGGCCTCATCAATGTCGCGTTGCGCGGTCTCATGTTGGGCAATTCTGACCTCATATTTTCCGGTCAGCTGGGCCGGCGGACATACAAGGCTTTTTCGAACGCGTGAGAGCGTGTGGTCAGCGCTTTACTGTGTCTCCATGCCTGAGCACCGTACGCTTTGTCGGTATTCATCTCTCCCATCATGTCCTGGAAGCCATCGGTGATGCCGGTTTCAATAGCGTTCTAACTCGGTCCTACCATCGCCGCAGACGCCATCAACGTCACGATAGAAAGTAAAGGACTCTTCATGGCTTTTATCTCCAAAGTGAGCAATCAGTTGGCAACCTTTGTACATCCACCACGCCGCCAAGACGTAGGTATCGTGCTGTATGGTTGGCGACAAAATTTGCCAAGCTGTGTATTGCCAAAGCGCTTCGCTGGCTTCGCCATAGCTCATCACAACAAAATCAGGGAGTCGATGTTGGGGGTGAAGCTGCACCCGACAGGCGTACAGGTCATCCACACGCACGCTCCAATTACTTGATAATCTAAGCACTCTGGGCAAGTGGTGATGACAGACTCGGCACTGACTCCTATACTTAATTGTAGAGTGAGCGCCAATAACGTTACGTGGGGACGATGTTTAACGAAGTGCATCCTGCCCCTCCCCACGATAGTTAAGGCGCGCTTGCTCAATTTCCTCAGTCTTCATCAAGGCGTAGTGAGCTTCAAAACGACACTGTTATTCCGGAGCGCGGAAGCGGTACTGCCCCCCTGATGGTCTGGTGAAAGAAGTGGTGTACTCCATTGCCAGAGAATACACGCTGAAAAGCTTGTTGAAAGAATACAAATAATCAGGCCCAGCCTATCAGCAGCAGGTACATAAGATTCTCCGCTCATCTTACAGTAATCATTACCGACGCATGTTACCCAAGATCCTGAAGGCACTCACCTTTTACTCTGATAACGCTCAACATAGCCCAGTGCTGCAACCTAAATGGCAAGATATTGTCATCGAAGACAACAGACTGGCGGCATAGCCGCCTGATCGAGCTACGCTCGAAAGCAAAGAGACTTAACCTTAACAGTGTACGGACAATTCTGCATTATCCTAGTGGTCATGCATTTGCGAGCACTCAGACAACTTTTCTCTCGGAATAGCACCTGGGCTATCTACCTCAGTAAACACAACTCTGAAATCAGAGATATCGTTGTCGTCACCCGAATGATGACTTGTGGCTCAGCGAGCATGGGGGCACGCCTCTATAAGTGCAAAAACTCTGGCTGTACCTACACCAAATACCTCAATCAAAGCTGTAAGTCTCGTGCTTGCAGCAGTTGTGGTGTCAAATCCACCGAAAGGTGGATACGCCAACAGCAGCATGTGCTGCCAGATTTCGAATGGCAACACATCACCTTCACCATGTAAGTACTCTCAGGCCTATCTTTCGTAATAATCGCTGACTGCTTAATCGATTATTCAAATGCACGGTCGACATTTTAACGACTTGGGCGAAACGGCAAGGCTTAGAAATAGGTGTTTTCTGTGCGCTTCATACCTACGGCCGCAGCTCAATTGGAATTGCCATGTTCATGCTTCAGCAACACCGGGAGGAATTTGCCAACGAACAGGACTGTGGAAGCCAATTTATTATGTTGGCGAGCTGCGATCACGTAGCTCTTAAGCGCGCATTACCCAGATGCTTGATTTAAGTGCAGCTGATTGCCCGTTCATACGTCATGAAAAGGATTGATTCGCCTTTCAACGTAGTCAATATCGTCGTCGTTGGAAACTGCATTTTGGTAAGAAAACGGACCAACAGCATAAGACTGTCAATTACCCAGGTCGTTATTTTAAGCGACCTCCAATTTCAGCCTCTCGCTTGCACCACTACAGCAAAGGCGGTCAGCTGACATTTGAATACCTTAACCATCGTACTGGGGAAAAGGAAATGCTGCCAAAAGTCTACGATGCGTTAGAGATGGAAAGCAAGGACACACCAGCGCTGCCTTGCTATGCCAGCATGCTAAAGAAATACGCTAAGGTTGATCCGTACGAATGTCTACTCTGCAGAGACTGGTTAGAGTTTGTCAGTTTTAGAGTGGGAGAAAGCCGCGAAGAATTGATAAGACAGACGGTTTTGGAAGGCCAATTGAGGTCAGCTTAGCTCCCTCCTGTGGATAAGTTTATCTGCAATTTGGGCAACATTCCCGCAACACTACCTATCCCACTTAGATATATCACTATCACAACTGATTGAATGACCTTTGAGTTTCCTTACCTTTCAAGGCATCAGATGACAACCTAAATTCCTTAAGAATTTTACGTTATCGTAAGCCGCTTTTACTATCATTATTAGAATCTTTATGCTGATGACATCTAAATACACTGACTAAGTAGAGATAAGCTTCATAACGAAATTCTACTTAGTCAGATTTTAATGACGTAATTGCACACAGTTTTCAAATCTGAGGTTCTTTATTCAGCTCTATCAGTTGCACTTATTGTGACAACGTCACTTATTCGGAGCTGTGCGACGAATATCAGAATGCGCTCACGCAGTGAGCAAGAAACATCCTTACAGCATACTCAGAACCTTTTTGTATGTCAGTTTGCCTCCGGCACAAAAATTGCCCCTCGTCTTGCTAGAATGCGCGAGCGTAGCGAGTAAGATTATTCACGGAATTATACGTGTATATGCTGTGGCTACCTGTCGTATGACAAAAGAACCTTCCAGCGCAGCCAGCTATTACTACGCTACTCAAATTTTAATATCTGTAATTAAAGCTGGCTGTGGGGCCCGTCAAAAGCATTCTTCTGAGTTAGGAATATCACTGCTGTGTGATGCTTTTGATGGGAGGTTTCATTTAAGCGGAGCGATTTTTTGCTTAAATATTTATCTATATATTTATAATTAATACAAAGTCTTAATACGGAGTTCTACAAAGCACGCCCTCTATATTAGGTATATTCTAAGGAGAATTTTTAAGGATAGAATGTAAGGGTATCTTTTGTGTGAATAATAATTTGGGGTCTTGAGCGGTGGTTATCCTAATGAGAAGAGGGTGGGGTGAGGTAAGAACGAAAGAAAAAGCCGGTGCGTGAGATGGGGGAATGTGACAGAAATCACACTCAGTTATCAACAGATGTGAGAAGTCCTCCGCTTGCGCGGATTAAATCAAAGTAATTAGTGTGGGTTGGGATGAAGAGGAAGATACGCTTCGAACACTCGACCTGTAGACTCAGCAATACTCTCAAATTTGTTAGCGTTCAAGAATATCTGTCTGACACCATTAGCGATTTCACGAAAGCTTACCCACGTATGACGTAGACCTTCTTTCATCTGACGCTTACGTGTAGCAACTATGGATTCAGCAACATTACTGTAGCGAACAACTTTAAGATCACTAAAGAAACGCTCAGAGAACTGCTTGTAAGCTGGAGCACTGCGAACAGCACCCTCACCATCCTCCATTCGGATGTTGATCGCTTCAGAGTGAAAGTAACCCGCTTGTTTTAGGTACTTAATTGCTTTACCAAATGACTTCGGCGCAATGTACTCACCAAACCGCAAGGCATAATCTTCTTGAAGTTGATAATAGCTCAGTGTTTTCATGCCAGCTTCGGTTGGCTTACCGACACGACCACTTATCATGTCAGTGTTACTTAACAGACACGCTAAGACTTTAGCAACTAGCTCGCGAGCTTGGCGGTTGCGCATTTCAGATACCCAGATATCTAAAGCAGGGAAGCGGCTTGGGTTATCGATAAACTCTTCGCAACCTTTAAGAATTGTTGCGAACTCAAGGGGGAGGTTTATGACTTTCGGCTTTTTCTTATCGCGTAATACACGACGCTTTGTAAAGCCAATTTCCAAGTTAGTGTATGCCTTGCCCTTCGCTTTAAGTCGCGCTTTCTCTGCTGCCACCGCGTTATGGTGGATCTCTATACATTCACGAACTCGTGCTTTGCGATTAGCACGATAGATAGCGTTGGATTCTTTTCTGAGCTTACGCGCATGTTCATCCTTCGCATCTAGCGCTGGAATGGGAGTGACTTGGCTGAGTGATTCAAAGGACTGCATAGCACACCCCGACAGAACTCAAGCACGAACGTAATGGAGTTACACCATTGACGATATAAACGCTTGAACTGAGAGTATGCTGTGATAGATCGCACCGAGGGCGCGTTAAATTAAACTGTGTCATATTTTGATTTCCGTAGTTGAAGTCTAATCGGGTGGTAAGTCCGAGTAGTTGTCATAAATGTATAGCGAAAACCGAGAAAGATCAACGATCAACTTCAAGATCTTCAGATACAAAAAAGCCAGACCCTACGGAAGATCTGGCTTCGTTGCTGAATGTTATATACCAAGGTACCACCCTCAGCCACTCAATTGTCCTTAATACACTGCGTAAAACTCTACGCAGGTAGCGTGCTATGCAATGCACTCTGGACACTTAGGATTATAGTAGAACGTATTTTTAAAAACAACCGTACAACCTCAAAAAGTCAACTTCTCATCATTAAAACCATAAGTGCAACTTGTTTCATATTGACAGCTTATTTATGAGCTACTACTTCTCAGTTTTATAGGCACTAAATTGCAATGTAGTTAGCTCTACTTTATCAATTCCTCATATAAAAAAGGATAAACCCTTAAAAATGTCAGTTGAATTAGTACAGGCTTATGAAGTTAAAAATACTCTTCCTATCATTTCTAGCATTTGGGCTGGCTGGTTGGGGCGTGGCTATCATCAAACCAGACAAACTGGATCACCTTTCTTCTTTTATGACTTACAACTACGTGAAGTCAGTCGTTTGGTATCACTCTAGAGGCAAGCTAAAAGAACTAGAGAGTATCATCCTTAATGATGATTTGAGTGATGAAGAAGCTATAAAACGCAAAATCCAGAACATGCTCAAACACCGCACATCTGTTTACTTACGAGAATTTAATTCACTCGACGCTCCAATTCAAAACGTCGGGAACCACTACGAAGAAATGTTCGAGTTCGCGCCATTCTTAAATGACGTTTATGAGGTCGTTTTTTCAAACAAAGATGTTCACCTGAAACTAAGTTTGATTGCTGACATTATGGAGGCGTACCAAACAAGGGCGAACAATCAACTACTTGATCTAATAATAAGGAAGCTAGGTTATGAAAAAAATTGCTGTTGTATTGTCAGGTTGCGGTGTCTTTGATGGCGCTGAAATCAATGAAGCAGTGCTTACGCTGCTGGCTCTTGAAGAGCGCGGCATAACTTATCAATGCTTCGCTCCAGATAAGCCACAACTCCACACAATCAACCACCTAAAAGGTGAAAATAAAGAGCAAGCTCGAAATGTACTTGAAGAGTCTGCACGTATTGTTCGTGGCAGCGTAAGTGCGCTATCAGAGCTGGACGAACAAGAGTCCTCAGCGCTCATAATTCCTGGTGGTTTTGGAGTAGCAAAAAACCTATCAACATTCGCTACCGATGGCGCAGATTTTTCCATTGACGTTGAATTTCAACAAGTAATGACCGCCTTTGCGAGCAAGAAGAAGCCTGTTGGTTATATGTGTATCGCACCAGTGCTTCTACCTAAAGTGTATAACGGTGTTCGCTGCACAATTGGTTACGATGAAGAAACAGCAAGTGTAATCAACAGTCTAGGTGGACTACATGTTGACTGCACTGTAGACAATATTGTCGTAGATAACGATTACAATGTTGTCACGACGCCTGCATACATGCTAGCTGGTAGTATTGCTGATGCTAAAAAAGGTATCGATAAGTTAGTAGAGCAGGTGGCTTCCTTAATTTAAAGTGCTACGCCTATGGAAAACACCTACGATATTCTCTGTACCATTGGAGTAAGTGCTTTTCTTGGTCTTGGGCTTTGGCTTGCTCTAGAGTTTTTACCTTTTCAATCAAATGGAAATGTAACAATAGCGACAACTTTGGAAGAAAAGGAATCTCCAAAGGCGGGACTTTTGTTTGATGCATCTCAGAACGCGGTTCTACGCGGAGAAGATGAGATATTGAGGATAAAACAGGGTAGTACCAACCACCGTTTTATTAGCTATTTGTTTGAGCATGAAGGTCAAGACATCCCTATTGAGCAGTTATATCAGGATCTCAGGCTGCCAGAAGATACTTACTTAAAAAAGCTTATCGCGAATACTAAGCTACCAAAGGAAATAAGGAGCCAAGCGTTCGTTGTGAGTAAAAGCACAATCCGCTTTCAGACAACTCTCGATTAAGAATGCAGCCGTGAGGCTGCATTATCGCGGACAAATCGAAGATATAACACGCCCTAAAACATCTACCTTAGAAAGCTGTTGAAAAGTAAGAACTTCGTCTTTCTGACTACCTAAAGATTGCAACCTAACACCGGTTGATGTGAATGATAACCTGCGGATAGACATGAAATCTTGAGTTTTGAAAACGTAGAGTTTGTCGTCTTTATAATGTCGGTCTTCAAGATCGACAATCAACTTACTTCCGTCAGGAAGTATATCCCCCATGCTGTGCCCTTCAACCTGAACATACACTAGTCGCTCGCTGTGGCCTGAAGGGAGCAGTCGAGCATCAAAAAATACAGATTCATCGCCTTCTTTATAAGATTGAATCGATACCGCAAAACTCTGAGGAACAGGAGTTACTTTTGCTCCATCTACACCAACTCTCAACCATTCGAAACTGACATTGTAATGTTCAGCTAAACGCTTCAGCTTGGTATCTCTTGGAATAATAAGATCTTTTTCCCATTTTCCGATTGTAGTACCTGTCACTTTTGCAATCCGAGCTACATCTTCTTTCGTTAGCCTAAATTTATTCCTCAGATCTTCCAATCGTTGACCCAACGTCTGCATTTCACGTAACCCCAAAAGAAGAAAAACACCTAAATTCTAAGACCCACACCTCATACAAGAATAACGACAAACAACCTTTAAATAGGACCCCCCCACTTAAAGGTTGTTCCGAAGTTCAATTTCGACTAATTTATAAACACACATACAAATACCGAAGTGATTTGCGGACTAGAGAGTTAAACGAGAATCTAATTCATTGAAATTTAAGATTTCTCATGATTTTCTCACTAGTCCGAGAAAACAAAGTCGCTTCTCAGAAAAAGAGAGCGTGATATGTATCACAGTCTTTTTAGGTATTAAAAGCACTTTATCCGTAGTTTAAATATGAAGTTAAAGTTTGAACTACGAAATTGGAAGTTGGTAACTTCCGTTTAACTATCCGCTCTTTATCAATTTGTGCCTAGGCAGATAAAACACCGCAACAGAACGTTGGAAACGTGCTCCACTGCATCAGTTTTATCGACGGGGAAGCCCCACTAAAAACTTAGTGGAGAGAAATATTCCCCAAACACACCCGACGTCTCGCAAACGGGCTGGGTTCGGTTTTGCTCTGAGCCGATGAAAGTGAAAGAGTAAATCTCGCAAGGAGAAACAGTTATGACCAACAAACTCAAACGGTTTCGTTCATATCGCTACCTAAGAACTCAATCAAAGGTCGATAAAGCAACAAAAGAGCGAACGCCACAAGATATTGAAGTAGAACGAACACGCAATCACTTCCGACGATTTCATGCTCGTGAGTTCCTAGCGTTGAGGTAAATGAAATGCCACAAAACGCAGAAAAAGAAACCATTGGAATTTGGTTTGAACTAGATGAAGACACAAACCGTCTTCTAGAAGAATCAGCAGAAGCGAACGACAGATCTAAGCGCAAAGAAGCTCGATTTCGTCTGAAAGATCACTTATCAAAGTTCAACCAACACATGAAACCTCGCGCTAAACCCTAGCGCTTTTTTTTATCCAAAAAGATCCAACCTTAGGACGGAAAAAGGAGTCTCACATGGATGATAAAAAAATTGTTGAGGGACAATTAACCCTCGATAAGCAAACATACGCTCTTCTCAACCAAGCCTCTCAACGTTCTTTTCGCTCCTTAAAAAAGGAAGCTTCCCTTCGCTTAATTGACCACGTACAACGATTTCATTACAGCCCACAAAATAAGCTTGATGAGATAGTGTTTAAAACGTCCATTAAGATCCCTATCAGGGTAAGAAAAAGCGTTGTACCTTGCCTGTATCGAGGTAAATACAAAGTGAAAACCTTGGTTAATGAATATTCGATACGTTTAAAAGATCACTTAAAACGATACCCAACCATATCAGCGGTTGGTGTCGTACAGGAGGAAGAACATGCTCCTTGAGTTGAGCGCGTTAATCCCTCTACTCAATACCTGCCAAAGCCAAGTTGACGCAAGCATCCTCAAACGTCTCATCGATAATGAAAGTTCTCGTAATCCCTACGCTATCGCCGTAGTCGGAGCCAAACCTGTCAATCAACCCAAGACCAAACTTGAAGCCATTCAAATTGCAACCGATTTGGAGAAGCAAGGCTTTAAGTACAGCTTGGGATTGATGCAAATCTACAAAGAGAACTTTCCCGCCTATGGCATGACTATCGAAACCGCATTTGACGCTTGTAAAAGCATTGAGGTCGGAGCGGACATATACGCCAAATGTTACCACCGCGCAAAAGCGCAAGCACCATACAAGGCACACCAACAACACCTTGATGATGCCGCCTCTTGTTATTACTCCAATAACTTCACACGAGGCTATCAAGGTGAAGGAGAAAAAGGACTGAGCTACGTTGAGAAATTCAACCGAGCAAAGAAACTGCCCTCCAACACCATTTCTGAATCTTACGACTCAACCTTTGAGTCTTCTCAACCTTCAAAACCAACACCACCAAAGCAAGCCCATTCATGGGATGTCTTTGGTGACTTCTCTTATTAACAAGGAAATATTCAATGAAACCACTTGATTCAAACACTCAAGCATACAGCAACCTAACCATTGCTTTCATCGCCGTCATGCTGATTATTTTTGGTCATCCAGCTATCGCCGCAGGCGGCCTAGATGAAGGTATCACTTGGGTAAATGAAGTTGCGGATTGGGCATACAAACTCTTAGGCGCAGCCGTCTTTGTTTACAGTATATACATGGTGATCATGGCATTGATTAACAAGAAGACATGGGGGGATGTGGGTGTCAGCATCGCTCAAGCAGCAGCCGCTGGCGGTATCGTTGCAGCCGTCACTTACGCTTGGTCTATTTGGGGAAGCTAATCATGCAAGACGAAGAACGAGATCAATACGCCAGTTATAACTCGCTGGCTCGCAAACCCCTCATGTTTGGCATACCTATCATCCCTCTCATTATAGGAATGTTGATGATGCTACTGACTGGTTGGCTTGGGCTAAGTTTCTTCGGAGTAAAAGGGCTGGTTTTTCCAGCCTTTATTGCTTTAGGGCTACTGTATATCCGCATTCGTAGCGAAGAAGACAGTCGAGCCATCGATGAAATGAAATGGGAAGCAAAAGGCTTCTTAACTCGCCTTCGTTGCCAGTCCAACACCATTTCATTCACTTCTATCGATAATCACCCATTCAGGAGAAAGCAACATGTCAGCGAATGGTTTAAAAACAATACCCCTGACTGACCTTCCTGCTTATGGCTACCCAATCAATCGAACCATGCTCTCTTTGGATGACGCCAAAGTCATGGCGACCATAAGCCTTAACGGAATACCCTTCGAGTCAGAATCTTACAACACGCTCAAACCTTCCTTTGAGCTCGTGAAAAACATCCTTAGCACCCTCGCCAGAAAGTACGGCAGTCAACTTGCCATTTGGACACACATCGTTAAACGTAAAGAACGCTTTGAAGCCAACTACCGTTTCGAGAGTGGCTTCATGCAGCGCTTTTCTGAACGTTACTTGCAAGACTTTTCCGGTGAGGATTTTTTCAGTGTCCGTTACTACATCACCTTTGTACTCAACTACAAAGGCACACTCACCGAAGGAGAAGATGAGCTTGGTGATATTCTCAAGACGGTTTCAGCCGCATTAAAGCGTTTTGATAGCAAAGTGCTTGAAGTCGGTGACGATCACCGCTGTGAACACATTGAGTTTCTTTCTTACTTACTCAACTACAACGACCAACCTAAGCCACTTACGTCAGAAAAAGTGCGCAATTATATCGGTCATAGTGATTGGCACTTCGGTCACGACCTGCTCGAAGTTCGCAACGCGAACAACGAGGCCACCAAGTTCGCCACCTTCTTCGAGCTTGACGCCCTACCAATCGCAACGGAAATGGGGATGTGGGATTTCATCTTGAGTCAACCAACTGAGTTTATTCTGACTCAGTCCATGATTTTTATGCAGTCCCTCAAAGCTCAAAAGATGATTGATAGGCAAACTAACTTCATTGAGTCCAGTGACAACGCGGAACATGAATTAGAAGAGCTGCAAGCAGCGCGAGACTATGTTGCCTCCGGCGCGGTCAGCTTTGGAGACTATCATGCATCACTGGCCGTCATTGGTGATTCACCAGACAAGGTGATCATAGATAGCGCCGACTTAAACGGTCAGTTCCTAGCGAAAGGCACGGTCTTAAAGCGTTCGAATCTCAAGTCTCAGTTCTCGTTTTTAAGCGCCCTTCCCGCGTCAAAGATGCGCATCAAACCCTCACCACGAACCATCGCTAACCTTACCTCGACATGGTCACTGCACAACTACTCGACAGGCAAAGCAACGGGCAATCCAGTCGGTGATGGCAGTGCTATCATCCCTTTGAAAACGCTGTCTAACTCCCTGTTCCACATGAACTGTCACGCCTCGGCAATAGGCAAAAACAATACGGGAGAAAAGAGCGCAGGACACACCATGATACTCGGTGCATCTGGCTCTGGTAAAACGACACTAGAGGCCACACTTACCGGCTTTTTCACTCGCTTTGATCAGCAAATCTTTTGTATCGATTATAAACGCTCTACCGAGCTGTTTATTCGAGCGTTTGGTGGTGAATACTTTTCGATTAAGGAAGGAGAAGATACAGGCATCAACCCTTTCCAATTAGAGCAGTCAGCAAAACTCATTAGCTTCTTGAATCGTCTTGTTTGCCGCTTGGCGCAAGACTCACAAGGTCACATCAACGCTCATGATGAGCAGGAAATCAAAAACGCGATAGACAGCGTGATGACCTTTGACGCGCCAATGCGCGGCCTCAGTATGATGCTGCAATCCATTCAAGATCCGGACTTGCGCACGAGGCTCAGCAAATGGTGTCGCAGTGAAAACGGTAAGCTCGCTTGGTGTTTGGACTCACCTCATAACCAGTTCAATCCGAAAGCAATGGATCGCATTGGCTTTGATTCAACTCTGCTACTAGAGAAGGATTCGAGCGGTCATGTTCACCCTGCTAGTGAGCCCATTCTTGCCTGTTTGTTCTTCTTAAAAGAGCTAATGCAAGAGTCCGGCAAGCTACTGGAAACCATTGTGGAAGAGTTTTGGATGCCAGCAAACTTCCCTCTCACCCAAGCGGTAATGAAACGGTCACTAAAAACCGGACGTTTAATGAATGAGTTTCTGGTGCTGTCATCACAGTCAGCAGAAGATGCGATTCATTGTGAAATCTTCCCTGCCATCGTCCAACAAACCGCAACCAAAGTGTACTTGCCAAACCCTGATGCAGAGTATGACGCTTACAAGCAATGCAACCTGACCCAAGGCGAGTTCGACAAACTCAAGGCGCTCGATAAACAAAGCCGAACCATGCTCATTAAGCAGTCGAACATCAGTTGTTTTGCAAAGCTGGATTTAGGTGGCTTTGATGAGTTCCTACCGATTATCTCAGGCTCTACCGATGACATTGTGCTGTGTGAAACCATTCGCGCAGAGGTGGGCAATAACCCTGACTTGTGGATACCTGAACTACTGAAAAGGAGATAACCATGCTTAAACGAACCACGCTTGCCCTATGCATTGCATTGGCATTAAACACCTCAACACAAGCATCGGGTATCCCCGTTGTTGACGTTGCGGGTATTACTCAAATGGTGATTGATAGCACGCAACGCGCTCAAGAGTTTACGCAGTCGATAAGCGAAGCTCGCAACCGTCTTAATCAACTCAAAAACCAAGCGGAGCATTATAAATCAATGGTTGAAGGTCACTATGGATTTGAAGAAATTCTCAGTGACCCGAACTTAAATGATGTGATCGACCTCAGCGCATACAGTGATTTGTATGACGCTGTTGATGATATATCCGACTTACGTTCTGAATTTGACCTTTATTCCGACGACCCCGTGATACAGAGGCGCTACGATATGCAACTGAAACAACTTCGTTTTCAGGAAATGCTTTATGAGCGCAGCACTGAACGCAACGAACGAATGAGTCGTCTACTTAGCCAGTTTGGCAGCGCAACAACGCCAGCGGCCAAAGAAGACTTAGCAAACAGCATCAACTTTGAAACCATGCAGATGCAAAACGAGCAACGCATGATGGATTCAATGTCAGACATGCTAGAGCGCCAAAAAACTCTAGAAGCACAACAGAGAAGCTTGAAACTCAAACAGCAAATTTTTGGTGATGGCATCCCATTAAAAAGAGGTTAATGACATGAAAACAATAATCAAAACACTCCCACTAGTTTTAGTTCTTTTAACTGCTTGTTCCGAAGAAGCTAAAACTGTTGATTACTACTCGCAACATTTAGATGAAGCAAAGCTAGTGCTTGCCGATTGCGAAAATGACGCTCGAAAGAAAAATGCCAATTGCGAAAATGCAGCTACAGCCGTGAGCAAAGACTTGAAAAGCAAAGTTTTTGGCGGGGGAATTAAGCTAAAAAATGAGTAGCCTCTAAGGAGTAGCTATGTTTGAAGATCTATTTAACTTCGTAACAACCATTGTAACTGACAATATAGGGGCGATGGTTGTCCTTTTTGCTAATGTGATAACCCCCTTAATTGGTTCTTACGTTACCCTCTATGCAATTTACCTTGCTTTTCAATCGCTCTATGATGCTGAAAACATGATGATAATGGAGTCCTTGAAATTTATAGGCTCTCTCGCTCTATGCACTACCGTAGCCTTTAATACTGCTTGGTACATGTCCTCAATTGTTCCGATGGTCTTACATTCAGGGGATACGATTGCCAGCTATTTAACTTCATCAACCGGAGGGAGTGGAAGTGCGCTTCAAGAGATGTTCGAAACCATGCTTGTTCAAATAGAAAGCCTATGGGACAACGTGTCTTTTGGCGTCACCGCCTCTTGGGGTGATTCGTTTCTTATGGTTATCTTATTAGTGCTTGTTATATTGGGCTATGTCCCGTTTATATTGGTTGCTACTGCATACTTACTAATAGCAAAAGTGATGGTGGGGTTCTTACTCATTCTCGGTCCATTGTTCATTATGTTCGCTTTCTTTCCGTCAACGCGAAGTATGTTCCAATCATGGACAGGCCAGTGCTTGAACTACGTTCTACTTACTATCGTATACCCTCTTGCTTTCAATATTTTCAATCTAACTATCAACTATGTGGTTGGCGGCAATGAAGAGATCTCTTTCGCTTCATGCTTGATGACTTTAATACTTTTTGGTTGCTGTATTTTGATTTCAGTCCAAATACCTGTGTTCTGTTCATCCCTATCGGGTGGCGTTGGTATTAACGGCTTAGTCAGCAATATGGGAATGGGAATGCGAAGCCTAAGTAACGCCGCTAAAGGTGGCGCAGGCGCTGCAACCAAAGTTGGAAAAAGTACATACAGTGGCGCCAAGTCATTGGGCGATAAGTTCAAAAACCGAATTAGACCAGGCTAACACCTTCCTCACACTCTCACCCTAGACACCGCGCCGCTTTACGCGGTTTTTTTGTATCTAAAAAAGGACATTTTTATGAAGACGTTCACCCTGCTATTGGTGGCGTGTTTGACTGTGGGCTGCTCTAGCACTCCACCGCCGCCACCGGAGCCAAAAGGCAATATCACTCCGGTTAATCCCTCCAAAGTTAACCTCGCTGATTTGTACACCCAAGGAGACATGCAATGAGCACAACCATCGATTCGGCCTTGGAACACAATCATGCCAAGGCCGAGAAAAAACCAACCGCCAAACACCAAAAGCAAGCTGATGTGTACCTCGAAGAGATTAAGCAGTTCGAACAAGACCGTGTCGAAATCGCCAAGAAAAACGCGAAGACCGCATGGAAAGTCGCAACAGGCTCCGGCGTTCTCGCGTTGGTGCTCGGTATTGCGATTGTTGTGATGATGCCACTGAAAACCGTGGACTATCGATTACTCTACATCGACCCACAAACAGGCATGACTCAAATCATTCAACCACTCGCTGATGCAAGAGAAATCACTTACGGCGAAGCGTTAGATAAGCATTGGTTGAATCGTTACGTCATTACTCGTGGCTCTTACCAATGGCAAACCGTTCAAGACGCCTTTGACTACATCAAACTCACCAGTCGTCACGATGTATTCAGCGCTTACAGCACGCAGCTACGAGCCAAAAACTCCCCTGTCGAAGTGCTCAAAGACTATAAGAAAATCCGCTTAGAAGACGTTTCCATTTCGTTCTTGCCAACCCGCCAAGACCAAATGCTCGCGCAAGTGTCCTTCACCAAAGTGGTACTCAATAGCGATGACACACCAGACACCTCTTACCTACCGACCAAATGGAGCGCCACCGTTACCTTTGATTACCTCAAGGAAATCGAAAAGGAATCGGAGCGCCAACTTAACCCACTTGGTTTCCGAGTCACCAGTTATCAAGAAAACAGGGTGATCCAATGATGAAACAACTGATTGTCTCTTTGGCGTGTTTGATGGCGTTCTCCACCCACGCCTTAACCCTGCCAAAGCATCAAGGCAAAGACCGACGTATTGTGTATGCAGAGTACGACCCAAGCGATGTGATTGCGATACGCACCAAAGTGGGCGTCACCACCCTCATTCAGCTCGACAAGAATGAAACCATTGTTGGCGAGCACTCTGGATTAGGGATGGGTGATGCCGTCGCATGGGGGTTTAATGTGCGCGGTAACAACGTGTTCTTTAAACCTCAAGCCAAACAGCCCAATACCAACTTAACCATCGTGAGCGATTTGGGGCGCACTTACTCATTTGAACTGTTCACCAATAAACAGCCGTTCTATGTCGTAAAAATGCGTTACCCCAAACCGAAGAAAACCAACACAACCCCTCTCAAAGCCCCTTGTACTGATGGAAAATACAACTTCCGTTACGTGAAGTGGGGCGATGAGGAATTAGCTCCTGCTTACGCGTGGGATGATGGCCGATTCACCTGTATGAAGTTTTCTAAAAATGCCGAGCTGCCCGTGATTTACCAAATCAACGCCGACGGCAAAGAGTCTTTGGTGAACTACCACATTGAGCAAGACACCATCGTGATCCATTCGGTCGCCAACGAATACCGTTTGCGCCTTGGTGAACGTGTTCTAGGGGTGCTTTCTCACTTTGTCGAGTTCGCTGGCCACAACCAAAAAGCGAGCTCGATTAAAGCCACTCGCGTCATTAAGGAGGACGAACATGAGTGATGACAACACCATCCCAAGCGCTTATGAAAGTGCCAACCTCGACCGTGGCGAGCTCGTGGTGAGTGGACGTAAAAAGAAAAACAAAGCGGTCATTGTGATCGCTTTGGTGATCCTCGCTTTGGTCGTCGTCGCGGTAGGGGTTCTGTTCGCGATTAATCAATTTCGTGAAGCGGAAGTAGAAACAAAGCCCCTACAGCCAGAGTCTACTACTGAGGTAGTGGGCGTTGAAAAAGGCACGGTCGGCAACGACAGTGCTTGGTTTGAGAAAGCCAAACGTGACCATGAAAAAGACAAGGCGCAGCAAGAACGCGCCGCACAGTGGAAGCGAGAGCAGGAGCTCAAGCAAGCCAACGAACAAGCAACGCAGCAACAACCTGTCACCGTGCCTAAAACGGGCGTTCCTGAGCCAAATGTCACTCAACAACCCGCGACCGCAGCTAAGCGAGATAAGAACGCGCCACCAACTCCACAAGAGCGCCGCTTAATGGGGGGGCTTATGGTCAATGTTGAAAGCGGCAATGCCGCCAGTAGTCAAGGCACATCTGAGCCTGCCTCTTACAACAACAGTTATGACGCACCGACCTTCGCAATGGGTCACGCCTCCAAGCGCAAACAGGGGAGTTTGGATTTTCTGTTGAAGCACAGCTCCGTTATCCCTTGCGCACTCTACAGTCAGGTCATTTCTGACCATCAGGGCATTGTGATGTGTCGCGTCACTCAAGATGTGTACAGTGCCAATGGTAAAGCGCTACTCGTTGAACGAGGTTCGTTAATCACGGGCACTCAGAACGTCCAGTTAGAAGCGGGTAAAAACCGCGTCTTCACAACGTGGGCTGATATCGAGACGCCGAACGGGGTATCAATCCGCATCGATTCGCTGGGTGCAGGTCGCCTAGGCGCAAGCGGTAACGAGGCTTGGGTCGATAATCACTTTAAAGAGCGCTTTGGCGGCGCAATATTACTGTCCTTCCTTGATGATGCTTTTGGCGCACTCGCCGAAAAGGCCGCTTCATCGGATGGTGATATTACCTTTGATAGCTCAACCGAGAACGCCAGCAACATGGCAGAGAAGGCACTTGAGAGCAGCATCAATATTTCGCCAACGGGTTACACCCAAATCGGTCAACGCATCAACATCATTGTCGCTCGCGACATTGATATGTCGAGTGTGTACACCTTCGAATAACCGCTAAATCTGGTTGGTCTGCGGGATTACATGATTGATATATATGTAAAATTTTAGGCCTGACAGGCCAACCACCTTCCCACTTTAACGCCACTTCAATACAAGGCTCGCTTTTGGCTGCAATAACGGGCGTAGCGCTTGTTGAGACAAAAGGAGTAACACGCCACGCGTGGATAAAAACTTTGGAGATTGTCCATGGAAACCCTGTCTGAATTTGATATCGCGCTCGCGCAGCGCCTCAACATCATCACCCCTAGCGTTCTTGCTCATGCCTCACCGCAGTTCATCAATTATTGGCGTGAGGTACAAAAGGAAATCGAGCAACGAAGCACGCTCAATAACGCAGAGGATAGCCATGAACACCATCGATAAGGCCGCAACGGTCAATCAACTACTCAACATGACTGGGCTGCGGCACTACTTAGACTTAGAAGGGCTCACCGAGATTGCCATCAATCGGCCTAACGAGGTGTGGTTTGATCGTGGTAACGGATGGGAGCGCGACGCGCTGCCAAACTTATCATTAAGCATGTGCAGCAATCTTGCGAAAGCGTTAGCCACTTTCGCGGGGCTGACCATTCCTCTCGGTGAAGCCAACCCTGTCGCCTCAGTTATTTTTCCTGATGGCGAGCGCGGTCAAATTGCTATCCCCCCTGCCACTGAAAACGGCATTGTCAGCATGACCATCCGAAAGCCTTCCCTCACTCGATTCGCACTGTCGAGCTACCAAGAAAGCGGTCGCTTCTCTGATTTTAGAGAAATGGATGTAAACCGTGTTGAATTAACACCGGTTCAAGAGCAGCTTCTCACGCTCAAACAAAATGGCGACATGGCGCAATTTTTTAGCATGGCAGTAAAAAGCAAGCTCAATATCTTGTTAGTCGGTGGGACTGGTTCAGGTAAAACCACCGTCATGAAAGCGATGGTGGACGAATACCCCACCGATAAGCGCCTCTTCACCATTGAAGATGTGCATGAGCTCGACCTACCCAATCATCCCAATCACCTTCATCTGTTTTACAAGCAAGGCGGCTTAACCCCGAAACAAATCATCGAGTCGTGTATGCGAATGAAACCCGACCATGTGTTGTTGGCCGAGCTACGCGGAGATGAGGCATGGACATACCTTGAAATGCTCAACACCGGACACGAAGGCTCAATCACCACCATTCACGCCAACGACTGTTATTCCACACCCGCACGACTGGCCGGATTGGTGAAACAATCCGAAGTCGGCCAAACACTCGATTATCACCACATCATGCGAACCATTCGAACCAGCATCGATGTGATTGCCTTTTTCAAACACACTCACCTCGTCGAACTCTTTTACGACCCCGTCGAGAAGAACCGACTGTTAAGCGAGGGCTAAATCATGGCGCTATCGAAAAAGAAAAAAGGAATATTGTTCGCCATGTTCCTTTTTTTTACCCTACTGTGTTTCATTGGTGGCTTGTACGGTGGCGGCGCAGCCTATTACAAGCTCACCCATATCTCGTTAGAGCACCTGACGTATCACAGTCTCTTTGACCAGTGGCAAGCCTACCGCCACAACCCAGACATCAAAAAGTTCTTGGTGATTGGGGTGGCCGTGAGTATCGCCATCACTTTGTTTCCGACGCTGATGGCTATCGTGATAGCCATTGCCAGCCAAGAAAAAGAAGAAATACACGGCAGTGCGAAGTTCGCGACCGACATGGACTTGGCGAACTCTGGTCTTTTCCCTAACCCGAAAGCCAAGAACAAGAAGCCAAGCATCTTGTTAGGCAAGATGCCCAAAGGCCGCTTTAAAGGCCGTTTTATCGAGCTAGAGAGCTCGCAGTTTGTTGAAGTCCCTGCCCCAACGCGAAGCGGTAAAGGGGTCGGTATCGTTATCCCTAACTGTGTGACCTATCCTGACTCGTTAGTTTGTGTCGATATTAAATTCGAGAACTTGGTCAAAAGCGGCGGGTTTCGTCAGCAATGCGGCCAAGCCGTTTTCTTGTTTGCGCCGGATGGGTATGCCATCGATGAGCAAGCACGAGAGCGCGAAGAGCTTCGCACCCATCAATGGAATCCTTACGACTACGTTCGCAGAAGCCCCGTATTTCGAGTAAGCGATGTGCTCAATATTGCTAACAGCTTATACCCAATTTCTGGGGATAAAAGCGACATTTGGAACGAGTTAGCGGGTAAGCTATTTAAGGGGCTCAGTTGTTGGATGCTCGATACCGAGACTATTACAGGTATCACGCCCTCTTTACCCTACGTACTGAAACTTGGCGGCATCGAGGGCGGCCTAAGAGCGTGGATGCGCCAAGAAATCAAAAACGACTACGTCTCAGACGATGTACGTTTTGAGTTCAATAACTGCTTATCGATGGCCGAAGACACCTATTCGAGCGTCGAAAGTAACTTACTCAGTCCATTGGCGATATTCAGTGACCGCGTCACCGCAGCCGCCGTCAGCAGCTCGGATTTTGATTTTCGTGAGCTGCGCAAAAAGCGCATGACCATCTACGTCGGTTGTCAGCCCGCTAACCTCAAAAACTTCGGCAAGCTGTTCAACTTGTTCTTCGAGCAGCTTATTTCAGAAAACACCCGCACCCTACCCGAACACGATGCCACCCTGAAATATCAGTGTTTGGGTTTGCTCGATGAGTTCACTGCCCTTGGCCGAGTGAAACAAATCGAAAAAGCAATCAGCTACACCGCTGGTTACAACCTGCGATTTTTGACCATCTACCAAGATGAAGGCCAGCTCGAAGAAGTGTATGGCCGAGAGAACGCGAAAAATATTCGTAAGAACCATGGCGTCAAGGTGGTGTACCCACCGAAAGAAGTGGACGACAACGTTCGCCGCCTCTCTGACACCTTGGGTACCAAAACGGTGAAAAAGCGCAAAGTCAGCCGCAGTACGGGCAAAGGCTCAAGCCGAACAACTAGTGAAGATGAGCTGAAACGTCCGTTGATGATGCCGCATGAAATTATTGAGCTTGGCTTTGAGAAGCACCCGATTGCCAAAGAGCTCGGTATCAAAACCCTGATTTTGAAAGAGAACCAACGCCCCTTCATTGCAGAAAAAATCATCTACTTTGAAGAGCCCGTATTCGCTGAGCGAGTGAAATACTCCGAGGCGAATATCCCTGAAATCCCACTCCTTAAACTCCATTGAGGAACATCCGATGAAACACAAACTGTTTATGGCCGCTATCACAGCGGCTTTTTTATTGCCTGTTCAACCCGCGTTCGCGGCAAGCGACGATGAATGTGCCATTTGGCTTTGTCTTCCGACAGGCTTTCCAAGCGGTTGCAGTGGCGCTAAGAAAGCGTTCGTTAAGCGTATTAAAAAGTTCAAACCGCCCCTTCCAAGCTTTACGTCCTGTTTGTTTTCCGGCGATGTCCCTATTGGCACACCGTCGAATGATACCGACATGGCCGCTCGTGATGGTCGCGCCGCTTACATTCCACCACGCAGTGAGTGTGTGAAATGGGAAACAGGTAAGGATTGGAGCCGATGCGTTAAAACAGAGATGAAACCAAGCCAGATCATTAAAGATCAGAGCTGCCATGTGAACCACAAACAGGGGACTTCAAACCCAAAATATTGCTCGCATACCATCAGCTACGTTGAGACGTTCCAAGATGGCGAGCAGTACGGGGAAACCTATTACTTCGATAACGCAGGGAACACCTACATCGAAGGCTCAACCGAACACTAGGGGGTACTATGATCGTTTATATTGCAGAGAAACCCTCCCTTGCCAAAGCCATCTTCGAAGGGTTAGGTGGCAACCCGCAAACGCAGCGAGGGGATGGGTTTTATCAACACAAAGAGCACGTCGTGACGTACTGTGTTGGACACCTTTTAGAAACTTATGATCCTGACGACTACGATGAGAAGTATGCGAAGTGGACGTTTGATGATTTGCCTATCTCGACGGTCTACCCGCCGACCCTCAAACCCATCCCAGACACCAAAAACCAACTTCAAACCGTGCTTAACTTCATCAAGAAAGCCGACACCATTGTTCACGCTGGCGACCCTGACGACGAAGGGCAATTGTTGGTTGATGAGGTGCTTAACTACGCAGGAAACACCAAGCCCGTACAGCGCTTATTGGTCGCTGACTTGAACCTTGCTCCGGTTCAAAAAGCACTGGCGAACATGGAGTCAAACGAGAAGTACGTTCCCCTAGGTATGAGCGCTCTAGCGCGTTCTATTAGCGATAAGAGCTTTGGGTATAACCTAACGCGGGGTTGTACCTTAAAAGGTCGTGAGAAAGGCTTTCAGGGCGTGCTCAACGTAGGCCGCGTGAAAAGCGCGGTCATGGGTTTGGTGAACGAGAGAACGCTGGCAAACCAAAACCACCAAAAGAGCTTCTATTACGATGTTTATGCGCAGTTTGACTGCGGCGAAAATCGCATAAAAGCGAAGTACAACACTAAAGAGAGCGATCAGGTTGATGATAAAAACCGTTTAATTTCAGCACCTAACGCAAGCTTCATTCAAGACTCTGTGACCAATAGACCAGGACTGGTGACATTGGTCGTCACTAAGCCAGAAAAGAAGCACGCACCACAGCCATTAAACCTTTCTACGCTGCAACAACTTTGCGCGAAAAGTTACGGTTACAGTGCTGAAAAAACGCTGAGCATTGCCCAAAGCTTGTATGAGACGCACAAGCTCTTAACCTACCCTCGAACGGACAATCGCTTTCTTTCCGACGAACACTACTATCAAAGCAGTGATATCCTCGTCGCTATCGGCGCAACCTACCCTAGCCTCACCGACTCGATTACCAATACCAATGTTGATATGACACGCAAGCACAAGGCATTCAACACCGATAAAATCGAGGCGCACCACGCCATCATTCCAACCACCAAACACGGAAACCAAGCCAGCCTAAACAAAGAAGAGCGACAGGTTTATGAGTTGGTTTCTCGTTACTTCATCGGTTTGTTTTATCCAGAGTCCATTCGAGATAAAACCAAAGCCATGTTTGAAGTCGAAAGCTACCAGTTCAGCGCAACGCAAAGCGTACTCGTTGAACAGGGATGGGAAGTGCTGCATAGCGAAGAGAAGGAAACCCAAAGCGACCATGATGGGTTTGACTTAGCCATGCTTAAATCAAACACAGCGACCACCAGTGTCGAAAGTGAGGTTGACCAAAAGGAAACCAAACCAGCGAAACTGTTTACCGAATCAACACTGTTGGCCGCAATGACCCGCGCCGCCAGTTTCATTGATGATCCAGACCTTCGCGCCAAACTGGAAGCTAAGGACAAAAACAGCAATGACCGAGGCAGTATCGGAACAGAGGCAACCCGCGCCAGCATCTTGAGCCAACTTGCCGCAAACACCGAACTCATCTCGATTGGCGAAGAAAAAGGTTACAAGGAGAAGGTTTGGAGAACCACCACGCTCTTTGATCGCAAAGGCCGCCCTAACTATGAAAGTGCTAAAAGCAGCTAAAAGAAAGCCCCGTTACTTTTTGGTGACGGGCTTTCTTTATTAATGACCGCTCTGTTTTGACGTTTATTTGACCGGATAGAACACGCCAACTACATTGCCTTTTTTTGTGATATTCACAGTTTTCTGTTGCTTCATGATACGAGCCAACGATCGTTTGAAGCTTGATTGACTTAACTGGTTTTGCCCCTGAAGAGCTAAGTATGTATCTATGCCGTTTTGGCTCAGCAACCAATTAAGCTGTCGATATGTATAGCTCTTCTGATAACTCTTTAATCGAGACTGAGATAACCAACCTAGCAACTCTTGAGTACGGTCATGAATCAATCTCAACCGAACTAGTACCTCTTGAACATTGCTAGGTGAGTTCTCAAGCCGCTTAGGTTGTTTATTTTGACGTTCTCTCGTTTCTTCATATAAAGCCCCTTGCTTCCAAATAGGTTCAAAGTGAGCAATACGATTTCGTATCGAACCAATCATTTCTAAGCGAGCATATAAAATGTCTTGGTGTTTAACCTTCTTCCAATAACCTTCACTTTTCTGGCGATGGTAAGGAAGGACATTGGGAATCAGTCTTCCCCAAGGAACAAGCTGATTCTGCTTGTCATTTTTGATATCAAGAACTTTAGGCCAAAAGCCATATGTCAGCCGAGAGATTACATCATCATGGCTAAGTGTGGGGTGTTTTGGGTGCCACTTCCCATTTTTACGGTAATGGGTAATCTTCAGTATATTCTCTTCAGAACGCTTATTGAGATCTAAAAATAAGTACCAGTCGTTACTTAACTTAGATCCCGAGGATTTAGGATTATAGTAATGATGGCTTAGTGAGCAATGTAGCTTGTTTCTTAGGGTTATTTCTACAATACCGATCAACCGAAAAAAAGCCGCGGAGATTGCCTCGTTCCAGCAATAATATCCATATAGCTCCGTCGTTTCCTTCGGTTTGAAGAAGTGTTGATAGCTCGATAAGCGTGGAAGGGAAATATCTTGTTGTAGCTCTTGAAAGTCTTTGGCTTGCATTATCTTCGCCGTTCTCGTAATATTGACGTGTAAGCACTTGGAATAATTTTCAGGTAAGCTCTCGAAAGACAGCCCCTGCGAACTAAGTTGCAACGATTCTATCAGGAAAGCCCGCCAAAAGCGGGCTTTTTTGTACTTGAAATATCAAGATATTTAGAAACTCTTACGTCAGCTACCTCATTTTTAGCCCTTTACGTTGTGACTCACTTGCGAGTTCGGTTTCATTTGCTTGAGCATCATATGTCTTAGGCACAGGTTGAAAACCCGCCGCTTTCTTTTGGTCTATCAAACCAAACTGCACCTCTTTAACGGTGTAGTGTTTCAAGAAAGTATCTTTCTTCACGATTTGCTCGACTGTGGATTGTTCAAAACGGTTTGGCGACTTCCCGTTTATCGTCACTTGCAGCTTACCGCTGAGCTTATCCCACTGATATTCAACTTCAAACTTGGTAGGCCGAAGCTTTGGCTCTTGCTGCGACAAGATATCAGCTCTTGTTACTTTCGCCTTTCCAAATTCAGTTTCGATTCTATCGCCTTCACCAACAACCGAGGGAATATTTTTATGAATTGACTTAGGTAATGCATTTTGAGGATCTGCAAACGTCCATGCCCCTACCTTTGCTCTTCTGCTTTCTGTCTCTGGCTCAGCAGTGCGAGCCAACTCATATTGGCGTCCATCTTCCATTTTTATCGCAATGGTGTCAGTAACCGTGGATTTTGGCGTGCTGGTTGTCGCTTGATTGTTTGCAGCCAAGTTCTGACTAACACTTTCTGTTGAAACAAATTTTTTAAGCTCTTCCTTCCGACGAACAAAATCCGCTTCCATCTTCTTATCTGCAAACACAATGTTTAAGTCCTTGGTCACAGCCACATCGATGACTTGGTCTTTAAACTCCTTAGTACCATTGATTTTCACCACCCCAAACTTTTCAGCAGCCAGCGTGAGTGCGGCAGCCGTATGGTTAATGTCAGCTTGTTTGCTGTGCATAACGATCTTCTCACCATCATCACGAAATACTTTGTCTCCTGTGTTCTTGTCAGAGAAGTCCACATAACGTTTTGTGTCGTTCTTGCTCGCGACTAGGTCGTTCATGGTCAACGTGATCTGCGCAGCAGTCTCTCTCGCCTTCATGATACGCTTAGCGCTCTCGACGGCGCTAAAGTTCTCGTTAGCTGAAACGATAGCATTATCTTTAGTTTCTGGTGCGCGGTGGCGCTCTAGTTCATGTAGTGCCATAGGTAGCTCTCCAATGTGCTCTTTGCGTTGCAAGTGTTTGAGCAATCGGATGGACTCATCGAGCGGGTTCTTTTTACCCCAACCTTGAGTAACTCTATTGCTGACAAACACGATGGAATTGACGGCTTGCTGCTCTTGGCGAACTCGTTGCTGTTGCGCGAGTTGCTGCCTCTGCTTGCCGTAAGTCGTCTTTAGGATTTCTTTGGTTTCATCCCAACTCAGCCCCATGTATTTCGTGCAAAAGTCACTGACGTTATAAGCTCGCGTTTCAGCTTTTATCCGCACAGAGCCATCTTTGGCCTTAAAGTGGCTGTACTGGTCTTTGACTAAGCCATGAGAGTCGGAAAGGTGAGAAAGTAGGCTCTCGGCTTTTAGGTTTTGCCTGATAGTGCGAAAGCGACCGAGTTCGCTTTGCTCTTGCTTATTTTCTTGGAAGGTGTCGAACAATTGCGTCACGTAGCTCTCGCTATGTTGCGCCTTGGCTTTGATGCGCTTGATAGTTGCCAGTGTCGCGTTCGGTGAAGGCTTTCGGTAAACCGAAAGTCGAACTACTCGTCGTCGAGGTTCATAACCAGCCCGTCGCAATTGAGGACTTCGACTGGTTTGTTTGACTGCCAAATGATCCGATGCATTATCATGCAATAGTTCTGTAGGACAACTTCCCCGTTGTCCTCCTCCTGTAGCCACATTGAGTTCGGACATACTTGGCAAGCCGTTGGGGATGTCGGTAAATCCTCTTGGGATGCCTCGTTCAACACCAAGCTTTCGATCACGCGCCCGTCTGCTCGTTGGAATATTCCGCTGGCTTGCTCCGGCGCCTCGTTCAGAAAGTCGGGCTCCGGTGCTAAGGTTGTATTGTCGGTAATATCGCTCTCGTTGCTCATTTAAAAACTCCCCTTTTAGTTGGGTTGGCAGCGCCTTGTATTGCTCGCGCAATTTGGGGGCTGCTTGGTGAATGTACTTAACCTCATGTGACTTGCTGTTGACCCACTCATTAACCAAGCGGTTCACTTGCTTTTCGCTCGGCTTTTCCCGTTTAAGTGTTCGATGCTCGATAAACTCAGGGTGAAAACAACTGTCCGTTAAACGAACATTACGCGTTGAGCCGTGAGGTTTGATTTTGAGGTATTCGTCCGGCTTTCCGACCTTACCTATCGAGACTTCACCATGCTTCGCGAGCTCTTCTTTGAAAGCGGCCATAGTGGTGATGTTTTTGTCTTGGATAACGTCAAACAGCTCAGACTTGAGTTTGGCGTTCGCGCCTTTGAAGTTGTCACCTTTGTAACGCGCCAATAGTTTCGATTGGTCGATTTTAAATACACGCTGATTATCAAATGGTGATACCAAGTTAAACTTTGAATTAATACGCTCTTGGATAGCGTCAAAATATTCCAAGTTTGTTTTGTAGAAACCATAAGGATTCAGGTTTTTATCATCGAGTAGATTTTTCTTAGGTATTACAACATGAACATGAGGAAAACGCTCTACTACTTCCCCTGTACTCTTATCTTCGTAGGACTTAATTTTTGGAACATGAATCTCAGCATAAATATTAAATTCTCCCTCTGTGTAAGAAGACATAATATTTCGCTTATATTCCTCATATACTTCACGAATCTTTTCTTCTGAAATATCCCTTTCAGCAAAGCTCAAAGTGACATGAAAATAATTTTCAGGTTTATCTGTTTTCGCCATTGTTTTAATAATGGTATCGGTAATAGATAAATCCCCATCAATACAAATACGTTTATCTAATTGGTCACGGTGCATTTCGCGGTCGGACTTCATTCCATCGCGCAAATACTCAGCAATGCCATCCCTACCACCACGAACTCGAACTAACATTTATCCATGCCTTTTTCAAAAGCCGAGCGAACACCAATCAACTCATTCATGATCTTGAGGTAGTTTCGCTCACTAACCACTTCGCCACGGTAAGCTTGGTTAAGCTTCTTGGCGATCTGGTTAATGTTATTCGAGGTTTTATTGGCTAGAAAAATCATGCGTTTTTGAGCATCAGTTTCCTCAACTGAACCGCTCACTTCCACCATATTTTTCTCGTTTGATAAAATAACTTTGCGAAAAAGCTCAGCCTTTTTTATATCAAAGTTTTCTATAACGGTTTTAAACGGTTTATATTCAGAAGGTGTTAGTCTTGTTTGAACATGAATAGTGGCACTTTCTTTTTCCATAATTAAACTCGTAGAGTTTCAGGGGTTCAAGGGGATGTTATCCCCTTGGCACGCGAATGTATACATTCGACAGCGTGCCTATGAATAAATAAAAAACCCAAAACGGGTTTTTTATTTATTCTAATTGCCTTGTGTTTGTCTTGCTTTTGTCTTTAGACTGTATTGTGTTTATTCAGCAAGATATGAAAAGTGTCTTGTGAATGTATTCTAATTACCTTGCAATTGTCTTGTAAAGGTGGACTTATGGACGCAAATAAGCTGTTAAATGACACAGCAAATAACATTAACAAAGAGCTTTCTGAAATGCTCAGAAGTAAACAGAGCATAGTTAGTATGTTCCTGAGTGATATTGAAACCCTTTCGTCTAACGGCATTAGCTATAGAGTTCTGTTAGAGAAAGGCGGCATACCGATAGCGTTGAAACACTTTCAAACAATGATCTATATAGCCAAGAAAAAACGCTCGCCAAACGAACAAACCTCAACGCAAAAACCAAACGCTACCTCTACGGCTAAATCGCTTCCAGAAACACAAGAAATAGATCTCGTCGAATGGAAAATGATTATGCCTGACATTGCAGAGAAGCTTGTTCAAGACATTGTCAAACAAGGCTATGAGATTGAAGAAGTTAAATCATGGATTAAGGAAAAACAACTCCCCAACTCTAGCGCTTTAAGGCGTTACTTTACTGCATTAAAACAAACAACTAATTAAGGAATAGGATTATGGGTCACATCATAGATTACATCAAAATCGCTGTGTTAAATCACTCCGGCAATGTTGGCAAAAGTACCATCTGCAATACGCTACTGATGCCAAGAATAGAAGGTGCTGAACTTATTCGTGTAGAAACAATTAATGAAGATGGTTCGACGGGAGAAAAACTGGCCGCTAAAGACATGACCAATGTTATTGAAAAGATCGATATGCTCGATAAGGCGGTCATTGATATTGGTTCCTCCAATATCGAAAACTTTATCAAAGGCATTAAAGAAAATGTTGGCTCACACGAAGATATAGATCTTTATTTAGTGCCTGTAACTCCAGACATTAAACAACAAAAGGACACGGTAAATAGTATTTATGAACTACATGATTTAGGAATTAGTTCTGAATGCATTGGCGTATTACTTAATCGCGTTGATTCTTCTTTACCACTAGAAAGCCAGTTTAATGTTTTGTGTGAGTCTGGCGTTCTTGAGCAGACAGCTACAGATGAAATCCGCAAGTGTGTGATTATCCCTGAATCAGAAGTTTTCACGCTCATCGATCTAACAAACACCTCATACCATGAAGCGGTTAATGACGATACCGATTACCGCAAGGCCATTCGAGAAGCTAAAGATAAACAGACTCGTTCCGGTTTATCTTTAAAGAAATCTTGTCACCGTTTGGCTAAATCACTGGACGAAAAACTTGATATTGAATTTAAAAAATTAACCAAGTTTTTAGCGTGGCAATAAACCGGAAATGAGGTGTGATTATGAGTGAAGGATTTCCATACCCAACATTAACCAAACAACTGACGCTTGTTGAGCTGGAAGAAATGCGAGAGGAATTACTTGCACTAGGCGAGGCACTGAAGCTCGTTCCGAGCGAGTTTGATGCCTCCTTTCAGCAAAAAATTAATCGCGTCCTCGATATCACCAGTGAAGTGGAGCACCATAGCAAGCAGCTAAGAGCTGGTATCGAACAGTCTCAACAAGCGTTTAGCAACTCACTCATACAAGAAGTGGGAAAGAGGCATGAACAGCAATTAGGCGCTATCGATAAGTGCATTTCGGACAAACTGAGCGGCTACATTCCGGTGAATAAAGGCTTCTTCTTCATCGCCTTATTCGTCAATGCGGTGTTTGTTGGCAGTCTTTTAGGCGCCGTGTTCTATCTATTGGCATTCAAGCTGTGAGTGTACCTACCGGCTTTTTCACATACCCACAATCGGCAGGAGATATTTCCTCGCGGTCTCCTGTCCCCTCATGTGGATATGTGAAAAAACCTCAAAAAAAAAAGCCACCTGTAGAGAGGTGGCGAAATAGTCATTGGCTTATGTGTCGTGGTGAAAGGGAGTGTAGTAGGCAACAACAGTCCCACACCATTCAGCCGACAAAACTATGATACATACTCACCGCCAACGATAGTGAATCAGCTTGCATAATTGTCGATAGTTGCACGGTTTCAGCGAGGTGAAGAATGAGCCTCGCTGAAAAATTTTAGCTGTGCTTTATCAGGGCATCGTTACCGATGCCCTGCCCCGTCATTAATATTCGCTTGGCAACAAGAATGTTGTCACGCTGCGATCACCTTCAGTGATGACCCAAATACGCTCATTTCCAAATCTATACGCCGACAGAATACGCAAACCGTGACGTGTAGCTTCGTCGTTCGCAACCTTATCTTCTATACACAGATCGCCCCAATCACCGTTTGTATGGCGAGCTAAACAAGGCAGCAACAATAATTCATGCGGCAAGTCACCAAGCAGCTGACTCACGCCTTGAGTCATCACAATCTGACCGAGTTCAAACTCTACAGCTGTACAAGTATAGATTTGAGTTGGTTTTTCATTTAATGTAGTCATGTTAATTTCCTCGTGAACGGTAGTTAACGGAATGCCTTAGCTTTTCTGTCGCAAGTGGAGCTAAGGCGTTTTTCTATCTGCCGTTAGTACGGCAGACGCTCAAACCGAAAGACCTTTTCACAAGCGGTCGATTCGTCAGTCACAACAAAGTCGCTTAGACGTTTCGTCACCTCTTCAAGATCAGCCGGAAAGAATCGAAAACTCTTCATAACTAGCCCCGCATTAGCAAGCTCGCTAGGGCGCACATCACTTCCCATTGCCACCTTAAAAACCTCATCTTTAGAGGCAGCCTTCGATTCCAAGTTCGAAAACTTAGTCGGTTCTGGTTGTTTAGTGATGGTTGAGCGGATTACATTTGAGTCAGTCATGGCTAGGTTTCCTTATGGAGTGAATTTCATCTTCGTCGTTGCCTGACTGTCCAACCCTCAACCATGGTTACAGGAAGTTGCAAGGCGATAGGGAAAATCACTAGGAAACCAATGACTGGCGAGAAGGGAGGACGCGATTTACCAGCCACTTAGCAAACATAATCGAAATTGCTTTGTG
>NZ_BAOG01000068.1 GCF_000400365.1 Vibrio jasicida CAIM 1864 = LMG 25398 | reverse complement strand
CCCAACAAGGACTCCGAATACATTAGCGCAAACCAACTCCGTTATTACTTAATTGTAGTTGCAATAACGGGGCGGACCATACATTTTTATTCTTGAGGCATTTAGCTTACTAGGTAAGAGGCTTCTAGCAGGTAAGTTTTAGCATCGCCCAACAAAGCAAATTCTTTGTCGATAGCTTTAAAACGTTCATCAATAGAGTCCGTTGCCACAATTTGGCTAAAGGCCTTTACCGAGAAAGTTTCGTTAGACTTAAAAAACTGATGCACGTTTTCCAATTGAACTTTGTGGATGTGCTCCACCTTGCTTAATGCGGTGGTTAGATCTGAAATGTTAATCGACATTGCTGCTCAAGCGCCTTATCTATTGACCATGGGGTCATATGATTGGGTTTTATAGTTTTCGCTAAGGGTATCTCATGCAATGTGTCTCAAATATGATTGAGATCAGGGAGGGAGCATTTATTGTACATATCCGTCGGTAGGCGGGGGGCATTGGTGCTTATTTGCCGCAGTGACCATGAGACTGACGACATAACTCTTCTAGCCATTTGAGCTGGTATCTTCTCAACCTTTTTGGTGCAAAGTATTTGGTAAGCCAAGTCATGCCACCACGTTGTGTGCTTTCGGTGACAATACTGCAACCGGTTTTGGTTGGTTCCAACACCCACGCGTGATACATATCAACGCCGCCTTTTTTCCCTTTCCAAGCCAAGCGCTGATGCTGTGTGTATTCGACAACCGTACAATGAAAGTCTAGCCAAGAGGCTTTCCAACGAAACATGGTGTTTTTGCACAATGTGCTGTCGCCACTTAGGATCTGCACCATGGTTTTTCCGTCTCGCCATGCGGGCCATTCATGAGCACGAACTAAGTGTTGCCAAACAACCTCGGGAGGTTCAGGGATTTCGATTTGGCTACGCACATGAATATGAGAATGTTTGGGATGATAATAATCCGGCCAGATAACTTCCGGTTTGTTCATCTAAGCAACACCTTATGACACTCGTTCTTATTAGCTTAGGAGAATCCGGTACGAAGTGCCGAAACACTTCGCCCTAAAGTGATTAAAAGTACAAACCAAGACCGATTAAGAAGCCGTGCGAGGCGGTATCGTATTCAAAGGTTCCTTCGTTTACGTAATCAACCCAAGTGGATTTGTAAGCGAGGTTAACGTCTGACCAATCATTAATGTGGTAACGCAAACCAAATTGGGTCGCATAGGTAAAGTTGGTGTCTTTACCTAAACCGGCATCCAAGCTGGCATGAAAGCGCCAATCTTTGGTTAGGTCATTGATCCATCTAACACCCATTAGAAAATCAACCCAGTCTTCTTTGATGTTGAGCCTATCCACCAGAATGCGGTTATCGTTGCGGTAAACCTTGCCCTTGATGTCGTTATCCCACCAACGTAAGCCAAACATGTAATCGATCATGCCGAAGGAGTAGGTTTCTCGCTGAAATGCTTTTGCTTCTAGAACGCCTTGGCGGATCTCCAAATCAGCACGATAACTGACATTAGGGAGAATACCTGACAGGTTATTTACGTCACCACTGAGATCCATAAAACTGTAATCGATGTAGTAACCCCATTTGTTTTGATATACCCCTTCAAGTCTTGCCATAGCACCAATGTCGAGATGATCCATGATGAACTTTGGATCGACATCGAGACTGGAAGAGAAGTTACCCATGGTGGTATCACCATTGATATTTAAGGCGAGCATGTAGATCTCGACACTGTGTTGCCAGTTGCTTGGTGAGGATTGCGTATCTTCTGCTATTGCGCTTGGCGCCACTGCAAGCGAGGAAATAAGGGCGATAGAAGGGAAGGTCATCTTAGCCATATCAACGTCCGTGTTTGTAATCGTTATTAAATGAATTGCACAAAATTAGCGTAGAGCATGGATTGCAGTAATTCAAAATCTCAGGTTTATGGATAACTTTCTTTTCAATTCAGTGTGATACCAATTCTCTATGATCGAGCTAAGATCTTTTTGTAAATAACACTAGACCGACCGGTTTGTATTGTGTATTCTTTGACCATCGAAGAGCGTGGTAACGCGTTCAACATTCAACGTCGATGGAATGACATTTGACGGAGAATCCCAGATGAAAATCGAAAACGTCCTGCTATCCGGTTTGTGTATTTTGGCGCCTTTATTGATGTTTGCTTAAAGACACACAGGCTTCATCAAGCCTCTTTCAAAAACGCATTAGCTATGCAACTTGTTTAATTTGTTAATTTAACTACGCTGTATGTGAAACAGCGAATCAGGAGACGTCATGAAAATTCAAAGTATTTTTCTTCTCTTAGCTGCGGCAGGTCTTACCCCAATTGCACTTTCTTATGGTTTTTCACCAGTTGACTCGCTCTCATTTTTATTTGGGATTGATGTGTCCTCGGTGAACGTTAGCCACATTTTTCGAGCGGTTATGGGATTGTATTTAGCGCTCGCTATGTTTTGGGTAATGGGGGCGATGAGCACCAAATATCGTCTACCTGCACTGTATAGCTTGGTCATTTTTATGTGGGGCTTAGCGATGGGAAGGCTCTTGAGTTTGCTAGTAGACGGAATGCCGCATTGGTTGTTAGTCGTGTATCTATTTTTGGAGTTCGGCTTTGGCTTGGTGGGGCTGAAGATGATCAGAAAAGAAGAGCAAACAGCATAAGGAAAATCTATGAAAGGGATACTTCGTCGTATAGCGCTAGGATTGGCTTCATTGATGTCCTTCGCTGCAACTGCAGGGCAGGGCCAACCCAATATCTTCGTGATATTTACTGATGATATTGGTGTCTCTAACGTCAGTGCTTATCACCGTGGGTTGATGAGTAGCCAGACGCCAAACATTGATAGCATCGCTGAAAAAGGCATGCTACTTACCGATTATTACGCCCAGCCATCTTGTACTGCTGGGCGTTCTGCTTTTTTAACTGGGCAATTACCGGTAAGAACAGGCATGCACACTGTCGGCTTACCTGGTGGTCCTGTTGGGCTTAACCAAAATACTCCAACTCTGCCTGAGTTACTTAAAGAGCTTGGCTACGTCACAGGGCAGTTTGGAAAAAACCATTTAGGTGACCGCGATGAGTTTCTTCCAACTATGCACGGCTTTGACGAGTATTGGGGTTGGCTTTACCACCTAAACGCAATGGAATACACCGAAGATCCTGATTGGCCGAAGGATGAAGCTTTCCAAAAGTTTGCGCCACGTAATGTCATTCATGCGAAAGCCGATGGAAAAGGTGGTCAGTCGATTAAAGATGATGGCGCTCTCACCATTGAGCGAATGCGTACTCTTGATGATGAGGTCAACAAGCATGCGATCGATTTTATTGAGCGTGCGGTGAAGGCCGAAAAACCTTTCTTTACTTGGTACTGCCCATCAAGAGGTCATGTATGGACGCATCTCTCTCCGAAATATGAAGCGATGCTTGGTACTAACGGTTGGGGATTGCAAGAGGTCGTAATGAAAGACCTCGATGACCACGTTGGAGAAATGCTTGCGAAGCTTGAAGAGCTCGACGTTGCTGACAACACCATAGTGATCTTCACCGTCGATAATGGGCCTGAGATCATGACATGGCCAGACGGTGGTATGACGCCATTCCATGGTGAGAAAGGAACAACATGGGAGGGTGGGGTTAGAGCGCCTTTCTTGATCAGTTGGCCTGAAAAAATCCCAGCAAATAAAGTCAGCAACGGTATGTTTGATGGGATGGATCTACTGCCGACGTTGGTCGAAGCTGCTGGTGGCCCTGCTGATTTAAAACAGCAAATGCTGAAAGGTTACAAAGGCCACAAAGCACACCTTGATGGCTACAACCAAATGGAAATGTTAACCAACAACGGCAAATCTAATCGCAATGAAATCTTTTACTACGAGCGCGATAAACTGCAAGCCGTTCGTGTGGGTGATTGGAAAGCACATTTTGTGGTACAAAACCACGGTTGGAGTGGCCCGAAAGAAGAGTTGAATGCGCCACTGTTATTCAACCTACGCCAAGATCCTTATGAACGAGCGGAAGAAGAATCCGGTATGTACTTAAAATGGATGGGGCAGAAAATGTGGGCCTTTGGTCCTGCCCAAGCCGCTGTTCAGCAGCATTTGGAAACCTTCAAGAAGTGGCCTCCAGTGACGCCAGAAACACCTGCAGAAACCGTCGGTGGAGTCGGAAATTAGCATCACCCATCTAATAAACATAAAGCCAGCGAAATGCTGGCTTTGTTGTCTTTATTTTGATGATTTCTACTGACGTGTTGCACTGTGTTTTGCCGAGTATGTGAGAGGTTCTGCTTACTCGCTTAGCAGCTTGATGGTGGTTTGCATCGCATCATCTAAAATTGCGCGATCTTTTTGCATTGCCGCAAGCAAGGTATAACCCAACCACAAGCTAAACAGTGTTTTTGCTGTTTGTTCCGGTGCAGACAAACAAAGCGTGCCTTCTTGATTGCTGCGCTCAAAGAAAGTCGTCATTATCTCAATCATTTTCTTAGTGCCGACAGCCATTTCACTTTGCATTTCAGTGTCGTGACCAGAAACTTCACCAGCGAGTTTGACGACCAAGCATTGAATACGAAAGTCGTCGGTTAACTTCACCACACACCAATCATCAAAGTAAGCTTGTACGCGTTCTTGCGGCGTTTTTGTTTCATCTGAAAGGAAGCGGCCTAAGCGTTCGAGATGCGTTTCAAAGTAGTCGTGCAGCAAAATCGCACCGAAGTGTTCTTTTGATTTGAAGTAGTGATAAAACGACCCTTTAGTACCTTCTGCTTCGTTAATGATCTTCATTAAACCCACACCAGCAAAGCCGTGTTCATTGATCAAATGCAATCCGGCATCGAGTAACGCTTGTCGCATGTCTTTCATTCTTTATCACTCACTAAAAGGGCAGGGTTACAGTGTATCGGGAAAATAAGGGGAGAAAAAGTCGCCCACTCAGAGAACTGAATGGGCGAGGAGTGTTATAGCTGAGCTGCGATTTGATCTGTCAGGTTGTTCAAACCTACCGATAGTGCATCGACAAGTGCATCGTAGCCTTCATCTTGTAAAGGCATACTGATTTTGACCGGTGCACTGGTCTTCACTTTGCCGTTAGCATCAACAATGAGCCATTCGCCTTCGATCTCAGCGTTGCCCTCATAACTGCCATTGAACTTGCTTAGTGACAATTGAAGCTTGCTTTCGCCACTCTGGTCGAGCAGGTTATTGACGTCTACCGGCCAGTATTGAGTTTGTTTGCCACGCAGTTCATCGATTACACGTGTCGTAATTTGCTCAGAGATACTGTGCGCCCACTGATTATGTTTCGCTTGGATGATCTGGGTCTCTGAAGCGCGATACACTATGCCACTGTCGGCAAGATAGCTTGCTAATTCAACTGGGCGAACCACAAGTTGTGGACGCTGTGCAATCATGGTGTCGCTTACCTTTGCTGAGCTTGCTTCCGGTAAGACATACAAAGCGCCTGTGTCTTCAGGAGCGCTACTGCAACCTGCCAGAAGGGCAGAAATCAATAAAAGTCCGCGTTTCATTATTTTTGTCCTCTAACTGGGATTGGGTCGTTGACTTCATCTTCGCCAAATACCAATGAATTTGGTTTTTCGTTCAACTGCTTAAGGACTGGTTTGAACTCAGTCATTACTTGTTCTAGCTCTTTCAGCGTCGACTCCATTTCACTGTACATGGTGGAGTTCGGACCGTAGCCATCTAATGTTCTTTGCAGCTGTTCTAGGCTCTTACGAATGTCGGCTGGAATCGCTTTGGTGTCTTCTTGGTTGAGAAGACGATCCACACTGCTCGCAACACGCTCTGCTGAAGCAAGCGTTTTTTCCGAGTTCTTCAATGTCTTGTTCAGTGAGTTCAACGTGTCTTCCATTGGTAAGCTGTTTAGCTTGGTTAGGAAGTCATTCACTTGGCGTTGAACCTGAGCAAAGCCACCTTGTTTGGTTGGGAAGACATCTAAATCTTCAAATTGGCTCGGCACGTAAGGTTCATCATCAGGATAGAAATCCGCATCGATATACAGCGCACCCGTTAACAAGTTACCCGTTTTCAGCGTACCGCGAAGACCTTTGGCAAACTCTTCTTTTAGCTTCTCTTTGAACCTTGGCAGTTGGCTTGATGGTAAATTTTCATAAACTCGGCCAAGCTCAATACGTACAAGCACTGGGATTTTCTTCGCGGAGAAGTCTTCTTCTGGCGTTGGCATTCGCATAGGCACTTTGATAACGGTACCAATGCGTAAACCACGGTATTCAACCGGTGCTTTAGCTTTCAGACCACGAACAGACTCTTCAAACATCATCACAAACTGAATGTATTCATCGTACATGCCTTCGCGCACTTGTTTAACATCATCGAACAAACGGAAGTGTGTCATGTCTTCTTTGAGCTCATCTCCTGCGCCCATTCCTGGCAGGGTATCGAAGGTTACGCCGCCCGTAATCATGCTTTCTAGTGAACCGAACTTCACCTCAAAGCCTTCTGCATTAAGCTGTAAATCGACACCTGAGCTCAACCAAAAATGAGTTTTGGTACGCACAAGACTGTCATATGGCTTGAAGATAAACAGTTGGTACAAAGCGCGACGAGTGTCGACATCGAAACTCGTCGTTTCAACTCGACCCACGGTAAAGCCTTTGTAGATCACTGGGTCACCAACGCCAAGTTTTCCGGCTTCGCGGTGTGTCAATACAATGCGTAGACCTTCTGCGTCAGGGGAAGCGACAGGTGGCACATCGAGAACATCAAAATGCTCTTTTTCGACCTGAGAATTGCCTGGTTGAAGTTGAATGTAGGCACCAGATAACAGGGTTTCTAAACCTGACACGCCCTCACGACCAATACGAGGCTTAACGACCCAGAACATGGAGTCTTCACGCAGCATGCGTTTCGCGTCTTTGTTCATTTGTGCTGTAGCGATGATGTGGTCATAGTCTTCGCTGAGTTTAACGTCAGTAACCACGCCCACTTTTACGTTCAGTGCTTTGATCTCTGTTTTACCGACTTCAATACCTTCTGCTGTTGGTAATTTCAGTGTGATCTCTGGCCCTGTGCTGTTGATGTATTGGAACAGCATCCACGCTCCCATCGCTAACGCAAGGATCGGAATGATCCAAATCGCAGAGACCTGCTTTTGCGGTTTTATTTGAGCGGTTGCCTTGTTCTCATCACTCATATTTGGCTTTCTCATTTAAGTTATTAGTCATTGGCTCCTGCGCTTCGTTTTGTGGTAATTGCCACAACAAACGCGAGTCAAAAATCATTGCAGAGAGCATGGTGAGTATGACCACAGCAGCAAATGAAAGCGCTGCTGGACCAGGGTAAATCGCCATTAGGTTTTGCAACTGCACGAGCGCAACCAGAATAGCGACAACAAAAATATCAATCATCGACCAACGACCGATAAATTCTGTAATTCGGTAGATTTTCAAGCGTGAAATACTTTCTTCAGGAGGCAAGTATTGTGCTTTTTGAGCGTTGAAATACAGCCAAGCGAGTGCCAACATTTTTGCCATTGGGATAAACACACTGGCGAAGAAGATAACCGCTGCAATAGGGTAGGAGCCCAGTTGCCACAGAAGAACCACACCTTCCATGATGGTCGAGCCTTCGGAATGACCGAGGCTCACTGTGTACATCATTGGATAAAGGTTCGCTGGAATGTAGAAAATGATTGCCGCAAAAAGTAAGGCCCATGCTTTCTGCATGCTGTCTGTAGGGTTGTATTTGTGTATTGGGCTATCACAACGAAGACACTTTTGATGTTTTTTGTCTTCAATAGGGTTGAGTTGATGACAGGTGTGACAACCAATGTGGTTTTCATTGTGGTGCGTATCACCTTCTTTCACATTTGGCAGTTCAATCGCAGGAATGAAGTGTCCCCACAGCCAGCTCTTATCGACCATTGAAATACATTTCACGACCAGCACGGTGTAAACACAGAATGCCCAAAACGAACTACCCATGCCAATCTCAGCCAGTGAGGCGATTTTAATTAAGCTCACTAAGACACCGATCAGGAATACATCGACCATCAACCATGGTTCAACACGGAATAAGATCCGGCATAGGGTTTTCGCCATGCGAATCTGCTTCTTACCTAATGGATGCTTGAGTGACTTCAAGGCTTCAAGGTGTAAAAACAGAATTAATCCGACGTAGATTGCGGGCAGCACCACGACGGTCGCCAGAAGCAAAGCCCCGAGTAATGCGTTATGAAACTCGGCTAGCATCTTAGCGGCATGCATCAAGGTAATCTCTTGAGATAAGCCTTGAACACTGAATGACATAAACGGGAATGAGACACTTAAAACTAAGGTGATCAAGCAAGCCACCGATACAGCAATGACGCTTTGATACGGTTTCGCGTTCACTTTGGTAAGCGAATGTTCGCAACGAGGACACTGCGCTTTTTGACCTTGCTCGATATCTGGGATACGAACGACCAAGCCGCACTCCTCACAGGAGACTAATTGACGTGAATTGGGTTGAATGCTCATTCAGTTATTATTTCGTACTTTTAATCACTAAGAATAACCCTTTTTCAAGATATGCGCTTGTTTTTGCGGGGATGTTTTACAAGCTTCTTACCTGTTTAATAGAAAAAACCAGCCGGTGAGGCTGGTTTGAGGTTATTTGATATTGCCAACAGAAGCACGTCTGACCAGAATTGGCATGAACAATTTGTGTTCTGTGCGTTCGGCTTCTTCGTTATTTACTAACTGAAGTGATAGTTTGACCGCTTCATTTGCCATGACTTGAATTGGGTAACGAATGGTCGTTAGGCGAGGGTAAATGTAGCGTGCGATATGGCCATCATCGAATCCAATCACCGACATGTCCTCAGGAATACGGATGCCATTTTCTTGCAGTAACGTCATGCAACCTGCGGCCATATAGTCATTGTAGGTAGCAACAGCAGTGATGGGCGTGTTCTTCGCCATCAGGTTTACCATGCCTTGCTCACCGCCGGTTTCGTCTGGCTCGCCGTATTCGATGTATTCTTCACGAATCTTGATGCCGTTATCTCGCAGAGCATCAAGATAGCCGTCGCGGCGATCGCGTGCATCTTCAATATCATGACCTGAGCAGATATAGCCGATGTGTTCGTGTCCATTGCGAATCAAATGCTCAGTGGCAATGTAAGAGCCTTTTCGGTTATCCAACGCAATACAGCGTGAAGCGATGTCTGGCACGATACGGTTGATCAACACCATGCCCGGAATTTCATTGGCGAGCGTGGCTAACTCGTCATCTGTCATGCCTTTGCTATGCACGACCAAAGATTCACAGCGGCTGTTGATCAGCAAGTTGATCGCGTTGCGCTCTTTCACGGCATCATGATAGCCACTGCCAATCAGAAGCTGTTTCTCTTGCTCACTGGCAATGGTGTCGATGGCTTTGACCATGGTGCCAAAAAAGGGCGCAGAAACGTCGTTCACCAATACCCCAATCGCGTTGGACGATTTACTGACCAGTGCGCGCGCATTGGCGTTCGGGCGATAGCCTAGTTTCTTCATTGCTTCTTTGACGGCGACAATCGCGGATTCACTGGTGTGTGGGGCGTCATTGATGACGCGAGATGCGGTTGCAATGGATACGCCAGCTTCTTTTGCGACGTCTTTGATGGTAGCCATAGGGAACTCAGGATCTGAAATTTGCTTCATTTAACAATGCACAGCGGATGAACTCAAACACCCAATTGAGAATAGTGGCGGTGTATCAAGGTTTTAAAACAAAAAAAGCGAGCTCAGGTGAACACGCTTTTAGTCGAATTGAAGTTACGCTTTAATCTACCGTAGTTGGCGGGAAGGCTTTGCTGCCTAAAATATGACCATTCACCTCTTTGCCGTAGTACCCTTGGTGGTTGTGGTACTTCGCTGCATTTGCTTGCAAATCACCTTTGTAGCGAGGGTCTTGTGGTCGTTCATGGCTGTTGACATAAGCCGCGACATCCCATGCCTCTTGTTTACTCAATTGAACGCTTTTGCCCAAAGGCATGTTCTCGTAGATGAAATAAGCCGCAGTGTTGATTCGGTGCATGCCTGCACCCCAGTTGTAAGCGTATTCGCCCCACAAAGGTGGAATGTAAGAGCGGCCGTTTTCATCGTGAATACCTTGACCACTTTCTCCATGACAGGCCGCGCAGTTATCAACGTAAACTTGCGCGCCACGCTCTGGTGAAGGATCAAGCTCTGGATTGTCAATTTTTGGGTAGCCACGGCCTGCTAGGTTGCCACGTTTATCTGTAGGCAAAGCGTTAGCGATTTTTTCTGGCAACGGAAAGTCTTCTGCCTTACCGCCCGTCAATAATTGTTCAGTGCTGATGGCAGGAACTGGCTCATCTTGCATACCGTATTGGTCCAATAAGCCTCCCATTGCTAACCAGTAAGCATAAGCGCTGAGCGCCTCTAGTTCTTTTGAGTCTTTTGCTGGTGGCTTACCATTCATCGAATAGGTGAAACAGCCTTGAATGCGGTCGGCGTAACTGTTTACTTTGTCGTTCTTTTTGCGATAAGCAGGGTAGGCCATATAAGCCGCCCACAGAGGCGCGGCGTTGGCTTTACGTCCGGCTTCCATGTGACAATTCACACAGTTTTGTTCGTTACCCACATAACGTCCACGCATTTGCTGCGAGTTCACAAACAGTGAGTAGCCGTATTTTACTTTCTCACCAAATTCGTCGTTTTCGATGGTGCTTAAATCGCGAGGTTTAAGGTACTGCGTGTCAGCGTGCTTTTGTACCGCTGGTAATTCGGTTTGGCGATCTGGCAGTTCATGGTTTGCTGCATCACTGGCGTGTGCAAGGGTAGAGATGCTTGCAAGCAGTAGGGAATAAATCAGTTTCATTTCGACTCCTCATAACGCAAAGAAGCGAAGTAGTAAGACAAGTTTTTGATTTCTTTATCGGTGAGCTTTTTCGCAATACCACCCATCATATTGAGCGGGTCACCGCTACGTGTGCCGTTCTTCCAAGCATGAAGTTGGTTTTGTAAGTAATCGGCTTGTTGGCTCGCAAGGCGCGGGAATTTGTCTACGCCCATACCACTTGCGCCGTGGCAAGTTGAACAAGCGGGAATGTTTCTATCCCAGTCTCCTTGATAAACCAGTTTGCGATAGGGGTTGCTGATATCGGCTTGGTCTCCGCGCTGCTCAAGGTCGGTAAATTCCCAAGTCGGCAATTGAGCAAAATATTGCAGAACTTCTGCACGAAGTGTTGGGTCGCTAAGCTCATCGGCCATGCCTTTCATGATGACATTGTGGCGTTTATCGCTTGAGAAGAGTTCGAGCTGGCTTTCCATATAGCCGGCATTCAGTCCGGCAAGCATAGATGCGATACCTGCTTGGCCTTTACCGTCGACACCATGGCATCCGGTACAGATCTCACCGTGTTCGGGGAGTGGTGCAGAATAGGCTGCGAAAGAGGCGGCACTCAAGCAAAGCGCAGCCAAAGATAAGTTACGAAACATGCTGACTCACATTTGATTATTATTTGAGCGCATTATTGTGAGTATTGTTATTAGTTGTGGCTATTGTGGAAATCCACATAAATCCTGTGGAGAGGCATTGCGGCTTGCTGCAGAAATAAAAAAGGCTTCCTCCCTAAAAGGGAAGAAGCCTAACAAATGGTGGCTGAATCCGCTTACGCTTTGCGAATCTTCGCTGGCAGAGATTGACGTGCCGCCGCACCAACTACCCAATCCAGCATCACGCCTTTACCTTCACGAGTAGGGTCAATCAAACCGACGTCGTTGATGTTGACGCCATCATTGCCGCTGGTTTTCACTGGTTGTTGTTTATCACCAATCCAGTGAGCACGCTGACCTAGCTCTGTGTGGCCAAAGCCATGTTCAAAACCGAGCGTACCTTGGCGAATACCAGACATGACCATTGCAAGCGCTGTGGTGCTGGCTCCTGGAGTTTCAATCACGAAATGATCGCCAGTTTGAATGCCAGCCGCAGCGGCATCCACTGGATGGATGTAAACAGGGTTAACGCCTTTAATCGAGTTCAAGCGTGGTGACAAATTGGATACCGCGCTGTGAATGTTCGATTTAAAGTTGGTCAGGCTGAATGGCCACTCGGCTTTCGGGTACTGAGTCTCAAGTGGTGTGCCATCTGCGAGCTTTTGTGGATGCCAAGTCGGACAGCCACTGTAGAACTCGCCTGTCATGGTGTTTCTTGCGCTGCCAACACGCTCGTTCCAAATCGCGACAGGGCGCGTCCACTTGTACTTCATTTGCTCACCTTTGTAGGCTTCTGTGGCATTTTCAAAACGGCCACCACGAGCAAAAATGTACGCGACGCGCTTCATCTCATCTGGTGTTAGTGCTTTTCGCATGCTTGGCAGTAGGCGCTCAAGACCAGACCAAGCAATGTCTTCTGCACTCACTTCCGGAACGCCACCTTTCACGTAGGCAAGGTTGGCTGCTGAGCGAAGATAGAAGTCTTCAGCAGAGTGAATACCGTGCAAACGACCTTGCGTGTCTTTGATGGCGTTGTCACCAAAGCCGCCTAGCTGCATCTTTTTGGCGATATCAATCAGGAAGTTCTCCAGACAAATACTGCGACCATCGGCGGTTTTTTCTGTGCGCGCTTCCACGATTGGCCAGCGAGCCGTTACTGCTTTTACTGGAACATCATGCCAAGGTGATGCCATGCCCCAGCTTTCGTAAGTGACGGTATCAGGCACTATGTAGTCCGATAGTGCAGTGGTCTCGTTGATGAAGGCATCGACAGAAACAATCAAACCAAGTTGCTTTGGATCTTTTAGCTTGTCTTCAAGCAGCGTTTTTAAACCCGGTACCCCATAAATTGGGTTCGCCATATGGTTGAGCCACGCTTTTACTCGGTATGGATAACCATCGATCGCTGCCGATAGATGCTCGGTAAGCAAAGGCGCTGCAAACGGATACCAAGGTGCACGAGTTGGGTAAGGGGATTCGCCTGCCTCCACGCGACGTTTGTATTCGCTGGTTTTCTGATAAGGGAATTTGCTGCGTGAGAGGAACACGCCTTTTGGTCCCACTTTGCCTTCAAACTTAGTGAAGTCGTAGCGAGGGCCCGCGGCAGATGTCGGATAACCGCCTGCTTTCGCCATTGCGCCGCCTTTCATGTTGATGTTACCAATCAGAGCATTAAGCATCATGATGGTGAAGGCGTTGTAGAAACCGTTGGTGTGCATGTTGCCGCCGTGAGTATCAACCACCGCTTTAGTGCCATGACTGGTAAAGCGTTTTGCTAGCGCGATGATTTGATCCACAGGGATCTCACATTGCTCGCTGTAGAAGTCCAGATCGTATTTAAACGCTTCTTCTTTCAAACGTTGCAATGATGACTTAACGCGAACGACACCAGAAGCCAGCTCTACATCTTGGTCGACAAACAACGATGCTTCACCCGCCTGCTTGTGTACGCTCAACTCGCCGCTTTGCGCATCGACAATCACGTATGGATCTGTTTCTGAAAGTGCTTCCCCTTCAAACGGCATGCCCATTTCAGATGCACGTAAGAAGTGCCCGTGACGTGGGTGAGATTCATCGCTGATCACAAGGTGAGTGGCATTACACCAATGTGCCGTGCCCGCTCTTTGCATCGCCGTTGCTCCTGGCTGCGCAAGGAAGGTTTTGTTGTAGCGTTCGTTGGCGATGATCCACTGAATCATGCCAAGAACCAAGGCAGAATCGGTGCCCGGTTTAATTGGCATCCAATGGTTGTTGTCACCTGCGGCAAGGCTTGATGAACCTGCTGGCAAGCTCGGCGTGATGATGGTGTATTCCAGTTTGCCTTCGGTGCGCGCTTTGGCTAGCTGACGAGCCTGACGTTTGAACGGGTTACCCGCTTGTGCTGGTGACATGCCAATAAAAATAACGTATTCGGCATTATCGAAGTCTGGCTTTAAGTGAGCATTCTTATCCAAATCGTTCATGAAAGCGCCGCTGCCTGCGCGGAAAGCGTAGCCACAGTAAGAACCATGATGGCCGAAGTTACGTGTGCCAAAGCTATTAAAAGCAAAACGTTTGAAGATGTCGTCACGGCCTTCGTTACCGGCGTTGGTCATCAACAGTTGGTTGGCCTTCGGGCCATATTCTGGGTTTTGCGAATCAACAGGCGCCGTGAGGTCACGAATGTCTTTCAAACCTTCAACATGACCTTCGCCAAACAGATCGCCACCGTTGACGACTTCGTCCACCAATTGCTCGTAGCTGATCGGTTCCCATTTGCCTTCACCACGTTTGCCCACACGCTTCAGTGGTTGGGTAATGCGATAAGGGCTATTACGAATTTCCATCATGCCGTTACCGCGAGCACATGCTGTGGAGCGGCCTTCTAAACCGTTTTCCCCCGCCAAGCTCAAGTACGCGTCTTTTACAGGCGTCTCAAATGGTATGTGCTGCTGATGTGATAACGGGTGGTATGGGTTGCCCGAAATGCGCAGGATCTCGTCGTTACGATTGTCGATACGAACGCGCAAACCACATAGGCTCCAACAACCAAAACACATTGATGGCGCAACGCGCTGATTTGGATTCGGGATTAAGTTGCCCTTGTCGTTCACCTTGTATTCGGGCTCCAGTGAGTTGCCGTGGTGAATATCACGGGTTTTCTCACCCGCAGTGCCGTGAATAGCACCTTCTACCATGTGTTTTGTGGTGGTTGCGTAGCCCGCAGCAAAGGCTCCAAGCCCGCCCACTGTAAGGCCAGATTTCAAAAACTGACGGCGTTTGTTATCCATAATGAAATCCTCTTAGATCAGTGTTGAGTTAGGGTTGAAGGAGCCGATTCACGCTTCGGTTGAATCAGTTCGGAACCAAGTAATGCCAGCGCAATCCACAGGCCAAACATGCCGATGATGCCGAGCAGACCATTATTGCCAATTGGTAAGTCGTATGGATATGGGCCAACATCAAACTTAGCGATGGTTTGTACTTCCATCATGGTGATCCAACGAACAGTCCACGCTGTGGTCAGTGCCATCCCAGACATGAATAACACTCGAATGAAGTGACGGTTGGTATCGCGCAGCGTAAACAGTGCAAGCAGCACGCTACCCAGCAGCAAAGACGTTAGTAATGCGATGTGCTGTACCCATAATGGAGAAGCGTAAAGGGATGAACTGGCATTGTTAGAAGCCCAGATAGGAATCAACAACAGCGATAATGCACCACTAATTGCCGTCGTCTGGCGCAGTAAACGAGTATCTCCGAAGGTCAGGCGATCCGACTTCGATGGAATCAAAAGCCAAATAAGTAGGGTAAAGCCGACCGCGCCGATAAATGCCGTGACAAACCAAAGCACAGGCGATGCAGGTTGATGCCACAACGAACGAGATTTCACGATGGCGATTTCAGCGCCAGTGTAAAGCGCAATGGTGAGGCCAGATAGGACGGTCACAATCGACGCTGCCATCATCAGCTTGCGGCTAGTTTTCCAACGGCCTAGCGAGAGCTTCGCAAGTAGCGGAAATACCTTACCCGGTTGGTTCTCTAGGTTGATCAAATCATTACGCAGATATAACCATGCCGTTGCCACAGCCAAGCCAGAGAACAGAGGTAAGAACAACGAACCTAATGACATCCAAGACCAAGGGGTGAGATGTGCGTAGAAATGCCAAGCACGTCCCGGCTGGTGGAGATCGCCTGTTAACGCGAGCGGACCAACGATCGCGCCAATCGCCAAAGTCAGCACCAAGGCTGCGCGCAGACGATGACTAGTGTGAGATTCAAACAACAGCGCGATTAAGAATAAGATAGCCGCCGCATAAGCTGAGCCGATGTAGAAGAAATATTGCACTGCCCACGGAAGCCAAGCGATGGCCTGAGGCTGTACCAGCACTTCGGTTATGTTCATGCTTTTTCTCCTTGTGGATCGTAAATCGCAGGCTGACCTTCAATGTGTTGAGTGAAGCGTTCATTCATGCCGATGTAGAACACGTGCGGTTTGGTGCCCTCGTTTGGTTTAAGCACTTTGATGTCGTCTTGGTGCTCTGTCATCAAGCGGCGAACTTCGCTGTTCGGATCGTTGATGTCACCAATCACGCGAGCACCACCGACGCACGTTTCCACACAAGCTGGCAGCAAACCTTCTTCAAGGCGATGTGCGCAGAAAGTACATTTGTCCGCAGTTAGCGTCTCTTCGTTGATGAAGCGCGCATCGTAAGGGCAGGCTTGAACGCAGTAAGCACACGCCACGCAGCGACTGTTATCGACCATCACGATGCCGTCTTCTCGTTGGAAGGTGGCTTGCACCGGACAAACAGCCACACACGGTGGGTTATCACAGTGGTTACACAAGCGCGGCAGCATGAAAGATTTCACTTCTTCCGTTGCAGTTGAGCCATCATCAAGGGTGACTTCATACTGTTTTACTGTGGTTCGAAACTGGCCAATAGGGGCTTGGTTCTCGATGCTACAACCGACAGTACAAGCCTGACAGCCAACGCATTTACGCAAATCGACAACCATGGCGTAGCGTTTACCGACTTGGCCTTTTCGGTCGGGTTCATTGTTGTTTCTGATCACCGTGCCTGCTGTGGCTGTGCCAATTCCGGCGATCGGAATCAGCGCAGCGCCTGCGGTAACGGCACTGAGAAAACGGCGTTTGGTGGAATCCATAACTCACCTGCTAAGATTGATTAGAGCTTGTTTTCATTGTCAGAATTGCAGCCCTTTGCCGATATAGTGGATTTCCACATACCGAGAGCAAAGTTGATCTAAAACAAATGTGGATTCCGCTATGTTGCTGTTATTCTGATGCTCCCAATACCGAGGATTAAGAAACAATTCATGCTGAAAAAATCGCTAAACTTCATTCGCTTATGGATTGTTTTCATCAGTCTTATATCCGGCTGCTTCACGGTTTCTTTTGTACATGCAGCATCAACACAAACATTAGATTCCAGCGCTTTCTCTAAACCGCAAGTCGATGTAGGTGTGCTAGCCATACGTGGCCATTTATATGCGGAGCAGCGTTGGCAACCGACGATTTACTGGCTCAATCAACAGATCCCTGAAGTCCGATTTGTTCTCCATCCGCTAGATCTCGATGGCATGACCAAAGCAGTCGAAAACCAAAGCATGGATTTCATTCTCACTAACCCCGGACAAGCAGTGCGTTTGGGGCGTCAGTACGCGTTGTCTTGGATAGCGACGTTGACTAGCCAAGCGCCAGAAAACTCAAATTACGGCATTGGATCGGCGCTGGTGGTGCGTTCTGATTCGCCTTATTCCACACTCAATGATGTGTCCGGTTTGCCGATTGCAGCGGTGTCAGAGAAAGCCTTTGGTGGTTACCTCACACTGCGTTATCAAGTGATAGAGAAAGGGTTAGATCCGAATGACTTCTTCTCGGACGTGCGCTTTTTAGGTTTCCCAATTGATGCCAACCTCTACCAACTGCGTGACCACAATGTGGAAGCTGCGGTGGTTCCAGCTTGTTTGGTTGAGCAAATGGAAGGTGAAGGGCTATTGGAAGACGGGCAACTGCGGGTTTTAAGTCCGCTTAAACTTCCTCAAACCGAGTGTGCAGTGTCGACGCCCCTATATCCAAATTGGTCCTTTGCGAAAACGGAGCGTGGATCGTCTCAATTAGCCAAGAAGATCAGTCGAGCGTTACTTGCGATGCCTGCCGATAATCCCGCTGCGATTGCTGCTAAAGCATCCGGTTGGACATCACCAGTCAGCTTGTTGTCGATAGATAAACTCTACCAAGCGATGGACTTGCATCCACTGCAGCAACCTTGGTGGAAAGAGGCGCTACGCTGGTTGCGTTTCCATCAAGAATGGGCGTGGGTGTTGTTTCTGTTTGTGATTGTGTTGAACATTTACCACTTTTGGCTGGAATATCGTTTCAGCAAGAGTAAACAAGCGCTAGAGAAAACCTTACTGCGTTTAAAAGAGAAGAGCGAAATGCTAGAGCACTCGCAACGAGTGGCTATTGTGGGCGAATTAGGCAGCAGTCTTGCGCACGAGATAAACCAACCTTTAGCGGCGATCCGAAACTACAGTGAAGGTGGCTTGTTGCGGTTAGCTAAGAAGCGTCCTCATGAGGATATCGTGCCGGTATTAGAAAAGATCCAGACCCAAGTAGAACGCGCCGATGCGATCGTTTGTCGCCTGCGAACCTTAATTAAAAAGCGCAGCGTCGACATGGCGGCGTGCGATGTGGAACAGTTGATTTCTGATACGGTTGAGTTGCTGAATTTCCGCTTGCAGAAGCAAGGCATTGAAGTAGCTCGCAGCACCGAAGGACAATCCCAATGGGTCGAAGCTGATGCCGTAGGTCTGCAGCAAGTGTTGGTGAACGTGATGAACAACTCGATAGATGCTTGTGTGATGTACGCAGAAAATCATCCTAACAATTACCAAGGCAAAATTGCGCTTCACACGGATTATCAAGCCCAAAGTATGTCGATTCGAGTGTTGGATAACGGTACGGGTTTGGAGCATGAGAACCCAACCGCCGCCTTTGTGAGTACAAAACAGGAAGGGTTAGGGCTGGGCCTAGCGATCTGTCGTGATGTGATGGAGATGCACGGTGGTGAATTCGTTATCCAATCTACTCAGCCACACGGTTGTTTGGTGGTATTGACCTTGCCGTATCAAACCATGAAAACCGCCAATACAAAACGCAACGAAGAAGAGCAAACAAAAAGAAACACAGGAGAAGTGAATGAGTGACAAGCAACTGCCCGTATTTGTGGTCGACGATGATGAGTCGGTGCGAGATTCGTTGGCGTTTATGCTCGAAGAACATGATTTCTCTGTGACGACGTTTGCCGATGGGCAGGCGTTTCTCGATGGCGTGGATATCCATCAAGCAGGCTGCGTGATTCTGGATAGCCGAATGCCGAATCTACGTGGCCAGCAAGTGCATCAAATCCTCAATGAAGCTAAAAGTCCACTGGCGGTGATTTACTTAACCGGACATGGCGATGTGCCAATGGCGGTGGATGCGCTGCAAGCTGGTGCGGTGAATTTCTTCCAAAAGCCAGTAAAAGGGGATGAACTGGCACAAGCGATTTTGAAAGGCCAAGTTCAATCTGCGGCGAATTTGGATATTGCGGGCGCGAAAGCTGCGTATGAATCACTGACGCCAAGAGAGAAAGACATTCTGCGTTTGATCATAGCGGGTAAGCGCAATATTCGCATTGCCGATGAGTTGTGCATTGCGATGCGAACAGTGGAAGTGCATCGCGCAAGTCTGTTGAAAAAGTTCTCGGCGAAAACCGTGGCAGAGCTGGCTTACATCTACGGCAAACTTGCGCAATAAAACAGGCATAAAACTTATGCTCAAATAAAAAATCCCCAAGCCGAAACTTGGGGATTAAGCCACACTGACGTGTTTTGTGTTTAGGGTCTCAATCGATTACTGAGCAGGTTTAAACGTCACTTTGTAAGTGTATTGATTGTCCGTTAACTGGAATTCCTTGTGCACACTTGGGCTCCAAGAGTCATCACCGCCAACGCCCATGTGTTTATGATCTAGGCGCACGTAAATCTTCTCTTCTGCGACCAAATCGTTGGTGTGTTTCGCGGCTGCTAAGTGTTGCTGAGCGTACTGACTCACACTGAACTGGAAGTCACCCGAGATCTCTAGCTCATTCACCTTCAGCCATTGCGTACCACAGCGCAGACCGCTGTCGGTTGGGAAAATGTATGGCGTGTGCATTTGCTCAAGTGTTTGTGTGTGCTGGCCGAAGCGCGCCGCTGCCAAACGGTCAGGGTAGTTTTCAAACGGACCTAAGCCTTGCCATGTGATCGGAGCATTTTGCTCATTCAACGGCAGTTCAAATTCCAAACCGATGCGTGGCATTGGTGGTAAATCATCAGCCAATTTCACGTCGACAGATAATGCCATCTCACCGTTATTGCTCAGGGTGTGCGTCCAAGTCGTGATCGCTTGTACTTCACCATTAAAGTGGTAAGCGAACGTCGAAGTCACCTTCACCGCATGCGCCAGAGTTTCACCGTGGCAAGCGACACATTGGCGCTCCCACTGGCCAATACCCGCCATGTCCCAACGACACATCCAAGCGTTTGGATCGACGTTGTCGATTTCGCTCACACCGATGTCGTTATCCAGTGGCGCACGGAAGAAGTTATCTTGTGGTGCCGCGAGCATTTGTGCTTCACCATCGACACGCCAGTCGGTCATCAAGCCAGTTTGGCTATCCCAACGCCATTGATGTTTTTCATCCAAGCTAGACACCAAAATGGCGTTGTCTTGCTGCGTTAGCATTGGCGCTGGTTGCGTTTCCAATGTAGGTAGAGCAAGGCCTGCTGTATTGCGTAGCACCATTTGCTCAGAAGCGACTAGGTGTTCTGCGTCAGCCCAAGGCGTTGCAGCAATCAGTGTAATGTCGGTATTTAAGTGATATTGCGCTTCCGCTTTTGGCGTGAAGTTAAGGGCAATCTCAATACTTGCTTGGCTGTCGGCTTCTACATTAAGCGTGAGCGAACCCGTTTGGATGACTTTGCCATCTTCCAACAGAGACCAGTTCAATTGCTCATTATCGGTCGCGCGGAACAAGTTCTCGTTCGTTACCAATAATGTACAAGCGTCCTTGGTTTGTTCTTGCAGTGACACAGTGATCATGCGTTGGCAGTATTTTGCTTCTTCCAACGTTGGATGAACCGTGCGATCTGGGAAGATCAAACCATTGATGCAGAACTGACGGTCATTGATTTCATCACCAAAGTCGCCGCCGTAAGCCCAGAAGTGTTGGCCGTTTTCATCCCATTGGCTCAAGCCTTGATCCACCCAATCCCAAATAAAGCCGCCTTGTAGGCGAGGGTAATCACGGAACGCATCCCAGTAATCATTAAAGCTACCCAGACTGTTGCCCATCGCGTGTGCGTATTCACACAAAATCAAAGGACGAGTTTCGTTTGGTAACGACACCCATTTCTTGATTGCCCATTTAGGCACGGCTTCATCTTCAATGACCGTGTTCACGCGCGCGTACATTGGCGCAATGATGTCGGTTGCTGTGGTGTTTGAACCGCCGCCTTCGTACTGTACTGGGCGAGACGGGTCGTAGTTTTTAGACCAAGCGTACATGGCATTGTGGTTGCTGCCGTGACCGGATTCGTTACCTAAAGACCAGATGATGATCGAAGGGTGGTTCTTATCGCGCATCACCATTTGGGTGTAGCGGCTCATGTAAGCGTGCGCCCATTGTGGATCGCTCGATAGGCGGTTCATTGGCTGCATGCCATGAGTTTCGATGTTCGCTTCATCGCACACGTATAAGCCGTATTGGTCACACAGTTCGTACCAACGAGGGTGGTTCGGGTAGTGCGCCGTGCGTACCGCGTTGAAGTTGTATTGTTTCATCAAGCAGATATCGCGGATCATGTCTTCTTCCGTCATCACATGACCAAGCTCTGGGTGATGTTCGTGACGGTTCACGCCGCGGATCAACAAAGGCTTACCGTTTAGCTTCAATTGGCCATCGGTGATTTCGACTTTACGGAAGCCCACTGGGTACGCTTCGCTTTCTAAGTGCGCGCCGTTTTCATCCAACAGTGAAACGACTAAGCGGTAAAGATTCGGTGTTTCCGCCGTCCATTTCTTTGGCTCGCGTACGTGCAATGTTTGGAATACCACGTCATCCCATGTGCCACGTTCGTCAATGCGACGGTTGTGCGGACGGTCGATGCTTGGCTCTGTCACGGCTTGTTCGCCATCAAACAGCTGCACTTGAACTTGGTAGGTGTCCGGCGCAGAAATCGAAGTCACAACCGACAGTGAACCATCGCGGTAACACGCGTCTAAATCCGGTGTGATGAACACATCTTCAATGCAGTGTTGTGGTTTAGACAGCAAAGTTACGTCGCGGAAGATACCACTTAGCCACCACATATCTTGGTCTTCTAGGTAGCTGCCATCACTCCAACGAATCACCATGACGGCTAGGCTGTTGTCACCTGCCACAAGGTAAGGTGTTAGGTCGAATTCAGAAGGTAGGCGGCTATCTTGACTGTAGCCAACCCAAGTGCCGTTACACCAAAGGTGGAAAGCCGAGTTCACGCCATCAAAGATAATGCGCTGCGTATTGGCTAAATCTTCTGCTGAAAGTGACACGGTAGTGCGGTAGCAACCCGTTGGGTTATCACTTGGTACAAACGGCGGGTTTACTTCGAATGGGTATTTCACGTTGGCGTAGATAGGCTTGTCGTAACCTTGCATTTGCCAGTTTGAAGGGACTGTAATCTCATCCCAGTCTTTGTCATTGAATTGTGACTCGATGAACTCGCCGTCAACTTGCTCTGGCGCATCAAACAGTTTGAATTTCCATTGTCCGTTCAGCGATTGACGCTGGGCTTGAATACCGTCGCGGGCATGGTCAATATCGCGGAAACTGGAAAGAGGGCTGTGAGCCTTAAGACAGTGAATGTTCACTGATTGCGGGTTTTCCCAGTCGCGTCTTTGGAGAATTTCTGAAAATGCCTTCATGGTTTTCCTACTTAACTTTTTGTTTCTAATCTTGTTTCGCTACGGAGTTTGAGCCCGTAGCGAGAGTGTCTTTGGTCTTGTTGTGAAGCGTTATTTTGCTAATTGCTTCACGAGATAATCTTTTGCTTGGGTAAAGCCTTGCTCAGCTGCTTGGTTGGCAATCGCCGCAGCTTGTTTTACATCATTGTCTTTGAGCGCTGCATCAATTTGAGATTGGTACAACGTCCATTCATCTTGTGCTTCAGGCGATGCGGCAGGGGTTAACTCTGCTTTTGCGGTGTCGTTGGTTTGTGTGCCCAATTCCGCCAAAAGCGTTAATACCGCGTTGTTATCAGAGGCACTCGCCGTAACATCAATAACGCCAAAAGGTTGGAACTGAGCAGTGAGCGGAAGCTGTTTACTGCCAATGACGTTTTGTGTTTCTGCATAAACTTCTTCTGGATGCTTACGAGTCAATTCGGTGCCAAGCAGTGTCGAATCTGAAGCGATGACCACGTATTTCGCGCCATTAAGTTGTGGGTTCACCGTGATCAATTGTTCAACACGTTCTAAGCCGCGCATGCCCGTTGTGTGGTAGTTAAAGTCTTTCGTCGAATAATCGGTTAGAAGCTGCCACTTCGCGTCATAAATAAGAACGTTCGCAGCAAATAACGCATTGTTATCAACATAAGAGCGAACAAGTAGCGAGAATGGCGTGTCAGAAGTGATTTGATAGCTCATCACCGGGAGCAGTTTGGATGAAGCAGAATCTGAGGAAAGTAAAACCGCACTGCTCAAGCTCGGCAGATTTGCATCCATAACCACCTGCTGGTGGAAAGGAATCGATAGGGCAGTCAGAGGCAAAGCATCTAACGTTGAGCAACATTGTGGTTGGCTCAAATCGGTATTGAAGGTTTGCTCTGGTAATCCACTGCACGCGCCAAGAGACAGAGCCATGAATAGAGTTGCTAGCGGTTTTAGTTTCATCTGCGTTGTCCTTTGTGGGGTGAGCGTATTACTCACCCCGTTGGGTTCATAAATAGTAGCGGGTTTGGATTACCACCATGTTTCGACGTTAAAGCCGAAGGTGATTTCGTCGATGTTTTGTCCACCAGTACTGCGAGCATGGCCGTAGACTTCACCGCCACGGTTCCACTCATCGGTTTTATCTGAGTAGGTCGCGAACAAGCGTAGTGATGGACGAGCCCAAACGCCTTTGCCTGCTTGGAACATTTGCGCCACCGTTACTTTGTACATATCGTTGGTGCCAGCGCCGTTTTGTGCTTCTACTGATTCGTAGCCAACTTCAAGTGCAGTTGCCATGTATTCTGTCCAGCTGTACTGAGGACGAGCGCCTACGCTGAACCATTTCTCACCTTCGTTGTTATCCAGGTTTTTGTCTTGGTAAGCGATGGAGTACATCACTTGGAAATCTTCATTCACGTTAAGATCGCCAGAGTTGAAAATACGCCAGCTGTAACCATCGTGCTCAACACCAGTGTTGTATTTACGGTTTGAGCCACCTTCAGCACTCATCAAACCGCCCGCAAGGGCATCTGTTCCGTATTGGAAAGCGAATGTGTTTGAACCATAGTTCCAAGCTTGACGGTAAAGTGCAGAAAGCATAGCGCCAGAAGTGGTGATGTCACTTTCGTCATAACTAGAGTTTTGCGTGAACACATAGTTCAAACCGACCGTAAGATCTGCACTGTCGCTCAGTTCAATGCCGCTTAAACGTGCGTCGATGTTGTGTAAGCTGCGGCCATCTGCGCTAGAGTTTGGCGCCATCCATGCGATGTGACCTTTAGCAAAACCAAGATCCCAGTTTTCAATACCGATACCTGTGCTTGATGTGTCCCAGTATTTAATGTCGATCATGTGCACTTCATGACGGCGGTAAAAACGTTCGCCCGCCCAAACGGTGGCATCCGCTTGGCCTTCAAACAGCCCATGACCTGCTGACCACATTTGGATCAAGCTAACGTCTCCCCAGCTTTCGCCGCTACCAAGGTAAAGTGTGGTATCAAAGTACGCGTCGCCTTGTTGCCAAACGTCGGCTTTGAGGCCCGCTTCCCACCAGTTCAGTTCGTTACCCAAACGGTAGTTACCGTAACCTTGACCAGCACGAATCACATCGTTGCGTTCGCCTTTGCCACCATTGTGTTCATCGTTATCGGTGTAAATGTTGCCCCACTTGGCGTAGCCAAAGTAAGTGATGTTCTCCACTGCAGCCATACCAGCAAGCGGTGCTAGGGCGAGGGTTAACCCAAGCGCTCTTACAAGCGTCTTTTGTTTCATGAAGTGTCTCCATTCTATTTTATGGATTTATTTTTTATTGGTTTGAGTCCTAACTCGCTGCGCAGTGTAAATAAACTCTGGAAACGTTTTCATGATGGGGTTGGCATTTTTGTCGTAATGAGGGCTTTATTACTATTTTGTGTGATTGCGATCTCTTAAATTGAGGTTTTAAGTGCGATTTTAGATTGATTTATGACCGTGTGAATTGGAATCGTTTACTTGGGCTGGATGGTGTTTGAGTTGGAAGATGGAAGTTTATTTTATTTAAGATGCTGATTTAAATTGGTTTTTATCTAAGGAGAGGGAGCTGTTAGGAAGAAGAGGAAAGAGAGCCCAATTGAAATCAACTGGGCATGTGAGACAAGGAAGCATATACAACAAGTGGTTCGCGGGCGCACTGCACACGAGCATTTGCGGTATCGTCAAACTGGGATTTTGAGTTAGGACCCAAGAGAGACACTTCATAAAGAATCTCGAAGCCTCAAGAATACGGTTGTCGGTTAACCACTTCAAGAGGTGATGAGTTCAACTGAGCGGTCTGTAACCTTATTTATGATTTTGTCGTTGTAAGGTGATGAATTAAATAACGAAAAATTCTTTATAAATCAGTTTGGTATTCGAATTTACGTGCAGTGCTTTAAAGAACTCAGTAACCAAAGAATCTGAGTTTTTTGGAGCTGATCGCTGCGTAATATAAGAAGGAATAAGGTGTAGCGGGCGATGGCACAAGTTTGAAAAATTAACTGTAAACGTTTCCATGATTTTGGTGTGGCTCACAGATTCTTTTGTTTTTTTCATTATGATGCAGCGTAATTTCCAGTTTCAAGGTAAGACAAGATGACGGACAAAACACTGATTGAGCTAACCGGTCAGCAAACTCAATTGATTGTAGAGTTGGGCGAATATGCAGAGATTCTGCATTGGGGACAAAAAGTAAGTGGTGACCTTAGTGGTTTCCGCATGGCTTTACATCGTCCCGTGCCATACGGTCGTTTGGACAGCGACGTATCCATGACTCTACATCCAGAGCTTGGTCGTGGCGTTTTCAGCAGCCCTGGTGTGGAAGGGCATCGCGATGGTCAAGATTGGGCTCCAGTGTTTGTCATCTCCCATATTGAACAACAGCAAGACAGTATTGTGATTGAGAGCGAAGATGCGATCGCAGGTCTTCGTTTACAAACCGAGCTTAAGCTTGATAGCAACGATGTGGTGAAAACGCGTCATAGGCTCACCAACAAAAAAGCGGGTATTTATCATGTGAACCGTCTTGCCAATACGTTGCCTTTGCCAGCTCGTGCGAATGAATTGATGACTTATTACGGCCGTTGGGTTCATGAGTTCCAAACGGTGCGCCAGCCATTGCTGCAAGGCGGCTACCAACAAGAAAACCGTCGTGGACGTACTTCTCATGAGCACTATCCTGCGCTTGTTGCTGGTACGACTCACTTTGATGAAATGAATGGCGATGTGTGGGGCTTCCATTTCGCATGGAGTGGCAACCACAGATTACGTGTAGATGTGAAAGCTGATGGCCGTCGTTACATGCAGGCTGAAGTTATTTACCTGCCTGGTGAAGTTGCGCTAAAAGAAGGTGAGAGCATTACGACGCCTTGGCTTTACGCGAGCCACAGTAATTGTGGTTTGAATGGTATGAGCCATCACTTCCACTCTCATGTACGCGAAATGATTTTGCCGAGTGATTTCACGGACAAACCTCGCCCGATCCACCTCAATACGTGGGAAGGCATTTACTTTGACCACGATCCTGAATACATCATGTCGATGGCAACTCAGTCCGCAGAGATGGGTGTAGAACGCTTTATCATTGATGATGGCTGGTTCAAAGGACGCAACGGTGATAAAGCAGGGTTAGGGGATTGGTTTCTGTGTGAAGCTAAGTACCCAAATGGCCTACACCCGATTGTGGAAAACGTAAATAAATTGGGCATGGAATTTGGCTTGTGGTTTGAGCCAGAGATGATCAACAAAGATTCCGAATTGTTCCGTACTCATCCTGATTGGTTACTGGCTGTAAACGGTTACGATCAGCCAACCGGTCGCAACCAATACGTGATTAACCTGCAAAACGATGATGCGTTTAACTTCTTGTTTGAGCGATTGGATCACTTCCTCTCGACTTACAACATTGCTTACATCAAGTGGGATATGAACCGCGAAGTCGTTCAGCCTGCGCATTTAGGTCAGGCTGCGGCGCACAATCAAACCCAACGTTACTATCAGTTAGTCGATAAAGTTCGTGAAAAGCACCCGAAAGTCGAGATTGAATCTTGTGCAGCTGGTGGTGGTCGTATTGATTTTGAGGTTCTGAAACGCACGCATCGTTTCTGGACTTCAGACAATAACGACGCACTTGAGCGTCAAACCATTCAACGCGGTATGAGCTACTTCTTCCCGCCAGAAGTGATGGGCAGCCATATTGGTGCTAGCCACTGTCATAGTACGCGCCGCCGCCATAGTATTGAGTTCCGCGGGCTTACAGCGCTGTTCGGTCATATGGGGATTGAGCTTGACCCAGTGAAAGAAGAACAAGCGGAAAAAGAAGGCTTTGAGCGCTACATCAAGCTGCACAAGATGCTGCGCCCATTGCTACACAGCGGAAGAACTTGGCGAATCCCAACGGACGATAAAGCACATCAAATTCATGCGGTTGTCTCAAACGATCAATCGGAAGCCGTGGTGATGATTGCTCAGCTCGCGATGCCAACGAACTCTTTAAGTGGGCATTTGCGTGTACCGGGCTTGGATCCACAAGCGACATATCGAGTGACGGTATTGGATAAACCGTCTAACTACGATGACATCGTGAATTACCAACCGCCTTGGACTGAATCTGGTTGTGAGTTATCTGGCGCATGGTGTGAAGAGGTTGGCTTAACCATGCCAATCCTCGATGCAGAAAGTGCCATGTTGGTGAAGTTCGAACGTATTCACTAAGCCTTACCGATTTAGAACCTTGCCTATTTAGAATCATAGCTATTTAGACGATTTCATCGTTTCTCATTGGTTTTCTATCGCCGTACAGACATCAGGTTTGTACGGCTTTTTGCGTTGGTTTTAATTGGCCGTTTTGAAATCGTTCTCATGCTTAATGAGCGTAAAGTGTTGATAAAATGACATAAATAACACGATCTCCTCGCATTAATAGGTCTAAATATTGTTCGATGTCTCATTTTGAAAACTTGCCTGTAAACGTTTCCATAAAGCGGTTTTTGATCACAGTAAGGCATTCTGTGTGTGAGTAGCATTAGCATCGAAATATAAATAAAAGACGTCGACGTTATGAATTCTAGTTAGGGGAATGAATAGCAGTACGACACTAAGGAACTATTATGTCTGATAAAATTACGCTACAAACCAAGCTGTCCTACGGCCTTGGCGCACTCGGTAAAGACTTTGCCTGTGCACCTATCTACATCTTCTTAATGTTCTACTTCACTGACGTAGCCGGCTTGTCTGCTGCTTTCGTTGGTACTATCTTCTTAGCCGCTCGTGTTATCGATGCCATCACTGACCCAATGATGGGAGTGATTGTTGACAACACGCGCTCAAAATTCGGTAAATTCCGTCCTTGGATTATGATTGGTACGCTTTTAAACGCAGTAGTGCTGGTCGGCCTTTTCAGTACTCACATGTTTGAAGGTACTACGCTTTACATCTACGCAGCGGCGGCATACATCCTTTGGGGCCTAACGTACACCATTATGGATATCCCATACTGGTCAATGATTCCTGCGCTATCAAGCTCTCGCCAAGAACGTGAAAAGCTTGTGGTATGGCCACGTTTGTTCGCGAGCCTTGCATGGTTCATTACTGGTACTTACGGTCTGCACATTGTGGGCGAGTTAGGTAACGGCAACCAAGGCGACGGTTTCTTCAATGTTGCGATGCTGATTGCGGTTCTGTTTGTGATGAGCGCATTCTTAATTGCTCGTAACGTAAAAGAGAAAGCGGCACCAGCTAACGCAAAACCAGCAGAGAAATTCAGCTTCAAAGACGTTTTGACTATCATCGGTAAAAACGACCAGCTTAAAGCGCTAATCGGCACGGTTCTGTCTTTCCAAATTGCGAACCTATTGGTTGGTGGCTTTGCGATTTACTACTTCTCTTACGCACTGGGTAACGCAGAGCTATTCCCAGTTTACATGGCGGTCGCAGGTGCGGCAGAAGTCGCGGGTGTGTTCTTATTCCCACGTCTTGCAGCATTCCTTCCACGCAAGCTTCTATGGCCTATCGCGTGTGGCTTCCCAATTCTGTCTTGTGTACTTCTACTGTTGATGGGCTTTATCGCTCCAGCTAACGCGCTAATGATTGGTATGGCGGGTGCAGCAATTAAGTTTGGCGTGGGTATTGCGAACGCGCTGCAAACTGTAATGCTGGCTGACGTTGTGGACTACGGTGAGCACAAAACAGGTCGTCGTAGCGAGAGCGTTATCTTCTCAGTACAAACCATGCTTGTGAAGTTCGCAGGCGCAGCAGGTGGCTTCATTGTGGGTGTTGGTCTGTCTGTTGTGGGTTACGTACCAAACGTAGAGCAATCAGCAAGCACCATTATGGGCTTAGAATTTATGATGATTGGTCTACCTGCCATCATGATGACCATCAGTGGCGTGATTTACCAACGTTACTACCATCTACACGAAGGCTTCAACAAAGAAGAAGCTGAGCAACAAACTCAAGTTGAAAGCGTTCCAGCACAAGCATAATCGTTACGTTTTCACTTAAGTACCCCAACTCAATTTAGTCACTAAGATAAAGCGCCTCCCGATGGAGGCGTTTTTGTTTGCTTCGATAAAATTTCGTGATTGGCTTAAATTCAATTTTTAGACAATAATTTCAGTTGGTTAAAGGATTAAGGCGCTTGGATTACTCCAAGCTGAAACGATGAAGAAACGTAAACGGATTTCGTTAAGGACAGTGCTAGGGTTGATGTTTGTCTTCTGTACCCTAGTGACAGCAGGTGTGGCGATTACTTTGCAATACCATTTTGCAAGGAAAACTGAGCTGCAACACACCCTCACCCGATATCAAACAATCGCGACAGGTGTATCTAGTCATTTATCTAACCTACAAAATTTAGCTGAGAACGTGGCACGAAGCGGCGCGCAGTTAGTGTCGCTCATCGGGGTAGATACGCCCGAAGAGAGCATCATTATCCCTTTGTCTAAATTGTTGGTAAGAGAGCCCGGCATTCATAGTATTTTTGTTGCCAAAGCGAACAACGACTTCTTCCAGTTGATCAACCTTTCCTCAGAGGAAATTCGCTCACGTGTAGATGCTCAATCAGGGGACAAGTGGTTGTTGATCGCGCATAGCGGAGTGAAGCGAGATCGTCGTAAGGTAAGTATTTACTATGATGAAAACTTTGTATCACGCCATGCTTCAGATGAGTTCAGTAACTTTATTCCGACGCAACGCAGCTGGTTTGAAAATGCCGATTACGATGATACTTACAACACCTCTCCGTATCTGTTTAACACGCTAAAAGTGTCGGGGGAAACCTTCTCGATTAAGGTGCCAGAATCCGACACTGTGGTGGGTGTGGACATTCTTCTCTCCTCGTTAGAGGCGCAACTCACCAACCGTTTTGTCGAAAACAAGAAAGCGCCAGAAGCGGAGGCGTTTATCTATCAAGCCAATGGCCGATTGATTGCAACTAACAAGATGGTCGACATCGAAGATCGCTTACCTTTGGTCTCTCCGGTGAACTTAACTGATGAGCAACGAGCACTGGTCGCCCAAACGCCAGAATTGAAAGTGTCGAACCAAAATAACTGGGCTCCGGTTGATTACACCGTTGGCGGTCGCCCAAATGGCTTCTCGATTGATCTGTTTAAGATGATTTCGGAAATGACCGGCTTAAAGTTTAAGTTTGTGAACGGTCGAAGTTGGAATGAGCTCGTCAACGACTTTAAAAATGGCAATATCGACATTCTTCAATCGATTGCCGACCAAGATGACCTCTCGAGCATCGGTGTCGTCGGTGAACCTCTTTATCACGCAAAGTTTGCGTTGCTCACCACAGAAGAGAACAAGCACATCAATACCTTAGAGCAAGTGAAGAACGAAAGAATTGGCTTGCTGAAAGGGTGGAGCATTCAAGATGACTTGTTAGAAGCTTACCCACAAATGACCATCGTCAATTACGCTTCTTTGCACGATGCGATCGACGGGGTATTGAATGGTGACATCGTCGCTGTGCTCGACATCCGTCAAATATTGGCCAACAAAATACGCGAAACATTTCGTCAGAACTTAGCCATCACTTTGGTTAAGGATTCAAACCTCTCCAACGCGTTTTACTACTTGGCGAATGAGGAACAAAGACCTTTAGTTGAGATCATTAACCGCGCTATTGACGCGATTACGCCAGAGCAAAGAAAAGAGCTGCGTGAAAAATGGTTTGAGGGTAAGGCAGCAGTGTCGACCTATACCTTTACGCCATACGAAGAGCTGGTCAAATTTGCCAAAGAACCTAAGTTCATCAATTCCGTTCAACTAGTGACGCTCAATGGGAAAGACAAGTATGTTTTTGTCTCCAAACTCACTCATAAGGAAGAGCGTTACTTTGCTGTCGTGATTCCACAGTCTTACGTCATGTCAGGCGTAAATGAAGTGACGCTATATGCTGTGGGCGCATCGTTGTTTGTTCTTGCATTACTCATTCCAGTCGCGTGGGAAATGGCAAAACCGATCTCAGACCCCATCAATGCATTGAGAAAGCAAGTCAGGTTTGTACGTGATCGCGAATACGACAAAGTGCAGCGTGTTCATTCTCGCATTGAAGAAATTCATCAACTTAGTCTTTCGTTGATGCGAGGCAGCAACTCGCTTAAGCAGTTTGAACAAAGGCAAAATGAGTTTTTTGATTCCGTGATTCAACTTATCGCACGCGCCATCGATGAAAAATCACATTATACGGCAGGTCACTGTAACCGTGTGCCGGAGATTGCGTTGATGCTTGCGGAAGAAGCAGAGAAATCTGACCAAGGCGTGTTTGGAGCTTTTGAGTTTGCCAATGACGAGGAGCGCCGTGAATTCCGTATTGCCGCTTGGCTTCATGATTGCGGTAAGATCGCCACGCCGGAATACGTGGTCGATAAAGGCAGTAAGCTAGAAACTAACTACAATCGAATTCACGAAGTTCGCATGCGCTTTGAGGTGCTGTGGCGAGATGCGCAGATTCAATATCTACTCAAAAAACTAAAAGCTATGGGCGTCGATGAACAACCTGATCAAGCACTTGAACAAGAATTTGCTGCGCTGAAAGAAGAGTTCGAATTTGTCGCCAGTGCGAACGTGGGGGCGGAGTTTATGTCGGATCAAGGCATCGAACGTTTACACAAGTTGGCTGAGAAAGAGTGGACGCGTTACTTCGATTGTGGACTTGGTTTATCGCCATTAGAAGAAACGCGTTATCAACCACAACCAACGCCAGCAACGGAGAAGCTGCTTTCTGACCGTCCTGAGCATGTGATTGAGCGTGAGCAGCCGTTTGATCTTGACCCTGAGTTTGGCATTAATATGACGGTGCCAGAGAAGCTTTACAACCATGGTGAACTTTATAACTTGGCGGTGCAGCGCGGTACGTTATCAGCAGAAGAGCGCTTTAAGATTAATGAGCACATGATCAGCGGCATTAAGATGCTAGAGAGCATCCCATTCCCGCCAGAGTTAGAACGTGTACCTCGTTATGCTACGACTCACCACGAGGCGATGGAAGGGTTTGGTTATCCGCGTGGATTGATGGGCGAAGACCTGTCGATTCCGGAGCGTATTCTTGCGGTTGCTGACATCTTTGAAGCGTTAACCGCGGCCGACCGACCTTACAAGAAGGCCAAATCATTGAGTGAGGCAGTCAGCATTATGTCGAAAATGGCACTCGGTGGTCACATTGATAAAGACGTATTTAAGCTGCTGTTAACCAGTGGCACTTACCTAAGTTACGCCAAGCGCTATTTACCGGATGAGCTTATCGATGATGTCGATATAGAGAGCTATTTAGAAAAGTTATCTTAGCCTTCATTCAGCTTGAAAAATGTGCGTAAGAGCTTCGGTTCTTACGCACTTTTTTATGCGCCAAACTTAAACATCAAAGTCTTGTGAAAATTTGGTTTTGACGAAATCGATGAAGGTGCGCAGGCGCTTAGGTTGGTAGCGATCACGGTGGTAAATCGCTGATAGTGGCACCGACGGAATTTCCCATTCTGGCATTACTTTAACCAGTTTGCCTTGTTCGACCTCGTCATCACAATAACTGAGAGGGACACGGATGATGCCGTTATCGAATAGCGCGCCCATTACCAGTGCTCGTCCGTTTTTACAGCGTAGATTACCTTTCACGATGACATCGCTGTGCTCTTGTGGGTTAGCCACGTTACGGTAACTCCAGCGAGTGACTGAGCCTGTCAGAGTACGATGCTTCGCCAGTTCTTTTGGCGTGACAGGTTCGCCGTACGTTTTGAGATAGTTCGGACTTGCAAGCGTAACCATATCGATCATCATCAATTTGCGTGCGACGAATCCTGCGTCTTCCAACTCGCCCATGCGAATCGCGACATCGAATTGGTCTTCAATCAAATCAATACGTGGTGAAGAGAAATCCAAATCTACGGTGATGTTCGGATATTCCAACATGAACTCATTGACGTATTTAGCAATGATGTCTTCACCGATGTAGCCACCCACACAGTTCACTCTAATCAAGCCGCGCACTTCTTGAGTATCGTCAACAGCAGCGATTAACGCTTGGTCGATGTCGTGCAGCGCTTTTTCGCACTCTTGATAGAAATGCTCGCCAGCGTGAGTGAGGCGTAATGTTCTCGTGGTGCGAGTCAGTAAGGTCACACCCATTTGTGCTTCAAGTCCACTGATTTGGCGAGACACATGAGACCGAGAGACGGAAAGCGCTTCTGCCGCTTTGGTGAAGTTACCCAGTTGAGCGATCAAAACGAAGGAGCGAATATCAGCAAGATTAACTTTATTGAGCATGTTGAATTATTTACAGAAACGGTAGTCATAAGACTATCACAGTTAGTTACGAAAACGCGCTGTTCAAAAAATCATACTACTTGAGGTTTATATTAACTTGCGTATGATTTCCCGCGTTTCCACATTTATCGAAGTTAGAATGCACTCATCCACTCTACAATCTGCTGCGTCCCGACAACAGGGAAAATGGTTCCTAGCACTAATCGGCTGGGTGATTGTTGTGTGCTTGATGAAAAATTCTGGCTTGATGTTCAGTTGTGCTATGCAATATGACTCTAGCTCTACCTCTGTGCTCATTGGCGATGAAGTTAAAATCGTAAAAGCAGAAAAAGGGCATGACACGAGTAAATGTGAATTGTCTGAAAAGCTGATTCAATTTGCTCAGCAACAACTGGAAACCTTGGTCGTTGTATTATTTGTTGGCATTTTCGCGCTTGTCGTGTGGCGCTGTTGTGCGTTCGCCAGCAAAAGACAATGGACCGAACCGATAGTCCAAAAGTATCGAGTCCATCTCACCCTGTGTGTATTCCGCGAATGACAAGTGATTTCTGACGAGTTTCGTATCGTCAGTTTTTCTCTACACTTGTTTTTAACTAGGAATAACTATGAACCACATGAAAAAAACGACTCAAGCCGCGTTGATGCTTATCATGACGCTGGCACTGAGCTTATTCTCGCTAATTACCCAAGCACAAACGACAGACACGGGATGGTTGACCAACCCTCAGCATCCACCTGTGCAAACACGCTTTGTCCTTACTGGCCAACACGATCCTAAAGCAAAAACGCTGACGGGATATCTCGATGTCAAATTGAGCGGCGACTGGAAAACCTACTGGCGTTCGCCGGGCGAGGGCGGTGTTGCGCCATCCATTGATTGGGAAAAATCACAAAACCTAACTAAGGTGGATTGGCAGTGGCCATATCCGCAGAAATATGAACTGCTTGGTATTGAAACGCTGGGTTACAAAGGCGACACGCTTTTCCCGATGACCTTGCACGTTGAAGATATGACTAAACCTGTGACGATTGATGCGACATTGACGCTTTCTTCGTGCACAACGATTTGTGTCCTGACGGATTACCATATTCAATTGTCCTTCATGCCTTCTGACTTACAAGTCGATGAAGGTGTGATGTTCAGCTATGCGCAAGCGGTGAGCAGTGTGCCTCAAGCTTCGCCATTTATTGATGTGACAGAAGCAAACTGGGATGCAAACCAATCTAAACTACAAATCAAACTGACCAATTCACAAGGTTGGCAAAAACCAGAGGTGCTGGTTGATGGTGTTGATGAAAACACCAGCGATTACAGTTTCAAACTGCTTGGGCTGCACCAAGAAGGCAATACCCTGATAGCAAACTACAAAGTAAACACGTGGCTGGGTGATGTGGAACTGGATAACCAATCGGTTTTCGTTTCAATTAAAGATAGCAACTTGCTAGCAGAAGAAGTGGCACCTGTTAAAACAGGATTGATCACAGAGACGTTGCCAAGTACATCACTGGTGAGCATCTTCCTATTTGCGTTGCTCGGTGGCTTGATTCTCAACATCATGCCTTGTGTGTTACCGGTTCTGGGCATGAAGCTAAGTAGTATTGTTGCCGCGCAGGGGGTAGAACGCCGCCAAATTCGCACGCAATTCATCGCGTCTTCATTAGGTATTTTGACTTCGTTCTGGATCTTAGCTGGCTTTATCTTGGTGCTTAAGCTTACAGGCAGCGCCATCGGCTGGGGCGTTCAATTCCAAAGCCCTTGGTTCTTGGGTCTAATGCTGTTGGTGACCGGACTGTTTGGTGCCAACATGCTTGGCTTGTTTGAAATTCGCTTGTCTTCGGGTACGAACACTTGGTTAGCTTCAAAAGGGGATAACTCACTGCTTGGGCATTACGTTCAAGGTATGTTCGCGACTCTGTTAGCAACGCCTTGTTCTGCACCTTTCCTTGGCACAGCGGTGGCTTTCGCATTGGGTGCTGATGTCATCACGTTATTCGCAGTCTTTACCGCACTTGCGATTGGTATGGCGCTGCCATGGATTTTAGTGGCGATCTTCCCAGGTATTGCCTTAAAACTGCCAAAACCGGGTCAGTGGATGAATGTCGTAAAAATCGTCTTTGGCATCATGATGCTGGCAACTAGCGTTTGGTTGTTGTCATTGATGGCAAACCACTTACCAATCTTCTGGGTTATCTTGATTGGCTTGGTAGCATTTATCGCGGTCATGGCACGTGTGAAGCGTATTTATGGCAATAAAGCGTTGGCGATTTCTGGCACGGTTTCGTTGATTCTGATTGCTGGTGGTTTGGTACTAGGCAGTGTGACTGCAAATCATTGGGCTACGCCATTGCCAGAAGATTTGGCTTGGGAAAAACTCTCTAACGAAGCCATCACTGAGCACGTGAAAAATGGTCGTGTGGTGTTCGTCGATGTGACGGCAGATTGGTGTGTGACCTGTAAAGCCAACAAGATTGGTGTGATCTGGCAAGATCCGGTTTATTCACTGTTGCAAAGTCCGAACGTGGCGACACTGAAAGGCGATTGGACACATCCGAACGGCTCAGTGACCGACTTCCTACGTGCACACGGTCGCTTTGGTGTGCCATTTAACATCGTATATGGACCAGCAGCGCCAGAGGGTATTCCTTTGCCTGTGATTCTGACTGACGATGTTGTGGTGAAAGCAATCGAACAAGCAAGTGGAGGCACGATTAAGTGAACACAGTAAAAAAGCGCAAATCGCTGAAATACTGGCTTAGTCAAGCGTTGCAAATGGTGCTTATGGTGACCGTGATTTCGGTCGCCATGGATTGGTATCGCACCAAAGACATTCCTAAAGAGCAAGCGCCGCCGCTAAGCGTAGTCATGGCTGATGGTGAATATATGGACGTGATCGCCAAAAGCCATGAAGAGCCCGTTGTGGTCTACTTTTGGGCAACCTGGTGTCCGGCATGTAAGTTTGTTAGCCCAAGCGTGAGTTGGCTGAGTGATTACTATGAAGTCGTCACTGTGTCAGGTGCGTCAGGTCCGCAAGAACGGGTAGACCAATTCATGCAGGCGAAAGGTTACCAGTTCAACAACATCAACGATCCGAAAAGCAGCATTATGCAAGAATGGAGCATCAGTGTGACGCCCACTATCTATGTATTAAAAGATGGAGAGGTGAGCTCAATCACCACAGGAGTCACAACGCCAATGGGCATTCTGGCAAGGATCTGGATGGCATAAACTAATGTGTAGCACGTCGACCTTTTTCACGCTTTTACAATGACATAAGTGTGTAGGTGAGTATGGCGTGCTACATTGGCAGCGTTCAACGATCAAGGAGGAATCATGGACGTTGCCACAATGTATGATGAAGTATCTGAGCGGTATCAGAAATTAATCGAAGACAGCCAATATGTCGGTCCGCGTTGGATAGATGGGAAGCTAAAAACGCTTAATCTCCAACAAGTTTCTGCTCTTGATTTGGCTTGTGCCACAGGCAGCATCGGGGAAGTCATCAAAACTCATTACCCAGAAGTTACTCTGCATGGCTTGGATATCTCATCCAAAATGGTCGATAAAGCACGCGAAACAAACCTCTATCAAAGCGTCAGTGTTCATAACCTCGACCAACCTTTCTCTCCAATTTTCAATCAAACCTTCGACATCATAACCGCGCTTGGTTTCACGGAGTTTCTTGCCAAACCCCAGCCGTTACTTCAATGCATTGCTAACAAGCTCAATGCTGACGGGCGCTGTTTTATCAGTTTCCAATGTCACGACCCAGATGGAAAAGACCTGCCAAGAAATACCTACAGTGGCGCGGTTGTACATACCGCTTACACCGAGAGCGAAGTCCGTGAATTCAGCCAAAACGCAGGGCTTGAAGTCGTATCACTAGAAAACCTCGTTGGTTACACATCAGGTGCTGGCTATGTATGTCGTTACCTGCTCTTGGAGCTAAAAAAGCAAAGTTAATTAACTGTCATGGAGAGCAACATGCAAGGGTATCGCATCAGTACCGCCTTTGAAGATATGGATCTTGATTGTATCCATCAATTCATCTCGCAAAGCTATTGGGCGAAAGGTGTGCCGAGAGAAACGTTAGATAAAGCCATACGAAACTCTCTTTGTTTCGGCGTGTTTACTGATTCGAATCAACAAGTCGCGTTTGCTCGCCTTATTACTGACAAAGCCACCTTTGCTTATCTCGCCGATGTTTTCGTGCTCCCTGATTACCGCGGCAGTGGTATTAGTAAGTGGTTGGTTTCTGAAATTGTGTCCTACCCAGATCTTCAAGGTCTACGCAGAATGATTCTTGCGACGCGCGATGCACACGGCCTTTATGAACAGTGCGGCTTTAAGCCTATTGAGCCTGTCGAGAACTTTATGCAGATATGGCAACCTGATGTTTATCAAGACAAGATAGGTTGATTCAACAGATAAGTTGCTAATTATCTTCTATATTGAATTCATGGATTTACAGATAAAAAGGACGATGATGCTTAACCGTAAAGAAGTATGCGTACTTGCTGCTTTTACATCGATATTTGTAACAGAGGTCTATGCAGAGGAGAGACGTTTCTCTGCTCATGAAGACAACTATTTATTGCCTTTCTATAAGGAATCAAAGGTAAATCAAGAGCGCTTCGCTCCGCTTAATCCTAACGGTCATGATGCGAAAGATGTCATGGTTCAGTTCCAAATCAGCATGAAATATAAGTTACTGGTTTTTGGTGATGATGGGCTTTTTGTCTCTTATACCCAGCGCTCTAACTGGGAGGCATACGATGATTCTGCTTACTTTAGGGATGACCAATATAATCCTGCCGTCTTCTATCGTTGGAACTTAAACCCTTGGCGCATTTCGCTTGGTTTTGAGCATCAATCCAATGGTGCGGGTGGCAATGATGAAGTCAGTTGGAATCGCGTATACCTAGATAACAAGTGGCGCTTTGACTCTGGCTTTGTCCGTTTTAAGACGTGGCTTGATGTTGGTAGTCACCATTACAACCCGGATATCGTTGACTTTCTTGGGTATGGCGAGCTAGAAGCAGCTTGGATTTCTGAAAATGATCACAAACTAAAGTTCACGGTATCCAACGTGTTTACAAAAGATTGGGAAAAGGGTTTCTATCGCGCATCTTGGAACTTCCCCGTTTATCAAGGGCTAAGAGGTTACATGAAAGCAGAAACAGGTTACGGCCTAACAATCTCTAATTACAACTTCGACGAAAGTGCGTATGGAGCCGGATTTGCGTTCGACTTTTAGTGGCCAACCTTTAACACCCAAAGAAACTTGTTCGAGAGGGAAGTGAATGAGGGTTGAAGCGCAAGATGTGGCAATTAGGTACCTTGAAGAAACAGATGCCGCTCCTTTGTTTGAAAACTACCTTGGTGATGAACAAGCGTGTTTGTACCTAAACCGACAAGCGCATCAAAGTTCAAGTCAAACGTTACAAGCTATCAATAGATGGCGAACCCAATATGAGCTGGATGTCCCTAGTATTTTGGTACTCGCAATTGAAGAAAGCGCAACTCAAGTTCCCATTGGTTGCTTAGTCTCAATCCCTGAAAACAGTCATAGCGAAATTCACTTTGGGATCTCTAGAAATTATCAAGGTAAAGGGTATGCGACTCAGGCGTGTAAGCTCGGGATTGAGTATCTGAAAAGTGTCGGAGTCAAGCAGATTCATACAGCGCCTCATATCGACCATCAAGCCAGTATTCGCGTGCTCGAAAAATGTGGATTTAAGAAACAAGGTGTGTTGAAAGAGTATGCGGTGTTTCCTGCACTCAGCCCCAATCCACAAGACTGCTTGTCTATGTATTTAGTGATGTCTGCCGCAAGCGTGTGTAATTAATATTTCCAACAGCTTATTTCGTTTTAGCAGTCTATCGTGTACCAGTGTTGTATTTGTTCAACTAGTCCATAAACTTAACTACTCTCTCAATCCAAGCTTGAGGGAGAGAAAAAGTTGCAACTGAAAATTCGTAGTTCTGTAGGGGTCGGTGGTATTAATGCAAAGAGCGATATCATAGCTGTTCAACAAGTTTTGAACCATCATCAAAACGCGATTGGGTTTAGACCAAAGCTGGTTGTTGATGGCTCACTCGGACGCAATCCAATGTCGTCCAAAACAGTAGCTGCGATCAAAGCTTGCCAACGTAGATTGATATTTATGGTAAGGCCAGATGGGCGTATTGACGTGAATGGGAAAACACATAGAAAGCTCAATAGCGTCGCGTCAACTTCGCCTAGAAAGAGCTCTAAACCTCAGGTGGAAAGTTTAACAACCAAAGTTACTTGGATGAAAACCGCTTTTGGTGAATTAGGGCAAACGGAAGTTTCTGGGACAAAAGCAAACCCAAGGATCTTGGAGTATTTTTCTGCATCAAAATTTTGGGGAACCGATGATTCTGGAGGTCAAAATGCTTGGTGCGGTTCATTTGTTGCGTGGGTCTTCAAACAACATGGCATAAAACCAGTGAAAGAGGCATACAGAGCAAAGGAATGGGAAGCTTTTGGTAAAAGTGTCACTAGTCCAATTCATGGTGCATTAGGAATTAAAACGAGGAGGGGTGGTGGTCATGTTGCGTTTGTCGTAGGTAAGAGCCCCGATGGAAAGTACCTTTACATGTTGGGTGGAAACCAAAATAATCAAGTAAACATTGCTAAGTATCCCCTTACAGCATGGGATAAATTTGTTGTTCCTAATAGTTATGATGATACAAAAGGCACGCTACCTATCTATACAAAAGGGGCGGTGAAAGCAGGTGCAGAAAGTTAAGTATGTATAAATTAATCAGTTTATTAGGTCTAGTCAGTTTGTTTGTTTGTGCCTCTCAAGATAACGCGCCTACAAGTGAGGCCCTGATTGAAGCAATAGGTGAGACTCCATACTCGGCTGTTGTGGTGCTAACTGGTTTTGAAGGGCCAGAGAAAGACGGTGGAGATAACTACTATAAGGTTCAAGCTAAGGTGTTGGATGGAGTTCGAGGCCACATTACTACCAACATCACTTTCGATATGTACACAGAGATTGGAGACTCCCCTAAAATTGGAAATGACCCAATCATCATCACTCTTTGTCATGATGAGCAAGGGTACTACTGGCCGGGAACAGGCTCTGAATTCAAAGCTACCCAAGAACAAATTTTGTTAGCGAAAGAAGCCGCTAAAAAACTATCTGACAAGCAAAGAGTCTTTGCACATTGTGACCAGTAGAATCTTATTCAACTAAGCCCAAAACAAGTGTTTTGGGCTTTTGTTATTTAGGCGTTATTGAACCTGTTCGTCTGGATGACCCCACATCAATGGTTCTGCGTAAGGGCCTTTGACTGATGAGGTTGATTCGCCGATACCATCTAATGCGCCTGGTGTTAATTCACGTGCAAACCAACATTCCAAAGGTGCTTGCGTTCTTACTGGTGGCAACACATTGTGCGGCGTGTTGTAACGGTTTCCATAGTGGAACGGCTCACCCATGACAAAGATAACGTCAGCATCTAACTGCTTTTCTGCTTCTTCCATCAATCTTGTCGCGTAGCCTTTACCTTGGTATTCAGGTAGTACGGCTAGTGGCGCAAGTACATAGCATTTTAGGTGTGGTGCTGCGTCAATTACGATAGGGGTATAGCATGCGTGTGCCACGCCTTCGTAGACGATTGAAAAGCTACCATCCGCAATAAGATTGTCGGCAAATTCTGCATAGAGTTTGGCGTGTCTCTCGTCATATAGTCCACCTGCTTTTGCGAACGCTTCGTATTGAATTTGATAAGGTGTGTTCATTGGTTTCTCCTTTGTTTTCTATTATTTCATAGGTGTGCTGACTGACTGTTCAGTCAGTGAGTTTAATCAAAAAAATCACGCATCGATATGTGCATGATTTTTGGTATTTCTAACAGTACTTTTTGATGAACTCTTGTCTGATTTCTTCGATAGGGAAGTCCTCATTCAGTAAGTAGTTCATGGCAATGCCGTCGATCTCTGCGATGAACATTTTTGTCACCACTGCCGGGTTCGTGTGCCCTAGCGAGCGGAAGACTTCTTCAGTGGATGCCTGCAAACCTTGGTAGCGTTCGTCTATCAGGTCGACAACAATCGCTCTGGTTGTCGGGTGAACCATCACACTAAAGTTGAACTGGTAAATCTTGCGATGTTCAGGAACTGTCATGCCATCGAAGATCGAGTGGATCATCGCTTCAATGCCACCTTCTTCGTTGGATAAATGCTCATCATTTTTATCCGTTTCTTCAATGATCTGTGTGATATGAACAAAAACTTCTCTCAACAGCTCGTTTTTATTTTTGAAGTGATGAAACACCAAACCTTTTGAAATCTCAGCCTTCTCACAAATGGTGGAGACTGGCGTTTTCTCAAAGCCATGTTCCGCAAATAACTGCGTTGCAACTTCAATGATCTGTTGTCGTTTGTCCATCGTGCTCACTCTATATACTGACTGACCAACTGGTCAGTTTTGCAAATGATAGTGCGTTTCTTGATCCTCCGTCAAGTATTAATAGGATCAAAACCGCTTGATTGATGTGTTAGCAGCGAAGTGAAAATCAAGCATGATAGAAAACGGATACTGTAAACCTCTGTCTAATCACACAATTACCATTACTTTTTTCTACAAGCATCAAACCTCGTTATTGTCTCATCCACTAAAGCGGTTCAACGCCATTAGGAGGCACAATGATCGTTACCACTCTCGTTGATAATTCTCGTCTTGAGCACAGAACCGATCTCTGTGTCGAGCGCGGTTTATCGCTGCATATCGACACTGAAGGAACCAAATTGTTGTTCGATATGGGCAGTGGGCGAACGTTTTGCGACAACGCGCCTTTACTAAATATTGATATTCAAGAAGTGGACCTCGCCGTTATTTCTCATCGGCATCATGACCATTGCAACGGCACATCTCATTTTCTAGAGCAAAACGATGTAGCCAAAGTCTACTTAAAGTCGTGTGGAGACAAGGACTACTGCTTTCGAGCTTTTGGTTTTAAAAGAGATGTGGGCATCGACAAAGCGTTGTTGGAGAGAACAAGTGACCGTATCGTGCTGGTCACTGAAACGACACAAGTTTCTCCGAATGTTCATGTTATTACCAAGATCAGCAACAAGTACCCACAACCCAAAGGAAATCAGTACCTCTATACCCGATCAAAAGACGGCCGTTATGAAAAAGACACCTTTGAGCACGAACTACTTTTGGTGATTAAGGAGGAGGATGGCTTAGTTATCTTTACTGGATGTGCGCACAGCGGAGTATTGAACATGATTGAAACGGCCGTTGAGTTGTTTCCAAACGACAGGATCAAAGCGGTAGTGGGTGGTTTTCATCTTGTCGGCTTACCCGTATTTAATAGCATTGGCGGCACTAAAGACGACATCAAAGCATTAGGGATAGCGCTATCTAGATACCCTGTTGAGAAGTTTTACACGGGCCATTGCACGGGCATGAAGGCGTATCATTTACTGAAAGAAGTACTTGGTGATCGTCTGGAGCATTTGCCAACGGGTCGTTGTGTTGGGGTTTAATCATCGCCCCTGTTAACGTTTATGATTGTGAGCGAGCCAAATTCCAATCTCAGCTATTCATCTTGCCTATTGTCAAAGCGCCCTGACAAAACCTTACCAAATATGACAGTTTTAGCGGCTTCAAACCACGGTATCCTTAGAACTTTATGTTCATCAGATGGTCACAAGACTACAAAACAATAATTGGAATCAATAATGGCAAAAACTTGGCTTGTCGCTGCTGTGAGCGTTGCATTACTTGGCGGCGGCGCGTATTTCTATCTGCAATCTTCGGCTCAACCAGAGGCGTTTCCGACGTTGGCAGTGGAAAAGGGAACCATCGAGAAACAAGCGGTGGCAGTCGGCAATATTGTCCCTGCACACTCAGTATCTATTAAGTCACAAATCGATGGCATAGTGGGCGAGATGTACGTTCAGGTCGGTGAAAAGGTCAAGCAAGGCCAACCATTGATTAAGGTTCGTCCGAACCCGACGCCTCAAGCGCTTACTGATGCTTCAACAGACTTAATGCGCAGTGAAGCGGACCTCGAATCAGCCAAACAAAAGCTCGCCAACCTAGAAAGCTTGGTGAAGCAAGACATCATTCCAAAGAATTACGATGAATACGTTAGTGCGCGTTCAACCGTGAAATCGGCTCAAGCGAACGTACTGCAAAAACGCCAGAACCTCGAATTAATTCGCAGCGGTGAAGCTTCTATTGGTGACGCTCGTTTAACCTCAACCATTTATGCACCAATTGATGGCACAGTATTAAACCGTAAAGTCGAAGTCGGTGAGCCAATCATATCAACTGAATCTAGCCAAGCCGCGACAGAAATGATGTCTCTGGCGGACATGAACAGTCTGATCTTCAAAGGCAGCGTGAGCGAGCATGATGCCGCGCAGCTTTCTCCGGGTATGCCAGTTCTACTAACCGTGGCGCCGTATCCTGATGTGGAAATCTCTGGTGTGCTAACCAAAGTGGCGATTCAATCAGAAAACCTAAATTCGCCTGAAGGCAATGCCTCTGCAAAAAGCTTCGATAACGGATTTGAGGTCGAAGTGGGTGAGCTGAAGATCCCGAAAGAAGTATTGCTGCGTTCGGGCTTTTCATCAACTGCGCAAATCACACTGAAGAAATCTGAGAACGTATTGACCTTGCCAGAACGAGCGCTGCAATTTGATGGCGACACGCCAAACGTATTGATCCCTGATAGTTCAGAGCAAGGTTTCCACAAACAGGAAGTGAAGCTAGGCTTGTCGGACGGCATCAATGTAGAAGTGTTAGATGGTGTTGAGCTAGATGAAGAGATCATCGATAACAGCATGATGATGGGAGCCGCACATGGCTAAGCTGCACTTATCTAAAATTGGTGTTGCGATCTTAGCGGCAACACTCAGCTTACCAAGCTATGCAATTTCGATTGAACAAGCGTGGCAACAGGCAAAGCAAAGTGATCCAAATTACGAGAAAGCCAAAATTGGTGTTCAACTTGGTGAAGTGGGTATCGATGCAAGCCGTAGTTCACTCTTACCCGGTTTGAGTGCGACAGCATCAGCGAATTGGAGCGAATCTGCCGACAATACTAATAGTTATGGGGCATCGCTTTCTCAAACCATTTGGGACAGCAGCTTGTGGTCGGATCTAGACCAAGCGAATGCCAACTACATCAAAGCTCAGCTTGAACTGGCTCAATCACATAATGAATTAGCACAAAGATTGCTTTCATCGTATTTGGATGTCGCGAGTGCACAAGGTGATTTGCAGTTGGCGCAATCCAAGTTGGAAGAAGGCAACAAACTGCTGAAGATCATCGAGAAACGTTACCTCGCGGGTAAAGTGAAATCGGTGGATGTCGAAGAGATTCGAGCAACACAAGTTGCGGACAGAGCCGGTATCTTGAATGCGCGTTCTGACTTAGAAGTGAAGCGAGCCGAACTGGCTGCGTTGATCAATCAAATCCCGCAAAACGTCGATCAAATTCGTACTGATTCCCTTGTTCAACCGCCCTTGCTGGTGGACTCTCAAGAGCAATGGTTAAAGCTCGCGAAGGACAGCAGTCCAGAACTTTTAGTGGCCGCGCAAAACGTGAAAGCCAGTGAGTTTGCAAAAGATTCTGCACAAGGTGGGTATTACCCGACGTTAAAAGGGAACGTTGGCTACAACGATGATGACCGACGTAAAGACGGCGAGTTCAATGCAGGCATTACACTCAGTGTGCCCATTGATTTGAACGGCGCAACACGAGCCAGAGTCGATGAGGCGTCACTCAATACCCTAAGTGCAAAGCAAGATCTACGTCGAGTGGAAATCGATATTCAAAAGCGCGTGATCCAGCAGTTCACTCAAGTCGACATCAACTGGAACCAAGTTTTGATGGCGGACGAATTGGTTACATCTCGTGAGAAAGTGCTGCGCAGCAAAGAGAAGCTTTATGATGCGGGTTTGCTCGAAGTATCAGAAGTGATTAGTGCACACAACAGCTTGTTTGAGGCGAAAAACAGCCTACAAACCAACTTGTACAACTATTGGCGTCAGCGTATCGGCTTGTTGCAAACTGCAGGCAAGTTAGATGACGACACCATGGCACTGATCTCTCGAGCGTTTAATTCATGACCAGTTTATTGCAGCAAACCTTATTGCAGCAAACATGGCAAACGCTGATGGCACACCGCATGAAAAGTATGCTCGCCATCATTGCCATTGCGTGGGGCGTAATATCTGTGGTGGTTTTGATTGCGCTGGGAGAGGGCTTTTATCGCCATCAAACTCAGCAGTTGTCGTTTATGGTCAATAATGTGCAAGTCGCGTTTCCATCGAGCACCAGCAAACCTTGGCACGGATTACCTTTACGACGTCAGATTCAGATCCCGCAGGATAAAGTCGATATGATCAAACAATCTGGCTTTGTGAAATCTGCATCCAGTGTGTATGCCAAGTGGGATGCAAACATCACCAATGAAAAAGGCCAAAAACTCACGAGTTTTGTTAGCGGCATAGACCCGTACTATTTCTCATTGATTCAACGCAAGTTGGAGTCAGGTTCGCGTAATCTGTCGCCTAGTGATATTGCCAATCACACTCGCGTAGCGATTTTGGGCGACCAAATTGCCAAAATGGGTGAAATCAGTATCGGTCAAATGGCCAAAGTTAACGGCGTGCCATTTTTGGTGATCGGCATTATGAAAGACGAAGATGCGGGCATTTCATTTGGTGATAGCCGTAAAGTCTTCATCCCTCAAACTACCTACCTTGATTTGTGGGATGCCAAACCGTGGATGCTGCTACTCAAGCCTGTCGACGGTATGGATGGCAACGCATTCCGACAAGCCATTGTTAACTTTTATGCCAAGCAATTGCACTTCGACCCAACCGACAAAGAAGCGATTAACTTGCCAGACTTCAGCGAGGGCGCAGCGGTGATCACGGGTATTTTTCGTGGCATTCAAATCTTCCTTGGGGCAAGCGGTGCGATGACCATGGCCGTTGGCGCTCTTGGTGTCGCGAATATTATGTTCCTCTCTGTGACAGAACGAACGCGAGAAATCGGCGTGCGCTTGGCGATTGGTGCAACGCAAAAATCCATACTCAACCAGTTCATCCTTGAAGGACTCATTTTGGTGGCGGTCGGTACAGCTCTCGGCTTAATGGTTGCTTATTTAGTGGTCGCATTGCTTGGCTCCATTACCTTACCGGAGTGGTTAGGTTTTCCGGTTATCACGCCAGACTCTATCGCTTGGTCACTGTTAGTTACGTTGGTTCTGGCATTGCTGGCGTCTTACTTTCCGGCGAGGCGAGCATCGCGTCTCACCCCCGTAATTGCATTAAGTGCGAGGGCGTAATCATGTTGCTACCGATGAGACAAATCTTTCAGGAAATGGCAGCAGAAAAGCTGCGTTTGGGTTTAACCATTCTTGCTGTGGCATGGGCGACCTTGTGTATCGCTGCAATGCTTGCCGTGGGCGAGGGCATTCGTCAGGGCGTATTGAGAACCGCGCAAAATGGCAACGGTAATCTGATTTACTTAACCGGAGGCATGGCGACTGTCGATTATGGTGTGTTCCACCAAGGTAAGTTTCTAACCTTAAAAGCCGACGATACCGATGTCGTTAAAGCCCTACCAGAGGTGAAAAGCGTTGCGCCAACCGCAGTATGGGATGAGCGTATCACCGTGGACTATAGAGGTTCATGGCAAGAACCCTTAGCGGTCACGACGGATTTTGCGTCCATGACCAATCTGATCCCAATGGATGGCGGTCGTTGGCTCAATCCGCTCGACCAAAAGCAGATGCGTAAGGTGGTTGTCTTGGGTTATTCACTCGCCGCGGATCTGTTTAATCCTAATGAAGACTTCAGCTGGTTTGCTCCTGTGACGTTACAAGCCGATCCTGTGGGTAAAAAGGTCAAGATTGGCAGTGAAGAGTTTACTGTGATTGGCGTGTTGAAGAAAAACAGTGCTGAAATCGAACAGGGTGATCAAATTAACTACGCCAGTTTTGTGCCGTTAGCCACGTGGCAACGCTTTCACACTAATGGCGATATTGGTGGTATCAACGTAGAGCCGAATGCTAATGCAGATCGTGAAAAACTCGCAGAGACCATTCGTCAGGTGATTGCTCGTAAACATGGTGCCAGTGTGAGTGACGAGCAAGTCGTCCAAGTGGAAGACATGTTCCTTAAACAGAAAAGCATGCAACAGTTCTTAGTTGGGCTACAAAGTTTTCTTGGCATCATTGGCTTTGTCACGCTTGCCGTGGCGGGCGTCGGGATTGCGAATGTGATGTACGCAACCGTGAAGCGTTCAACCCGAGACATCGGCGTGCGAATGGCAGTCGGTGCTACACCAACCGCCATTCGTCTGCACTATTTGGTGCAATCGCTGATGACCATGATGTTAGGTGGCGCATTGGGATTAGGAGTGACTTACGCGCTTGTTAGCGCAATTAGTGCGATCAATTTAGAAGGCAACATGTTTTATGAACGCCTTGGCAGACCCGTCCCTGAGCTCTCTTGGATAGTCGTTGCAATTGTAATTACCACCTTGGTGTTTATTGGCGTCGCATCTGCTTGGTTACCCGCTAACCGAGCAGCAAAAGTGAGCCCGCTGGAGGCGCTGCAAAGTGAATAATAAAAAGAATTCTGGAGAGAAAATGTCAAACGCCCCATTGGTTGAGCTGACGAACATTTGCAAATACTACGCAAGCGGAGAGGCCGAAGTGCGCGCGCTAGATGGCGTCGACTTAACCATAAACCAAGGGGAGTTTCTTTCCATTCTTGGCCCTTCTGGTTCGGGTAAATCGACTTTGATGAACATGCTTGGCTGTTTAGATAAACCAACCGATGGCCAATACCAATTGGGTGGTCAAAACGTCGCAAGTTTAAGCCCGAACGAGCTAGCCGGTATTCGTAACCAAAAGATAGGTTTTGTCTTCCAAAGCTTTAACTTGCTGGAATACGCGACAGCGTTGGATAACGTGGCACTGCCGTTAGTTTACTCTGGCATTAAAGCCAAAGAACGTCGCCAGCGTGCCGCTAAATTGCTAGAGCAAGTCGGGCTAGGGGATCGTCTCGACCACAAACCAAACCAGCTTTCTGGCGGTCAAAAACAGAGGGTCGCGATTGCAAGAGCCTTGGTCAACGATCCGCAAATCATCCTAGCCGATGAGCCTACTGGTGCGTTGGATTCGAAATCTGGCGCAGAGATTGAAGCCTTGTTCAATCAACTCCACGCTGAAGGCAGAACCTTGATCATTGTGACGCACGATAACGCCCTTGCAGAGCGCACCAAGCGCATCATCACTATCAAAGACGGCAAGGTGATTTCGGATAGAGTACCGCAGTAACCGTCTCAATGTTTGCTGAAACTCAATACATAGGGAAATAACGCTTAGAGGGCAATGATGGTTGCGAAAATCATCATTGCCCTCTACTCAAACAGAACCACTACAACGATTTCTTTGCCTCAAAAATACACCCGTCCCAAATCTCTTCAAACAAGCTCTCTGATCAAATCAACAAAACAACGACCATGGCTAACAGCCCACCTTCATTGCTTTGGTTAACCTTGCTGCATACAAAAACAAACAAAGAAAGCAGGTAGTTATGCAAGGTATTACTAATATCTCTCCTATCAGTGGACCAATCATCTCTGCACCAGTCAGCCAACCCCAAAACCAAGGCCAACTTGGTGGCTTGAGTGCAAGCACGCAAATGACGTCAGATGCCATTCGCAACTTGATGCTGCAACAGATGAGTAGCGGTGCTACTGCAAACCCAGCACCAATCAGTTCGTTTTCTCTGCAAAGCGCCACACCAGAACAAAGCGCAGAGTCTCGCTCAAAGTTACAAAACTTCAAAACAGCGGTACAAACGCTGGGCGATCGTATTTTGCACGCGCTGGTCAGCACTAAAACCGCTTCATTGCGTAACTCGGCAACGAAACACAACGGCGAAGTAAGCATGCAAGTCTCTCAGGTAACGGGCAGCATCAAAAACGCCATTCTAAAAGACACCAACACCTCAGGCGGATGTTGTGAGGCACTGAGCGCTCACTGGATGAAGGCACGAGCAGAAGGCTCTAACCTTGGCGAACAGCTATTTCAATCAGGAACGGCAAGCGACAAAGGTAAGCTGAACAAAGAGACAATGCAGTCTGTCGCGCAACTGCAAACCGATGGCATGGTGGGTTATGACCAAGAAGCGATCACAGAAGGTTGGCTAAGAAGCAACAACATTGAATCGCCTTACCGAGAGCTTGGTGCTTTATCACGTGTGCATGGGCAAACAAGTCGTGGCCGAAATGGTGCAGCAGAACTTGCGGCGAAAATCGTTGATAACGGCCCTAAAACATCACTATTGAAGAAGATTGGCCTCGAAGGTCCAAGTAATGCGCACGCCGTTGCCGCCGCGGTTGATGGGGAAAAAGTAACCTTCTTTGACCCGAACTTCGGTGAGTTTTCTTTCTCAAGTAAGGAAGATTTCACCAGCTGGTTTGTTCAGGACTTCTGGCACAAATCAGGCTACGACTTACCGAAATTCGGCTTATCGGGAGAATTCACCATCGTCAACTTGGAGGCTAACCACTAATGACAACCACATTCGATCACATAGTTAAACACTTTTTCGAAAAGAACGGCCTAGAGAACCCAACCGCGCAAGATGGTATCTACAGCCTGTTGATTGACCAAAAGTATCAACTTCATTTCACGCATCAGAATGAAGAGTGGATGGTACTGTATGCAGAACTTGGTGAGGCAAACCCGATATCGGAACAGCTGGCGAAGAGCAATATCTTTGGTGAATACTGGCCTGCACACATAGTGTCGCATCAAGAAAACAGCGCTGTTCTATGGTCGCAACAACCGATGGCGATGCTAAATGTGGCAGCGTTAGAGGCGTGGACAGAGTGCTTTATTCAAGATCTTATTGAAAAGCAGGCGGCGATTTCTGGAGTAGAGCCAACGCCAGCAAGCGCAGAGCCAACCAATATCCGACCTCATATGATCTCGGTGTAACCCCTAGAATCTAAATTTACAGGGCTAAGTAACGCCCGCATGATTGGGCGTTACTTGTTTGTGGTTTAAGCGCGGCTTTTAGCCAGTAGCTGATCCACTTTTCCTTTCGCTGTTTTACTTACCGTCTGCATAAACTTAAAGCTTGGCGTGGCAATGCCCGATTGCTCAAGCTCTTCCACCATCAGCAACCACAGTTTTGCTGTTACCTGTGCATCGGCTAACGCGCGGTGGAATACACCGTCGTTTTCAATGTTCTTGTAACGAACCAACTCACCTAACTTGTGTGACGGCGCATCTTGAATAAGGCGTCTTGCCACCAATAAAGAACACGCGAACTCACCAGAGTAACCGCAGTCGATTCGCTCCAGTTCCGCATCCAGAAAGCGTTTATCGAACGACGCGTTGTGCGCGATAAGATTCTCACCCGCAATAAACTCACTGAACGATGCCATCACTTCATCGCAGCTTGGTGCGGTACGCAGCATGTTATTGGTAATGCCTGTGTAGCCCTCAATAAATGAGCTCACACGAAAGCCAGGATTCATAAGTTGCTGAAAACTATCGACCACCTCACCATCAACGATCTTAACCGCACCGATTTCAATCGCGCGATCACCCATATTCGGAGACAGACCTGTGGTTTCAAAGTCGAGTACGACAACGGAGTTAGCTTGAGGCATGAAGTTTTCCAACTGAACAATAAGGCGCAAGAGTATCGTTGAAAGTGTGGGAAAAGGGAAGGAGGCTGTATTCAGAAGATCTAAAACTAGGAATAAGCGCCTCTATACGAAGCGCTCAAGGAAAAATCACTTTTCTCTAAAAACACAGGTTATTTCTTTTTCTGTTTTCCATAAGTAAATAAAACCACTAGATAACATTACTTCAACTGACTTTTCAGGTTTATCGATTATTAGATATCGATCATGATTTTGTGGTGAATAACACGTACCGTTATATTTTGAAACACTCCAACCTGAGTGTTTGGTTTTGATTAAAGTTTCATGAGCTTTAACAGACTTGCTGTTGCTAACAAACTGAATAGTAAGGTTTTTTTTTGGTAGTATGTGATCAAATAGCTTTTCTGTTGTTGGTAAAGAGCTACTCCATGGGGTCGCAAAGAAATAATTGTCACAGATGGTCACTTTAATCGCATCAGCACACAATGACGTTAAGTGCTCTACCATTTCATCTCTTGACTCCCCCTTTAAACATGTTTTGGAGTAATTAAGCTCAATGTTTTTATTATTAATGTTCAAGTAGGGATATTTTGTTTTTGTGGCATCAGCTGTTAAAACTAAGTGATATTGAGATTTTTTTGCGAGTTCTTCTATAGTAATACTAGGGTACCCACTACTTAAAAAAGCTCTCAGCAAAGGCGCAGAAATAACTTCAAATCCATCCTTATCCTGTTGAGTTAATCCTTGATGGCATCTAAATGCTTGGCAAGGCGATTGAACAAACGGCATTTTTAAATTGGAAAGTAAATTTCCTACAAGAGAATGATCACTACTCTTACCGTTTTTAAAACGGAAGTATTCTACGAACAGAGCGTCATCAAGAGCCACCTTACCCATCTTAGCCCCCTATCTCTATAAGTTCATCAAGAGTACCATCGAAGAAGCCCTTAGGAAACGTAGTCTTCTTTTCTTCAGAATCGATATAATGCCCATTTTTATCTAAATTTAGGCTAATAAAGGGAGAGTTTATATCTGATTTGTAATGAATTGCCAAACTCCCACTATCAATATTATTTGTATATACTAGATGGCGAGCCTTGTTTATTAAATGCTCACAGTGTGTTTCGATAATAACTTGAATACCATTATTTGATATAAAAGAGAAAAAGACACTGAGTAAAGATTGCGCCTTCGGGTGTAGATGAATTTCTGGGTTTTCAATTATTATCACATCCCCTTTTTTTGCCATTAAACCTAATATTACTACCTTGGCAACATAACTCATTCCGGCCCCCAAGTTTAAAGGTGATACTTGCCCCAGTTTTGAGTCGTTGAAAAGTACTTTAACTTGAGAGGATGATTGTACCTCGGTCCTTAACTCAATATTAGTCTCGGTGATAAAACTTAACCACTTACTTACTTGATAGCCGATCGTTTTTGATTCTTTATAATAACACAGATCTTCTGGCATCGGGTTATCTTTAATATTATTGAAATGACCAAATAAATACTGTCCAGAAGTGCCAACCTTGACTGATGAGCTAACTAGAGCTAACTCTTCTGGCCCTTGTCTGTTTGCGTTTAGGTAAAATAATTCAGGTTTTTCTTGTTTACTTGTTAAGTCTACGCCTAAGTTTACGTCTCCTTCGTGGGAAAGACCTTCACTAGTAACTATAACGTTACATGTTCCTTCTTTTCCCGACAGAGATATTTCTACTGCTTTAGCGTTAATGTTTTTATTCCTAATGGCAGAGAATTCATCTAAATACTGAGTGAACGGCTCCATTTTGTATATATTTTGTTCTTTCGAGTATTTAACTGCTAGCAGGATTGCTTGTATAACAGTAGACTTACCTGACGAGTTTAAGCCAGTAATTATTGTATAAGGACTAATTTTTATTGACTCATTGTGAAGGCTTTTAAAACCTTTAATATCAACGCTGTTAAGCATTTTTTATTTCCTCTATTATTATTTTTGCTAAACTAACTCTTTGCCACAATGCATTAATGGTTTTGTATTCACTATAAACGTTGTCATGAGCTACAATTATTTTTTTATACTTATTTAAAATTGCATTCACAATTTCTCTCTGTTTCTTTGTTTTATTTATTACTTCACCATTTGTTAACACATAAGAAAGAATTTCAAAAATTGATATGATTATCTTTTTCTGATTATCTGGATGTGTGAATGCATTTTCATGTAATGTTTTATATATTTCCCTAAAAGAAATGAGTGCTTTATTTAAAAGCAGTGTTGCAAAACTTTCATCGTGATTATTTATATATTTCATTGCAAATGAATGAAGTTCATTTAAATTTTTAATATCGTTTGGAATTAAAATATAACCATCAGCACACAAACAAAATGTTAAATGTCTTAATGCCATATACTCAGCATGCATTCTATTTTCTTGTGTATTTCTTATGCCGAGAAACAAAAATGAGTAATCATTTGTAATGTCAATTAGCAACTCGGTTGAGTTGCCTTGATGCAATGCATGACGCATTTCTTGTGGATTTAATTGAGTCCCAGATCTGTTTATTCTTTCAAAAATTTGAAACTTAACAACCTCCGGTGTTGGTGGTTGAATAATATATGTTTGAATCTGACAATCCTCGATCTTTGCTTGTAGTATAGGAGGGAGATTGTGAAAGTAGAAGTTATTAAATTGAGATAGCATCTTTAGATTGCTTAAAGCAAACTGATTAGCTAAAAAATCGTTTAGTGTAGATAAGCGTTGCTTTCCATCAACCACTTGTCTTTGCCCAAAACCATTCTCAAATAAATAAAGCATAGGGATAGGGATTCCCAAAAGTATCGATTCTATCAACTCTGAACGTTGTACATTATTCCACGCATGAAAGCGTTGAAAGTCTGGAGCGAGGTCAATTCTTTGCTTATTGATATGTCTAGTAATCTCAAAAATACTGTACTGCTCCCTAGCAATACGTATCGTAGTATCAGGAGACAGTGTATAGGAAGAATCATAATTTTCGATAGCATCAGTAATTTCGTACCTATCAGAATTCATGTTGTTTGGCATAAACTCACTTTTTGACATTCCAGACCTATAGATTCAAACATAAAAACGTGATAATTATCTCACACTTCATTCACTTCGTCAGCTCCGGTTTTGTCTTTCTTATTTTGAGCGCTCAGCCTTTTCGCCGTTTGCTCTAGCACAGCTAAATATCACAGAGTTAGTTGTAAATAACCTGTTATAGATATTGTTCTTAATGTTATCTTTAGATGCTTGCTTTAATAATGATCGCATTCTAGTGGAGAGGGCGATTATTCATCATTGTTACGTTTAAGGGATTTGCTGGTTAGTGGATATGTTCTCGATGTGGCATAGAAAAGGATGGTGGGGTTATTGATCTTTCTTCGACATAAGTGAAATATCTAGCTACAACCTCAAACAAACAAACAAACAAACAAACAAACAAACAACTGCACTGCACAGTAAAGTAGCGTCGCCGCTAAAGTAATATTGATCGCTTCGCCATACTTCTGGAATTGCGATTGAAGCAGTTTTTTCAACGCGATAAATGCACACCAAAAAGACAAATCATGAAATTCCTTCATGTTCAACGTGAAGTATTACCAATGTTATTCAAGTAACGAAGCAAGTATAAAAAACAGACTGCTCTGGTGTTAGGCACTGTGACAGCTGTTTTTGAACTGAATTTTCGAAGTAAACGCTGTACACACTGACGATTGGGAAAATCAAAAAACACAACTATCCCCAAGAACAGAGTTAGGAATCAGTCAGCGTTTATCTAAGGAAATAGGATACCAACTCACCATGAATAACGATTTCAACTTTGCTATTAAGAGCATCCGTTTTGATGAGAACTACCAACCATCAGACAGCACGCGCATCACGACCAACTTTGCCAACCTAGCTCGTGGTGATAGTCGCCAAAATAACCTTCGCAATGCACTGCGCATGATCGACAATCGTTTTAATGCTTTGGCACATTGGGATAACCCAAATGGCGATCGTTACAGTGTCGAGTTGGAAATCATCTCTGTGGATATGGATATTCAAGGCAGTGGTGAAGTGTTCCCTTCTATCGAAGTGCTTAAAACCAACATTGTTGACCGCAAAACCAACGAACGTATCGAAGGCATTGTCGGTAACAACTTCTCTTCTTATGTGCGCGATTACGACTTTAGCGTTCTGCTATTAGACCACAACAAAGACCAGCCTCAATTTAGCATCCCTGCTGATTTTGGTGAGTTGCACGGCAAGCTGTTTAAAGCGTTCGTGAAGTCGGAATCGTACCAACAACATTTCCAAAAGCCGCCAGTGATCTGTTTGAGTGTGTCGGACAACAAGGTTTACCGCCGTACTGACAACCAGCATCCGGTGTTGGGTTTTGAATACCAGCCAAACGAATCGTCATTGACCGAGCAGTACTTCAAAAAGATGGGCTTACAGGTGCGCTACTTTATGCCGCCAAACAGTGTCGCTCCGTTAGCGTTTTACTTCTTCGGTGACTTGTTGAATGACTACTCGAATCTAGAGTTGATCAGCACCATCAGTACTATGGAGACGTTCCAAAAGATTTATCGCCCGGAGATTTACAACGCGAACGCGGTAGCAGGTCAATGTTACCAACCGAACTTGAAGAATCTCGATCACTCGTTAACCCAAATCGTTTATGACCGCGAAGAGCGCAGCCAGCTTGCAAAAGAGCAAGGGAAGTTTGCTGAGGAGCACTTCATCAAACCTTATCAAGCCATCCTTGAGCAATGGTCTGCAAATTACGCGTAATCGAAAACGAGAATCTAGAAGGGAATGACGATGAAAACACTATTACCGACTTCAACGGCGGGCAGCTTACCTAAGCCTTCTTGGCTGGCTCAACCAGAGACGCTTTGGTCACCTTGGAAACTGCAAGGCGACGAGCTAATTGATGGTAAACGCGATGCGCTGCGAGTCTCTTTACAAGAGCAAGAACTGGCAGGGGTCGATATTGTCAGTGACGGTGAACAAACACGCCAACACTTTGTGACTACGTTTATCGAACACCTCAGTGGCGTGGACTTTGAGAACCGCAAAACCGTGACCATTCGTAATCGCTATGACGCGAGTGTACCGACGGTAGTGGGCCCAGTTAGCCGAACCAAACCTGTGTTTGTCGAAGATGCGAAGTTCTTGCGTCAGCAAACCAAACAACCGATAAAATGGGCGCTACCGGGGCCAATGACGATGATCGACACATTGTATGATGATCACTACGGTAGCCGTGAAAAACTGGCTTGGGAATTCGCAAAGATCCTTAACCAAGAAGCCAAAGAGCTTGAAGCGGCAGGCGTCGACATTATCCAATTTGATGAGCCCGCATTTAACGTGTTCTTTGATGATGTGAACGAGTGGGGCATTGCTTGTTTAGAGCGCGCCATTGAAGGGCTAAAATGCGAAACCGCAGTGCATATCTGCTATGGCTACGGTATTAAAGCCAATACGGATTGGAAGAAGACGCTGGGCACTGAGTGGCGACAATACGAAGAGGTATTCCCGAAGTTACAAAAATCCAATATCGATATTATCTCGCTTGAGTGCCATAACTCACGCGTACCTATCGAACTATTAGAACTTATCCGAGGCAAGAAGGTGATGGTTGGCGCAATTGATGTGGCAACCAACGAGATTGAAACACCAGAAGAAGTCGCAGAAACTCTTCGCGAAGCGCTGAAATACGTCGATGCCGACAAACTTTACCCATGCACTAACTGCGGCATGGCGCCTCTCTCTCGTGAAGTTTCAACTGCGAAGCTCAATGCACTCAGCGCAGGCGCAGAGATCATTCGTAAAGAGTTGGCGGGTTGAGTCTTTGGCAATACTCGATACTCAGTTATCAACCCCTAGATAAACAAAACCAAGAGCTCGGCTCTTGGTTTTTCTGTATTAATGACAAGCTTTTCTAAATCATTCTTTTAAGAAATTCCAACATGTTGGCTCTCGCTGGTGTCGGATTTTGCTTAATCAGCCTGTCCGTGAAGTCATACAAGCTTTCGCTAGTTTGCGAGCTCAGAGTTTCAACGCTTGCTCCATGATCAATGAGGTATAGAAACGACTCATAATCGTCAGATAAAACGGCACTGTGTAAAGGTGGAAGAGAAAGTCCGTCTAGGGTGTTGATGCTGTTGATATCTGCCCCTTGTTGTAACAGCACATTGGCGACTTTGAAATTATTCTCATGATCTGAGTTCAATATCGTCATAATGCCAAGCTCAGAGTTGATTGAATCAATATAGCTTTCACTCAGGTTGAAGGTCTCGATATAGGTTAAGCAGGCGCTGTCATTGAAGAGGACAATATTGCTACCTAAAGCACAGAGCACAAGTCTTTCATCATCAACTGAGCTCGCGAAGAGAGTAATCGTGGCAGCGACGACAACCAAAATTGCAGTTAACTTTTTTAGCATAGTTACGCCCAGAGTTTGAGTTTTGTGGTGAATGGATGGATTTTTAGTCGGATTGAGGCGACAAGTAAATAAGGGAGAAGGACGCTTCTGTCATCATGCGAAGAGCTTGTAAAAATGTTGAAATTAATAGAGTTATCGTTTCACAGGGGTTGTAATCTCATCACACATCGTAAGGCGCAAAAGCACGCATTGAAAAGTACAGTAGTTTGCAGACCTTCACAGCACTTTGCGGGTAGATCCTGAATCACCTCGTCCCTCGTTGTTCAGGATGACAGACGTTGGGAGATACGTTGCTTGCGATGTTCTTATATTGGTCTGTATCCAAAGTTGGGTCATTCCAGCGAGTCTAGACGAGACTAGGAATCTGCTCACAACTCGCTGGGAAATGGCGATAACCTCAGGACTTAATAGCACTCTTTGGGTAGATCCTAAATCACTCGTTCCTCGTCGTTCAGGGTGACGGACGTTGGTAGATACGTTGCTCGCGATATTTTTATATTTGGTCTGTATCCAAAGTTGGGTCATTCCAGCGAGTCTAGACGAGACTAGGAATCTGCCAACAACTCGCTTGGAAAATGGCGATAACCTCAGGACTTAATAGCACTCTTTGGGTAGATCCTAAATCACTTCGTTACTCGTCGTTCAGGGTGACCGGTTCTAAATAAAAATGCCGCTCCCAGTAAAGTGAGCGGCATACTTCGTTTCCCGTCAATTCAATTCCACATTCTTCATCTCTGGATGCTTCAACAACATCACGCGAATCCAGTGGTGTACCACCCACATCACCATTGCGGTCAGCATTACCGCTACGAATATCGAACTGAATCGGTACAAGATAGAGAAGAACGCGTCTTTCTGCTCAGGCACCAATGACGTGGTCAGTGGAACGGAGAGGGCAGACATCGCCGAGAATGCAATGGCGGCTTTGACTTGTCCTTTCGTTAACCACAAACAGAATGGCCCCATAGCGATGGTAAACGCCAGCCAGAACAGCAGTCCATGACCAAACCAACTGCCCAAGATTAACTGCACCGCCATACCCGCGATACAACCCAGCGCTGTACCGATGATGCGGATTTTCGCCATGGCCATTGAGCCTGCCAATGTCATTGGCGTTAGGATGATGAGGATCGACGCCTGCGCCGAAAGTGAGTCGTACAAATCACCTATTTGGAACACCAAAAACGCCGCCATTGCTACCACCCAGCCCATTGCTACTTGGCTGATGTAGTCTATGTCGCTTTTTACTGGCGTAGTCATTTCTGTTTGTAAGATCTTCGATTCTGGCTCTGGGAATAGCCAATAGGCGAGGGCACAGACAAAGATATTGCTGAACGAAATCACCCAAAGGTTGACGTTGAACTCCTCGATATCCATGAAATCGTAACTCGCGAAGTTCAGCACGATCGAGCCAACCAATAACCCCATGTAGCCAAACAGATAGGTTTTTGGGTTCATCATTGCGATGCATTTAAACAGCATCATAATGCCCACCGCCGCGAACATCAGAGTGGGATGGAACTGTAAGTATTCGAGAATAAAGGTGGCTTGAACCGTGGTCCAAACCGCCGAGAACAGTACCATCAATACCAATGGCAGACTGAAGTGGTCCATACGGCCGAGCACAAACAGTGGCAGCATCACGGCAAAGAAGCCGTAAGACCAACCAAAGACCATGCTCAACGCCAAACCCATTGAGCAGCCGAACCAAATGCGTAAGGTTTTCATCGCAGCCGCCTAGTAGATAAAGTGGAACCAGCTAGCAAGGTAGATTTGAACTTGTGCCATCAACGCCCAAAACGGACTGTTGTCTGGGTAAAGCACGATGGTGGCACGAGAACCAACGAACAGAGAGGAAGGCAGTGCTTCTTCGCTGGTCAGGTTCACGCGAGTGCGCTGTGCATCACGTACCCAACGGTTGTTCACTTCGACTTTGGTCAGTGCGCCATTTGGGGTTTGCTGTGCAGCGGCAACGCCGTAATCTCGGCTAGATAGGTCGAAGTCATAAACCGAACCTGGGTTAGCATCAAACGCAACCATGGCGTGGTAACTGTTGTCGACGCCCGCTACCGATTTCTCACGAAAATCAGCAGCAACCCACATTGATCCGGTTGGTACAAAGGTAAGCAATGGCATGTTGGTGTTTGCCATGGTGCCGACTTCCAATTGCAGGTTAGTTACTACGCCGTCACTCGGAGCAAGGACTGCGGTATTAGTTAGATCGAGTTGAGCTTTCTCAATGCCATTTTGAGCAATGCGTACTGCGGTGCTTTGGCCTTTTTTGTCCCCAAGTTGTGCTTCAATCACTTTCAAGTTTTGTTGCTCGGCTTTGAGCGCAGCTCGTGACACTTGGTTTTGTGCGTAGGCACTGTCTAAGTTGGATTGAGAAATGACTTTTTGCTTCGACAACTTTTGTAAACGTGAATACTCACTGTGCGCGTTGTTGTAAGTCGCTTGAGCACGAGCAATGTTTGCCAGTGCAGCTTCCCGCTGCGAATACAGTGTTGCTTCTTTTTCGTAAGCGGATTGCAGTGAAAGCTGCGCTTGTTCTAAAGCGATTTTGTATTTACGAGCATCAATAGTGAACAGCACATCGCCTTTGTGTACAGACTGGTTGTTGGCAATCAGCACATCGGTCACTTTACCTGAAACTTCTGGTGCAACTTGCACCACGTAACCTTGGACTCGCCCTTCGGTCGTAATTGGCGCGTGTCGATCCGCAATGATGATGTAGAAAAATAGTACAATGAACAGGACAATAAGTGTTCGCATCCAGTGTTTGAATTTATGATCTGCCGTCATAATAGATACCTGAATTTATGGTGCTCGCAAGCAAATTAGACAGGCGATTATAGAGAACTTGGTCACAATTCAGTAGAATGACAATAAGCGCATGAATGACCTAAAAGTAGGACAATGAACGTTAGTTTTGATGATCTTCACCTGTTTAGCCAAACCGTCGTGCACGGTGGTATCAGTGCGGCGGCAGAGGCGAACCAGTTACAACGCTCTAAAGTGAGCCGACGTTTGCAAGAATTAGAGAAAGCGTTGGGCTGCCAATTGCTGATTCGAACCACGCGAACCATTGAGTTGACCGAGCACGGCAAGCGTCTGTTTGAGCTGGTGGGGCAACCCATAGAGCATATTCAACAAGGTTTGAATGTGATGCATGAATACCAACAAGAGTTGACGGGTAAAGTGCGTGTTGCGATTCCTTCTGCATTGATGAGCTCGGCGGCGTTTAATTCGATCATTAACGAATATACGACCCGTTACCCTGAGATGTCGGTAGAGATTGAGAACCACCAAGAGAGTGTCGATCTTAAGCGACAAGCGTTTGATCTTCAGCTTTTACCGAGCGTAGCGAAAGTCTCGGACGACAGCTATGTTCAGTTCAGCTTATTGCCTTACCGCAGTCACTTTGTCGCTTCCCAAGCTTATTTAGATGCCCATCCTCCTCTAAAAAGCATGGACGATTTAAAGCATCATCGTTTGCTGACTAACCGATACAATGCCGGATTGTTAGATCCAGAATTGCATGTGGCGGTTAGGTCGGACGATTTGAACTTGCTGCGGTTAATGGCGATTACAGGTAATGGCATCGCCTTTATCCCGCAAGTGCACTCTAAGCCAGCTTTAGAAGACGGCCAGTTAGTCGAAGTATTGCCAGAGTTCACGCACCCTAAACAACATCTGACGTTGATTTACCCATCTAATTTGTTTTTACCCAACAAGGTCAAAGTGTTAATCGAACTGTTTCGGGAACGATTCAAATAGCGTGAGCGGACAATAATTTTGCGAATTTGCTCATCTGATTATGCTGGGCTTCTGGTACATTCTTTATATTCAAATGCTTGAGCAGAGTGATGCTCTTGTCGCTCATAGGAGATGAGAATGTTATCGAAGAATACCACGGGTCTAATTGTTGTCGACGTGCAGGGTAAACTGGCAACGCTAATGCACGAAAGCGAAGCGCTGATTGAAAGTACGACTAAGTTAGTCAAGGGCGCAAAGGCTCTCAAGCTTCCTATTGTTTGGCTTGAGCAAAACCCAGACCGATTAGGCCCGACGGTAGAACCGATTCGTGAAGTGTTAGCGAAAGAGCACTTGGCGATTGCAAAGCATACCTTTGATGGTTGCAAAGAACCGACATTCAAACTCGCGGTAGAAAACGCCAAAGTCGATACTTGGTTGGTTTGTGGTATCGAAGCGCACATTTGTGTGTATCAAACCGCGGTGTCGCTGCGTCAAATGGGTTACAAAGTGGAACTGGTGACGGATTGCGTTTCTTCTCGAACGCCAGCCAACAAAGCGCTCGCGCTCGCAAAACTGACTGCGAATGGCGTTGGCCTAACAGGCGTAGAAATGTGTTTGTATGAAATGGTAGAAGATTGCCGAGCACCAGAGTTTAAAGAGATCTTAGGGCTCATCAAATAATAAACAATGGCAGAGACGAAGATGGAACTGAGAGCATTTGAAAAGGAAGATTACGAGGCACTCATCCGTTGGATTGATTCAGAGCAACTGAACTATCAATGGGGTGGGCCAAATTTCAATTTCCCTCTAGATCACCAACAGATTAGCCTCCATTGCGCGAAACCTGAAGTCTTGCCGTTTATGCTCGTTTGTGACGGGAAGCAGGCTGGTTATGTTGAGCTGTTTAAAGAGTCTCAATCCCAATTTCGAATTTGTCGTGTTTTTGTTTCCAATGATTTTCGAGGGAAAGGTCTTTCGAAAGTCATGCTCACGCAACTCATCGAACTGTCTCAAACTCAGTATCATGCTCAAGTCTTGTCGTTGGCGGTCTTTGAGCGTAATACTGTCGCGAAGAATTGTTATGAATCTCTTGGGTTTGAAGTGACGTCGCGTGAATCAGGAGAGCGTTCTTTTGATGGCGAGATCTGGGATTTGTTATTCATGGAAAAGCGTTTTTAGCACGAATATAACCCCCTTACTATCGACAAATTCAGGAAGAAACAAACACTACAACGCGAGCAGTATGAGTTTGTATCCATCTCCCCTGGCGCTATCGGCCTGCCAAGGGAAACACGTCTTATTATGGCTTACGCTTCGTCATGTGTATGACTCGACTCTTCATATGGATAGAGTGCGGCATTCGTCTCATCCAATCCTTCCGGCTCAAACTGATAGCCAGACCCCATGCTCATGTCTTTGTACTTCACCAACATCTTTTCAATAACGAGAGACTGAATACGCAGAGAATCCTTTCCTAACGTTGAGGCGATGTATTCACTGAACGCCTGAACCGTCACGTTATGCTTTTGTACGTTTGGTTTTGTACCAGTTTTCACTTGAATGACGAGGTTTTTTTCGTTCTCAGATATTTGAGTCAGATGCGCTTTAAACTTGTCATTGTAAACGTTGGATGTTGCCTTTAATCGCAGCTTGTTGATTCTTGGATACTGACTTTCGAGTTCGTCATCGAGCTTTTGGTGCAGCTTCAGATCTTTTAACGCAATGGATTTTTGCTGATCAATGCTGTTGAAGAACTTCATTTCGTTGGAGACATCAATATCTTCTGAAGAAGAGATAAATGCAGGGTCAAACAACACATTGCGGTTGAGCATAGTGAACTGTTCGATTGGTCGGCCTTTTACTGCCCCTTCATTGAGCAAGCTGTTTGGTGCTTTTGCGCCTTTCTCGTAGGTGTCACCACTTGTGACGCCAAGTGCAATATACAGCGTGGTATCATCTTTGACTTCTGATGTCGCCTCTTCTGCGGCTGAGATAAGATCCATTTCAGACATGAGTACGTTGCAGTCCATCATGGTGATTTTTTTAAGGTGGTTGAGTTTGCAAAAATCCACGACAGCTTTTCTTGTTGCACCGAAACCAACGGTACCGGACTCGAATGACCACCCAACCAAACCTACGCCAGCGGCTTGAAGTAGTGTCCCCATTTGTTCTTGATATAAGTTCAGCTCACTTTGGTGGACGAGCAGATAGACGGGGCGACTCATCCCCTCAGTGTACCAATACAGTTCTTGCAGCTTTTCTTTGGATTTAAACTCTTCCGGCATTCCGACAGAAGGTACCATTAACGCGGTACCTGAGTTGGATTGAGGTGGGATCTTAATATCAAATTGAGACATGCTTTCCGAAGCAGAATCGCGGCTTTGTTGCCGAGTTTGCATTGGGCTTGGGTCATTGATTTGTCGGCGATAATAAACGCGCTCTAGCTCATCATAGTTATTTAAAACCTGATCGACGGTGACTGGCTCGTACTTCAATGCGCCGGTGTTGTCATTAACGACATAACGGTAGTTAAAACGAATTAGCGCTTCTGGCGGTCTGTCTTGGATTGCCAAGTCATTTTCTTCAACGTGGTTTTGCCAGTTGAGTTGGAACTCGTTCCACTTCGCTAAGTTTTGAACGTCTCGTAATCGTTTCGCCGGAGCGCCTTCTTGTGAATGGTGAGACGCGTCATTCTTTCTTTTTTTTGTTTGGCTTGAGGAAGAAGCCGGTTGGTTATTTTCACCGTACATAAACGTGTTCACTTTTTTAAATTCAGGCGACGATAGGCTGATTCTTATCGTATTGGCATTTGGTTAGGCGCTTTGTTCGAGCGCAGCTGGCGGCCGTTAAGCCTTTGATACACTGGTTATATGCGTCAGTTGTATGTCGTCTTCAATAAAAGAAACGGCCACACGTAACAACCGATTTTCCACCTTCTGTACATTCAACACAGGTGTATTCTGTGACAAGTTGGGATGGTTAAAGATATTGATGACGGTTGATGGTTGGTTTGCACCGCAATACTCGCCCCATACATCTCGCTTTGAATATTTTCCCCAAATATCCCCAATCGGATAGGCATGCCCGACGATGAAGTCGTTCTGTGGGCAACTTTGGTCAGAATTGCCCGTTGCTTGAGGCGGCTGCGTAATGTTGACCGTTAGCACATCGCCAACTTTTAATGAAATAGGATCACTTTCAAACGTCGGATTGAGTTTGAGCAGCGCTTTTGCTGACAAACCGTAGAGAGGAGCAATGTCTGTCCACCATTCTTGTTTTCCGTCGTCTTTTGTTCTCACCTTATGATTTTTTATGTGGACGGGTTTAATGTCCGATTCAGTGGTTGTTTTGGTTCGTGGCAGCAAAGGCTGCTTCCCCACAGCTTTAAGTGCAGCAATATCGATTAAAGTGGCGTGTTGATCGAGCCAAGTTTGGTTGATTTCTGCAAGCGCGTCATTGGTAAGTTTTTCGCGACGATAGAAAATATGTTGCGCCGCTGCCTTCTTACCTTCAATAGCGACAGGGGCGAGTATCATGTTAAACGTTTTTGGGCTAATGAGCTCATCTGTCATGCCGTTGGCCGTAGAAGCCGTCACTTGCCAAGAGAATTTATCATTCCCTAGGATCGCCATTTCATACATTAGCTTCCCGTCATGGAAATAATAGTAATAACCTTGCGCTGCCCATCCTAATAACCCCTTGGTTTCTACCGCTGGAATAAATGGTAAGAACTCAGCATTAATATATTCACTACCAACTGGCTTGGGGGTGATTTTAAATTTTTGATTCAGGCCGATGTCTTGAAAAAGTTCATGTAAAAGGGTTTTGTCTTCGGCTTCGAAACACTCGGCAGATAACACCGTGCAGAGTGATGGTTGATTTTGCTCCAATTTGCTCCAGCGTTTTATCAACGGTTCATTTTGTGTTTTCGCTAAAGAAAAAACACCAGACTGCAGGGTATTTAAGTCATCTTTGGGAGCATGAATTTTTATTCGACATTCGAATCCAGCCTCGGCTTGAGATTGACTGTTGCTAACAACCGCACCGTAGCTTGCTTGAGTCGCGTTCTTTGACGTTGATGAGTAGTTTGTGCGTGAGCGGTTACTTGACGAAGACGTTACTGAATCGATAAGTGGCGCGTAGCCAGCTCCCCTCACACGTGTTGATGTTGGACGCTTCATTAATATCGCCTCTTGAATTTAATTGGTGATAGCTTAGCGGCAAATAAAAGAACGCACTATAGACAAAACAACCAATTCCTTTTGCTTACTTACTAAATCTATAGTCAGAACGAAAGTCACGCAGGGTAAGGTATTTAATGATAATAATGTTTTTTAAAGCGAGGAGGTGATGCAATAAATATTATTAATGCGAAGGGAGGGTAGATATATTTAAGGTTTATTTTAGCAAAGCGTGAAGCGCTAATTATTGGTTATTATTGACGAAAACTTAATAACCAATAACTGTTAATCACTCACTAGCGCTGTGGCTTATTAGAAGTACTAACAAGCTTATTCAAACTCTCTTTGGTATCTCGGCAGCATGGACTCATTGCCAAGCAACCCGCCTTGATGGATGTAGATGAGCGTTTTATCCTCGTTTTCTGCTAACCAAGGCTGCAAACATTGCCACATGTAAGGATCATAAAGCAGGTCAAACTCGAGGTTGGTATGGTCGTACAAGGCATTCCAGGTTTCGTAGTCGCTTTGGTATAAACGGCCAAAATGGTGTTTATTGCGCACCGAAAGTATGGTTGGGTGGTTTTCAGTTTCCAGTGTATTGAATTGCTCAGTCAGGTAGTCGGCATCCCCTACGCAAGCACAGGTAAGGACTTCGATTCCATGTGGCTTTAGGTGTTTACTCAGGTACAACGCGGTGGTTCCGGTTCCCGATGGCAACGCTACGGCAAACTGTTTTTTGCCTTCAAGGCGTGTCCAATCAAGCAGTTCACGCGCCAGTTGTTTTACCCCGGCTTCGGCAATCGTCGCTTTTCCGCCTTCTGGGACAACCAAGGTTGTGTCGTCCAACCCACGTACTTGCTCGATATACTCGGTTGGATGCAAAGTGGACTCGATGTCCTGCATCGCCGTGATATTCATACCTAAATCGAGCGCGCCTCGATAGTTGCCGATAGGGGAGTCTTTAAGCCAAGACGGAATATGTTGAACGTAGAACTCGAAGTTCCAGCCTTTGATTTGCGCCAGAGCGGCAAGGGAATACATCGCGTTGGATTGAGCTGAACCGTAACTGATGAGTGTTTTGATTTGGCTATTTTGCGCTTCCATCAGCGCCATAAATTTACGTGCTTTGTTGCCCGAAAAGTGAGAATGAAGCATGTCATCACGTTTAAGAAAAAAGGTGTGACCGTAAAAGTTATGTTGAGTTATCGGGCTTTCAGAGAGTTTCATGCTACTGCTGACGTGTCCAACCACGCGACCTGCCGTTCAAAAGGGCGCGTAGTGTAACGCCATTAAATCCAGATCAAAAGTCTGTGTTTGAGCGGTAGCCGGATTCGACTTCTTGTTAAAGTGGCAACCTTTCTTCACGCCCTGTTTCAGTTAATGTCCTTTTTTGAGTGTTTTTTCTTTGTGACATTCTTAACGTTCCTCGCCTTTCAAGGTTAAGACACGTAAACTACGCCGCTTATTTCAACTCAATCAGAAGGCTTGGTTTTGCAAACTCTAGAACAATTAAAAACAGGACAATTAGTAGGAACGAAACAACTGAAGTTGGCGGAAGGGCTAACTGAGTTTCCTATGGAAATTTTAGAGCTTGCAGAAACGCTTGAAGTGTTAGATTTATCTGGTAACGCACTGTCAGATTTGCCACCAGAACTGGAACAGTTGACCAAGCTAAAAATCATCTTTGCTTCCAACAACCAGTTTACGCACTTACCAGAAGTCATAGGCAAGTTGCCAAACCTAGAAATGGTTGGCTTTAAAACCAACAAGATCAAAGTGGTGAGTGAAGCCTCACTACCAACTCAGTTACGTTGGCTTATTCTGACCGATAACGAGATTGAAGTTCTCCCCAACAGTCTGGGTGAAAGACCGCGCCTAAGAAAGCTTGCACTGGCGGGCAATCGCATCAAGCAACTGCCAAATAGCATGGAAAACTTGGTTAATTTGGAATTGATTCGTCTTTCTGCGAACCAGCTAGAGCAGTTCCCTGATGTGTTGATGAAGCTGCCTAAGTTGGCGTGGTTTGCTTTTGCAGGTAACCCATTCTGCAAACACCCATCGTCGCTAAATAGTGTGCCGAGAGTGACCACAAACAGTTACTCACTTAACCATGTTCTCGGGCAAGGTGCGAGTGGCGTGATTTCTCATGCTAACTGGACTGACGTTCAATACGACTTCCCGAATGAAGTGGCGGTAAAAGTGTTTAAGGGCGAAGTGACCAGTGATGGTTACCCACATGATGAACTTGAAGCATGCTTGCAAGCAGGGCATCACAACAACTTGGTGAAATCCATCGCACAAGTTGATGATGGCGATGAACTGGCGTTGGTGATGGAGCTGATCCCAAACAGTTACTACAACTTGGGTTTGCCGCCAACGTTGGAAACCTGCACCCGAGATACATTCCCACAAGGGTTTACACTGACAGTCGAGCAAGTCAATTCTATTGTGGAGCAGATGGTGGACGTATTTAATCACCTGCACGACAACAAGGTGTGCCATGGCGATTTGTATGCGCACAATACTTTGGTGAATGAGCAAGGTGAGATGATCTTCGGCGACTTTGGTGCGGCGAGCATTTACGGTTACTTATCAGACGAGCAGCAAGCCGCAATCAGAGCCATTGAATCTAGAGCGTTGAAGTGCTTTATCGAAGATGTGTTTTCTGTGTGTGAAGTGTCGGAATTGGCGTCACAGGCATTCAATCGACTCGCTGCGCTTGCGGCATAAGACTTTATTTAACCGCGAAAGGTCGACAGACGATAGAAAGAGGTATCGAATTGCTCGTTTTAATACTGAGCCAATGAGATACCTCTTAATTGAATCAAGTGCTGAGGAAGTTACTCTGAGCAAGTCTCTTGATGCTCTGACGCAAGATCAATCATTGCCTCACATCCACCCTCTGGATGTGTACCAATCTTAAATTGCCAGCCATAACGCTGGCATAAATCATCCACAATCATCAAACCCAATCCGTGCCCATCAGAATGTGGAATGGTCGAAAAGCCTTCGCCTTCATCACGTACCGAGATGGTGTTTTCCCCCATGCTGATATGAATTGATCCCGATGGTGTCGCGGCGATGCCGTTGCGAATCAGGTTGCCAAGAATAATGGTCAACACAGCATTGGTCGCGCGCGTTTTTGGGTTTCCGTCGATCTGTACATCAAAGCTGAGTGCTTTCTCATCCGCCTGAGCTTGGCTTTGGAAGATGATTTGTTTCAGCTCTTCTTCGGTGATACTGCGCACCGGTGAATCGTCCGCATTGCGTTCATAACGCACTAAGCCGAGTAGGGCATCCACCATGGTCGACATTTGCTGCGTCGCATCCTGAATTCGGTTCACTTGGCGGGTTTGGAAATCCGTGTTCGCGCTTCTCGCCAGCAAGCTGCTTGAGCCTTTCATCACGGTTAATGGTGTGCGCAGTTCATGGCTCGCGTATCGTGCAAATGCTTGTTCGCGTTTGATGACCTGATTAATTTTATGACGGTATTCATTCAGCTCATCGGCAAGGGCTTGGAACTCTTTGGCTGAGCTGTCTGGCACATTGAACGTTTGTGAAGGGTCACCTTGATGTTGGTCTAGCTGGTTTTTCAGGGTGTTGACTGGTTCAATCAAACGTTGCGACAGACGGAGCAATAAACTGCCAAACAAGAAAATCAAAACCGCAACGATAGAAAGCACCATGGCGACGACCATAATGAATTCTTCAGAGGTAATTTCGATTTCATCGATTAAGGAAATCAGAATGATGGGGTGTTCGACACCTTTGTAAGTGTACGTGCTCATGTAGATCATTCTGGAGCTTGGCTCGTCACCCACTTCGTCTAAAAATCGGCTTTTTCCAATCAGGTATTGTTGGAACTGTTCTGGTATGAGCTGGATGTCATTGTATGCGGTAGTGAGAACGTCGAGTTTAATCACGCCTTGCTCAGGGTGAGACTGAAAGTGCTCGATGGCTTCTTTTTTATCGATCATGATACGGCGTTCACCGACACGATCCTCAGACCAAAGCAGTGCGCCTGTAATCAGAAGAAAACAAAAAATGCCAATCACGACCGACACCAAAGAGAAAAACAGAGCGAGCCGCCCTGTCATACTTTGTGTGCTTTGCGTGCTAGCAAGTAAGCGATTGATCATGCATCTGGCTCCAAGCGAAAGCCAACTTTCGGCACGGTGATCAGCACATGTTGTTCAAATGGCTTATCGAGTTGGTTACGTAGCTGGTAAATGTGGCTGCGCAGAACGTCGTTGTTCGGTTCGTTCTCTTGCCATAGCTGGAAGGCGATTTCTTCGCGTGTCACTACGTCTGGCGCGCTTTTCACAAGCATTTCCAGAATGGTGTAAGTGGTTGGGTTTAGCGCTAGCAGTTTATCTTGGCGGTACGCTTTACGCGTTCTTTGGTCGATAGACACTTCACCGTATTCCAACTTGCTCGATGCGACCGTGCCACGGTAACGACGAATCAGTGCCATCATGCGCGCTTCAAGAATATCCAGATCGAAAGGTTTGGTCAGGTAGTCATCGGCGCCGTGTTGGAAGCCTTTGAGCATATCGTCACGACTATCAAGTGCGGTCAGCATAAGTACCGGTGTGTTGTTGCCCGCATCGCGAAGTTTATTACACATGGTCAGGCCATCCATGCGTGGCAACATGAGATCGAGCAAGATGATGTCGAAGGTGTTTTCCATCGCCAGTTTCAGGCCGAGCTCGCCGTTGTCTGCATAATCGAGTTCCATACCTGCACACTCGAAATAATCGAACAACATGCCTGCGATTTCTCGATTATCTTCGACTAAAAGTACGCGTTTCATGTATTTCTCTCCAAGTGGGCGGGTTTTCGAAAATAAGACTTCGTCTTAACCGAACATTATTCACTAAGAACGTGAAAAAGATGTCAACAACATCTCTTTCACATTGATGTTTGTAGACTGGATTCATTCATCGGATTTAGTGGAAGAGTAGCATGTCAACCTTCAACATTCACGCTGCAGCCTTTTCAAAGGTGAGCCAAAACACTGAGCCTAAAACAGTTTTGTCTGTTGTGGTGCCATTCTTTAACGAGCAAGAAGTCTTGCCTGAATTTCATCGTCGTTTAGCCGCCGTTTTGGATGAAATGCCAGAACGCTGCGAAATCGTTTATGTCGACGATGGCAGCAAAGACGACAGCCTAATGATCGCGCAAAGCTTTTCTCAATCTTCTAGCGACGTTCGTTGTATTGCATTAAGCCGTAACTTCGGCAAAGAGTCCGCCATGAGTGCGGGTTTGGAACACTGCCAAGGTGAAGCGGTGATCGTGATTGATGCCGATTTGCAAGACCCGCCTGAGTTGATCCCGCAAATGGTATCAAAATGGCGTGAAGGGTATGACGTAGTGAACATGCAGCGCAGTGAACGCCACGGTGAAACTTGGTTCAAACGCTTCTCGGCCGCTTGTTTCTACAAAGTGCTTAACAGCATGGCGAAATTGGATGTGCCGGAGAACGTGGGCGATTTCCGTTTATTGAGCGCAAAAGTGGTTAAACACATCAATGCGTTGCCAGAGCGTAACCGATACATGAAAGGCATTTTTTCTTGGCCTGGTTTCAAGCAAGTGACGGTGCAGTTTGAGCGTGATGCTCGTTTCTGTGGTGAAACCAAATGGAACTACCTCAAGCTGATTGGCCTTGCAATGGACGGCATTACCTCGTTTTCCATTCGCCCTTTGCGCTTAGCGACACTTGTTGGTGCCTTAGTGGCGGTCAGTGCTTTTATTTATGGTGCATTCATTGTGATGAAAACCGTTGTGTTTGGTGAGCCTGTCACTGGCTACCCATCCATGATGGTCGTCCAACTTGCATTGGGCGGTGTGCAATTGCTGTCGATTGGTCTTTTAGGCGAATACATTGGCCGCATTTTTGTCGAGACCAAGCAACGTCCTCTTTATCTTGTTCAGTCTGTTTATGAGCAGCCTGCAAAACATCAATCCATCCAAACCATGAAGTTTAAACTGGGAGAAACCGCGTAATCATGAGTATTAATAAAACCCATCTGTGGCTGTTGTTGGCGTTTGCTCTTTTACTCCGTCTTATTTCACTCGCCGCTTACCCTTTGATGGACACTACAGAAGCCCGCTACGGCGAAATGGCGCGCTTAATGGTGGAAACCGGCAATTGGCTTACCCCACAGTTTGATTACGGCGTGCCTTTTTGGGGGAAACCACCCCTGTTCACGTGGATGAGTGCTTACGGCATTGAGCTGTTTGGATTGAATGAATTTGCAGTGCGCGCGCCTCATTGGTTAGCGGGTGTTGCTACGATTGTTTTTGTTGCTTTCATGGCGCATCGTGCAGGCTTTAATGCAGTCATCGCAGCGTTGGTATTAGCGACGTGTGGCATCTTTTCAATTGCGGCGGGCGCAGTGATGACCGACATGGCACTGACGTTGGCAATGACCATGGCGATGGTCGGCTTTTACTATTGTTGGCTCGGCAAAGACAAACACAGCCGATTGTGGGGTTACCTCGGTTTCTTTGGTTTGGCTTGTGGGTTGTTGGCAAAAGGTCCCGTAGCGATAGTGATCATGGGCATCGCAGTATTTCCTTGGCTTGTGATTCAGCATGGTTTCTTTGGCGCTTTTAAAGCCTTGTGGCAGCGGTTTCCTATCGTATCGGGTTTGGCGCTTATGCTGGCGGTTGCTCTGCCTTGGTACATCATGGCAGAAATGGCAACGCCGGGCTTTATTGATTACTTTATTGTTGGTGAGCACTTTAAGCGTTTTGTTGTCAGCGGTTGGGAAGGGGACCTGTATGGCTCTGCTCATGATCAACCACGTGGGATGATCTGGGTATTCTGGCTGCAGTCGGCTGCGCCTTGGTCAATTGTATTGCCTATCTTGGCGTGGAAACGTCGTAAGGTACTCAAAGCCATTGAGACTGATCATCAAGGCCTATTTAGCTTCCTGATGTGTTGGCTGATTTCCCCAATGATCTTGTTCACCATGGCTGGGAATATTTTGCCTGCTTACGTACTACCGGGTGTGCCTGCATTGGGTATCTTGATTGCGATGCTGGTGGATAAACACGATTTTAAATGGTTGACCGGAACGGCGGCGGTGTTACCAGCCCTGCTTATGATTGCGATGTTGGTTTTGAATATGGGTAAAGCAGACAGCCGCAGCGACCGCATCATCTTCGCGCAAATTAATGACAACGCTCCGGTATTTTACATTGGTAAGCGTCCGTTCTCAGGCCAGTTCTATAGTCATGGTCAGGCGAAAAAACTTCAAGATAAGAATGACTTAAACAATCTAAAGAAATTCCATCTGATTGGTAAATCGCAGCAAGTGGATAGCATGATTCATGAAAATGCGTTGAGTTGTACCAACGAGTTCACAGCAAAATCGAAACGCTCACTCTACACCTGTGTGATTGGGTAACGGAATGCACAAATTAATCAGGTTTGCTCTGGTTGGTGGTGTCGGCTTTATAGTCGACACCCTTATCTTTTCGCTGTTGTTCCATTGGTTTGGTCTGGAGCTGATGTTGGCTCGTGGGATAGCATTTTTGTTTGCGGCAACCACGACTTGGCTTGGCAATCGCTGGCTGACTTTCTCTCAAGCAGAAAAAACCGATCCGTTTGCTCAATGGCAAAAGTTTATGGTGAGTGCTTGTATTAGTGCAGTGCCGAACTTTGCGGCTTTCAAAGGTTTGACGCTTATGTTTGGGGCTCAAAACTATATGGTGTACGTCGCGTTGGTTTTCGGAATATTGGTAGGCATGATGAGTAACTACTTACTCAGTACAAAATGGGTATTTAGCGAACATTGATCCTGGCTTATTTGCTTTAATACTGAATAACTGCATTAAAAACAGGGAGATGAAGAAAATTAAACGTGACTCAAGTCACGGTTTGGCTAATCTAATACTCAGTATAGGAGAGTGAATAGCTATGGGTACTTTCGTATAAGATTCATCTTGAATGTTGAATTTAAATTCTATAAATACAATGACTTAATGATCGATTCTCTAGGTTTTATTTATTGTGGGGCTCATGCACTTAAAATATAAAACTGGCCTCATACGTAACCCTGTTAATAAGTTTGATCTTTCCATTCTCTTTCCATTCATATCTTGACGTCTTCTGTTCACCTCTGTTGTTTAAAATCCATGAAATTTCAGAAAATAATGCCAATCTATCATCAGTTACAGAGGTGACTATGTTTAACAGTATACGTACGCGAATCGCAGTCAGTGCGGGCGGTGCAATGGCCTTCACCTTATTGATTGCAATGGGTATGACAACCAACGCATTTACTGACGTGAACAAGCAAGTGAACGAGAAAGTAAAAGCGCAATTGACGGATGCGACTAGCACCGATTTGCAAAATACCGCGATTCAGCAGGGGTTGGATATTGCTAACCAACTTGATCCTGTATTGGCAAACTTAAAACAAGTACGTTCGATCATTGAGTTGAGTGCAGAAACCAACGCAAGCGCAGACCTTATTGTTAAACAGTTTACTGCCGCGCTAGAAGCACAGAATAAAGCCGTATTTGCGGGCTACATGGTTTGGCAAGACAAAACGTGGCCAGAACAAGTGACGTTTAATCCAGAAGAGGGTTTTAACAGCCAAGGCTATCTGGCGCCTTTCTTCTCGCCAAATGACCAAAATAGCTTTGATGCAGTGGCGATGGAGAGCTTTAGCAACACGGAGCTAAACAGCAGTGGTGAACGTAAAGACGATTGGCATTTAATGCCTTATGAAACGGGCAAAACGTTCGTCATGGAGCCGTACTTTTATCCTGTACGTGGTAAGCAAGAGCTGATCACAACGATCAGTCAACCAATCAAACAAGGTGGCAAAATCATTGGCTCTCTTGGGTTTGATCTGTCTCTTTATGAGCTACAAAGCCAGAGCGAGCAATCTGCACGTAACTTGTTTGATGGCAAAGGTAAAATCCTCATCACATCATGGAAGGGCATCACCCTAGCGAACAGCCGCGCTGCTGATATGGTCGGTAAGCAGGTCTCTTCTGAACTGGCCTCTGAATGGTCTAACATCCAATCTATTGCAAAACGTCAAGGCGCTGGTCTTGTGACCTTTGGCGGTGATGAATATGCGATTACTTCTATCGATACGAGTGACGCTCCATGGGTAGTCATGGTGTCGGTTCCCAGTAGCCACCTTGCAAGAAGCGTCGATGACTACGCGCAATGGAGTGATGAACAGAATTCAAAAGCGCTTGAAAAAGGTGTGTGGGCGGGGATCATCGCTGCTCTTCTAGGCATTGCCTCGATGGCTTTGATCGCGAACTCTCTGGGTAAAGTACTAAACAATCTGGTTGAGCGTTTTAAAGATGCCGCGCAAGGTGAAGGTGACTTAACTTACCGTATCGAAGTGAAAGGTAAAGATGAAACTGCGCAATTGGCACATTGGTTCAATACTTTCCTATCGCGTATGCAGGAGATGCTGCTGACCGTGATGGTGACTGCTGATCAAGTCGATAAGAATGCGACCGAAGGTCAAACGCGTGCTGCGGCTTCTCGCGATCAATTGAATACGCAAGTGAATGAGGTGAACTCATTAGCGACGGCCATCAATGAAATGAGTGCAACCGCGCAAGAAGTGGCCAACTCTGCGGTCCAAGCGGCAGCGGCGGCGAGCCAAGTACAAAGCAACAGTCTAAATGGTATGACTCGCATGGACAATGCTGCGAGTGCGGTAGATAGCTTGGCAATGCAAGTCAACGATGCGCAGCAACAAACACAGAACTTGGTCGATTCCAGCACGGCGATTCAAGGTATTTTGAGTGAGATTGGTGGCATTGCAGAGCAAACCAATCTGCTGGCTCTGAACGCGGCTATTGAAGCTGCACGTGCAGGTGAAGCGGGTCGAGGCTTTGCGGTGGTTGCCGATGAGGTTCGTAACCTTGCAAATCGTACTCAAGGATCAACTGAAGAGATTCGTACGATGCTGGCCCGTCTAGAACAAGAAACTCAATCAATTGTGGTCTTGATGGAACAAAGCCAAAAGCAAGCTAATGATACTAAAGGTGAAACGCAAGCTGCCCACCTAGCGCTGTCTGAAATCAACCAAGCGATTGAAGTCATCAATGATATGAACAACCAAATCGCCTCGGCAGCAGAAGAGCAGAGCTCAGTATCAGAAGAGATTAACCGCAATGTAGTGATCATCAACGACACGGCGGTAGAGGTGATGGATACGATGACCTCTTCAGTAGAAATCAGTAACGAGTTGACGGTAAAAGCGAGCGATCTTCACGGTGAGCTGAGTAAGTTCAAGCTGTCTTAATTCGTCTTTCCTCATTTTTCATACAAAGCCGAGCAGGTAAATCTGCTCGGTTTTTTTGTTCTGTACTTTCATTTTTGCACTTCGATAACCGCTTTTTCTCGGTATTTTCTTCAACGTTTGCGTCTTTTTAAAATTCACGTCGTCTTATCAGCATGGACTAAGGTTGGAGAGGGCAGTTATTGATGTTTTATTCATTCACAACCATTGTTTTGTATCGTAAATGAATGGCATTTTATAAATATTATCGCCTTTTAAACTTGTTATTACCGTACGCGATTTTTACTGACTTTAAGAACTTGTTCTAGATCATTAAAGTGTTCAAAAATGCAATCTTTGATTTTAAATATTTAAACTTTGATGAGGTTTAAGAAATTAAACCCAATTCATATGTTTTTGGTGATCTTGTTCAACTATTGTGCGTGATTTCGATCAATTCTTCGGTTTTTGGCGGTGTTTTAGACGCATTTTTTAGGTTTACAGAAGTTTACCCTGTATTGCTCAACTAACTCGAAAGGAGTACTTTTTAGTCATTGAGTTCAAAAATGTAAACCGAGATGATGAGTGTAAAGCAAGTTCGATTCACCGACGAAGACAGAGAATGTTTAAGCAATTATTTTCGTTTAGCAGACACGATTGCCGATTTAATCGGGCCGTACTGCGAAGTGGTCATTCATTCATTTGAAAGCTTAGAAAATTCAGTCGTGAAAATCGTCAATGGTCATCATACTGGCCGCGAAATCGGCTCGCCTATCACGGATTTGGGTCTACGTATGTGGAGCACATTCGAGAAAACCGGAGAGGTCTCGCCAAAGAGTTACTTCACTAATGCTACGGATGGTTCGTTACTGAAATCGACCACATGCATTTTGGCGGGCCCTGAGCAAAAGCCGATTGGCATGCTTTGCATCAATATGAACTTATCCTTCCCATTCCCAGAAATCGTTAAAACGCTTATGCCGCAGTGCAATGTGTCTCAAACCTTAGTCAGCGAGACGTTTAGCAAAAATGCTAATGAGGTCATTCAAAAAGCCTTGAGCGCCGCGATCACAGAGGTGGAGCAAGACGAGACGATTTCTTGCAAAGGCCGTAACAAAGCCATCATTCGTTGTCTGTTTGATAACGGCGTGTTTGAGCTAAAAGAGACGACCACACAAGTATCAGAGCAGCTTGGGATCAGTCGTCAGGCGGTTTACAAGTTTATCCGTGAATTTAAATCATAATAAAATTAATAACTTAGGAGTTACATCGTGAAACAGATCATTGCCACTGAACAAGCACCTGCCGCTATCGGCCCTTACTCACAAGGTACGGCTTATGGCGACATGGTTTACACATCAGGTCAACTACCACTGATTCCAGAAACCATGCAGTTTGTTGAAGGCGGCATCAAAGAGCAGGCACGTCAGTCTCTTGAGAATTTAAAAGCGGTTCTAGAAGCAAGCGGTGCAGGCCTAGACACAGTATTGAAGACAACATGCTTCCTATCAGACATGGAAAACTTCGCCGCATTTAACGAAGTGTACACAGAGGTATTTGGTACAGAAAACGCACCAGCTCGCTCTTGCGTTGAAGCAGCAAGACTACCAAAAGACGCATTGGTTGAAGTTGAAGCCATTGCATACAAAAAATAACCGATTTTCGGACATAAATGGGTATCAATAGGAGATTCTCATGAGCGTTTCATTTATTGGATTGAGCATCCTGTTCTTTGGGTTCTATGCATTACTTGCGAACTTCAAAAAACAAAAGAAAAGCTTTAACTTCCGCGTACTGAGTGCGCTTGCTGCTGGTCTGTTATTCGGCGGTGCGATTCAACTTGTATTTGGTGTGGGCAACGTGGCAACCGCAGGCTTTGCTGAACTGATTTCCGTGTTCGGTAAAGGCTACATCAAGCTTCTACAAATGATTGTAATCCCGCTGGTATTTGTGGCGATGATCTCTTCAATCATGAACGTAGAAGGCGGTGGTGCGCTATCGCGTATCGCACCAAAAATCATCGGTATTCTACTTTTCACTTGTGCAATCTCAGCAGCCGTTGGTATCGCAAGTATTTACCTATTCGGTATCGATGCAAACGCACTAGTTAGTACAATCGGTACGAATGGTGCGATTGAAGCTCGTGGTGATGCATTAGTAGCAACGCAAGATGCGATGGCGAACAGCGGTTTGTCTGGTATGGCACTATCTATCATTCCAGCTAACATTTTCGACATGCTAACGGGTTCTGAGCGTACTTCAACACTATCAACAGTATTGTTCGGTATGTTCCTTGGTTACTGTATCCTGCAAGTGAAAAACCGTAAGCCTGAGAAAGTGCAAAACTTCGTTGATTTCATCAACTCTGCAAAAGAAGTCGTACTTTCAATGGTACGTGAGATCCTGAAGCTGACGCCTTACGGTGTATTTGCTCTGATGACCACGTTCATGATGACAAACGATTTGTTCGCACTAGCAGAAATGGGGCGCTTCCTACTAGCAAGCTATGTGGCAATCGGTGTAATGTTCGCTATCCACTTCGTGATGGTGTCTATGTTCGGTCTGTCTCCTGCGAAGTTCATGAAGAAAATCTGGCCAGTGCTAGTATTTGGCTTCGGTTCTCGCTCAAGCATGGCGGCAATCCCACTAAACGTTGAAACTCAAACTCAACGTCTAGGTGTGGACGAAGAAACAGCAAACATGTCAGCAACTTTCGGTACCAGCATCGGTCAGAACGGCTGTGCAGGTATCTACCCAGCGATGCTCGCTATCATGGCAGCTCAAGTAATGGGTATGCCAGTTGACCTAGGCTTCATCCTACAACTGATTGCTGTCATCGCGATTGCTTCATTCGGTATCGCAGGTGTTGGTGGCGGTGCAACATTCGCAGCTGTAGCAGTACTAACCATCATGGGTCTAGACATTACGGTTGTGGCGATTCTGGTTTCTATCGAAGCGCTTATCGACATGGCTCGTACCGCGCTTAACATCTCTGGCTCAATGTTGTCAGGTGTACTAACCGCGAAGAAGAATGGCTCACTAAACACTGAGCAATACAATGCTGACGTTACTGCAACAGTAACAAAAGAAGCAGCAGTGTAATTTCCAAACTTAATAAAGAGCACCCAACGCGGGTGCTCTCCGTTTTTCCTGAGTTCAGGTTATTTAGGTAATAAATATGAAAGTTGTTGTCGTAGGCGGTAGCGCTGCAGGTATGAGTTTCGCAGCGAAATACAAACGTAATCAGCCATCAGATGAAGTGATTGTGCTGGATAAGCGCGATTACATCTCGTTCGGTGCGTGTGGTTTACCTTATTTTGCTGGTGGCATGTTTGATGACACTGAGCGCATGATTTCTCGTACGCCAGAGCAAGCGATTAAATCTGGCTTGGACGTGCGTATTGAAACCGAAATGGTGGCACTAGACCGCACAGAAAAGCAGATTAAAGTTCGTCACCAAGAGGAAGAAAGCACCATCGATTACGATATGTTGGTGATTGCCACGGGCGCACGTCCAATCGTGCCATCGTTCGGTGAGTTCAACTCAGAGCACGTATACACGCTAACCAGCATGGAAGATGGCTTGGCAGTCAAAGAAGCGCTTAAGGACAACAACAAACAACGCATTTGCGTGATCGGCGGTGGTTTTATCGGCCTAGAGGTGTTCGATGCAGCACACCTACTAGGCAAGCACGTCACCCTCATTGAGCGTGAACAACACGTGATGAGCCGTCAGTTCAGCCCTGAAATGATTGAGGTGGTAGAAAGCGCGATTCGTGAATCTGGCGCTGAGCTTAAAACCGGTTGCAGCGTATCAGCCATTCGCGACGCAGAGCAGGGCGGTTACATCGTAGAAACCGACAACGGCAATGTTGAAGCAGACGTTGTGATCATGTCACTTGGCTTCAAACCAAACACAGAAGCGTTCGAGTTACCAAAAGCCGCGAACGGTGCACTACTAGTAGACGAGTTTGGCGCAACAGAAGATGCACACATTTACGCTGTTGGCGACTGTGCCGTGGTTCACCATATGGCGCTAGGCAAATCAGTGTATGTTCCACTGGCAACCACAGCGAACAAGCAAGCGCGCATGATGGCCGACAAACTTGCAGGCAAAGACACTTACATGAGTGGTTTCTTGGGCTCGTCTTGCTTGAAAGTGTTGGATTACGAACTGGCATGCACAGGCGTATCGGAACTTCTAGCTAAAGAACACGGTTTGGAAGTGAAGGTTTCAACCATTTCAGATAAGAACCAAACCGACTACTACCCAGGCCAAGAAGACATTAAAGTGAAGCTGGTTTACCACCCAGAAACCAATGTACTGCTTGGTGGCGAAATCGTGGGTAAGAAGGGTGCTGTAGGCCGAATCAATGCACTCGCTGTTGCCATCACTGCGAAGATGACCACACAGCAACTAGGCTACATGGACTTCTGCTACGCACCACCATTCGCACGTACTTGGGATGCACTAAACGTTGCAGGTAACGTAGCGAAATAAGTTAGCTATCCACGTAAATCAAACAAAGCAAAAGGGCTCCAGAGTTGTTTCTGGAGCCCTTTTTAATGCTTGTTGTGAATTATTAAGCAGATTTTTGCGCGTATCGATTTATCAATTTACTTAGAAACTTCGATGCAAAGGGATTCTTCTCTAGCAAACTTAGTTGCGAAGAATGGTAGGTAGCCTTCGGGGGAGCGAGAGCACTCTTTCAGACCCGCATTTTCATAGCGTGCCTGATAAATCGAAGGGGTTATCAGAGTCAATACGATAGCAACAGCAAGAGAACCTAAGATCAAATATTGTAAGCCGTTTCCATATACTTCATCCCAGCGTTTCTTTTTAAATGCAAAAAACAAAGCACTGATTAACCCTCCAAGTAATACTAAGCCAAATGGAATCATCGCTAAGTCAAACCTTGAGTAGACCGCAACGTCGCCAATTTGAGAAGCTAGCGTTAGAATTTTTTGATATCCAAAGTAAAAACAGAAACCAGATAAACCTATTAATAGCAAAATTCCTGGGTAAAGTTTGTACGTTTCTTTGTTTGATTTTTGGCTGTTATTCATATTGTTTTTGGTACTAGGTCGTTTATTGACTCGCGAATAAATTGTTTTATTTCAGACTCGATGACTTCTTTTCCGGTCTCTAAGGCATCCGCGATAAACATTGCTGTAAGGTCAAGAAGACTATCTTTAACGCTTTTTTGTAGCTCTTTTCCTTTCTCAACGGCTTCCTGCTCTGCTCTTTCGAGCAACTCAATGACCCTTTCAGTCACACCATAGTGTTTATCTAACTCATTTAATACAATGGATGTTACTAACCCTGCAACAACAACAACTGCGAGTTGTGCAGAAACGAGAGCGACAGAAGTTAGCATAAGAGATCCGGCAATTGCTGAAACCGCAGAAGATATTCCGATCTTCACTATGTCTACTGCTAAAGAGCCGATTAAGTCTGTTAAAAATACCTCGTCATTGAGTGCATAGTCCAGAATTCTGAAGCCTGCTGCGACATAAATGGTTAAAACGGTTCCAGATTTTATTGAATTTGCGAGACCATACTTTCCAATACCGAGTTGCACAACTTTGGGGTTATCCAGTCTATACGTTGTACCTGTTAAAATTCTTCTTAATCCAGAGTACCCTGACAACTTAATCATCTCTGTGCCAACTTGATTGTAATATGTTGCCATCCTCATACCAAAGGTTGCCTTTAGTCCCAACTTGGTAGCTTTTAGCCCATGAATATTAAACTGAGCGATAACCATCGAAGTTGTTACGATATCTTTACCGTTGACGCCATAATTGATGAGTATTTGAGCCCCTGTGGAGGTTGTCATTGACTTCCAAGTGCTATGAGTATCTTTCCAACCCCAACTTTGTAAAACTTTAAACGCTTCATCTAATGTCAAATACATCACATGTTCTTGGTTTCCTACCAATTGTTGTCGAAGAGTCTCGTCAGGCAGCTTTTTCGTGTTTATATATTCCCCAGACATAAAGTCGTAGGGAGGCCAATACATGTTTTCAGGACTGATATTGGCTACAGGTTTTTGTGGGGTAGTAAAGTACGTGCTTTTTTTCTGGGGAGTAAGGAATCCTTTGCCAACGCCAGGAGTTATTCGGTTAGCTCTAGTTTCATTCTCATAGGCTATTGAAGTTTTTGGGAAAAATGTTTGTTCTTCAGCTTCAGAATGACTTGTGTGGCAAGCGTTCTTTTGTTCGTTTTCGTATGCAATTGATCCTTCGGGAAATATACTTTTCTCGTTGCTCATTTTTGGCACCAGATTTTTGGCTTGGATGAGAGAATTGTAACGTTACAGGAATCTCCGGTTTGCCTAAAAACGTAAGCGAAATAACTAAAACAAATGATGTGTGATTTATGTACCGTTAGTGATTGGCTAGATAGCACCTAGATTACAAAACCTATATAACTCCCAAAAGACCCCGGAGTTACCTCTGGGGCCTCACTAGTATCGGTTTCTAGGATGATTTTGGGGGAAGCTGATAGCTTTAAAAGGGAATATGAAGTTTAGATCATCAGTTTTATTACCATCGATTACTTTAGGGGAGCTTAGCCCCAAAATCGCTTAGTAGTTTCTGGTCATGAGACCAAGAATCGAAGCGCTATTCTCACCAAAATGCAAAGTGACGGACTTCGTTTCTCCTTGAGCGAATTTATCATCCTGCTCAATCGAAGAAGGAGATAAGTACACTTGGCCACCAAAGTACGCTTTGATTTGAGATGTTTTGAGCTTAATACCACCGCCTGAGTTGTTGGTGATAACGGCTTGAATCATACGCTTGCCAGAAGGGCTGCTGAATATGTCGTAGCTCTCTATCGAGAAGTAACTGTAAGAAGGCATATCTTTACTGTGTTTGGGTTCCGGCACAAAGGTTGAACCAGAAACCGATCTCACGAATTGCATGGTGTCTTGCGATTGAGAGAGGCTATCTTGGATATCGCCAATTTTGTTTTTAATGTTATCAATGTCATCTTTGCTTTCCGCATTCGCACTCGAGGCGAAGGCACACAACAGCATTAAGGTGGTTACATAGTTCTTGTTTGACATACTTAGACTTCCTGTTTTAATTATGCGAAACACAGTAAAATTGATTTAGATCAATTATGTCAATGTTGCGTCAATTCAGTAATTTGTATTCCTGCGCTCATGTACATGACTAGATATCACGTGCTTGCTTACCTTAATCCGATTATAGAAAGGGATACTCGGATGCTCTAGAAAGGCGGTTCTCTGAGGGGGTAGTTTTTAGTGTGAAGTTCTTAATGGCATCGCAGTGATAGTCACAAACGAAAGACAAAACAAAAGGGCTCCAGAGTTACCTCTGAAGCCCTTTTTTTCTATTCAAGCTCTATTGAATTAACGGCGCTTAGGTTTGCGTTGACCTGCTGGTTTGCCTTGTCCTTGAGGACGACCTTGACCTTGTGAACCTGCACCGTTTGAGCGGCTTTGGTTGTTGCTACCAGGACGTGATCCCGTATTAGGACGCTGACCGTTTTGGTTGCCACGACCTTGGCCGTTTTGACCACCTTGCGCTTTACCTGAACCGTTGCGGTTGCCAGATGGCTTGCCGTCGCGAGAGCCGCCTTCAGAGCGTTTATTCAAGTGACCACCGAAACCCGGTTGGTTCTTGGTGTGTTTGGTCGCAAAACGGTTTGCACCGTGACGACCAGACTTACGACGCTGTGCTGGAGTTTGCGCATCAATGTCTTCTGCTGGAACCAAACAGTTCGGTTTATCACCAATCAGGTGTTTTTTACCCATGTTGATCAGCGCTTCGCGGATCATTGGCCAGTTCGCTGGATCGTGGTAGCGAAGTAGGGCTTTGTGTAGGCGACGCTGACGTTCACCTTTCGCCACTGGCACATCTTCACGTTGTTTGTACTTCACGCGTTTCAGAGGGTTAGTCTCTGAGTAGTACATCGACGTTGCGTTACACATTGGCGATGGGTAGAAGTTCTGTACTTGGTCACACTCGAAGTTGTTCTTCTTCAACCATAGTGCCAAGTTCAGCATGTCTTCGTCTTCTGTACCTGGGTGTGCTGAGATGAAGTAAGGGATTAGGTATTGTTTTTTACCTGCTTCCGCGCTGTACTTCTCAAACATCTCTTTAAAGCGGTCATAAGTACCCATGCCCGGCTTCATCATCAGATCCAGTGGACCTTTTTCTGTATGCTCAGGTGCAATCTTTAAGTAACCGCCGACGTGGTGCGTCACAAGCTCTTTCACGTACTCTGGTGATTCAATCGCGAGGTCGTAACGTACGCCAGATGCGATCATAACTTTCTTCACACCTTCCACTTTACGCGCCGCACGGTAAAGATCGATGGTGTGTTTGTGGTCGGTATTCAGTTTGTTACAGATACCCGGGAACACACAAGAAGGGCGACGACAGTTTGCTTCTGCTTTTGGATCGCTACAGCCAAGACGGTACATGTTTGCCGTTGGACCACCTAAATCAGAAATGGTACCGGTAAAGCCAGGCACTTTGTCGCGGATTTCTTCTAACTCGTTGATGATGGACTCTTGTGAACGGTTTTGGATGATACGGCCTTCGTGCTCGGTAATCGAACAGAAAGAACAGCCACCAAAACAGCCACGCATGATGTTAACCGAAGTTTTGATCATGTCATAAGCAGGGATCTTTGCCTTGCCATACATAGGATGAGGAACACGCGCGTACGATAGGCCGAATACGTAATCCATTTCCTCTGTAGTCAAAGGGATTGGCGCTTGGTTCACCCAAAGCTCACGGTCACCATGACGTTGCAATAGAGCACGACCCGAGTATGGGTTGGTTTCTAAGTGCAGCACACGGCTTGCATGCGCATAAAGAATGCGGTCGTTGTGCAGTTTTTCGAAGGCTGGTAGGCGCACCGCTGTGTTCGCTGCATCATGACGTGATGGGCGAATAGTGATTGGCTGTGCAACAGGCTCTTCTTTTTTGGTATCGCACTGAGTTTCCACTTCGTAAGGGTTCTTTGGTACGAACGCTTCTTTACGAGGTTTCTCAATACGAGAAGAATCAATAACGGTGTAACCTTCTGGTTCGGCTGGCAGGTTAACCGCAGTACCGCGAATGTTGGTCATGGTCGAGATGTCTTCGCCATCAGCAAGACGGTGCGCGACTTCTACGAGGGCACGCTCAGCGTTACCAAAAAGAAGAATGTCTGCTTTTGCATCGAACAGAACAGAGCGACGAACTTTGTCTGACCAATAATCGTAGTGAGCAACACGACGCAAGCTGGCTTCGATACCACCAAGAACAATAGGTGTGCCTTTGTAGGCTTCACGACAACGCTGTGAGTACACCAAGGTTGCACGATCTGGACGCTTGCCGCCTTCATTGTTTGGAGTGTAAGCATCATCGTGACGAAGCTTTTTGTCCGCCGTGTAACGGTTGATCATGGAGTCCATGTTACCCGCAGTGATCCCGAAGAACAGATTTGGCTTACCAAGCTGCATGAAAGCGTCTTTGTTGTTCCATTCTGGTTGAGCAATGATACCGACACGGAATCCTTGTGCTTCCAACAGACGACCAATGATTGCCATACCAAAGCTTGGGTGGTCCACGTACGCGTCACCCGTGACAATGATAATGTCACAACTATCCCATCCTAGGGCGTCCATTTCTTTGCGGCTGGTCGGCAAGAAAGGTGCCGTACCAAAACACTCAGCCCAGTATTTTTTGTACTCATGAATAGGAGTAATGTCGTTGGTCATATTTTGCTCTCTGTTCCAGGGAGCGCGAATTATAGCGATTTGATGATCAGGTATCTATACCCAAGTGATTATATAAAGCTTTGTTCGACTAGATTTATTTGGAGATGAAAATCACTCTCAATTCCATCACTGAGTTTTACGCCATTATGTCCTTCAATCCCTTATGGTTATTGAGTTTTTTAACCTTGTAAAAATTAGCAATAAGCAATGGTGTGCTTATCGAATTCTGTTCCTATAATTGTATTAGTGCATACTAAAATGCACGCGCTTGTTGACTGAAGCGTGCCGTAAACATCGTTGATGTTTCAAATGGTATTGACCGATTTGCAATCAAAAAACTACAGCAAACAATCGTCATACATGGGTGGCGCTCTCAAAGTCTTAAGCCGATACAATAGGGGGCTAGGTTATGAGTGAAATGCTATCCGTAGCACAAGGAGAAGTGCAGCCTGCGTCCGGTCATTCTCAAGTGATCGAGTGGTCTTATGATATAGAGACACATGAGTTTGAATGTGACCAGCAAAGCATGATGTCTGTTTTGGGCTTAAAACAGACAGTGAATAGTTTGGATGATGTTTTTCAATACATGTTGCTTGGTCAGGGTGACAGCGCGAAGCAACACATCTTAGATGTAGAACAAAATGGTGGGCATGGTAAGTTTTCTGGTTGCCTGATGCTAGATAATGACCGACTCGTGCATGTAGCGTTGAGCTTTGAGTGCCTTAATGGTCATATCGTGCAAGGTGCCATCATCCCGCAATTGAGTATTACCGGGTGCGAAGAGTTAGCCAAAATTCTGGAAACCATTTTCGATTTACCCAACGTAGGCGTTTTGGTCGCTGATCAAGACACTCGCATATTAGGCTGCAACCCAGCGTTCGAGCAGCAAATGGGTTATGAAAACCGTGACCTTGTTGGTCTGAAAACATATATTTTAAGTTCTGAACATCATAGTAAAGCGTTTTACGAACAGATCTGGCAAGACATTGATACTGAAGGTTTTTGGAGTGGTAACCTTCTTAGTCGTACCGTGAATGGGAGTAACCAAGCGCATCATCTTTGCATTTATCGGTTAGTGTTCAATTCTGGTCGTACGCTTTACCTCGGTTTTTCTACCGATATTTCTGCCTCATTATTGTGGATGAAAAAGGCCAGTGACCAACCTCAACAGTGGACTACGTTTCTTCCCCCTCGCGAAGAGTTTGAACAACAGTTAGCACGGTTAGTGGATGAAAATAGCCACAAAGATCTCAATATCATCGTGACAATTAGACCGAAATTCTCACAGCAGTCCCTACTTGAGCAGCAGTTAGGTTTTTCCGATTTTGTGATGCGAAGTCGCCACGCCAGTATTGCGGGTCAGTTGTCGCGGGACGTATTTGTAGTGTGTTTGCAAACGCCTCGATGCCAATGGTTAAGCCCACTGCGTCTTATTCAGATTGCGTTACGAGGCTTTTTTTCGGAATTAAGAAGTGAGTTGGGATCAAGTATGCATGATGCAATAGTAGAAGGACAAACTGGTGTGTCGGTGCTCGGTTACGATACTGATAATCCAAAACAAGCACTGGTGCATGCAGCGCAAGCGATGGTTTCCTCTCCGAGTGGAGGCCAGAACTACTTCAGTTTTTATAATAGTGAACTGCATGATGAACTCGTCAAGCGTCATCATCTCGAAGCCTTTCTAAGAACACAAATTGAGAGCCAACTTGTTGATGTCTATTATCAGCCGATCATTGAAACACGTACGGGAAAAGTGGTGAAGTTCGAAGCGTTAGCGCGTTTCTATCATCAGAATAAAACCTATGATACCCAAGAGATGATCGCAGTTGTCGAGGATTTAGAGTTGATTGCTGCGTTGGATGATCTCGTTTGCCGCACAGCACTCAAGCAACTTCCTCATATCCAGAAAGTTTATGGAGAAGAAATAGGATTAACGTTGAATCGTTCACTGAATACCAAGTTGGATGCGCTGCAAGTTTTGCAAAGTTCCTATGATTTGATTGCTGGAAGTGGTGTTGATCCGAATCGAATCACTATCGAACTCACGGAAACTGCGTATTTTGAACAAGATAAAGAGCATACCCTTGCTTTGAGTGAACTGCGTGACAAGGGCATCAAGATCGCTATTGATGATTTTGGTACTGGCTACTCTTCCTTTTCTTACCTTGAAGAAGGGCAGTTTGATCTGCTCAAAATAGATCGAAAATTTATCAGAGGTATCGAAGAAGGGAGCACTCGTTACAACATCGTCAAAATGATCACTGAGTTAGCACACAAGCTTGGCGTGAAAGTGGTTGCTGAAGGGGTTGAGTCGCAACAAGAACTAACAGAGCTTGCAGACCTTGGTGTTGATTTTATGCAGGGTTTTTTGTTTTCTCAAGCGGTACCTGTGGTGCTACTGGACAAGCCACAGTGTCACAAAAAGCACTTTAACAACGTGAAAGTAAAACCGACGCAAGATGCACCACTGATGTCTCTCAGCCATACCGATGTTCGTCGACTTGATCCGGGTGAGCCATTGTCACTCGCCGTTGAGTACATGAACTTGAGCCCGACGGCGCCTTTGGTGGTCATTAATGAAAAGCAATGCGTTGGTCTGATTACTAAAGCTCAAATCAACTTGCACTTAACACCAACGATGGGGACTGATTTGGAATCGGAACGTGAGAATAGGATTTGGAAGCGACCAGTGAATCAAATCATGAGTACAGAGTTTGAGCTGGTGGATGCGAACTTGCCTGTCTCGACCGTTCGAGAGCTAGTGACAGCAGGAACGGTCTTTCCATGGATACTTTGTGATTCACAAAATCAGTACCGTGGTTTGTTAACTCAAGAAGATGCGTTGAGTTATTTGTCTTCGACCTAGCACAAATAAACGGTTTGAGCGTGTTGCGTTTAGGTGGTTTGGCGATAGGTGATTTGCTATTATCGCCACCCCAAAATGACTTTTGAGTTTGCATTCAACATGATTCAACAATTGCTGTTAACTTTTCCTCCAATGCTATTTGGCGCTCAAGCGCTGTTGACCTTACTTTTGATTAAGGGTGATATCTGCCCTGGTCAACGTGGTCGCCTGCATAAGATGTTGCCATCAATTGGCGTACTTTGGTTGGCAGTGGCGTCGCTTCGTATTGAAGCTTTCATGATCGTATTCGCGATCTTTTATTTTTACTCTCAAGTTCAGACTAAGAAGACACGTGAGAAAGGGCCATTATGGGCTCTGCATCTAGCGAACGGTTTGGCGTTCGCGTACGTGAGCATTCAACTATTTGAGCAACCGCATTGGGCGGCAAGCGCTTCAGTGGCATTGATGATCTTCTTCTTAGGTGCCGTGTTTGCGCAGTTACTTCTGGTTATCGCACGTAGCCGCTTGCAAGCATTTCACCGAATCTTACCGGTTACGGGTGTTGTTTCGGGCATGCTGTTGGTCGTGATGACGTTGTTTTCTGCTTATCAGTTGGATGAAGCGACATTGAATGGCGTGACACAACATATTCTAGCGTCACTGGCGATGCTGATTATGGCAATCGTGGTTTGGTGCTGGCATATCTTCACTCATAAAGCGCCAAACAAAGTGCAATTGGCGGCAGCGTTGCTTCTTGCTTTGGCTTCAATGACAAGCTTACAGGGGCTGTTCCTATTGGGGGCATAGACCGAACGAACTAACACTTCTGTCTTCTTTTCTTTTTGTGAGCTCGGGATTTAGATCGAGCTCACTTTCAAAACATTCGATTAAGTCTACGCTTTAGTTATAGCCTCATTCATTTCAAGAGAGTCTTGACGCACGTGCTCAACGGAATTGGGGTCAAATACCTTGTCTTAGAGGAGTATCGCGATGGATTTAAGCAACGTAAGTAACTGGGACAGCATTATCTTGTTGGGTATCGTTAATGAAAAGCTGCGCTTAGAATGTGATAGCTTTGAAGAGTTGGTATCGATGTACGAGATGGATGTGGAATCGGTAGTGGGCAAGCTCGATATGCTTGGCTATCAATATGACCCACTGACCAATCAATTTAAATCTTACGAACGTTAGTTTCGTTTCAATGGTCGATCTTTAAGCCATCTTGATCCCATCAAGGTGGCTTTTACATTGCTGGCGAGCTGTTGCAAAGAAAGCCTGTAAGTAACGCTTCTCTTTTTCTGAGTTACGTGTTGCTGCGAACAATCTACGCCATAACCCCTCTCCAAAAGGCATGCTGGTAATCAAACCTTGGCGCGAGAACTCAGAAATCGCCCAATTTGGTAATGCTGCTACCCCCAATCCTGCTGACACCATTTGTACGAGCATTAACGTGTTGTCCGCTTGTTTCCACTTGGCTGGCTCAACTCCCGCAGGGTGTAAGAAGTGTTTGACCACATCCAATCTTTGTTTCTGTACTGGATAAGAAAGCATGGTTTGATCAGCAAGATCTTCAGGCTCAATGACGTTTTTGTTCGCTAATGGGTGGCTAGTCGAAGTAATCAAGCGCATTTCGAAGTCAAACAACGGTTCATAATGGACTTCGGAGCGTGGCTGAATGTCTGATGTAATGACCAAATCAAGCTCGCCAGCCAACAGGGCTGGTAGAGGTTCAAAACCGAAGCCGGAAGAGAAATCGAGCGTCACACTTGGCCAAGTTAATTGGTATTCCTTCAGTGCTGGCATTAACCATTGGAAGCAAGAGTGGCACTCAATCGCCATGTGCAAACGACCGTTCACGTCCTCTTTCAGGCTTGCAAGCTCGTTTTCTGCTTTGGCGAGTTTTGGCAAGATTTCATCAGCGAGACGAAGCAAAATTTCACCTTCTGAAGTGAATTTAACGGGGCGGGTTTTGCGCAAAAAAAGCTGCCCACCAATACGAGATTCAAGATCTTTGATTTGATGAGAAAGGGCAGATTGCGTCAGGTGTAAAGCGGTTGCGGTTGCCGTTAATGAACCAGTATCCCTCAGTGAAGTGAGTGTGCGTAAGTGTTTCAACTCTATCATGAATCCCATTCATCCTTTTATGTCTGCCATGAGCTTTATTAACTTACCCATAAAAAATGGATATGTAAACGTCTAGACGTCCATTTGTTTTAGTCTAGTGCGAGTGAGATCGCTCAATATGAAATTTTTTAATAAACAAGTTGAATAATTGGATGTTGTTCAATGCGGTTGCCAGAGCGATAGTTTTAGCCATCCAGACATCTTGATGGGTTTTCTCTCGATGCTCTGACCTCAACATCAGACACTGAATAAGGAATACGGACATGGCAACGACAACGCATATTCTTGGTTACCCACGCATTGGTGAAAAACGAGAACTTAAGTTTGCTCAGGAAAAATACTGGCGTGGTGAAATCGATCAGGCGGAGCTTAAGCGAGCAGGGGCAAGCTTGCGAGCACAAAACTGGAACACACAAACAGAGGCGGGTTTGAGCTTCACAACTGCGGGTGATTTTGCTTGGTACGATCATGTCTTAACCACAACATTGCTATTGGGCCATGTACCAAAGCGACACGCAAGCGGGTTTCCAGATTTAGACACACTATTTAAAGTCGGTCGTGGTCAATCTCAATCTGCTTGCGACTGTGGGGCGGCGGCAGCCTCTGATATGACGAAGTGGTTTAATACCAATTACCATTACATTGTGCCTGAGTTCAGCAAGGACGATACGTTTGAAGTCAGTTGGCCACAGCTTTTTGAAGAAGTGAATGAGGCAGTCAAAGCCGGCCACAAAGTAAAACCTGTTTTGCTTGGGCCGCTCAGTTACCTCTATCTAGGTAAGGAAGTGGAAGAAGATTTTGATCGTTTGACTTTATTGCCAAGGCTACTCACCGCGTATCAAGCCATTCTTTCTAAACTTGCTAGTCAAGGTGTGGAATGGGTACAAATTGACGAACCGATTCTCTCGCTTGAGCTGGAAAGTAAATGGTTGGATGCGTTCAAGCTAGCTTATCAGGTCATTCGTAGTGACGTAAAAGTGTTGCTAACCACTTATTTTGATTCGGTCACGGACACGTTGGATAAAATCATCGAGCTTAGTGTTGATGGACTTCATGTCGATTTATCTGCATCGCCTGAGCAGTTCGAAGAAGTGGTAGCAAAACTGCCTAGTGGCTGGGTATTGTCTGCGGGCGTGGTGAATGGACGTAATGTGTGGCGATCGGATTTAAGTGCTCAATTAGAGCGCTTACAGCCCGTTAAAGAAAAACTTGGCGACAATTTATGGGTAGCCAGTTCGTGTTCATTGCTACACAGCCCGGTAGACCTAGAGTTAGAAACGGAGTTAAGTGACGAAGTAAAAAGTTGGTTTTCTTTCGCCAAACAAAAAGTAACGGAAGTTGCCTTGCTTGGCCGTGCGCTTGATGGAGACCAAAATGCGATTTTAGCTTGTGATACGTATAGTCAACCCATTAAAGATCGTAAAGCCGCTTCACATGTTAACAAACCACACGTTCAGTCTCGTTTGAACCAAATCACGGCGGCGCTCAGTCAGCGCAGTGCACCTTATGAAGAGCGTGCCGTACACCAAGCTGAAGTGCTTGGCTTGCCAATCTTGCCGACTACGACTATCGGGTCTTTCCCACAAACGGGAGAAATTCGGGTTCAGAGAAGTGCGTTCCGCAGTGGTCAACTTTCAGAATCAGATTATAAACAGGCATTGAAAGGACACATCGCTGATGCGGTGAAACGCCAAGAAGCGCTCGATCTTGATGTTCTTGTGCATGGTGAGGCTGAGCGTAATGACATGGTGGAGTATTTTGCTGAAAACCTGGCGGGCTTCCAAACCACTCAATTTGGTTGGGTACAGAGCTATGGTTCTCGTTGTGTCAAACCAGCGATTGTGGTCGCAGATATTGAGCGCATAAAACCGATTACGGTGGAATGGTCGACGTATGCACAATCGTTGACCAGCAAGCAAATGAAGGGCATGTTGACCGGTCCAGTGACGATTCTGTGTTGGACATTCCCACGTGAAGACATTACTCGCAAACAAATTGCAGACCAGTTGGCCTTTGCACTTCGTGATGAGGTCTCTGACTTGCAAGAGGCGGGTATCAACATTATTCAAATCGATGAGCCAGCGATTCGTGAAGGCTTACCATTGAAGAAGCGTGACCATAAAGAATATCTAAATTGGGCCGTCGATGCGTTTAAGATCTCTGCGGCTAGCGCAAAACCAGAAACGCAAATTCATACTCACATGTGCTACAGCGAGTTTAACGAAATCATTGATTCAGTTGCCGCGCTTGATGCCGACGTGATTACTATCGAGACATCGCGATCCAATATGGAATTGCTGAAAGCGTTCGAAGACTTTAATTATCCGAATGAAATTGGTCCGGGTGTGTACGACATCCATTCTCCGAACATTCCAACGGAGGAGTGGATTGAAGGCTTACTCAAGAAAGCAGCTGAAAAAATACCGGCGCAACGCTTGTGGGTGAACCCTGATTGTGGACTTAAAACGCGTAATTGGGCAGAAACTGAAGCCGCATTAGGTAACCTTGTCTCTGCTGCTAAGAAGCTCAGAGCTGAACTCGTATAAGCGCTTAGTTTTTCAAACTGGCCGCAGAAACAAAAAAGCGAGGATATCTATCCTCGCTTTTTTATTTTATCGAGCGTCTAACTCAAGAAGATTGAGTCGCGTATTACTGTACTTTTTGACCTGCGCTGCATGTTTGCGCTGACACCAACTCATCCGCCATTAATTGGCCGCGGGAGTTGCGTACTTTGATTCGGTACATCAAGCCCATATCAATTTGCTCACGCACCGCTGGTGTATTGCAGTAAGTGTATATACTGGTGTTCACTACTTGATTTAACGGCTTGGCACCAAGCGCATCATCGTTATAAATCATCATCATCTCAACCACATTTTTGTTGGAAGAAATGCGTAAGATTTTTAATGGACCGTATTCAAGCGGTAAACCTGCAGAAAGAACACCAGCGCGGTTAGAAGCCATCAACTCAAGTTGATGTTGCTTGTCATCACTTGATGAACAACCTGCTAGTGCACCGAATACGAGGAAAAGACACAGTAATTTTTTCATAACTTAAAACACTTTCTTGAACGGTTTTACGATGACATTTTCGTAAACGCCCGCTGCAATGTATGGATCGGCATCAGCCCATGTTTGAGCTTCTTCCAAAGAGGAAAATTCTGCTATGACTGTCGAGCCAGTAAAGCCTGCTTCACCCGGATTATCGGAATCAATGGCTGGCATTGGACCTGCAGTGAGTAGACGTCCTTCGTCTTGAAGTTGCTGCAAGCGCTCAAGATGTTGAGGGCGAACACTCAGACGTTTTTCTAATGAGTTCTCGATGTCCTGAGAAAAAATGACGTACCACATAGCATATTTCCTTAATTGGTAGGGTAAAGTCCTAATTTAACGCCTTTTTTGTGCCACTCACAAGTCAACAATGGAATTTGTGAGGTTGTTCCTAGCAATTCGTTATATTAAACCAAGTTATTACTTTTGAACTGGGCGTGGTTTACCTTCGCTATCGATCGCAACATAGTTGAATGTGGCATCACAAACCATGAAGCGCTCTTCTACACCGTCGACTTTAACAGGCTTCACCCATACTTCTAGGTCTACACTCATCGAAGTTCTGCCGATCTTTGAGCATACTCCGTAACAACAGACAACATCGCCGACGCTGACAGGTTTTTTAAATGTGATGCTAGAAACCGAGACAGTAACAACTCGGCCTAAGGAGATTTCTTTAGCCAGAATCGCACCAGCTAAGTCGAGTTGGGACATGATCCAGCCGCCGAAGATATCGCCATTGGCATTAGTATCAGCGGGCATAGCAAGGGTGCGAAGCAATAATTGGCCTTTTGGTGTATGACCTTCTTGATTCATGATGACATCCTACAATCTTTATTAAGCTCAAAAATGGAGCAAATAATGCACCAAGATTTCTGGCGCAAACAACAAAACAGCGACCCTGAGGTCGCTGTAAATAATCAATGTAAGAAGATTATAGCAAAATTGAGCTTTTAATCATCAACCGAAACATCGGATGAGTTTTCTTTCTTCTCTTTTTGATCTTTTGGCATGTGCTTGTAGATGTAGAAGCCCGTAGCGATCATGTAAGCGAATGTCGCGATCAGTAAACCGAACACTTTGAAGTTAACCCACACATCGAGTGGGAGCTTAAACGCTACGTATACGTTTAGGCCGGCACAGAACGAGAAAAAGCCAACCCATGCCCAGTTGATTTTGGTCCAGATCTCTTCAGGCAAAGTGATTTCTTTACCAAGCATGCCTTTGATCGCGGACTTGCCCATAGCATGACTTACGGCTAAGCCAACAGCGAACAGTGCATAGATGATGGTTACTTTCCATTTGATGAAGTTGTCATCGTGGAAAAATATGGTCATGCCACCGAAGATAGCCACCATTGCGAAAGTAACCAATTGCATCTTTTCTACTTTCTTGTATAGAGCAAACGTCAACACGATTTGAATAGCCGTTGCGATGATAAGCGCGCCTGTCGCAACATAGATATCGTGCATCTTGTATAGGACAAAGAAGACAATGAGTGGAATAAAATCAAGGATTTGCTTCATGATGCAAAAAACTACCTAGTTATTGAGTTGAGGACAGTCTAGCGGAATCTGAGGCAATGTGAATATTTATAGAATATAGAGGAAAGAAATAGCCGCATTCAGCGGCTATTTTGTTGGACAGAAGGAAGAGATTCAGGCAACGTTTTGGTAACGAGTGATGAGGTTTTTCACATCTTCCAAATAGCCTTCGCGTAACAGGTTATCGACAGTTGCTTCTAGTTCGTCATGGGACATGGTGAAGCAGGTTGATTTTCCCGTCATCAGGTTGAGGTACTGATGGTATTCTTCTTCTGTATAGTGTCCAACACGGTCTAAAAGTAAGGTTTTAATACCGTGGTGAATCAAGCCGTAATAAGTATGTCGATGAAGCATCATGGTCATCTCCTTATCAAGTTTCCCCGCTAATAAAGAGAGGGCTTGAATCTATGGATAATTCGTTTGTACTTCAGTAATGCATATCAGATGCCAATTATTCGTTCTCAATTTCGAAAGAATTCGACGCGGTGTCTTTGTTGAGCCAATTGTTCAGGACATGCCTGAGGGCATTTAAAGTCGTCGGCTTTTCCAAACGCCCATCCATGAGCTTGGCAATCATTTCAAGCTCGCGTTCTCCAGACTCTCCTGAGAGCGCAATGATCGGCGTGTTAGGCGATAGCGCTTTTATCTTTTCACTGGCTTCAAATCCATTCATTACAGGCATTTGCACATCCATTAATATCAAATCGATGTGGTTAGCTTCAAACAGTTCGACCGCATTCTCTCCGTTCTTGGCTTGCAAGCTATTCACACCAAGTTGGTTTAAATACATTTGCACTAATGCTCGTTGCACTTCTTTATCATCAACGATGAGTACGGTTGGTGCGTTCTTATCTATTTTTACGTTCGATTTGGCTTTTTGTTCAGTGTGACTATTCTTCCAATCCGTGAAATAAGGCGTGCGTAAGGTTTCAGCTTTTGGCGCATTGGGGACAACAGGGAAATAAAGGTGAAACTCGGTGAACTCTTCCAGTTTTGAGTGGCACTCAATTCTCCCGCCAAATGAACGCATTACGCGTTGGCAATAACCAAGCCCCAAGCCGCTACCACCACTTTTCTGGTAAGAGAAGAAGTCGTCAAAGATTTTGTGAGAGATGGTTTCGTCGATACCAGGACCGGTATCGCGGAACACAAGCACGTTTTCATAAGCCCCCGTACTGGTGCTGATTTCAATTTGACTATCTGGATAGGAATCAAAATAGTAAATTGCGTTACGAATGAGGTTAAAAATAACGAAGTTAAATAAGGTCTCATTTAGCTTGGCCACAAAATCAGTATGTTGTGGTAAACGAATTCTCTCAATTATCTTCTCATTTTCAAAACCGTAGTGGCTGACCGCTTGATCGACCGCTTTATGAATTGAAGAGAGGGCAATGGGCTCATGTTCAGGGGCGCTGTCGCTGACCTCCCGAAGAATGATATCAATCAACTGACGGCCACGTTGGATGGCCGCCTGACCATTTTCGATGTCAATTTTTATCTGCTCAATTGGTGCTTGGTTTTCAATATGCTGCTTCAGAGCCTCAAATTGCAATTGAACTTGAGCGAGAGGATTACGCATTTCGTGGGCAATTGAGTTAGCCAGCGCACGGCTTTGACGAATACGTCGATCGGCCTCAATGGTGCTTTGAACACGTGTAAGCAAGGTTTGCAACGCAGAGATCTCTTCATTTGAGAACAACTGATTGTTGATCTTATGTGGTGAGACCAATAGGTGCGTCACGGATTTGCCTTGCCCGAAGAGTGGCATAACCAAAGCCGTATTGTTTGAACTCATTTTTTCGTACAAGGCTTTTACGGAGCCCTTTGATGAGCTTGCATAGTCAATCTCGTCAGAGAGTTCGTCTAACACTAAGACAGATTTGTTTGACGACAAGTAGTCTTCGTAAAATGTCTCAGTGTAATTACTGGTCACCAAGCGGAGCTTGTCGTTCGGGATTTGCAGTAATATTCCCAAACGTCTCATCGCATCATCAATCGACAGTTTGAACTCATCCTCAAGCGCTAAGATTTGTTGCACGGGTGTTTTCTTATTGCCGTAAATCAAAAACGATGAATAACGGCTTACTCGTTTATAAAGTAGATGCCAAGTAATGCCGATTAGGGCGCAGATTGGTGTGGCGATTAACCATTGTTTGCTATCTGTCATTGGGATGAAGATTGCACCTAAAGGCAAAACGAATATCGCGCATACGAGCAATGCGCTGAGTGACATGTATGCGAGGTATTTGACGCTATAAAAACGTGAGGTGAGTAGCGCATAACCTACGAATAACATTTCACTGATAGACAACGCTGGTGGTAGCCAAGTCAGTGAAAAGTCACCCATGAAGTAAGTCATGCCAAGGTGTATGGTTGCCGTTGATAGCATGAACACCAAGATGCCTGCGATCATGTAGTTGGTTTTGGCTAGCGTTAGTCTGCTGCTGTTAGCGCGCATGGCGACTAAGTTGACCAAAGTGAGCACAACGAAACTTACCAAACCTATGAAGAAGTAGGAGGTCTGTGGGCCAAACTCAATGACAAACTCACTAGGCCCAACGATTTCGACATGCTCTACCGTTAAGTTCGGTTGTAAGTTGATAAATAATGAGTAGACCGTCAGGGTGACGAAGATCAGTTGTTGCCAAGGGTGTACTTTGCCCTTTCTTTGCTCGGCAGAGAGTTGGCAAGAAAAGTAATAGGCGAACGCAAATGCGAAGAAGGACGCAAGGTTAGCAAACTTTGCCATAAAGATGCCGACATCCGGCCCCAAATCAGGCAAGAGCTCAGTATGGAAATACGCATTGCTGCTTATCCAAGCAATGATGCAAACAGAGTAAGCAATGTAAGGCGCGTGATGCGTCCCAAAGATAACCTCGTTTTTTTGTTTTAAGCGAAAGCAGTAGTAAATCAGCCACATAAAAACCACTGCTACCGTGGCAAGTAGCGTAATGGCTTTTGCGTAGATGATTGTCTCTAAACCGAAATCAAACATATTCATCCCTTTCGGATGACGCTCGTTTTCGGTTGGCTCTCACTGCGCGTTTGTAGGCGCGGAAATCGGTTTGATTGAATGCTTTGACCATCATTTCGAAATTCCAGAATCCCCGGTAAGTTTCTTTGCCGTCATTATTGAGATCGCAATATCCAGAATGGAAATACGCTTTCTTATCGATCGACTGATAAAAGTTGAGCATGAAAGGTTGCTCAATGATGGTGAAGCCTACTTTATAACCAGCTTGATACAGTACGTTCATTAGCTCTTTTTGTGCAAGGTAGAGAAAGTAGAGTTTCTGCTGGGCATTTCCACTTACTGTCAAGCGCAGGACTTCACACACGGATTGTGTATCGGATAATAGTAACTTGAATTCGCGATCAAATTCTGGGAGAGAGTAACATTTTAACAGTGTAGATGATGTAAAAAGCTGTAATCGCGTTAGTTCTTCGTACCCATGGTTTGGTAAACAGTAGTGCCATTGTTCGTTGCTAAATTGTGGTGCGTAGCTCAACCAACGGTTGTGAATAGCCCAATCCTGAACCAAAGCAGAGGCAACAAGGGTAGGGACCGCTTCATTGTCTGGATGTTTTAGTAATATAAAGTGCTTCCCTGTTTGCGACAGCGACAGTAACGGCAGCATTTCGTACCACTTTTCACCTTGTATAAAAAGCTCAAGATTACTTAACGTGACTGCATCACTCAGTGATATCGCTTGAGAGTGAGAGGGTGTTTTTACCATAAGTTGAGCATCTTCTATGCGTTCAATCATGGCACCGTAATAAGCGCTATCTTCAAAGGGCAGTTTGGTACTTATTGTAGAGATTTCCTGTACAGGAGGCTTCGTCTTGATTGCTGCAATTTCACATTCACACCAAAACTCCAGCCAGTGCGTAAAGCACTGAGATGCGACAAGCTCTAACGCCGTAATGTAAGGCGATAAGGTGGAAGGGTAACGTTGTACTAAATCACGATAGTCCATCGATTCAAACAGCACTGAAAAGCTCTTAGCCTTATGTTCTGGGAAGAGTGCAATGAGTTGATTTCTTCGGTAGTCAGTAACGGATTGGAATATAACTTGACGTTCTTGCGTATCGAAACCACTAAGAACCGCATTGATCAGCGCGAGCTGCTTTTTTTCAATAGGCATGCTGCTCGCAGATAGCACCCCTAAAGACGACGTAAAATTCATGAGATAACCTAGCCAAGGTTTATGGTTTTTTATTTATGCCGCTCTTATATCATTTAAAACAAAATATGCCATTAGTTTCTATTTAAACGGTTACCTAAGGCAGGTTTATCGTAAAAAAAGCCGCTCGATGGAGCGGCTTGAATGAGCGTTAATTTAAATTATGCTTCTTGCTTTTGAAGCTCAGTTTGTTGTGCTTCTTCTTCAATAAGTGCATCCACGATAACGGCACATGCTGCATCACCTGTGATGTTTAGTGCGGTACGAATCATGTCGAAGATACGGTCAAGCGCAAACAATAGTGGGAGACCTTCGATTGGAATACCAGCAGCAAGCAGTACCGCGACTACTAGGAATGAAGGACCAGGAACACCTGCTTGGCCTACTGCGCCCAGTGTCGAAGTGACGATGATCGCAACGTAAGCGCCCATGCCTAGGTCGATGTTGAACAGTTGCGCAAAGAAGATTGCCACTAGGCCGTAGTAAATCGCGTTACCTGACATGTTGATGGTTGCGCCAAGCGGTAAAACAAATGAAGCGGTTGAGTTTCTTACGCCCAACTCTTTCTCACACGTATCCATTGTTACAGGCAGCGTTGCCATTGAAGAGGCGGTAGAAAGGGCAACTGCTTGTGGCTTCTTCATTGCTGATACGAATTTCTTCGCCGATGTCTTAGTGAAGATATGTACCATTGCTGGGTAAACCACGAAGCCGAACACTAGGATTGCCGCTACGTAAACGACGAACAGTTTGAAGACCACCATTAGGGCACCAAAACCGAACGTACCTACCGCTTCAGCCATCAGACCAAATACACCGATAGGCGCAATGATCATCACTTTGTTGATCATCCAAACCATAGCGTCAACGATGCAGTTGACACCATTGATGATTGGCTCGCGACGTGATTTTTCTTGTTTTGAAATCGCGATACCGAAGAACATACAGAACACAAGGATCTGAAGGATGTTCGCTTCGTTTAGTGATTGGAAAACGTTAGTTGGGATCATACCAGTGATGGTTGCCCAGAAAGTAGGTAATTCACCTTTTGAAGCGTATTCAGCTGAGAACATACCTTCAACGCCAGAAACGTCGATGCCCATGCCTGGTTGGAATACTTCACCCATAAACAGTGCTAGTGCGACAGCTAGGGCAGACGTTAGACCAAAGTAACCTAGCGTTACCAAGCCCACTTTACCTGCAGATTGGCTGTTGCCTAGACCTGCTGCACCTGAGATAAGCGCTACTGCGACCAGAGGGATCACAAGCATCTTGATCAGGTTGATGAAGATAGCACCTAGTGGTGCAAATACTGTCGCGCTTTGACCCATGAAGGCACCAACGGCAGTACCTACGATCATTGCAATGACGACTTGTACGCCAATGTTGTTTAGCAAACTCTTTTTGTTTAACACTTCCATAACCTCTGTGCTAATAAAATGTAAAATCCTAAAATTACCCACCAATATAAAGTTGTTATTTGGATAATTATATCGCCTTGCTTTTTACACTTATCATTCACAATTAGCAATACAATTTCCGTACAAACTTATCAACTGATCGGGAATTCATTGATGAATGGTAGTTTTTTAATCACAAGCAAACGATTGCCATCGATCGTGCTGATATTTTTACTAGGTGATGTTTATAAAATATATGGTAAGAAAGAGGGAAATTTAGAGAATGGATGTTAAAAAAAAGATCGATTCCGAATGGTAAATAAGGAATCGATCTCATATTCATGCGAGTAGTAATACGTTATTTTTGTGTTGCTGCTTTCATAGCAGAAACGAATTCACTTAGCTTATCTAGCATGATTTGTGGTTGCTCAACGTGCGCTTCAATGATCTTCACCACGGCTGAGCCAGAAATCGCACCAGCGGCACCAGATTCTAGTGCTTGTTTCACCTGTGCTGGCTCAGAGATGCCAAAACCAAGTAATGCTGGTGGCGCATCAAATTGGTTCAGTCTATCCAGCATGTGACCTACAGGCATGTTTGCTTTGGTTTCTGCGCCAGTAACACCTGCACGAGATAGTAGGTAAGTGTAGCCGCCACCCAGCTTCGATACTTGCTTCAGTGTTTCATCACTTGCCGTTGGTGGTGCGATGAAGATTGGGTGAATACCAAACTTTTCTGCAGCAGCAACAAATTCGGCACTTTCATTAGTTGGTACATCTGCAATCAAAACAGAATCGATGCCTGCTTTTGCACAACGCTCATAGAAGTTCTCGATACCACGAGAGTAAACAAGGTTCGCGTACATCAGAAGACCAATAGGCAGCTCTGGGTACTTAGCTCGGATCTTACCAATTTGCTCGAAGCAGATATCTGGTGTTGCACCTGAATCTAACGCGCGAATGTTAGCGCCTTGGATGGTTGGGCCATCGGCTAGCGGATCTGAGAATGGAATACCAAGTTCAAGGGCATCTGCGCCAGATTCAACCAGTGTTTCCATGATTTTGTAAGACTGCTCTGCGTTTGGATCGCAAACCGTTACGAACGGTACAAATGCGCCTTGGTTTTTCTCGTTTAGACGCGAGAACATCTTTTCATAACGGCTCATTAGATCGCTCCTTTTTCTTCTAGGATGGCATGCACAGTGAAGATATCTTTATCACCACGACCAGATAGGTTGACTACCAGCAATTGTTCTTTCTCAGGATTCTCACGAGCCATACGCAGTGCGTGTGCCACTGCGTGAGAAGATTCTAGGGCAGGGATAATGCCTTCATGGCGTGCAATCTCTTGGAATGCTTCTAACGCTTCATCGTCTGTCACGTTGTCGTATTCTGCACGACCAATTGCGTTTAGGTGCGCGTGCTGAGGACCAACTGAAGGGAAATCAAGACCCGCAGATACAGAGTAAGACTCTTCAACTTGGCCGTTAGGATCTTGCATTAACGGTGCTTTCATACCAAAAAAGATGCCCGTTTTGCCATGTTTAAGTGGTGCACCGTGCTGGTCTGTATCGATGCCTTTACCTGCTGGCTCAACACCAATTAGGCGAACGCTTTCTTCTTCGATGAAGTCAGCAAACATACCAATCGCATTTGAACCACCGCCCACACATGCGATAACCGCATCAGGAAGACGACCTTCACGAGCCAAAATCTGATTCTTCGTTTCTTCACCAATCATGCGTTGGAAGTCACGCACGATGGTTGGGAATGGGTGAGGACCTGCCGCTGTACCTAGTAGGTAGTGCGCGTCTTCATAAGTTGCAGACCAGTCGCGTAGCGCTTCATTACATGCGTCTTTAAGTGTTGCTGAACCCGAGTGAACAGGAATGACTTCTGCGCCCATTAGCTTCATACGGAATACGTTCGGGCTCTGACGCTCAACGTCTTTTGCACCCATGTAAACGCGACACTTAAGGCCAAGCAGTGCACACGCAAGTGCCGTTGCAACACCGTGTTGACCTGCGCCCGTTTCAGCGATGATTTCGTTTTTACCCATGCGTTTCGCAAGCAGAGCTTGACCTAACACTTGGTTGGTCTTGTGCGCGCCACCGTGAAGTAGGTCTTCACGTTTTAGGTACAGTTTAGTTTTCGTACCTTTGGTTAGGTTACGAGTTAGAGTCAAAGCCGTTGGACGGCCCGCATACTCTTGAAGAAGCGTCATGAATTCGCTGCGGAATTCTGGATCTTCTTGCGCGTCGATAAACGCTTGCTCTAGTTGCTCCAGTGCTGGAACTAGAATTTGCGGAACGTACTGACCGCCGTATTCGCCAAAGTAGGCATTCAGTTTTGCCATCGTTATATTCCTTCTCGTATTTTTCGCTACGAATAGCTTTAAATTTTTTAGCTGATATCCAGCTTTAGTAGTTGCGAATAGCGGTGAATGCCGCGAGCAACTTCTGTGAATCTTTTTTGCCTGGTGCGCTTTCTACACCAGAGTTTAAATCTAATCCCAAGCAACCTAGTGTCGCTGCTTGTTGAGCATTTTCTGGCGACAGTCCGCCTGCTAGCATAATTTGACTTGGGTCGCCAATCAGTGACCAGTCGAACACTTGGCCGGTTCCGCCTGTTTGAGTGCCGACTTGCGCATCTAGTAGATGGCGGTCAATGTTGTCTGCAAGCAGTTCTGGCTTCGCATCTGTCACACCGTAAGCTTTCCAAATTTCTACTGTTGTTGGCAGTTCGGCTTTGAGTTGGTTTACGTAAACTTGGTCTTCTTGGCCGTGCAGTTGCACTGCTTTTAAACCCAAAGAGGTCACGACAGAAGCAACAAAATCGATATCGTGATTTTGGAAAACGCCAACGTAATTCAGTGGAGCACCGCTCATGGTTAAGCGAGCACCCTCAAGGTCAACCGCACGCTTCGACTTCTCGACAAAAATCAGGCCACCAAATACTGCACCAGATTGATACGCTTTTGCTGCGTCATCTGGGTGCGTTAAGCCACAGACTTTGTTTTCACCCAACGTGACTTTGCGTACTGCAAGTTCAAGGTTGTCTTCTGCCATCAGCGAGCTACCAATCAAGAATCCGTCTGCGTATTCCGCTAAATCACGAACTTGTTGATGCGTATAAATGCCAGACTCTGAAATCACGGTCGCATTTGGTGCTAATTCGCGAATTGTCGGCGCCAGTTCTTTAGTACGATTCAAATCAGTACTTAGGTCGCGCAAGTTACGGTTATTGATGCCGATAACGCGTGCGCCTAGCTTAACGGCACGATGAAGCTCTTCTTCGTTGCTGACTTCGGTCAGGATGCCCATGTTCAGGCTGTGTGCTGCTTCTTCTAGCGCTTTGTACTCTTCGTCATTGAGGACAGACAGCATTAGCAAGACAGCATCAGCACTGTAATGACGCGCTAGGTAAACTTGGTAGGTATCTACCATGAAGTCTTTACAAATAACTGGTTGTTTGACTTGACCACGCACTTGAGGAAGAAAGTCAAAGTTACCTTGGAAGTACTTTTCGTCTGTTAAGACTGAAATGGCATCTGCATGGTTGTTGTAAACCGATGCGATGTAATCCAAGTCGAAGTGATCACGAATCAAACCTTTAGAAGGAGATGCCTTCTTACATTCGGTGATGAATGCCGTCTTTTCGCCACTCAGAGCATCGTAGAAGCTGCGGTCCGATGGCAGCAAATCAGACTGAAATGTGCTTAGCGGTTGAGACACCTTACGGTCTGCTACCCACTGATATTTGTCGCGGACAATTTTCGCCAGTACTTCTGCCATTTCTGCTTCTTTCTTAGAAACGTGTTCAGACAGGTTGTCAGCTTGCTGAGTGTTGAAGTCAGTCATCTTCTTCAATTCCTTAAGCGTGTGCGGCAAGTTGTTGTACCAATTGGTACGCCTTGCCTGAATTCATTGCCTCAATCGCTTGTTGCGTGTTGGCTTTTAAATCTTCGTGGCCGAATAGACGCATTAGCAGAGCAACGTTTACTGCCACTGCACCCAATTGTGCGTCTGTACCTTTACCCGTCAGAATATTGGTAATGATCGCTTTGTTTTCTTCAGGATCGCCACCTTTGATCGCTTCTAGTGGGTGTGCTTCTAGACCGAAGTCTTCAGGCGTTAGTTTGTATTCTGTGATCTTACCGTCTTTGATTTCGGCAACGGTTGTTTCACCGTGAATTGCTACTTCGTCCAAGCCACTGCCGTGTACCACCGCGGCGCGCTTCATACCCATTTGTAGCATGGTTTCTGCGATAGGACGAACCAGTTCTTCACTGTAAACACCCATCAATTCGATGTTTGGACGAGCTGGGTTAATCAGTGGGCCAAGAATGTTAAAGATGGTACGTGTTTTCATGGTTTGGCGCACTGGCATCGCATGGCGCACACCACCGTGGTATTGAGGTGCAAATAGGAAAGCAACACCGATATCGTCTACCGCTTTGCGCGTATCTTCTGCGCTCATTGCTAGATTGATACCAAATGAATCAAGAAGGTCAGAAGAGCCTGATTTGCTGGAGACGCTGCGGTTACCGTGTTTCGCTACTTTTAGACCACATGCTGCAGCAACAAACGCCGCAGTGGTTGAAATGTTGATGGTGTTGTGACCGTCGCCGCCAGTACCTACGATATCTGCGAAATCGTAATCTGGGCGAGGGAATGGGTTTGCGTTTGCCAGAAGTGCTTTCGCCGCGCCTGCAATTTCATCTGGTGTTTCGCCTTTGATTTTTAGTGCAGTCAGTGCTGACGCCATCAAAATTGGGCCTAGTTCACCACGGATAATGATGTCGAATAGCTGTTGGCTCTCTTTCTGAGTAAGCGATTCTTGCTCGTACAGTTTAGTAATAATAGGGTTGATGATTGCTTCCATATTTCCTCTCCTAAATTTCTTATGTGCCAAGTGCTTTTTAAGCAGTGAGTGGGTTCGCTGAAGTTTGTTCTTCAAGTGCCCATTCAATGGCATTGGCCAACAGTGTTGCTCCGTAGGTCGTCATAATAGATTCCGGGTGGAACTGGAACCCGCAAACTTTATCTTCTTCATGTACAACAGACATTACCAAGTCATCCACTTCTGCTGTGATGGCTAGGCTCTCAGGAACCTTGGTCGCAACTAGCGAGTGGTAACGCGCAATCGCAAGTGGTGATGGTAGGTTTTGGTAAATCGCATGGTTTTGGTGCTCCATCATGGAGACCTTACCGTGAATGATTTCGCCTGCACCAGCAACGGTACCGCCGTACGCTTCAACAATCGCTTGGTGACCAAGACAAATGCCGATCATTGGAACTTTGCCTTTCATCAGTTGAATCAGTTCTGGCATTGAGCCTGCTTCTGACGGTGCACCAGGACCAGGCGATAGCAGAACCACTGGGTTTTCAAGCTCGTTCACCGCTTGTTCAATGGTTTGTGCTGGGATGTTATTTCGGTAAATCTTGACTGAGTGACCTAGCGAGCGGAATTGATCCACAAGGTTGTAGGTGAACGAGTCAAAGTTGTCGATAAAAATGATATTAGCCATCTCTGAACCCTATTCCTTATTGTGACTTATGCGCTGCTTGGATAGCAGAGATTACTGCTTGTGCTTTGCCGCGCGTTTCGTCTGCTTCCGCTTGTGGATCAGAATCGAATACCACGCCAGCACCAGCTTGAACTTGAGCAATGCCGTTCTCAACGTACGCTGAGCGGATCACGATACAGGTGTCGAGTGTGCCTTCACCAGTTAGGTAACCCACAGCACCACCGTAGCTACCGCGACGTGCGCCTTCTACATCGCGAATCAACTGCATTGCGCGAATCTTAGGTGCGCCTGTCAACGTGCCCATGTTCATACACGCTTGGTATGCGTGCAGTGCGTCTAGGTCTTCACGTAGTTGACCGACCACACGAGATACCAAGTGCATTACGTGGCTGTAGCGGTCGACTTTTAGAAGGTCTGCTACGTGGCGAGTGCCAGCTTGAGCAATACGAGCGACGTCGTTACGTGCCAAGTCAACCAACATCATGTGTTCTGCGTTTTCTTTCTTGTCGGTGCGCAGTTCAAGTTCGATGCGGCTATCTAGGTCGAAATCAATCTCGCCGTTAGGGCGCTTGCCACGGCGACGAGTGCCTGCGATTGGGTAGATTTCAATTTGGTTGGTATCGGTTTCGTACTTAAGCGCGCTTTCTGGTGATGCGCCAAACAAAGTGAATAGCTCATCTTGCATGTAGAACATGTAAGGGCTTGGGTTGCTTTGTTTAAGTTCTTTGTAGGCTGCCAATGGAGAAGGGCAAGGTAGCGTGAATCGACGAGATGGTACGACTTGGAATACATCGCCTTTCACTACGTACTCTTTAAGGTCACGAACGATTTGGCAGAAGTCTTTATCTTCGATGCTAGGTTGGGCGTGAACATTCTCAAGTTGGGCGGCACTAGGTAGCAGCTTAGGAGAAGTACATTGAGTACTGATTTCTTCGATTCTTGCTTTTAACGCTGACTTTTGAGAATCATCGACAAACAAAGTTGCCTGCAAATGGCAAGACTCTGTCTGATGATCCACAACCAATAGCGTTTCTGCTACGTAAAACACGTAGTCTGGGCATTGGTTAGTTGCTTCTGCATTGCCCAACGGTTCGAAGTTCGCAACTAAGTCGTAGGCAAATAGACCACCAAGGAAAATTGCATGTTTGTCTTGCTCTGAGATATCGAAGCTGTGCTGAACCAAGCGAAGTGCATCAAAAGATGACGCTTCACGTAGACGAGAATCTTCATCCAGTGTGTCGCATGGTTGTGTAAATTCTAGCGTTAATGTGTCAACGTCAAATTGACGAGAGACATCACCACGGACATTTTGGTTTAAGTGTGCTAGTAGGTTTTTGCCGTTATCCGTGAGAGCTTGCATGGTGACAGTGTGACCAAAGCAGACGATACGAACTGCCGAATCAACCAGTAACAGGGATTTCAAGTCTTGCTTTGAATCGATTTCAGCAGATTCCAGCAATAGGCTGTCAGTTTTGTTCTCACATAGCGTGTGGAACAAGCGAGTCGGGTCTTGAGTATAAGGGACGGAAGCCGTTAGCACTTCAAGCTGTCCAAGTTTCTTAATTTCAATGGCCTTGTTCACAAGACCTCCTTATAGCTGTTTACATCTTCCTGCCGTACATAGTCGCATAAAGCAAACGTTCACCCAATCAAGTTTTGGTCATATTCGATGAATGTTTAAGCAGTTGAATGTGAGATGGACGACAAAACAAAAAGCCCGCTGAAGTAGCGGGCTTTGTGACATTTAATTCTCTAAACTAGAAGTACACGTTCGCCCACCAAGAACTTGTCCAAGTGCGCCACCAAGCAACGTCTACGGAATTCATCTTATTCAGACGAACCGAAACTTTCGCTTTCTGGTTTTGGTTAAATTCTTGTAACATGGTGAGCCTTAAATAGGTACTTCGTATTTGTGTACTAGTTAACTAGTGCAGAGATAAAAAGTCAACCCCAAAACAGCATTAAAACGACAAAAAGATGAGAATTGATTTACACAGCCACACTACAGCCTCGGATGGTCGATTTGCACCGAGTGATTTGGTGGATCGGGCACTAAGTTTTGATATCGAGGTTTTGGCGATCACGGATCATGATACGGTTGACGGCTTAGCTCCGGCCAAGCAATACGTTGAAGAAAATAATCTGCCGCTCAAAATCATTAACGGTATCGAGATCTCGACTGTTTGGCAGAACAAAGACATCCATATTGTGGGTTTGAATATTGATCCGGAAAGCCCAGCATTGGTTGAGTTAATTCAGCAACAGAAAACGCATCGCGTAGCAAGGGCGCAGCTGATTGCAGAGCGTCTACAGAAAGCCACTCGCGATGGGGTGCTCGAAGAAGTTCAGTTAATTGCCGGTGATGCGCCAATCACACGAGCTCACTTTGCTAAATGGCTTGTGGACAATGGCTACGCAAAGAACATGCAGATGGTGTTCAAGAAGTTTTTGACGCGTAACAATCCAGGTTATGTCCCACCAAACTGGTGTTCGATGAAAGACGCTGTCGACGCGATTCATGCTGCTGGTGGACAAGCGGTTTTAGCACATCCAGGGCGATATCAACTTACCGCCAAATGGGTGAAGCGAATGCTGGCTGCGTTTGTGGAGGCGGGTGGTGATGCTATGGAAGTGGCTCAGCCCCAACAAGCACAACAAGAAAGACGCAACTTGGCTGATTATGCTATACAATACAAACTATTAGCTTCTCAAGGCAGTGATTTTCACTATCCGTCACCGTGGATGGAGTTGGGAAGAAACCTCTGGTTGCCTGCGGGTGTAGAACCAGTTTGGAAAGATTGGGGTATTGATCCTTCGTTGAATGCTCAACCTGACGAAGTCGAAACGCCATAAAAAATATAGAGCCGAGAGGTTCGATAATGAGGAATTACAATGAGCCAGTTTTTTTACGTTCATCCAGAAAACCCACAGGCTCGCTTGATCAATCAAGCAGTAGCAATCATTCGTAACGGCGGTGTGGTGGTTTACCCAACCGATTCAGGTTACGCACTAGGCTGTCAATTGGAGAACAAGCAGGCGCTGGAACGAATTTGTCAGATCCGTCGTCTGGATGACAAGCATAACTTTACGTTGTTGTGCCGCGATTTGTCGGAGCTTTCTCTGTACGCACGAGTGGATAACTCGGCATTCCGACTACTAAAAAACAACACACCGGGTCCTTACACTTTTATCTTCAAAGGCACAAAAGAAGTGCCGCGTCGTTTGATGAACGCAAAACGCAAAACGATTGGTATCCGTGTTCCAGATAACCGTATCGCATTGGACTTATTAGAAGCGCTTGGCGAGCCGTTGATGTCAACATCGCTAATTTTGCCAGGTAGTGACGTGACGGAATCGGACCCTGAGGATATTCGTGACAAATTAGAGCACGCGGTTGATGTCATCCTTAATGGTGGGTATCTGGGTGAGCAACCGACAACAGTGATTGACTTTAGTGATGGTGAGCAAGTGATAGCGCGCGTAGGTTCTGGTGACCCAGCGCCATTTGAGTAAGCTCGTCAACTCAAAAGCAAATACGAAACTAGCACAAAGCTAAATAAGAAAGGGAGGCGAAGACGCCTCCCTTTAATTTTTGAATCAATGAGTAGAAGTTCACATTCGTGGATTATGCGAAGTCAAAGATATCGATATTGTGGTGCTCAATGTAGTTCATGTAACCCGCATCAATACCTTTCAACGTTACTTCCACATTAAACTCGTCGCTAGAGAACACAGCCCAACCAAAGTCGTTGTATGACAGCGTTAGGTCATCTGCGGAATCGAGGAACGTGTCGCGAATACCATCGTCGTTGGTATCGAGACCCATATCAAATACAAGCTTATCGTGGCAAATGTTGAAGTCTAGGATCTCTGCTTTCACTTCAATGTCGTTTGAGGAAACTGGCTGATCTGGAACGCCAACCGCAAGACGGTTTGTCATTACGAACGTGTCATCACCACATCCACCAGCAATCACAGAGTTGCCATCACCAACGACGACCGTATCATCACCCCAACCGGCATTGATGAAGTTGTTGCCAGAGTAGTCGAAAATCGTATCGTCACCACAACCACCAAATAGAGAGTCATTACCCAAGCCGCCAGACAAGTAATCGTCGCCTGAACCACCAGCCAGTAAGTCATCACCTCTGCCGCCTAATAGAGTGTCGTCACCACGGCAACCAAAGACATAGTCATTTCCGTCGAAACCAACAAACTTATCATCGCCACCAAAACCGACGAAAACGTCGTTGGTATCTGAGCCTTTTGTTCCGGTCATGTTGTCGTCTTCTGAGGTGCCAAATATCCAATTTAGGTCAAGATTTGTATGAGACATTTATTATTCCTTTTCATCTGATTAAGGGAGCTAGCAAGCTGAACAGTTATCTTTCTTATAACCTTGATAATTTTATCAGGTGCACCAAAAATTCAGAGGTGTGGACAGACCCATAATAGTGCGGTTCTACCCTAGTGCGGCTTAGTACTAAGTTGGAGAAGATGATGAGTTAAGTGTGAGTTTTAGAGCGAGATTTTAACGAGAGAATCTGGACGATTTCACTTACATTAAATGGGAGAATCTCGTATAATGTCCGACCGAAAAAATCCCATTTACATGGGTAACTTGCAAAATGAAGACCAATTCTGGTCTCGACGTCTGTGAAGACGACACATAGGTAGATAAATGAGCGAAAAGTTACAAAAAGTATTAGCACGCGCAGGTCACGGTTCTCGTCGCGAGATTGAATCGTTAATTAAATCTGGTCGCGTTAGCGTGAACGGAGTCGTAGCTAAACTTGGTGAAAGACTAGAAGATGAGAACAGCGTAGTTCGTATCGATGGTCACGTTGTGTCTGCGAAGGTACAAGAAGAAGTGATCTGTCGTGTTTTGGCTTATTACAAGCCAGAAGGTGAACTGTGTACTCGTCACGACCCAGAAGGTCGTCGCACTGTTTTCGATCGTCTGCCAAAGATCCGTGGTTCTCGTTGGATTTCAGTAGGTCGTCTTGATGCTAACACATCAGGTTTGCTGCTGTTTACAACAGATGGGGAACTGGCGAACCGCCTTATGCACCCAAGCCGTCAGGTTGAGCGTGAATACCTTGTTCGTGTTTTCGGCGAAGTAACTGAACAGAAAGTGAAAAACTTAGTTCGTGGTGTTGAACTTGAAGATGGTATGGCACGTTTCGAAGATGTGGTATATGCGGGTGGTGAAGGTATGAACCACACGTTTTATGTTGCTATCAACGAAGGTCGTAACCGTGAAGTTCGCCGTCTGTGGGAATCGCAAGATACGACGGTTAGCCGCCTAAAACGTGTTCGTTACGGTGATATCTATCTGGATAAGAAACTGCCTCGTGGTGGTTGGATGGAACTTGATCTTAAAGAAGTAAACTACCTACGCGAATTGGTAGAGCTTCGTCCAGAAAAAGAAACCATGCTTGATCTGAACAAAGACAACACCTCACGTAAACGTGAACGTGCTCGTAGCCAAAAAATCCGTCGCGCTGTTAAGCGTCACGAAGAGCGCGTAAATACGCCTAAAGGCCGCAGCAACAACCCTTCTCGCCGTAAGCCAAAGAAGAGCGCAGGTGATCAGGGTGCACGCAACAAGCATCGTTAATCGATAGCGAAAATTAGAAAGGCTTGCCACTTGGCAAGCCTTTTTCTTATCTAGCGTTTCGCGTCCGTAATCTTTCGTGTTTGCCAATCACACGTAACTTTAACTTACTGACATAAAAAAACACCAGTGAGAGGCTGGTGTTTTTGATCATGATGAGGAAATCGTTAATCACGTTTCCAAAGCATATGGCAGAACTTATGTTCTGGGTCTCGACTGATTAGCATACGAGCAAACACGTCATCAAGTACGTCATTTTCCTCGTTTACTAAGCCGATTCGAACTTCTGCATACACTTCTTTGTCGATGTCGAAGCCAACATGTTCAACCCAGTCATCACCGGTTTCAACAAGTTCTGCGGCACCACGATCTTCAAATTGCGCGGTAAACAGAATGACATCAGCTGGCTCTAGGTTATCTGGAGCCATTTCAAGGAAGATGTCGTACGCAGCGTCGATAACGTCGTCGTAAGAAATCAAATCAGACATGCTTATGCTCGGCTCATGTATTTACGTTCAGTCGTGTTGATGATCACGCGGTCACCAGTCGCGATGTACTCAGGAACTTGAATTACAAGGCCTGAAGCAAAGCGTGCTGGTTTAGTACGTGCAGATGCAGATGCACCTTTAATTGAAGGGTCAGTTTCTTCAATCACTAGCTCAACAGAAGAAGGAAGCTCGATACCAACAGCAGAGCCGTTGATTAGAATAAGGTGGATACCTTGAGTGTCTTCGTTGATGAACAGAAGCTCATCTTCAACTTCGTTGTGTTTGAATGTGTATTGTGAGTAGTCTTCGTTATCCATGAAGATGTGCTCATCGCCATCAGCGTATGAGTAAACAACTGCACGTTTGTTCATTTCTACCGTTTCAACCACATCATCAGATTTGTAACGCTCATCTACACGAGCGCCAGTGTTTAGATCTGTACAACGCATTTTGTAGATCTTAGCGCCGCCACGACCACCAGGAGTCGTAACTTCGATGTCTTTAACTAGAAGAGTTTTACCATTAGACTCGATTGCGAAGCCTTTTTTGATTTCACTTGCCTTTGGCATTGTATTTTCCTATTTACACTTATTAAGCAAAACTTGGTGATTATAGCGCTAACTTGTTTGTCTGGCACCAAAATTAATCGTTGTTGTTTAATCCTAATGAAACGGCTGAATGGGCTTGATTCAAAACCATAGCTAGTGGATCATATTGACCATCGTTCGCTAAAAACTCGAGATCGCGTTTCAATCAATGTCTCTCTCTGTTATCAATCCAAAACAACCTTTCCAACCAGAATTTGAACCTCTTATTCGAGAGGTGCTAGCGTGCCTAAAAGGCGGCCTCGGTGCTAACCTGCATAGTGTTTACGTGTATGGCAGTGTTGCGCGAAAAAGTGCCATTGCAGGTAAATCAAATCTTGATCTGGTGGTGGTAACGAAGTCCAGTTTTGAAAACAACCGAGCAACAATACTCAACACCATCAAATGGCGAGCGCAGCAGGGACACCCACAAGTTCAAGGTGTTTCTATTCGTACCGCGCTGGTGAGTGAGGTAGCAAACCTAGACAGTATTTTTACTTGGGGGTTTATGCTCAAGCATTGTTGCGTTTGTGTGTATGGTGAGAGCTTAGGCGATTGTTTTGGCGATTATGTTCCAAGTTGGGAAATTGCTAAACACTGGAATATGGATGTGGAAGATTGGATCTCAGTCTATCGAAGTAAGATTAGCCAAGCCAGCAGCGTAAAAGAGCAGGTAGCTGCACAAATCGTGATTGCGAAGAAATTACTGCGAGCGTCTTATTCGTTGGTGATGTATCGAGATAAACGTTGGTTTGATGATCCTGTTGAATGCGGTGAGGTATTTTTGAAGTATCACCCTGAAAAGCAATTGGAGATCGAACGTTTGGGTATCTTGCTGGCTGGTCGAGCAATTCCCAAACGCTCTGTACTTGGTTTGATGGATGGCTTTGGAAGTTGGCTTGTAAAGCAGTATCAAAAAACCGAGTTCCGAATAGGTTAAGCCACGCCATCTATGCGCAGTATCTTCTAAAATAATCCCATTTGAGGCGCTGACAGTTGCTCAAAGTCAGTGCCGATAAACGGCAGAATAGCATCGGCGACCGGCTTTAGTTGTTTATCAATGTAATGTTGGTAATCGATAGGACTGTTTAGGTATTCGTGTGGCTCTGGTCCATTTATGGTAATCAGGTATTCGATTCGACCACGGTTTTGATACTGTAACGGTCTCCCAAGTTTAGCATTGATGTCATCTGCTAAGCGTGCGGCTCGCACCTGTGGTGGAATGTTCTTTTGGTATTCGTGCAGCTTTCGACGTAGGCGTTTCTGATACACCAATTGATCATCGAATTCGCCGCTGTTGGTTTTCTCGACCATTTCTCGCACGTAGTCACTTGGATCTTCACCGTGAAAAACCATTTGATACAAGGTGTTCTGGAACTTCTGTGCCAGAGGCGTCCAGTCAGTCCGAGCGCTTTCTAATCCTTTGAAGATAATGCGCTCTTGTTCGCCTTCGCCAATCAGCCCGGCGTAACGTTTCTTAGAGCCTGTCTCTGCCCCACGAATTGTCGGCATTAAGAACTTGCGGTAATGGGTCTCGTATTCAATTTCGAGAATAGACGTTAAGTTGTATTCACTCCGTAAGTGTTCCGTCCACCAGTGGTTGATGTAGTCGACCAGCGTATTCCCAACCTCATCCGCCTCTTCTTGGCTATAAGCGCCATTTAAAGATACGAAGGTGGAATCGGTATCGCCATAAATCACTTGATAGCCTTTGTCTTCAATCAGCACTTTGGTTTGCTTCATGATCTCGTGGCCACGCATGGTGATGCTTGAAGCAAGGCGGGTATCAAAGAAACGGCAGCCAGACGAACCTAGCACACCATAGAATGAGTTCATGATGATCTTAATTGCTTGCGAAAAGGCTTTCTCGTTATTCTTTTTGGCGACATCACGCGCGGCCCACAGCTTCTCAATCATCTCCGGTAGGAAGTGTTTCGAGCGATGGAACTGACCGCCACGGAATCCCGGGACGGCTTCATCATCTGCCTTGCCGATTTCAAGCTGTAAACCTTCGACTAAGCCCATTGGGTCAATCAAGAAAGAACGAATGATCGATGGATATAGGCTTTTAAAATCCAATACCAACACTGAGTCATACAGATTCGGAATAGAATCCATCACATAACCGCCTGGGCTAGCGATCCAGTTCTCGGGGTGTAGGTTAGGTGCGACATAACCTGCACGGTGAATCTGTGGCAAATACAAGTTAGTAAACGCTGCCACTGAGCCCCCTACGCGATCCAGTTCCACTCCCGTTAAACGTGATCGTTCAATAGCGAAGTCGAGGAGGTGGGTATGGTCGAAAATCTTATTTACCAAAACGCAATCTTGCAGGTTATATTTTGCAAGAGAGGGCTTATCCAATCGGTACATGCGATTGATCTCGTCCATTCGGTCATGCACGTTATGAATTTCTTTACCTTCGCCAAGCAACTCTTGAGATACAGACTCAAGTGACCATGAACGGAAATGATATGTTGCTGTCTTTAAGGTATCGATACCATCGAGAACCACACGGCCGGGAATCGAGATAAACCCTTGCTGGCTTTGCGCTGAACTCCGGAAAAAGCTGGCTTGATCCGCTCGACCAATCATTAGCTTCATACTGTGCCATTCTGCACGTTTGTGTAAGAGGCGGAAGTCGAAGTCAATGACGTTCCAGCCAACAATGACATCCGGGTCGAACTGCTTAAACCAATCAATCATAGCTTCAAGTAATGCTCTCTCGTCTTTAACCCATTGGATTTTTGTTTCTGCGGGCTCCGGTTCACCAATCATGATTACGCGAGAATCTACAGGGCTGTCTAAACCAATTGAATAAAGAATGCCTTTCTCTGAACATTCCAAATCAAGGGAAACAACGTGCAGATTTGGTTCATATTCGCCACTACGGCATTTCGCATTTTGGACACGTTGGAAGCCATTAAGGAACTGTCGGTTGCCCGTAAACTCAATACTACCTTTGATAAAACGTTCCATAAGGTAGCGATCAGCTAAGCGCACATCCCCTTCATAATGAATGATGTCATTTTGTGTCAGAGCATCTTGCAAAGCGAAAGCGTCTTTGGTGTTGTGGGTGTAGCAAGCCGCGAGAGCTGAGTGTTGGAAGTTTTTGAGTTGGAGTGGTTTTACTGACACCTCGAGCTGTTTTGAAGCAGCCAGCATATTGACTTGTTCAAGGTGCGCTTGTTCAACAAAGAACACCGGTTTTTCCCCATGAATCAGCAATTGAGTTGGTCCGTCCTCTGTCGAAAGCCAAAGTTCAATTTGCGTTTGGCCTTTGATGTCTCGTGCTTGACGAGTGAGTAGGAAGCCTTGTTGGATATTCAAAAGAGAGAAACCTTATAATTCTTTGAGTTCACTATTCTAACATTAAGAACTGTAAAAATAACCAGTAAAACCCTGAGTCGGTATGGGGGAAGAAGAGCCCATGTTTTCGCTTGTTAGGCCACGTTTGCTCGCTTATGGAATAACCATTTAGGGTTGATATTGCGCACTGCTAAACAATATGAAACCTAGTTGCTTGATTTATGGGAATTTCTGTTGTTAATTAGCTTGTCTTAAATTTCGGCTTTGCAGGTCTTTCACTCAAATAATAGAGTGGTTTATGAATAAGTTCTTGCCAAATTTTGCGTTTGAGCACATATTCATAGAAAGCAATTTTTTGCCTAATGCGTTATTATATAGGCACTCATACTGATATCCACATTTAACCAAGTTATGTGGGTGCAGAGCCAATAAAAGTGTGGAGATACAAGTTTGATAAATGTTTTCCTTGTAGATGATCACGAGCTGGTTCGCACAGGGATACGACGTATTATTGAAGACGTCCGTGGAATGAACGTAGCAGGAGAAGCTGACAGCGGTGAAGAAGCAGTAAAATGGTGTCGCAGTAATCATGCCGACGTTGTTTTAATGGATATGAACATGCCAGGAATTGGCGGCTTGGAAGCCACGAAAAAAATTCTTCGCGTGAATCCTGATGTAAAAATCATCGTACTAACCGTTCATACGGAAAATCCGTTCCCTACTAAGGTGATGCAGGCAGGGGCTTCTGGTTATTTGACCAAAGGCGCAGGTCCTGATGAAATGGTTAATGCAATTCGTGTTGTTAATAGTGGGCAGCGTTATATCTCCCCAGAGATCGCGCAACAAATGGCGTTGAGTCAATTCTCACCAGCCTCTGAAAACCCATTTAAAGACCTTTCAGAACGCGAATTACAGATCATGATGATGATCACCAAAGGTCAGAAAGTTACGGATATTTCTGAACAATTGAATTTAAGTCCAAAAACAGTCAACAGCTACCGCTACCGTCTGTTTAGCAAACTGGACATTAACGGTGACGTTGAGTTAACACACTTAGCGATTCGCCATGGAATGCTGGACACCGAGACCCTTTAGTGTGAATCCTCCCTTCGATTCGGCTTCCTTTCTCAAGACAGTAACTCATCAGCCCGGCGTTTACAGAATGTACAACGCCGAGGCTGTTGTTATTTACGTAGGCAAAGCCAAAGATCTTCAAAAGCGTCTTTCCAGTTACTTTCGTAAAAAAGTAGACAGTGAAAAGACCCGCGCCCTCGTTAGCAATATCGCCAAGATTGATGTCACAGTAACTCATACAGAGACGGAAGCGCTCATTCTTGAGCATAACTACATCAAGCAGTATTTACCCAAGTACAATGTCCTACTACGTGACGATAAATCCTATCCTTACATTTTTATTAGTGGACATAAACATCCTCGATTATCTATGCATCGTGGTGCTAAAAAACGTAAAGGTGAGTACTTTGGTCCATATCCTGATTCTGGTGCAGTGCGCGAGACGTTGCATTTATTGCAAAAAATCTTACCCGTTCGACAGTGTGAAGATACGGTTTACTCTAACCGAACTCGACCGTGCTTGATGTATCAAATTGGTCGCTGTGCAGGACCTTGTGTCAGCACCATTATTTCCGACGAAGAATATGCTGAACTGGTGGGTTTGGTCCGGTTGTTCTTGCAAGGCAAAGATAAGCAAGTGCTAGAGCAACTCATCGAAAAGATGGAGTTGGCCAGTCAGCAGCTCCGCTTTGAAGACGCGGCTAAGTTCCGAGACCAAATTCAAGCTATTCGCCGTGTTCAGGAGCAGCAATATGTTTCTGAAGACAGCATGGACGATATGGATGTACTCGGTTTTGCACAAGAAAACGGCATCGCTTGTATCCATATCCTGATGATCCGTCAGGGTAAGGTGCTAGGCAGTCGCAGTCATTTCCCTAAGATCCCGCACAATACCAGTCAACAAGAAGTCTTCGATAGCTTTCTTACTCAGTACTATTTGAGTCATAACGAGGCGCGTACCATCCCTTCTCGCATTATTTTGAACCAAGAGCTAGGTGAGGATGTGTTGTCTATACAGCAAGCGTTAAGTGACGTAGCAGGGCGTAAGGTGCAATTTCATACTTCACCGACAGGCTCTCGTGCTCGTTACCTCAAACTGTCCAACACCAATGCATTGACGGCGATTACGACTAAGATTAACCATAAGATGACCATTAACCAACGCTTCAAAGCGCTGCGTGAGGTGTTGGGAATGGAGTCGATAAGTCGTATGGAATGTTTCGATATCTCGCACACGATGGGCGAAAGTACGATTGCGTCGTGTGTGGTATTTAATGGTGAAGGCCCGGTAAAACAAGAATATCGCCGTTACAACATCACGGGCATTACAGGTGGTGATGACTATGCTGCGATGGGGCAGGCGTTAGAGCGTCGTTATTCAAAGCAGTTGGACGTAGAAAAGATCCCAGACATCATCTTTATCGATGGTGGTAAAGGTCAGCTAAATAGAGCTCATGAGATCATTTCGCAATATTGGGGAGACTGGCCAAAGCGTCCAACGATGATCGGTATCGCAAAAGGGGTAACCCGTAAGCCGGGGCTTGAAACCTTAATTACCGTAGATGGTGAGGAGTTTAACTTGCCAAGTGATGCGCCAGCACTGCACCTCATTCAACATATTCGCGATGAAAGCCATAATCATGCTATTGCAGGTCATAGAGCTAAACGCGGAAAAACCAGACGTACCAGTGCGTTAGAAGGGATTGAAGGCGTTGGTCCCAAACGTCGTCAAGCTTTGCTGAAATACATGGGCGGTTTACAAGAACTCAAGCGGGCAAGTGTCGAAGAAATCGCCAAAGTGCCAGGAATTAGTCACTCTTTGGCAGAAATTATTTTCCAAGCATTGAAACAATAAGGAAAATCCCGCAACATTAACACGCAATGTGTAAGAGAATAATAAAATGCGTTTGAATATCCCGAACATTCTGTCTCTACTTAGACTGTTCCTAATCCCAGTTTTCGTGGTTGTTTTCTATCTACCTTACTCTTGGGCTCCTTTTGCTGCGGCAATGGTTTTCTGGGTTGCGGGTTTTACCGATTGGTTAGATGGCATGTTAGCCCGTAAGTTAGGCCAAACCTCTCGATTCGGTGCTTTCATTGACCCAGTAGCAGACAAGGTACTGGTGGCGACAGCGCTGATTTTGATTACTGAGCATTACCACTCGATTTGGGTAACGATTCCAGCCGTCACAATGATTGCTCGTGAAATCATCATCTCTGCATTGCGTGAATGGATGGCAGAAATCGGTAAACGTGCGAGTGTTGCGGTTTCTTGGGTCGGCAAAGTCAAAACCGTATCTCAGATGTTCGCCCTTTGGGTTCTGATCTGGCGTTACGACGACTGGATGGTATGGCTTGGCTTTGGAGCGCTTTACGTTGCCACGTTCTTAACATACTGGTCTATGGTTCAATACCTAGCTGCGGCGAAAGATGATTTACTTAATGAAGAACATCACTAAGTAATCGAAACAGATGAATTTAGAAAGCAGGCTATTAGCCTGCTTTTTTATTGCTTGAGGGAAAGCTGCCTTAAATAATAACTGTGATCTAAGTCTGGTTTTTACTCGCTGGGGCGTGGTCGGATACTCAAGTACGAATTTCTCTACTGTTGGGGGCTAGCGGAATACATGATAAAGGGAAGGAAAGTAGCCCAAAATTCATGATAAACAAGTGTATTTGGGAGATTATCAGTATTAAAACTAATCAATTTACCGTCTTTCGCACAAAATCTGGTCAAACGATTTAAAAAAATAAAAATAGTGTTGACTCGATCGCTCGAATCCGTAGAATGCATCCCGTACCCAAGAGAGCATTGATCGAAAGGGTGGTGAAAGAAGTTGACCTTCCTTCACAAATGAGGCGCCTTGGCAGAGTGGCTATGCAGCGGATTGCAAATCCGTGGACCTCGGTTCGACTCCGGGAGGCGCCTCCATTATTCTCTTTGAGAATGAATGCGACACTAGCTCAGTTGGTAGAGCGCAACCTTGCCAAGGTTGAGGTCACGAGTTCGAACCTCGTGTGTCGCTCCAAATAAAAATGATATGGCGTTAAGCGGTATCAGATGATGGTGTTTTACTTTTCTGTAAAGGCATCACAAAGAAATTTGTGTGCCCTGGTGGTGGAATTGGTAGACACAAGGGATTTAAAATCCCTCGACGTTCGCGTTGTGCCGGTTCAAGTCCGGCCCGGGGCACCA
>NZ_BAOG01000069.1 GCF_000400365.1 Vibrio jasicida CAIM 1864 = LMG 25398 | reverse complement strand
GAAGCGAGAAGCGAGAAGCGAGAAGCGAGAAGCGAGAAGCGAGAAAATTCTTAAGGGTTGGCGTATGTACGTCAACCCTTTTTGTTTTTCGGGATTCGGTTCATTTTGTCTTTCTAAGGGACAAGTTCTGTCAACACCTTTCGAAGCCAAACTTCTTGCACTAGCCCTCCAACAACACCTCTCGATTCCTAAGGCGAAGCGCTCTCGGAGCGTAAGCGTTCTATTTGACTTCAAACAAAAAAGGCACCCGAAGGTGCCTTTTCTTTTAAGCTCTTAACGATTACTCGTCAGAAGAGAAGCCAGCGTTTAGAAGTGCCGCTAGGTTATCTGTTGCTTGTTCAGCAGATGGACCTTCTTGCGCTTCAGCACGTTTAGCTTGACGATCTTGGTGGTATGCGAAACCAGTACCAGCTGGGATCAGACGACCAACAATTACGTTCTCTTTCAGACCACGTAGGTCATCACGCTTACCAGAAACCGCAGCTTCTGTTAGTACGCGAGTTGTCTCCTGGAACGATGCCGCAGAGATGAATGACTCAGTCGCTAGAGATGCCTTAGTGATACCTAGTAGCTCACGCTCGAAACGTGCTGGCTCTTTGCCTTCAGCTTCTAGGTTACGGTTAGAAATCTTAACTTGTGAGTATTCAACTTGCTCGCCAGGTAGGAACTCAGAGTCACCTGCGTGAGTAATTGTACACTTACGTAGCATTTGACGAACGATAGTCTCGATGTGCTTATCGTTAATCTTAACGCCTTGTAGACGATAAACTTCTTGTACTTCGTTAGCGATGTACTGAGTTACCGCGTGTACGCCACGTAGACGTAGAATGTCATGTGGAGACTCTGGACCATCTGCGATCACGTCACCACGTTCAACACGCTCACCTTCAAATACGTTCAACTGACGATGCTTAGGAATCATCTCTTCGTAAGCGTCACCGCCGTCACGAGTGATTACTAGACGACGTTTACCTTTCGTCTCCTTACCGAAGCTCACAGTACCTGTGTGCTCAGCAAGAATCGCAGGCTCTTTAGGCTTACGAGCTTCGAATAGGTCAGCTACGCGTGGTAGACCACCGGTGATATCTTTGTTACCGCCAGATTTCTGAGGGATACGTGAAAGTGTATCACCCACACCTACTTCTGCGCCGTCTTCGATGTTTACAATCGCTTTACCAGGTAGGAAGTAGTGAGCTGGCATTTCAGTACCAGGGATCATTACGTCGTTACCTTGCTCATCAACAAGTTTGATAGCTGGACGCATATCTTTACCTGCTGCTGGGCGAGCTGCTGGATCAGTTACTTCGCTTGAAGATAGACCTGTTAAGTCATCTGTCTGACGAGAAACTGTAACACCGTCGATCATGTCTACGAACTGGATGCGACCTGCCACTTCAGTGATGATTGGCATGGTGTGCGCTTCCCAGTTAGCAACAACGTCACCAGCTGTTACTGCATCGTTGTCGCCTTTGCTTAGCATCGAACCGTAAGGAAGTTTGTGCTTCTCTTTAGTACGGCCAAATTCATCAATGATAGTTAGCTCAGATGCACGAGACGTGATTACTAGCTTCTTATCTTTGTTGATTACGAACTTAGCGTTGTGCAGTTTAACTGTACCAGTTGTCTTCGCTTGGATGCTGTTCTCTGCTGCTGCAGTAGATGCCGCACCACCGATGTGGAACGTACGCATCGTAAGCTGTGTACCCGGTTCACCGATAGACTGAGCAGCGATAACGCCTACTGCTTCACCTTGGTTCACTAGGTGACCACGTGCTAGGTCACGACCGTAACACTGTGCACAACAACCGAAGTCAGAGTCACATGTAACAACAGAGCGTACGCGCATGCTGTCTACAGAGTTCTCTTCCATGATCTGACACCACTTCTCATCAATTAGAGTGTTACGTGGGATCAGAACATCTTCTGTACCTGGCTTAAGAACGTCTTCAGCTACTACACGACCTAGCGCTAGCTCAGTTAGTGCAACTTTAACATCACCACCCTCGATGTGAGGCATCATGTCAACACCCTCGTGAGTGCCACAGTCATGTTCAGTTACAACAACGTCTTGAGCAACGTCTACTAGACGACGAGTTAGGTAACCCGAGTTCGCTGTTTTCAGTGCCGTATCCGCAAGACCCTTACGAGCACCGTGCGTTGAGATAAAGTACTGAAGTACGTTTAGACCTTCTTTAAAGTTCGCAGTGATCGGCGTTTCGATGATTGAACCATCTGGACGCGCCATCAGACCACGCATACCCGCTAGCTGACGAATCTGTGCAGCTGAACCACGAGCGCCCGAGTCAGCCATCATGTAGATGCTGTTAAACGATTCTTGTTGCTCTTCTTCACCGTCACGGTTAACTACCGTTTCAGATGAAAGGTTTGCCATCATCGCTTTTGCTACGCGATCGTTGGTCGATGCCCAGATATCGATCACTTTGTTGTAGCGCTCGCCCGCAGTAACAAGACCAGATTGGTACTGTTCCTGGATTTCACGTACTTCTTCTTCCGCTTCTGCGATTTCAGTGTACTTAGCTGGCGGTACAACCATGTCGTCGATACCAACAGATACACCAGATAGTGCCGCGTATGCGAAACCGGTGTACATGATTTGGTCAGCGAAGATTACTGTATCTTTAAGACCAAGCTTACGGTATGCCTCGTTAAGTAGGTTAGAGATCTGTTTCTTACCTAGCTTTTGGTTAACGATGCTGTACGGTAGGCCCGATGGCACGATTTGCCATAGCATTGCACGACCGATAGTTGTATCAACCATCTTAGTCTCAGTAGTGCTGTTGCCATCTTCGTCTACAACTGTTTCTGTAATACGTACTTTAACGCGTGCGTGTAGCTCAGCGGTCTTAGTGCGGTATGCTTTCTCAGCCTCTGCAGGGCCAGAAAGGTACATGCCTTCACCTTTCACGTTGATCTTGTCACGAGTCATGTAGTAAAGACCCAATACAACGTCCTGAGAAGGTACGATGATCGGATCACCTGACGCTGGCGACAGAATGTTGTTTGTCGACATCATCAGAGTACGAGCTTCAAGCTGTGCTTCTAGAGTTAGAGGCACGTGTACCGCCATTTGGTCACCATCGAAGTCCGCGTTGTATGCCGCACACACTAGTGGGTGTAGCTGAATCGCTTTACCTTCGATTAGTACTGGTTCGAACGCCTGGATACCTAGACGGTGAAGTGTAGGTGCACGGTTCAACAGTACTGGATGTTCACGGATTACTTCGTCTAGGATATCCCAAACGACAGCTTCTTCACGCTCTACCATTTTCTTAGCAGCTTTGATTGTAGTCGCAAGACCACGAGTCTCTAGCTTGCTGTAGATGAATGGTTTGAATAGCTCAAGTGCCATCTTCTTAGGAAGACCACACTGGTGTAGACGAAGGTATGGACCTACTGTGATTACAGAACGGCCAGAGTAGTCTACACGTTTACCTAGAAGGTTCTGACGGAAACGACCTTGCTTACCCTTGATCATATCAGCAAGAGATTTCAGAGGACGCTTGTTAGAACCTGTGATCGCACGACCACGACGACCGTTATCTAGTAGCGCATCAACAGACTCTTGCAGCATACGTTTTTCGTTACGTACGATGATGTCCGGAGCAGCTAGCTCTAGAAGACGCTTCAAACGGTTGTTACGGTTGATCACACGACGGTATAGGTCGTTCAGATCTGAAGTCGCAAAACGACCGCCATCTAGTGGTACTAGAGGACGTAGATCTGGCGGAAGAACTGGAAGTACAGTCAGAATCATCCACTCTGGGTTGTTGCCAGATTGAATAAACGCTTCTACCAGTTTCAGACGCTTAGTGACTTTCTTACGCTTAGTTTCAGAGTTAGTTGTTTCTAGCTCTTCGCGCATTTGTTCAGCTTCAGCGTGCATATCCATAGAACCTAGTAGGTCCTTGATAGCTTCTGCACCCATCTTAGCAGTGAACTCGTCGCCCCACTCTTCTAGACGATCCAGATACTCTTCTTCAGTAAGCATCTGAGATTTTTCTAGATCAGTCATACCTGGTTCAGTTACTACGTACATTTCGAAGTAAAGAACACGCTCGATATCACGTAGTGGGATATCCATTAGTAGACCGATACGAGACGGTAGCGATTTTAGGAACCAGATGTGAGCTACTGGTGATGCTAGTTCGATGTGGCCCATACGGTCACGACGAACTTTAGTTTGTGTAACTTCTACACCACACTTCTCACAGATAACACCACGGTGCTTCAGGCGCTTGTACTTACCACAAAGACATTCGTAGTCTTTAACTGGACCAAAGATACGCGCACAGAACAGACCATCGCGTTCAGGTTTGAACGTACGATAGTTGATCGTTTCAGGTTTTTTAACTTCACCGAAAGACCATGAACGGATCATGTCCGGAGAAGATAGACCGATTTTGATAGCATCAAATTCTTCGGTCTTATGCTGTGCTTTTAGAAAGTTTAATAAGTCTTTCACAATCAGCTCCTGTAAGGAGTTAAAAGGAGCTCACTCGCTAAAGTGAGCACCTTCTACCAAATAATCGCTTTTTGGTTCTCTCAACCTTGGTCAAGAGAAAAGAGATTACTCTTCGTCTTCTAGCTCGATGTTGATACCTAGCGAGCGAATCTCTTTCAACAGTACGTTGAACGATTCTGGCATACCAGGTTCCATGCTGTGGTTACCGTCTACGATGTTTTTGTACATCTTAGTACGGCCGTTAACGTCATCCGACTTAACCGTTAGCATTTCTTGTAGAGTGTAAGCAGCACCGTATGCTTCTAGTGCCCATACTTCCATCTCACCGAAACGCTGACCACCGAACTGAGCTTTACCACCAAGTGGTTGCTGAGTTACTAGGCTGTACGAACCAGTTGAACGAGCGTGCATCTTGTCATCAACAAGGTGGTTCAGTTTCAGCATGTACATGTAACCTACCGTTACAGGACGCTCAAACTGGTCACCCGTGCGACCATCAAACAGTTTTAGCTGACCAGATTCTGGTAGGTCTGCTAGTTTCAGTAGCGCTTTAATAGACGCTTCTGGTGCACCGTCAAATACTGGAGTCGCGATTGGTAGACCGCCACGTAGGTTCTTGATCAGAGTACGAACTTCGTCATCAGATAGAGAAGCAATGTCTACTTTCTGGCGAGTTTCGCCTAGGTCGTAAACTTTTTGTAGGAACTCGCGGAATTTCGCTAGTTCTTGCTGCTCTTTAACCATCTGGTTGATCTTGTCACCGATACCTTTCGCTGCCAGACCTAAGTGTACTTCTAGGATCTGACCGATGTTCATACGCGAAGGTACACCCAGTGGGTTAAGTACGATGTCTACAGGCTGACCTTTCTCATCGTATGGCATGTCTTCAACAGGGTTGATCTTAGAGATTACACCCTTGTTACCGTGACGACCCGCCATCTTATCACCAGGCTGGATACGACGTTTAACCGCTAGGTAAACCTTAACGATCTTCAGTACGCCAGGTGCTAGATCATCACCTTGAGTGATCTTGCGACGCTTAGTTTCGAATTTCTTATCGAAGTCAGCTTTTAGCTCGTCCCACTGCTCAGCAAGTTGCTCAAGCTGTGATTGTAGTGCATCGTCTTCTAGCGTTAGTTCTAGCCACTTCTTACGATCAGTTGTGTCTAGTTTCGCTTCAGAGTAACCACCATCGATCAGTACAGCTTTAACGCGGTTTAGAAGGCCACCCTCAAGAATCTGGAATTCTTCAGTTAGGTCTTTCTTCGCTTCTTTAAGCTGCATTTGTTCGATTTCAAGCGCACGCTTGTCTTTCTCTACGCCATCGCGAGTGAAGACTTGAACGTCGATAATCGTACCTGATACAGAGTTAGGTACACGTAGTGAAGTATCTTTAACGTCAGATGCTTTTTCACCGAAGATTGCACGTAGTAGCTTCTCTTCAGGCGTTAGCTGAGTTTCACCTTTAGGTGTTACTTTACCAACTAGGATGTCGCCACCCTTAACTTCAGCACCGATGTAAACGATACCTGACTCGTCTAGTTTAGACAGAGCAGATTCACCTACGTTTGGAATATCAGCTGTGATCTCTTCAGAACCAAGCTTAGTATCACGCGCCACACAAGTAAGTTCTTGGATGTGGATAGTCGTGAAACGGTCTTCTTGAACTACGCGCTCAGATACTAAGATCGAGTCTTCGAAGTTGTAACCGTTCCAAGGCATGAACGCGATACGCATGTTTTGACCAAGCGCTAGTTCACCAAGGTCTGTTGAAGGACCATCAGCAAGAACGTCACCGCGTGATACAGGTTCACCTGGCATCACACATGGGCGCTGGTTAATACATGTGTTCTGGTTAGAACGTGTGTATTTAGTCAGGTTGTAGATGTCGATACCAGCTTCGCCTGGTACTAGCTCTTCTTCGTTCACTTTAACAACGATACGAGAAGCATCTACTGACTGGATTACACCACCACGTTTAGCAACTGCAGTTACACCTGAGTCAACTGCTACGTTACGTTCAATACCAGTACCAACAAGCGGTTTGTCAGCTTTCAGTGTTGGAACTGCCTGACGTTGCATGTTCGCACCCATCAATGCACGGTTCGCATCATCGTGTTCTAGGAACGGGATAAGCGAGGCAGCGATAGATACAACCTGGTTTGTCGCAACGTCCATGTACTGAGCGTGCTCACGAGGGTGTAGACCAGATTCACCTTTTTGACGAGCTGTGATCAGCTCATCTGCAAAACCGCCTTCTTCAGTTAACGCAGCGTTAGCCTGTGCGATAACGAATTGGCCTTCTTCGATTGCAGATAGGTAATCTACTTCGTCTGTTACAACACCATCTACAACGCGACGGTATGGCGTCTCTAGGAAACCGTACTCGTTACAACGCGCAAACGCAGATAGAGAGTTGATCAGACCGATGTTTGGACCTTCCGGCGTTTCGATAGGACATAGACGACCGTAGTGAGTTACGTGTACGTCACGTACTTCGAAGCCAGCACGCTCACGAGTTAGACCGCCAGGACCCAATGCAGAAATACGACGCTTGTGCGTTACTTCTGATAGCGGGTTGTTTTGGTCCATGAACTGTGAAAGCTGTGAAGAGCCAAAGAATTCTTTAACAGCTGCAGAGATTGGTTTCGCGTTGATCAGGTCTTGAGGCATGATTGCGTCAAGATCGCCTAGGCTTAGACGCTCTTTAACTGCACGCTCAACACGTACTAGACCTACACGGAACTGGTTCTCAGCCATCTCGCCTACAGAACGGATACGACGGTTGCCAAGGTGGTCGATATCGTCCACTTCACCTTTACCGTTACGGATCGCGATAAGCTTCTTCATCACTTCAACGATGTCTAGCTCGTCAAGTGTGCCTTGCTCTTGAGCATCTTCACGGCCGATAGAGCTGTTGAACTTCATACGACCAACAGTCGATAGATCGTAACGCTCTTCAGAGAAGAATAGGCTTTCGAATAGTGCTTCTGCAGCTTCTTTTGTTGGTGGCTCACCAGGGCGCATCATGCGGTAGATTTCTACCAGTGCAGAAATACGATCAACAGTGCTGTCGATACGTAGTGTTTCTGACATGAATGGACCGTGGTCTAGATCGTTGGTGAACAACGTTTCTAGTGATTTGTGGCCAGCCTGAGATAGGTTCGCTAGTGCTTCCAGGCTAATTTCCTGGTTAGCGTTAACAATGATCTCGCCTGTTGCTTCGTTGATGTAATCTTTCGATGCAACTTTACCAACGATGTACTCAACTGGTACTTCGATGTGATCAACGCCATCTTTTTCTAGTTGGCGGATATGACGAGCTGTTACGCGACGACCTTGCTCAACGTAAGTTTTACCGTTCGCTTCGATGTCGAACGACGCAGTTTCACCACGTAGACGATCAGGAACCAACTCCATTAGTAGAGTTTGGTCTTTCACTTCGAAGTTCACTTTTTCGAAGAAGATATCTAGGATTTCTTCTGACGTTTTACCAAGTGCACGAAGGATGATCGAAGCTGGTAGCTTACGACGACGGTCAATACGTACGTATAAGTTATCCTTAGGATCGAACTCAAAGTCTAACCATGAGCCACGGTAAGGAATTACACGTGCGTTATATAGAACTTTACCTGAAGAGTGGGTCTTACCCTTATCGCTGTCGAAGAACACGCCTGGGCTTCGGTGCAGCTGGGATACGATAACCCTCTCGGTACCGTTAATTACGAAGGTACCATTGTCTGTCATAAGCGGAATTTCGCCCATGTAGACTTCTTGTTCTTTAATGTCTTTTACAGTACCTGCTGGTGCGTCTTTATCAAAGATTACTAGACGTAGTTTTACGCGTAGTGGCTTTGAGTAAGTTACACCGCGGATTTGACATTCTTTAACGTCAAAAACTGGCTCACCAAGACGGTAGCTAACGTATTGCAGCTCAGAATTGCCGTTGTAGCTCTGAATTGGAAATACAGAACGGAAAGCAGCTTCAAGACCGTATTGACCTTCAGGATCCTGTTCGATGAATTTGTCGAACGAATCGAGCTGGATCGATAGCAGGTATGGAATGTCCAAAACTTGTGGACGAGTACCAAAGTCCTTACGGATGCGCTTTTTCTCGGTATAAGAGTAAACCATGGGGTTCCTCAGCTCGCTGATAAGTGACCCAAACCGTCCGCCCGCACCTAGTTACTTAAGGGGGGTAAGGGACAGTGACTAAATAGCTGTTTACTGTAGTGACATTTCATTGCGTAGGAATGAAATGTTTTTTGCATAGACATGAGACGCTTAAACAGCGGGAAAATTCGCTCATGCCCTACAGCGCAAAAAGGCCGGTGGTTAAAAAACCACCAGCCATTAGCCGTTAGGCTATGAAATTAAGTAATAATTACTTAACTTCAACAGAAGCGCCTGCTTCTTCTAGCTGAGCTTTAAGAGCTTCAGCTTCAGCTTTCTCAACGCCTTCTTTTAGAGGTGCTGGAGCGCCGTCTACAAGAGCTTTAGCTTCTTTAAGACCTAGGCCAGTTGCGCCACGTACTGCTTTGATAACAGCAACTTTGTTGCCGCCAGCTGCAGTTAGGATTACGTCAAATTCAGTTTGCTCAGCTGCAGCTTCGCCGCCTGCTGCGCCACCTGCAACTACTGCAGCAGCAGCAGTTACACCGAATTTTTCTTCCATAGCTTCGATTAGTTCAACAACTTGCATTACAGACATTTCTGCAACTGCGTCTAGGATTTGCTCGTTAGTAATAGACATAACAATTCTCTTTTAAGTCAACAATAAGTTTATTTTGCAACCAGTAAAAAGCAAGGCTTAAGCCGCTGCTTCTTCTTTTTGATCGCGGATAGCAGCGATAGTACGTACCAGCTTGCCAGCAGAAGCTTCTTTCATGCACATCATTAGGCGTGCGATTGCTTCGTCGTAAGTTGGTAGTGTTGCTAGTACTTCAGCGTCAGTTAAAGCGCCTTCAAATGCAGCAGCTTTGATCTCGAAGTCTTTGTTCTCTTTAGCGAAGTCTTTGAAAAGACGCGCTGCAGCACCTGGGTGCTCATTAGAGAATGCGATTAGCGTAGGACCAGTGAAAGTGTCAGTTAGACACTCGTACTCAGTACCTTCTACCGCACGACGAGCAAGAGTGTTACGAACAACTCTCATGTAAACGCCAGCTTCGCGAGCTTGTTTACGTAGAGAAGTCATCGCGCCAACTTGAACGCCACGAGAATCAGCTACAACTGCAGAAAGTGCACCACTGGCAGCTTCGTTGACTTCAGCAACAATTGCTTTTTTGTCTTGAAGGTTTAAAGCCATCTTGGATTTACTCCTGGTTGTCGTTACACCACTCACTATCATCACGACAGTGAGAGCTATTTAGGTGCTTCCCAGAAGAAAGTTAACTATTTACATAGAGCTTTCTGTCAGTTCGGGCACCATCTACGTAGGATAATTAAGCTTGTTTTGACACAAACACCTACGGTCTTGGACGGAGACTGGGTCTTAATTCATTTCGAACTAGGAGACAGTTCAAAGAACCAAAGTTCAGCCCCAACCACAAATATTAGGCGCAAAATTATACACAAATTTTGCGCCTAAGCAAATAAATTATGCTTGAGTGTTCAGGCTAGCCTGATCAACTGCAACACCAGCACCCATCGTAGTAGAGATGCTTACTTTCTTCAGGAAAGTACCTTTCGCTGAAGATGGCTTAGCTTTCTTCAGAGCAACTAGAAGTGACTCTAGGTTCTCTTTGATCTGCTCAGCAGAGAAGTTTGCTTTACCGATAGTAGTGTGGATGATGCCGTTTTTGTCGTTACGGTAACGAACCTGACCAGCTTTAGCGTTTTTAACTGCTTCAGCAACGTTAGGAGTTACAGTACCAACTTTAGGGTTTGGCATAAGACCGCGAGGACCTAGGATAGTACCTAGTTGACCTACAACGCGCATTGCATCTGGAGAAGCAACAACTACGTCAAAGTTCATTTCGCCTTTCTTCACTAGCTCAGCTAGATCTTCCATACCTACGATGTCTGCGCCAGCTTCTTTAGCTGCTTCAGCGTTTGCACCTTGAGTGAACACTGCTACGCGGATGTCGCGGCCAGTACCGTGAGGTAGTACAGTTGCACCACGTACGTTCTGGTCAGATTTACGAGCATCGATGCCTAGGTTAACAGCAACGTCTACAGACTCAACGAATTTAGCAGTAGCTAGTTCTTGAAGAAGAGCAACAGCTTCGTTGATTTCGTATTCTTTAGTTACGTCAACTTTTTCGCGGATTACGCGCATGCGCTTAGTTAGTTTTGCCATCTTATTAACCCTCTACCACTAGGCCCATTGAACGAGCAGTACCAGCGATAGAACGCTTCATCGCTTCGATGTCAGCACCAGTCATATCAGCAGCTTTAGTTTCTGCGATTTCTTGGATTTGAGCGTCAGTTACAGTGCCCACTTTTTCAGTGTTTGGACGACCAGAACCAGACTTAACGCCAGCAGCTTTCTTAAGAAGAACAGCAGCAGGTGGAGTCTTAGTTACGAACGTGAAAGAACGGTCGCTGTATACTGTGATAACTACTGGAGTTGGTAGACCTTTCTCAATAGATTCTGTTTTTGCGTTGAACGCTTTACAGAATTCCATGATGTTCACACCGTGTTGACCTAGAGCAGGACCAACTGGTGGACTTGGGTTCGCAGCGCCAGCAGCAACTTGTAGCTTGATGTAAGCTTCAACTTTCTTAGCCATGATATTTCCTAAAGTTTGGGTTCTAACGCTAGTCTGCTGACCAGCTCCCCGTTTACGTAAAAACTCTTTACTTCATGAGAAGTAAAAAGGCGCGAAATTATAGTCATAATTCGCGCCTTAGACAACCCTTAAAAAGGTGTTTTTTTAATCAAGTTTTTCAACTTGACCAAATTCAAGCTCAACTGGTGTTGCACGACCAAAGATCGATACAGACACTTTCAGACGGCTCTTCTCGTAATCTACTTCTTCAACAGTACCATTGAAGTCAGCAAATGGACCTTCGTTAACACGTACCACTTCACCCGCTTCGTACATTGTACGAGGACGAGGAGACTCACTCGCTTTCTCAAGACGGTTAAGAATCGCGTCAGCTTCTTTATCTGTGATAGGTGCTGGACGGTCTGAGGTACCACCAATGAAGCCCATGACACGCGGCACACTGCGTACTAGGTGCCATGATTCATCGTTCATAATCATCTGAACAAGGACGTAGCCTGGGAAAAACTTACGTTCAGATTTACGACGCTGACCCGCGCGCATTTCCACTACTTCTTCAGTAGGAACTAGTACTTCACCGAATAGCTCTTCCATAGCGTGCATTTTGATATGCTCACGTAGAGATTGAGCTACACGACCTTCAAATCCAGAGAAGGCTTGAACTACATACCAGCGTTTTTTTGGAGCTTCACTCATGAATCACTACCCTCTATACCCCAGTTGCTAGAGCAACTAAACGAACCATGATGCCGTCAATTCCCCATAGCACTAGAGCCATTACAATACTTACAGCTAAAACAATCAGTGTTGTTTGCATGGTTTCTTGGCGTGTAGGCCAAACAACCTTACGAACTTCCATACGAGATTCTTTTGCAAAACTGATCGCTGCTTTACCTTTAGTCGTTGTCGCTGCAACGCCTAGGGCAGCTGCAATAAGAACAACAACGCCTGCAGCACGAACAACTACAGACATCTCACCATACAGGTAATTACCCACAACAGCGGCCGCTGCTAATACGAAAGCGGCAATCCACTTAAACGTATCTGCTGCGTTTGAGCTATCAGGAGTTTCAGCATTATTTGCTTTCATAAACCAACCTGTCACAAGTCTTAATATAGACGACAATAACCCCGCTGTTGCAGGGCAAACTCCATATCGCTGAAAAAATCAGCGCTACTCTCTTAAGATTAAGCCTCTCCGCCTAATCTTGCTCTACTCTCAACCAAATCCTGAACAAGAAAACAGCTAAAATAATGTTGAGCGCAGAAAAAGGGCATCAAATGATGCCCTTTTTGATACTGGTTCGTCAAATCTAATTCAAGATTTTCCGAAGACATTCGTTAATTCGTTAAGAATTATGCGAAAATCTTAGCAACAACACCAGCACCTACAGTACGGCCACCTTCACGGATAGCGAAACGTAGACCTTCGTCCATTGCGATAGGAGCGATTA
>NZ_BAOG01000071.1 GCF_000400365.1 Vibrio jasicida CAIM 1864 = LMG 25398 | reverse complement strand
AACCGCCTCTGTCACACATCCAAGCTCATTGTTGCCACTGCAAGTTGGTGTGCCAGAAGTCATGAGTCAGGCTATTACTTTTGATGAGTTAAAAGAGGCAGATAACGAACTGATTAAACGGACACGTTGGGCGGATGTCTTGGCTTTCGGTCCTGGTTTCGGTGAGGATGAATGGGCGCATCAAGCCTATCAATACTTATCTCAGCAGCACAAACTGAAAGTCGTTGATGCAGACGGACTCAATATTCTCGCGATGCTGAATCAGCGTAACGACGTAGTGGTTTTACGAGATGAGCAACGCGTTATGACGCCACACCCCGGAGAGGCAGCACGTTTACTTAATGTCTCTACAAAGGGCATAGAGCAAGACCGTTTTGCCGCCGCAAGACAACTTCATGAACGTTATGGTGGTGTTGTTGTTCTTAAAGGGGCGGGTACGCTTATCTATGATGGTGTGAGAATGTACATTTGTCTTGCCGGAAATCCGGGAATGGCCAGTGGCGGTATGGGGGATGTGTTATCCGGTGTAATTGCCGCACTGCTTGCCAAAGGGTTACCTATTGCTGTTGCTGCACGTTTGGGAGTGATACTCCATAGTTACGCTGCGGACATTAATGTTCAACAAAAAGGCGAAATTGGGTTATTAGCAAGTGATGTTATTGAATCACTTCGATGCGCTATAAACGTCACAGAGAGCTAGTGCGTGCGTGATACACTCAAAAAAGTGGCAGAAAAGTGATGTGAAACGTGAAAAAAATCAGAAAATTATTCTTGTACGAACCGACTAATAAGTATCGTTTGGTGTAATTTTGACCGTTTATGAGAGGTTGAACGGTAAAATTCCCGTTGTTTAACGCAAAGGTTTGCGCAAAGGATTAAATGAAGGGTGGTTTTAACTGTTTGATATTGTTAACAAAGTTATGATTTTGGAGTGTGGTGGGGTGTTTTTGATATGCGATTTCCAAAATGGTATCACAAAAAAAATTCAAATATCAGACTTGTAGGAAATAAATCACGACCTATAATGCTGAAAACCGGAGCGTCTGCCAACGCTCCGGTTTTTTTGTGTCCGAAGAACAGTGAACTCGTCTGCCAACGACTTCACTACGCACTCTGAGATGACACATATACTTATGAATCAAGGAATTACACAATGCGTATCGAACAAGAACTTAAGTTAGGTTTCAAAGATGTACTGTTTCGCCCGAAACGTTCAACCCTTAAGAGCCGTTCTCAAGTAAATTTAACCCGCGATTTTACATTCAAGCACAGTGGCCGTCAATGGTCTGGTGTACCTGTAATTGCGGCGAACATGGATTCGGTTGGTAGCTTCGCAATGGCGAAAGCGCTAGCAGAGCATGGTGTAATGACTGCTGTTCACAAACACTACACAGTAGAAGACTGGGCTGAGTTTGCGAAAACAGCAGATAAAGCAACACTAAACAACGTTATGGTTTCTACGGGTACGTCTGAAGCTGACTTCCAAAAAACCAAAGACATCATGGCGATCTCTGATGAGTTTATCTTCATCTGTATCGATATCGCGAACGGTTACTCGGAGCACCTAGTCGAGTACGTACAACGTGTACGTGCTGCATTCCCAGACAAAGTTATCTCTGCAGGTAACGTAGTGACTGGCGACATGTGTGAAGAGCTAATCCTAGCGGGCGCAGACATCGTTAAAGTGGGTATCGGCCCAGGTTCAGTATGTACTACTCGTGTTAAAACAGGTGTTGGTTACCCTCAACTTTCTGCAATCATCGAATGTGGTGACGCTGCACACGGCCTTGGTGGCATGATCATCGGTGACGGTGGTTGTTCATGTGCGGGTGACGTTGCAAAAGCATTCGGCGGCGGCGCTGACTTCGTCATGCTAGGCGGTATGCTAGCAGGTCACGAAGAGTCAGGCGGCGAGGTGATCGAGCAAGACGGCAAGCAGTTCATGAAATTCTATGGAATGTCGTCGAAGAGCGCGATGGACAAACACTCTGGTGGTGTTGCAGGCTACCGAGCAGCTGAAGGTAAAACCGTACTTCTACCATTCCGTGGCAGCGTTCACGGTACTATCCAAGACATCCTTGGCGGTGTTCGCTCAACATGTACTTACGTAGGTGCAGCTAAGCTTAAAGAGTTAACCAAGCGTACTACGTTCATCCGCGTACAAGAGCAAGAAAACAACGTATTCGGTAAAGAATAAGTTTTTGCTTAAATAGAAATAGATAGATTAAGAGCCGCAGTTTGCGGCTCTTTTTTTTGCTCTAGAAAACGAAATACCTAATACGTGTACTGATACGGTGAATAGTCGTTAATTAAGTAAAGGTTGGAAAATGCACTGATGATATTCAGCACAATTATCGGAATATCTCACAAAGCGCTCTCTTTATAATGAATTATGTTATTACTGTGAGGTATTTATTGGGCTAGGGAATGCATTTTTACTGATTTAGTCAATTTAAAGCCTCTATTAGTGAAACTGACAAAAGTGCTTTTTATATGATCGAGATTCATTTTATAAGACACGGATATCTTAATCATGAAGTTACGTTCGATTATTTCCGCCTGCGCGCTACTAAGTTGTAGCCAAACCTTTGCCAGTGAACCAGAAACGGTGACTTGCGAATCAAACAAACCAGGAACCGTGATGGTTCAAGAAGACGAATTGTTTGTGGTCGTAAATGACACGCTAATCCGCAATTCAGACTACTGGCAAAACTTTCTGGATGGCAACATCCTACTCTGCACCAGCCATGTGACGGACATGAGCGACCTGTTCGCTAAAGACCAATACTTCAATCAAGACATCAGCCGCTGGGATACTTCCCATGTTACCAACATGGATCGCATGTTCTCCGGCGCCAAGCGCTTTGACCAAGACTTAACCTACTGGAACGTCAAGCGCGTCTCTCGTCATAACGACTTCGCTAAAGGCAGTGGCCTGTCTGAAGATAACCTTCCAACCTTTACGCAATAACGTCTATTCAACCCTAGGAAAATACAATGAAAAGAACCATTACTTCTCTTCTAGTAGGCGCAGCTGCGCTTGCCAGCCAAACTGCATTTGCTGCAGATATCTCAGTAAAATGCCCAGACCAAGCCGTTAACTCCGTGATGATTGAAAACGGACAAGTCTATGTAGTTGTGGACAATGCTCTAATCAAAGACAAGACGATGCTAGATACACTAGAGCAAGGGAAAATTCGATTTTGTACCACGCAAGTGACTGACATGAATAAAGTATTTTATCTGCGAAAATCGTTTAATGCAGACATCAGTGATTGGGATACATCGAATGTAACTAATATGAGAGACATGTTTTTCCTTGCAAATATATTTAATCAAGACATAGGACATTGGAATACATCAAAAGTGACGGATATGAACGGTATGTTCGCTGGCCAAAAGAGTTACAATATATTTAACCAAGATATTAGTAACTGGGATACTTCGAATGTAACGGATATGGCTTACATGTTCTATTTTACAGACGCATTTAACCAAGATATAGGTAATTGGGATACATCGAATGTGACGGATATGACACACATGTTCTATCATGCAGATGCATTTAACCAAGATATAGGTGGTTGGGATGTATCCAAGGTGAGAAATATGAGAGATATGTTCTCATATTCAAAGGTATTTAACCAGGATATAGGTAGTTGGGATACATCAAATGTGACGAATATGATGGAGATGTTTAATTCTGCAAAAGCATTTGATCAAGATATAAGTCATTGGAATGTATCTAATGTGACGAGTATGTCGGGCATGTTTTCCAGTGCAATAGTATTCAATCAAAATATAAGCCGTTGGGATGTATCTAATGTCATGAATATGAATCAGATGTTTGCCGGTACAAAATTGTTTAACCAAGATATAAGTCGTTGGGATACATCTACTGTGACGAATATGGGTGGGATGTTTAATGGCGCAGAAGTATTTAACCAAGATATAAGTCGTTGGGACACATCTAATGTGACACAGATGGGACTCATGTTCCATAGCGCAGAATTATTTAACCAAAATATAGGTTATTGGGATACATCTAATGTTGTATATATGAATAAAATGTTTAAAGAGGCAGCTGCGTTTAATCAAGATATAAGTTATTGGAATACATCGAATGTAACGGATATGACCGAGATGTTTTCAGGCGCTTATTCGTTTAATCAAGATATTAGCTATTGGGATACGTCGAACGTAATAACTATGTGGCGGATGTTTTATGCTGCCGTTAAAATGAGCCGTGATTTAACCAGCTGGAATGTAAGCAATGTAACTGAGCATACTGACTTTGCGAAAGCCAGTGGTCTGACTGAAGAACAACTGCCGTATTTTGTAGACTAGTTTTCTCATCGGTTTAGCTAAACAAAGGCCAGTGTTGATTGATTCAACGCTGGCTTTTTTGTTTAGAAGTGACGCTAGCGAGAGGATACCAGTTAGTTCAACCCAGAGCACATAAAGTCGAATAAAAAACGGCGGAAGGCTATAGCTAGCAAAAATTGTCATGCTTTAAACTATCTCTCCAAGTAATTAAGTCATACCTTACTTACGGATATCTGTGACTATTTCTATAAATGTATCTTTTTAATTGTTGTTTAATAGCAACAGTGAATTGATTTGAGTGCTATATATCAACACTTATGGTTTTCATAACATATATCTGTTGCAGCGGGGAACGTTGCAAACCTCAGAAATCTATGGAGTAAGATATGAAAACTACTAAATTAATCCCCCTTTCGTTAGTTGCTAGTGCCGTTTTAGGAACAACATCTGTTGCTGCGGAAACCTTCTTGGGTGCTGACTATCACGATGGCAAAAATAAAGTTGCTTTTCTTAGTGAGAATGTTCGTATTGCTGGCAATGTGTTCTTGCCACCCAATTATGACGAAAGCAAAAACTATCCAGCGCTTGTAGTGATTACGCCAGCCAGTGGTGTTAAAGAGCAAACCGCAGGTATTTACGCCGAGAAAATGGCAAAAAAAGGCTATATTACCCTAGCTTTTGACCATCGTACTTACGGTGAAAGTGGTGGTTATCCTCGCGGTATGGAAAATGCGCCAATGAAGGTTGAAGATATTAAGAATGCCATTACATTCTTGAGTCATTTTCCAGGCGTTGACCCTCAGCGCATCGGTGAGCTAGGCATTTGCTCTGGTGCTGGTTACAGCTTACAAGTTGCAATGCAGGATACCCGTTTAGACTCTGTAGCAACAGTCAGTGGCTTTGTTGACTTTACTGACTATGGTATGGGTGGGGCAACTCAGTATATGGACCAACTTACGGGCGATCCGGTTGAGCAATATCGTCAGCAGATCCAAATGGCGAGCGAGGCACGTCAAAAGTATTACAAAACAGGTGAGGTCGTGCTTGTTGATGGCATTCCATCTGCAGAAAAAGCCAAATCCATGAATGAGTTTTGGGTTCGCGCTGCTGATTACTATCGTAACCCTGAGCGTGGTGGCGGTGCCGAAAACTATTCACCAATGCGCGCTGCTATGTCTCTAGATACACGCTACGCTTATAACCCATCAGAAAACATGGCGTTACTTGGCGACACTCCTTTCTTGGCTGTCGTTGGGACTGAAGCGCTATCGGCGTATTTTAGCGAAGTGGCGGTAAAACGTGGTAAAGATGCTGGTATTGACGCTGAGTTGTTTGAGATTAAAGGGGCGCAACACTTCGACCTCTACGATCAAAACAAGTATGTTGATCAAGCCGTAACTAAACTTGATAAGTTCTTCTCAGCAACGTTGTTATAGCTTTTGGAGAGGGGTGGATAAGCACTGAGTCGTGTCAAACGTACTTCGCTCATCCGTGTGCAATAACAAGAAAGCAACGTCTTTGGTAAAGAATTAGTTTTTGCCTGAATACTAAATAAACTAAGAGCCGCAGTTTGCGGCTCTTTTTTATTCGAAAGAGAGTTTCGTTAAAAGCTCAACGGAGCGTTATTGTGTCAGGTCTGCAACGAACGTTTGTTGGTTTCTTAAGCTACTTTGCAACTCCCCTTTGATCCACTGATTAAACAAACTAAAGTCAGAATGTAGCGGCCAGAAAAGGGAGGCAATGACTCTTTTGCCAAAAAAATCGGGGTGGTCGTTAATCAGCTTTAGCTTATTTTCTTTTATGTTCCCCTCTATAAGAAACTCCGGCAAAAATGCGATGCCTTTTTGGGCTTTACATAGGTCTAGGATGGTCCCTAAATCATCAAGCCTCCACAAATTATAGGCGGCGATGTTTGATAAATTGAGTAACTCTTCGCACCCATCCATTAAAAGAACGCGTTGTGATGGACTACCACCAATGTGCGTTAAGTCTTCGTGAGCTACCCACCAACAATTGACGTGAAACAATTCATCAATGTTAAAGTCGTTTCCTGTTTTGTGGTACGGGTTTCCTAAGGCAAGATCTATTTTTCCTTCGTTAATGTAATTTCCTAATACAAAACTTGGTTTAGTGACAACCAGCAGATCCACATTAGGAAATGCTTCTGAGAAATCCAACAGTGTTTTTTTTACTTCCTGATTGAATACCAATGGATCTATTCCAACGCGGTAAACAATTTGTTCCGAGATATTCATTTGTTGAGCTGTTGTCATCAATTCGCGGTACTTTGAAACAACAGGGGCTGATAAATGAAATAGGCGTTTCCCTTTTTCATTCAACCAGACTTTAGAATACTGCCTATTAAATAAATTGAAGCCTAAGTCTGATTCAAGATTTTGAACAGCAGTACTAACGGTAGATTGGGATTTACCAAGCTTACGAGCAGCAGAACTAAATGAACCCTCTTCAACTACAGCTACAAACGAAACAATATTTTCGAAATGCAGTTTCATGATTCGACCAACCTTTTAAAAGCAAGCAAATTTTAGTTTTTTGAATTGTAATTTGTATATTTGCAACACAATAGCGTGATGATGCTCGTATTTCAACACGTTTTATAAAGCATAGTTATTTAAGAGTGCAGCTTTCATTCTTGCCATATTACTATCTTGCATAAGGATTCATTACAAAAATCTATCATTTTGATAGAATCAATTATCATGTAGATAGTTTATTACTCTATAAATGATCTACCTCTCATCATTTGCATTGTTTTAATTTAAGTGATTTTTGTTATTCTTCTCAGCTTTACTAAGGTAACTATTTGTAAAATATGGTTTTGTCTGTTTTTTGTTCGGCTTCTTTTGCTTTTTGTTTGGTTGTTTTTTCGATTGCCTATCGATTTTATCAATAAGGGCTATTTTCTGTTGAATGGAAGTATTAATTAATATGGGGCTGCATTTTTAAATTCACTTCATAGGAACAAAACATGATTACTAAATTGTACGTGAAAACAGGCCTGTTTTTGTCGCAATTCAAAAACGATGAGCGTGGTGTAACGGCGATTGAATATGGTCTAATTGGTGTTGCAATGGCAGTGCTAGTTAGCGTAGCGGTAGGTGATAACGGCTTCATTAAGGAGTTGGGTAATGCGTTTGATACGATTGCTGATACGATCAAAACTGCTGGTACTAAACCAACGCCATAATTAAACATATTACCCTTTGGTTTTATGTAGATAATATCGATAGATATTTATGCCAGACCTATGGTTTTCATTGGTCTGGCATCGTTAATTCAGATTATCTAATAAATGTTTTTTGAAAATAAACCAGAAAAGTTAACCTGAGAGTCTTATTTTTGAGTCATGAATGGTATTTGTTAGTATTGGCAATTGCGTGTGTTTATGTTTCATTTGTCGATTTTATTTGTCGAAGAATACATAATTACACCTTGCTCATACTCCTCTTGTTGCAAAGTTTTTTTTCACCATTAGATATTCAAATAACAACCTTTTTGCTGGTGTTAGGGGTAGGGTTAATACTTTACGCTCTGATTTCGATTGGAGCGGGTGATATTAAGTATGCCGCTGTCTTATCTCTTTCAATCCCTTTACATGATTTGCCGTGGGCCTATATTTTGACGGCTTTTGCTGGTGGTTTTTTAGCTGTTATTTATTTGATAGGTCAAAAGCTAATAAGCAACACGTCGAATAATAAAGAGGGAATCCCATATGGAATAGCAATTAGCGTTGGATTTTACTTAGTAATTTTAACTCAAAATACGCCACATATATAAACCTCCAAAAATAGGCACGTTATGAGATCTCGACTGGTATTACTTGTTGCTATTGTTGCTTTGATAGTTGGCGCGCTAGGCGTTGTCGATTTGTTCAAAAGCGAACCTCAGTCAGCAACTACCGCTGAATTGGCAGATAACAAAGAAGAAGAGCATGTTGCTGTCTGGACGACCACAGAAGCGTATGAAAAAGGGCATGCGATCAGTGCTCAAGGCGTCATAAAACGACAGCTCCCACTAAGCGAAGCATTGACGCTTGGTGTGAGAGAAGACGCTGAAATCAGTTTTTCCCCTTCCGTTTTATTGAATCGAGATTTGAATCCTGGCGAAGTTGTGTTGCCAGAATACCAAGTCGCGTCTGGTCAGCCTGGGTATATCGATCTTCTCGTCACGGAGGGAATGACGTTGTATCCACTCGAAGTGAGCAACAAGAATCTAATCAATGATTATATCCGACCAGGTTCATACATTGATGTCCTTACGGTGAGCTCTCCAAATGATAACTTAGCGGGAAATATTGATAAGCCAAAGCGCTTCAAAGGCGTAAAAGCATCAATGTTCCTCAAGCATATTAAAGTGCTCAACATCGGTGATGGAGAAGGGGAAAACAGTTCTGTTACTGCACGAGCCCCGAGTAAAGAAGACGGTTTAACGACTGTTGTCATTGAAGTTAGACCTGATGACCTAGCCAAACTTGCGTTAGCCCAAAGAACTATGCACATCGAAATATACCGAAGCCAAACCTACAAGCAGCCTGAGTACGCAGAAGTGCGCAATATTATTGATAATTACACTGGTATTGACGAGTTGCGCGGTAACGTCAACAACCCAAGAGAGGCTCTGTAATGACAATACAACCTCAAATGAAGCAATCAGTTTACCGTTCTATTGTGCTCTTTTTTATGGGCTTACTGTGCGTAACGAATGTTTATGCGGCGAATCGCTCCATTACGCTCAATGATGGACAACATATTCAGCTTAAGACACCAATTAGAAAGGTCTTCATCAGTAATCCTGATATTGCGGATTATAAAATCATTAATGACAACACATTGGTGGTATTCGCTAATGGAATAGGGCAGTCACGATTGATTGTGTACGGGATTGATGATGATGTGCTGCTCTCTGATCGCATTATTGTTGATTTGGACTTAAGCGAAGTCAGACGCCAGCTTAAATTCCATTTTCCAGACGCTAAGGTCAAGGTTCAGTCTGTTGGTGAGCAAGTTGCCGTCAGTGGTGTTGTTGATTCCGAAGCAACGCGTGATGACATCTATCGATTGGTTGCAACACTACTTGGCCGAGAAAAGACAGAGCGATGGGACAAAGCCGAGAAGTTGGAGTTCAGCTCTGAAAGTGCCGACTATGAAGAGCCGGAGGGGATGGTTTTCGCGCGAAATATGACATGGGAAGGGATCGTCGAACGCATTGAAGTCGCGACGACTCAACAAGTGAACGTCAAAATTTCCGTTGCTCAAGTCACCGAATCATTTGGAAAAACAGTAGGCGTTGACTGGAGCTCTGTGGGTTCTAGTGTCGGTGAGTTTGTTTTTGATCAGTTTGACGCCGCAAATTTAAGCACGTTGATTACAGCATTAGGTAATGACCAAATTGCTGAAGTTTTAGCTGAACCTAATTTAACTGTACTCTCCGGCGAATCGGCAAGTTTCCTCGTTGGTGGAGAGGTGCCGGTCATCGTATCGACGGACAGCAATGTCAATATCACTTTTAAAGAGTTCGGCATTAAGTTGGACCTTACTGCGAAGGTACTTAGCCAAGATAAGATCCGAATGCAATTAGCCCCAGAAGTCAGTGAAGTAGAAAGCTATGTAGAGGCGGCTGGTATAAAAGTGCCACAGCTGGCTTCGCGTCGAGCGTTAACGACGGTCGAGTTAGCAGACGGAGATAGCTTCATTCTAGGTGGGCTAATGAGCAGCACCGATTTAGAAAAAATGCAGAAGATTCCTTTTGTCGGCGATATCCCTGTACTTGGCGCGGCATTCCGTAAGGCAACGACAGACAGAAAACGCACTGAGTTGATCATCGTGGCGACGGTAAATCTGGTTGAGCCAATGAAGCCAAAAGACATTCAACTCCCATATATCAAAAAAACATCAACATTGGCGCGTTGGTTGAATATTGAATCCGAGGGTAATTCCCCAGTGACATCGGATGCAACGATTCGCTTACTGTCTGAAGGAGGTTTCATTCAATGAAGAAACTCGTACTCATTACTTTATTGACTTCATCCCTCTTTGGTTGCGCTTCAGAGCGTTATTTTGGTGGTAACGGTGCTGAAGCTTTGGTGTACAAAGAACACCACAATTTCGAATTTGCGATCAAAAAACAAGCGGAAACCACCAAGCAGATTAAGCAACTGATTCACGATATTGAGTCGATGGATAAAGAGGCGACTTACGTGGTGGATTACAGATCAACGCGTAGCAAGACGATGTTAGAGCAGATATTTAGCCAATATCCGTCACACATTGTCGCGCCGCAAAGAGTGACGTTCCGCAATGCACCTCATTTATCGAATGAGCTCAGCATTCAAGTGACGTTAACGCGCATGAAGACTCAGCAATGTACGCCTGCACAAATTCACGTCCAACTAGGTCAACCTGACTGCTTTGTAGAGTCAATGCGTTTAAAACAAGTGTCCTACAAGTCTAGATTGGTGGGAGAGTAACATGTTTGATCTGACCAAAGCGTTAAGCACCAAGGCTAAGCCTACTCAGTCCACCGCGACTGGCGTTGCTGGTTGTACTTTGTTTTATCAATCACAAGAGTGTTTGAACCTAGTTCAGGAAGTGTTTCGATTTGAAGGTTGGAATGACCCTGAATGTGTCAAAGCCAATGCTGGATTAACTAAGTTAACGGAACAGCAGAGTAGTCACATTGTTATCCTTGAGCTTAATGAATCCAATAACGTTGTTGAAGACGCCAAATCTTTTGCCAGCAAATTGCCTACGCATAAAGGCGTGGTCGTAATTGGCAAAGAGGATGCTATTTCGACGCTGCGTTCGCTGAAAGATATGGGCTTCTATTATGTTTTTTGGCCAGTGAACAAACAGGAATTTGCTGACTTCTTAAATCATGTTAGCAAGAACCTAAAGACGTTTTCGGGTGTCAGCCAAAAACGCAAAGCAAAACGTGTTGCAGTTGTGGGAGCAAAAGGTGGTGTTGGTGCCTCATTTATCACAACAGAGTTGAGTTCACTACTGTCTACTCAGGGCACGGATACCATCCTTGTTGATCACCAATACACTGATACCAATATTGATGTCTTATTGGGCTTAAAAGAATTTAAACCCCGCGGTATCGATGAGTTTACCGCGCCATTGCATGAAATGGATGAAGAAGGTGCATTGAGCTATCTGTTTAATGCACGAAAAAACCTACGTTTGTTAGCGATTGATGGGGATATGAGTCAGACCGATATCCTTAACTATAACCAAACGCTTTGTGACCTTTTGGCAAGAAATACCAATTTCATTATCGAAGATTTCTCTGGTGGCGTGGATTTCAAAGTTGAACCTCAACTCTTGGTAGAAAACTTCGACGTGGTTGTTTTGGTATTAGACGCATCGGTGTCTTCGGTAAGAAGCGCAAAGCGGTTATTTGAAAAAATGTCGAATTTGCAGCTCACACTCGCATCTCGCACTCGTGTTATTACGGTCGTGAACTACCATCGACCAGAAAATGCTTATGTATTGCAGAAGCCTGACATAACCAAATACTTAGGGGCGGATGTTGACCTAGAAGTGGCTTACTGCAAATCGCTTTCACACATCATCATTGATGGTAAGCGAGGCCATAAACATGATCGCCACGTCAGTCGCTCTATGGAGTTACTGGTGAAGCTGATCAATGGCCAACCTGTTGATCAAAAAGGCATGGGATCGTGGTTAAAGAAGGTGCGTGCTAAATGAGTTCTAACAAAGACTTATATCTCGCTTTTCGTGGTCAAATATTTGAAGCGTTAGATGCTGAAGCGGTTCAGAAAATGAGCCGTCGAGATCTTGAGGCCCAGATACAAGCTGCGGTAGACCTTCTTGCGAACAGCTACCAACGACCGATCACTTCCATGATGAAGTCTGGGTTGGTGAAAAGCTTAATTGATGAGCTTTTTGGCTTAGGGCCTTTGCAACCTTTGGTCGAAGACCAGTCTATCTCCGATATTATGGTGAATGGACCAAACCATATTTTCTTTGAGCGACACGGGAAAGTTCAAAAGTCAGAAGTCACATTTGTAAATGAAGAACAACTCCTAGCCATTGCGAAGCGTATTGCTTCACGTGTTGGTCGCCGTGTTGATGAGTTGTCTCCAACGGTTGATGCCCGACTCGATGACGGTAGCCGTGTCAACATTGTTATCCCACCTATTGCGTTAGATGGGACGTCAATCTCGATACGTAAATTCAGGGAGCAGAACATTGGTTTCGAAGACTTGATTGGCTTTGGAACCATGTCACCAGATATGGCAAGAGTGCTCATGATTGCGTCTCGCTGTCGAATGAATGTGCTAATTTCAGGTGGTACAGGCTCAGGCAAGACCACGCTGCTCAATGCATTGTCTCAATACATTGCAGAAGATGAACGCATCGTCACGATTGAAGACGCTGCGGAACTGCGTTTGCAACAACCGAACTTGGTCCGATTAGAAACTCGAACGTCCAGCGTGGAACAAACCGGTGCGGTAACGCAACGAGATTTGGTGATCAACGCACTTCGTATGCGCCCAGACCGAATCATATTGGGTGAGTGTCGTGGGTCTGAAGCCTTTGAAATGTTGCAAGCAATGAATACTGGCCATGATGGTTCGATGTCTACGTTGCACGCTAACACTCCGAGAGATGCGATTGCTCGTGTTGAATCCATGGTGATGATGGCAAATTTGAATCAACCTCTTGACGCGATTCGAAGAACAATCGTCAGTGCCGTTCAAATGGTCGTTCAAGTTAATAGGTTACGTGATGGCTCCCGTAAAATTACCAGTATCTCTGAAATTGTTGGCCTAGAAGGCGATAGCGTCGTGATGGAAGAGATCTATCGTTTCCGTTACGACGATGCGCATTTCGGGGAAACGGTGAAAGGCGACTTTGTGACCAGTGGCATCATGCAACGATCTGAGCTTGTGAAAAAATCCCAATTCTTCGGCTTATATGACGAGCTGATGGCTGCATTTAAGGGGATATAGCATGCTCTGGATCTCGCTCATCCTCTTTGCGGTTGTACTGCTTTTGATCAGGGATTCGAAGGTCAAAAAGGTTAACCAGTTTTTCAATATTGAAGAAGCTGAAGCGGAAAACTTCAATGCTATCAACGTTAAATCATTGGTACGAAAGCAAAGCTGGCAAAAGTTCAAAGAATCCATTTCACCAACATTAACTGTATTGGGGCCGAGATCTTCTCTGTACATAGCGCTGTATATCACGGGCAGTCTGATCGCATCTTGGTACGTCGTCGTTAAATTATTGTTGATGACGAATACAGTGTTGATTCTCGGTTTATCTTTGTTGCTTACCATTTTTGGTTATCGCTACCTGGTCACAAGAAGACGTCGAGATTTTGAAAACACATTCCCGGATGCGCTGAATATTCTGATGAGCGCGGTAACGGCTGGCGACAGTCTAATGCAAGCCATTAGTTACGTCGGCGAGGTGATGGACAACTCAATTGGTCGTGAATTCAAGTTAATGGGTGACCGGTTGAAGTTAGGTGAATCTCCTGAAGTGGTACTTCAACGTTCTTGCAAGAATTACCCGTATCCGGAGTTTCTCTTCTTTACCGTGACGCTTAGAGCAAACATTGCGCGTGGTGGTCAGCTTAAAGGGGTGTTAGCAAGACTAATTCGAGTCTTGGTGGATGCTAGGACGTTAGAGAAAAAGAAAATGGCGATGACCTCTGAAGCGAGGATCTCGGCCAAGATTGTGGCAGCAATCCCATTGATTTTTATGGTTATTCTTAACTATGTAAATCCTGGCAATGTGGATTATGTCTTGTATGACCCTTCTGGCCGAATCGTGCTCTTTTATGTGCTTGGCAGTGAGTTGTTCGGGTTATTCATTGTTTGGCTGTTAGTCAAAGGAGTGCGCGCATGATGTTATTGGTTTCTCTTGTTGTGCTGTTTGTTTCGTTACTCTTTTTAATCGTTGATTCACTACGTACTGAGCAGCGACGCAAGAAAGTGGCATTTTACATCGGGGGAGATGCAGTGCGTGCCCCCTCCCGCGTTAACCGTTTTTTTGTCCGTTTCGGTAAAGAGTATCGACACGAATTAGAACAAAAAATGATTGAAGCTGGGTATTACAACACAGAGTGGGCCAAGTTCTATTTTCCGGCCAAGTTGTTGGTACTTGCTTTGGTTGCTGGTGGGGTTTTACTGTCGGATATGACAACGACCAGTCAGCTTATCGTGGTCATTTTTGCTCTTATTGGCGTGATAGTTGTACCTGATACCTTGCTGCAGCTTCGACGTAAAGTTTTGATTAGTAAGACGTCATCTCAGTTACCGTATTTATTAGACATGATGTCGGTGTGTGTTCAAACCGGTATGACGATAGAAGCGGCTTTGGTGTACTTAGGGAAGGAGTTGGCAGAGTTTGATTCAGACCTTTGCTATCAAATTAAACGCACTTCCGATTCAGCCAAAATACACGGTGTAGAAAAAGCGCTTAATGATCTCAGTGACCGGATACCAACACCAGCAGTTCGAAGCTTTGTCCTGACTATTATTCAAAATTTGCAATACGGAACCTCCGTGGCTCAAGTATTAAGTGATCTCGCAGAGGACATGCGAAAAGTTCAGATTCTTACGGTCGAGGAAAAGGTTGGCAAACTCTCGGCGAAGATGAGTGTGCCTTTGATCTTATTCATTATGTTTCCGATCGTCATTCTGATACTCGCTCCGAGTGTCATGCAAATGTCGATCAATATTGGGGGTAACTAATGGTTGCAAAACGTATTTCTGTCGTTTTGTTCGCGTTAAGCGTATTAGCAGGCTGTCAATCGACACCTTCACAGCAGAGCCAGCAACTAGATGATGTCACTAGCATGGAAAAAGTGAAGAATTACGACGGCTTAATCACGCATTATAAATCCAAGCTGGAGCAAGGTTCGCAAGATCCTGCGGTAAAAGAAAACCTCGCGTGGGCTTACTTCCATAAAGGGGATCTTGAATCAGCTAACTTCTACGTTCAACACCTCAGAAAAGAGGGTATTGAGAATCCTAGTCTGTATCAACTAGAAGGGCAGGTGTTTGATGCAAAAAACGACACTGAAAATGCCATTGCCGCTTATCTATCTTCAGTCAGTGCTGGTAATCAGGCAGGACAAATTCATGTCTTGCTCGGCGTATCCTACACCAAAGCGGGTAAGTATGAAGATGCTTATCAAGAGCTGAATAACGCCCGCTTACGTGGATACGACGATGTCGTGATCAAGAACAATATTGCGATGATACATATGGCAAACGGTGAGTACCATCAGGCAATTGAGACGCTCACTCCCGTGTTAAAAGACAATCCAGCAAATAAAGTGGTCAAAGCGAACCTTGCTATCGCACTTATGAAAGCGCAACAAATGGACGCAGCGAAGAAATTGCTCAAAGGTGATTTTTCAGCTCAAGAGATCCACAGTATCGCGACTGAATTGACTCAGACTAGGAGTTAGTGATGAGAAGTCTTTGCAAGCAGAAGGGGGTGACGGCGATAGAGTTTGCTTTGGGGGCGCTCGTGTTGTTCTTTGCCACTTTTGCTATTTTCGAGTCCAGCTATCAAATCTACGTCGTAAACATGACGGAGTACTCTCTCAGAGAAACCATCAGAAACACAAAGATATATGAGGGAAAAGGCATTAATCAACAGTATGAAGATAAGTTTCGAACGTTGATAGAAGCCGATAATAACCTGTGGCATTTCTTAATTGATAGTACCCGATTCTCTATTCAAGGTCGGTACTACAAAACCTATGACGATTTTATTGCCAATCGAGGGCATTCTGATCAAGGTCTGAACTTCAATTATGACTTAGCCGAAATCACGGTTACGTATCACTACTCTCCAATGATAAAGCTAACCGGTGCTGCTGATAAAGACATTGCTCGAACCATGGTTTTGAACTTAGAGCATGAAGGGTGGAAAGATGACACTCCGTAACCGATTTTTACCTTCTACCAAGCACCAAAAAGGCGCATTTACTATTGAGCTTGTGTTTGTTCTTGTCGCATTGTGGGGTGTTTACCTTTTTGCGGCGGATCTCAGTTATCAGTTACTTGTGCGCGCAAAGCTCGATCGTTCCAGCTTTGCCTTGGTCAATGTGATCAAAGAACGTACTCGTTACTTTGATGCTGATGTGTTGGCAGGGAAAAACTTATCCGTCACCAATACCGATTTAGAAGACCTGACTCAAGTGGCGAGCCGGATGTTGGATACAACGCCAGATAATGTGGCGATTAAAATCGAGTCGTTGACGAATAAGGCGAATGTGGCTGCTTTTACCAGTAGCAAATTCAATAAATTAGGTTGCGAAACGGACTCAATTCTTGCTCATGCAGATTTGGCTCCGGTTGAAAAAGGCATCGTATACCCACTGTATCGAGTCAGTGTATGCGAAGAGCAAAGCTCTTGGTTCAAACCTTTTTTCAATGGCGGCACAGGGACAACGGTCAAGATTGGCTCTTCTTCAATCATGCCAGGGAGATAATGAAATGAAAATGCAGCGATACCAGCATCAAAGTCTCCAACAACAAAAAGGCGTCGCCGCGATATGGATGGGTTTATTGCTTGTTCCTATCATGGGGTTCACTTTTTGGGCTGTTGAGGGAACACGTTATGTTCAAGAGTCCAGCCGATTAAGAGACTCAGCAGAGGCTGCTGCGATGGCGGTGACCATTGAAGACCAGCCCGATGCAGCTCGTGAACTGGCAACGAAATATGTCGAAAACTATGTGCGAGATATTAAATCAGCCAGCCTTTCTGCCCAGCGATTTCATCAGGCGGAAGATGAAGGGGCTGGGGTGCTCGAATACATTCAATATACGGTGAACGCAAGGACGACACACGACTCATGGTTTGCGAGTAGTTTTGTTCCTTCTTTTAATGAGCAACAGGATTTAGCGGGCCGTTCGTTAGCCAGAAAATACCCCGTTTACCTTGGAGATAACAACATCGATATTGTCTTCGTATCTGATTTTTCAGGCTCGATGGACGAAAGGTGGGGATCAAGTCGACATAAAAAAATTGATGATTTGAAAACCGCAATCGATCAAATATCAAACAAGATTCTTTGTACATCTACTCGTAAAGAGTATGTCGATGGGGAGTGGAAAGATGTTTGTGACGAGCCGGGAGAAGATACAACCGGAGACAAGCTGCTTAATCGAGTAGGTTTTGTTCCATTTAACGTTCGAACCAGAGAAATTGTCGGGGGCAATCAAGCTCGCGCGACTAGCCAATTAAGTTACAGAGATGGTTATAACGCTTATCTATCGCCGTATACCTATAACGATGTTAATTGGGATTATTGGCGTACATATTCGCAAAGTCAGGTACTCAACTGTGCGAGCAGGCAATCAAGATGTTCAAACCCAAAATCGGATAATCAAAAGTATGCGAAGCGTATTCGTGATGTCATCAATTTGGACCGTTATGCCGTTGCGGATGTTTACAACTATGTGGATTTTCCGGCGTCAGTTTCAACCATGTTTACTGATAAATCGGGATTAAAGCCCAATTTCTATAGTGTGAGCGGAACACGTCTATTTAATGCACATGGTTCCTCCAATTCATCGCAGTTTTACAACATTCGATTATCGAACAAGCTTTCCGATTTGAACGCAATTAAGTCGATGTGGGCAGATGGCGGTACTGCTGCGTTTCAAGGCATATTAAGAGGATCTCAGGTTCTTCATGATGGAGACCCAAACAGTACAGATGATGAAGAGCAGCAAGCGTACAACAAGAAAATCAAGATGCTGCTGATTTTGAGTGATGGGCAGGAAAGTCCTAACAACGGCATTCTGAAAGGGCTAGTAGACAACGGTATGTGCGACAAAGCCAGAGCAGAGATTCCGGGCTTATACATCGGTGTTATTGGTATCGATTTTCGTGCTTCTCAACAAAGTGGTTTTCAAGACTGTGTTGTCAATCCAAGTGAAGACATCATCGATGTATCTGACTTAGATGAATTGATTGAAAAGATAGAAGAACTCATCCGCAAAGGCTCAAAAACAAGCGGAATAACTAAGTTGTACTAGAGGAAAATATGAAAAAGTTAGTGATTGGCGCAGTCGCGTTATCAATGATGCCGTTAAGCTTTGCAGTAAAGGCTGGAGAAGGGCTTAGTGTTTACTGCGACAATACCTTCAGCGAGTACCAACATAGTGTCACTGTGGATGATGTTATCGGGATTGGTCAACATCGACAGGGCTTTTTGCAGATAGAGCAGAAATCCGACAGTCACGAGCTAAGACAAGTATTGGCGGGTAAATCAAAGTTGGGGTTGGAACAATCTGGATGTTCGACTTGGATTGGCAATCAAAACAACTATCTACAAGGCAAGGGCTTAGTTGCGCGTCTGCATTTTGGCTTTGACCAATCCAACTTAACTCCGATGGGCAGTAAGGCTCTGAATCAACTCGCAGGTTCGCTGAAAAATAGCGATAGTGCTATTGCGGTAGATGGTCACACCGACAGCAAGGGTTCTGAAGGCTACAACCAATCGTTGGGCTTGCAGCGTGCGTTAACAACGTCTAACGGTTTGATTGCGCAAGGCGTGGATAAAAGCCGTATCGTCGTTCGTTCATTTGGTGAAGCTCAGCCGATTGCGTCGAATTCAACCGCTGAGGGGCGATCACAAAACAGACGCTCAGAAATATGGGCTTCTAAGAATGATCAGGCAAAACTAGATCAAATAAAACCAGACGAAGTAAAGCCAACGGAATAGGTTTTAATCGCAGAGTGTTCACCTTGCCTAAAACGCAAGGTGAAGCATTAATAACAATGGTGTCGTGGTGGGTCAATTTGGAGTGGCAGTGGGTAAATCTAAAACAGTATTAGTCATATGGGTGGGTCTAGCATGGAGTGGTGTTACCGCTGCCTCAGAGCTAATTAACTTTAATGAGCAAGATAAGCTAAACAACATCAAGTCGGCTTATCAGCAAGAATATAGCGCGCTCAATATTGATGAAAATATTGCGCATTACAATAAATTGAATGCTGAAATTGAGTCCACCAAGATCAAGTTGGTCAACAACGTTGAGATGATCAAATCTGATTCAAACCGTTTAACAGACAAGTTGGTCGATGGCGTCTACGATGAATCCTTGATGCTCACCTTACGTAACACGTCATCCAAAGTGAACTCAATGAAGAAAGAGATTGAGACCGCCGGTAAGTTGCTTGCAGAAACAAAACAGCAGCTGTCGCAAGACCAACGAGAAGCCAGTCAGATTGAGCGAAAGAAAAACGACGCGTTGCTGGCTTTGTATGAGAAGATCAAAGCTCGACATTTGGACGATTCGAAACGCGTTATTAATGATACTTATCAAGGCCAATTACAGTGTAATGTCTCGGAAAGCTTATCAACGTGCGTGAACCGCAATCTTCCTTCTATCAAAAATGCATTTGTGTTGAGTAAAGGTGGCTTGTCGCGCATTCAACTTACGCGTTTTAGAGTGGTAGATGCAAACCAAAGACTAAATGGCGATCTCTCCTTTACCGCGGATGCGAGTTACAAACATGCCTACAGTGCAAATACAGAAGTGGAGCTTAGACAGGCGTTAAACCTAGATAGAGTGCGGTTTGTGTTCCGTTCGAACTCGGAAAGTACGGTGTTCTACATCAACGATCAAGAAGTCGGGTCGGGTGATAGAGTAGATGTGGCGGGTAATTACGTGGGGGTTTACAGTGTTCGCGCCGTAAATAGCAATCAGACACAATCGCTTAAATTGAATCTCAAAAATGGCGGTGATTACTTCTTCCCATTTTCAAATAAGGCCAACGCAACCGATCTCCATTCAACTCGTTCAGTAATGGAAGAGGCGAGTAAGGTTGATGATGAAGCGACTAGAGACAAGCATTCTGGCAAATTCTCTGAGAGTCTTTTACCAAAAAACGCCGTTGCCGGAATGGAGCCTGCTGTGAAGCAAGATGTGAAACGCTATACCAATAAAGTGCTGTATAAAGACGATGCGTTTACTTACCTTTTACCCCAATTCAAAGGCAACCAAAAGTCTCACGATATCTTCCTGAATAGAGAGCAGGCTACCCAGTATTGTGAACGTCTATCCTCCCGTTTACCTAGCACTACCGCCTATCAATACCTTGAAAAGTACGCCAACCTTTCTTCTGGAGATTATTGGACGAATAAAGGCAGCGTTTATTCATCAGATAAGCATAAAGAGCTTGATAAAGCGTTTGATACGAACAAGTTTATTTGCATGGTGAGTATGAGCTAACAACGATAACGATGCTATTCTGCGTCGCAAAAAACTTCTATAAGAGCCGTATTTACGGCTCTTTTTTTGTCTTCTTTTGGTGAATATTAGTTTGCTTAAAGGGGGGATAGCTTAGACAGTTGCCTTGCTGTGTTTAAATCCTTTCTCAATGCTATCCCATTATAGTTATTACCTCATAACATGTTCTTTTTAAAAATAAAACGTGAGTGGACATATGGCGAGTAGAATGTATTTAGAGTTGGCAAAGCAAGCTTGTCAGAGTGAAAGAGAATACGAATGGGGGTTGGCGTGCGAGCTTTGGTCGGAAGCTGCTACAAAAGCACCTGAGGGCAGCACGAATAAGTATTGGGCATTACTTCGGTCTGATTTTTGCCGATGTCGTGGTAGAGAGCATGGCATGTGTTTTCTAACAGAGACGGCCTATCAGCGAGAGGAAACGAGAGAGGCAGTACGAGGGTTGAATCGACTTAACTATATGAAAGGTAAATAAATACCACTTCAATGCTTCTTTTTTATGCAATAAGCGATATTGAGGGCCCGATATTCGATTAAGCCTTCAGAGGTTCTCTATGTCACGTCAGAAAAATCTGATACTCACCTGCATGTATTTCTAATTTAGGTAAATTTAAATAATCTCAAATTATGGTTGGCAGCGTTATTTGATAGAGAATACCTATAGAAGTATTCAAAGATTTAAATGCGATATCTAACTGATACCCGAGTAACTTCAAGATACCGGTTTCTTGGGTATGAATGTCCATTTTTTACAATGGGCATTTTGAGTTTTACAGGGAGGGGAGTTATATGACTTATTGTTTTAAAAATGAGTTGAGTCGGTGGGTCGATACTCGAGATATTTCTCGAAAGGACCTTATCGCGCTGTTACAAAATAACTACTATGAGGAGTTTAAAGGCCTTGATTCTATTACCTTAAGCCGATGGTTTACCGGTAAAAGTATCCCGCCAATATATAAACAGTTCTATATTGCCAAGTGTTTGGATATTGATTTAATAGAGGTTCTGTTACGAATGGATCTGTCTAAGGTTCGTTACTCGAACAAACATGATCTTGTCATCAGCACCTTAGTTCGAGCTCTAGATTTTTCGATTTCTAACCTTTCTTATCGCAAGGTGTCTGGGCCTCCTAAAAGCGAAATAAAAAGTCTGACGATCAATGAATACTCTGACATGTTCAAAGAGTTTAACCATAACATTTCACCTCTCAAAAGGTTCTATCAGGACCTTCAAGAGAAAGCGAGTGATGTGAAGTATCAATGCGTTTTAATTAAAAATGACCAAGAGGCAACGGTAGGCCATTGGTACGGCATGGTGAACATTGAAGGTATTAATGGGCTACCTTCATTTATTACGCTCCCACAGGAAGAAGCTGAGCGTAGCTGTTTGATTGGTGTAGGTTACTATACGAGCTCTGCTCATTATTTTGAATTGATTATTCAAGCACTTTGCTATTACTTGATTAGATATTCCAGTAAAAAAGATTACGCGTACTTTTTCATCGTCGATTTTCAACCACTAATTGCATTCAGTAAGCTGGTCTTTAACGCAGAAGAAGTAAAGTACTATCCGCCAAAAGAGAAGGGCAGCATGGGTGTTTACCTATTCAGACACAATATAATCAAATCGATTTCTAACCCCGTTCTATTGAAGAAGGTGAAAGAAAAGCTCGAATGTCTAGTGGATTGCGAGCCAAGTTGTAACTTGTGTAATCTGCGTGATTTTAGAAAAGATGAAATGATAATAGGTAATGGCATTCCTTTTTTAGACGTGACTGAATCTAGAACTCATGTTTGACAGTGTAGTAAGACAGAGCCGCGTATGGCGGCTCTTCGATCACTCGCTTGTGAGTGATTCCAACTCTTCATCGCTGAGATAACGGTGGCCTTGCCCAAGCCCCGATATCTTTTTGAACATCAATTCGCATTGTTCTTCTGCATGGGGATCATTTTCATTAACGCAGATACCATTTAAGAATGCATAACGTCCCTCACAGCCTATATCGTGGTTTGGGTTGATCATTGGAGTGGATAGCTGAGCTGTCACTCCATCGATTACGCAAGCGACTTTACCTTTTACGACACCGATTACACGTTTTACCCGATGTGCTTTATCTCCGCATTTCCATGCTTGGCGTGTTCCCCATTCATAACCATGTTTTTCTTTGCCTTTCTGAATATGCACAATGAGGTTCAAGTTCTTTTCCGTTGCATCAATAGGAGCTTGTACTATTTTTTGTGGCGGCGTAGTTCTGACAACAGATAAAGGCGCATTACAGTTTAGGTATTTAATCGGGTTTGCAGCGCCTTGCGGGAAATGCGAAGAAATGGCCTTGTAACGAAGCTGTTCTCGAACGGTTTCATTGGCTAATTCTCCAATAAAGCCCCAACGTTCTTTTCCATCAATATCGACTGGATACCAAGATTTGATCTTGTAAACTTCGCGAGTTAACCCACGATAGGTTGTTACTGCGTAAGTTGCTCTATCTCGTTTGCTACCAATGACCCAAGCTTCTCTTGTTGCATCGTAAAGCTCTTCTTGCGTAATTTCGCGATAGTACTTTTTATTGATGTTAATAAGTACGATGGGTAATGAGGTCTCGAGCGCTTCGGCACTATACATAGCGATAATCTCATCAGTCGTTTTAATGCCAAAATCGCTGGAGTAATGACCCCCTTGTAAATTAGACAGGTTGGTTAGTCCTATAAAATCGATGAGCGCTGCTTCAACCTCAAATGCCGTTACTTCGTCTAATCCATGCCTCAATACATAGTGTTCTACTTTGAATCCCACATTTAAAATACTTCGAATTGTGTCAAGTTTGTCGCTAGAGCTATCACTTTCTAATGCACATTCTGCATGATTAAAGATTCGATTGCCTCTGCCTTTTCCAACATAGAAGACGATGCCGTTGCGAGGGTCTCGTAGAAAGTAAACATAATATTTAAGTTGTTCGATGACTGATTGAGAAAACATAACGTGGATTGTCCGCGCGATAGTTAATAAGGGTGGTAGTGCATATTTAAATGGCGACGGAATCTATCACGAAACCTAACTTAAGTCTTGAATGTTTTGTTTGTCGCGAAATGGCAATTTTATTTCCGGTCCACTCGATATGATGCACCTGTATTGAGACAACTGACTCGGAGATAGAAACCATGAGTATCGTAATTAAAAATGCAAACGTGTTTAACGGTGTAGATGAGCAACTTCTGAAGAACGTGGACCTTCTGATTGAAAATAACTTAATCACACAAATCGGGAAAGTGGATGACTCGAATGCTGAGCAAATCATCGATGCAGAAGGCAAAACGGTGATGCCAGGTTTAATTGATGCACACGTACACATTACGCTTTCAGCGGGCTTCAATGAGCTGGATGGCATGACTCGAGAAGAGATCGCGATTCGCTCAGCGAGAATCTCTGAAGAGATGTTGATGCGTGGCTTTACGACCATTCGTGATGTTGCAGGCAACACATTAGGTCTGAAGAACAGTATCGATAAAGGTTATGCGAAAGGTCCAAGAATTTTGCCTTGTATGGCCGCGATTTCGCAAACTTGTGGTCACTCAGACTACCGTCAAAACCAAGCACAAGAACGCCTAGCGAACGGTCATGAAGACTCACCACTAATGAAGTCGGGCGCATTTAAAGTCGCGGATGGTCGTGCAGAAGTATTGAAAGCGGTTCGAGAGCAGTTGTTTATGGGCGCTTCTCAAATCAAAGTGATGGCAGGTGGTGGTGCATCCTCTACGTTTGATCCTCTGGATACGTTGCAATACACGTTAGATGAAATGAAAGCGGCGGTGGAAGCGGCAAGCGATTATGGTACCTATGTAGCGGCTCATATTCACACAGCACCAGCGATGAAACGTGCCGCAGAGGCAGGTGTCATGTCCTTTGAGCACGCCACTATTATGGATGAAGAAATTGCTCAAATTGTGAAAGAGAAAGGCATTTGGCTTGTTCCATCATACTTTACGTCATCATTGATTGCAGAACGTAAGATCCCGTTGCCAAACGAAGAGACTTACCGCAAGACAGAACGCGTTGGTAAAGCAATGTTTAAGTCTGCTGAGCTTATCAAGAAATACGATATTCAAAACCTAGCGTTTGGTACTGACTGTGTTGGTAAAGCAAACGTTCATGAAAGTCAGATGCAAGAGCTGGGCGCTATTGAAACCACATTCGATACGATTACAGCACTTCGCATGGCTACCTCAAACTGTGGGCGTCTATTTGAATTGTCGACTTACAAACATCCGTATCAAGAAGGTAAGTTAGGTCAAATTGTGGAAGGTGCTTATGCAGACTTGCTTATCGTCGATGGCAATCCACTAGAAGGTGTAGATTGCGTGGTACAAGATGAAACTAAGAAAGTCATCATGAAAGACGGTGTTGTGTATAAGAACACACTATAGGCTAAATACCTCCTTACAAAAGGCGCTCACTGAGCGCCTTTTTTGCGTTTGGGGAAAGATTGGACGCCATTTAGCGAAAGCTTTCTGGGTTAATCCTTTGACCCGTTCTAGCCCTTTAAACCTTCCTACCAGTATCATCTTTCATTGAAACTAACGTCTCCTTTTAGGCTAATTTGTATTGTCCAGCGAGAGCGCCTCGATGCTCCCCTCGCGTTGAGTTTGGTTATGTTCTAGTACCCTATGCGTAAGGGGTAAGACCTTAAACATAGCGGCATAAGAGCGATGAATAGACACAATTTCACTTCTTATTTTTGGCCGTCAATGGCCTTGTCTTAGGTACTAAAGTTTAGAAAGAGAGAAGGGGCACAAGGTGATGATAGGAACGTGAATTCAGGGATATGGCATACAAAAAAACGCACCTCAAAAAGGTGCGGTTTAGATAAAGGTAAAGTGACAGAATCAAATCGAGCTTACTTCATCACATAGCGATAAGTTTTGATTGCCAACCAAGTAAAGGCTTTGAATAAAGTTTTTACGGTCTTAAAGGCAACTTTACCTATGGACAGCATCAGTTCGCCGGCAACGGTTAGACAAGTGTGTAAATCAGTTTGTTTGAACTCTGCGTAAGTCATGTTGGTCTCTCATTTTTTAAGTGGGGGACTCCTGTCGCTCAATGCATACCCTGTAGCGGTATAGTAGAAATAAGCATGAATGGGGACTTACCATTTGGCGCCAACGGTATTTCTATTTTGAAGGCGAAGGTATGAAAACGGAACCTTACTGAACAAATACAAATACAAATACAAATGATAGTTTAATGTTCTATTGCGCTTATAAGAGTAAAGAGTCAATTTAGTACTTTAATTGAAATTCATTCATGAGAGCATCCATGTAAGGAGTCAGCTCTAGGAACAGTTTTGTAGCAAGGAAAGACTCACTCTTGATTTTAATTCGGATATAAGAGTATTGTTTTCCAAATAGCTTAATACCTCTATTTTTTACTCTACTTCCCTTCGCTATAATATCAAATTCTGTGCTGGATTCGAAAATATTGTAAATTACTTGCGTATGGCAATTAAGAATTACATATTTTATCTTAGTATGATGAGTAAGTAGCTCTAATATACGAAGGACAGTTGTTAGTCGAAACTCTGGCACAGAGCTAAAGCTCGATATTAAATACAGACTCAGAGGTTCATCTTTGCTTTTATCTAGCGTTGTGAAAGAGCAGCTTTCTAAATGCAGTTCTTCTAAGTGTTTATTGGGTGTAGTGGAAGGAATGAAGGTCATTAGAAGGTGTGCCAAAAGGTATCCGGTAGAATCTTCGACGGTTTTTATGGTAATGTTTTGATTATCATATAGTTTTTCATTGAAATTGATTTCGAGGTAATGTTCATGAAAAGCTTTAATTCTAGATATTGAGTTGCGATTGGCTGTTGCTAGATTTGATTCTTTTGTCGCCAGCCCTTCATAACCTAGCCAGTATGGATCGAGATACTGGCCTCTAAACTCATCTAATACGACTGAGGCGTTTTGGAATTTACTGACAGACGGTGCAACTAGTCTCGTGATGTCATCTCCAAAACTTCTAGCTACTAGAATCTGCTTAGACACTTTTGGCGCTGTGACGCCTCGTTCCCAACGGCTGTATGTTGTTTTATCAAGCCCTCCCAAAAGGGGGTCAAGATCAACTAGATGGTCTACTACCTGCTGCTGGGTAAGCATTTTTCTATTGCGCATACTTTTCAAGTAGTTCGCAAAAATTTCTGTCATAACATTTCTCAAGTATAAGTCTTTATTAATTATGACTCAGTGAATGATAAAAGCAAACTTCAGGTGAAATATAAATCAGGAATTTTAAAACGCGAATGTTCGTGGTTTCATCTAATTACCTAGTGTCTACCTAAGAAAAACGATATTTATAGTTTATATTCAATCGAACTTTGACGCTAATTTACAATATTCAACTCGTTGCTTTGATTGTATTTAATGTGTAGGCATATATTTTTATCTTGTATTTACTGTGCTCAATCCCAAGTGGCCCTCGTTTTGCAAAATGTATCACATCTGCTCAGTCAGGGGCATAAAGTTAATTTCCCTGAGCTTTGGTAGATTTTATTAACGATTTTACAACGTATTATTTCTTAAGGAAGAAAAATGAACAACTTTAAAAAAGTAGCATTAGCGTCTCTAGTTCTCGCAGCAATTGGTACAGCGCAGGCAGCGGACCCACAAGCAACAGTTGTATGGACTGGCTCGATTCCTAGCGTTCAACCGGGTGATACAATCCTGATCACTGGCTTAGGTGGTGACCTAACTGCACAATCGGGTGCTTTGACTCCAGCTGCTGATGGCACATTCACTTCTGAAACAATTGTTTTAGAATCGCGTTTGAATGCTGGTTCAGCAGAAACTCCTGAAGTGGGTGCACTACAAAATGCAAACTGGCAAATTGCGTCTAGTACTCTGACATACGGTGGTGTAACAAATAACGCTGCTACGTTAGAAGTATCTATCGATGGTGTTGTTGTAACAGATGACGCAGCAGCTGCTGCAGATGCTAACTCAATTCGCCTTTCAGTAGCACAAAATAGCCCTTTGACAGATGTTGGCGGTGATAGTGTCCAAGCTGCGGTAACAGTACTTGCATCATCTATGTAATGAGTATTACTTAACAATTTAGTTCTAAGGCTTGCTGCTTTCAGCAGGCCTTATTAATTTAAGCTAGTGATCAATATGAAAGAAAAAGCAGTGATGTTATTTGGATTAGCGTTCATTAGCATGAGCGTTAGTTCATTTGAAAAAACACTATTAGTTAAAACAACAATTGATATTAATAATTTTTATACAGACGCTATTACAAATGTTGAGTTCTCCCCATCAATACTAGAGTTGGAAGTTAATAGTGATAATACCGAGTTCAAACCAGCATCAACCACAATGAAAATTAGTACTAGTATACCTATGAATATATCTAGCGTTTCTTATACATCAACAATGATTGAGAATAAATCTGCGTGTATTAATTTTTCAGGACAAAAATTTGATCAGGAGGGATTTGTTACAGTTAAATTTGATGGCCAACCAATTTCAGATGATGCCTCTCTATCTGTAGAAGATTTTAACTCTAATGATGGAAATTTTAAATATAGTGAACATGAATTGGAATTGGAATTTTTACCATTTTCTGATGTTGAAATAGATGGTTCTCCAAAAGAATGTAGTGGTCAAATCGCGTTTGTTATCGGGGTTGATATATGATAAATAAAGTAAAATACGTACTATTGCCCTTATTAAGTCTTTATTCTTCGGGTAGTGCATTTGCAGCATTTATTCCTGAAAGTTTCGAAGACCACTTTAAACTCCAAGAATTGCAAGTTAAACTTCGTAATTTAGACGGCTCATTTTCAGAACCGATAACGGTTTTGAGTTCATTTAATACACTTAAAATTGATGAAAATAACATTCAAACAAAATCTTTAATTAATAGGTTCTTGGAAGAAAATAAAGTTAATGAAATATATCGTGAAGAAATAATCAGTCAGTTGATTTTAGGTATTGATGAACAATTTCAATGTTCAGGGAAACTCGAGAATTGTGAACTGTATCCGGAAACTTTTGATATTGTTCAGAATTACAACGAACGAGAAGTTTATTTATTTGTCTCACCCATGATCTTAGATCTTACAAATCGTCAAACCACTACTAAATATCATGATGCAAAAAGTGTAAGTAACGGTCTAATAAACTCGTTTGATCTGTATTTAAGTTCTTATCAAGATTCTGACTCTGTTATATCATTAAATGATGAAACTATTCTAGGGTTACCTTATGGTTATTTTAAAAGTGACTTTAACTTAACCAATAATGAACAAGGTTCTGAGCTCTATGAAGCGGCTTATCATTTAGATGTTGCCTCTTATTCGTTAAAAATTGGACACTTTGAATATGATCCTGACGTCAACTCTGTTGATTATTTGAATAGTACTGCACGTATGGCACAGAATGCAGTTACATTCGGCTCGTCAGAAAAATTACTAATTGGCGGGCAACTTAGCAACAAGGTGTTGAGTTTTTATGTACCTTCGACGGGTTCTGTTAAAGTATACCGTGATGAACGTATAATTTATCAAGCAAATGTTACGGCAGGCCAACAATCTATTTCATACACTGCGTTACCTTCGGGGCGATATGAAGCCCGTGTCGAAGTCTCTGTTAACGGGGAAGTTGTAAATGTACAGTATTTTCAAGTATATAACAGTACTAATGACACACTAGCAGAAGGCAGTATTGACTATACTGTTAGTGCGGGCTTCTTGGCAGAAAGCAACTTTGATTATCAAGACACAAATATAAATACTATTGATAATGATGTATATGGAAGAGGGCTTCTTAACTACCAAGTAACACCAAACTTGCAGTTAGGTGCTGGGGCGTTATTTACCGATTCGGGCACAATGTATAAAGTTGGTGGCAACTTTAGTTTGCTTCCCTCAGGTTGGTTAGTAGAAGGTGTCCATAGTCACTTTGAAGAAGCATCGCATACTAACGTAAATCTAAATTTTGATTTCTTCAGTATCTCTTATGACAAGCTAGATAACAAGAATGGCGATCTCCTAGCAACACACATGTACGGTTATTCAGACTATTCGCGTTGGTCAGTTAACTCATACTACAGCCTCGGTCAAGGGCGTTCAATTTACGCTATCTATACGCGAAATGAAGAAACCTTATTATCTAATAATGATAACTTTGGTGAATTGGAGCGGGAAGATAATTTAATATCTTTTGGGTATACAACACCGACAATTTTAGATTCGATTCTCAATGTTAATTTTGATTATTCAGATTTTAATCATGATAAGTCAATTAGTTTACTTTGGAGTGTCCCTCTCTCTGATTCAATGGAGGCGATGGTAAGTACCACAAGTGATACTGAAGAACTTGATCAGTTTCGAACCGCGGTTCGAGTGAATGAACTCATTGATTCTGATGCGTTCTATACGTCTCTTGAGGTAGCCAATACATATAACCGCGATAGTGAAGAGATGTATCAGGATACAACATTCTCGGTCGATGGTTCGACAAACTATGCTCGTGTAAATGCGGTAGCATATTTATCAACTCGCGATAGCAACAAGGGGGCAAATGCTGGTATTTCTAGTACACAAATACTGACAGGTGAGGGGGTGCACATCACCAAAGAGCGGGCTTCAGCTTATGCGTTGATTGATATTGAGGATGTACGTGCTAATGAAGAAATCGATGAAGAAATTATTGAACGTGGTTATGTCACTTTAGATAGAAACGGTAAATCTAGCAGTAAGTTTATTGTTTATGAGAATGAACGAATTGTTCCTTTAAGAAACTACTACGAATACGATGCTAACTTTGATTCAGAAAGCGTGAATTTGTTTAACTCTGGTGAAAGCAAAAAGACCGTCTACTCACATCCAGGCGCTGTGTCTTACCTATCACCGAAGGTTAGTAGAGTGGTGTCATTTGTTACGTCATTTAACGATATATCCGATGAACCTATTACAGAAATAACATGTAAGGGTGAAGGGTGTCTTGAAGTTAATGAAATGACAGAAGGTGTTTATCGAGTGACGGTATTAGAAGGACTGAACTTCGAACTGTCTTCTAATCGCCAACAGTGCTTATTGCCATATGAATTTAGCTCGACGAACCAGCTTAACTTTGGTCAGAATTATTGTTTGCCAATTACTGAGAATAGTGAAATTCTACAAATTGAAGTTAATGAAGAGATATTAAGTGCAGTTTTCTTAGGTGCATATGAAAATTCAAATCAACTAAAGAATTCAGTCAACAAACTTAAATTACTAGGATATAGAGTTATCCAAAAAGATGTTGGTAATTATAAAGCTGTTTATATTGCACATAAAACATCTAACATGACTGATATGTTAGCTAATCATAAAACTGAAATCGAGAATATTAAGCTACTAGCGAAAAACTTGTACAAGGCGGATTCAATTAGCTATCCAGTGGCAAAAACAAACTGAGGGAAATTATGAAATTAAAAAAAATCACACTATCTCTATTGAGTTTAGTATGTGGTCTCTACTCTTTGCAATCACAGGCCTTTCAAGTAGATAAGATGGTAATTGTCGGTGATGAGAAAGGAAATGGAATCATTACGTTGACCAACGATGAAGATTCGCCACTTTTTGTTGAAACGCTTATTGATGAAATAAAAATAAAAGACGGAACAGAGATTATAAAAAATAACTACAGTAGAGAGAATCTTTCTGATTGGAAAATATCTTTAACTCATCAACGCTTGATTCTAAAACAAGGAGAAGAGAAAGACATCGGTATTCGTAGCTTGTGCCACAATACGACGTGTGATAATTCACAAGACTTGATGTTTTCTTTATCATTTCTTCCAAGTAAATATAGGGAGGAAGGAAAAGAGGCTTCCGGTGTCGAAGTTAATTATGGTTTCGCTCCGGTTTACATTATACCTACAACAGAGCCTGTGGTTGATTACTCTATTTTAAATAGAGGTTCTGAATTAGAAGTAAAAAATAACAGTAACACTATGATACAAGTCTACTTGGATAGTTGCACAACAGAGATTACCTCCCAATGTAGACAGAAGCTAACAGTACTTGCTGGTAGACATAAAACATTCAACCTAATAGATACGATTCAAAGTGATAACCTTCGAGTAACTGTTAATTCTCATGATAAAAGTTACTCTAAGAAAGAAGTGATAAAACGGAGTAATTAACTTATGTACAAAATATTTAATCGCTTCATCGTTTTAGGGCTATCAATGTTTACCAGTAACGTATACAGCGCTTTTTACATAAGTGGTGAGGTAAAAGCGGGTGAAGTGAGATGGGATAACGTAACTTACGGTAACGATAACAGTATGGTTCCAAGCAAGTGGGGAGTTCCACCCGCACTCCGTTCAGTAATGTCTTGGTCCCCTGGTTCTTTACCTGCGGCAGCAGCGAATCAAATGATCCTAAGAGGGGGCCTAAACGGTGAAGTCACGTCTCCCATCTCTATTTCTGTCACCGGTGTACAATACAATACTACGGGAATTGATTACATTGAAGACATTAACAGTATTAACCCTTCTTGCCCGATTGATTATGTACAATTACCTATAGTTAGTGTTGGCGGTATTGGTTGCGTTTCTTCAACCAAACTTTCTACTGCAGTACCTACTTCTCCGTTCGTTTTATTTAGGCCAATGTTTCATATCGATGGAACCGTTGTTGCAAGTGCCTTAGCTGGGAAATCCGAGGGAACATATACTGGTTCAGTGCCATTTACTATTCGATATCATTATGAAAACACGAGTGGTGTTTCAACTTATAGAAATATCAGTGATGTTATAGTCTTTAACTTCATTTATGAACCTGTAGAAGTGACGAATGTGGTCGTACTCGAAGGTGATGGAGTAATGGAGCCTGTTTATAATGCCGTCAATCGAAGTGTTTCCGCCCAGACAAACTATAGGTTAGAAGCACAAGGTTATTTTAACAATGGCATCGTGCTGACCATGCACAACCAAGAGTATGAACTAGTTCATAATAATTCGCCGGAGATCATTATTCCATACAATCTAACATGCCCGGAATGCAGTGAGCAGTCTTTAGTTAGCGAAGGTAAGTTGAATCATCAAATGACGTATATTGGAGAGGAAAGTGGTATTCAAACTAATCTTCCATTTAACCTGCAATTTGACTATGATGTGGAAGGCGAACCATTGGTTTCAGGAGAATATTCAGATTCTATAACAATTATGGTATCGCCAAGGATATAAAATGAAATACTATAATTTATTAGCATTACTTGTAGTGCTACCGCCGTTTGTGAACGCTAAAAGTATCGAAGTTACATCACCTTATTACATTAAAGGTGGGGTTAATAGTTCAATTTTAGACGATAGTAAAAAAGAAAGCGAAGCGTTCGGTTTTGAAGCGGTCGCTGGCTATCACTTTAAAAATGATATTTTTTTTGAGGCGGGTTATCAAAACTTTAACGTAAATAGAGATGATAACCATGATCTAGAGGCGCTTACTATTCGCGCCAATTGGTTAATGCCGGTGAGTGATTTTACCGCAATTTATGCTGGGCCTGGTTTTTCTTATATTGATAATGAGCTAAGCCCCAGTGCTCAGTTAGGATTACAATATCAATTGTCTCGAAATTGGATAGCTGATGTTAGCTATCAGGGTATTTTTGATATCAATAAATTAGACGATGATTTGTACTCGTTTAGCTTGTCATTCTTGTATCGTTTCTCGACTTCTCAGCCTGATGTAAAAGATGATATGGACATTGTCTTCTCTACTCCTGAGTTAGAAGAACCCGAGGCAACTCCAATAGAAACTGAAGCGTGTCATCTTGAAAGTATGCCCTATAGACTGGTTGAAGGTGACTATTTGATTAAGATTTCAGAGACCAATCACATCACACTGAAAGATATACTTGATCTAAATCCTCAATTACGAGGGAGAAATATAAATTTAGTTTATCCTGGAGAAATTATCTATTATCCAGTGGTGGTGTGTAAATAAAATCGAAAAACAAAGAGGTATTTCTATAGTAATACCTCTTTATGCATATAATAACATCTTTTAAATAATAAATAAGGATTTGTTAATCCGATAAAAACGATTATCTTGGAAGTATAACGTTAGTATTGTAGTTCTATTTTTGTTTTATTTTTTAACATGTAATGTACTATATGTGGCCTTATACTTCATTGGAGTGCGAAATTATTTGGCAAGTTACTCTAAAATTAATTCTAAGTTATTGTTAATTTAACAAATAGGCTTATAAGAGAACTAGTTTTAATAAACGCTCTATCTCCTAATGAAAGTCCCATTTATTATTTTAGCTTTAAATAGTCTCAGGAATACCTTCGATGATTTATACTAGAATAAACATCTTGCCAGCAATGGTGCTGACAATGGGGTTAGCAGGATGTAATGGTGGCGATGACAGTGCCGGAAGTAACACTATCTCACCAAATCCGTTAGCCTCGACCACAATAACCGCTCAAAACATCACCTTTATCGCAGAATATACCGACCGTTACGTTGTCGACCTTTCTGATAAAGTTTCTGTCAGCAATGGAAAAAGCTTCGTCCTGCAGGACGTAAACCCACTGACACAAAGTGCCGAATGTCAACCTTTGGCCATTGGTGCTCAAAGCTTTACTATCGCAGCTGACACAGCCAAAGCCTGTGACTATGAGTACAAAGTTTCGGTGACTGAAGTGCCAAGTGCTCAAGCAAGCAGCACACGCAACGCAGTCAGCCCGATGAGCCTGACTGGCGCACCTACCGATGTCGCGGTTAGCCGTGTTGCGGTCACCCAATCTAAAAATGCAGATACTTCAGGGGTTGAGCTACGTGCTATCAGCGCGGTGACATTGATTGATACGGTAATTGAAATCAATGTCAAACAACAACTGCTGCATCAAACGGCATTCGAAGTACCAGAAGAGTATGCTTTAAATTCAACACTTTCATTGCCTTACAGCGAAGGCAACGAGGCAACAGCGGACCCACAAACCGACACCATTCTTTATTCACCTTTGGGTGGGTATCAAGGTATTGAGCGTATTCTATTCAGTTATATCAACGAAACCACAGGCGATGTTTTGCTGGGGACGCTTGATATCGCGGTCGCTGAGCGTGCAAATTTAGGTTTAGTTGTCAAAGATAACATTGTTTATGACGACGTCGAAATCAATGACGTCAAGGAAATTGATATCACACCGTACGTCGAGTCTATTGATGACGATGATTTTCAGCTTGTGTATGTTGACTCATTTAACGCTACCACGGCGCCGTTAAAACCACAAGACACTGACAATAAGGTGTTCACCTTTGTCTCCTCAAAGATGGGCAACCATTATGTCTCTTTTGCGGTAGCAGACAAAAACGGAGCCTACGCGATGGGTCTGATGGAAGTGCCAGTGTTTGACCCAAATCGAACGGCGCAATGGAACGGGATTTTCTTTGAAGGCTTGTATTTTACCGCGCCAATGACCACACAAGATGCGGCGGGGAGTCAAATTGAGTATAGAGAAACTTTGGTGGATACCTACTACACGCCGCCAGCCGACCTTGCGCTGTTTGACTTTGGTGGTGCGCAAACGTATTGCGGTTTAGAAGGTCGACTGCCAACCAGCTCTGAGCTTCAGCAGCTTCAGAAGAGAGCTGAGGGCAATGTGCAAGAAGCCAATAACTGGCCAATCTCGACGCAATATCTGGCTAGTGACAATGGCACGGCGAAAACAGTGAATCCGGACACGGGCATCGTCAGTGACTACTTGGGTGGAAACTACCTTGTGACGTGTATTGCCGGTGGGCTTACTGTCCAAGGACCGACTGAGGATGTGATTGCCAACGGGGTCGATGAAGCTCAAGTGGTCTTCACCTTGCTGGGTCAAGATGACGCCCCAATCTTAGGGCCGACCATCAACTTTACAGTGCAGAGTGCGAGCAACCAAGCAGCGTTGGCCACATTGAATGAATCGACCGATGAAAATGGACAAGCCATCGCGAGCGTCACGAACATCAAGGCGGAAGAAGTGACAGTTTGTGGTGAGGTGGGGGTACAGAACACATGTACCACAGTGTCGTTTGTCGGTGATCCGGCGACAGCAATGGTATCAGAGACATCAATGGAGACGTTAGGGTGGATCCCTGGTGATAGCGCTCCTTATCCGCTCGCAGCTAAAATATTGGATGCCAACAGTAATGCCATAAAAGGCGTTGAAGTCACCGCGGAAATCATCAGCGACTTAAATGACCCCGAAAGCGCAGAACTTATTAATCGAAGTGCCTTCACGGATGAGGAAGGAAATGCTGTCTTCAATATGGTGAACGATGAAGCCAATAACTCAGACCAAACCACAACTAGGGTCACACATATTAATACCTTAGGCGGGGTGCATTTCCTAGATCACATCACCCAATGGGGAGGATGGCAATGGGTGACTCCGTTAGATATCACCATCGCACCATATGCTGGCCACATTATTACGTCTTGTGATTCACTGGGAGATGAATGGAGACCCCTCACCCAAGCAGAAGCTCAGGAGTATATTGACGCTTCCGATGCCGAAGATATTCGTTTGACGATTGCAGAAACCAACCCGATTTGGAAAGCGCTGAATGTATGGATTGCTGCCGATGAACAGAATTATGTAACAACTACGATTACGAGCCGTAGTAGCCCAGGATTGTATACTGAAAAGAGTACTCTTAGGTTGGGGATCGATCAGGGTCGATTGGTTTTTGATGCCGACATTATCAGCATGACCCACGATCGTAACTCTTTCAATTGGAGTTTGGGTGGAGGTTCTTATAGAAGGTACTACAGTACGATCATTACTGGGGTGAACTCCTTACCAGGCCTGGATACATCAGGTTTTACCCCAAATTCTGAGGAATTAGCAACCCCTGTAATTTGTGCTAGAGAGCAATAGAACCACACCGTGGGCTCTATTTGTCCCCCTATTGGGACCACCTTTCTATTCTAAATTAACTTTTGCAGTTGCCAGACCATAAGATGTTTTTATCAAATTGAAAGGGGTTATATAACTGTAAGCTTTACGGAACCCCCAGCCTAGCAGGGCGGTTCTCTATACAACAAGAAAAGGGCATCATCACGATGCCCTCTATTAAGTTTAAACCGCTCGTTTTAAAACTCTACAAAGACTTGTTGCACAAACAAAGATTATGAACCTGTCTCCTTACTGTTTGTCTATCATAAGTTCTAAATTTATATTAAAAAACTGAAAATCAACAGTGCCGAGTTTTATTACCGCTTTGACAACGAGGGGCACATAAAGCCAACAGCATTGGCTTCAACTAAGGGATCATAATCTATACAATAGAGCATCAAATCATTTTTCAATATGTAAGTCACTCCAAAAACTGATTGTCACAAATGCGTATCAAAAAACTGAACCTCTAACTGGAATGAGCTAAGTGAAAACTTGCTTAGAAAAAGCTTCATCATTTTTGTTTTGTATTCGAAATTGATAGAGACGACATCAAATCCCGATATTAGCAAAGTTCATTTAGCTATCTACAAATTGTTGGCAACGGCTACCTCAAAGTAATTATACTTCTATCATGCGTTTATAACGTTCAGGTTATCTGTCTAAAGTCATGACTTTAAAAAGTTAAATGACAATATGCGATAACTTGTTTTTGGCTAATATTCTTATTTTGTTACCGTGGTATTTTGCCAAGATTTTGTCAAAAATGACGAAAAATCTGTCCTTCGCTTTGAACTTTCCGTTTCTGTGCTTTGGAATTTCTACTGAAAAGTAATGTTATCTTACAATGCGCAACGGATTTTATATTACTTACGACATTTTCAGATATCATATTGAGGAAAGCAAAATTGTATTTTCTATATAAACTCTCCCAAACGCGTTCATTTTGGTTCACCGTTTTTATTTTCGCTATTAGTTTTCAAGGTATAGGACTTTACTTTCAACATGCGCTTCACCTTAAACCATGTGTTTTATGTATTTATGAGCGTGTAGCGTTGATAGGTGTAGGAGTATCCGCGATATGCGGGATGACAGCAGCACAACATGTTTTTGGACGCTGGCATAGCCTTTTAACGTGGGGGGATTCTGCGTATCGTGGTTTACTTTTTTCGCTCGAGCATATTAATTACCAGTTCAGTCCATCTCCATTTGTTTCTTGTCCTTTACGTGTTAACTTTCCAGATTGGGGCCCGTTAATTTCATTGGAGCCAAGGAGGTTTGAAGCTTATAGTGATTGCGGTAAAGTTGTTTGGCAATTTATAGGGAAATCTATGCCACAATGGTTATTACTGTTTTTTTTCCTTGAATATTATTATTGTAGTTGTCTTAGTGAACGATCAATTTTTTTAGATTATACGGAATTAGTAATTCAAATTAATATATTTAGATTAAATTTGGAAATTGTATTGTAAAATAAATGGATTTGTTAATAAAGTAAAACGTATCTAAGAAAAAGAGTTTCTATAAAAAGAAATCACTTTAGGACAGCCGGGTAAAGCAATGATACTAATGAGCAATTTTGTTAATTGACAAATTTATATAGTTCGTCTCATACATTTTTCTGAATGACGCGAGCTATATGTCTTTATTCATAACTATAATACATTCGTTATTAAGTAAATAATAATATATGAAATTCCTACAGAATATCATATGTTTATGAACTGCGAAGAAAAGGTTCTTATCCGTACTCATAGTTTATTATCTTTATGCGTGAATCTAAATCTAAAGGAGACAAACTCATGCTGTAACCAATCCTGTGTATTGTGACGATTTCCCAAAAGCTAGCAGCCTTAGTGAGTTTCTTTCTCAATGACATAATCACCATAGTAAGCGAGTTAGGTCCAATACACATATTTGGCCAGCCGACTTCAATTAGATGATGCTTTGATAAATGCTGCCCGGGGTATGAAGCGAACTCCCGCAAGATTAAAAACTCACTTCGTGTGAGTCTAAGACAAAGTGGTTGCGAGTTTTTATTACGGTTTCGGTAAATTATCACAGTTAGTGAACTGGAGTGGAACTCTATATCTATCCGCATGAAAAATGACATAATTAGTGAGTAGATTTGCCATCATCCAGTATCCTTCAAGAAGATAAAAGGGCTGTTGGGAATCCGTTAAGAAATTCGTGCTTATCGGACACAAGCTATTCCTTAGCGATAGTTTTGATTTTTTGAAAATACTAAGTGCTACTTGGTTTCCGATAAGCACATACGTACAACGCAATTAAATTTTAAAACTCAAGACAGCTTCCAATTGATCCAGACTTTCTTTTTTTTCCACTTTAGATTGTTTTAGTAAAATGTCATGACCACACTTTTTTTTCAACTTAAGTAAGTCGGTCTGATTTGATACCGGATTTTCAGAACAACTAAGTTTAGGAACAACTCCCACCCACTTTACGGTTAATCCTCTTGCTTGATAAGAAGTTAAAAATATAGTGAAAAACAAAATGATAACTGGCAGTTTCATATTAATATTAGGCTCTTGCAATTTATTGTTACGTATAATGCCTAGTATTTTTCATCATTGGCAATTTGTAAAATAAAAAGTTATAAATGCCATTGCTGTTGCAGTATCCTAATTGGCGAAATTTTCAACATTTTGGTGCTATGCTTTTAAAAAATTAGCTTTAGAACAATGACCTAGAGTTAGGTGACCGCTTCGTTTTGACAACAACTTTTAGGAAGCAGAGAGTTGGATAGGCACTTTTGGTTTTAACAAAAAGAAAGTGCCATATCGAAATTGTTGCAAATTATGCATTTTGTGGAGATCGTGTAATTCGTCATTAAAAGTGGGAAGTAAATGACTGCATATCAATTGCAAAGTAAGCTATTTATGAAAAGTACAGGTGTAGAATATAATTCAGAAAAGGGTAGACATTTCAGGTACCTCGCAAAACAATGTTTGGAAAAATTTTTGGTAGACATGGTCGAAGAAAATCTGTCTCTCGTAAATTCAGCACACCGGTTGAAAGGGATTGCTTCTACATGTGGTGTTTTAGAAGTAGAAAATATCTGTCAGAAAATTGAGCGTTACTCATGTTTGGTAAACCAAAAAGCTGCACGAAATAAATTAGTAGATATGGCGATAGCTATGATATGTATCATAGATATATAAAGGGCGAAGTTTTGTCTTTCAGAAATAAGATAATATTAATAAATACAGTTGTTTTTTTGATTTTTGTTGGTTCCTTTATTTATATATCTATAAATCTAGTGAAAAACAATTACGACAGTCAATTAGATAGTATCAAATCGGGGATCATTGGTCAAAACACAAAACTAGTAGAAACGTTTGTAAAAAGTCAAGATGCTCTATTAGAAGATCAATCAAATTTTATTACAGAAGAAATCAAGTATCTAACACTTGTTTTTGAGTCATCATGTATGGAAGGGTACCCAGAACTTAATTCTATTGAAAGTAACCTAAGTTGTATCAATAGTGTTGCCACTGATTATATTAAGAATATTTCAGTAGTGGACATGAATAATAATATTGAGGTTTCACTAACAGGTGATCAATCTTCCCTTATAGCAGAATACATTGCTGAACATACTCGCTTATGGAATAGTGAAAAAGCATTGAAATTTAAAATTGTCGAAAATGAAAATGTTGTGAATTTTTATGTATTACAACCAATAGAAAAACATCCCAATCACTTTATAAAATTTGAGCTAGATCTTGATATATTTTCCAAGTCACTGTCATTTGACAGCTTAGATGCATATAATTACCGTTTTTTACTTGTAGACGACAAAGGTTATGTAGTTACATCTAATGTTGACAAAAAAATATTGAACTTATTAAGTAGCAGTAACTTTGAAGGAGGAAATGATAGCACTCTCAAGAACTATATTTTAAATCAAAGCTCTGGTTTCTTCTCTATTGACTCTGGAGATGGCATGTACAATGTAATACATAGAAAAAATAAAGCTATGAATTGGCAAATTATTCTAGTTACTCCAGAGTCCCACTTGCATTCAAGCTATGTATCGACAAGAGATTTATTGTTATCCTCAGACAATCTTTTAGTAGAAAAAATTGTTTTAGTGGCGTCTTTTTTATTTTTCTTGTTTCTATTCCTTATTTATATAACCGTGTCTAAAACGTTTAAGCCAGTAAAAAAATTAATAAATCAAGCTGATTATTTGAAAAGTCGTGACTTCAAAAATGCAATGAAAGTACTTTGCCATAATGGAGATGAAATAGAGTTACTATCTCGTGCATACAGTGAAGCCGGTGGAACGATAAAATTATTAATTGAAGATTTAGAAGAAAAAGTTAGGATACGAACAGAGCAATATGAACTAGCCGCACAAGAAGCATTGATTGCAACCAAAAATAAATCAACTTTATTATCTAATGTTTCTCATGAAATAAGGACTCCGTTAAACGCTATTATTGGATACACACATATACTAAGAAAAGAGAAGTTTATCAGTAAATATGAGCATGAACTTGAAGGAATAACAACTGCAAGTATTATGATTTTGGATATAGTCAATGATCTTTTAGACTTTGAGAGACTTGATTCTGTTAATTATACATTAAACAAAAAGAAAGTTGACCTTGGCATAATACTAAGAGATATAGAAAGGACTTTCATTCCGCTAGCACATCAAAAAGATCTAGAATTTGATGTTTGTTTAAATGGTATTGACAATGAAAATCAGCTATTTATTGATCATCTGAGGTTTCAGCAAGCATTAGCAAATATTATATCGAACGCAATTAAATTCACGGATATAGGAAGAATTCTATTAGAAGTCCGTTTAGATATGGTAGACGGAAAGGAAATGGTCGTGTTTTCAGTTTCTGACACAGGAAGAGGTATTAAGAAAGAATATATTAAATCCATCTTTAATAGCTTTGAACAATTGAATCAAGAAGATAAACAGTTTGGATTTGGTCTTGGATTGGCTATCACTAAAGCGTTGATAGGCTTGATGGAAGGCGAATTGATCGTAGAAAGTGAGTTTGGGAAGGGAAGTGTGTTCAGAGTGTGTTTGCCTATAGAAATAATGACTCCAAGCAACATCAACAGTGAAAAAGCAAGCACTCCTCGCGACATAGATATTTCTCCGCCAACACATGACTTAATCGGACTTAAAGCGCTTGTCGTTGATGATGTAGAATTCAATCGTGAGATTTTACAGTATCACCTTTCCGAGCAAGGGGTCGAATGTATATGTGCTATCGATGGTTTTGACGCTTTAGCAGCTCTGACCTTAACTAGTTTTGACGTGATACTAACGGATGTTTCAATGCCGAATATGGGAGGAATCGAATTAGCGAATCGAGTCAAAGCCGATTATCCTGGAGTGCCAATTATCGCTGTGACTGCTAGGGCGACTATTCAGGACGAAGAAAAAATGAGTCACCACTTTAACAGTTATATTACAAAGCCTATAGATCAATCAGAGTTGATAAGAACATTATTGCTTACTTTGGAAAGTTAAATGCCGTCATTCCATATTCCTAGGTGGTATGTACTAAATCATTGAAATCATATCTTTTAATACCGTAGGTGGGCATTTTTGATAATGTGGTTTTAAAAGTGCCCCTTTTTTTTTATAAGAATACAAAAGAAAATCTTAGCTTACATTAATCAAATGTGAGTTATTGCTAATGTTTGGAGAAATCCTTAGGTCTTTTAGAAAGCAGAATGGTTTATCACAGTTAGAGTTTGTAAATGCACTTCAACAGAGTAGTAAGAATTTTAACAATTTAGATGTTGTTACCTTAAGTAGGTGGGAGCGTGGTGCGACCAAACCACATTTGAACCGTCAGAATCAAATATTAGACATGCTAGGGTATAACATCTTTGATATCTGGTTGGATCAAAACAACATCAATAATTTACCTGCTTATGTAAAAAGACTCGATAACCATGGATATTTTAACGAACTAGATGTTAATAATATAGAAATTGTAATATTAAACAGTACAAATTTAGATCTTATTAAAAGATACACGAACATTTTTGAAATTATTTTTAACTTTGAAAGGAACTTGATTTTAGAAAAAATGGAAGAATCAGGGTTAATGAGAGAATCGATAGTAGCTAAGCTTATAGAACAATATGGTGGCGAAGTCACAATCGCTTTAATTGATGGGCAGTTGATTGCCCATATATTTTCATTACATTATGATGTTATTAGTGACTACCTTGGTCGAGATATTATGTCAGTCAATGAGAATTCTTATTTTATATTATCTTTTAATTGCGTTAGCTCATCGGTTTTACCTAAAATCTTGGGACGAGAAGTTTATCGTTACATGCATAGCTTCAACCCAAACACAAAGTTAGTTGTTTATGTAAATAATTCACTAAATTTTGATTTGTTTTTTTCTCTTAGTTTTGAGTATAGGAGTATTCCAGCTGAACCTTTTTCTTTTAAACTAATGAATATTGAGAGTAAAGTATTGAAATCACAACGCGTATGGATGAATATATTATCCCAATATAAGGATTACAATGATGTCTAAGTCAGTTTTAATTGTCGATGATGTATTGTTATCTCAAGGTATCTTGGAAAGTATAGTTTATGAAGTTGATAAAAAAATAAAAATAACTTGCGTGAATAATGCTTACGAGGCTCTAAATAAACTAAGATACAGGAATTATAATTTTATTATAATGGATATAGTTATGCCAAATGGTGATGGGCTGCAACTACTAAATATGCTGTCTCATATTCACATTTCATCAAAAATAATAATAATATCTTCATTGGAACAGAATGTCTTGGAGTCTATCGGATTAATAGGAAAGTTATATGATCTAAATATAATATCTACTATCAAAAAACCTTTTGATGCTGAGTTGTTAAAAAGTAGTTTGACTAAAGAGTTAGATAATAATGATGAAATGGTTTCTTATAGTAGTCTACCGGTTACTGTATACTATCAAGAAAGAGAACATTGTGATGACAATGTGGCATTTAGTATAGAAGTCTTCGGGCGTTTGGATAATGTCATGGCAGTAAACAACTTAGCGATTGATTTGAAATATGATGTAAAGCAAGTTACTCAAAGTTGTTTGTATAGTTTATTTGTATTTGATAGCTTTATCAATGATTATAAGTCTAAATTTAGTCAAGTTAAAGGTGATATCTTATTTACCATTAGTATTAATCTCAAAGCATTAAAGTCAATTCTTTCATCCGGTTGTTGTGAAAGTTTTAAGATTTTTAATGATAATCATATGATTAGTTTCAATATTGGTGGTAAAGATGTTTTGCTTTCTGATCGTGAAAGTTTATTCGAAGTTTCAAATATTTTGAAATCTTACGGCTTTAGTTTCACTATCGAAGAAAGTAGTTTAGACGTTGAATTAATGTCTAAATTGTCAGATTTTCCAATAAAATATGTGAAGTTTAATCAGGAAGTAATTCAAGAAATATCTAGTTTGCCTAAAGAGGAATTGACTCAATTATTCAGTTCGGCAAGCGAAATAGCAAAGTCTAACGGCATAGGCTTAATTTTTGACGGCGTTGAAAATGATTCTACTCGTATGCTTCTTAACTCAGCTGATATCTATCATTTACAAGGCATTTTGATCAGTCCTCCTGTAACGAGTGACAGGCTTTTGAGTGGCGGAATTTTCGAAAGATTTTTATCGCACGAAAAACGTGCAAAATCAACTTGTACTTAAACATTACTATATGCTTTGGTATTTTAAAGCCACCACTAGAAAGTGATGGCTTTTAAGGAATCTGGTTTGATTAGTATTTCACAAACAACATCTTTCTTAAGCTATTGCATCGTGATTTATCCAGTGGGTCGCCAAGATATTCTCCATCTTCAGCGGCTTTCTTCATTACTAGGGCTCTTGCTCGGTCACTGCTGTCTAGGTCTTGATATTCTTCTAAGGTTTTCAGCTTCAATAAACGGTATTTCGATTTGTCTTTGCCAGAGGCGACACGATCGTAACAGTAACTCATCGCTCCTGCGTTTGCGCCAATCTTGCTTGCGTCGGTAATCGCATGAGCGTTAAAACCAATAGTGCTCGTGAGTAAAATCAAAAGGGCATTGCGTGCTTTCATTTTTCTTTCCTAATTCAATCAAGTTGATGAATAAGATAAAGGGCAACGACCTCTAAAAATTGCCATTAAGCGACATTGGCGAAAAGTGAGCAATAACGCTTGTTTGTCAGAAACCTGTTAGTGGTAAAGGTGTGGCGCAAATTGGTAAATCTTAACAACTTGAATTCAATAATCTTTGCTCATCGAATCATTCGGAGCACGCATTATGAATGCGAGAAAATTTACTAACGATACCAAGCGCAAGTTACTTCCGTTTGTTTATCTATTGACGCTGACTGGCTGGGGGATTTACACGCTCACACATGATTACAGTTGGCAGGCATTGTTGTTGTTTGTCATCGGGTTACTGATGGTATTGCGTAATTACCACTTAGAAAGCGAACGCATTGACGAAAAGATCGCGAGTATTGCCGCGCACTCAGTGATTGGTGTCGTCATCCTCAATCAAAATTTACGAGTCGACTTTGCGAACAAAAGCTTTTCCAAGTTAACAGGACATACGGCCAAACAATTGAATGGAGAAGATTTGAAGAAGTATGGTTTCAGTTGTTTGAACGACGCGATTGCGAAGTTAGGAGCAAAAGCAAACTGGAAAGGCGAAATCAAAGTGACGAACCGTTTTGGTGACCACTTAACGTTAGATACTCACATCACGCATTATGAAATGGGGATGGGAATGAGTGATCGATATGTACTTAGCTTCCGAGATATCAGCCATCGAGTTCGGTTGGAGAATAAGCTCAAGAATCTTGCAGAAAAAGACCCACTAACGGGCTGTTGGAATCGTCGTCGTTTTGACAAGGAGATAGCACGTCACGCCAGTATTGCTGACCGTTATGCGGTGTCGAATACCACACTGGCTATTATCGATATTGATCACTTTAAGCAGATCAATGACAAACATGGTCATGATGTGGGTGATGAGGTGATTAAAGAACTTGGGGAGTTGATGCAAGCGCAGTGTCGAGAGACAGACATTGTCGCTCGTGTTGGCGGAGAGGAGTTTGCGATCATCATGCCAGAGACTAATAACCGCAACGCGTTTGAAGCGATTTACCGTCTCAAAGAAATCATTCAATCAAAAAGCGTACTGGGCATCACGATAAGTGGTGGAATTACGACGATCAATCGTTCTGTTGAGCAGAGCTATCGCCGAGCAGACAAGGCTTTGTATCGTGCGAAAACACTGGGGCGAAATCGAGTGTGTAGCTCTGATGGATATTCTGAACACATAGTTCATACGAAAAGAGCAAAAGCGTTCATGTAAATGACGCAAACAGTAACAAGTTAATCAGAAAGCGGTTTACATTTTATAACAACTTGACGAAGCAATGGTGTTTCTTTGTTCAATTGATAGTCATGAAATTAAAATGAGTCGTAATTATTTGATGTCGATGTATTTTTGTTTGTTTATGTTTTTGAGGTGTAAGTGCTCAACATGAAGTGTTTGCTCGTTAAATTCCAGTTTTCTTTTCTTAATATCTGAAATTTATTGGTTTATTTCTTATGCGTTAAGGTGTCAATCTCGATTTAAACTTCATTTTACAGATGTTTAATTAATGATTGTTGTCGAAATAATTCGGCTGTTACTGTCATCTTTTCTAGATAATTAGTTTGAGTTCGAACTAAATTTAAGGCATTTTATATTTAACTAACCGTTCAATTAAAAATAACAAGGATGCAAAATGCCCAAGGTTGGGATGCCTGAAATCAGAAAACCGCAGCTGGTCAAAGCGACGATGTCGGTCATCGACAGAGTAGGCTTGCACGCCGCGAGCATCTCGTTGATCAGCAAAGAAGCAGGAGTATCAACGGGGATCATTAATCACTATTTCGGTGGTAAGCACGGTCTGTTAGAAGAGACCATGCGTGAGATCTTGCGCCAGCTTTCTGCCACCATCAAAGAGAACCTAAACCAGCTACCGGCTGATGCGCATCATCAACGTATTAATGCCATCATCGACGGCAACTTTGTGGGTTTCCAAGCCGAGAACCAAGTGGCAAAAACTTGGTTGGCATTCTGGTCGTACTCCATGCATGACGCGCAGCTCAAACGTCTGCAACGAGTGAATGAACGACGCCTCCTTTCTCACCTAAAAAAAGAATTAAAAGCATTGCTGGATCAAGACCAAGCAGAGCTCGTTGCGCATGGTATTGCGTCACTGATTGATGGCATTTGGCTGCGCGGAACGCTCAACCCGCAAGGCATCGATGCCGAGAAAGCGCGCGTCATCATCAACGACTATCTCGACAAACAGCTCACGTTCTACTCAAAACTAAAATAAAGAGTCAAACCTTCAAATGGATATGAAAGCACACTACATCGATGGTGCCATGCACCTAGGATGCTCAGAAGAACACTTCACCACATACAATCCCGCCAATGGTGAGCCGCTTGCGAATGTGAAGCAGGCTAACCAGCAAGATATGCAAGCGGCAGTTGAATCTGCCAAGCGCGGTTTTGCGATTTGGTCTGCCATGACGGCGACAGAACGCAGTCGCATTCTGCTTAAAGCGGTGGCGCTACTTCGTGAAAGAAACGACGAACTGGCAGCATTAGAAGTCGCGGATACGGGCAAACCAATCCAAGAAGCGAATTGCGTAGACATTGCAACGGGCGCTGATGTGATCGAATACTACGCAGGTCTTGCGCCTAGCATGCATGGTGAACAACAACCGCTTAATGAATCCCAGTTTTTCTACACTCGCCGCGAGCCTCTAGGGATTTGTGCGGGCATTGGGGCGTGGAACTACCCAATTCAAATCGCGATGTGGAAATCTGCCCCTGCACTTGCTGCGGGTAATGCGATGATCTTTAAGCCATCAGAAGAAACTCCGTTAACTGCACTCAAACTAGCAGAAATCTACAGCGAAGCGGGATTGCCAGATGGCGTGTTCAACGTTATTCAAGGTGATTACCGAGTAGGGCAAATGCTCACCGCACATCCTGACATCGCTAAAGTCTCTTTCACGGGTGAATCGGGTACGGGCAAAGTTGTGATGGGTGACAGCGCCGCGACGCTGAAGCAAGTCACAATGGAGCTTGGCGGTAAATCGCCAATGATCATTTTTGATGATGCCAAGCTAGACGACGCGGTTTCTGCTGCAATGGTTGCGAACTTCTATACCCAAGGTGAGGTTTGTACACACGGTACTCGCGTGTTCGTTCATGAAGGTATCTATGATGAGTTTGTTGCTCAACTTAAGAAACGTACCGAACTGCTGGTGGTTGGCGATCCGCTTGATGAGCAAACCCAAATTGGCGCGCTAATTTCCAAAGAGCACGAATCAAAAGTCCTTTCCGCAATTGAACAAGCGAAAGCAAGCAAAGCAACGCTACTGACTGGAGGCTATAAAGTCACAGAAAACGGTTTGGCGAGCGGTAATTTTGTTGTGCCAACGGTTTTCACTGATTGCAAAGACGACATGCCCCACGTGCAACAAGAGATCTTTGGTCCCGTAATGTCAGTGCTTAAGTTCAGTGACGAAGATGAAGTGATTGCACGTGCTAACAACACCGATTACGGACTGGCAGCTGGCGTGTTCACGCAAAACCTCTCTCGTGCACACCGCGTCATTCACCAAATCCAAGCAGGAATCTGTTGGATTAACACCTGGGGTGACTCTCCAGCTGAAATGCCCGTTGGCGGTTACAAACTGTCTGGCATTGGACGTGAAAACGGCGTTGAAACCCTCAAGCATTACACCCAAACCAAGAGCGTGTTAGTGCATTTGGGTGATTTCGACAGCCCTTACGCGTAATCAGTCTGGAGGATTTGTAATGCAACAACACTACGATTACATCATCGTCGGTGCTGGCTCGGCAGGCTGTGTTTTGGCGGATCGCCTGAGTGAAAGCGGTCAGCACCAAGTCTTGCTGTTGGAAGCGGGTGGCTCAGACAAGAGCATCTTCATCCAAATGCCAACGGCGCTGTCTTACCCGATGAACACTGAAAAGTACGCATGGCAGTTTGAAACTGTAGCGGAAGAGGGGTTAGACGGACGCCAACTGCATTGTCCACGCGGCAAAGTGTTAGGCGGAAGCTCTTCGATCAACGGCATGGTTTACGTTCGTGGTCATGCATGTGACTTTGACGAATGGGAAGCAGAAGGCGCGAAAGGCTGGAACTACCAAGCGTGTTTGCCGTACTTCCGTAAAGCGGAAACGTGGACAGGCGGCGCAGACGAATACCGTGGCGACAGTGGTCCTGTTGGGACGTGTAACGGCAACGACATGAAGCTGAATCCACTTTACCAAGCGTTTATTGAAGCAGGCAAAGATGCGGGCTACCCAGAAACGCAAGATTACAACGGTTATCAGCAAGAGGGCTTCGGTCCGATGCATATGACGGTAGACAAAGGCGTGCGTGCCTCTACCTCTAACGCTTATTTAAGTCGTGCAAAAAATCGCCATAATTTCAGTTTGCTGAAAGGCGTAACTGCTCATCGCATTTTGCTTGAAGGCAAGAAAGCGGTCGGCATTGAGTTCGAACAATCTGGCAAAATCAAACAGTGCTTTGCTAATAAAGAAGTGGTGTCGAGCGCAGGTTCTATCGGCTCAGTACAACTGCTGCAACTTTCGGGTATTGGTCCTAAGACTGTGCTTGAGAAAGCGGGCGTTGAAGTGAAACACGCTCTAGAAGGTGTGGGTAAAAATTTGCAAGACCACCTTGAAGTGTACTTCCAGTATCACTGCAAACAGCCGATCACGCTTAACAGCAAGTTAGGTTTGATCAGCAAAGGTTTGATTGGTACGGAATGGATTCTGACGCGCAAGGGGTTGGGGGCAACTAACCACTTTGAATCGTGCGCGTTCATTCGTTCTCGTGAAGGATTGAAATCGCCAAACATTCAATATCACTTCCTACCAGCAGCAATGCGTTATGACGGTCGTGCGGCATTTGATGGTCACGGGTTCCAAGTTCATGTTGGTCCAAACAAGCCAGAGAGTCGCGGTAGCGTTGAAGTGGTTTCTGCCAACCCAAATGACAAGCCAAAAATCGAGTTCAACTACATCTCGACGGAACAAGACAAGCAGGATTGGCGAGACTGTATTCGTTTAACGCGTGAAATCCTCAACCAACCTGCAATGGATGCGTTCCGTGGTGAAGAGATCCAACCGGGTCTTAACATCACCAGCGATGAAGCGATTGATGAGTGGGTAAAGCAAAACGTGGAAAGTGCTTACCACCCATCGTGTAGCTGCAAAATGGGCGCAGACGATGACCCAATGGCAGTTCTGAATGAAGCTTGCCAAGTGCGTGGTTTTGAAGGCTTGCGCGTGGTGGATTCATCCATCTTCCCAACCATTCCGAATGGCAACTTAAACGCACCAACCATCATGGTCGCAGAGCGTGCTGCGGACATGATCTTAGGAAACGTACTCGAAAAATCGAATAACACACCGGTTTGGATTGCTCCGAACTGGCAAGAGACGCAAAGAATGCGTCCGCCGAAAAGAGACTTAAGCTCGATCTCTTCTATCGCTTAATAACTCAAAGAAAAGTCAGTAATCATTACAAGGAATTTAAACATGTCTACGATGACAAAAATCTTTTCATCTATCGCGCTGAGTGTAGTGGCGACAGGTGCTTACGCTAACCAATGTGAAACCGTTCGATTTGCCGATGTAGGCTGGACGGACATCACTGCGACCACAGCTGTTACTTCTGAACTGCTCAAAGGCTTGGGCTATAAAACCAAGACCGATCTGCTGTCTGTACCTGTAACGTACTCTTCAATGGCAAACGGCGACATTGACGTATTCCTAGGCAACTGGATGCCAACCATGGAAGGCGATATCGCCAAGTACCGTGAAGCTGGCACAGTGGAAACCGTTCGTGCAAACCTAGAAGGCGCAAAATACACCCTAGCCGTGCCAAAGTATGTATATGACGCAGGCGTGAAAAGCTTTGCTGACTTGGCAAAACATGCCGACAAATTCAAAGACCGCATCTACGGTATTGAGCCGGGTAACGATGGCAACCGCCTTATCCAAGATATGATCGACAGCGATGCATTCGGCTTGAAAGACTTCAGCCTAGTGGAATCAAGCGAAGCGGGCATGGTGTCTCAAGTGTCTCGTGCCGTGCGTCGTAACCAATGGATCGTTTACCTAGGTTGGGCTCCGCACCCAATGAATAGCAATGTTGAGATGGAATATCTATCTGGCGGTGATGACTTCTTTGGCCCTAACTACGGCGGTGCAAATGTTTACACCAACGTGCGCCAAGACTACCTATCTGAGTGTCAAAACGTGGGTCAACTGCTTAAGAATCTAGAGTTCAGCCTAGAGATGGAAAACCAGTTGATGGAAGCGATTCTAAACCAAAAGCAGAAGCCAGCGAAAGCAGCACAAGAATGGTTGAATGCCAACCCACAACAATTTGAAGCATGGCTAGAAGGCGTGAAGACGCTAGACGGCAAAGATGCAAAACAAGCGATTACTTCTTACCTAAAAACAAACGCTTAATCATTCCTCTCTTTAGGAAAAGGTGGGTAGAGATGCCCGCCTTTTAACACAAAGGTTTTATTGTGAATTTTATTACGGACAACAAACTTCCGTTGGGTGAATGGATGGAAACAGGCGTGGATTGGTTAACCATGAACGCGTCGGGTTTATTTGATGCTATCTCTATTTTTCTCGAAACCATCATTCTATTCGTGGTGGATATTTTCAAATGGATGCCACCGGCAGCACCTATCATCATGACTGCAGCGATTGCGTGGTTCCTACACCGCAGCATTCCTTTAGTTGTGTTTATCGTGCTGGCGCTGCTGACCATCCTCAACCTCGGCTACTGGCAAGAAATGCTGGAAACCTTTGTTCTCGTCTTCGCTGCGACAACGATTTCCGTATTAATTGGCGTGCCGCTTGGCATCATGGCGGCGCATCGCCCGTGGTTGTATACCTTATTGCGCCCGATACTCGATTTAATGCAGACCGTACCAACGTTTGTGTACCTAATCCCAACATTGGTTCTGTTTGGTTTAGGCATCGTTCCGGGGCTGATTTCTACCATTATCTTTGCCATCGCCGCGCCGATTCGTCTGACTTACCTTGGTATCACCAAAGTGCCAGAAGAGCTGATTGAAGCGGGTAAAGCGTTTGGTGCAAGCCGCATGAAATTGCTATTTAAGGTTGAGCTACCAGCAGCTTTGCCAAGCATTATGGCAGGTGTTACCCAGTGCATTATGTTGTCACTTTCTATGGTGGTGATTGCGGCGCTAGTCGGTGCGGATGGTTTGGGTAAACCAGTCGTACGAGCATTGAACACTGTGAACATTTCCCAAGGCTTTGAAGCCGGTTTAGCGATTGTTTTGGTCGCGATTATTCTCGACCGCCTGTGCAAAGCACCAAACCAAAAGGAGGCATAACATGGACGCAATTACGATTGAAAACCTCGACGTTGTGTTTGGTCAGCAGCAAGAGCAAGCATTGGCGCTTTTAGACCAAGGCAAGTCTCGCCAAGAGATCATTGATGAAACCGGACAAGTAGTTGGCGTCGATAAGGTTTCAATGAGCGTCAAGCAAGGTGAGATCTGTGTATTGATGGGGCTTTCCGGTTCGGGTAAATCTAGTCTGCTTCGTGCCGTTAATGGTTTGAATGAGATCTCTCGTGGCTCACTCAAAATCAAAGATGGCGACGACATGGTAGAGCTTGCTAACTGTGACGAGCAGACTCTGCGTAACTTGCGTACTCACCGCGTTTCTATGGTGTTCCAAAAGTTTGCGCTGATGCCGTGGTTAACCGTATTGGATAACGTGGCGTTTGGTCTTGAGATGCAGGGTATTGGCAAAGCGGAACGCCGTAAAAAAGCACGCGAGCAACTAGAAATGGTTGGGCTAATCGAGTGGGAGAGTAAGTTCCCGCATGAGCTTTCAGGTGGTATGCAGCAGCGTGTAGGTTTGGCTCGCGCCTTTGCTATGGATACCGATATCTTACTAATGGATGAACCGTTCTCCGCGCTCGATCCTCTGATTCGTGCTCAGCTTCAAGATGAATTGATTCAACTGCAAGAGAAGCTCAATAAGACGATTTTGTTTGTGAGCCATGACCTAGATGAAGCGCTGAAAATCGGTAACAACATTGCCATTATGGAGTCAGGAAAACTGATTCAACACGGCAAGCCTGAGCAAATCATCCTTGCGCCAGAAAACGACTATGTAGCAGATTTTGTGGCTCACACTAATCCGCTCAATGTTTTGAAAGGTCGTTCATTGATGCAAGCCAGTACCGAGCTTAAGCAGCAGAATGACCGCGTATTGGTGTGTGCAGATAAGCAGATTTGGGTCGAGCAAGAGCCGAAAGGTGTCACGCTGGTGGATTCCGATAAGTCATTGGTGAATTGGGAAAGTGGTTCAACTACACTAGACGACATTGGTGAAAGCACGGTTGTTCAAGCTAACCCAGACATCAGCATGCGTGAGGCGATTGAACTGAAGCAACGCAGTAACCAACCTATCTTGCTAGTAGAAGAGAACAAGTTAGTGGGCGTATTGAGTGATAACGAGTTGTACGATGCGCTGCTTGGTAACTTTAGGTCCAAGCAAGTGGCGTAGTTGTCTCTTATATCAAAACGTTTGTAGATTCCCCCTTTGCAAAATAAAAAAGAGCCGTACTCTTAGACTGGAAACTAAGAAGTACGGCTCTTTCAATTTGAACAATGATTTAGATAGCTAGGTTCTAGGCTAGGAACCAAGGACCTAGGAGACGATACTCATTAAAGAGTAGTAATTACGTCATCCATGTGTAGACGTGCTTTTGGTAGACCGTGGTTGTAGTCTTCGCCGTCTTTGTGGTAACCGATTGCTAGTGCAACTTCACATACGTGACCGTCTAGTTCTGCTTTAAACTCTTCGCCGATCAGTGTTGGGTCAACACCTTCCATTGGAGTAGAGTCGATACCTAGACGCGCTAGTGTGTGCAGTAAGTTACCAAGTGCGATGTAAACTTGCGCTTTCGTCCAGCCGCCGTTGTAGCCGTTCTCATCTGTGTTTGCTTCAGCAAATGCGTAAGCACCCATGAACATGTCGTACATGTCTGCTGGTAGGTGACCAGAAGTTACTTCAGCATCAACACGCTTCGCAAATTTCTCTTTAGTGAATTTTGGATCGTACGCTAGCAGAATAGTGTGAGACGCTGCTTTAGCGTGCGGTTGGTTGAATTGGTGCATGTTAGCAAACGTGTCGTGGAAACGCTGTTTCGCTTCGTCGCTCTCAATTACGATGAATTTCCAAGGCTGAGAGTTGATAGAAGACGCAGATAGGCGGATTGCTTCTTTGATGATTGCCATATCTTCTTGAGAGATGCGTTTCTCTTCGTCGTATTTTTTAGCTGTGTAACGGTTGTTTAGGTCTGTAATGATTTGATGAGACACGTTTATATCCTCTTAATATTATTAGACAAATGAGGATGCGCTTAGCATCGACAACCATGCGTACCTCGAAAGTGAGTCCATAATATCGACTTTTATCGAATTGATAATACGTGTTTCGTTTAAATCACTTTCTATTTTTTATTGAAAATCGAATTTGAACGGCTATCAGGCAGGTTAGCATTCTCCGCACGCCGACGTTCAGAAACCGCAGAACCCACCAATGAGCTTGGTAGTATTATTAAATTACATTCATAATGAAAATAGATAAGTTGGTTGGAGGCTAGGGGATGAACGTAATCGAAGTTTTTAACGACAGCTATGAACGCTGTGTTACCCATGAGGACTTCTTTGATTTGTTCTACGAGAACTTTTGGTCGAAAGGCGAAAACTTCAGACAGAAGTTCGATGGGGTGGACATGAAGAAGCAAATCCGGATGCTTAAAGGGTCTATCGTGTTTGTGATGATGGCAGACACCTCTACAGACGCTCGTGACATGATGCGGAAATACGGGCACAAGCACGGGCATAATAATATTGGCGTCGCCCCTGAAGATATCGATGTCTGGTTTGAAAGCCTGTTAGAAACCGTCGCCCAATGTGATCCTGACTTTGATGAAAGGGTGGAGCACGCTTGGCGTCACTGCTTTGAAACAGGATTGGCAATTATGAAGAAAGAATGCACCGATGCTTAAGTTCAATCAATGTTGAATTCGTAAAGGGAGTAGAACACAGCTACTCCCTTTTTCCTTTTTCTACTTGCCTCTATAGAGGCTACTAGGCTTACTCTTTCCCCTCTTCCGATTCTCCCTGATTCTTCTTCACCGCCTTGGCGATATCGGAGACCGCTTCGACGAGATTAATCGGCATCGGGAAGATAATGGTCGATGTTTTGTCTGTGGTGATTTCAGTGAGCGTCTGCATGTAACGAAGCTGTAATGCGTTCGGTGCTTTATTTAGCATCTCTGCTGCTTCTCTGAGCTTGTTAGAGGCTTCTAATTCACCTGTCGCGTGTATGATCTTCGCGCGACGGTTACGTTCTGCCTCGGCTTGACGGGCGAGGGCGCGCACCATGCTGTCGTTCAGATCAACGTGTTTCACCTCAACCGTTGCTATCTTGATACCCCAATCGTCAGTTTGCTGGTCGAGGATGGATTGCAGGTCTTTGTTGAGGCGCTCACGTTCAGAAAGCAACTCATCCAGTTCATGCTGACCAAGCACCGAACGCAGCGTTGTCTGTGCTAACTGGCTGGTGGCATCGCTGTAGCTTTCAATGTTGTTGATCGCCATTTGTGGGTCGACAACTCGAAAGTAAACCACGGCGTTGACTCTGACTGATACGTTGTCACGGGTGATCAAATCTTGAGTCGGAACATCCAACACTATGGTACGTAAGTCAACGCGAACCATTTGTTGAATGAAAGGAATTAATATGATCAAGCCCGGTCCTTTTACTTCTTGGAAACGACCGAGGAAGAACACCACGCCGCGCTCGTACTCACGCAGCACCTTGAACATTTGCGTTGCCAGTGCAACCAATAAAACAACGATAACGGCAACAGTGTAGAGCATCATAAGCGCCTCCTATTCCTTAGGGCGGTCACTGGGTTTCACGGTTAGGGTCAACCCTTTTATGGTTACCACGGTGACGTGGTCTCCTTGTTTGAGCTGTGCATCAGCTTTGGCTTGCCACAATGCACCATCCAGTTGGACAAGCCCCGTTCCATCAACAAAATCATCGCTCACAACGGCGAGTTTACCCGGGTAGGTTTCTAGCCCAGTGGTGGCTTTTTTGCTGCGAATTTTAAGAAGCAAGCCAACGGTAATCACAATTAATCCTGCAGAGAAAACAGCGATACCGAAGATCAGCGGTAGCGCGATTTGGAAGCCGGGGATGTCGCTGTCCATTAGGAAGATTGAGCCGAGAACAAACGCAACGACGCCACCTAAGCCGAGTATGCCAAAGCTCGGGTTAAAGGCTTCAGCAATCATCAGAGCAATACCGAGTAGCAGTAACCCTAAACCAACGTAATTTACTGGCATCATTTGCAATGCGTACATGGCTAGCAATAGGCAAATCCCACCGAGCACGCCGGGCAAGCCGATGCCGGGGTTGTAAAACTCTAGAAGCAAGCCATAAATACCAATGAGCATCAGGATATAAGCCACGTTGGGGTTGGTGATCACCGCCAACATTTCCGCACGCCAGTCGGGGACGCGCTCCACCCAAGTTGGGTTATCTAACGTCAGCTTAAACGGCTTGCCGTTCACTTTGACCTCTGTGCCATTGATGGTGGTGACCAAGTCTTCGGGCGAGTTAGCTATGAAGTCGATGACGTTGAGTTCTAATGCTTCGGTGGCGTCCAAACTAGCCGCCATGCTGACCGCTTTTTCTGCCCACTCGGCATTTCTATCGTGCAATCGCGCTAAGCCTTTGATGTACGCTTTGGCATCATTAATGACTTTCTTTTCCATTGCGGTTTTGGCAGGGACTTCGTCCGAGGCTTTTTCTGTGGATTCCGGTTGTGAATCTGTTGAATCTTTACCTTCGTCTGAAGACGGCTGTTGTGGTGCGCCACCCAAGGCAACGGGAGTCGCGGCTCCTAAGTTAGTGGCTTCTGCCATCGCAGCGACATGACTGGCGAGCAGAATGTACGTGCCTGCGCTGGCTGCCCGAGAGCCTGATGGACCAACCCAAGTTGCAATGGGTACGGAAGAGGTGGTGATGGCGTGAATGATGTCCCTCATTGAACTATCAAGCCCGCCCGGTGTGTCCATTTTTAGGATGACGAGGTCAACGCCGTTTTGTTGAGCTTCTTCAATCTCTCGCGACAGATAATCGCTCAGGGCAGGACCAATCGCACCTTTTACAGGCAATACCCAAACGGTGTTCGCTAGCGCTTGGCTGGCAAACAAGAGTAGGGGAAGAAGCCACAATCGTATCTGTTTCATACAGCCCTCCTTGTGTTACCACTGGGACTTATTGAAAACACTATTTAAAGTATAGATACGAGTAGACAAGAGAATAGATTTATCCGTCGCCTCCAAATGTATGAGCAAATGTACAAGGGTGAGGCTTAAGCTGTGATACACACTTTCTCACGTAATCTGGGTTTTCATGCGTTGTGGTTCGTAAGAAAACCAGTAAACTGCGAGGAATCAACGACACTCAGACAAGAAGGTAAGTGGGAAGTTATGATGTTAATTGCGATTCGATTGGTGAAGCTTGCCGTTATCTGTGCAGTGTTCTTCACTATCTACGATTTGATTGCGTTCGGTGAGGTGACTTGGATTAACCGTTTCTTCAATCTGTAATCCGAAATGAAAGGGGCATCGCGCCCCTTTTTGCTGTCTAATTTGTCAGTTCTGGCTGTGAAGGTGGTGTGTTCACCACGGACATCTGCTGACATCGATCTTGAGCTAGGAAAAGAAACTTGTCGTAACCGCTTCTTTCTAGTTCTTCGCTAGAGACAAGTTGTTTAACGATGTTATCGCACTTCTTGATTAGGATTTCGACTTGCAGTGCGTTCTTATTGGTTGGCCATGCACGAGTCAGCACCTTGATGATGTTGATACACACAGTACGCAGTAAAGGGCAGTGTGCTTGTAACTCAATCAAGGCATCAATGAGAGATTGATAATCTTGTTCTGCCGCGCGGATCTTTTTGTATTGTTCCTGCATCCACGCCTGTCGCTCAACATTGTCCGCTTCTAATGAGCGGCCAAGCGTAATTTTACTCGACAAAATGGTATCACTAGAATCGGTTTGTAAGTTCTCAAAACACCATGTGATTGCATGAGTAAACTCGGATTCAAAGTTCATTTCATGTAATAGCCACGCGAGATGAAACTGTGCGTAAAAATGCGCGAATGGTTTACGGTGATATAAATCACTGAGCACTTTAAACGCTGCTACATATTGGTTCTCTTCAATCGCGATATGTGCCGCAATCAAATCCAATTCATTTTTTAATGCTTTATTTTTCGGCCCAGACATGACGGATTTGAACAAGTTCTTTGCTTGAGCCAATAAGTCTTCTCTTCCCTCGAGTTTGCGTGCGCAATAAAGAAGGATTCGAATCAGGTTTAACTTTGCGTAGGTATTGTTTCTGTAAGTATCTTTGTTGATTTCCATGTATACATGGTAATGCATTAGAGCAGAATGATAGTCATGCTCAGCTAAGCATAAATTCACGATGACAAGTTCGCGTTCCGAGTTCCCCTCAACCAAACTGCTTGCAAGCTCCAAATGTTTGATCGCAGTTGGCACCTCACGGTTAAGCATTGTGTAGTTTGCTGCACATTCGCGGACTTCAACGTTGTTCGGAGACTCCTCTAACAAGGCGAGTACTATTCTTTTTGCCTCGTCTGCTTCACCCAGCGCAACCATGGTATTTGCCAAGCCAATCTTTGCCCAATTCACGTCTTTACGCTCAATCACTCGTTCGTAAACGTGTTTGGCTTCTTGGTGTAGTTTGAGGCGTGTTAGAAAGTCAGCACGAAACTTCTCAATAATGAAGAAATATTCGGGATTAAATGGTGTTAACTCATCGCAGGCCTCTAACCCTGAGCGAGCATCGTTTTTGAGTTCAGCCTCATAGAGTGCGCGCAAAGTGACTTTACGCTTTATTGCGGCTGAAATACGTTCTCTAAGCGTTATGGAATTAAAAGGTTTGAGCAGGTATTCGTCGGGTTTAAGCTCAATGATGGCACGCACGATAGTGGCAGAGCTCTCACCAGTAACAAGGATAAACACCGTGTCATGGTTCAGCAATTTGAGGTGTTTTAGCTCTTCGAAAAGCTGCTTGCCATTCATACCCCGACCGAAGTTGTAATCACAAATAATGAGATCGATGTGCTCTTTGTGCGCAATCGAAATTGCCCCTCTTGCTAAGCGTGCTGTGAAGATACGTTTATCCGAAAAGCCAAGTTTAGTCAGCATGTTACGAAGAGTAAGGACGACAATAGGTGCATCGTCAACGATCAGGATATTGTATTCAGAGAAAGATTTACTGCTCATTTCTTTATGTAATCGTCTAATGGTTTAAACAAAGCTGCTGGTTCGTCAGCAGCAATGAACAAAGGCGTTATACAAGCTTCTTTAAGGCTTCAAGTGGTATCGCTTTAGAAGCGACAAATCCCTGATACAAGTCCACTCCTAATTGATTCAAGTAGTGCAAGGTATCTTCGTCTTCGACCCCTTCTGCAACCGATTTTAAGCCCAATGACTTCGCCAGTTGAAGGCTTGAAATGGTCAATTGTTGGCTCTTGAAATTGGACAAAGAATTGCTGATAAATTGTCGATCAATTTTGAGCTCGGTGTACGGCAAGACCGCCAACTGACTTAATGATGAATAACCCGTCCCAAAATCATCAATAGCTAAACCAACGCCACGTAAACGTAAATTAGCGAGGTTGGCCAATGAGATCACACCTGAGTCGTAAACTTCATCTTCCGTCAGTTCCAAGGTGATGCGTTCAGGGGCAACGCCATAGTCAGTACATAAAGCAAAAAAGCGTTCACTCATAGGCTCTCTGAGTGATTTCTGGTTCATGTTGACCGATAAATGAATCGCTTTACCCAAATGTGCGATATCACGTAGTGCTTCTTGAAGCACGAGCCAAAATAGACGATCGAGTTCGTTGCGTTGGTTTATTTGATCCAAAAATGCAACAGGGGCAAGCAAGCCATGCACCGGATGATGGCAGCGAACCAAGGCTTCTACACCAACCAGCGTGTTGTCGTCTGTGGTGTATTGAGGTTGGTAATAGTTTTCAAACCAACCGTTATTAAAAGCCTGCTCAATCTCTTCATTATTGAGTTGAATCTGAGGTCGCTTTACTTCCGATTGCTGCATCTGTTTTTGAAATGCAGTTACAATCTCGTGTAACTGTTCAAAAGAGATGGGTTTGGTCATGGCACGCACAAATACGTAATTGGCGGATAAACACATGTTGTAAGTGATCTCGACAATGTCTTTGCTCATCGCACTTAATATCACCACACCCTTTGGTTTGATTTCCTCAGACAATGTTGAGAGTAAGTTGATACCATTTAAGTCGGGCAGGTCAATATCGCAAATCATTAGGTCAATGTTTCCGCCAGCACACACTTCTGACACTTTTGAACCGCTATGGACTAGGCTCACTTGTCCGTCAACTAAGCGGTTTGCCAAAATCTTTAAATTTGTTGCTTGTAAAATGTCGTCTTCAACAATCAACACGTTCATTTATTGCTCTCACAAAGCGTTAGCCATTGTTTAGTGATGGCTACAATCGAATTCATTTCTTGCAGAAGGGCATGTTTCGCCTGTACCTCCTGCGGTGTGCCAATTAACGTTTCACACTGTTTGGCCAAGTTTTGTAGCGGGTTGAGATTTAATGCTGCCGCCGAGCCTTTAATACGATGCGCTACTGATTTTAAGCTTTCTTTGCCTGATTCAATCAGCTCGATGTCGCTAGATAGTGCATCACAAACCACTTGAGCCATTTCGATACTCTCTTCTTGGTTATAAGCACTTAGCCACGCGCTTCTTGCTTCTTCTGTGATTTCCAATGCCAAATATTGTTCACACAAGTCACGTAGGTCATCCAAGCTATAAGGTTTGAATAATACTTCTTCTATACCAAACTCTCTTGCTCGTTCCACGACATTCCTTGAGTTTTCCGCGGTACAAGCGATGACAGGGATATGTTTCAGCGAGTTGTTTTGTTTGAGTGTTTGAGTTAACTGATAGCCGTCCATTTCTGGCATATGGCAATCAGTGATGATCAAACTGACTGGCGTTTGTTGTGTATCATCGTGAATGGCACAAAGCTGTCGTAACGCTTCTGTACCGCTTTTCGCTACATCACAGGCAATCCCAAGTCGTTCAAACTGTCTTTTGAAAAGTAATCGGTTGATCACATCATCATCAACGACAAAAACTCGTCCCTTCCAGTCTTGTCCTGGCCGCTCTTCAAGGGCGTCGTAAACCATCGAACTCGTGTCCAGCTTTTGGTGAATCAAGTCGGGGTAGATGCTGCTGTAGTTTGAATCAGCTTTGATCTCGTGATGTCGCATTTCAAATTCATCCAAGGTGACTTGCCAACACTCTAGCCATTTCTGAATGTACGCATTTTCAGTGTAAACAGGGCCAAGTCCGGTTAATTCAAGTGCCTCGCTTTTCAGTGGTAGTTGGATATATACCGTTGTTCCAATTTCGGGTTGGCTCTCTACTTCGATATGTCCGGCCATTATCTTGACTAAGCTGTATACGATAGACATACCAAGCCCTGTTCCACCGAAGCGACGACTGACACTTTTGTCTCCTTGAACAAAAGGTTGGAAAAGAGAAGCCAACTGACTGTCATTCATTCCGCAGCCACTGTCGGAAACCGACAACTTCAACGCGTCTTGTTCAATATTTAAACTGACCGTGATGTGGCCCTGTTCAGTGAATTTGACTGCATTGCTTAGCAAGTTGTTCATAATTTGATTGACGCGCAACCAATCAAGCTCAACAAAAGCATACGGGCTTGGCGTCCATTTCACATGGAATGCTAGGTCTTTTTGTTCTACGACTTTTTCAAAGCTGCGCAACATTGGCCCAAGTTCTTGGTAACTGTTTCCGACTTGAATGTCTAACTGCAACTGGTCTGCATCGATTTTTGAAAAGTCCAAAATATCGTTCACATGCAACTTTAAACGCTCAGCCGATAGCATGGCGTTCCTAAGCAATTCCTTGCTTTCTCGTCGTTTTAACTCGGGTTCTAGGAGCTCCATTAAGCCCAACATTGCTGCAATTGGCGTTCTTAGCTCATGGCTTACGACGGCGAGGAAATGATCTCGTGCTTCAATCGCTTGCATTGCTTTGATGTTTGATTCTTTAAGCGCGCACTGTTTTTGTTTTAACTCAGTAATATCGTCAAATACCGTCATTTGATATTGCACCCCATCATACGGATGAATTAGGTGTTGGCGACGAACCCTGAAGTGCTGTTTCCCCAATTGAAAAACAGGCGTGCCTGACGCATCTGACAATGGGTATTCCTTGTCTTTTAACTGCTTCAAAAAGTAAGCGCGTTCAGGCTCCGCAATGCTGATGTCTGAATTACAACGATTAAGCATATTAAGGAACGGCTTATTCGCCAGTACCTGTTTATGGTCGTCGTCAGAAATCAAAATCATATTTGGGATATGGTCCAGAACCGAAGACAGCCATTGGTTTTGACGTTGTCGGATTTGGGTCTCATATTCCTTGCGGCGAATCTTTCGCGTGAGTTCGCCAGTTCTGACGATGTAAATGATCGCGGCAAGCAGCAAAACACATGTGCCAACCAGCGCCCAAATCGCTACGATTTCTTTGTCAAAACCGTAATTCACTGTCACCTTGTTATGGCGATCTTTCAATTGCTCCAACTCTGCGTCTGTGGTGATCTTTAAGACGGTATTTAAGACTCGACGCAGAAATTCTGAGTCTTTTCGTAACTCCATGCCTAGTTTTATCTTTAGTTGAATATCGATGGGCGGCGTTGCAGCTTTGAACTTGACCCCTTGTCCTTCATAAAAATGATTGTCGATTAAGTTTTGATTGACGAAGGCGTGCGAAACCTCACCATTTTCGAAGGCTTCCATTAGGTAATCGAAATCACGATACACAGATGAATACTCATAAGAGGAGTAATCTAAAAAGTGCGGATAAAAATTACCTGAGCGGTCCAAAATCGCAACAGCATCACGTGCGTACGAATTGAGTGACTCAATATAGCCGTATTGTAGAAAGCCCAAGGATCTTGTCGTGATAAAGCGCTTCTTGTCGGTTAACGCAATATTACGAGCAGGGAGTAAATCGACGATACGTTCCTCCAACATCAAATCCACATCACGACCGTTAGGTGGAACATACTCAAATTTAATCATGCTCTTTTGCTCCATTAACTTTAGCAAATCATGAACATAGCCTTTAATTTGACCTGTTTCCGGATCTAGATAAGAAAGGTGATAGACATTATCTTGGATCGTGTAACGAACCGTCTGATGACCTTGCTGCTGTTCTAGAATATCGAGCATTAATTCGTTGTGTAGAATATTGATATTGGCTTCGATATGAACCCGGCTGTGTTTAGACTCTTTGGAGTGTGAAATATACTTGGAAACGATCGACATCAACTGTTTAGACTGTTTCGCCGTAAAGATCGTAACTTGTCCGGGCGCCAAAGCGCTATCGTAAACCACTTTTCCGATCAGTTCGCCTTTAGGGTTTTTAAATCCATAAGAGTTTAAGGTCGATAAACCAACCACTGCAGCATCGGCTGCGCCAGTATTCAAAGATGTAGTCATCATCATGGTATTACGAACCGTATGAACGTGTTCGAATCCCAAAGCTTCGATTTGGTCGCAAGCGCTGGAGTCTTTTACACATACCCACTTTAATTCGTGTAGAGGTTTACTCTCTAGTTCGATGTCTCTGAGCCAAACCAAGCGAAGGGTTTGGAAAATCGGGGCAGAATACAAAAAGCGCTCGGCACGTTTTTTAGTTGCGACAAAGCCAACAGTGAGATCGATATCTCCTGCTTCTAGCGCATCGAACAAAGCATTAAGGGTTCGGTAGGGAACGTACTCGGCTTCCACATTCAAATCATGCGTCATGGTTTCTGCATATTCGATGTTGATGCCTTCTTTTGAATCAAGATCGCCCCAATAAGGCAGCCAATCGCCTTCTAAAACGCCGACTTTTATTCGTTGTTGAGTTTCGAGAAACTTCCTGTCTTCCAGAGTAAGGAAATCACTGCCTAATGCACTGAACGATAGGGTAAAAAGTAACATTGCAATCGATGCGATTTTTTTCACTATTTTTGTGTGTCCGATCACGAAATTCAAACCGAAAGGGGAACGGATAGTATAGGTTTTCACCAAATCCATCCAATCAAGGTTGTTTATCTTGTCGACAACGCACGCTTGATACTGCCTAACAGGTAAGTAAAGGTATTGGGGGTACAAACAATCAATGGGTTATGAGGGCAGGCTCAATATCCCTATCTCTAGTAATGGAAAAAAACGGAAAAGCAACTAAGTTCATATTAAGGGGCTGGGTAAGGATACTCTTAATATGTATAAAAGGCTTACCACTAAAGGGGTGTGTGGATGTTTATTAGCATTAATCAGCGCTTCATTTTATGCGGGCGGGACGTTAGCTAAACAAGACTTACAATTGGTGAAGCCGATTGAGGGAGAGCCGAGTATCGATATGGATTTTGCTCGTGTTGGTTGGCAGCTTTTTCGTGATCCAAAGCTCTCTTCTAATGGTCAAATCAGTTGTGAAACTTGTCATGATTTACAAACGAATGGCGCGGAACCGAGTGCGGTTTCAACTGGTGTAAACGGTTTAGGTATTCGCAATTCTATTACTGTATTTAATGCGTCTCTTAATTATCGCTTTTTATGGGACGGTACCGCTAATTCACTCATGGCGCAAATCGATGGGCCGGTATTAAACCCGCTAGAAATGGACTCGACTTGGAAGGACATTGAGCAATACGTGAAAAGTGATTCAACCTACAACGCATTGTTTAAACGGGCGGATGGGCGAGAGATTACCATACGAAACATCAAAGGAGCGATTGTTGAGTTCCTGAAAGCTTTACAAACTCCTAGCTCGCCTTTTGATTCTTATCTACTAGGTTATTCCCATGCCCTTGATGAGCAGGAAATTCGAGGATGGCAAACTTTCCAAGAAGTAGGATGTGTGCAATGCCACCAAGGTAAAAACGTCGGTGGTGCGATGATTCAACGGTTTACTTACTTCCAAACGCCAGATGTTGATTTAGACACAGGACGTCGTTTAAGGACGACAGATGGAGAAGACAAGTTCTATTTCCGTGTTGCGAGCTTGCGAAACGTCGGCCAAACCAGCCCTTATTTCCACAATGGCAAAGTCGACAAACTCTCCGATGCTATTCAGATTATGTCTCAAACTCAGTTAGGCGTGACCATGAGTGATGAAAAGGTGGCAGACATCGAAGCGTTTCTCATTGCATTAACCGCCCCAAGGCCTTCGATTTTGGAGGTGTTTGAAAATGAGTAAGTTCAGAATACTTAACGTACTACTTTTTGTGATCATTGCCGTCATGATGGTATTAGCGTACATGACTCATGTGAACTCCAAAAATACTCAAGTTCTACATGCTTCTTTGTCTGAGATTGGTCATCACTTAATTGAAGAGCGGGACACGGTCGTTAATCGTTACCAGACCAGCTCAAGGAAGGACTACGAGATTACGCAAAATCTCGTCGAGTTGGAACTTGCCGCGGAGCAATTGGGTGAAGATTTTGAACAATCTATTTGGTTTAATTTCACCTCAACAAAGAACAGAGTCAAAAATATCCTTGTTCAGTTTGATGGAAAAGTGCGTGAGGCCACCCAGACACTGGATATGTTGATAGGGGTTCAGGTCGCCAATCAATATGAACTGCTGGCGCTACACAACATTTATAAGGATCAATTCGGGGCGGATACTCAGGACGTTTGGCTTGAAGAACACTACTTTGACTTTCTTACTAATGCTGCGTTGCAAGGGGACAACCCAGAAAGTCAGAACATATCGTTATTTTTGAATCGTCTACGTCAAAGTGAACGTAAGATTGAGTTGCTGACCAACAAAATATTAGAAGGTCACTATTTTGAATTTGTTGAGTATTCCGAGCATCAACTGTTGGAATTTGTTCAGCGTGAAGCACGTTTGACGTGGTTTCTTGTCTTGCTCTCTATCGTCTTACTCGTGGCGGTGTTTGTGCTGCAAACTCAACACCGTGTGAATAAGCTCAAACATCTCAATGATGATTTAACGGAAGCGACAGATAAAGCGGAACGTGCAGCAAAAGCTAAATCACAATTCTTGGCAACCATGAGTCATGAGTTGAGAACGCCGATGAATGGTGTTTTAGGAATATCTCAGATCATCGCGAGCGAGACTCAAGAGCCTAAGACCAAAGAGCACGTTCAGGTCATTCTTGACTCTGGCCAGCACTTAATGACCATTCTGAATGATATTTTGGACTTTTCCAAAGTAGAAGAGAATAAGCTGGATTTGGAAGAGGCTCCTTTTAATCTGTCGCAAGTTTTAACACCAGTATGCAGTGCAATCCAGCCTCTAATTGAAGAAAAGAACATACAGCTGTTTATTGAAAATGAAGTGCCCGATCAGGTCGAATTTCAAGGTGACTGTGCCCGTATTCGCCAAATCTTATTTAATTTGGCGGGTAATGCGGTGAAGTTTACTCATGACGGACACGTATTGATTCGTTCAGAGCTGGATCAAGAAAGAAGGCGTCTGGTGCTCTCTGTGAACGATACGGGCATAGGTATTCCCGCAGACAAGCAAGATCGCATCTTCAACTCCTTCGAGCAAGCCGATACGTCTACCACTCGTAAGTTTGGTGGTACAGGCCTTGGTTTAGCGATTGTGAAAAAAATCACCGAACTTATGGGCGGTGAAGTCAAAATCAAGAGCGTTGAGGGAATAGGCACCCAATTCCTTGTTGATATTCCCATTCCCTGGGAAGAAAAGTCGGAATTCCAACCAGAGCAAGCGAAGGAGGAGTCGAAGGGAGAGAGCAAAAGCAACCTTCGTATATTGTTGGCGGAAGACAATCGGGTTAATGCGATTGTCGCAAAAGGCTTTTGTGAGAAGTTAGGGCATACGGTAGAAATCGCTGAAAACGGTTTAATAGCCACGAAGAAAGCACAAGAAAACCAGTATGACCTGATCTTGATGGACAATCATATGCCAGAAATGAATGGTATCGAAGCCACGCGTTTCATCCGAGAAAATCTAGGGGTGAGGACTTTACTGTTTGCTTACACCGCCGATGTATTTAGAGAGGCTCATGATAACTTTATTGAAGCCGGTGCTGACCATGTATTAACCAAGCCGTTGCAACGTGAGAGCTTTACGGATGCGTTGAAGCAGTTTTCTTCACGTTTACCTGTTCAAACAATTGGGGAGGCTGAACAATCCGAGAATGTCGTTCAACTGCATCGCGAGCCAATCGAAAAGCTGCGCTTAACAGAGGAAGAGCTTACCCACTCAGATACGATTGAGATCTTGAGAGAGGAGCCTGAAGCGCTGATGGATTTGTTGAAAAGCATCGTTTGCGATTTTGAAGCCGCCGTTGATGAGCTAATTGAGTTCTTTATGGTCGAAGATTTAGATTCACTTCATAGTACCTTACATACAACGAAAGGCATGGCATTGAACCTAGGGCTTGATACCTTGGCAAATCAAGCATTAGAAATTGAAACGCAGGTAAAGAATCGACAAACCCCTGAGATTGAACAGTTGCAAAAACTGATTAACCGGCTGCAGGTCAATGTTCATCAAGGTCAACGTTTGATTGAAAAATCGAGATCGCAAATCAATGATTCCAACCAGGTGATATGAATACTTTATGCACCCCTCATTTAGGTTGTGACTGAATCTATGAGTATGTTTTACTGAGGACTCTTGATTACAAGGAGCCGTTATGAGCCAGCACACCGCACGAATTAAATGGCAGCGCAATGTTGATGAAATCTTCAGTGACAACCAGTACAGCCGTGCCCATATATGGGAGTTTGATGGAGGATTACAAGTACCCGCGTCTCCCTCTCCTCATGTTGTCCCTTTACCGTTTTCGGTAGAAGAGAATGTTGATCCAGAAGAAGCTTTCATTGCCGCACTTTCGAGTTGCCACATGCTGGTCTTTCTTTCTGTAGCGGCAAAGCGTCGTTATGTGGTGGATGCTTATATCGATGAAGCGATGGGTGAGCTTGCTGTTGGCGAAAATGGCAAGGAATGGGTTTCCAAAGTGGTGCTTAAACCAAAAGTCGTATTTTTAGGTGAGAAACAACCAACACGCGAGCAGCTAGAAAAAATGCATCATATGGCACACGAGCATTGTTTTATTGCGAACTCGGTGAAAACGGAAGTGACGACTGAAATCATTTAAAACACTCAATGCCGCGATACTCTCTCGTCATTTCAGTTCAAAATGAAAGAGTGCCGAAATAGCTTTGCTTTTCGTCGCTTTTGATTTAGCTGAAAGCTCTAATAAACGGTATTTTATGCTCGATATGAGTGACTGGTTTCACATTTTAGCTCATTTGAAGCCGAGAACTGAACCAATGTTGTGCAGTGGCGCAAACTGTTTATTGTTAAATTAATGTTAATATTGAATGGTGTGTCATTGATTAATAGCGAGCATGGATGTGCAAACGCCTTTGAATCCCTTTATTCAAGCGAATGGATTACCTCAATTTGGTCATTTAGCATCGATTCCCGAATCACTTCAGTTGGGTTCGTTTCAATATCTTAATGAGATGGACCAGCCTGCATCGAATTGGCGAAAGCGATTCGACTATAAACAGTTCCAGTTCGTCTCGATCGTGACAGAGAAATACATCATTGGTGTGGCGATTGCCGATATTCGCTATTTGGCATCTGGCTTTTGCTATGTGTTTAACGCAGAAACCCATGAACTGGTGGAGCAGCAGTGGCTAAAGCCGCTCAACATGGGCTATCAAACACAGCCTTCAAGTTGGAACAGTCAAGCCTATCTCGCTAATGATGCCATTCAATTCAAGATTGAAAATGGACTCTGGCACATACAGCTTTCAACAGACCTTATTCAAGCTGACTTGAGGTTAAAACCTGAGTCAGAAAGCTTGCCTTTGATGCTCTGCACACCAACCGCGTATTCAGGTTGGACCTACACCCAAAAACACAACGTGCTCGCTGTCCAAGGTGAAATGAGTGTGAAAGGGCAACCACAAGATCTAACCAACGCAGTCGCTGGGTATGACTTCTCTGCTGGGTATATGCGGCGGGAAACCAGTTGGCGATGGGCGAGCATTAATCATCACAGTGAAGACAAACGGATAGGGCTGAACTTTGCTGCTGGAGTTAACGAAACCGGGTATTGTGAAAACGTGATTTGGATTGATGGTGAACGGCATTTGATGCCACCTGTACAATTCGATTTTTTTCGCATGCATCAAGAAGCGTCATGGCGAATTACGTCACAAGACCAGCGCGTCGACTTGATCTTCAAACCTAAAAATCAGCGCTCAGAGAAAAAGAATTTCTGGTTTTTGAAGAGTAACTTTCGTCAGTTTGTCGGCTACTTTTCTGGCTATTTGATTGATGGCAATGGCATTAAACACGAACTTGATGAGGTGATGGGACTCACCGAAGATCACTACGCGAAGTGGTAGGAAGAGACGATGGAATGGTCACGAATTACTGAACACCCTGATTTATTATTGATGCTGCTCGCACCGATCTTTCTCCTTTGCATTGCCGCAGAGTATTGGATTGGGCAGCGAGGGGGTAAGTTACATGAAAGCGCACGCTACTATTTGCCTGAAGTTGTATGTAACTTTGTCCTTGCAAGTCTGCACCAAGCTACTGATATTCTGACTGGGTTGCTGATCGCTAAGCTCTATCTTTGGTGGTTTGGTTGGCGGTTATTTGATATCGAAATGACGGTATCGACGTTTTTACTTTTAATGGTCTTGCAAGACTTTTTCTATTACTGGTTCCACCGAGCAAGTCATCGTATCCGTTGGATGTGGGCGGCACACGTGGTGCACCACAGTTCAGAGCGCATGAACTTCAGTACCGCATTTCGTCAAAGCCTGATGTACCCATTGGCCGGCATGTGGTTGTTTTGGGTGCCACTGGTCATTATTGGTTTTGATCCTAAGTGGGTAGTGTTTGTTGTTCTGCTTAATCTCGGTCTGCAATTCTTTGTTCATACCCAGTCGATTCGTTCTCTTGGTCCTTTAGAATGGGTCTTCAATACGCCATCTCATCACCGTGTTCATCATGGTGTGAATCGTCAATATATCGATAAAAATTACGCTGGCGTGCTGATCATCTGGGATCGCATGTTTGGTACATTCGAGCCAGAAGTTGAAACGGTTCGTTATGGCATCTCAAAACCTGTTAACAGCTTTAATCCTATTACCGTGACGTTTGCGGAATGGAAAGACATGTTCAAAGAAGTGACTCGTCCTAATTTATCTTGGCGTCAGCGTTGGCGGTGTTTGTTTGCGCCTCCGTCTGACACCCTGGAATAGCCGTTTCTTATGATTAACTAAACGCCATACTATTTATTCTTGACAGTGTTCGGTAATGTTGTTTTAATGCGTACGGTGTTTTGTAAGTTTTAAGGAACGGACGGTGACATTTAATCGAGTTTTCTCAATTGTAACGATGACCGCCGCTATGCTCGGCTCTGGGTACACATACGCAGCAACTGCTTTTAGTGCCGAACAGCTGTGTAAAGCAGGGTTAGCACTGGCGATAGATAAGCAGCCCCGCGGGATTAAAACGGCGGGAACGTCAGGTCATCGTATTTTGCTGGCTTTGAAAAATGGTAAAAATGATTGGGATTACCGCTGCACGGTAAATCGTCAAAATCGTACGTTAAAGATTGACGCTAAAGACTTGAAGCGAAATGACGAATACCTCGCTCAAGCAATACGTTATCGCGTCAATGAAGGGAAGCGATCGGTCGAAGTCACCATGAAGAAACGCGCTGGTGGCGGGCTGAAAAACGACACGTTCACGACACTTCAGTTGGATTAACCCCAAAGATATGGGGAACATTATAACGAAGACACGCCCCTGTATTTTGCAGGGGCTTTTTTATGCCTGCAGTTTTAGGTAGCAAATACAAGAGATCGATTACAGCCGCAGCATGATAGCAGTGAAGTACGAATTTAAAGGATAGTTTTGGAAATTTGAGAAAAAGACTAGCTTAAGGGAAAGCTTGGAGCGGGCAGCGGGAATCGAACCCGCATCATCAGCTTGGAAGGCTGAGGTAATAGCCATTATACGATGCCCGCGCATCGATAGGACAGTTCCAATATGCCACATTAACGACAAAAGAAAAGTCTTTTTTGATCAATTGGTTGCTCAATGCGTAAATAACTCTCAAATTGCCTATAAAGCGTTCGATTTGTTGCTTTTACAGTCGTGGCGGAGCGCTCTTCTTAAACTCAATCGGGCAGAATTTTCGTCTGTTCTCGCTTTCTATTGTTTCTCGAATTTGAACACTTGGCAATCATGGTCAAGACTAAATGTTGAAATGATTCAATTTTTTCCCAGTTGCAATAAATGAAGGCCGATAAATACGGCAAAATAGAGAGGAGAATGAGTATGTGGAAAGGTTTATTGGCGGCGTCTTTCGTGTTTATGATAACGGCCTGTACAACCGTGACGACCGACGTCGATAAACAAGCGGATTTTTCATCCTACAAAACGTTTGATTTTGGAGAACAATCAGAGGCTCCAACAAGCCTAGATGCTCGTCGTATTGAGCAAGGTCTTGCTTCTCAATTGGAAGCGAAAGGGCTATCACAAGTAAAAAATGGTGGTGACCTTTATGTGCACCACGACATCATCAAAGAATCGGAGCTCGTTTCTTCTGGTTCCTCTTTCAGTGTGGGTTACGGCTGGAACAGTTTTGGCGTTGTAACCTCAAGTCCTGAGCGTTACAAAGAAAAGAAGTATGGCAAGTTAGTGGTGGAGTTAGTCGATACCAAAGCGAATCAAGTGGTATGGAAAGGGGTATCAAGCCGTAAACTTACGGAGTCGATGAGCACTGAAAAACGTGAAGAATTGATTTCGGAAGAAGTGACAAAAATGTTTGAAAATTACCCGTATGGTAAAGATTAAGCGACTATTAAATAAAGGTTAAATGGACATCAAATTGCCCTAGCAAAGGTTTGCAAAACTCTCTTTTTATTATCGATTGAGAATTTAGATTGCAAATTGGCACGCATGGAGTTAAAACAGCGTATCGTTGTGGTTTAGGTGAATTCTGTGCGTGCTTATCTAGTCTGTGTGTTAGGGCTTTTTGTTGCGCTGATGGCTTTTGAATTGAGTCAGGAACAACCGTCACCAAAACTTTCCCATGCGATTGCTTTTACTTCTTCTCTTACCAAAGGCGAAGCCCATCTTGAGGAAGTCCCTTTCTCTCCAAGGCGCAAAGTTACGGCAAGTTTACTCAGCCGCAATGCATTGCGAGTTAATCATTCTAATTCGACCACAGATAATGATGAGCTCGATGTATTGCCCGCGCGTTGGTTAACGGTATCGACAGAGTCTACGAATCGTTTTCTTTCGGCCTTTGTTTCCCCAATCCTACGAACTATTTATCCTCGTTCAAAGTATCGAATTGGAGGTCGGCAAGAATCGAACCTGATTTACCGCTTCATGCATGCGAGGTAGTGCCTAATCGTCTGTTTTCGCAAATTCGTTATGATGTTTAGGAGTATTTATGTTTGATTCAATTGTTCAGGTGTTACTTGCGCTTTGGCACCAAGATTTCACGGCTTTAATGGCCCCAGGCAGTGCAGGGCTGATTTACTTTGTTGTTGCAGCACTTATTTTCTTAGAAAGTGGCTTTATTCCAGCCGCTCCATTTCCATGTGATAGCGTGGTGGTTTTGTCCGGCACGTTAGCTGCGGTAGGTGTGTTAGATCCTGTCGTCATTATGCTAGTGATTGTTGTTAGTGCGGCAATGGGCAGTTGGGCGGCCTACCTGCAAGGAAAGTGGTTAAATCGCTTGCCGAAAGTACAGGGGTGGGTGAATGCTGTGCCAGCGAAACGTTTGGAACAAGTTGACGTGCTCTTAGGTAAACACGGATTGATTGCACTGTTTTGTGCACGTTTTATTCCTGTAGTTCGCTCTTTACTTCCATTGATGATGGGGCTTCGCGTGAATCGCGTGAGTAAATTCCATTACTTTGCATGGCTGAGTGCCATCTTGTGGACGTTGTTACTATGTGGTTTGGGGTTGCTGTTGCCATTACTACCAGAAAAGCTCAACAAGATTGTGACGATGGGTTTAATGGCTGCTCCTGTGATTACATTGACCATCGCTATCATGAGTTTTGTGTTGGTAAAAGTTCGCAAGGCTTGGAGCAAATCAAAAACAACTCCACAACTGCCATAATTGTTCTGGTAAGAAATTTGAAAAGCAAAAAAGGCGCTATCACAGCGCCTTTTTCTGTATTTACATTGTTTGCAACGAGCGCGAATCAGTAACCGATATTGTAAAGGTATTCGCCTGCTTCCTTACACTCAGTTTTGTAGAACTGTTCCATCTTCGTTTCATCCATGCCTTGTGCTTTGAACTCAGTCTCCGCAGAAGAAAGTTGGCTGAATGTATAGCCGCGCTCAGCCATGAGATAGTGTCTAAACATCGCTCTATGCTCTGGCACGGCATTACGAGCATTCGAAGCGTTCGCACATTCTAGAAGCGCTTCATTAGTCATTTGTTCTGGTTTTGATGTCTCACTTGCTGATGTTGTGAATGAAGCAAGTGCTAAAGCCATAGCGGCGGTGATTGCGAATCTTTTCATTGTAAGGATCTCGAGTTAATTCAATGGATAGATGAGATCATCCTTGGCTAACACTGACGCATTCCTTCTTTAAGTCAGTGAAGTCAAACGGCGAGCATAGATTCGCGGCCGTGTTTGAAAACGTACAATAAGTTTGCTTGTTTCCACCCTGATAGGTGAAAAGGAAGTTTGCCGTCTAAAGCATTATCATCTGGGAGAGGCGTTGCTTTTAATGCGATAGCCAACAACGGCGGAGACAAAAACGCGACGAGTAAGTGGTAGTCAGGTTTGATGTTTAATGGCAACTCACCGTCATCGCCCGAATTTCTTCGACAAGGCAATAGCCCAAGAAAATCACGTTTTAAAAAGCGAAAGTAACCGTCTTTCCCCCAGGAACTATCGCTATGCTTTTCAAGAAAAGGAGCTTTTAGCGATGCGTAATCTTGCTGACTGAGCTTAGCGAGTTTTTGTGATGTATTGAAATTCTGAGTCGAAATATCATGTGCGTGTGCGGCAACCATTTGCCCTGAGAATAGAGCAAGTGACAATAACAGCATAAGACGAAACAGATGACGCAAAACGAACCCTAAAACCTCACCAAAACGAAACCTAATGGACCTAGTGCTACTGCTAAAGGGGACCGCACGAGGTCAATGATTGCGTATACTAACCAGATGCTGAGAAGATGAACAGTTTTTTATGACCTTCAAGAAAGGGAGCGAATCCGCTCCCTTTCTTGAAGGTAGATAAACAACGACTAAGCACTTGCGTAAATGACGCTGCCGCCTTTAATGGTATCGATGATTTTGCGTGAGAGTTTCTGTGGTAGGGCTGGACATCCCCAACTGCGGCCAAGATACCCATTCTTTTGGATAAAAGAAGGGTTCGCATAGTCTGCGCCATGAACCACAATGTAGCGCTCACGTGCTTTATCGTTCACGCCTGATGTCAATCCGTCAAGACGAAGTGAGTAACCGTTAGAGCCATAATAAGTCGTGTCAGTTAAGAATGTACCCAAAGACGTCTTACGAGAGTTTACGACGTTCGAAAATTTGGTTGCTGTTTTCTTACCGCTGTTCACTCCATGAGAGACATAGGTGTTGAAGATCAGCTTCATTTTATCTAAGTCGACCACATAAAAGCGCTTTTCAGTAGATGGTTTACTGTAGTCGATAATAGTAAGAAGCGATTTCTTACGATCTGGGGTTTTCTTGTAAGCCAAAAATGCATCATTGAATAATTTGTAATCAATGACTCCGCTTAGATTGGCCTGCTTATAGGCTTTTTCAACCAGTTGTTGAGTGGCTTTAGTTTCTGTTTTTGTGCCAGAGTGATGAGCAAAGGCAAATGGCGAAACAGAGAGCGATGTCCATATCAATAATAAAAATAGCTTTTTCATTTGTACTAAATAAAACTCTTGGTGTAGCAAATTCAGCGATTGCGTCTTGCAATCGTTAATACAGCATGCACATCAATTTAATTCTATTCTCAACGTTTCCTATTATGCGTAGTGACACGTATTACCGAACCATTTTTGGTATTTGGTAGAGTTCCGCCAACTAACTCGCTGATATTAATCAACATTGAGAGGTTAATCGATGACTTTAAAAATCTTCAAGACAAATACTAGCCGATTTAGGTAATTAATAAAACTGTGTTTACCGTGATTTACTAAGCAGTGGTGCTAATAAAACGTCGTTTAATTATAAATGAAATAAAAATACCGTTTGAATTCAATGTATTTATTTCATACTTAGCATTGTGCAAAAATTTTTTAGACTGTGATCCTAGTCGTAACAAATCATTACCCAACTACAGACAATTGATAGATTAAGCGAATACTTAACTCCGCATATTCAACTATACGTGCAGCTAGGTTGTTGTATGTGGTCAATTTATTGAGTATTGCTGTTCACATCATCGGAATGATTTATGTTAGTTTGCTAAAAAACGGTTATCAAAGGACGATGAAGATGGAAGTTCATGAGTGTGTCTCATTTATCTTAGTTAAGGGCAAACAAGTGTTGCTGGAAACTAGAGCAAAGGATAAGGAATCTGACCCTGGGGCAATAGCGATACCCGGTGGCCATATGGAGTTAAACGAAACCCGACAACAAACATTGTTTAGAGAATTGCAAGAAGAACTCAACATCAAGCCACTTCAATTTGGTTATTTATGCTCTTTATATCACCCAACTACAGAACTGCAATTGATTCACTATTATGTGGTGACCAATTGGCAAGGTGATATTCAGAGTTTAGAAGCGGAGTCTGTTAACTGGTATCCAATAATAAATGCACCAGTCTCGACGGAAGTCGATCGCGTCGCATTAAGTGAATATCTTCGATTAAATACAGCGCTAAGAACGATGTTTAATAAATGAAGTTCCATAAATAATAATTGTGACGAGTAATAATATTTTTGATTGAATTGTAAATATCGAAAATATTCGAATTATCTAGTAAACAAAATATAGTGGATAAATACTTTGCGAAAACTTGATCAAAAATAAACTTTGCTTTCAGTTGGTTATGCTAGTTTCTGCAAAGGTAAGTTGAAAAAGGGATGTGTATGTCGAAGTGGTTAGATTGGGCAAAGCAACTACAAGCAATTGCTCAAGCAGGGGAAGCATACAGTAAAGATGCTTACGATCTAGAACGATTCAAAATAGTCGAAGACATCGCTCATCAGATGTTTGCTGACATCAGCGATAAGTCCGTTGCCGATATTCAAAACTTATTTATCCCTGAAACGGGCTATCCAACACCCAAAGTCGACCTACGTGCTGGGGTGATAAAAGACGGCAAGATACTTCTCGTAAAAGAGCGCGAAGACGGAGGGTGGACATTACCTGGTGGTTGGGCTGATGTTTGTGAAACTCCAAGTAGTGGGGTGGTGCGCGAAGTGCTGGAGGAATCTGGCCTCGTGGTTGCAAGACCGAAACTGATTGCGATTCGAGACAGAGCGATGCATGACTATCAGCCGCCTTATCCATTCCACATCTATAAGATGTTCTTTTTGTGTGAATACGTTTCTGGTGAACCTAAAGAGAACATTGAAGTTTCGGAAATCGATTTCTTCGCGCAGCATAAGATTCCACCACTTTCACAAAGCCGAGTTTTACCAAGAGATATTGAAATGGTCTTTGATGCTTTTTACAGTGAAGATTTTCAAGTACACGTCGATTAAGGAAGAAAATGAAAACGATAGGCCTAATTGGTGGTATGTCATGGGAGTCTACCGCGAACTATTACCAAATCATTAACCGTGAAGTGAAAGCGTGTCTAGGTGGGTTACATTCAGGAAAAGTCTGTTTGTACAGTGTCGATTTCGCCGAAATTGAAACGCTTCAACATCAAGGTCGATGGGACGACACGGTTACGATTCTCTCGCAAGCAGCAAAATCGGTGGAAGCAGGCGGTGCGGACTTCATTCTGATTTGTACTAATACCATGCATAAAGTCGCGGACCAAATTCAGCAAGCTGTCAATGTACCGCTTGTTCATATTGCAGATGCGACCGCTGAGAATCTGGTGGCGGATGGCATTAAGAAGGTTGGTTTGCTTGGTACGCGTTTTACCATGGAGCAAGACTTTTATAAGCAGCGACTCATCGATAAATTTGGTGTTGATGTTGTCGTTCCAAGTTCAGATGACCAAACGATTGTTCATGAGGTTATCTATAACGAGCTGTGCAAAGGAGAAGTGCGTGAGGATTCTCGTCAACAGTATCTCGCTATTATCGATAAGTTAGTTGAAGAGGGCGCTGAAGCGGTCATTCTTGGTTGTACTGAGATTGCGATGTTAGTTGAACCTCAACACACAGACGTTAAGCTTTACGATACAAAAGAGATTCACGCTAAGGCCGCGGTAGAAGCTGCGCTGAATGAAGCGTAATTTTCTACAGAATTGATCGACAGGATTAAATTGCTCAGGGAAGAGTTATGAATTATCGATGCGGACAATGTCGCCAGTTTACGAGACAGAAGAGCAGTGCTGATGTTTGCGGTGCTTGGGGTCATCCAACGGATGCGAACCGTGCAGCTTGCGATTATTTTATGCCGACGATTCGGGTTAAAGATCGAGTTGTTTCTCCTTTAAAAAGTAAAAATGGCTAAGTCGTTCTCATTAATTGAGAATTTCTTAATCAACCAGTATTAGTTGATTGATGCAAACGATTGCCACCTTGGGAATGTATTGTATAATTTGCGTCGCGTCACATTTTGGTGGCGCGTATTACATTTCAGGATTCCCATGTTGAAGAAATCTCTTGCTCTAATGCTTGCTGCGTACTCACTTCCTTCCGTTGCAGGTTCGACCATCGGTATTGTCGGTGCGATGGATGTCGAAGTTGAAGCGCTATTGCCAAAAATCCAAAACCAACAAGTAAAGAAAATTGGTAGCCATCGCTTTTACACGGGAGAGTTAGAGGGCAAAACCGTTGTCGTGACGAAATCTGGCGTAGGTAAGGTCAATGCAGCAATGACTACCACACTTCTGATTGAGTCTTTCGGCGTTGACCAACTGATCTTCACGGGCATTGCTGGTGCTAGCGACCCTAAATTGGACCCGTTAGATGTCGTGGTCTCTACGCGTTTGGTTCAGCATGATGTCGATCTAACCGCATTCAATATGCCGAAAGGTCTACTGCCTGATTACGAAGAGCGTTACTTTTACGCAGATAAAACACTGCAAAAATACGCATTTGATGCAGCCGTTGATACGCTTGGCAAAGAGAGTGTTTACCGTGGCGTTATCGCATCTGGTGACCAGTTCATTGCAAGCAAAGTGAAAGTGACGGGTATCTACCAAGAATACAACGCCATGGCTGTGGAAATGGAAGGCGCAGCGTTAGGCCAAGTAGCAGATGCGTTCAAAGTACCTTACGTCGTTATCCGTACGATTTCAGACAAAGCGGATGGTTCGGCAGATGTTGTCTACTCGGATCTTAAAAAGGCAACTGCGGATAATTCTGCCAACATTACGCTAAACATGCTTAAGCGAATGTAGTGTTCTACTTCTTATCTAAAAACTAAAAAAGCAGCACTTGATGTGCTGCTTTTTTGTTGAGTTTTGCACGTCGTCATGTTGGCTTATGGAGTACTCATTCGACTACGCGATATCTGATTGAGAAAATGGCTGGTCATTGGCGGATTTCCACCAGAGATTTAACTGCTCTTTATCCATTGGTTTACCGAACAGGTAGCCTTGCATAAAGTCGCACCGATAAGATGAAAGCCATTCGTGCATGACGTTGTGTTCGATGCCTTCTGCGGTGACTTTTTTATTCTGTGCATGGCAGAGCTCAATGATTGGCTTGATGACATGTCCATTATCGGTGTTCATTAATGTTAAAAGAAACTCTCGGTCAAACTTGATCTTTTGCACTGGGTATTGCACCAATTGTGTCAGTGATGTGTAGCCCGAACCGAAGTCGTCGATCGCGAGTTTGTATCCCAGTTTTGCCAACTCGTCGAGTAGGGCAGTACCTTGTTGGTCCGCAGCGAAGGTTTCGGTAATTTCCAACTCAATGCAATGTGCTGGCACGCCATTTAGTTTCGCTTTATCGTGAATAAACTCTGCCATAGAGAGCGAATTGAGTTCGGCAGACGACAAGTTGATGGATAGAATGATGTCTTTACCAAAAATGCTCTTAAGCTGGTGGTATTCTTCCATCGCGTTTGCGAAGACCCAACGGTCAATTTTCTCAAATAATCCGGTCTGTTCTGCTATCGGAATAAACTCTTTTGGCGGTATTGAACCAATGCCTTCCGCCTCCCAACGTAGTAAAACTTCTAAGCCTTCAATTTCGTTAGCATTGCTGTTCATGTAAGGTTGGAAGACTAAATGGAACTCGTCTTCAACGTTGTTTTTACGCAGTGCACGCTCAATTTGGCTGCGACGCTGCGCTTCAATATTCAGAGCGGCAGAATAGTACGCATACTGATTTTTACCTGCGCGCTTTGCTTGGTACATCGCGGCATCTGCACTAGAAAGCAATTTAGCGACATCGGCACCATCTCTTGGGTATTGGGCGATACCAACACTTGAGGTGACAGGAAATGAGTTTGTGGATGAATGACTCAAATTGTGGATGGGTTTGAGTAGTTCGGTTGCAAACAAATCTGGGATGTTACTGTCTTTGTGGTTTGCACTAAGGAGAATCGCAAATTCGTCCCCAGACAAGCGAGCTCCAAAGCATGGGCTATTGTACTGTTGAGTGAACTTTTGACAGACTTTCTTGATGTGTTTGGAAAATACTTGTAGCAGTTTATCGCCTAACTCATGGCCGTATTTGTCATTTACGTATTTGAAGTTATCAAGGTCGATATAAATCACCCACAATTGTTCTGATGGTTCCGCCAGTTCGCGGGTCGCTAATTCGTGAAAACGGTGACGGTTTGCTAACTGAGTCAGGTGATCGGTTTCTGCTAATCGTTTTGTTTTGTGATAGATATTGTTTAGCTCTTCATACATATCGAAGAAGCGGGATGACAAACGTCCTATTTCGTCATCTGTATTCAGCTTCTCAATATTTTTGCGTTTGTTTGACTCAATTTCGCGTAACTGTCTATCGAGTCGAGAAACAGGACTTAGGACGTATCGGTAGAGAATCAGTACAATCAGAGTGATTGTACAGAAAGACGCAATGCCAAATGATAGCGCCAGTTCTAGCCATACTTTATCGACTTTGTTCCACATTAAGTACTCTGCAGGAGAGAGCACCGCATAAAAATGGGGTAGCAGTTCGATGGTTTGTGCGAGTGGGATATCCAGAATAATCGGTTTGTTAGAAAAGGTGATGACGCTATGGGTATCGAACTCAATCTCGTGCTTGATGTTATTGAATGCTTCTAGAGAGACTGAAACCACAACGAAGAAAGCATTTTGTGGGTCAAAGCTTGGTGGGTGTTCGCCCGTTCGTTGATCAAACAGTTCGTATTGAAGCAGAATGCTCTGGCCGCTGGAGTTATAGATAAAGCCAGTGTGGCTAACCTCGCCATGCTGCGCGTAACTCGTTTCTACGTATTCAAGGATCTTGGGGTCAAAGCGACCACTGGATTCATAGAATTGGTTCTCAGTGTAATAAAGCAGTTCTTGATTGCCATCGAGGATCGCCATATTCGCATCGCCACTGTAGCCATGGCTTAATACATCAACGGTTTCATCGAGACGGTTGAATAGCTGTCGCTCACGATACGGATTGTCATGATTGACGAAGTAGTCTTGTAAAACTTCGCTTTTGCTTAATGTGTAGGCGTAGCTATTGAGGAATATGTTGGCCTGACGAAATTGCCCCGCGAGCTTTTCCATTTGCAGCTGAATGTAGCTGTCTTCTCGCTTAATCAGTGTGACTTTTTGAATGCTATATATGATGTAACTCGACACCAACGCGCTAATAAGAATGACTGGCGCGACAAGCAAAACAACTCTATTGCTTAGTTTCATTATGGTTCTTCAACTTCCGTTTGTGTCCCTACAAACGTTCCCTACTTAAAGGTTCCGAACGGATGACGATAGTATTTCTGTGTTTTTCAAATTGTAAGTGGGTGGTTTTCTAAAGTCAGACGACCTTCGTATATTTGTGATGCTGTGTGCGCTTTTTTACGAGATTGACCAGAATAAGTCTCAAACTTTAGACATATTTTCGTTATTTCAAACTGACTCAACACATTTTTGTTGTGAATGAGTTTGCTCTCGGAATTAACAGTTCAATGACTTTTCTCATATTTTCATAAGTCATCGAAACGTTTCGATAGGGAAGTGTGACCGCAATATCTTTTTCGTAATCAGTTAGCACTCAATTACGGATCATTCTCACACCTTATCGATCTGTGACTGGTCAATTCTTCTTGGCGTTTTATTATTGCATCGAAACGTTTCGATGAGTGTTTTGTCAATATCGAATTTAGTCCAAGAGAGACACTCACAGTTGTATGAACGTGTAACCGAAAGGTCGATGAGATGAAAAAAAGTACCCTAATTAACTCAGAAATTTCTTACTTGGTGGCGACGCTTGGTCATACCGACGAAATCACCATTTGTGACGCGGGCTTGCCAATTCCTGATCATGTACAACGTATTGATTTAGCGTTGACGCACGGAGTTCCTGGCTTTCTAGATACCGTCCGAGTGATCTTATCTGAGTCCCAAATTGAGGGGGTCATCATTGCTGAAGAATTCGCAAAAGTTAGCCCAGTTCACCATGATGCACTTGTTACTGAGTTGACGAAAGAAAGTGAGCTAACTGGTAAACAAATCGCGATTAACTACGTATCGCATGAAGACTTTAAAGCTCGTACAGAACAAAGCCGTGCTGTTGTGAGAACAGGCGAGTGCACACCTTACGCGAACGTGATTTTCCAAGCCGGCGTGGTGTTTTAAGCCAGAACTAATTGAGGACAAATTATGACTCAAGCCATTCTACAACTGAGCGACATCGAGAAAGCCTTCCCGGGCGTTAAGGCGTTGGATAAAGCCAGCCTTAATGTATACCCAGGTCGAGTGATGGCGTTGATGGGCGAGAACGGAGCTGGCAAGTCAACTTTGATGAAAGTACTCACCGGTATTTACCATATGGATGCAGGAAGCATTCAATATCAAAGTAAGCCAGCGGCGTTTAAAGGTCCAAGAGACTCGCAAGAAGCCGGCATCAGTATCATTCACCAAGAATTGAACTTGATCCCGGAGCTAACGATTGCCGAAAACATCTATCTAGGTCGTGAGTTTACCGGCACGATGGGGCGTATTCAGTGGGGCAAAATGTATGAAGAAGCAGACAAGTTGCTTCAACGCCTTAACGTAAAGCACTCATCGAAAACGCTGCTTGGTGATTTGAGCCTTGGTGAGCAACAAATGGTGGAGATTGCGAAAGCGCTGTCTTTCGAATCCAAAGTCATCATCATGGATGAACCAACGGATGCGTTAACCGACAAAGAGACGGAATCGCTGTTTAAAGTGATTAACGAACTTCGCGACCAAGGCTGCGGCATCGTTTACATCTCACACCGTCTGAAAGAAATCTTCGAAATTTGTGATGACATTACTGTGTTACGTGACGGTAAGTTCATCGGCGAATGCCAAGTTAAAGACACCAACGAAGATGGACTCATCGAAATGATGGTTGGTCGTAAGTTGGAAGAACAATATCCACGTATCGATGTGACGCATGGTGATGTTTGTCTTGAAGTGATTGGTTTGACGGGCTCGGGTGTTCACGACATTAACTTCACGCTTCAACGTGGTGAAATCCTTGGCGTATCAGGCTTGATGGGGGCGGGGCGTACTGAACTGATGAAGGTCATTTACGGTGCGCTACCGAGTGAGCGTGGTGTCATCAACTTAGACAACAAAACCATTAACCCAGTTAGCCCGCAAGACGGCTTGGCGAATGGCATTGCTTACATCTCTGAAGACCGTAAAGGCGATGGCTTGGTGCTGGAGTTATCCGTGAAGGAGAACATGTCTCTGTGTGCACTGGATAAACTCACCAAAGGCTTCCAAATCCAACATGGCGAAGAAGTCGTGGCGGTAGAAGACTTTATCAAACTATTCAACATCAAAACGCCAACCCGAGACCAAATCATTGGTAACCTTTCTGGTGGTAATCAGCAGAAAGTGGCAATCGCAAAAGGGTTAATGACCAAACCTAAAGTTCTGATTCTGGATGAGCCAACTCGTGGTGTCGACGTGGGTGCGAAGAAAGAAATCTATCAGCTAATCAACAAATTTAAAGCCGAAGGCATGAGCATCATCTTGGTTTCTTCTGAGATGCCTGAAGTGCTGGGCATGAGTGACCGCATCATGGTGATGCACGAAGGTCGTATTACTGGCGAATTCGATGCGAAAGACGCCGACCAAGAAACACTACTCGCTTGTGCCGTAGGCAGAAAGATCAATGAGGAAGCAGCATGAGTACTAAGACCATGGGCAAACCAACCGAAGCGAACAGCAAAAAGTTGTTCACCAAAGAATGGCTGATTGAGCAAAAGTCACTGATTGCACTGATTTTCTTGATTGTTGTTGTGTCATTCTTGAACCCGAACTTTTTTACGGTAGACAACATTCTTAATATTCTTCGTCAAACCTCAGTCAATGCGATCATCGCGGTAGGCATGACGTTGGTTATTCTTACCGCAGGCATAGACTTAAGTGTTGGTTCTGTACTCGCGCTGTGTGGTGCGTTTGCCGCGAGCATGATTGCGTTAGAAGTGCCAGTGCTTATTGCGGTTCCGACGGCATTGTTTGCTGGTGCGGCACTGGGTGCGATCAGCGGTATCATCATTGCTAAAGGTAAGGTTCAAGCCTTTATCGCAACACTGGTTACCATGACGTTATTACGCGGTGTAACTATGGTTTATACAGACGGTCGTCCTATCTCTACGGGCTTTACTGATACCGCAGACGCATTTGCATGGTTCGGTACAGGCTACGCACTTGGTATCCCAGTTCCTGTTTGGTTGATGGTAATTGTCTTTGCTGCGATTTGGTACCTACTGAACCATACTCGCTTTGGTCGCTATGTGTACGCACTTGGTGGCAACGAATCAGCAACGCGCCTTTCTGGTATCAACGTTGACCGTGTGAAAATTGGTGTATACGCCATCTGCGGTATGTTGGCAGCGCTTGCTGGTATCATCGTGACGTCTCGCTTGTCTTCGGCGCAGCCAACAGCGGGTATGGGTTACGAGCTAGACGCTATCGCAGCGGTTGTTCTTGGCGGCACCAGCTTGATGGGTGGTAAAGGTCGCATCATGGGGACCTTGATTGGTGCTCTGATCATCGGCTTCCTAAACAACGCGCTGAACCTACTCGATGTTTCTTCTTACTATCAAATGATTGCGAAAGCAGTGGTTATCTTGCTAGCAGTACTGGTAGACAATAAAAACAAGTAATTGATATTTAAAATAAAGAGCCCCACTAAATCCTGAATACAAATCGAGCCAGAGGACGTGTGCTGGCTCACCCTACACAAAGGACTAGAACGATGAAAAAACTCGCAACTCTTATCTCTGCTGCACTTCTTTCTTCAACCGTATCGGTAGCGGCACACGCTCAAGATACGATGGCGATTGTTGTTTCTACGCTGAATAACCCGTTCTTCGTAACGATGAAAGACGGTGCAGAAGCAAAAGCGAAAGAACTGGGATACGACTTGATTGTACTGGACTCGCAAAATGACCCGAGTAAAGAACTATCAAACATCGAAGACCTAACGATTCGTGGCGTAAAAGCGATTCTGATTAACCCAACAGATTCAGACGCTGTGTCAAACGCGATTCGTATGGCGAACCGTTCTAAGATCCCTGTGTTGACACTAGACCGTGGTGCAAGCCGTGGTGATGTAGTGAGTCACATCGCATCTGACAACGTAGTTGGTGGTGAAATGGCTGGTCACTACATCATGGAAAAAGTAGGTGAGAAAGCGAAAGTTATCCAACTAGAAGGTATTGCAGGTACGTCTGCGGCGCGTGAGCGTGGTGAAGGCTTCATGACAGCAGTGAAGGGCAGCAACATGGAGCTACTAGCAAGCCAACCTGCTGATTTTGACCGTACTAAAGGTCTGAACGTAATGGAAAACTTGCTTGCAGCTAACCCAGATGTTCAAGCGGTATTTGCTCAGAATGATGAGATGGCATTGGGTGCGCTTCGCGCAGTACAGGCATCAGGTAAAGACGTTATGATCGTTGGCTTCGACGGTACTGATGATGGCATTGCAGCAGTTAACCGTGGCAAGCTAGCAGCGACTATCGCACAACAACCAGACCTTATCGGTGCGTTGGGTGTAGAAACTGCAGCGAAAGTCTTGAAAGGCGAGAAGGTTGAGGAGTACATTCCTGTTCCGCTTAAAGTAGTGACTAAGTAAGTTTAACGTTCGACTCAGTGATTCTTCTTTGTTGAAGATAACGGAATGGCCCAATAAATGTGTTGGGTCATTCCAAACAACGAAAGCGGTAAGTTAGAAAATTAAATCTAGTTGAATCGTAATACGCTTACGTTTTTTCAAAGAGCGTAAACCTATTACTCCTGTTCAAATATAAAGGGTTCAATCAGAACCGAGGATAACCGTATGAATAAGTTAGTGGTGTTAGGTAGTGTAAACGCTGACCATGTTCTTCAAGTGCCTTCTTTCCCTCGCCCAGGCGAGACGCTGCATGGTCGCAACTATCAAGTTATCCCAGGTGGCAAAGGTGCCAACCAAGCTGTTGCGGCAGCTCGATTAAACGCAGACATCGGTTTTATTGCGTGTGTGGGTGATGATTCGTTCGGCATCAATATTCGTGAGAACTTCAAAATGGATGGCATCGACATCACTGGTGTGAAGATGCAGCCTAACTGCCCAACGGGCATTGCCATGATTCAAGTGGCGGACAGTGGCGAGAACAGCATTTGTATCTCAGCAGAAGCCAACGCAAAGCTGACTGCAGAGGCGATTGAGCCCGATCTAGAGCGCATTCGTCAGGCTGATTACTTGTTGATGCAACTAGAAACGCCAATGTGCGGCATCGAGAAAGCAGCGCGAATCGCGAAAGATGCCAAGACCAACGTGATTCTTAACCCTGCACCAGCTCGCGAGCTGTCAGATGAATTACTGTCTTGCATAGATGTGATTACACCAAACGAAACGGAAGCGGAAGTGCTAACAGGCGTGACGGTAGCAGACGATGACAGTGCACAAGAAGCGGCGAACATCCTGCATTCGAAAGGCATTGAAATCGTCATGATCACGCTGGGTGCGAAAGGGGTGTGGTTGAGTCAAAACGGTCGTGGTGAAATCATTCCTGGCTTCCGCGTAGAAGTAACAGATACCACTGCGGCGGGCGATACGTTTAATGGGGCATTAGTCACTGGTTTATTGGAAGACTTACCTTTAGAATCAGCGATTAAGTTTGCCCACGCAGCAGCAGCGATCTCAGTAACTCGCTTTGGCGCGCAAACCTCCATTCCAACCCGCAAAGAGGTTGAGGAGTTTCTGGCTCAACACCAATAATCTAGGAGTAATAACATGGCAACGATGAAAGACATCGCAAAACTGGCAGGGGTTTCCACTTCAACTGTGAGCCATGTTATTAACAAAACTCGCTTTGTCAGCGAAGAGATCTCGGAACGAGTCAACAATGCTGCCAAAGAACTCAATTACTACGCGCCGTCTGCTTTGGCGCGTAGCCTCAAAGTCAATCGAACCAAAACCATTGGTATGCTGGTGACTACCTCAACCAACCCATTTTTCGGTGAAGTCGTAAAAGGTGTTGAGCGCAGTTGCTACCATAAAGGCTACAGCCTGATCCTGTGTAACACAGAAGGTGATAACGAGCGAATGCGTGAATCTATCAATACGCTGTTGCAAAAGCGCGTTGATGGCCTGATTTTGATGTGTTCATCGTTAGAAGGGGAGCGCATTGATGTATTTGAGCGTTATCCTGACATTCCGGTTGTAGTGATGGACTGGGGCCCTATGTTGTTCACCAGCGATAAGATCCAAGATAACTCACTTCGTGGTGGTTATCTTGCAGCTAAATACCTTATCGACTGCGGCCACCAAGAGATTGGTTGTATTACAGGTCCACTAATCAAGCATCAAGCGCAAATGCGTTATGAAGGCTATAAGCGAGCAATGATTGAAGCTGAGCTTGAGTTCAATGCAAACTGGATTGTTGAATCTGACTTTGAATGTGAAGGTGGTTATCAAGCCTTCAAGAAAATGGCGGAACGTGGTCCGCTCCCAAGCTCGATTTTTGTCTCCAACGACATGATGGCAATGGGCGCAATTAACGCAGCTAACGAGCTAGGTATTAAAATTCCAGAGCAGTTATCCATTATTGGCTACGATGACATCCATATCGCCAAATTCATGTCTCCATCTTTGACCACGATCCACCAACCGAAATACCGTCTAGGGCAAGCCGCAGTCGAAACCTTATTGCGAAAACTGGATGATAAATCTGATGAAGCTCAGGTTGTACAGCTTGAACCTACATTGGTTGAGCGTAACAGTGTGAAGTGTCTCTCCGAATAAAGAAGTTATTCTTTCTCAATTAGTTATTTATCTAAACTTATAATGGTTAGCTTTCTGAATGGATTTAGAAAGTAAATGCCTTCTTTTTAAATAATAAGCCCATCAAAGTGTGATTTTTTGCGCGTAAAGTGAAAGATATCGTGTAGAAATTCACAGGAAAGCTTATTATTAGAAGAGTCTATAAATAGATTTATAAATTATTGTGGTGAATGGAAATTTTTTATGTTTGTTAAGAGATACGCACAGTATTCAACCAAGAGACCTTGGTTTCATCGTATCAATGTAATGTTGGTATTGTTCGTATTTGTAGTCAGTGTTTATGAACTGCTCGCAAACGAAGAATTCGTCTATTTGTCGGGCATCGCTTTTACGTTCATTGCAACTGCATTTTTTGCCTCTGCGTCATCTTTCAAAAAGCGCTATTTAGGGCATGAGTCGTAAACGCCTTTGGGTGACAAGTGCCATCAAAGCACTTTAAAACAATTATTGATCTGATTTATGATCGGATACATCAAAGGGAGGACAAATGTCCTCCTTTTTGTTTGCTGCGAGACAATAAGATGAGCGCATCCCAAGCACAATAATAAAGGACATCTTCATGGACCTATTTGCCCTGTTAGACATTAACAACACCCTTGTTAACATTCCTATTGGTGGTGGCTATGCAATGAGCTGGATCGAAGCGTTTGGTACAGTTTTCGGTCTGCTTTGTATTTGGTTTGCGAGCCAAGAAAAAACCATTAACTACTTGTTCGGCCTGCTGAACGTAACACTTTTTGCCGTTATCTTTTTCCAGATTCAGCTTTACGGATTGCTTCTGCTTCAACTTTTCTTCTTCTGCGCCAACATCTATGGCTGGTATGCATGGACAAGACCAAATGCACAAGGTGAGACACTTGAGGTTCGTTGGTTAAGCAAACAGAAGCTGATCGCGACAGGTTCAGTAAGCATTGTTGCGATTGCGATGTTAACGATTTACATCGACCCATTCTTCTTTACGTTGGCTAACATTGCCGTTGATACGCTAAATGTGTTCGGTGCAGGTTTGTCTGAGCCAGTCTTAGAGCCAGATGCTTTCCCATTCTGGGATGCAACCATGACCGTGCTTTCTATCGTGGCGCAAATCTTGATGACACGTAAGTACGTTGAGAACTGGATTCTTTGGGTCGTAATCAACATCATCAGCGTTGGTATTTACGCGACACAAGGTGTGTACGCAATGTCGGTTCAATACGCAATTCTCATGTTCATCGCAGCAAACGGTACAAGAGAGTGGGCACGTAGCGCAAAACGCAACGGTGAGAAGACCCTAACTCAAGCGACAGCTCAAGGTTAAGCCAATGATGAAACAACCTCATATTGGCGTAGACAGCACTCAAATAGCACCTCGAGTGATCGTGTGTGGTGAGCCAGATCGAGCAAACCGTATTGCCGCGTTATTTGATAACGCAGAACTGGTCTCTGAAAACCGTGAGTATCGAGTGTTTACGGGGACATACCGAGGTCAGCGCGTATCAGTGTGTAGTACGGGTATCGGCGCTCCATCGATGATCATTGCGGTGGAAGAGCTAAAACAGTGTGGTGTGACAGATGTGATTCGAGTGGGATCGGCTGGCGCGATGCAATCTGGCATTCAACTTGGTGGGTTGATTGTGGCTGAAGGCGCAGTGAGAGACGAAGGTGGCTCGAAAGCGTACGTTCGCTCTTCTTATCCGGCTTACGCAAGCTTTTCGTTACTGAAAGCGCTGGACAGCTATTTAGCCGAAAAAGAGGCGCGCTATCATTTAGGTGTGGTTCGTTCCCATGACAGCTTCTATACCGACGACGAAGAAACGATCTGCGAGTACTGGAACAAGAAAGGCATTCTCGGTGCGGATATGGAAACCTCAGCTCTGTTTACCGTCGGTAGGCTGCGTGGTCTGAATGTAGCCTCCATTCTGAACAATGTGGTTTTGTATCAGCAGGATGTGAAAGAAGGGGTAGGGCAGTACGTAGATGAAGCGCAAGTGATGATGGAAGGGGAGCGTTTAGCGTCTTACGCTGCTCTTGAAGCCTTAATTGCACAGAGTTAACCAGATCACAGCTTAGTTAATTTTATAAGCGGCACCTCGGTGTCGCTTTTTTATTGGCTGTCATCAAACGATTCTAGCGAGTACAATCTATTTGAGATTGTTGTCATTAAAGAGAAACTCACGTGAAAATAAGCCCTTATCCGACTGGACGTTTCAAAAGCTTTCTAGAACAGAAAAGTGCTGAGTTTCGTGACTTGATCTATCAATGCCAAATCGGCAGTCGATACTTTGACTCTGGTGAAGAGATCCTTCGCCAAGGTGAACAACTTCAATATCTCTATGTTGTGCCAGTCGGGCGAGTTTCAATGAGTATCATTGCTGCTAACGGACGTCGTTTCCAGTTGGGCGAAGCCAATTGCGATTATCATATCTATGGTGAAATGGAGTACTTCACACAAACGCCTTGCCAATGGAATGTGGTAGCTGATGAACACATGCAGGTGGATATCATCTGTATCCAAAAACTGACTGAGGCGCTGCATCAGCAACCTGACATGATGTTCTTCTTTGCCTCTGCTTTGGCGGAGGACTATCAGGATTCAATGGACATCTATACCAATCGCTTGTTACACCCAATTACTTACAACATCGCTTATGATTTGTTAGTACAAAAACAGACTAATACATTGTTGGGTGGATTTGGCAAAGTAAACCAAGAAGCCGAAAGATTTGGCACTTCCGGGCGTGTTTATCGCCGAGCGGTGAAAGATTTAATGGACAAGGGTTTGATCAGAAAGGGCGAACAGGGGCTAGAGATTGTTGATGAACTTGCACTAAAAGCGTTTCTTGATGCCTATGAATAGCCCGCAACGATTCCATTCTAAAAATAAAAGCTGCGGGCTATCTGGTTTATCTGTCATTCAATCAGAATAATGTGTGTTTACTCTGATTTAAAAACACAATTTTTAGCAAAATCAGACGCTTCGTTAGCGGTCCATTCGCCTTTTGGCTTTTCTTTCATGTCGTTACACCACGCTTCACTGCCCACCTCTGTACAAGCCATCAGTTGCGCTGCGACAAAAACCATTAATGCTAACTTCTTCATTTTCTAATCCTTTTTGATAAGACTTGTTTTGAAGTATAAGCACTCGATCACGAGATAAACATGAAAATTATTATTTTGCGCTTACCGTCTCAAATCCGATATAGGTACAGTGTAATTTGTTGATTTATTGAGCCAATTTAGAAGTGTAACGAATGTAAAGTTATTAAATAATCGGTTGAATGCCTATGTGAGTAACGATATATTGCGAATGCGCATGATAATGGATCTCATTTAAGGTTTGAAATAATGGAAAAACTCGTCAGTGCGGCTCTTGTTTCGCTGCTCACAATCTCACCTGCTTTTGCTGCAACCGTCAAAATCGATCACTACATGGGAACGACAGAAGTCGAACAATCACCAAAGCGTGTGGTTGTGATTGGCTTTGGTCCTCTTGATATGCTCGATAGCTTTAATATCGACCCTGTTGCAGTCTCGAATGCCTCGCATCTTCCTAAATACTTATCGAAATACAATAAAGACAATTACATCTCTGCTGGTAGTTTGTTTGAACCAGATTTCGAAACCATCTATATGCAAAAACCAGATTTGATTTTGGTTGGTCCTCGTGGTTCATCGAAATACGATGAGTTAAGTGAAATTGCACCAACAGTCGTTTTTGCATCAGGAGAGAAAGAAGATTACTGGCAGGGCACAAAAGCACAATGGCGTAATCTTGGTAAGATCTTCAACATAGAGGACAAGGTTGAGCAAAAGATCGAAAACTTGGATGCACAGTTCAAGGCGATTCGCGAATACAACCAAACCAATAATAATGATGCGCTCACGATTTTGAGTATCGGAGACAACATCAGTGCATTCGGTGCGAAGTCTCGTTTTGGCGCGATTTACACAGATTTTGGCTTTACTGAAACAGTGAAGAACCTCAAAACAGGCACGCACGGTGACGTCATTTCTTACGAGTTTATCCGCGAAGCTAACCCGAAAAATATTCTAGTCATTGATAGAAACTCACTTCATGCAAAGTCTGACAATGACCTTGCTAAAGCGTTGGATAACGATTTGGTTAAAGCAACTTCGGCTTACAAGAACAAGAAAATAACCTTCCTAGATGTTGATGCTTGGTACTTAGCAATGTCTGGCGTAACAGCAACGGAAAAGATGGTGAGTGAAATCAAACACACGATCGATCTGTAAAAAAGCTAGCTGAGGTTAACTTTGAAAAAGTTGTTGCTTGTTCTTATTGTTCTAAGCGTCGCATCGTTGTTTGTTGGGGTGGCAAATATGACACCCCAACAGTTGTTTTCGGGCGATGCAAAAGCAATAGAACTCTTCTTTACTAGCCGAATTCCGCGTCTATTTGCCATTCTTCTTGCCGGAGCAGGGCTGAGCATCGCTGGATTAGTGATGCAGCAAATTAGCCAAAACCGATTCGCCGCGCCTTCAACAACGGGCACGATTGAGTGTGCCATGCTCGGTTACGTAATGAGTGTGGTGTTTTTTGGTAATGGCGAACAGCTTTGGCTTGTCTTTGCTGTCTCTATTCTGGGGACCTTGATGTTCGTCCAGTTCATTCAACGCATCCAATTCAAAAGTGTCGTGTTTGTACCGCTCGTCGGCATCATCTTTGGTAACGTTGTTGACGCCGTTACTACTTTCATTGCCTACAAATACGATGCACTACAAAGTCTTTCAGCGTGGAGCGTAGCGAATTTTGCCAACATTTTGCGTGGTGATTTTGAGCTGCTTTACATTGCCGTGCCTGTGGCGCTTTTAAGCTACCTGTTTGCCGCGCGTATCTCTGCTGTTGGCATTGGTAAAGACTTTGCAGTAAACCTTGGTCTTAACTACCAACAAGTGGTGACGTTAGGTGTACTTTTGGTATCGGTAATGTCTGCCAGTGTTGTGATGATCGTTGGTCAACTGCCGTTTCTTGGGCTTATCGTTCCAAACTTAGTCAGTTACTTCTATGGCGACAATCTTAAACGCAATATCCCGCTTACTGCCATGTATGGGGCAATACTCGTTTTGGCGTGTGACTTGGTTAGCCGATTGATCATCTTCCCTCATGAAATGCCGATTTCAATCGTGATCAGTATCTTGGGCGGAGTGGTGTTTATCGCGATGTTGTTGCGAGGTAAGCAAATTGCGTGATTCCAAGAAACTGTTCTTTTTGGCAGCCGTCGCGCTGCTTTTTGCGTTTCTGTTTATTGGTATTGGCTTAACAGCAGATAACTACCAATACTTTTTGTCGCGACGTGTGCCTAAAGTATTAACCATGGTACTGGCAGGTATTGCGATAGCTCAATCTTCGTTGGTGTTCCAAACCATTACCCACAACCGGATTCTTACACCAAGCATCATGGGGTTTGATGCGTTGTATGTGTTAACGCAAGTGCTGATTGTTTTGTTGTTTGGTGGTTTAAGCGCGCTTGTTCTGAATGTCTACATCAACTTCTCGATTGCTGTGCTGGTCATGGTGGGATTTTCGCTGTTGCTGTTTGGTTTTTATTTTTCAAAAGGCGGGCGCAATCTCATCACTTTGCTGTTGGTGGGGCTGATCTTTGGGCAGTTGTTTAGCAATATTGCGGTGTTCTTCTCCCTTCTGATGGACCCAAATACGTTTGCGTTTGTGCAATCTAAACTGTACGCGAGTTTCAACAATGTGAAGGTGAACTTGGTGTATCTCAGTTCGCCAATATTGCTCATCGCTTGTTGGTTGTTGTATCGCATGCATCGCACTTTAGATGTTTTTTGGTTAGACCAAGACAATGCTAAGAGTCTAGGGGTTGATGTCCCTAAAGTGACGCGCAATGTCTTTATTCTCTCTGCGGTTCTCATTGCCATTTCGACGGCTTTAGTCGGTCCAATCATGTTCTTTGGTTTATTGGTGACGAACTTGAGCCGTGAAATGTTCCACTCTTACCAGCATCGTACTTTATTAGTTGGTTGTTCATTGATGGCAATTTGTGCCTTGTTGTCGGGGCAGTGGATTATAGAAAACCTATTTTCATTTGAAACGACGCTGAGCGTGGTGATTAACTTTATTGGTGGTATCTACTTCTTGTATCTACTGCTGAAAAACAAAGTCGTATAAACATGATAGTTATAGATAAATTAACCAAAGCATTTGGTTCCAACAAAGTCGTTGATGGCGCGGATACCCAATTTGAGAAAGGGAAGGTGACATCGATTATTGGTCCAAACGGAGCAGGCAAAAGTACCTTGTTGTCGATGGCGTCACGATTGACCGAGCGAGATGGCGGTAGTGTCATGATTGATTGCAAAGAGATTGCAGAATGGGACACCAAAGAGCTTGCGAAAAAGCTGGCGGTGTTGCGCCAAGCAAACACGATTACGATGCGTTTTACCGTGAAAGAACTGGTCTCGTTTGGGCGATTCCCTTATTCAAAAGGCAACTTGTCCAAAGATGATCACGCGATCATCGAGCAAGCAATTGACTACTTAGACCTGAAAGAAATTCAAGATAAGTTCTTAGATGAATTGAGTGGTGGTCAACGACAGTTGGCGTTTATTGCGATGGTGATTGCCCAAGATACGGATTATGTTTTCCTCGATGAACCATTGAATAATCTTGATATCAAGCACTCGCTACAGATCATGAAAGTCGTTCAGCGCCTTGCTCACGATATGAATAAAGCCATGGTTGTGGTGATTCATGATATTAACTTTGCGGCTTGTTACTCCGACGAGATCCTTGCGCTGAAGAAGGGCAAAGTGGTTGCCAGTGGCAAGGTAGATGAGGTGATTCAGGCATCCACGTTAGAAGATATCTACGAGACACCTTTTAATATCATTGAGCTTAATGGCAAGCGTATGTGTACTTACCACTAAAGCTACATTCATTACATTAAAGCGAAATAGAAAGGTTGGCGAGCTTATTTGGTGAGCTCGTCAATGATTGGACATCGGCTATCGGCATCGCCTGGGCAAGATGAAACCCAACCTTCTAATTGCTTTTTAATCTCCAACAAGTGAGCGATCTTTTGCTCAACTTCATGAAGCTTATCCATCGTACGCGCTTTCACTTCGCTACTCTTGCGATTTGGATTGTGCGCCAGTTGCACAAATTCTTTGCATTCTTGCAGTGAGAATCCTGCGTTTTTCGCTCGGGAAACAAGGTTGAGCTCTTGGATGTGTTTGTCAGAATATTCGCGATAGCCTGAATCGCTGCGAGCTGGTGAGGAGATGATGCCTTTGTCTTCGTACATACGAATCGACTTAGAAGACAACCCTGTTAATTTCGCAACTGCACCAATATTCATGATGACCTCTGTATTTCAGATAACCTTTCTCGCGAGTATAACGCCAAGTGTTTATCTTCCCAAAGGGCTTTGATAGCAAACCTATTTTGTGGCGTTTATACCCAAGTAACCTCGAGATGCTAGGTTCAGCGAGAATGACTTGGTTTGTAGACGCGGCGGCGATTTAAAGATCTAGTCATTCTAAATCAAGAATCGGCAACAAAGTATACAAGCCAAGGCAGCTCGCCCTTTGGGAGCGTGTCATTGACTCGCTTTTTTAGTCAAACAAATGGCTGCGTCAAACAACTTGGAAAGAGCTAGCTATTACACTGCGTTGTTTTCCTTACTCTCGAATCAATGACAACGCTCTGAATCCTGCATCTTGAAGTCACTTGGGTATATATGGATACCATCAATGGCTGTTTACGACCTCGTGTGGTGGAACACCAAACACTTTCTTGAAGGCGTTGGTAAAGTTCGATGGGTGGTGGTAACCCGCCTCGTATGCCGCTTCTGTGATAGTCACTAATCCGCGCTCCAAATGCTGGCGAGCGATCTCTAAGCGGCGGTGACGGATGTAACCGTTGATGGTCATATTAAAAGATTGTTTAAAGCGACGCTGCAGATTAGAAACGCTCATCGAGAACTGTTCTGCTAAGCGCTCTAAGGTTAAATCTTCTTCGAGGTGCGTCTCGATATAACTGACTACATCCTCGATTCGAGCATCGCCAGAACGCTTTTTCTCTTCGCACTCTGCGCAGTAGTCGTCTGGCATTTGCCCAATCGAGTGGGAGAGCACTTGGTAGATCAAACTCTCTACCCCGATACGATCTTTCATGTTTGTGGGAGATTCATGTTGAGTGAGAGCTCGTGTCAAATCAATTAACGTCTCATTAAGCTCCAGCGTGTAAAAGGCTTGGTGAGTTTCAATAAAGCGCTTGTGACCGCAATGTCCCGCCATTCTCGATTCCAACCAAGGTGGCTTAATAAGAATATTAATCTTATTCATTCGGTTGTTTTGAATCAGCGAGCGGCGGAAGTTTGCAGGCTTAGCTAGGTTAACAACCACGCCTTGTGGGCCTTTGCTTGCGTCAAAGTCAAATTGGAGGTCATCGTAACCAAAAGAGAGTTTTCCCTCCAAAAGAATGGTAATCAGTAGTGCAGAATGTGCGGTTGAAACGATATTCGAATCGACTAATTCAATGCAACGTCCGCCATGAACAAAGATTTGGTCGTTGTATTGGTAGGAGAGGAATTGACCTTCCGCGAGTTGGGTTTGGCTGCTTTGACCTTGAGTCACAATGATCTGTTTTTCCGTCTGCTCAAGCTTTTTGGTTAGAGCCACTTTGGCAATTTTAGTTCTTTTTTTTGTCTCTTCCGCCATTTGACGTTTCCTCATAACACCTATGCGATTTCGCATAAGTGATTCGTCTTTGTATTTATCAATAGCGACCCTATCATACGTGAGAATTATTATCATTTATATTTAGGAAGACGTTTATGGAAAGCCCAGTTAGCTCATCAATTAAGCTTTCAAGCCTATGCCTAGCAGTCGTGGTGGCACTTGCTCATCCCGCTTTAGCCCAAGATCAAGATTCTCACTTCGAAGGGGTAGTGGTATGGGGTACGAAGGTATCCAGTAACACCGAATCAATGTTTGCCGACGATATGTCGCTCAAACAAGCTGACCACATGTCTGATTTGCTTCGTGATATTCCCGGCGTTGACGTGGGCGGTACACATTCTGTCAATCAACGTATCACCATTCGTGGTCTTGGTGAAACCGATCTTGATATCCGTTTAGACGGCGCCTCTCAGCATGCCAACATGTTCCACCATATTGGTAACCTAACACTCAACCCAGACATTCTAAAGTCAGCAGATATCCAAGTGGGTAATAACTCAGTTACCCAAAGCGGTCTTGGCGGTTCAGTGTACTTTGAAACTAAAGATGCTCGTGATCTGCTGCGTTACGATGAAAACTTTGGTGCTCGCGTTTACGGCGGTTATGCGTCTAACGACAACCAACAAGGTTCTCTAACACTATATGGATTGCTGTCTGAAAATGTGGACGCGATGGTCTATGGTCACTACGTAACACGTGATGACTTTAAAGATGGTGATGGCAATAAAACCTTTGGTGCGAAAGGAGATGTTTACAACATCTTAGGTAAGCTCGGTTATGAGTTTGGCGATATTCACCGACTAGAAATCTCATACGATATGTATCGTGACAGTGGTGATTACAACCCACGCCCTGATATGTCTGGTGATGCCAATAACGGTTTGTCGAGTGAGCTTCTAATTCCAACCGATTATGACCGTGACACGGTCACATTAAGTTATGAGCTTCGTGGTGAGCAACACCAAGGGGACGTCACGTTATATAACACTGAAACCGAAATCGTCCGTGATGAATCTGTCATGGCGCCGCGTTGGCCAGCAAACCGCTTATCGAAAAATACCGCGAAAAACCAGAACTTTGGCTTAAGCGCAAAATTCCAATCAGTGCTCACTCTGGGTAGCTTTGATCATCGCGCGACTTACGGCCTTGATTACATGGATAAGACTTCTGAAAGTTACTATGGCAGCAGCAAGTTCATGGATGAATCTGCGGTTTCTACAGCTTTGTTCGTCGAAGACCAATTCTTTATCTCGGATGCACTTTCGATCACAGCCGGCCTACGATTTGACGACTACCAACGCAAAGCTGAAACAGGTAACAACGATTACGACGAAGTGACATGGGCACTAGCGGCAGAATGGGCAGTAACACAAGACTGGACGTTGTTTGCAAGTTCTCGCTCGCTATTTAAAGGTCCAGAACTAATGGAAACCTTTATTGCATACCAAGATGTGGCTTATCTACAAGATGGTTTGAAACCAGAAACGGGACTCAATACCCAAGGTGGTGTTCGTTTCAATAAGACGGTAAATGAACACACATTTGGCGCAAACCTAACCGTGTTCCAAACCGATATTGATGACTACATTGCAGAAGCGTATCAAGGAGCGACTCAAACATACCTTATTTACAATGAAGGTGATGTCGAGATCAAAGGTTTTGAAGCAAGCGCTTTCTACGGTTACGAGAGCTTCGGCAGCAAGCTGTCTTATTCTATATCGGATACGAAGAACAAAGATACGGGCGGCCCAGTAGCGGGAGGCAATGGCCGTAGTATTGACATGGGTGACAGTATCGCTTTAACGCTGGATTACCAATCTGATTCGTTAGAAACCATCTTTGGTTGGAACTCAATGTTTGTGCTTGAGGAAGACAATGTGTTTGACGGCCAACCGAAGAAAGACAGTTACGATGTTCACAACTTGTACGCACAATGGGTGCCTTCTAACGTTGACGGGCTATCGGTCACCTTTGGTATTGATAACGTATTTGATGAGCTTTACACGTCTCACGCCTCTCGCTCGGGCACAGCAAGGGGGATTACGTTAGACGATTACGAACCAGGGCGTAACTACAAGTTGTCTGCCGCTTATCAATTCTAACTCTAAGGGCAATAACAGCAACCTTAGATGTTTGGCTCTCGTACGAGAGCCTTTTTTATGAAAGGGACGAGGGACTGAAATTGATCAAAGAAACCACTGTAATTGAAAGCGAGCATGCGGCGAAATATCTCGTGACTTTGTGTCGCCACTTCGCACGTAAAGTGCCGGCGACTTGGAATGATGAAAAAGGTTTGGTGACATTTCCTGTTGGAAATACGGAGTTCAAGTTAGAGGGGGAGCGTTTACTGATAACTTGTGAGGCGGACTCTGAAGAGTCATTAGAAAAAGTGAAGGGCGTTGTGTCGGTTCATGTAGAAATGTTTTCGCGTCGTGAAACTCTAGAGTTGAACTGGATACGATAACGAAAGTGCACGAGCGGATCAAAAGAAACAAACGAAAAAGCCCGTAAGCGTAACACTTACGGGCTTTCTAAAATCATTTCTACTAGGCTTCTTCAGGCGCTAGGCTTTTTTTTTCCTGCTGCATTTTAGCAAGGAAGTACACGTTAACACATGCAATAAAACCATTTGTTAGCACAACAGGCCACGCATCAATCATTAGACCGTATGCAGTGAACAGTGCACAGCCGATGAAGTTTAGGATACGTAGTTTAACGATGTCTTTCATAGTCAGCGAAATAGCAACCATGATTGATGCCGCGTAACCTAAAATCTCAACCATATTCATCTCCATTATTTGACCCTCTTAAATCTGCCGAATGTTTTCGGTACCTATTCTTCTCATCTTGAGATTAGCGAGGAAGCTCCATGCCTCGAATGGTCTTGTTTGTTCTGATGGGTGAACTATAGCAATGGAAAAATCGTGATGAAAGCCTCAAATCAAGGTTAAGAGAAGGTTAGCGATTACGCAAACGTTTAGGAAAGAAATTGTTGATAATTTTACTTATTATGTTGATTGATAATAACGATTCAAATGATAGACAAAACAAAGTTGAAGCAATGACAACAATGACATAATATTGAAAATGAGAATCATTATTAATTAAAGAATTGAGTTATGCCTGTTGCTATTAGTTTTCTGTATTCACTTGCTTTGATGATGCGTACCAAACCTCATTCGTGGGGCGTGGTTATTCATATTATGACGCACGTTGTCATGTTGCTTGTGATTCCTTCTGACTATGCAATCCAATACTTGATGGTCATGTTCTTCTCTTCTCCCTTACTGATCAGGCTCGCCAAGCGTTCTTCTAGTTTTGACATTTTGTTCGCTTTTCTACCGCTTTTGATTGGCACCGGCGGCCTTGTTCTCAGTCATTAAGCTGATTCCATTTCTAGTTTTCATGCAAACTAACTAAACTTTGATTAATAAGCTATTATTTTCATATGCTTGGTTGGGGTTTTACCTTAGTTAAGGTGTCACATAATTGTGACTATATCCTGATTTCGTTTCGACTGATTAACGAAAGTGCAAAATATGATTGTTTATTGACTCAATAGTTAGTTAAATCAGCGTATGAGAAAATGTGAATCACATTCCGATAAACTAAAATAATTTATAAAGGTCTAACGTAAAGACGTTAACCATTTAGCGGGGGTCAGATGAGTACACAAGCTGTGCCGCAAGCCGTCATTGTAGACGCTGTCGAAGGGGATGTTTACGCTTTAGACCTTGAGGAGAAGGTCAGAGCGGTTAACGTTGGAGATACACTGGTTCCGGGTGACGTCATTATCACGGAAAACGGCGCTTCAATTGAAGTGTTAGCGGAAGGTTCTCTCTATTTAGTAGACGAAAATTGTGTGGCGTGCATTCCAGCGCCGACACCTGAAGCTGTACCGACGGAACCGGTCGTTCAAGCGCCTGTTGACGGACAAGTCAATGTTGACCCAACGGCAGCGGCAAACGCTGAGTTTGGTGCAGAAGACGTGGCTGCGATTCAACAAGCCATTTTGGAAGGTGCCGACCCTACCGCCATTTTAGAAGCAACCGCTGCAGGCCCTGGCGGAGGTGGTGGTTCCGGTTCTGCGAATGCGGGCTTTGTTACCATTGAGTACAACAATCCTGAAGTACTCGCATCAACCTTCTTCGAGACATCGGCTCCAAGCGGTGATACCGAAACCGACGATGATATTGATGGCCTCGACATCACCATTTTTGCTGACGGCGGTCAGTCTCTTTCTTCTCAAGTAACAGAAGGCTCAATTTCTCTATCAAGCTACCCGCAAACCATTTCGTCTAGTGTGCTGGTTGAAGCAGGGGATCTCGCACTTGATACTACTTCATTTGTACCCGAAACGTCTTCTTTAGAGTCTTTGTTAAGTGAGCTTAACAGTGATATTACCTCTGGTGGTCAGCCAGTGGCGTTCGTTTATGACGAAGCGCAAAATGCCATTATCGGTACTCAAGAAGGTAACGAAGTGCTTCGTATCGAGATCGAAGCGACATCTTTAGGCCGTGATTTAGAGTTAGAGGTCGTTACCACGATTAGCCAGGGTATTGACCATGTCGCGTCTGTTGCTGATGGCCAAGTATCGATCTCCGGTGATCAAATCAATATCGCTTTTGATATTACTGGTGCAGATATTGGTGGGAACAGCATTCAAGCGCCTATCGATTTTACGACAACCGTTATTGATGGCGATGATCCTGCGCCGCAAAACGTTACTTTTGAAAACGTTGAATCTTCTTCTGTACCAATCACTGGCACCTTTGTTGATATTGGTAGTGATCAATTGGCAACGGTCAGGTTTAATCAAGAAGGGCTTAGTCAATTAGATGGCCTACTGAGTGATAATCAGGCGACAGAGGTGGTACTCTCTGAAGACGGCAGTACTATCACCTTGTCCATTGCGGGCTCGAATGAAACCGTCTTAACCATCAGTTTGAATACTGATGGTACCTACCAATTTGAGCAATTTAAGCCGTTAGAACAAACAAACGGTGAAGATACGATTGAGCTCTCTTTGCCAACCACAATCGTCGACTTTGACCAAGATACGGCAAGCAACACCTTTACGATGACCATCCTTGATGGCGATAATCCAGTGATTGAAAACGTGACGGGATTGTCTTTAGACGAGGCGGGGGTTGACCAAGGTTCACAGGAAGGCGCGGTAGTAACAAGTGGTACTGGGTCGATCACCACAGCGGTCGGAAGTGACATCATTGATCACTATGAGTTGGAACCTACAGAGTTTAATGTTGGTGGAGAACTCCAATCTCAAGGGCAGGTTGTTCAACTGGAACTTGCGTCCGAGAGTAACGGTGTGCGCACTTACGAAGGCTTCATCGAGCTGGATGGCGTGCGTATCACCGTATTTGATGTGGCGATTGATGCGCCTACATTGGGCGAATACCAATTCAACTTGTATGAACAACTCGATCATACGGGTGCTAACGATGACTCGCTTACTTTCTCACTGCCAGTTTACGCGGTAGATGCAGATGGCGACCGCTCCTCGATTGCCGAAGGTTCGAACACACCAGAAGCGGCGCAAATTGTCATTCAAGTTCAAGATGACGTTCCTACGATTGATGGCGTTGATGCACTAGCCGTCGATGAAGATGATCTATCAAGCATCGGCTCCGATCAAAGCGACTCTGTGCTCGCGCAAGGCAGCTTCACGACGACTCAGGGCTCAGACCGTGTTGTAAGTTATCAATTAGAGAGCGGCACTGATCCACTCAATGGGTTGGAATCACAGGGTCGATCTATCTCTCTGACGGAAACAACCAACTCAGATGGCAGCTTTACCTATTCTGCAACGGCAGAAGGGGACGCTATCTTCACCTTACAAGTGAACCCTGACGGTTCTTATTCATTTACCCTTGAAGGTCCAATCGATCATGCTGTGGGTAGTGATAGCTTAACTCTAGACTTCAATATTGTCGCAACGGACTTTGACGGTGACACCAGCTCACTTGTTCTACCAGTTACCATTGCTGATGATGTGCCAACCATTAATGACGTTGTTGCTCTTACCGTCGATGAAGATGACTTAAGTTCGGTAGGCTCTGACCAATCACAGCCAACGTTGGTTGAAGGTCAGTTCACGACAACTCAGGGCTCTGATGGCGTCGTACAGTATCAGTTGGATGTAAATGCTGATCCTTTAAATGGCCTGCAATCTCAAGGGCAAACCGTCTCCATTGCCGAAACGCAAAATGCAGACGGTAGTTACACCTACAGCGCAACGGCAAATGGTAGTGCAGTCTTCACATTGATTTTGAATACTGATGGCTCGTACAGTTTTGAGCTGCAAGGTCCAATCGACCATGCGGCAAATACCGACAGCTTAACCCTTGATTTTAGCGTTATTGCTACCGATTTCGATGGTGACACAAGCCAAATCGTACTGCCTGTTACCATCGTGGATGATAAGCCGACCATTACCGATGTCGATGCAATTACCGTTGATGAAGATGATTTAGGTACGATTGGCTCAGATCAGACTGACCCGATTTCAATCGATGGCAACTTCACTACTACACAAGGCTCTGATCGAGTGGTGAGCTATCAGCTCGATGCTTCTTCAACACCAGTTGATGGCCTTACATCACAAGGCGTGGCCGTCACGCTGACTGAAACCGCAAACGGTGATGGCAGCTTTACTTACGAGGCGACGGCGGGGAGTGAAGCGGTCTTTACGCTGACAGTGAATACTGATGGCTCTTATAACTTCACGCTAGAAGGGCCAATTGATCATGCTGTTGATAGCGACGAGTTGACACTGAACTTCCCAATCATCGCGACAGACTTTGATGGCGATACCACAAATGCCACTATCCCAGTGACAATCGTGGACGATAAGCCTGTTATTACCGACGTCGACGTTATTACGGTTGATGAAGATGATCTAGCGTCAATTGGCTCAGACCAAAGCAATCCAATTTCTATTGATGGCAACTTCACCACCACACAAGGTTCAGACCGAGTGGTGAGCTACCAACTCGATGGCACATCAACACCAGTTGACGGTTTAACATCGCAAGGTGTAGCGGTAACGCTAACAGAAACCGCAAATGGTGATGGTAGCTTTACCTACGAAGCAACAGCGGGTGGCAACCCTGTATTTACTTTGACAGTGAATACGGATGGCACTTATAACTTCACGCTAGAAGGGCCAATTGATCACGCGGTTGATAGTGATGAGCTGACACTGAACTTCCCAATTATCGCAACCGACTTTGATGGCGACACTGTCACTGAAACCATTCCAGTCACAATTGTTGATGATGTACCGACCATCACAGCGGTGGATGCGTTAAGTGTCGATGAAGATGACCTTACCGGTATGGGCTCAGACCCAGGCGGCGATCTGTTCGTAGAAGGTGCGTTTACCACTACTCAAGGCTCTGACCGAGTGGTGAGCTATCAACTGGATTCAACGGCTGATCCTGTTGCGGGGCTGACCTCTCAAGGTGAGGCGATTATCTTGGTGGAAACCGCCAACGGTGATGGCAGCTTTACTTATGTGGCGACCGCAGACGGCAATCCGGTATTCACGTTAAACGTAGCAACAGATGGCACTTACGATTTTACGCTGCAAGGCCCGATTGACCATGCAGCTAACAGTGACAGCCTGACGATTGATTTCCCAATTATTGCCACCGATTTTGATGGTGATACGACCACGGCAACCATTCCAGTCACCATTACGGATGATGCACCAATCATCGATAATGTTGTGCCTCTGGCTGTAGACGAAGATGATTTATCAGGCATTGGCTCAGACCAAACTGACGCTGTGTTTGTTG
>NZ_BAOG01000072.1 GCF_000400365.1 Vibrio jasicida CAIM 1864 = LMG 25398 | reverse complement strand
GGGCCGGACTTGAACCGGCACAACGCGAACGTCGAGGGATTTTAAATCCCTTGTGTCTACCAATTCCACCACCAGGGCAACGCAATCATGCGATGGCAACACCACCTGCTCTAGCGACCTGTGCCGCGAGAACGAGGCGTACTTTAACGGATTCAGATTTTAGATCAACAGATATTTTGTCTTTTTCATTCATATGGTTAAAAAGGCGACTCACATGCACAATCTACGATCATTTTGCGCAATTCATATACACAGCGAATGGCATCTTCCCTAATCCCGGTCTTGCTTGTACAAACAAAAAACTTCAAAACCCTCCTACATTGAATGAATACTGACGCAGTACTCTGCTTTCACTGGCCCTTGAGTAAAAACGCTTCGCCAACCTCTGTTCATTTCTCATCTTCATCTATTTTTCATATTTCACATCTAGAGTTTACGTTGACCAAGAGACAGAAAAATAATGTGAAGCCTTTAAAACGATATCAGTACGAACGCTACGCCGTCCTTTGTAATCTCGCCTACCCCAGAGTCTTTAAACAGACCCGCTATGGGTTTGATCCTAATGGGCAGCGCATCATTAAAAACGAGTTTGGCAAAACCATGGTCCGTGTTTTATGGAGCAAGAAGCGTACGGAAGTCGTCGTGGTAATTAAAGGTTCGCATAGCATGACCGATTGGTTGTTGAACTTCGCGATGTGGACACGCAGCTGCAAGCGCTTGGGGCTAAACTATCGAATCCATGCAGGCTTCTACCATTTGTTATTTCAAGAAAGTCAACCTTCTCGAAATGAAGATCGTCTTGGTTTGAGTGTAATTGAACGATTAGAAGCCACTATTGTACCTCTAATTCTACAAGGCAAGCGCATCACCATTACTGGGCATTCATCGGGCGGCGCAATTGGTAGCGTGTTTGCCGATTATATCGAAAGAAAGTACCCGAAAAGCATCAAACGTGTCGTGACATTTGGTCAACCAGCGATTGGTGATTGGACATTCAAGAAACGCTATCGTTTAAGCCACAAAACCTATCGAATCTGTTGCGACATCGATATTGTTACCTTTATGCCTCCGGTGCCTTTTCTCTACTGGCATGTGGGCAAAATGCTTTGGCTTTATAACGGTAGGATTTACGAGAACACACCAACGTTGATGCGGCTTGGACGCTCTTTGGTGAGTTGGTTGATACGCCCTTTTTCTTATCACTTGATGAGTAAGTACATTCGAAATAAAGACTTCTTTGATGAACGCTAATCTATTGCTTCGCCTTATCGGAGTTCAGGGGCAGATACAAAAAGAGCCAGTGTTAAACTGGCTCTTTCTTCTTGGTTCAGAATTACAAAGACGCAATTTCTTTATCAAGTTGGTATTTATTGTCAGTAACGATACGCTCTAATACTTCGACGCGCTGTTTGAGCTCTGCGACTTGCTTGTTCAAACCATTTCGCTCTTCTTCACTCATCTGATTGCGTTCAGAGATCTCTAACGCTTTTACTTCCTTACGATGGTTAAGAACCAGCTTAACGATACCACCACCAAATATTGCACTGAATACAATCGCAACAATCAAAACGTCAGCCATAGATTCCTTTCCTTAATCTGCCTACTGATAATGCTCAGGTATAAAGTTACGCATATGTTTCATGAATATCAAACAAGACATTAATTAAATGCGCGCTATTTTCGAAATCGGTCACACCTGCAATTCTATGAGCCTGATTATTTAACGCCGACCCAAACAGAAACCGAACCGCCGTTTACTGGGAACTCTGCCCAACCGTTGGCGTCCGTCCAGACTTCTTCGGTGCGAATACCTAACTTATCGACGTAACGCGTACTTGGTGAACCTGTGTACATCCATTTTGTACCGCCAGGGCCATCACTCATGATAACCGCCATTGAGTTCGGGTGTTCTGCATCCCCTTCTCGCGTCCAACCAATCACATCCCAATGATCAAGGTAAGAGTGCTGCTTGCCATAAGCATAATCTTTACGGGCTTTCACCAACTGCTCAATGTACGGCACTTTCACCATATTTATGTCGTGCCCTTTATCGCTGTATTGTGCGCCGTAGTAATCCGCGTAGAACACTGACGGATAACCTTCTTCACGAAGCAAAATGAACGCGTACGCAAGAGGCTTGAACCACCAGTCCACCGGAGACTCCAGCGCTTGCAGTGGTTGCGTATCATGGTTCTCGACCAATGTTACCGCTTTCACTGGGTTGTCCTTCATCAAGGTGCCATCCATGATTTGGCGCATATCGAAGTTGCCACCCGAGCGTGAAGCGCTATAGAAGTTCATGTGTAGCGGTGCATCACACAATGACATGCTGCCAGAAGTTTTAGTGATAAAGTTATGCAGGTTGTTCACGTCGTAGTTCCAGTACTCACCCACAGTAAACAGCTCTTTGCCTGTCTTCCAACGCAAGTAATCGATCCACTCTTGTAGGTACTGGTATTTGATGTGTTTAACCGCGTCCATTCGGAAACCATCCACACCCGTCATGTTTAGATACCACTCGCCCCAGTCTTTCAGCTCTTGCTTGACTTCTGGGTGGTCCATGTCTAAATCTGCGTACATGAGGTAGTCGTAGTTGCCTTTTTCAGAACTGACTTCCCAATCCCATGCTTTGCCGTCACCTTTGAATTTGAAGATCGCTTTTTCTTTACCTGCGTCATCCCAGTCGACCCCGTCAAAGTGATACCACGTCCAATGAAAGTCTGAGTATTTATCGTTACGTCCTGGGAAGCTAAATTCGACCCAAGCTTCAATCCATTTGTCGCCGAGTTCAATGTTTCGGTTGTTCCAATCGACTCGCTTGGTGTCGACCCACGATTTACCATCCGCACCGCCACGATGGTTAAACACCACATCACCATAAATTTGAATGTTGTTTGCGTGTGCCGCGTTAACAGCATCGAGGTATTGGTCTTTGGTGCCGTACTTGGTTCGTACCGATCCTTTTTGATCAAACTCGCCTAAGTCATACATATCGTAAACACCATAACCTACGTCATTGCTACCACCGGCACCTTTGTAGGCAGGCGGCAGCCATAACGCGGTAAAGCCGTTGTCAGATAATGCTGGTGCGTTGTTTTCAACTTGTGTCCAGAGTGTGCCATCATTTGGCACATACCAATGGAAATACTGCATCATGGTTCCATTTTGTGCCGCCATAACCGGCGAACTGAGCAGCAAAGTTAAAGGTAAAAGTGTGGGTTTAAGGTTGAATGTTTTCATTATTTTTCTCTCACGTTTTAGGACGAAGCCCGAACTTAGAGAGCCGCAAGACGGGTAGAAGAAATCCAACTAACCGTCTGTTGTACAACAAAAAGTTCGGACTACAATCGTGGAGAAATTATCACCAATCACCCTCTACAATTATTGAGATGTGTAACATTTATAAAATCAATAACTAATTGAGTGCAATTATTGAATCCCGATCAAATAATCAGGGAGGAGATAATAAGTAAACAGCAGAAAGAGGGATTAAAGCGCGTCGATTTCATTGCGCTAAAACGAAGAAAGCCCGTCATAATGACGAGCTTTCGAAAAGAATGGAGGCGCCTCCCGGAGTCGAACCGAGGTCCACGGATTTGCAATCCGCTGCATAGCCACTCTGCCAAGGCGCCTTACCGAATTGTTGTTCTCTGAGATTATTTAATCTCACTTTATGAGAGATGGTTCTCCGACCGGAATTGATGGTCCGACACTCGGTCGGTCAACTCGACGGTGGGATATAAAATCCACACACTCAATTTGCGGATGGTGCCCCGGGCCGGACTTGAACCGGCACAACGCGAACGTCGAGGGATTTTAAATCCCTTGTGTCTACCAAT
>NZ_BAOG01000073.1 GCF_000400365.1 Vibrio jasicida CAIM 1864 = LMG 25398 | reverse complement strand
TAACGCTAGAAGGTGAGTTGGTGGGTAAAGTACGCAACGAGATTGGCGCTGTGGCTTGCTTTAAACATGCGCTGGTTGTTGACCGTTTACCAAAGACTCGCTCAGGTAAAATTTTGCGAAGAACCATTCGTCAAATAGCCGATGGTGAGCAATACGTGGTGCCATCAACCATTGATGATCCATCCAGTCTAGGCGAAATCGAACGAGTGCTTAAACGTGGCTAGTTAAGTACGATCTTAATTAAGTACGCTCTTAGGTTACCTAGGAGCAAGCATAAACATCGAGGCCTCTTGCTTTGTCAGCAAGAGGCTTTTGCATTCCTGCTTGCCTAAATGCATGTTTAAACACACACTATATGGATTCCTGTTATTGGCTTCTTTTCCTATGTCTACTTTTGTAATCAAACCAGCGCTTTTTGACGATCTTGAACAACTCAATGATTTGATGTTCGAGCTGCATGATGAGCACCATATTCAATCCCCAGAGCTGTTTAAAACCGCAGAAGAAATCGAACAAGAAAAGAGCATTGCTCGCTATCTCGATAATCCTGAATGTTTGGTGTATATCGCTATAGTAGAAGATGAGCTCATCGGCTTTGTGTCCGGGCATTTCTGCGAGCTTATTTCTACGGTTAGCAAACCTGTGATGATGGGAAGCGTTGACGAGCTCTACGTGTTACCTGAATTCCGTAAACAAGGTGTGGCAAAAGCTTTGATTGAAAAAATTGAAGCGACGTTCGTCGACTATGGCGTAAAACAAATGTTCGTTGAGGTGTGGGATTTCAATCAAACCGCAATTTCTCTTTATGAAAACCAAGGGTTTGATCATCATATTCATTGGTTAAGAAAGTCGTTATCTGAACGTTAATTAATGCGTAGCTAAGACGGTAACTTAGTGACTTATGTAATCTGACGGTGCAAAAGTTGAGTCTACTAGTCAGTATTTGCTATTAGTTGCGTCGCAATGTGCGGCGACTCATTCTCATCCAAATTGGTGATGTTGTTTTTGTTTGCTTGTTTTGTAAGTGGCACATGAATAGTGCCTCATAAAACAAGAGGAAAATAACATTGAACCTATCAAAAACCTTACTTGCAACGGCGTTATTGCCAATGTCGGTAAGCGCAGATCAAGTCACGGATACACAAAACATTGAAATTCAGCCTGATATCGTGGGTGGTATCACGGCTAACCCCAATGACTGGGAATTTTATACGCAGATAGTCAGCCGTAATGGTAATCGTTCTTTCTGCGGGGCGAGTTATATTGGGGATGGTTTCGTACTTACTGCTGCCCATTGTGTTGACGGTGACACACCAAATCAGATAGCGGTAAAAATTGGTGGTGTGATTTATAACGGTACCGATGGTGTACGCTCCAACGTCAGCCAGATCTATGTTCACCCTTCTTATAATGCCTCTACGCTTTCAAATGACATAGCACTGCTTAAGCTCACTTCTATCCCTCAAGGTGTTGCGAAAGTGGATATCGCAGCAGGCAGTGTCTCGCAATATGCAGGTGTAGGTGATTGGTTGACTGTCGCTGGCCTGGGGCGAATTTCGGAGGGCGGCAGCTCACCAACCGTTCTGCAAGAAGTGGATGTTCCTCTGGTCTCTGATGCGACTTGTCGACAAGCTGGCGGTAATTACACCACAGTTGGTTCAGTATCATTCTGTGCGGGTGTTCCGCAAGGTGGCATTGATTCTTGTCAGGGAGACAGCGGGGGGCCTATCGTCGTTAATAATAATGGCCTTGTCACTCAGCTAGGTATCGTCAGTTGGGGTATCGGTTGTGCCCGACCGGGTAAGTACGGTGTGTATAGCGATATAGCGGCTTTGCGCAGTTTTGTTGATGGCGTTGTAGGTACGACAACACCGCCGACAGATAATGTCTCTGTCGGTTACACGGCAAATCAGGCTTTGAGTTCTTTTAAAGTGGGCGAGCTGAAGCAACACAGTTTCAGTATTCAAAATATCGGTAATGTCGCGTTTACTGTAGAAAATGTGGGACTGCAAAGTTCTGGTGTCACAAAATCTGCGATGATCACCAGAGACCAATGTACACAATCGACACTCAATGCAGGCGGCTCGTGTCGTGTCGATGTGGAGTTTGGCGCTTCTCAAGTAGGTGAGGCGAGCGTCGCTTTGGCTTTTGGTATCGATAAAACGAGTACTACATACCAAGCAGTGGCTACAGCTTCCGCTACTAATACAACGACACCGCCTCCTGGTAGTTGTGACAATGAATGGAAAGCGAGTGGCGTATACAACACGGGTGAAACCGTTATTTGGGCTGGTCAATTATGGCAAGCGCAATGGTGGACACAAGGTGATAACCCATCAGAATCTGGTCCATGGGGAGTATGGCAGTCAATTGGTAGCTCAGATTGTTCTGGGACTAATCCTCCTGTAGAGCCTCCAACAGAGCCAACACCACCAACGCCGCCATCTTCGGGTGGTGCATATCAAGCTGGTGCTAACTACTCTGCGGGAGATGTGGTAACAAATAATGGTTCAAGTTATCAATGTAAGCCTTGGCCAAACAGTTTATGGTGTGGTTCGACTCCAAGTGCTTATGAGCCGGGCGTGGGCTCAGCTTGGACAGATGCATGGTTAAAGCTGTAAAAGTATAAATGAATCATAAAGAGAGTTTATTTGTTGTCGACAATAAGCTCTCTTTCTTGTTTCAATTCTGAGAAGGCGTAAAATCCACGTAAATTCCTCTGACGTTAACTTAATATAACTGGCAAAATCGCAGCCAATATTTCGAGTTATGTCTGATTTTTGTCAGAACTATTTTGAAGAGTGTCGCAAAGCGTTTTTTGACATGTGTGCTAAATGTACAACTGGTTACTTAATTTATGTCGAAAAATATTGGTAATCCTGCCATCATTGCGCGTGATTCTCTTCTTCATTAAAGGTTGTATTTTGTGCTGAGACAGTTGTTTTTTCTCATCCTGTATTCCATTTCATTGTTTGTTTCTCCTATATCTGCCGCGAATCCCCTTCCTGAAGACGTAAAAGGGGCGCTATGCGTTGTCCGAGCAGATAACAAACTTGTACTTATCCATGAAATATTGACGAATAAAATTTCGCTTCCAGGTGGCACCATTATAGAAGGCGAATCTCCTAAACTGGCCGCGCAAAGAGAGACGTGGGAAGAGACGGGGCTAGTTGTTACGGTTGGAGAGGAGCTCGGCAAAACAGATACGGCGATTTTTTACGATTGCATCTCTGATTCTGAAGTTATCGCTTTTTCGATGGCTAATGCTATGGATGGGAACGAACTGCCTATATGGTTTGCTCCGCATTATGGCGTCGAAGTGGCGTCTGCAATGTTATTGAACCCAAGCGATATGGCGTCTTCTTTGTATCGCTATCCATCACAGTGGAAAGATGTGGCTGGCTTTTATTCAAAAGCGACTGATCAACCCGTTGTTTATGTAAACCAATTAATTGAGTCAGCACCTAAATTTCGCCAGTTAGAACTCTCTTGGATGGTAGATCTTCAAAGTTGGGTCAGCTCGTTTTCAATGACAAGTCGCGATACGGCATGTGAAATTGCGAAGCTCGTGACGAGTTTAAGTAATCCAACATTTTTGCTGTTTTTGTTCCCGTTCGTCATGATGAAGTTTGACAGTCGATTTGTATATCGATTGTTTTTTGCAATCACTGCGACGTCTTTGATGACGCTAGTTGCTCAGCAAGGGTTCTCTTTACCTAGGCCACACGTCTATATGCCAATGGCGGAGTTAACGCACAGTTTTGGCTTTAGCTTCCCAAGCTTGCCGATCGCTATTTGGTTTTGTGTCATGACATTTATGTTCCAAAGAACAAAAAGCTTTGGATTGAATCGCATCACTTTCTTAGTTGCAGTGGTAACGTTGGCGGTTATGGTATGTAAGTTCTTCTTGGGTACTGCATTCATTCTCGACATGCTAATTGGTGCGTTAATGGGGGCACTTGTGGCGTGGCACATTTTGCGTTTGGAAAGCAACCCAGAAGTTAACGTGGACCACCTATTAAGCTCGAAGGGTATTTGGTTTGTTATGACAGCAATCACCGCAGCTATCGCGGTAATTTGGCCACTCCCTGTATTTACAAGTTGGTTGGCTATTCTGATTACTGCTTCTGCTTTAGTACTGACGTTTAAAGAGTCTGAAATTCGATTTGAGCGCCAACAGATGCTGTTTGTGATTTTGGCATTACTTCTTGTGGACCAGTTGTATTTGTATTCTGAAACGGTTGTGTCATTCAGCGGCTTTTGGTCGTTAGTATTTAAAACCTTCCACTATCCGTTGTTGATGTTGATTTTTATAGTACTTGCGAGAAAGCTCACGACTCGAAGCAAAAACGCTTAAGCAACATTTAATAAAACAAAGCCTCGCTAAGTGCGAGGCTTTGTTGTTTGGGCAGCGTTATGTGTTAAGTACAAATTTCTCGATCGATTTTGCTACACCGTGGTCATCGTTGCTGACTGTGATGTAGTCTGCGATTTGTTTGGTTTCTTCCATTGCGTTCGCCATTGCGATACCAAGACCTGCGTATTCAAGCATGTGGTGGTCGTTCTCGGCATCGCCCATACAAATCACTTCTTCAGCTTTGATGCCTAAGTATTCTGCGATTGCCGAAACACCGACGCCTTTGTTGCTTGATGGATTCAAAAACTCCAAGAAGAAAGGCGCACTTTGCACAACTGTAAACTCTTGTTTTAGCTCTGCTGGTAGGGCTGAGATAACTTCAGTTAGTTTGCTTGGCTCTGCAACCATCATTGCTTTAATGATCGCGTGATCATCTTCTAGCGCGTCGAAGTTCATTTCGGTAATTTCAAGACCGTTAATTCTCGCTTCGATGTCTGTGTAAGGGTTGCTTTCTTCTGTGATTAGGCCGTGCTCTTGGCTGAATGCGTGAACATAAGCGCCAAGCTCTCGCGCTTTACGTGCGATCTTCTTTGCTGCTTTGCCATCGATGATCTGCTGGTGGATGATTTCTTCTGTACCAATGTTTTTTACCATTGATCCATTGTAGTAAAGCACGAAGTCTTTATCGGAATTGATGTTCAATTCGTCAAGTTTGTCTTGCATACCCTCAAGAGGGCGACCAGATGCCAATACGACAGTCACACCGGCTTCGCGAGCTTTGGCTATTGCCTGTTTGTTCTCATCTGAAATTACTTTGTCGCTGTTTAACAACGTACCGTCCATGTCGAGGGCGATCAGCTTGTACATCTTTACTTACCTTAAAATTGGGGAACCCGTGTATGAAACTACAAAAAGACCTATTTTAACAATTTATTTTTGGTTTAAATTGACCTGAGTGCGCCTCTCCATTAAGGTCTTCGCCTCGAAGTATTGTGAGTTGAGTGAGTTCTACGTTGTATAAGCTAAATGAGATGTTTGAAACCATCCAAGGGGAAGGGGTTTTCACCGGTGTGCCAGCGGTTTTCGTGCGTTTGCAAGTATGTCCGGTTGGGTGTTCTTGGTGCGATACGAAACAGACTTGGTACGCAGAAGAAGAAGACCAGCGCCAGATCGGTGATATCTTGGTGAAAACAGAAGATTCTCCAACGTGGTGTTTCGCATCTGCGGAAGACATCGTAGCTGAATACAAAAAGCAGAGCTTTAATGCGAAGCATATTGTGATCACTGGTGGCGAACCATGTATTTATGATTTACGTGCTTTGACGGCTGCATTTGAAGACATGGGTTGCCAATGCCAAATCGAAACCAGCGGCACTTCAGAGGTCGTGACTTCAGAAAGTACATGGGTGACGGTGTCACCTAAAATTGCGATGAAGGGTAAGTTGCCAGTATTAAAGAGTGCTTTGGAGCGAGCGAATGAAATTAAGCATCCGGTTGGCACTCAAAAAGACATTGATCAGCTTGATGCATTGTTGGCGTCAGCAGAAATTGCAGAGAAGACTGTAATCGCACTTCAGCCTATCAGTCAGAAGCCTCGCGCTACACAACTGTGTATTGATACCTGTGTTGCTCGCAACTGGCGTTTGTCGGTTCAAACTCATAAATACCTAAGTATTGCTTAAGCTCGGAGAGAAAGATGAAAAAAGCAGTCGTTGTTTTCAGTGGTGGACAGGACTCTACAACATGTCTGGTTCAAGCATTAAAAGAGTTTGACGAAGTACATGCCATCACATTCGATTACGGTCAGCGTCATAAGCTGGAGATTGAAGTGGCTGAGAAAGTCGCAAAAGATCTTGGCGTCGCTGCACACAAAGTGATGGATGTTGGCTTACTGAATGAACTGGCCATCAGCTCTCTGACACGTGACGACATTCCAGTTTCTCATGAACTGCAAGAAAACGGTTTGCCGAACTCATTCGTTCCTGGTCGCAATATTTTGTTCCTAACGCTTGCTGGCATCTACGCTTATCAAATTGGCGCAGAAACCGTCATCACGGGCGTTTGTGAAACAGATTTTAGTGGCTATCCAGATTGTCGTGATGACTTCGTAAAGGCGATGAACAGTGCTCTTGTAAAGGGCATGGATCGCCAGTTTGAAATCAAAACACCGCTAATGTGGCTGAACAAAGCAGAGACATGGGCGCTGGCAGATCAATATGATGCGTTGCAACTAGTCCGTGAAAACACGCTAACGTGTTACAACGGCATCATCGGTGATGGTTGTGGTGATTGCCCGTCATGCGACCTGCGCAAAGCGGGCTTAGATGACTATCTGAACAACAAAGACGCAGTTACGCAGTCGTTGATTCAAAAGCAGAAGACGGAAGGTCAATAGGCTCGTTGTAAGCATCAATCATAACGTTGTGCCCACTTTGCTTCGTTTGATATAAAGCTTGGTCTAGTATCGAATACAGTTCATCAAAGTTCGTTAATGGTTTTGATGTAGACAAATAGGCCAAGCTTGCTGTTACATTCAGTACCGTAGCATTTTCAGTTTTGATCTGCTTATCAGATATCGTTTTGTGTAGGCTTTGAACACGAAATGGCACGTCGATCTCATCGACATTCTTCAGAAGTAAAATAAACTCTTCACCGCCTAAGCGCCCAAGATATTCCCCTCTATTCAACTTAGCTCTAATCGCTTTGCATACGTGCTTTAATACGATGTCGCCAGTAGGGTGGCCATATTGATCATTGATAGACTTGAAGTTATCGAGATCGATAAGCGCTAAAACATAACGCATGTCTTCGGGCGCGTTGATTGTTTGTGCTCTAATTTTTTCAATAATTGTACTTCGATTAAGTGAACCGGTAAGACGATCTAATTTCGATTTTATGTTCGTTTTTCGTTGAATAAATAGGGCGACGAATAGCAAAGTCAGTAAGCAGAAAATGACGAAGTTATATGCTCTTTTTTGTTCTGCAAGCTTTTCGACTTCGAGTAACTTTAAGTTGCGCTCATTATTTATTTTTGTCAGCTGCAACTCGTATTCATATTCATTCTTGGTTAAATCGAGTGCCTCTATTGCTTTGACATTGTTTGCGTCACGGTTCGCAAGTTCTAGCGTGGCGTAATCTTGATAATGAGATAGGGCGGCAAGATGGTTGCCCTGTTCTCGATAGGTTTGCGAAAGCAAAAGTTGGGCCTTAGCTTGCAATGCTGAATTTGAGTTTTCTGTCGCAAGTTCAAGTGCGGCAATACCATGTTCTAGCGCTTTTGCGAGCATTGTGTTTTTTAAGTATGCAAACCCTGCCGCCAAATGACTTTCTGTCTCTAAGCGTTTGTTTTCATATCGTTTACCGAGCTCTAGTGCGTTCCTGATGTAAGGTACAGCACTTTGTAAGTTTCCTGATTCAACGTACGCAGAACCAAGACCAAGATAGGTCAAGCCCTTACCGTATGGGTAGTCCATGTCTTCTAAGATAGTTAGTGCATTTTTGTAGTGACTAATGGCCTTATCATAGTCTTTAGATTTGTTATACATAGCCGCAAGACTGTGTTCTACCTGAGCAACTTCAAGTGGGGAGGCTTCAAGCTGTCGAGCGAGGAGCGCTTGAATAAGGTACTGTTCTGCTTGTTCGTACTGCCCAAGTACACTCAACAAATTGCCTACATCATTGTAAACTCCTGAAGGATCGCTTTGCGTTGGCATTTTGGTTAACAAGCGACGATAAAGCTCTAGAGCTACATCGTATTCGCCGCGGTAATCGAAGTTATTAGCAATAACGCGCAGAGCTAGATCACTTGGGAAACTTTCTGGGTGGTCGATTGCTAAATGATTGTTCAAAGAAGAGCAGAAGAAATTGGCTTTGTGGTACTGACCTTGTTGATTCAAGGTGTAGCACAATTGATAGTTCATTAAGGCTTTGCTTTCTACATCCTGATGCTGCTTGGTGCTTTGTAGCAACGCGGTGAAAAGGTTGACAGAATCATCATAGTTGCCTTGTTTACGTTCTTTTAGCGCTAAAATGTATCGAGATTCTAGCTTCGCGAAACGGTTGTCTAAAATTTGGCTGCTGCCAAAGTAGGGCTGATCGATGTTGCCCATGTATTCATAGATGAGCCCGCTCACGTACAGCTTTTCACTGTCGGTATTTGCCGTGTGATAGCGATCTTGGAGCATACTCAAAGCCGATTCGACATTCGTCTTCAAAGTCGATTGATAGACAGCTTGCCATTGGGTGATGCTTTGAGTGTCACTTGCGTTTGCTTGACTACCTAAAAATAGTGACGCAAGCAAAGAGAGCAGCGTACGCATAGTGATGTAACCTTATGTTCTTTCTAATATAGTTTGTTCGGTATGATATACCAATTGAGGTTGAGTCATTGTGACAAAACACGAAGGGTATAGATAATGAAATGAAGAAAACTATGCGCTCGGTCGAGCTTTACATCGAAAAGGTAAGTGAAAAGAGGAAGACCCCAGCTTGGTGCTGAGGTCTTAAAGAATTAGCTTAGGTATAGTTTAGCTAGGTCTTGAGGTTCAAGCTCTTTACCTTCTAGCTGTGCGTTCCAGTTAGCACCAACAAGAACACCATCTTCAGCAAGAGTTAAAAGCCAATCTTCAACAAAGATATCCAGAGGAATCTCAAGTACTTCAAAATCTGCCCATTCTTCAACGTTGTGTGCTTCTGCATCTTCTTTAGCAGACCAAAAAGGCATGACTTCGCTGTTTTCGAATTCAGTTGAATCGCAAGATAACCAACCTTCTTCATTGCGTAGACCCCAAACTAGCTGGTTTTCTTTTGTTTCAGCAACAAAAAGATCAAGGTTTGCTTGGATATCTGTTGTAAGTTTGCTCATTTCAAAACTCTCATTGTTATGACGCGGCTAGATTACCATTAAAGTGTCGATTCCTAAAGCATAATACGGTTTTCGTACGTTTGAAAAAACAAAAGGAGCCGAAGCTCCTTTTATTAGGTTTTTGGAAGAGTAGTGAATATGGTCCACTCTTTCTTTATCTCACCTTTATAGCCGACAACGTAAGCCGTTACTCTTCTGTTCAGTGCGTGACTCACTTCGTCGGTACCCTCTGTCGCTAAATGGGTATCACCAAAACCGACAATGCGAACTCGGTTAGTATCAATGCCATAACGCAATAGCGCTTCGCGAACATTATTTGCGCGTCGTTTTGAAAGGTCTAAGTTGTGGGAAGAACCACCCACTTTACTGGCGTAACCTTGCAGTTCAATTGAGGTAGAAGGGTACTCTTTCAGAAATTCTGAGAGTTCTCGAATTTGACGACGAAATACAGGGTTTATTTCGTCTGAATCATTGGCAAATAAAACGCGGACTTGCATCTTCTCGGATGCTTTAATGTATTCACCACACCCATCATTATCTATCTCTGACGTTACCGGAGTGCCAGGACACAAGTCACGAGCATTGATCACGCCATCATTGTCATCATCTTGCAGATCGGCAATTTGCTGAGCATCTGGGGTTGGCATGTAATCATATTCATCATTCGTTGCTGCGAAGCTGGCAGAAGCAAAAATACTTAGAGTGAATAGAACCTTTGTTACTTTCATGGTTTAGTACTCCACCTTCTGATTCCACTCGGTCGGGACGTCAACACGTAATGCATTTAATAGCTGGCCAGTGGCGTTCATGACTCGATACTTTGCATACTGTTCAGCGTATTTAGCATCTAAATAATCTTTTCGCGCTTCAAACAATTCATTTTCTGTATTAAGTAAGTCCAGCAATGTTCGTTTACCGATACGGTACTGTTTCTCATATGCGATGACGGTTTGTGAAGCAGAGTCAACGTGATCTGATAAGAATTCCTTTTGTTGTAACGTCAGATCGAGAGCACTCCATGAGAGTCTCAAGCCTTCTTCAACGTTTCTATAAGCGCGTTCACGTAAGTCTTTTGCTTTGTTTAGTTGGTAGGCAAAACTCTCTGCATTTGCTGCGTCACTGCCCCCATTGTAAAGGTTGTAGCGCATTCTCAACATCGCAGTTGTTTCGTCACCACGCCCTTCAATACCACCAGCATCGTCACGCCATGTCTGAGCTGCTTCAACCGAAAGGGTTGGGTAATAGTTACCTTTTGACTGCTTATATTGAAACTTAGCTGAATCAACATCTGCAGTAGAAATCTTAATGACCGGATGGGAATCAAATGCCAACTCTACAGCATCATCTACCGTATATGGGATAAAGTTTTGATCGGCACGCGGAAAGGTAAGCCCTTGTGGAGATTGGCCGACAATGCGAGTAAACATGGTATGGCTATCAAACAGGTTATTTTGCGCTGCTGCTAAATTGCCGTGGGCTTTTGCCAGTCTAGCCTCAACTTGAGTCAAGTCAGCTGTTGAACCAATACCAGAGTTGACGCGCTTTTTAATGTCTTGATAAATTTTCTTGTGAACTTTCAAATTATTTTCGGAGAGTGTCAGGATTTCATAAGCCTTCACTGCATCCAAATAAACTTTAGTCACTTCTAGCGCTGTATCTTGAGCATCAGCAAGTAATTGATAGCGTACTGATTCTGCATCAGCTGCGGTTCTATCAATATCATTCAATGTTGCCGAACCATCCCAAATAAGCTGGGTAAGCGTGACAGTTGCTTCTTTACGCGTTAAATCCGTTGATTCGCGGCCCGCTTCCGCAGGATCGATACCTTCGTATCCAATACCCGCGTCAAGGTCGACAGAGGGAAGGTAAGCGCCACTCGAGGCTTCATTCACATACTGCTTACTTACGAATTCATTAAACGCACTTTTTATGTCTGGGTTTGTTTTAAGCGTATTTTCAACCGCTTGCTCTAATGTTTGCCCTAAAGCAGGGCTAGCGGCGAGCACACCCAAGCAAAAGGCGTTGGCACGAGTCCACTTCACTGTGATTCTCCTAGATTGTGAATTGTCTGGGGTGAGAAATCGTTCTTATAGATAGCGACACCTCTATAGGCGTCAATAATTTAACGTACAAAGCTATTAACAATCAACTATGGAACTAGTTGCTATACTTATCGATGTGTAAGTAAATCTTCGGTTACCGCACGGGCGGCACTTTATATTCTGAATAAAGATCATAGTTTCAATACTTTGTTCAGCATGGGTGTCCATATATTAGTGACGGTAGTCTCTTTTTATCAGATGACACATCCTTCTGAGTAATATGTGACTTAGAAGTTGTAATTTAGTGTTAATGCACTGTTATTGCGTTATATATTCGGGCAATATATAACGAATAAGTATCAATGGTCAAAATGTTGACAGTAATTTTAGGTCAGAGGTTTATATGGATCGTACAGCCTTAGTTTCACTTGGTGGGCAATTAGTCGTAATAGGTTTGGATGGGCAGTTAAGAGCGCTTGCCGAAAACGAACAACCGTCACCTGGTGAGTTGATTGTTTCTAAAACTGGAGCTGAACCAGACAAGCTTCAGGTTTTAGTTGCAAAACAAGAAGGGGTGCAAGACGTTTCTGACGATGTTGCTCAAATTATTGACGCTCTTCGAGAAGGGCAAGACCCAACGTTGCTAAACGAAGATTTTGCACCAGCTGCAGGTCAAAGTAACGGTTCTAGTTTGCAAACTAGCGGCACTGTTGAACGCACTGCTGCAGAATTATTAGCCGACACGGATTTTGAAACGACCGGGTTGGCAGCGCTAGGTTTTTCTGAAACTCAGAATTTGTCATTAGCTGAGCTCTACTTAAGTAATATCCGCTCTGACGAAACATCTCCGACAGTTACCCCTGTGGCGCCTGTTGCGGAAGATGACAATATTCAAACCGACGAAGATATACCTGTCACAATTGATGTTCTAGCTAATGATACCGATCAAGACAGTGAAAACTTATCTATCGAATCTGCTACCGTGCCTGATGAGCAAGGAACAGTAGAAATTGTTGATGGTGAGTTGATCTTTACTCCTGCTGAGGATTTCAATGGTGACGCAACGGTTACTTATGTAGTGACTGATGGAGAAATGACAGACGAAGCATCTGTGACAATCAGTGTGAATCCTGTTAACGATGCGCCAGTAGCAGTAGACGATATCGCTACCACCGATGAAGATACTCCGGTTACGATTGATGTTTTGCCAAATGATACTGATCTAGATAACGATACGTTAACCATCGTGAGTGCATCTGTTCCTATTGAACAAGGTATTGTTGAGATCGTAGATGGCAAACTTGTTTTCACTCCAGCGGAGAATTTCAACGGCGAAGCAACTATCACTTATGTTGTTAGCGATGGTGAACTAACAGATGAAGCAACGGTTTCGGTTACTGTTAACCCTGTAAATGATGCACCAATAGCAAATGATGACAGCGCTACGACGGACGAAGATACGCCAGTCACCATTGATGTGCTACCAAACGACACCGATGTTGACGGTGACACACTGACCATAGTGAATGCGTCTGTTCCTGCAGAGCAAGGCACCGTTGAAATCGTAGACGGTAAGCTTGTTTTTACTCCTGCAGAAAACTTCAACGGTGAAGCAACCATTAGCTACACAGTTTCTGATGGTGCATTAGAAGATGAAGCAGAAGTTTCGGTAACAGTTAATCCACTTAATGATGCTCCGACAACCGAAAATGCTATCCCATCCCAAGTTCTACCTGAGGACTTTGCTGAATACACCATTAACTTGAATGACGCATTTAGCGATGTTGACGACGCAGATAGCGAATTGACGTTTGCCGTTTCTGGTAACAGCAACATTCAAGTATCGATTTTTGATGGCATCGCGACGATTACACCAACAGCAGACTGGAATGGTTCAGAAGAGTTAACGTTTACTGCGACAGATCCTGATGGTGAAAGCGTTAGCCTGACCGTTGATTTCACAGTCAACGCCGTTGCCGACATTGTCGCTGACAGCGCGAATATCGTTGAAGACACACCAACAATTTTGAACGTGTTGGACAACGATAGCTTCGAAGGCCAATCGCCAGTTGTTAAGGTTGAATCTGGAGATGGTCCGACGAACGGCAGTGTGGTTGTGAACAACGACGGCACCATTACCTACACACCAGACCAAGATTATAACGGTGCGGATGAATTCACTTACACAGTCACTTCTGGCGGTGTAACCGAGACTACGACGGTCTCTCTAAACGTAACATCAGTAAACGACAAGCCAGTGGTTGAGAATACCATTGCAGACCAAGTTCTACCGGAAGATTTTGCTGAATATACCATCGATTTAAATGACGCGTTTAGTGATGTTGATAACTCAGATAGCGAGCTGACATTCAGCGTTTCTGGTAACAGCAATATTCAAGTCTCGATTGTCGATGGTGTTGCGACGATTACACCAACAGCAGACTGGAATGGTTCTGAAGAGTTAACGTTTACCGCGACAGATCCAAGTGGTTTGGAAGTGAGTCAGACGGTTGATTTCACAGTCAACGCCGTTGCCGATATCGTTTCGGACAGCGCGAATATCGTTGAAGACACACCAACCATTTTGGATGTGTTAGACAACGATAGTTTCGAAGGCCAATCACCAGTTGTATCCGTAGAAGCGGGCAATGGCCCATTAAATGGCAATGTGGTTGTGAACGATGATGGCACCATTACCTACACACCAGACCAAGATTACAACGGCGCTGATGAGTTCATTTATACAGTCACCTCCGGTGGTGTCACCGAAACCAAAACGGTTACGCTAAACGTTACTCCTGTTAACGACAAGCCAGTGGTTGAGAATACCATTGCTGACCAAGTTCTACCGGAAGATTTTGCTGAGTACACGATTAACTTAAATGACGCGT
>NZ_BAOG01000074.1 GCF_000400365.1 Vibrio jasicida CAIM 1864 = LMG 25398 | reverse complement strand
CCTGAAATTTGAAAGTGGATTGTGTCGTTATTACCGCCTACTCCCACCTTGCCACAAAACTGTTCGCCATCTTTAGAGAACAGGCAGAAGTGATCATCATAGTATTGGAACTTGTTACCCGTCATTGAGCCAACGGTAAAGCCTAAAACCTTAGTGATAAAGATGACCACACACTCTTCAAAGTATTCGGTGTACATCTTCTTATGGAACTTGTTTATATCCTCAGCATCTTGAAGGTTCTTTGCTCGCATTGGCGGAAGCGAAGGAGGTTGAGGGAAAGCGATGCCAGAGAACGGACCCGATTTAGTGCAGTGACGAAACTCTGAAAGCTTCACAGTAAAACTCAAGTGGTCAATGATCACAGAAGTGCTCAGATAATCGGTATCAGTGTCAACGTCTTGAGGTTCATCAAAGATATATTCTGGGTGCAGGCGTATTGCTTTCTGCTTGTACTTGTTAGGTTCTTGTTTGTGAGAGTAAGACAGGCGTGCATGACGCTCTGCGTCATCAATTTCAGTTTGATTAACCACACCAGAACGGCAGTGAGGACACACGGAGAAGAAAAACGACGTGTAGACCTGACCACAGTCAGTACATGCAAAGTGTCTTTTTGATGTGCTTTT
>NZ_BAOG01000075.1 GCF_000400365.1 Vibrio jasicida CAIM 1864 = LMG 25398 | reverse complement strand
GAGAGCGTTTAAAACCGTCATCAAGAAAAGCCAGTTCAACGTTTTTGCAAGTGTTGATACCTTCGAAGTCGTCAAAGGCCAAGTCAATGCGACTCAATAGAATGACATTTAGAATGTTAGCTAGCCAATGGTGGACATAACGGCGGGTGCGATTGGTGAATAGATGCTTGCAGCCATCACCTGAAATTTGAAAGTGGATTGTGTCGTTAT
>NZ_BAOG01000076.1 GCF_000400365.1 Vibrio jasicida CAIM 1864 = LMG 25398 | reverse complement strand
TGTGTATGCAATGGAGGACGGGCAAAATACTGCGGCATCTGCAAAGAAATGGCAAGAAGCGAAAGACTATTGTCAATGGCTAGGTGATGTCAGCGCATTGCCATTTGATCTGCCAACAGAAGCACAGTGGGAGTATGCCGCAAGAAGTCGTGGACAAAAGGTATATTTCGCAACCAACAATGGTTATGCACAACTCCAAGGTGACCATTACTTTGACCCTGTATCTAATCGTTATATTAAATACACGGATGAAGAGGTGAATGCAGCTGTAAGTATCAAAGATGTGGACGCGTATCCGCCCAACCCATTAGGTGTAGCAGGCATGTCGAACCAAATAAGTGAGTGGGTAAATGATTGGTATGCAAAAGATTATTATCTTGTCTCACCAGAGCATAATCCGCAAGGTCCCGAGTCGGGTACAGAAAAAGTGCTTCGTGATGCGGCGGGAACCACTATGGTCTTTTCACGTATCCATGATATACCAGTCTTAGAGTGGTATTTTCCATCAGTGAGCTTTCGTTGTGCACTTCAGCAAGCCTCGCCAGCCAAGTAATGATGCGAAAGAAGAAATCGGTCCCAACGACCGATTTCCTCAATTGTTAGGTTCATCGATACGGCAGACGTTCATCACTAGGCGCGGTAATTTGGGCCTTCTTGCGTGCAAGAGCCTCACCGCTTAGCGGTGTATAAGGCGTGTTGGTAGCATCCAGTTTATTTTTCTCTGCTAACTGCGTCACCCACAAGTTAAAGTCATGCTGCTGGATGTTGTCCAAAATTGCATTAATGCGCGCAAGGTTATCAAACATCGCTTTCTCACCAGCAATAGCACGCCCATCTGGGTTCATGCGTTGCAAAATCTCTTCAAACTTATGCCAGCTGTAAGTGCTTTTACACAGCAATTTATGTATCGCACTCTCTTGTTGCTCATTAAAGCTAAACAAAAACTCTTCAACCAATACATCGAGCATAATCCCAATGGCTTCAGGTAGCAGTTGCTCAAATGGCACACCTGACAAAGTCGATTCATCAAGAATACGAGTGGCAAGAATCGTCGCTTTTTTCTGCCGATCACGTACTTTGTTAAATTCATCTCTCCATATCATCACCTGCCTCTCACCGTTAATTAATACCTTTTCAAAGGTTTGTGAAGGATCGGTAACCAAACCTCTAGCAAATGCAACCAGTGTTGAGTTAACCAAGTATTCATATGCTCTGCGGTCAATATTATTCAAAAACCGATAATCAACGTATTGCAACCCTTGTAAAATAATTTTGGTCAGTTCCCAGAGTTGGGTCGTATCGAGCATCGCGCCAAAACCGCCGCCAGCACCAAAACCACAAACAATCTGCCCTGAGCATTTGACATAAAATTTACCGTCCTCTAGAGCCAGTTGAAACTCAGCGTTGACGCCAGCGCCAAACGCAATATTACCCTCTGGTTTGACTTCGGCTAATGCTTGAAACTCGGCTTCTTTGCTTTCCTTTTGAGTCCCTTCTTCATCTGTTGAAGAAGAGGCATTTTTAGGTGGTAGCCATTCAACGCCACCCACTAACTGACCATTGGCCTGCATTCCCACAAACCCTTGCACCTTAAAACCGACGTCACCTTTAGCCCCTTGGGCAAGGTTCACTTTCGGTGAATACATGACGCCAACGCTCTCGCCATATTCATTGACCTCTCTGCTTTGTTGACGCCCACCCGCTGCAACGCTTGCTCTGCCTTCCGCCATTGCACCAGTAAAGCAGCCAATTGCAACTTTGCCGACAAAGCGAAAGCAACCAAATGAATAAGTCGCCGTTTTTTTATTTGCATCGAGGTAAGTGAGTCGGATGTGCCAACCTTTCTCGTACGGAAGGTAAAGATTGGCTTCGACTTTGGCTTCTGCGAGCGATACACTGGCCTCTGCGCCAATACCGATGTCGACTCGCCCGTTCGTGGGTTCAAACACTGTCGCGACACTGGCTTGAGCGCCCCAACGGAGCAACTGCGCTTCTGGGCTAATCGCAAATCGTGTTTCACCACTTTCCGTTAAGTATTTCTGAGTGGACTTCCATTCGTGGAATTTACCACCGTCTGCTTTCCATTCGGCAAACTTCGCTTCGACCTTAAACTCTTTGGCGCTCTCTTTGATGTCTTTCGCAATCTCCTGACTCAGACGATTTAAGTCCCCTCGCTTGAGCGCCGCGTGGGCATTACTGTGATGGTAAGACTGGCTCCAACGTGGCTTTTCTCGTTCAAAAAAGGCGTGACGAAGGTACACGTAACGACCTTGGTTGATGGAGTAGGCTTCAACGACATGACGCTTGGCCTTTTGTGCCACAAGCTGAGTTTTATCATTGGTGAAGTTGCCTGCCTCAATGCCAAGTTTGGTTGGGCTTTCTTCTTTGGGTTTTGCTTTCGTTTCTAGCTTTTTGAATGCATCAATTTGACGGTCTAACTGACGAAGGGTTTCTTTTCTCAGTGTTTCCATCGAGGTTTCTTCAAGCCAACGGTAGCGGTATTGCTCTACAAAAGCTTTTCGCTGTTGCAGTGAAGTGAGTCTGTCTTGAGTTAAATCGAGGTTCGGGTTTGGCTTGGGCTGCGCCGCTCTCATGGCGGCGGCACGTTGTGAAGCTGGGCTTAACGGGCGGCTGTTATCACCGAAAATACCCGCGTGCATGGCATCTTCAAACCACGCGGTTCTCTTCAAAGTATGTTGCTCAAGTGCTTCTCGGGTCGCCTCTTTATCGCTAGGGGCAGAGCTTAGCAACGCTTTATAGCTTTCGACTAAGCGGTCGGTTTCCTTTGCTTCATGCTCTAGCTGATTGCTGGCTTTCTCGTCTAATAAATAATATTCCAGCGGACCATCGCCTGTAATAAAGACGACATCATAAACACTCTCTCCCTTCTTACACAGCGGAGGCGCAAACAATGTGCCGTCGTTAGAGCACGGACGCATCGCTGAAACAGGCTCTACCGGGTAGGTAGGCTCAACAGGTTCAATCGCCGATTCATCCGGCAAGGTAAGTGCCTCACCGATACGAATAAAATCAGGGTTTGCTTGATATTGAGGATTCAGCTCAAGCAATGTGGTGAAGTCCACCTCTTGCTCAATCGCAATTTGTAGCAGTGTGTCACCGGATTTGATGGTGTAAGTTTGGCTCATTAGGCGTTTACTCCTTGCCAATGGGCTGAGATTAAGTTCATGAGTTGGATTTGCGACGGCGTTAAATCCCAAATGGATGGCGCGCTCTGCTCTGGCATGTGCCATGAGGCGTCCAACCAGTCGCGGTCAAACCATTGGATACGAGTCAACGATGGAAAGAACTGCTGCCTTTGATGGGTTGTCATTGATCCGATGAGGGAGACCAGTTTGCGAGGTTCATAAAAACGCATCATCGCTTGTGTCTTACCATGCTGCACGATAAGGCGTCGGCGTAAGGACTCGGCCACACTCGCGATATCCACAGAGCTAGGAGCGAAGAAAAGGGAACCAGAAGGCGTCACTTCTAGGTGGCTTTTAAGGCTTTCAAGTATTTGCTTACTGACAACCTCCACCAATACCGGCCCATTCCCCAAGGCTGCGAATCGAGTGTGAGCAAAAAGTGGGACACTTTCACCTTCCGATAAGGTTTCCTCCCAGTCTGACCACAACGTAGGTTCAAGCAGCACATAAAGCTTTTCATCAGCGGATGGAAATAGCGGCTCGTTAAGTTGAATGTCCCATTCTGGGTTTAGCTGTGCAGTTGGCATGTTCTTCCACTCCCACAATCACAATCACAAATCTCTTGTAATAAAGCGCCGTCTTCAACCAATCCAGCATACGCCGCTGGTGACATCACAGGCATCGCTTTCATCGTCAACGATGGTTTCTTTGGCCTTCTTGTGGAAACGCTGCTGTTGCCGTTTGCAGCGCCGCCCGGATTGATGTCTACTTTGCCACCCGTAGCGGTAACGTTACTTGCACCATCAATCGTTATTGAGGTGCCGTTTAAATGGATGTTGCCGCTGCTCTTTAGCACTAAGTTGGATGCACCAACTTGCACCTTGATTTCATCCGCAGAGACCACCGCTGTTTCGCCATCAGAGCGGATAGAGGTGTTACCGTTCACTTCGACACTGAAGTTATTGCCGATGCTATGTGTGTCGTCAGCCCCTACATCAATTGAGCGCGATGCCATGATTACCGTGTTTTGGTCTTGCCCTACATCCAGAGAATCGTCTTTACCAATCAAAGTTTGACGATTTTCGTCGATGTACAAATCTCGGTTGTTGGCTATTTTCTCGGATTCATTCGCGTTGTAAGTGACGTGAACATCTTCCTCAACTTGCTCCATAAAGGTTTGCTTAGTGATGGAGGTTTTATGCCCATCAATGACTTCTTTACGGTCGCCTAAGATGTAGTTTTCTTGGTTATTGCCGACTTTTAACTCTTCATCATTACCGATATCTCGGTAACGGTTATTGAGCACTTTGGTCTTCATGTCTTTCTGAGCACGGAAATGCACCTCTTCTTGGTCACTCTCATCCTCAAAGTACATTTCGTTGTAACCTTCGGCCTTATGGCTTTGGGTTCTAAATACGGTGCGCGTTTTGTTTTCTGGTAATGGGTATGGCGGCGTGTGTAGACCGTTGTACACTGCGCCCGTCACTAACGGGCGGTCTGGGTCACCTTCTAGGAAGGTCACAATCACTTCATGCCCAATACGCGGCAAATATACTGCGCCCCAGTTTGGTGCTGCCATTGATTGACTGACACGTAGCCAACATGAGCTATGCTCATCGCTTTGCGCGTAGCGGTCCCAATGGAACTGAACTTTGATGCGGCCATATTCATCGGTGTAGATTTCTTCACCCGCAGGACCAACCACAACGGCGGTTTGAGGGCCATCAACGACAGGTGAAGCCATTTTAGGCGCACGGAATATTACGTCTCGTGGTAAGCAGACAAACTGATTGTGATAAGTCGTAGGCTCATAGCTCGATTCTTCTTCGTGTACACGAGGATTAAAGCCTGTGTGCATCACCGTCAACATGAGGTAATCACGGTTGATGTTGGAACGAGGATGCTGGCTGATATCGAAGCTGTAACCTGCGGTGAGACGCATGATATCGCTCGCGGCCTCAATCTGATGGCTATCCACCGTGTATTCGGACATCCACTCTGTTGCACGCTGCTGACCTAATTCTGGCGTTGTATAACGACCAAGATAGTCGTAGCGCTGCAAATCAAAGTTCGGGCCTTCATCTGCACTTTTGCCTTGCGGAATTTTTGGCGTGAGATAATTGTAATCGCCGTAGCTCACTAACCCAGTACGAGTTCTATGGATTTGCTCAAGGTCGAAAATATGCTCTCGGTCTGGTGTACCCCCACCTTGAGTGTGATAAATCACTGGTCCTAGGTAAGAAGCATTGATAGGCGAACTGATAAGCTCTGGTATCGCATCATTGCTATCGACGATAACCATGGTATGTCCAGCGTCACTGTGTTCGAAATAGTACCAAAGGCCATGCTCTGCCATTAATCGCTGAACAAAGTGCTGGTCATTCTCACGGTATTGAAGAACGTACTCTTTCGCTTCGTATTGCGCCGACAACTCAAAGCGGTAATCGCTCATTCCTGCATCATCAAATACCTGACGAAGGATGTCGGGCGCGGTTTGCATTTGGAAAATACGACAGTCTTGACGCTGAGTGAGGAACCAAAGGTGTGGAACCAAGGTAATATGATAACGCGAGAAGCGACGACCAGAGCCTAAATAACGAAGCTCAGAGATACTGCCATTAAACTGACGAGCAGTCCCTATGCCTTGGCCAAAAAGGTTCAGGACGCCCATTTTTCGGCTTAACATATCGAATGTGATGGCATCGTCATCGGACAACACCGTCAGGTTCATTTCAAAGGGGGAAGAGACTGTCTCTGTTATTCGAAAGCTTTCGACTTTAAATGCACCGGAGAACCCGGAAACATCAAAGGTGAAATTTACATCATTAACCATACCATTCGGCTCTTATGACAACGAGGAAATGAGCGGAAAAGGTTCACCGCCACACGTTAAATAGACGAACTGTATCAAGCTCTATGACACTCATCACCGTGGTGATTTGACGGGAAATTTGAGCATTCAATAGTGCATTTGGTTGAGTAGTTAGAGAGATTAAATGTTCCAATCTGAAAGTTCACACTTTGCATAGTGATATGGGCGGATTTAGGCCACCTCTAACAGTTCAGTTTTGTGACGTTGGTAAGCAAAAATATTCGGAGTGACACGATGTTTTGAGGAAGTTGTATTAGTAGAAAGTAGAAGATAACAATTTGAGCCCGTAACGAATTGTTTTATGGATTAATGCTCATCATGATTTGCCTGCCAGTCAAACTATGATTAAATGCACCTTAGTGCATATTTAAGGAAAGGTTAATGGCAAGGAAAAGTGATGGCATCATCTGGTATTTGATGGATGCACCGTGGTGGTTAAGTGTGATTTTATCGATAGGTGTGTATGTCGCCCTTTCATACGTATTACCAGAGCTTGCTGCCAGCAGTAACAACTTTGTTTTCAATGCTGTCGCCCCAAACCTTTCCATGTTCGCCCCATATTTTGCGTTGCTGTTTTTCATTCCCGCGTCGATTGCTTTTTTTAAACAATTTCAGAGAAGGCAGAGGTATCGGGCGACCACCTCACATATTCGCTCGAAACAAGTAACCACGCCATTTCACCAACTAAGCTGGCTAGAGTTTGAATCCTATGTCGGCGAGTACTTTAAGCATCAAGGCTATGCGGTGAAGCAGTCTTTTTCACAAAAGCCTGACGGCGGCATTGATATTTGGTTGACGAAAGATGGAGAGCTAAGCCTAGTACAATGTAAGCACTGGAAGGCCAAGAAAGTTGGCATTCAGGTACTTCGAGAAATGTACGGTGTCATGATAGAGCACCACGCAAGCAAAATGATTATCGTCACGTCAGGAGACTTTACATCGGAAGCCATTGCTTACGCGCAAGATAAACGCCTGTGGTTGGTCAACGGCTCAGAGTTGGTTCATATAATTGAGGATGGACGGAGTTTTGAAAATAAACCACCAAAGTCAACGAGCGACATGAAACTGGTACCGAAAGTATGCCCAAACTGTCAGTCTGTCCTTGTAAAACGAGTGGCGAAACGAGGAGTAAATAAAGGGAAGGCATTCTATGGCTGCACTTCGTTTCCAACGTGTCGATACACGATTGATTATTCAAAGCCTAATTAGCGATGCTGCTCCTAAAAGGCGTCTGATTAATGAGCGGTAATTGGCGTGTTTTGCCGAAAAACAAAAAAGGATAAAGACAGTCTGTGGGCGGCTTTTCACATCCTTGTACGTCCCTATAGCTGTACTCAATGCTCTCACTTTAACCCACAGCTCGAAAAGCCGCATCGCTAGTTTAAGAGGCTTCTAGAGCACCAACAAGTGGGGATTGTCGTCATACTTTTAAAGTTATAGCGAGCCTCCCAAAACAGGGGTAGGCTACTGATAATTCGAGGGATAACGTTTGTTATCTTGGTTTGGCTATCTTGGTTTGGCTATCTTGTTGCTTTCGGTGACTTACCGCAATACCTGCCAAATGTCGGGTAAGCGGTGACCTAGCCTTTGTAACGTCATCACAATTTGAGACTGGTGATGTTCATCCGTTGGAGCGCCATGACCAAAGCGCAACTCTTTACAGCGCTGAGCTTGTGCTAGATGGTCAAAATCAGCCGTCAACTCTAACAAGGCTTTTTCTACTTGCCGGTAGTTAAAGCAACCTATCGACAAGGTTTGCGCGATGATGCTCAGCCCTAAATGCATCGACATCATTTTTTTCAGCTCGCGCTGAATATCGGCACTGTCATCAATGCGGTACTGCTCGTAGAAGGGCACTAAGTGCGGATATATGTGTGATGGCTTTAGGTTTGACATTAGACGCTGGCGCACGACTAAGGACGAGGCGTTAGGATGGCGTTCTAAAATATGTTCGATGCGACGCTGTAATTGTGCATCATTGAGTCTTCCCATCTCTTCTCAACGTTCAGCATTCAGATAACGTCATTTTGCCATATTGCGTCTCAAGCTTGACCAAGTATTTTGAGAGTTGTGTCGTATAATGGGGGCATTCATCGTCATAACACAGCAATACCATCATGCCTTGTAAACCTATTGATAATAAACTCTTTCTAGAGCACCTCAATGCGCTTCTTTCACACACTCGTGATAGTCGAACCGCCACACCGGATGTGTCCGCTCTTTTGCCATTTGTTCGAGATGTAGTGCTTGAGGAAGTCGTCATCCACTGTCGAGGCAATCAAGCAAAAGCCTCAAGAATACTAGGATTGAATCGAGGTACGCTACGCACCCACATGCGTCGAATAAACAAACAAAACGTAACGATGGCGCTCAATGACGGCGCTTGAGTACCCCTTCTGACCGCAGGACTAAGCCACTCTTTGATTTCGAATTGGAATGCTTTATTGGGCAAACGGCACTGCTATTTTTCGCTCTCTCAGATACGACAAAGCCACAAGCAGGGCCTGTGGCTTTGTATAACAGCGACAGAATGTTTTTCATTCAATTTGAAGAGGGAACGCATTCTGTGTGCAGCGCTGGGCGTTTTATCACCACAATAGGGAGGGAAAACACCTAAGCTTATCGGATGTCCTCGGTGGGCTGCTTTGCAGTTATGCCAATTTCAAATCGATACCATTACTTCTGGCCAGACAGTAAATAGTAACTCAAAGAAAAAGCAGGGATACCCGAGGCTCTCGAGCATAGTCTAAAATTGAGCGTTGAAAATCGCAAGTTTACCAGATGTCAAAATGAAGATAGTTGACGGTATTTTCCCTAAAAGAGTCCTGAAATGAACTTCTAGCAGCAAGTCATCATAAGAATAAATTGTCCAACAGGTTGTTGGACAAATTCTCGTACCCAATTATGCAAGAGGCTCTTGCATAATTGCGAAACAAGTTATTTCGTAAAACGCTTACTCGTCACATCGTTTTGGCAGTAGGACTAACATGGGCATTGTTAATCAATCAACTACCGAGTATTCCTCGGCAGTTGGATTAGGGAGCTGTTGCAAAATGTGCAATAGTTGCCTGAGAGGTGAAAAACTTCAGTTGTTGCAAAATCAGCAACAACTGTCACCGCTCCAATTGTGCAGCAGCCTGTTGCACAAATTAGCCTGAGTCAAAAATGCCCCAAAATGCGCAGCCTTACATCTGCCCCTCTAATTTAAGAAAAGCCATTTGACTTAATTTTTCTTATCCGAACAAAGGACATTTCGTCAGAGCTTTCTAAGTTAAATATGATATTGTAATCGTATTGCTATTCTTAGTGCAGCTATTACCAATAGGAGCGCTATCACCTTTATTGATGCGATTAATCATCGCTTAAGTCACAACACCTAAAAGTTAGAACTTTAAACACAAAAGGAAACATGATGCGATTCCTCGAAAATGGACCTTCAATACCTGATGAACTCTTATTAGCCAGAGACCAAGGTCGGGTGGTGTTTTTTTGTGGCGCAGGTGTTTCAAGAGCAAAAGCGGGTTTTGCCGATTTTTTTGGGCTAGCTTCATCAGTAACATCTGAGCTTGGTGTAGAAACCAACAGTCCTGCCTTGAAGCTTATAGATGCTGCTAAAGAAATAACCGCTAGTACTGGCGTGGAAGGAGTAGTTTCGGCTGACAGGATATTTGGTTTGCTAGAGCGAGAGTTCTTAACGAGCGACATATATAAATCAGTAGCTAAGGCTCTCACACCTGAGGGAGAAGTTGACCTTAGTGCGCACCAAACGATGCTTAAACTAGCTACAACGAATGATGGCATAGTACGTTTGGTAACAACTAACTTTGATCGCTTATTTGATCTTTGCAAACCAGATATACATACCTTTATCCCCCCAAGACTACCTGATCTTAATCATTCCGTTGAATTTAATGGCACTGTATATCTTCATGGCAAAGTAAACGAGGATGGTACAGGTGCTGAAAGCAACGGCTTCGTCCTCTCAAGTTCTGAATTTGGAGATGCTTACTTGGCTAATGGCTGGGCTACTTCATTTGTCAAAGGGATATTGGAAAAATATGTCGTAGTTTTTGTCGGTTATTCTGCGGACGATCCGCCAATTCAGTATTTGTTAGAAGCACTCAATAAAAGCTCAAGTCATCTCAACGATATATACGCATTTCAATCTGGTGATGAAAGTTACGCTAGCTCAAAGTGGCACCATAAAGGGGTAAAAGCGATTGCGTATGACGAAACAAATGGACATATCGCGCTTTGGAACACTTTGGAATCTTGGGCCGAGCGTGCTTCTGACCCGGATGCATGGTATCAAGGAATAATCACAAAGGCTGGAATGGGGCCTCACCTCTTACTGCCCTTTGAACGCGGTCAGATTGCACATATTGTTTCAACAACCGAAGGAGCCAAAAAGTTTGCTAATAGTGAAATACTAGCTCCTGCCACTTGGCTTCATGTGTTTGATCCTGAATTGAGATATGAAGCTCCTCGTAAAAATTTATCCGGTTCAGAAAACCTAACTGAGATGGTAGACCCATTTCACCTTTACTCTTTGGATTCGGATCATACACCACAGCATGTTGACCCTAATGACTTTTATAACAAACGTGAAGTTCCCACAGGAGCATGGGATGCTTTTGAGTTTAACTCACAAGACATTAAAGGAACACAAGACCAACGTTCTATAAGATTTAGACGGGATGATTCCAGTTACCCTCAGTTTTCAACCCTGCCTCAAAGGCTCAACGCATTAACATATTGGTTGAGTAGAGTGGCGGAACAGCCAGAAGTAATCTGGTGGGTTACGAAGCAGCAATGCCTTCATCCTTGGGTTCAGTTTGTACTTAAGTCAGAATGTGAGCGTCGTTCTAAAGATATGGATAGTACACTCAATCAGGCATGGAGCTATGTTTTGGATGGCTTTGAACAAACTGATAAAGGAGGACACCGCGATTGGTTTACTCTGGAAAGAGCAATAAAGAATAATGGTTGGTGTCCCAGAAAATTACGGCAATTTGAAAAGGTAACGAAACCATTCATCAAGGTCACGCCGCCTTTCCGCACCCCGAATGAGATCAACTGGGAGCAGATTAGTTTAAAAGACTTAATTCATTTAGATGTCCATTACTCAGAACTACCAAGAAGGCTTGAAATTCCTGATGAGTGGATAATTCGTACCGTTGAAGTCCTGAGACGTAACCTAGAGCTTGCTGTTGAACTAGAAAAGGAAATAGGAGGATATGGCCTGAGCCTGAGTTGTTCGTTAACATCCGAGAAGAATACAGAGGATGCGTATAGTCGAACTTACGGTCTATCTGCATGGGTATTGCTGTTTGTTTCTTACTTAGAGAAATTAGTTTTGATTGACCTTGATGCTGCTCGGAAGGAGCTTTCAAGGTGGCCATGCGATGACAGTACTATCTTTGCAAGGTTAAAGATTTGGGCGTTAGGGAAAACCAATCTTGTGCCTAATGAAAGTGTTATTACTACTTTAAATCAACTTTCAGACGAAGCATTTTGGGATAGTTATCATGCTAGAGACTTGCTTCTAGCTTTCGTAGCTAGATGGAAAGAACTCGACCAATGTAGCCGTTCCACAATAGAAAATAGAATATTGCAAGGACCTAAACTTTGGAAAACCGAAGATGAAAGTAGATTTAAGGAACGGAAAGCGAGAAATATTCTGGATAGAGTAACTTGGCTTAAACAAAATGGTTGTGAGTTAACAATAGCGACGGATAAGTTAGTTGATAGGCTAAGAGATGATACGCCGGAATGGAAGCCTGAGCATGCAAAAGGTGCAGCGCGCTCCTTTGAAGTTCGCAGTGGTATTGTTACGAAAAATACAGACTATTCTTTGTTAGCAGATGAGCCAATCGCCTCAATCCTTGAAAGAGCAAGTGAATTATCTGGTAGGCAAGCTGACTTTTTGATTGATGAAGACCCATTTCTTGGTTTATCACAAGAAAAACCGATTCGAGCTTTCAGAGCGTTAACTTGTTCGGCAAAAAAGGGAAATATTGTTGACTGGGCTTGGGATACTTTCCTTTATTCGGAAGCTCGTAAGAATGATAAACCCCAATTTATGGCATTAATTGCAGAGCGTTTGTCTGGTTTTACCAGTGACGACTTGGCAAAAATACTTCGTTCAGTATCAAGCTGGTTTGAGAAATCTACTAGCGTACTTGCTGATAATTATTATGCTACATACTATAAACTAGCGTTTAAATTAGTTGATGCAATGTCGATACAACCTGCTAAGGGTGAATCTTCAATAATTCGAGGTAGTAAAGCTCCTGATTGGTCCATGGAGTCAATAAACTCGCCAACTGGAAACTTAACTAGTGCAATACTGCAATCACAGCATAGCCGTACTTTTGAATCTGGAGAGTGCTTCACTGGAAATTTATTGTTAATGCTCAACCAATTATTAGCTTTACCTAATGATTTACATCGTTACGCAATAGTTATACTTAGCCGCAGTTTAAGTTGGTGCTTTTGGGTTGATCCTGACTGGACTCAACGGAACTTACTTTCTGCCTTAAACTCTTCTTCCGGAGAAGACCGTCAGGCATTTTGGGCTGGTGTTTTATGGGGAGGAGGAGTTTGCGGGAAAGAACTATTCACCATTTTGAAGCCAAGTATTCTGGAACTGGCATACTCGGGAGAAGTTGAGAGCAGAGGTCATCAGGATGCTATTGTGCGATTGATTTTCTCAGCTTGGAAAATTAAAGATAAGGATGAAAGGTGGGTATCTGATCTTGAATTAAAAGAAGTATTAATTAAAGCAAGTGATGACTTTAGGTGTGGAATATTATGGCAAGCTAGGCATGGAGGTAGTGAAGACAAAGAGCATTGGTTACAACCATTCAGAGAACTTATCTCAAAAGTTTGGCCTAAACAGCTTGCTGCTAAATCACCCGCTGTATCTGAACGCCTTTGTGATATCGCATTTTGGTCAGAAGATCACTTTCCTGAAATTGTAAACCTAATCACTCCGTTCTTAACGAAATTAGAACGCGCTAACCACATCTACCTAAATGACGATAACGTACTTAAAAAATATCCTAATGATCTTTTGTTACTTCTGAACATCGTATTACCTGATGATGTTAACAAATGGCCTTACAACATTGGGGAGTATTTAGATCAAATGATAGAAGCTAGTACCGAGTTAGGTGATGATGAACGCTTTATCGAACTCAAAAGAAAATGGGATGCTAGGTGATTCGATTTTAACAAATATTTGAGATTTTGAGTTACTTTTTCTTATCGGAGTAAGGCGCGTTAGGGCGATATATCTAACGCGTTTTTGTCCAAAGGCGTGTTACGCGACCGATTGGTGATGTGTGATGAACCTTACCGTGACGATACAATGCTTTTATCTATATCGGATTGGAAAGCTCCCAATAGCTCCTTTATCTCACACAGCGCTGCGGTAGGCGTCAACTCCTTCCTTGCTATCTGTTCCTCTAACAACTCAATCTGACGTTTAGCAAGCTCAACACTCGACTTTAGAGAAACAGCATTATAAACCTCTGTGTAGCCGTGAATATCTGCAAATGCGAGGTCAATATAAGTATCCAAAGAGCTAAGTATTGTATGACCAGTCCATTGTTGTAACTGCATTTTAAACGTTTGTGTATGAAGCAGATGTTTTCGGAAATCATCTTTGTCATTCACTTTTTTAGTGGCAAGAATCAGTTCCTTAAGCTTGTCTGTAATGAATGCGTGTCTCCACAAGTGCGGATGCAATTCTCCCTCGATACCAAGCTCTTTTTTCCATGAGTTCATGTACGTTGTCCATGAATCGGCAGATAGGCGTAGACCTGTTTTTAAGCTAATAAATAGGCAGTCATGTTGGACTTTTTTCTTCCTCATGACTTTCTTGCGAACTTTGATGTAATCCGCGATCACTGATAGTAACAAATGTGGGACAGGTATCTTTCGAGTGGCATTCTCGTCTTTGCGCTTTAAAGTGGTAAGAGTGAGCATACCTGTGCGTCTCGCTTCCTCGTAATCGGTCATTTTAATCAAATGAAGCTCCGACACTCGACCACCCAACTGCTCCATTGCAGTATATAACGCCATGTCTCTTCTGCGTTTGTCTTTGTTTTCCTGAGTTTTTATATGCTCCCAAACACGCAAAGCACCGTCAGAAGAAACTGGATGACGTTTCTTGATCTCATCTTTAGTTGGCACAGCAGGGTGCGTAATTTTAGTTCCTTCAATGAACCCTTTATAGCCTTCCTGTTTGCGCTTGTAATGCTTCTCAAGTATCTGAATTGAGTTACCTTTATCTTTGCCAATGAAAGCACTCAAATCATGAAACTCTTGGATAAACTGCAAAAAATCCAAACAGGTATGCGCAATCTTTATAACGGAGTTATTCTTACGTTTTAGTTCTCCAAGTGGCGTTCTCTCCGCCTGTAGTGATTGAACGAAAAGAGTGAATGTTGCATCAGTAAGTTGACTAAATTGGCTCAATAATGGCTGTTTTTCAATAAAGTGAACCAAGTGGATGATATCGTGGGCATATCCTCGAATAGTGTCACTTTTTAAGTTTCTCACCATCAAACTATGGATATAGGCATTGGCTTCATAGCAAGGAGTATGATTGCTGTATGTCACGAAAGGAATATCAAGCGGTTTGCTAAAGGCAAGCTTGCCATCAAGCCCCAAAAAGCTCCATTGCTCAAAGTCTTTAAGCTTGCGAACCGACATTAAACCTCTCCATTGTTGATGTAGTTCATTTGCGCTTCAACCGTTTGATTGCACCTTCTGTAAATCTCCTGTCTTTCTTCTACTGTTTTTTCAGGCTGAGCTAGTTGCTTTATTTTAGAGCGTAGTTCTGAGACCATAACCGTCAGTAAAAAATTGCTGCGCTGCGCTGCATCTAGCTCTGATTCAAGCTCAGAAACTTTGTGCTTTAAACCCACGACTGTTTGCTTGTTTCCTTTAGAAGCTTTCTCATTGTGATGTACAGCCTCTACCGCCAGTTTTGCATTAATACGAAGCTCATCTAATGATAAGAAGCCTCTTTCCAGAAGTGCTTCTGAGATGCTTTTGACCGTGTTTAATGAGCATGATGTGATATTACGCTCTTGATTCTGATATTTAGCGATGCCAGATTGAGACTTGAGCGCCTTTAATAGTTCTTCATCATTTTTAAACTCAGTTGGGGCTGTGATGATTTCCTTCAACAGCTTTTCTGTTTCAAGGATTTTCGTTTGGTTTTTCTCTAAAACTTTCATTGTCCCAATCCTCAATCAAGGTCTTTGATTTTTAAAATTAGATTAAAGGTTTGAGTTGTATTTCCATCATCATCTTCGATGGTGAAGAACTCTGGCTCAAGCGTGATTCGACCTTCCTCTAAAAGCTGAATAACCTCTGTTTCAATGTCCTGCTCTTTTTGAAGCTGGCTTATATGAGGGACGGTTAGATAAGACTCATCATCGTAATCTTCTGCTGCTTCACTCACTGACTCTATCGTGATGGGTGTTGAACTATCACCTGTCAGGCGTTCTGCAATGATTTTGCGAACCTCTTCGATTCCATCGAGCTTCGCAAGTTCAGAGGTGGAATCGACCACACCACGAACAATTACACTGGCTTTAGCTCCGTTTAGTACCGCCCCAGTTTCCGACTCAGAGATATAGTGGTATAGATGCTCCAAATCTGAGTGGCCTAACATCCAGCGCAGGGCGTCCATCCCATCAGTACCTTTTGACCAAAAGAACGCCATAGCAAAGAAGCGTCTCAATTGGTGCTGACGGACATAATTACGGTGATACTCTCCGTTGTCGTACTCCACCAAGTCCGTTTCTAAGTAATCACATGAGGCATCAAGGTGAGCATTATATGTCCTGTGAGTAACCTGACTTAACTGCGAGCGCTTTGAATCAAGTTTGTTAAACAAAGATAACTTTCCTTTGCATAACTCCAACTCACTCGCTTTGATGTTGAATTGCTCCAGTTGCCAAATGAACCTTGCGATAGATAAGGGAATTGGTCTTTCTATTGTTGCGTTCACCCCTTTTGAGCCAGTTTTTTTTACCTTAAATATCAGGTTGTACTCTGTTTTTGCACCCGCTTCTGAAAAGGGATTTAAATTAGGTGAAAGGTTGCCATGTGACTTCAACTTGATTAATTCATCTTGTCTTCGAGCCATGATTGCACCCACTAAGACTTGTATTGCGCCTTGCAGTACAGAGAACAAATCAAACAAGCTCTCATTAGCTCGAATCCGCTCAAAGCGACTTTCCACACTTTCTGCAAAGGCTTGAATCTGCTTCACCCCCTTTTTAAGGTATTCACTACTCAGACAGTTGATTGCCTCCGTTTGAAACCAGTACCCTCGCTCCGAAGTAGACATCTCTCGATGCAACTCTTCATTCCAAACTAGGGTGCATTTTTGGGGGTGGAGTAGTGTGTTGGAGTTTCTTGCCGCAGATTTACTTCTTGCTTTAGATAGCAGTGTTAATGTTTCATCCAGTAAAGTAACAACGCCTTCCTCTATAGGTAGATGCTCTTTGGCAAACTCATAGCACTGACGAATTAAATTAAACACAAAGGTAGGCGGCAAGGTGCGGGTGCGTCCTGCTTTTTTTAAGCTAACTAACTGGCTAATGTGACCTGAGCTGACACGCTCGGACAAGATTGAAGGGTTTGCCGCATCTTCACGCTCAAGGTTGGTATGAATCAATCGAATGGCTTCAATATATACTGAGATAGTCTGTTGATTCGTGCCTGTTGAGGTGTCTTTATTCTCAACTGCACGATACTCTGAGTTTCGCCTTGGCGCTTTGAGGTGAAGTTCTGCGAAGTTGGGAATATTGATGTCGTGGTAAAGCATCTTGCCTTTAAACAACAGCTCACTCAGCACAGCACCTCTGCCAGCATATTTTATGGTACCTCTACGGTGATAATAACCTTGTTCAAAAAGCCAAGCGCACGCCTTCTCTCTCTCTGCTAGAAATAAGAAACTTTCATCTTGCGCAATGTCTTGTGTAACGTAGGGGAAATTTTCTTTAAATGTTTGTGCGTCCGTATCAGAAATGCTTTGAGAAGCGTTATTAAGTAATACGTTGGTATGTTTATCAATTTCATACACACTTTGAAAACTTCCGCACTCGGCGACTTTCGTCAAGATGTTCAACCAAAAGTCATCATTCACATTCAGAAGGTGATACTTTGCTAGCTTCAACTCTTTCGAGTGTAGTAAGACAGCATTGATGAGAGCGATAACTTTGTTAACTTTGTGGTAAGCAGTTATTGGACTGATAACCTTCCCACCATTTTCAAGTGGATTATCTGCTGCCGTAATCCAGTATTTAAAGCTGTTTAACAGCTTTTGGTGTTTTTTATCCGTGAGTTTCTTACCGTCATCTAAGTACACCGTGTCCCAATGTATCGTTTTTGGTTTTTTGCCAAATGTTAGTACCCACTTGTTTTCAGGAAAGCTGGATTCTAACCAATCGGGCTGTCGGTCATCGTAACCGTAGATGCCAGTATGGATATTCGTGATGATATCTAATGCTCGATAGTCATCATTTGCTACTGAAAAATTGATAATATCTTCAAGAGTCTCGGCACTTAAACCATTTAGAACTGAATGGTCTTCCACGATGTTTTCAATGAGGTTAGCAATAGAGGAATTGTCGATAGCAACACTTAACATAGCAGCGCTCCCTTAATCGAGTCAGTATCTAGTGTGTTATTGGTTGCAATATCAAGCATTCCCATCAAATCATCATCCGCACTATGCTTGCCTGAACTCAGGGTATCTAAAACAAACACCGCTGATTGATACCAGTGAGCAACAATATCTAAAAAAGATTCCTCATCATCACTACTCTCAACAACAAAGCGTATCGCCATCAACAACTGCAAAAGTGATGTCGATATAGTGTATGTTAACTGGTCAAACCCTAATGATTCTGAAACTTCACTGTCAGTAGTCGTCTGCTGAGTAAAGCCATGATCGAAGTGCTCTGGAATGTTGCTTATGCCGTGATTACTCAAGAACTCCTCAATGTCCTGAGCGCTCATGTTCACAGCATCAAGTCGATGCATTGAATCTTTCATGGCTTCAAATAAAATAGCGTTCTGGAACTGACGTATCCAACGTGCATTAAAGAAGTCCATTAACGGCTTAGGAAGGTAAGATGTCAGTAGGTTTGCATCCTTCTTTTCATGACCAAGCGCTTCGGCAACAGCATCCATTGAACGTGTTTCCAAATAAATTTGAAAGCCTCGGTGTCGTCTAATGGAACGTAACGAATGGATATCGGAAATGGCTTGGGCATCTTCCAAGGTTATGTCGCTGCTCTTATCAAAGAGTGTTTCACTTTGAAGCCAATTATAAAAATCATTTGCTGTATGAAGAGTTTGATTGAGATTGCTTGGACTTATCACATTGGTAGCGGTTGCAGTCAAAATCATCTTTCGCCAATTCACATTCCCTTTTTGCTTCAGGTATTCACGGCTCATATGAGTATGCTGTATCAGGAACTCAACTATAGATTTAGAAAACTCATTGAGCACTACTTCTTGCTGCGCATTGGTAGACCCTTTGCGTGATTTGTAACTGACCGCAATGTGCTGATTACCTACTTGCTTAGAGCTATGCTGATTTCTGGTGTATGGAAGAGAAAGGAAGTTGCGGTGTAATCTGTTGATGCAGTTCTCCCCAGAACGATTAACAG
>NZ_BAOG01000077.1 GCF_000400365.1 Vibrio jasicida CAIM 1864 = LMG 25398 | reverse complement strand
AAATCTCTAAGAGATTTTGCCACTAACCGTCTACGTTTTGAGGCGCGCTTCATGTCTCGATGGTTCAAGAAAAACAATATCCCGCAAAACCTTTGGGAATTCTGCAAATGGGTTGAATTGTTCGAATTGGGTTCTAACGGTCAATCATTTTGTGAATGGGCTTGGAAGGACGCAAAC
>NZ_BAOG01000078.1 GCF_000400365.1 Vibrio jasicida CAIM 1864 = LMG 25398 | reverse complement strand
CGACAAAATCAACCGTAATACCAAGCCTAGATAAAAAGGTATCTTTTAAATATGTAGTACCGCGAGGTGTAGAAACTTCAAAATGGACGGTGATATATCTAGAACGCTTTTTATACCAAGACTCAACAGCAGAAATATAGATTGAATCTAGATTAGAAACAGGAAACCAAGGAGGAACGGCACCTATATCAT
>NZ_BAOG01000079.1 GCF_000400365.1 Vibrio jasicida CAIM 1864 = LMG 25398 | reverse complement strand
CGGAGAGACTTGAACTCTCACACCTTGCGGCGCCAGAACCTAAATCTGGTGCGTCTACCAATTCCGCCACGACCGCATCGTGTTTTTTTAGTTACTAAGGTAATTGGTATAACCTTAACAACGTTTTGTAATGGCAGGGCTACCTGGATTCGAACCAGGGAATGGCGGCATCAAAAGCCGCTGCCTTACCGCTTGGCGATAGCCCTACAGGTCTTAGTCTTTCAGCTAAGTGCTTCCCAATCAAGGAAAGTATGGTGCGGTCGGAGAGACTTGAACTCTCACACCTTGCGGCGCCAGAACCTAAATCTGGTGCGTCTACCAATTCCGCCACGACCGCGCTTTAATACTTCTGATCAATAGTCGTAAGTATAAACTATTTATCTGAATAAATGGTGGCTACGACGGGATTCGAACCTGTGACCCCATCATTATGAGTGATGTGCTCTAACCAGCTGAGCTACGTAGCCAACAA
>NZ_BAOG01000080.1 GCF_000400365.1 Vibrio jasicida CAIM 1864 = LMG 25398 | reverse complement strand
TAACGCTAGAAGGTGAGTTGGTGGGTAAAGTACGCAACGAGATTGGCGCTGTGGCTTGCTTTAAACATGCGCTGGTTGTTGACCGTTTGCCAAAGACCCGCTCAGGTAAAATTTTGCGAAGAACCATTCGTCAAATAGCCGATGGCGAGCAATACGTGGTGCCATCAACCATTGATGACCCATCCAGTCTAGGCGAAATCGAACGAGTGCTTAAACGTGGCTAGCTAAGTACGAGTACTGCATGAACTCAGTATCGACTATGGATATAGATAAGAATTAAGGACGTCCCTTGGGATGTCCTTTTTCTTTCCGTGTTGTCCTTATTAAAAGCACTAAATGATGAATCCTTCCAATTTTAAAGGCTTGAACAAGCAAGATTTCACGACCAGCCCATAGATGAACCACCATTGACAAAATATGGTATCGCATGTTGTAATTTCTATCGTATCTCGTTGATTTATAATAATTTATATTTATTTTTATCGTGCGAGATAGACATGGAGTTAAGCTGTGGTTTAACCGGTGTGGTTAATGTTTGTTCACCTGAAAGCTGATAGGAAATGAAGCATGAGTGTTAAGCAAAAAGTGTTATTAGCGTTCATATGCTATTTATCTATAGGAGTATTTGTATCAATTAAATATGCGGGATTGGAGGTTGAACATTTAACTGACCCAGCAGTTTGGATATTGATCTTAGCTGCTCCATTTGAAATGGTTGTTATTCTAATCAAAGCGTTCTTTTCTGCTTTAGCTGCCACGTTTTAGACGGAGGGAAGGTAATGATGAATAAGTTGAGAGACAAGTGGTATTTGTATCTTTGGTTGTTATCTCCTTTGATTTTGGGCGGTATTCATGGCTCCGGCATTTTTCCGACAACTTCTATTATCGCATTTCTGTGGTGTGTTATCGGTGCTGTCGCTGCCATTTCGTACAGCAGAGGTTATCGCGATGCTAAGTCTGAAGATGAATAGGCATATCCATGTAATGAATGCTCTGATTTCACTCTTTAGAATAATCTCTGGTTATAAGCGTCGACTCAGTGTCGACATTGTTATTTTATCTCAATTTTTACTGATAAAACTGTTATCAGTTGGGCGTCTATAACTTTTTATTCTTTGCCATAGCGAATCTTGATGGTGATAGTGTGGTCGCCCGTTAAGCAGATGATATTCATGATTGATAAGTTGAGGAAACCTTATGGTGAGCAATACAAGAAGTGTAGTTAGGACTTTATAGCGATATCTATGCGTCGACGTCGACACATATCAGAATGACAAGAAACCGCCCTCAATTGGGCGTTTTTTATGGGAGTAATTTATGGCAAACCTTACCAAAGCATTTATTGCAGGTCTTTCTCGTAGAAAATCAAAATACACAGTCAGTGACACCGGAACAGGCTCCGTCTCTGGTCTTAGGATAGTGGTTCAACCCTCTGGTAAGAAAACTTGGGCGGTTTATTACGACACAGGTAAAACATTATTAAACGGACGTAAACAGAAAGCGTCCGTTTCTCTAGGCTCTTTGGATTCGATGTCGCTAGAGGTTGCGAGAAAGAAAGCGAGAGAAGTGGTCGAGAAAACATCTGGAGCAACATCGTTTCAGAAAAGAAACGCAGTTGAAGCGTTTGAGGCTGAAAGAAGAGAAAGAGATTACGTAAAACCGAAAGTAAAGGAGCTGTTTGAAGTTTACATCGATGACCGAGTCAATCAAGGCACTAGCTCAGTAAACCAAATACGCAACTATCTTCTGCGGAGAATGCCCATTCACTTGCTAAGGATGGAAGCTAGAGAAGTAAAAATGTCTGACGTTGAAGACGCTTTAGATAATGGCTTTAAAACTGACAGTAGTTGGAATATGGCTCTTGTATTCGTGAAGGCTGCTTTTGGCTTCGTTAGAGGGACGGCAAGGATGCGTGAGCACTTTGGTTTACCTGAATACAATCCAATCTCTGACATTCGAAAAAAACGCGTAAAAATCAAAACTGGGTATATACCAACACTCGAAGACTTAGCCCAGCTCTGGGTTGAATGTGAGAATTGGATGACACCAAACAGCGCAAACTTATGCCGTGCAATTATTGCAGGGTGTGGCTCAAGACCTGCAGAGATTCAACTCAGGAAGTGGGATGACTTAGTAACTATAAATCATGAGGGTAGCCATGTAACTCTACTGATGATGCCAGAAACCAAAATGGATAAACCACACAGCCTTGTCGTAAATGATTTGATGTGGGAGTGCTTAAAACAAGCTGACCAAATAAGGCAGTACACCAGTAGTCATCAAAAAGAGTGGATATTCCCATCCTACAGCCCTTACTTGGCCGAATATGCGAATACATCTGGTATTGGCAATAGCATACGTCGAGCAAGAGAGGTTGGGGCTATTACCAACCCAGTAACTTTGAAGCATGTACGTCATTCTTTCTCAACCATCATGGGAGACAATGGAGTCAAAGCCGATGTTATAGCTCGTTGTCAGAATCACAGTCTTGGTAGCCAAGTGAATGAGCGTCACTACGGACGATCAGTTTTCATTGCTGAAAAGTTAGCTGGTTCTTTGGCGTGGGAGCGAATGCTTGAGAAAGCGATTGAGGAATACAAAGCCCAAAAAGAGACGGCCTCTAACTATCAAGGTGAATCAATAAAGCTGAAGCTTGTGGCTGCTTGATGACATTTTTATATGTGACGAGTGTCACACGATCGATATGTCACATTGGGTCGTATGATGTAACACAAATTGTGTGACAGCGTCACGCATGTTATAATGGGGGTCTGATATGGCGGGGTATGCCATATCAGAACAGAATACCAAAACCCTCTGTACGTTTTAGTAGTCCGATTTCGCTCAGGACTCATCATTTGTCGTACAGAGGGTTTTTTTATACCTAGAGGAAATTTGAAAGGAGAGCATTGCCATGAGCATTGACCACTTAGATCACAAAGCCCAACCCCGAGTGAATCGTGAATGGTATGAAAAAACCAAAGAAATTACTGAAAACAAAGGAACGTGCGCATCAGAAGCCATGCGCAAAGGAGCTGAGCTCATCACTGCTTCTTTAGATATTGGAATTGTTCCCGAATGTCACCTTGGTGTCGACTTAGATGGAAAAATAGTTCTAACACCTATGAACTCTAGGGAGAGCAACTAATGGCGTTTGGAGGGAAGGTTGAAGCTATCGATTTTGAGAAACTATCAAAAGTTTCGAAATTAACTGACCAAGCAGAGCGTATCTATCAAGCGGCTTTAGTCTATATAGAGGCAGGTTATTACGTGCTGCCTGTAGATCCCAACAAGCACGAAGGTAAGAGTCTACCTTCGTGCGCAATGGGTGTTAGCTATGCACAAGCAGCGAAGTCGCAAGCGACGATTGAACGTTGGTTTGGGTTAGGAGGCAAGTTTCGTGGGTTCAATTTGGGCTTGGCTTGTGGAAAGCATGGAGGCATCTTTGCGCTAGACGTCGATGTTGAAGACAAGAAAGGTAATAAAGGGTTCGTCGCTTTAGAAATGCTAGAGCAAGAACACGGTAAGTTACCTGAAACTCAAATTCAGCATACGGCATCAGGTGGTACGCACTACATTTTTCAATGGACGGATGGCGCGAAGTCATCGACGAGTAAGTTAGCTAAAGCAATAGACACAAGAGGTGGAGAGGAGAATGTTTGCAAGTCGCATATCGTGGTTTATCCGTCGATAGTTAAGAATGGTGAATATGAAATGCTTCCGACAGTGGTTGCACCTGCAGAAATCCCCTCGTGGGTTTTAGAGTCGCTGGCAAAACCAAGCTCTGAGAAAAAACGTTTGGGGCGTGGTTCTGAGGAAATGAGCGAAGAAGATATCGAGAATAAATATACACCTCGTCAGATTAAGAAGATGCTCGATTTCATCGACCCTGACGACCTTGAATATGACGAGTGGCTCATTGTTCTACAAGCGGTGCATAGCCAATACCCCAATAGCATTGGATTCGAATTAGCGGATAGATGGAGCCAACGCGGTGACCGTTATGAACAGGGCGAAGTTGAAGTTCGGTGGAAATCGTTTGACGAGGCAGGTGAAATCCGTGTGGGTTCGCTCATCCACTTCGCACAAAAAGGCGGATTCAATCCTAAGAATGAACCCAAGGGTGCTGACGCACCGTCACAAGAAGCTGAAGACATTGTAGCCGAGTACAACAAGAAGTACGCAATGGTTCTCCACGGTGGCAAAGTCAGAATAATGGTTGAGACTCCAACTGATGATCCGTTCAAAGAGCCTTACTCTCTCATCACTAGAGCAGACTTCATTAGCCTCACAGAACATGACGTTGTTTTGATCGCTGATGCAAACGGGAACTCTAAACGAGTGCAAAAGAACAAGATATGGCGTGATAGCCCAGATAAGCGAATCTATGAAGGTGGACTAGTGTTTGAACCTGGCAAAGGGCAGGAGGTAGGCAATGCCCTAAACATGTGGACGGGATGGCAGTATCAAGCGATTGAAGGTGATTGGTCCTTATTCAAAAAGCACATCTTCAAAGTCTGTGGAGGCAATGAATCATACGGCAACTGGATGTTAGATTGGATGGCTGACGCAATCCAAGAACCTATGAACCCAAAGGGCTGTGCTGTCATTTTAAAAGGTGTAGAAGGCGCTGGTAAGGGAACTATCTTCAATATCTTTGGTGAGCTGTTTGGACGTTACTTCAAGCATTTAGTTCAGCAAGAACAGCTAATCGGTAAGTTCAACGGTCACATGGGGGAAGCGCTATTCATCTTCGCGGACGAGGTGACGTACGGTGGCAACAAGAAGGTCGCTGGTACGCTGAAAGGCCTAGTCACCGAGAAACACTTGATGGTCGAGCGCAAAGGGATAGATGCAGTCAGATATAGAAACTGTATGAGGTTAGGCATAGCCTCCAATGAAAGTTGGTTTATTCCGGCAGGCCCTCAATCTCGACGATGGTTCGTATTAGAGGTGCCCTCTGATATTGCATCAAATTCTGACTACTTTGACCCGATATACAGGCAAATGGAGGACGAAGGTGGTTATGAAGCAATGATGTTTGAACTAATGAATCGTGACATTACAAGTAATCTTAAAGTCGCCCCAGAAACAGAAATTTTGCACGATCAGCGCATGCGTTTAGCTACAGCGGATTGCCCTGTAACTGCATATTGGATTCATGTTGTAGAGACTGGCAAGTGGAACGTTGACTTGAATGTTGGAAAAGACCGCGTATCGAGAAGCAGTGTTGTTAAAGATGCTATGAATTGGATGAATGATAGCTCGCGAGTATTTAATAAACGAGTACCGACAAGTGAAAACTTGTTTTGGAGTGACACATACAAGGTCGTAGCTAAAGAATTGGTTAAGCCTAGCTGCTGGATGGGCAAGAATACAAAAGCTTTTAGACTTCCAACAGTGGAGCAACTGGCGAGTTCAATCATTAAATGCACTGGCATTGGCGATTTAGATTGCGCTGATGACTGGGACTTTGTTGATGATGGTTTAGGGAATGAAAATGTGCAGACGTCAGACACAAATTGAACGGATGAGTGACGAGGATTTCGCTCGGATCGTCGCTGAGCCGGATTACATCACTAAGGGTGACCTTTGGTTCCCTGAAAAACTTGAAGCCAAGAAAGTGAAACGACATTTGAAGAGAGTACAGCAGCAAACAAGTTTTAAGAAGAATGAAATCGAACAAGTAAGAGAGGTAAGTCATGGGAAAATCAAAACAGTCACTTAGCGAAGTATTAGAACAATTATTGTTAGAACAAGTAGATGCTGAGGTTGCAGAACCGACAGGATATGTTAGTCCCCGTGATCCAAAGGATCATGTGTCTCTGGGAAGAATGAAGGAGCGTCTTAGTCGTGAAGGTATAGATGCACGTAAAGGAGTTCCTTCAGGGCTTCAATATGAATTGGCTTGCCGTGCTGTGCATTTGAACAATGAGCGTCGAACACAAAAGCAGACAGTAGAAGCAGCGCTTAAAAGACAACAAAAGATAAAGGATGCCGAGAATGACTTCATTCTGAGTTCTGACAAATAGCTGCTTTTAACTAATAACCAAAACAACAAGGTCGCATAAGCGGCTTTTTTATTACCTAAACGAAAGGATAAACACATGTATCAGGCTCTTAATAAGCAACGCCAGCTTAACGATATGCGCGAACGCCATGAAAATATAAAGGACTTATTAAAAGTGACACCACAAAGCTCAGAGCTCTATAAAGGCTTACATGTTGAAGCCATGGAGATCAATCGCTTGCTACCATTGATCGAAAAGCATGTTAGTGATGTTAGTGCGTCTTCAGAACAGCAGGAGAAGGAGGTTTTAGAGGCTTTAGCGAATGAAGAAAAGGTGAAAGAGAAGACTTCCAAACTATTAATGACTTTAATCCAAAAACGCAATCAATTAGTAGCAGACAAGGCAAAAATCGAATCAGAAAGCGCCCGTCTTGAATTCGAATTAGCGAATTCAATAGGAGACCCAGAGACGCAAGCAGAAATCAAAGCAAGTCTAGCAAAACAAGAAGCCAAAATGACACGTTTAAATCAGGTGAAGGAAGCTCTGGATTACAACCAAGCCAATGCAAAACTGATCTCCGAGGGTGATGTACAGTTTCGTGTAGTTGATCCACAAGCTATGGCGGACATCGCTATGCGGAAGCGTGGTGTCGATGCTGCAGAGCAAGGCACAATCGCACACGAGCAAGCCGAGCAGATGCTTCGTGACGAGCAGGATAAGGCGGAGCGTGAATTCTTTGCTGAGGTCGGTGCTTATGTCAAAGAATCCTAAAGTTTATGGTGGGCTAGGCCTACAGTCGAAATTAAGGAATCGTCGTAATCGAAAAGCACTAGATGAAATCAATCAAAAGAACAAGCTGCGCTAGGTCGACAAATACGAAAATACCACAAAAAGCTCAAACCAGAGGGGACACACCAACATGACTAAACAAGAAATCATATTCACATTGGACATAAAGTACCAAATTGCCCAAGAGCATGAAGATTTTGAGCAAGAAGTACCAGAGCTTCTATTACAAGAAATCGATGAACTTGAACAAAAGTTCCTACGAAGAATAAAGGGCGCATAAGCGTCCTTATTTATTTAATAAGCCAAAGAGGCTGTATTTTGCAGCTTCTATCGAATGTTTGTTTTTTTGCATGGAGATAAAGAATGAAAGATCATGCGAATTGTACACCTTATGAATTTAAGTTGATGGTACATGCTCAACTTGAGTTAGCCGCAAACCATCGAATGATGAACGCTTGTGAGGATTACTTTCGTTTAGTATTGGAGGCTGTGAATGAGACTATAGAGTCTTATAAGGAGATGATTCACCAGTTAGAAATCAGGCTGGATAAAGTTACCGGGTATTTGAAGTCAGCTACGAGACCAAGAAATAGCCTGAAAATTAATGGTCTAATCATGCTTGATGATACAGCTTGCGAATGGTTGAAGGATAGTCGTAAAAAGCTGATCGAACTCGAAACTCACCTTAAATGTTATGAAGATGTTCATGAGGCTTTAATGTCCTTTGGTATTTAACTTTGTCTTAAAGCGAAGTCATAACATATGGCTTCGCCTAATACCTAGACATATTAGCGACTGCTTACTGAGAGAAATCCGTGATAAGTGATAGAAAAAATCATTTAAGGTAATGGATTATGTCGCATGCCGTCCCATCTTTGAATTTATATGCTTGCAGTAGCAATGTAACTTGTGGTCTATGTATGCTAATCGTATATGGCAACATAAGGAACTATAGATGTATCTACATACTTTGAGCATAAAAGGTTACAAGCGACTGGTAGATGTAAAAGTAGACTTTAATGAAGCTACTTTTCTCATTGGGCAAAATAACAGTGGTAAGAGCTCACTACTGAAAGCTATTGAATACTTGCTTTCGGGTAAACAAATGCCGGTTGAGGATTTCCATTCTGTCCGAAACGAAGAAGGGGAATGTGAGCGAGCTGTAGAAGAAGTTGAGATGATTGCGGAGTTTCGGGATGTTAGCCAAGATTCTCGAACTTGGAGAGGCTTTGCTGGTCGAACATTCAGTTACGATGTTGAAGATGGCTCAGAAGAAACTGGAATATCAATCATTTATCGAAAGATTTGGACACCCGGGAAAGCCCCTGTTCAGTATCTAAAAGCGTTTGCTCGTGAGCTTAAGGAAGAGTATCGAGGGTTGAAAACGATAGAGTCATTTATTGAAGCTGGGATTAGTGAAGAGCTACTTATCGAAGCGTTTGATAAAGCTGAAGGCAATATCACAGCCAAAAATAAAGAGCGACTGGATTACATCGACGAACTCTGGAACATAACAGAGCGAGAAGAGTTTTTTAAGAATCCAGGAGGCATTCCTGGAAATGTTTTGTCGAGATTGCCAAGGTACTTGCCGATCCCTGCGGAGTCAGGTGAGGGAGAATTATCAAAAGCTTCTGGCACACTTCAAAAAACTCTTAAAGAGTTGTTTAAAGATGTACGCGATAATTCAGTTCATTATGCACACGCGCAGAATTACCTTAACAGCCTTGCTGCTGAGCTTGATCCGACAGATGAAAACTCGGATTTTGGTCAACTACTGACCCAATTAAACACTGTGATGTCATCTCTATTTCCAGAGTCTTCGGTTCATGTTTCTGCAGACTTAAGTAATCCTGATGATGTGCTAGTACCTCAATTTGATATTGAACTGGAAAGTAATGTTAGGACACCAATTAGTCATCAGGGCACAGGTGTGATCCGTTCAGCGGTGTTTAGCTTGCTACGATTTAGAAAGATGTGGGAGGAGCAACGAGACAACAATAATGGAAGGGGGTTAATAATCGGTTTTGAAGAGCCAGAAATCTTCTTGCACCCTTCGGCTGCTAATCAAATGCGAGCTACCATCTATGACTTGGTTGGTCGCCATAGTCAAATATTGGCGTCTACCCACTCTCCTTACATGATAGATCTATCGCGTAAGCCAAAACAAAATTTAATTAGATTTACGAAAACACCATCTGGTAGTGAGATTATCAACTTCTCAGTGTCTAGAGCATTTCAAGAGCTTCAAGGGAATGATCAAACTTACTTGAAAATGTTGTTAAAGCTCGATGACTATGTATCGCGTGCTTTCTTTAGCGAGAGAACAATATTAGTTGAAGGGGATACTGAGGATATAGTTATTCGGGAAACTACGGCTAGGCTTTCTGCTGAGCAACGAGATTATGTTAGAAGTTCTTGTGAGGTAATAAAAGGTAGAGGAAAACCAGTTCTAATATCACTGATTAAATATCTCAAGGCAGTGGGCATAACCCCAGTAGTTATGCATGACTCAGATGAAGGAACGGCGGGAGCAGAGCTTCATAATGAACATATAAGAGCAGCGCTAGATTGTGACGAAAACCTGTTCGTGCTCAGCAATTGTATGGAAGATGTATTGAACTATGATGCACCTAGTAGAGAGAAACCATATCGTGCATTCAGAGAAACTATGACGTGGGGTAATGACTTTGATGACGTCCCGGCTGATTGGCGAAGTATATACACTCAGTTAATGGGGCTTTAGGTCTCTATTGGCTCTAGTATCCACTAGAGCCAATTCTTAATAAATTACTAAAGAATGTTTATCTCTTTCCAATTCTTCGGAACTCCAGCCCGCACCAAAAATTTTCTGAACAGTTCTTCCTTATTGGCTTCAATCCAATGGATGCGTGTCCGATCTGTGCTTCCCAAGACTTGTAAGGAATGACCAAATACCTCATAAGTCGGTGCTTTAGCGATCTCTTTTATGAGCCATGTATCAAGATAGTTAGGTGGCATGTGAGGATATTTTTGTGCTCTTTTCAGCAAGTGATAATGGTCATCACAGTTATCCATGTCCCACTTCATTAGTACGGGAAGAGGAGGTGTCTGTTTCGGTATCCCCTTTGGTCCACTCTTGGATTCTAGATACTCCCCGAGTTTACCGGATATTCGTTCTTTTACATCGCTTGCTTTTACCTCATGAACGAAACCGCTCGGGTGTATAGGGTATGCATTCAACTCTGAATCAACCGCATACCAGTTATTGTTTATGATGGTTAAGTGACGTTTGAGTAGTTCGTCCTCTAGTCCGATGTATTGGTCGGGGTATTGAACTGGAAGAGGGCGTGTCATGAATGGGTTAATCATTCTTGATTTCCTTGTATTCGACTGTTTCAACAGAATCCAAGGGAGCATTGTCTTCTTCCTTAAACTGACTCAAAAAGCTATTACCATCGATATTGACAGTTCCGCTACTAATCACATTGAAAACCGGACGTGGGTTAAGGGTGTCTGAGTTAAATCCATGGGATTTTTCTAAATCTTGCAGAATACCTCTTACGGCAGTTAAGTTTGTTTCTTGCCCTTCAACTTGCATTCCGTTCCTGTCTATTTGATAGATTTCCTCGTCTCCCATAGCCATGTGTAGTGCTCTTACGCGTTGGGCTTTTATCCACGCTTTGTCGATGATGTCATGTTGGCAATAAATGTCTCTCATACGAATCATTGCAGCATGTACCAAGGGGTGTTGAATTATTTCTTGGACTTCGATTTTTTTGAGTCCATGTTTTTTTGCAACCTTCGGTAAGCTTGGTTCTAGTGCCCAGTCTTTAGCAATTAAAAAGGCTTTGGCAGTTAAATCTGGGAAGTTTTCGTCTTTTTGGCGTTCGATGAAGTCATGCATAGATAGGTTGCGATTTTTAGCTAGTATCGGCAGCGAATCCAAGGATTTTCGTAGTTCGGTAATATTCATACTTTCAGCCCATTCTCAGCCCTTTAAAAACAAAACCCTCCAAAGGGGGCTGAATCCAAAGGAGGGCGTTTCAAGCGTTGTTTTATAAGGCCGCTGTGCATGTGGTCGTGACCTCAGACCCATTGGATCATGGCTCTCTATATCTCGTCAATTATCGTTACACACTGTGGAACTTTGGATATACGAATCTGCATAGTGTTGATTTACATGTTGTAATCGCAGCTGTTGGATTACACGCAACGGGGAAAGAGTATGACGAAAACAAATTGGCAAGAGATTCTTCATTTATTACAACAGTCAGTGCCTGAAGGCACGATCACTACGTATGGTGATTTATCTTTGAAGTTCTACGGACACAAAGTCGGCGGGCAAGCGATTGGTACAATGCTGGGAACGGCTGTTGAGAGAGATTCAAGAAATGTTCGGTTTACCAACAGAGTGATAAGAAATGATGGTCAACTTATCAAGCATAATGGACAAGCATCTCAACTTATCAAAGAAGGTATTCCATTGAAGGACGGGAGAGTTGACCTGTCAAAAGCCAATAGAGCGGAACTTGGTGGCTGCGTTTAAATCGTTTTCGTGTATATGTGTGTCGACGACTACACATATACACATCTCCTTGGTGTTTATTTCTCTGTTGAGCAATGGTGTCTGTGGGTGTCGTTTTATATTGAGAGAGCTGTGTAACCTCGCGACTTTGTCGGGTCCCTTCGCTTTTTTTCGGGTGTGTATATATACCCCATATATATTTTTGAACAGATTTTCCCAGTACGAAGCTGCATGTCAAAGTGTTAAAAGCCGCAAATATCCCCTATATACCCAGCTATAGGAACAACTTATGGCTCAATCGTGGGCGATAGATTTCTGTATCATTTCTTGTTGCCATGCCATATCTAGTTACTATCGCATGATGTCCCAAAACCAAGGTCTTTGGACGTATTAGCTATAGAGCGTACATCCTGTGGGATGTCATTAAGTCATGAGAGCGTGACAAATTTCACAGGCTTAAAATCTTACAATCTTCTGAAATTGTGTCCGAATTTTTCTTCATGTTTTCCTTTTCTAAGCGAGGCTCGTGCTAGTGGCTCCGAGCCTTCATGAGCGCGGCGAATCTTAATTGACATCGAATGACTGATATAAGGAAGATATATGAAAAGCATGACTCACAAAGTGACATCAGGACTCAAATCCGGCTTGCATGTTCGCATCTTGAAACATGGTGCATGGGTTTTGGTTCAAGATAATTATGGCGTTGAACATAAGGTTAGAAACAAGCAATTAGCGCCTTTGACGGCAGAGTTCATAGATATAGCTCCTGAGAATGATGACATCGGACTAAATTATGATGACGTTCTCCGAAGCTCGGGGGCAGCGCTCTCTAGTGATGACGTATCTGTGGTCCCAGCGATATCGACAGGCATATCCGAGAGTCTCGGAGATGCATCGTCGTGGATGCCCGACATCGACTATGACCCATCAGATGCGAATGAAGTTCTACGTGCATTAGATGAAGAACAAGAAATGAAAAACATGTCTAGCGAATTTCAAATTAGAAGAGCCAAGTATAAAGAGACAGATGGATGTGGCGATGAGCTTCAAATGTTGTTGAAAGGCTTCTCTCCAATGGATGTTATTGCTATTGCTGAAAAATTGTTGGATATGAATTCCGGTGATTTACTTAGACGATATTCCCATTTGAACAATGGACAAAAGCGTATGAATGCTGGGAATAGAATTAGGTCTCTTATCAAGAAGGGGCAAAAGACAGTGGAAGATGTTCATGCTGCAATAGAAGCTATATGCTTTGGCGACGAGAGCGAGTAGTTGCATCGTGCAACAGTGGGCAAAACCCAAGGGAGTGCGGTCTATCGCCCACCATCCGTCGCCCACTATATATCTATCGAACCGAAAGAACGACCGTCTAGGGGGTAGGTGGTATCCCCTCTTTCTACTCTATCTATATAGTGGGGGTGGTGGGGGTAGAGGGAGCCCCCGAACGACGGAGCACGAGTCCGCCACCATGTAGCATTCAAAACGGTGGGTATAGTGGGTGGCGCGTACAAACCAAATGCCTATAAGTCACAAAGCGCTAGGTAAACTCCCCCTTGGATTCTGCCGCAACTCATAGGCAGATGTCCCTAAAAATGTCCTGAAGATAATTATGTCTGTCGATGCCTTGCTTTGACTAGATCATGCGCTATCGATGAAATATTCGATGACGTCGATTTATAACATTCCTCAAGATGGTGTGTTCTGGGCTGCATCGGATGTAGGATGGGTCGTTGGTCATTCTTATATTGTGTACGCACCGTTGATTCATGGCTGTACGACAATTCTATTCGAAGGCAAACCGGTAAGAACACCAGATCCGGGTGCATTCTGGCGTGTTTGTGATGAATACAAAGCGGATGTGCTTTTCTCCGCGCCAACCGCTTTCCGTGCAATTAAGAAAGAAGACCCAGAAGGCGAGTTCATTAAGCAATACGACTTGTCGAATCTTGATTCTATTTTCATGGCAGGTGAACGTCTTGACCCACCAACGCTAGAATGGGTCGAAAGCAAAGCAGATAAGCCGGTCATTGACCACTGGTGGCAAACCGAGACTGGATGGGCTATCGCGGGCAATCCGA
>NZ_BAOG01000081.1 GCF_000400365.1 Vibrio jasicida CAIM 1864 = LMG 25398 | reverse complement strand
TGCCGGTAAAAGCAGGCTCTGCTACCAAGCCGATACCTGGATATCAGGTCGAAATTCTCAACGAAATGGGCATGCCAGTAGGTGCAAATCAGCAAGGTTTTGTGGCTCTGAAGCGCCCATTACCACCAAGCTGCCTACCGACTGTCTGGCGTAACCATGATCGCTTTGAAACCGGTTATCTAAGTCAATTCCCGGGTTACTACGTATCGGGAGATGGCGGTTACCTAGATGAAGATGGTTATCTGTTTATCATGGGGCGTATTGATGATGTAATTAACGTCGCAGGTCACCGTCTGTCTACTGGCGAGATGGAAGAAATCGTTGGTGGTCACCCTGCGATTGCGGAGTGTGCGGTAGTTGGTATCCACGATGAGTTAAAAGGTCAACTACCACTTGGCTTCGTGGTTCTTAAAGATGGTGTGAAGATTGATGATCTAACGCTAGAAGGTGAGTTGGTGGGTAAAGTACGCAACGAGATTGGCGCTGTGGCTTGCTTTAAACATGCGC
>NZ_BAOG01000082.1 GCF_000400365.1 Vibrio jasicida CAIM 1864 = LMG 25398 | reverse complement strand
CCCGCCTCACGCTCATCACGTTTAAACTTACTTGGCGATAGGAAAGTCGCTAACGCCATGCCCAGAGGCGGGGTACAAATCGCGATACCGACGCCACCCATTAGCCACGGTTGCGTATTTACCTGTGTTTGAGCAAACAAGGTCGCCACTTTGTTGATAGGGCCGCCCATGTCAAACGCGGTCATTGCGCCCAGTACGGTGCCCAACATCACTTTGCCAGAGCCCGCCATACCTGTGAGCACATCGTTCATGGTCGTCATTGCGCTGGCGATAGGTGAACCAATCACCCACATCACTGCGCCACAGGTGACAAACGTACCAACCAGTGGGTAGATAAAGATAGAGCCGAGCGAACTCATGCTGTCCGGCAATTGAATCTTCTTCAGTAGCCAAACCACAAAGCCGGCGAAAAATCCGACGACAATCGCGCCCAAGAAGCCGGTGTTGTAGTGACTAACCGCAATCCATGAGCCAATCATACCCGGAGCCAGACCCGGCTTATCCGCAATCGAATAGGCAATGTAACCACCCAATACCGCAGTAAAGAGCGTCAAGCCTGCGATACCCATCTCAGCGATATCTGCCAGAATCCCCTCTTCCGGAACACCTCCATGACCTGAAATCATCACAGACAGAGACAGCAATACGCCGCCCGCGACAATAAACGGAATCATATGAGAGGTGCCAAACAGTAAGTGTTCTTTCATTCTGCCGAGCTTTTGCGCCCAAGGGCTGAGTGGCTCAGATGCAAACTCTAAAGGATCGATACCAGAGTCATTCGTGTTCGATTGAATATCAGTAAGTAGCTCGCGCGCTTCCTCCACCGACTCCGCCGCTTTTAACTTGTTAACGAAACCATCTTCAATGATTTTGGTGGAAATTTGTGCCAAGACTTCGATGTGATGATGGTCATCCCCATCCGGAGAAGCCAGCATAAAAAATACGTCAGACAGTTCGCCGTCATCGGCACCGTAATCAATCCCTTTTCGGCTGATGCCCACTGCGACTGCGGGTTTAGCGACCGCATTACTTTTGGCGTGAGGAATGGCAATACCCTCGTCAAAGCCGGTATTGCCAATCTCTTCTCGTTTCCAAATGTCCGCCAAGAACTGACTTTTGCTAGTGAGCTTGCCCGCCGCGTCCAACAATTCGACGAGCTCTTTGAGCGCTTCATCTTTGGTTTGAGCCTGCAAATCCAAGCAAATGGTTTCCGGCTCAATAAGGTTTAATATGTCCATTGTTTGTACCTTGCAATGTTCACGCTCGAGAGTCATGAGTTATTTATTCCATCTATGACTGTGTACAGAGTAACCAACACTCGTCCTTTCCAATACAGGACAAAAAGTGCATTAACTGGATTAATGTAACATGAGATTTAAACTGTGATAGAGCTCTTGCGATTATCTGCTTTAAATCCATCCTTCCGACGGTCACTATGCTAAAATCCACAAAAAAATAAAGTGGATAGAACATGAAGATCGTAGCGGTGACAGCGTGCCCTACAGGCATCGCTCATACTTATATGGCGGCAGATGCACTAATGAAAGCTGCGCCTAAGCATAACGTACAAATTAAGGTTGAGACGCAAGGCGCGATGGGTATTGAGAATCAGCTCACTCCCCACGATATTGCACAAGCGGATCGTGTCTTAATTGTGTCCGATATTGAGATTGAACAACCAGCTCGCTTTGAAGGCACCAACAAAGTCCAAATCCCTATTGAAGACGTGTTACTTAATGTCGATAAAGTGTTCCTTGTACACTGTCGATGATACGCTGTGCTGATGAACGAATACCAGATCACCTTTTTTGTCGATGATATCAATGCCAGTGCTCACGTAGCGCAGCCCCTTAATCGCGTCGCCAAAAAGTTCAAAAGCACATTACACATCATCAACATAACCCAAAATCGCGTTGCTGAGCTCACTAAGTCAATCGCGGTTTTACAAGTTGGCTTGCAGCAAGGCGACTTGTGTCAAATCACGGCTATTGGTATTGATGCCGAGCTTGCCTGTTTCGTTATCAAAGATATGATTGCTGAGAACTTTACCGTTGTGGGTTCTCACATCAACTACGAGTTCTCAAGCCAACTTGCTGAGCGTCTTCCGCAAATCTGCCCGCCTTGTGAAATTAAATGGCATTACGCCAAAGCGCACACTGAACTCACCAAATTTGAGTGCTTGAAAGGGCTAGCGCAACTGATTCATCCGATTCACCCAGACGAACTCATTCTCGCCTTTATCAAACGCGAAGAACGATCCTCAACCGCAGTAACACCGGGCATTGCTCTACCACATGTCATGTTCGAAGGTGTGGACCACATCTCTGTTGCGGTTATCGCTAACGAGATTCCGATGGATTGGGCATCAAAAATGGGGGAAGTGCATCTTGCTATCGCATTAGTAATGCCAGCGAAACCGACTCGCGAACACATCATTGCGGCAACCAACTTAACCCGTAACCTGCTGACCGACCAAATGGCTGAGCGTTTACTGCTAACAAAAAGCAGCGTCGACTTGCAGGCGCTTCTGATGTACGCCATGTCGAGGCTGCTTGCTTAGGATCTGTTCTAGATTGAACCGCGATATTCCGTTGGCGTTCTGCCCGTGCGGTTCTTAAAGACTCGGCAGAAGTAGTTCACATCTTTGAATCCACAGCGCACCGATACCTCATTCAACTTAAAGTTGTATTTCTTGAGCATAAATTTTGCGCGGTCTACTCGTACCCACGTAATGTAATCGGCTAGCGTCATGTGACCTTGCTGACGGAACAAACGCGATAAATGGTTAGAAGAGATGCTGAACCTCGACGCAATACTGTCACGTGTAATTGGGCGGTGAAAGTTCTCTTGGATGTAGATACAAATGCCCTGATACAGATCTTGCACTCGGCTGTGCGCCTGCGTCTCTATAGGTGCATCTAACATCGACTTAGCGTATTGCAACAAGGCTTGTAGCAACAACTCATCCATTGGCTTCTTATTACACTCACGAGCTAATGAACTCAGTGCTTCCAAGATATTATCAATGGCAAATCCAGAACGAGTTTGAATACTGTGCTTTTGGATATCGTAAAAGCTCGCTTCCCCTTTACGTTTGGACACGAGACTCAAACCCAATTGACGGCGACCGAAGAGAATACTTAATACCGAGCAATCTGTATCCCAGTCAGGTTTATTCCAACAGTTAGGCGGAATAAATATCGCATCACCGCTTTTCGCCACGATATGCGTCACTTTGCGATCATGACTTTCCATTTCATTAATATATTCACCAGACAAGACCAATTCTAATCGAGGGAAGTTAACCTGATAGCTAAATTCAGGTGGTGTATGAAAATCACCAGCAAACCATATATTATGGAATGGTTCTCGCTCGTTTAATACTGATGAAATCAAATCATGAAAAATCATTTTACGTACTCTTAAACACGCATCCATGATGCTATACCTATAGATATACACCCTACTGGATTTTTGTGCTATTGAGCAAAATCACACTTCCACTTTAACGTTACAAAAATTCAGTTAACGCATCAATTATCCAGTCTAGAAAATCATCAACAAAGTCTTCAAACCCTTATATATGGGAGCAATAACACATTTCACTTATGGTTCATCGACTTCCACATAATGTCACAGATATGCAGTAAGTTTATCCAGTAGACGATCTACATCACACTCTAGTCGGGCGGTTACAATCATCCAGTAAATGCATTTTTTCTTCACTACTGTCTCCGCTTGGTTAATTTCAAAATACCCCTGAAATAAAAATTATATTTATAGGGGTTCGACAATGATCACCAAACTAATAAATGAAGACTTGATTAAGCTTGATCTTCAAGCGACTTCAAAAGAAGACGTATTTAAAGAACTGGTTGCAGTTCTACACGCCCAAGGTCGTATTTCAGACCAAGAGCAATTTCTTGCAGATATAAAAGCACGTGAAGAGTTAGGTAATACCGGATTTGAGGATGGCGTTGCTATCCCACACGCGAAAAGTGCCGCGGTTCTTGAACCAGCGGTTGTGATCGGCGTAAGCAAATCAGGTATCGAATACGGCGCTGAAGACGGTTTGCCTTCAAAACTGTTCTTCATGATCGCTTCTCCAGACGGTGGCGATAACCACCATATCGAAGTTCTTGCAGAGCTGTCTTCAAAACTGATTGAAGATGGTTTCATTGATGCATTCTTAGGTACAGCAAACAGCCAAGACGCACTGGCACTCCTACTTGCTAAAGAAGAGCCGCAAGCAGTGACAGACGCACCAGCAAACCAAGGCTTCATCATTGGTGTTACTGGTTGTCCTGCGGGCGTTGCACACACTTACCTAGCGGCAGAAGCGCTAGAGAAAGGTGCAGCAGCGATGGGTTACGAAATCAAGGTTGAAACGAACGGTTCAATCGGTGTGAAAAACAGCCCAACCGCAGAAGAAATCGAACGTGCAGACGCAATCATCGTGGCATGTGACAAACAAGTCGACATGAACCGCTTTGCGGGCAAACGCGTGGTTAAAACCAACGTAAAAGCACCTATCCGCGATGCACAAGGTCTGATTAACGAAGCGTTAAGCGCTCCAGAATACCAAGCAGAAGCAAGCAGCAATGCACAAGCGTCTGTTGCAAACAAAGCCTCTCAGGCTCGCTCGGACCTCTACCGCTACTTGATGAACGGTGTATCACACATGATCCCATTCGTTGTAACAGGTGGTCTGTTGATTGCACTTGCTCTTGCAGTCGGTGGTCAGCCAAGTGAAGCGGGCATGGCAATTCCTGAAGGCAGCATGTGGAACCAAATCCTCAACGTAGGTGTGGTTGCCTTTACGCTGATGATCCCAATCCTAGCGGGTTACATTGCTTACGCGATTGCTGACCGTCCTGCTCTAGCTCCTGGCTTGATCGGTGGTTGGATTGCAAACAACGGTTCTTTCTACGGTGCAGACGCAGGTACAGGCTTTATCGGTGCCATCATCGCTGGTCTGCTTGTGGGTTACTTCGTGAAGTGGATTACGTCGATTAACTACCACAAATTCATTCAACCTTTGGTGCCAATCATGATTGCGCCAATCACAGGTTCGCTATTCATCGCTGGTCTTTTCATCTTCGTTATCGGCGCGCCAATCGCAAGCCTAATGGACGGTCTGACTGCACTACTAACAAGCATGAGTACAGGTAACGTCGTTCTACTAGGCATCGTACTTGGTGGTATGGCTGGCTTCGATATGGGTGGTCCATTCAACAAGGTCGCGTTCCTATTCTCTGTGGGCATGATTGCGAGCGGTCAAACTCAATTTATGGGTGCGATGGCGTGTGCAATCCCTGTTGCACCTCTAGGCATGGCACTGGCAACGGCGCTTGGTCGTAAGTTCGACCTGTTCGAAGAATCAGAAACCGAAGCGGGCAAAGCAGCTGGTGCAATGGGTCTGGTTGGTATCTCTGAGGGTGCGATTCCGTTCGCAGCGCAAGATCCAATGTCAGTGATTCCTGCAAACGTACTTGGCTCAATGGTAGCGGCAGTAATGGCGTTCTCATTCGGCATTACCAACAGTGTTGCTCACGGCGGTCCAGTTGTGGCTCTACTTGGCGCGATGAACCACCCAGTACTTGCTCTGATTTGTATGGCAGCTGGCGCAGTAGTTACCGCAGTAACGTGTGTAACTCTGAAGAAAGTTCGCAAAGCAAAAATGATGCAAGCGGCCGCTTAATCACCCCTACCCCCAAATGGCTCCTATGGCTTGGGCAATGTCGCCCAAGCCATGATTTTCTCTCATGGTGACACTCTATGTCTGATTTAACGATGTCCGATACACAAACGATTCAAACTCAAGCTAAGCATCAGATGTTTTTCCTGATGAACAACGTGATTCAAAACTACGCTTGGGGCAGTACTACTTCTGTTAACCAACTGTTTGGCATTGAAAACCCAACGGGCGAACCACAAGCAGAAGTATGGATGGGCGCGCATCCAAACGGTTGCTCATTGGTGATGGTAAACGGTGAGGAGACCAAGCTCTCTTCACTGATTGCTCAAGACATGAATGCCTTTCTGAGTGAAGAAGTCACAAACCGTTTTGGTGAACTTCCATACCTGTTTAAAGTGCTTGCCGCTGAGAAAGCGCTGTCGATTCAGGTCCACCCAAACAAACAACAAGCAGAGCTAGGTTTTGCACTGGAAGAAAAACAAGGCATCCCCTTAACCGCTGCAAACCGCAACTACAAAGATCCAAACCACAAACCGGAATTGGTTTACGCGCTAACCCAATACCAAGCGATGAATGGCTTCCGCCCAACAAGTGAAATCATCAGCTTCTTCTCTGAGCTGGCAATTCCTGAGCTACAAGGCCTGGTGGATGACCTTATCGCAAACCAGACGCCAACAGGCTTGGCGACCTTCTTCTCGGGTCTACTATCACTAGAAGGTGAACAGAAAGAGATGGCGTTGACGGTGCTATTGGCTCAAGCTCGCATCACCGACTTACCTCTGTTCAACCTTATTCTTGAGCTAGAGAAGCAATACCCTGGCGATATTGGTTTGTTTGCACCACTGATGCTTAATGTCATTACCCTACAACCGGGCGATGCCATGTTCTTAGATGCAGAAACGCCACACGCTTACTTAAAAGGTACGGGGCTTGAGATCATGGCGAACTCAGACAACGTACTGCGCGCGGGTCTGACACCAAAATACATGGACGTGAAAGAACTTGTTGCATGCACACGTTTCAACGAGAAGCCGTTCGACAGCCTATTGCTCGCACCAAACGAAATCGACGACATGTTGGAATACCCTATTCCCGTGGATGATTTCAAATTCGCCATCGTTAAGCAAGCTCACCAGCGTACTCTTGAAGTTCAAACCGCTGAGATCCTTATGCCTCTGGATACCAAACTTGTGCTGACTCACGCAAACGGCGAAACATGCGAAGTTGAAAAAGGACAATCAGTTTTCATTCCGGCTTACGCAAAACAGGTTACTTTGGATTGTGAAGGTCGCGTCGCACGCGCTTACAGTTAATCGTTATTGTTAATAGTACGCAACTAAAACCAACGCCTCGCCACTCGCGGGGCGTTTTGCTTTTAACCTTAGTCTTTTTAACCCTAGTAAAGCAATGGTTAATTGAGCACTATAGTCTTGATCCAAAAAAGAAAAATTTCCCTACAAAACCAAGAAACTGTGTAAGACTTATTGAGTAGCCCTGTTGACAAAGGTGGCAAGATGACTCATAGAAACGCTCGCTCTCTTCATGCCATTATCGGCGCACTCGTCGGTGATGCAGCATCTCTCGGATTTCATTGGCTTTACGATCAAGAACTCGTCAGGCAGTTTGGTTCTCCACATCCGGAATTTCATCAACCTAACCGAACTGAATACCATGACAAAGGTTATTTTGCCCACGGTAGCAAGCGAGTCGGTGATCTCACCCACTACGGCGCACAGCTTGTTGCCATGTTAGACGCTCTGGTTCAAACCGGACACTACGACGAGGCGCGTTACATTCGCTCCTTTCGAGAATGGTTTGATTTTGGTGGTAAATGGCAGGGCTATACAGACAAACCGACAAAGCAAACACTGCTCAACATTCATGCATTAGAAGACAAAGAACTGCGCGTAACTTTGTGCGGGGCTGACGACACTCAGAACACAGCATTATCCAAGCTTCCGCCTTTGGTGGCTTTTCATTCCGATGATGACAAACTCGCTAAATTGGTCGATTCCGCCGTGCGGGTTACCAATAACAACGACACCGCAGTTATGTATGCCCAAGCTATCGCAGTGATGATTCAGATGGCGTTGCAAGGCGCTGCGCCCAAAGCGTGTGTGATGGCAGCTCAGACGGTTTCTCCAAAGATTGCTAACAATATTCAACGTGCAGAATCGATGAGCGGCAGAAGCGCCACCAGCGTTGCGGAGTCCGTTGGGATGCATTGCGGTTTAGACGCTTCATTTGTGGTGATTTGTCATTTGTTGATGAACTCAGAAAGCTACGAAACCACCATGCGTGAGAACATTTACTGTGGCGGCGATTCAAGTGGACGAGCTATTCCGCTCGGTGCCATTCTTGGGGCAAGTTACTACGACTCACCAATGTCGATTCCAAATCACTGGATGGATAAAACCGCACTACCTCGCCGTTTACTGCAGTGTTTATAAAAGAAGGGGATGTTGCGGATTCAGGGCAAAAAAGAGGCCCATGAGAGCCTCTTGCTATGCGTTACTCGGCGGGTACTGCCACTGAGCGGAACTTGAAAAGCTTCTTAGGAGCTTTGGTTAACAAAATGCCAAACATAAGAGGTAGCATTAAGATAATCGACTGCTCTGAAAGCATCTCTCCATTAATAAACGCGGATAGGAATAACGCGACCAAAGGGAAAATCAGAAAACAAATCGAAGCTTGAAACGGTGTCGAAACCTGACCAAGTTTAAAGTAAGCCACAATACCGCCAACACTTGCTACAAAGCCAAGATAAACCACCGCTAGAACTGAGTCGTAAGTAAACGCCAATACATCAATTTGCTCAAAGGCTGCTGATAAAGCAAATAGTAGAAGAGAAGCAATAAAACAAGGCAGTGCATTATAAGTCAGCACCTGAATGTCCTTACAGTATTTTTGAACTAGCACATACATCACTGCATGCATTGCCACCGCGAGAGCTAATGACATCGTACCCAGTAAGTAATCTTCCCCACCCAGTTGCATCTCGTTGCCCAAAATCAGACAAAGACTTACCACTGCCGTCAACAAGCCAAACACTTGGTGACGCGCTAAACGCAGCCCTAAAAACAGGCCAGACATTAGCATCACCGCAACCGGCATGTTGGCAAAAATAATCGATGCAAGACCCGATGAGATGTATTGCTCTCCGTAAATCATCAGAGTAAACGGCATCGCAAAGTAGAAAACAGCCACGATAAAAATCCAATGACGTTTACCCTTTGGGAACATCAAAGGTTGTTTGAATGCTTTTGCCATCACAAACAGCAAAGGCGCAGCAAGGAAAAAACGCATACCTGTGGCAAGAACAGGGGGAATAGAGTGCAATGCGACTTCCATTGCGAACCAAGTGGTTCCCCAGATCAAACACACGGATAGAAAGAGTACAGCAGTAAAAGATTTTGAATTCATGACGACGACTTACTTAAAACATTTAATATTCACTGGCTTGTTTCACCAGATTGACGTGCCACATTTTAAAAACTTCCATCTAGAAATGTTTTACCATTTACAAACACTATTTAAATAGATATGGAAATTTATTCTACAAAAGCCTTAATTAGAGAAAATTTACTCCACAAAAAAGACACATGGCAATGTCATTGTTTTATTTGTGGTTTTAGAAAGCTATAAAGTGTGCGATCCAAGTTGAGCGCAGTAAATCGTTCTAAATGGAGTTTATCCTTCATAAATCACATGTACTAACCACTCCATCACCTTAACGGCGTAGTAGTGTGATGGCTGACAATATATATAACCAATAGCATATAATTCTTTAGCAATCCTTAACGCTCTGACTGAGCCAATGCAGGCTAGGGTATTTTTTAGGGTTCGCACAGACAAGTAAAGCTGTCAGAGAGTCTCAGCAAAGTTAAAAATGCACCAGTCATTAACTGGTGCATAAAGCGAAAGGTTGAATACTGACTAATCTAAAAGACTATAGAGATTCAAAGCCAACACTAGCTTCCGTATAGCCTTTTCTTTCTGAGTTGTAGTCGATAGCAACATTCAAGTGACCTGATAGTTCACCTTCTGCGGCATAAACTGGGCAAGTTGCAACATGCGAAAGGTACGTTGCCTCTGTCGGCTTCATAAAGTAGTAAATTTGCTGCAACTCACACTCACCTACGCTCTTACCAGATGACTGAAGACTTGCTCTTTGCTGATGAAAGTTAGGAGCAGCATCTAAAAGGTAGCTTGGTGTTAGCGTGTAGATATGAGTCTGATAGATATCGGTAAACTCGTGGCCCGCTTTGTACATTTGGCTGCCCATATCGTAAACGACGTTTAAGTGCCAATAAGCAATTTCGGATTCATCCGTAACTTGCGCACCAGGTTTTGAGTACATACAAGTAATCTGGCTATGTGGGGTTTCCATATCTTGATCAGCCATGTGGCCTCTCTTGATAGACTGGATACCACAACGATGCAGCGTAAAACCAGAAGACGCCATACGATCATGGACTTGATGAGCAGATTCAAACTTTGTATGTACTCCCTCAGGCGTGCTACTGGTGATATCAACTGAGTTGTTGGCATGAGCTTGTAGGCTAATACCAGCGATGAAGACGACTGCAACTTTTATATTTTTCATAGTAATGTTCTATTCTCCTCATTAGATTCGAGAGGGAAACTAACTCACTAAACAAATATGAAACAACTTTAATATAAAAATTTGTGATATTAGATCCATATATCAGGACTAAAATTACCACAAAATCATATAAAACCCTTTTTATTCATATAATTAACAGCAAATCAACTCAGTAAAAGCCTGTTTTATTCTCCCTTCTAGAACGAACGCTTGCCAAATGTGCTTAAACTTTATTTTACTTTCATAGTCTGCTTACAATGAAAGATAACCAACTGAGAGAGCATGTATGGACCTTAACTTGTTAAAAACGTTTGATGCGGTCATGAAGTCAAAAAGCGTCAACGATGCCGCTACCGCGTTAAACATCACTGCGCCCGCCGTGAGTCACGCACTCAACAAGTTAAGAGATCAATACCAAGATCCCCTCTTTGTTCGTCAAGGCAGAGGTATCGTGCCGACGAATTTCGCGATTGAGTTACACGCAGAAATTAAAGAGCCTTTAAGCCTATTGATCAACGGTTCGAAATCTCGTCAAGAATTCACGCCAGAAACCAGCCAACGCACGTTTCGAATCTCTAGCCATAAAGATATCGATTTAATGCTCGTGCCAGCCTTGGCGAAATACAAATCTCAGCATGCGCCATTGGTATCTATTGAAGCGGATGTGGAACACTTAAACGAACAAGACCGTCAAGACGACTTAAGACGTCGACGCGTGGATGTGATCCTTGCTACCGTGCCTTTGACGGATCATGGTTATCACAATGAATTGCTGTTTGAACAGGAACTTATGGTGACAGTGAGCAAAGATCATCCTCGTATTCAAAACACGCTCACGTACGACGACTTCATGCGTGAGTCTCATGTAACTTGGCGAACGCAGCGGCTCAACACCAACGCTTTAGACTCTTTGATCATCGAAGATACGCTTCCCCCGAGACAAGTGGCTTATTCCACCGGCTCGACCATGACAGCGCTACAGTTAGTGTCTCAAACCGATTGGATATGCGTTACCTCGCGTTGGTTCTCTGACAACTTGGCAAGCAAGCTCGGATTAAACGCTTTCCCTTTGCCCTTTGAAGCCAATAAGGTGCCTATTTACATGACTTGGCACCAATCACAAAAGAACGACAAAGGGCATGAATGGCTAAGGAACGCGATTAAACAAGCGGTCACTCAATCCATTTAGTAACAGACGAGCAATAGCAGTACACCCATACAAAAAGGGCAAAACCTGCAGCTTTGCCCTTGATGTCATTAGCCTTCGAATAACCAGTTTTGCCAACTCTGCATTCTCAGAATCACTTTACGTACGATGCTGAACATTTCCCATTTAGGTGAGTACACCGCGACGTGTGCATCTGTGCCGGAGGGCAATGGCATGTCTTTGACTAAGTCTGGATTATCCAATTCCACTTTCACTAAGATTCGGCCACCAGCAGGAATTTGCTCTGGGTACTTCATGTTGCCTGATGGTGATATCGCGCCTTGAGCAAAAATGTCATTTACTTGTGTCACATGGGCCTTGTAAGCATGACCGGGAATGGTATTGAAGGTCACTTCTGCCGGATACCCGACTTTCACATATCGTGCTGGTGCTTGTTTAAATGCAGCAAACAGCTGTTTGTCTTCTTTGTGAACGAAGGTCAGGTTGCCTTGAAACGGCACAATACGACTCTTCATACCCGGACGCAGCGCCACTTGCGTGACATAGCCATCCGTTGGTGCGGTAACGGTGGTTTTGCTCAGATTAAACTGTGCAACTTCGAGCTCGGATTGGTATTTGCTTTGATTGGCTTTTTGCTCCAGTAATTGGTTCTCAATGTTGTCGATTTTCTCTTGAGAAGAGTAACCTTTGCTGCCCAGCTTTTTGTATCTCGCTAATTCAGATTGGTAAAAATCAATCGCTGATTCCGTGCGTTTGATGTCACTTTGAATACGGTTCACTTTGTCTTTAAATGGCGTTTCGTCAATTTGGTAAAGTGGGTCACCCGCTTTCACTTGCTGGTTTCCTTGCACATACACTTGGGTAACCATGCCTTCTACCTGAGAAGTGATTGGCGTCGTCACGCTATACAAACGCGCCATACGAGAAACCGGTTGATACATCGCCATGTAGAGAAAAATCCAACCAACGATGAACATGCCAATGACCGACGCCGTGGTGAGTGTCCACTTGGTTTTAGGCACACGAAATACTCGAAACACGATAACGCACAGCGCTACGTAACTTAGGATGATGAGTGTTTCCATTATTCTTCCCCTCTCGCTTGCTCAAGTTGATTGATGCGGACCAACAGTTGCTCGTAATCTTGTTGAGATATCGAAGGCTTAGCACCTAACCAGTTTTTCTTCTCCCCGTCGTACATGGTTGCCCAGATCCAAAGGAACGGCCAAATCACATGAAGGAAGAACAAGCTCACCCATCCCGCAACATGAATCGCATCGGCATGAGGGTGGTTACGTTTTTTCGCAATTTCGTAGGGAATATCGTGCAGGGCAATCAATCCAAAAATCAGAATCAACAGCACCACAAATAAGATCGCCAGAGAGGCGTAGTCCAGGGTTAAATTCATTGTGGAAGCTCCTAGTTTAAGACGTTCTAGACGTTTAAGACGCACTAAACACTGCTAAAACGTAACTGAGTGATGACTTTCCTTAAGCTTGTCGCTCCGTCGCAATGAAGAAATAGTAGGATGAGGCTTACATCAGGACTATTGATTCCTGTTTAAATGACAGTTTAGTGATATTTAATTGTCCATAAAATCATCAAGTTAGACCTCTATACCCATTCAAGTTCTGAATAGTTTCAGAATAAACAGAACAGGATCGAATCTCGCTTTCTACAAGCAGAAAAAAAGCGATACCAATATTGATATCGCTTTGGATAAGGTTGCAAGACCAGTAAATATTCCGAAAAAATCGATTGGACCCCTCCATCTCTCTAAACGGGTATTAATAACCCGGCACAAGCAACAAACCTAAAATCACTTTTATTCTTTGACTGTTCAAAATGGAATTGAAATTATGTTATAACATAACACCAATTCAATTGACTGACAGTTATTGCTTAGTGATAAGAGTCACAGAACAAACCCGTGAAGAATTTAAAGTGCCCCAAAGCATACATATAAAAAGAGCAGAGACGAATCTCTGCCCTTTCACCTACGTTTAATGATTAAGCTTGATAGTAAACGCTTCTTCCCGACAAATTAGCGCTGTATTAACTTCTGTATGCGTTATTTCTTCGCGTGGAACATTGCTTGCCCACTCTTGTCTTTATTCGACCAGAAATTGATGTTGAACTGAGCATCATCGCTCATCTCAATACGATGCCAGTACTGCGGTGGGCTGGTAGCAAACTGGCCTGCATTAATCACCACCACTACTTCTGCTTCTGTGGCGTGTTCATCAGCAAAGCCGTAGTAAGTCACTTGCCCTTCCATGACACACAACTGTCCAAACACACCCTCAGCGGTATTGTGATGAGTCAGTAGCGCTGGTGGCACATTGTCTTTAGTGAAGAAAGGCGTTGAACGTTGAACAGTCCAGTCTTTAGGAATTCGTAGATGCGACATAATGATACCCTCTCTAATTACAATTCTTTTCGTTTAAATCGGTTAAGCCTGACCGGCTTGAGACAACTCTCGAAGTAATGGAAATGCTTGCGTAACTTGTTCTCCCGTCACGACGAAGCCCATGAGTCGGCTATTTTCATCTTCTGCTTTCGCGGCAATGCCAGTTTGAGAAATCTGCACGCTCCAGTTCGTCACCGAACTAAAATCGCCTGCCAATTGAATTGGGTAGCTCGGCGTTTTCACCTTTACCATCATAGGCGGTAGTTTCAGCTCTGCTTCTTGCCCTAGTAGCTGTTTGCCCAAAGCATTGGCACTTAGCACGATCGGTTGGAGATAAGGCATCATTCGACCTTGGATCTCGGCACAATCGCCCAATGCAAATATATTGGCAACTGATGTCTGTAATCGGGCATCTACCTCGATGCCTCTGTTCACGCTCACCCCACAAGCCTTCGCTAACCAAGTGTTAGCACGTAAACCCGCAGCTGAAATCACTACATCGGCTTCGACTTCTTCACCTTTGCTCAAACTCGCCACCAGCGAATCATCTGAGTGATTGATCGCAACAACCCCAGTCTCCAACGCAAGTTGAATACCTTGCTGCTTGAGTTGGTTTTCGAGCGGCAATGCGACGAATTCAGGAATCAGGTTACCGAGCACACGGGCATTTGGCTCAACCACCGTAACCGCTTTACCACCGGTTGCGAGATCCATGGCGATCTCGACGCCGATCAAACCACCACCCATCACTAGAATTCGTTTCGCACGGCTGATTTGCTCTTCTGCTAATTGATATTCTTGTAGCGAGTTTAGCGTTATCACCTCAGGTGCTGCATCACCAGATATTGGCGGCACAAAGGCTTTCGCGCCTGTCGCAAACACCAGTTTGGAGTAAGGATAGGTTTGGCCGTTGGCTACCACTTGCTGAGCTTGCACGTCGACATGCTCAATCATGGTATGGGCGAACAGTTCGATGTTGTGTTCCTGTGCGAACGCCTCACCACTTTTGACCACTAAGTCTTGGGCGGTTTGCTTGTTGCTGAATACATGACTCAAATCAGGCTTGTTGTATTCAGCGCCATCATCGGCAGTAAACACTTGCAATGGAATATCTGCGTCCATGCGACGCACAGTTTTCACCAATTGGTAAGCGGCAAAGCCACTGCCAATAATTACAATAGGTGCTTGCATATTCCCTCCTAACCGTTGTATTCAACGAAAACGTCTTTACCTAAATGGCATTCTGGGCACAAGAAGTAATCTGGCACTTCCGACCAAGCTGTACCCGGTTCAACACCTTGGTTAGGCTCGCCTTGAGCTGGGTCGTATACCCAATTACAAACGGTGCAAACCATGCATTGACAATCTGCAGGATGCGCCTCTGTACTAGGGTTGCTAGGAGCAGCATCTACTACCGCTTGTGTTGTCGCTGGCGCAGCGGGTTGTGATTGAACTTGTGGTGCGGACGCAGTAATCGCCGGAGCAAGAACAGGACTAGTCAGGTCATGCTTTGCCCACAATTTTGCGATGTTCTTACCATGTTCGCGGCACTCACGCATCGCTTTACCATCTGGTCGCCATTTGGTTTTCAAACTGACTGCAGTTTCAAAGCCTGCATCAGTTAATCGAGCATGGATACGATCCACCGCGCCACCATTCCACCCGTAGCTACCAAATGCAGCGGCTTTTTTAGCTTTAAAACGTAGACCAGTAATTTCTTCTAGCATGCCAGCGATCTTAGGCATCATGACGTTATTCATAGTGGACGAACCAACCAAGATGCCTTTTGAGCGGAATACGTTGGCGAGAATTTCATTCTTATCATGCTTAGAGACATTAAAGACTTTGACCGCCACGCCAGGATCGACATCGTGAATGCCTTGCGCGATTGCATCGGCCATCATTCGAGTGTTGTTTGACATTGAATCGTAGAAAATCGTAATGCGATCTTCTTGATAATTGTCTGCCCACGCCAAATATTGTTCGATGATTTGAATCGGATTATCGCGCCATACAATACCGTGTGACGTTGCGATCATGTCGACAGGCAAATTAAAGCTCAGCACTTCTTTGATTTTAGCGGTTACCAAGCTGCTGAATGGCGTTAGGATGTTTGAGTAGTAACGCAAACACTGTTCCATCAACTCATTTTGATCCACTTCATCATTGAACAGACGTTCATCACAGTAGTGCTGACCAAATGCGTCATTGCTGAACAGCACTGCATCGCCAGTTAGGTAAGTCATCATGCTGTCTGGCCAATGCAGCATTGGAGCTTCCACGAACACTAGTTGCTTGCCGTTACCAATATCGATGCTGTCGCCCGTTTTTACGGTTTTGAAGTTCCACTCAGGATGGTGGTGATGACCCACAATTGAATCAATCGCCGCTTCTGTACAGTAAATTGGCGTATTCGGAATCTTCTCCATTAATGCCGACAATGCACCTGAGTGATCTTCTTCTGCATGGTTTACCACGATAAAGTCGATAGTCTTAAGGTCGATTTCCATCTCTAAATTTTGGATGAATTGTTGACTGAATCGATGATCGACCGTATCAATCAATACGGTTTTCTCTTCACGAATTAGATAACTGTTGTAGCTGGTACCTTTTGTCATTTTGTATTCTGTACCGTGGAAGTCTTGAACTTCCCAATCGCGTTGACCTACCCAGTGGATGTTGTTTTTTACGTGAATTGTCATAATTACTACCTTGAATGACGGGATAAACAAAAATAATTTCTTCTTGTATTGCACTGGGCGTGCCAACTTTTAATTCCCTTACATTTCAATAATTTAATCAAAACCCGACTTTGACAACTGTCATTTAGACACAGTTGAAAATTGTCATTAAGACACTACAATAGTCATATTGACACAATCGGTATTGGCTATGACTTCTTTAATCGCGCAATGGCTACACATCACGCAAGACCTTAACTCGGCGCTCACTCAACAGGCTCGCTTCGATACGTTATTAACCACGATTCGAGACGTATTGAAGTGTGACTCTTCTGCCCTTCTTTTGTATGAAGACCAGCACTTTAAACCTTTAGCGATCAATGGATTGGCGAAAGAGGTCCTTGGACGCCGTTTCTCTATTGAGCAACACCCAAGATTAGAAGCCATTGCCCGAGCAGGCGATATCGTGCGCTTTCCCTCCGACAGCGACTTACCTGATCCATACGATGGCTTGATTCCAAACCACGATGACAAACTGCATGTCCATTCCTGCATTGGTTTACCTCTGCTGATCGACGATCAACTGATTGGTGCCATTACGATTGACGCCTTCGATCCCAACCAATTTGATGGGCTACGCAACCAAGAGTTACGTTTTGTCAGCGCGTTGGCAGCAGGTGGCCTACACACTGCACTCCTACTAGAACAGCTAGAGACACAAGCGAGCCTGCCACGCGACTCTTACGCCGAGAAACGCACCTTAAGTAATGAAATCATTGGTAACTCTCAGGGCATGAAAAATCTTCAAGAGCAGATTGATGCAGTCGCCGATACTGAATTGTCTGTGCTAGTGATGGGAGAAACGGGCGTGGGTAAAGAGTTGGTTGCGAGCGCTATTCACCATCGCTCTAGTCGCTCTAGCAATACTTTGGTTTATCTCAATTGTGCAGCGCTGCCAGAATCAGTGGCGGAAAGCGAGTTGTTCGGCCATATTAAAGGCGCATTTACAGGCGCAATCAGTAATCGTAAGGGTAAGTTCGAACAAGCCGACGGCGGCACACTGTTTTTGGATGAAGTTGGCGAACTGTCGTTAGAACTGCAAGCTAAGTTACTTCGAGCCCTACAATACGGTGACATTCAACGTGTGGGTGATGATCGCCATATTCGAGTCAACACACGCATTGTCGCCGCCACCAACCGTATATTGCATGAAGAAGTAACCGCTGGGCGCTTCCGAGCCGACTTGTATCACCGTCTAAGCGTCTTCCCCCTTCATGTTCCGCCTCTTCGTGAACGTGAAGACGATGTGTTGTTATTAGCGGGCTTTTTTGCCGAACGCTTGAGAAGCAAATTGGGATTAAACAGCATTCGTTTGTCTCCCACTTTGGTGCAAGCACTCAAAGACTATTCATGGCCAGGCAACGTGCGAGAGCTTGAACATGTCATTAAACGTGCTGGTGTTTTGGCAAAAGCGCGTACCCACGCTATGGACATCGAGTTAGTTGAACAAGATTTTGATATTAGAACGCCGAATCAGAACATCAAGAACGTAGAGGAAACGGAGCAAAACTCTCGGCTTGCGCTACCAGAAGGCGGATTGAAGCCTGCCACAGACACCTTCCAAAAAGCGATGATTGTTCGAGCTCTGGAAGAGAATCAAGGCAACTGGGCAGCAACGGCACGTCAGCTTGAAATAGATAACGGCAATTTACACCGATTAGCGAAACGCCTAGGGATAAAATAGGGGTTGGGTAAAAAGCCTGTGAGATGGTGGAATTACGCAGGAAAATCGATCTTGCTTGTGTCAAAATGCGCCATCTCAATCGACAAGTCATAAAGTAATGAATTATCAAGCTGCTATTTTTGACATGGATGGTTTGCTCCTCGATACGGAACGTGTCTGCATGCGCATTTTCCAAGAAGCGTGTGAAGCACAAAACCTCCCATTCTATAAAGACGTTTACCTTTCAATCATTGGTCGCAATGCAGCAGGCATTGAAGTGATTTTCCGCAAAGCTTATGGGGATGATCTTGACCGATTGCACAAAGAGTGGCGTGACCGATACGATGCAGTGGTAAAACATCAAGCGATACCAGTGAAAGATGGCGTAGTTGAATTGCTAGAGTGGTTGAAGGAAAAAGGCATTCCTACCGCAGTGGCAACATCAACAGCGAAAGAAGTAGCACAGAAGAAGTTGGAACTGGCGGGCCTAAGCAAGTATTTCGACAACTTAACGACAGGCTGTGAAGTGTCACACGGCAAACCAGATCCAGAGATCTACCTGCTTGCGGCAAGTCGTCTAAACGTAGATCCAACCAAATGTATCGCGTTTGAAGATTCCAACAATGGCGTACGTTCTGCAGTAGCGGCGCACATGGTCACTTTCCAAATCCCAGATCTTGTTGAGCCTTGCGAAGAAGTTCGAGCCTTTGGCCATGCGATTGTTCCTTCCTTGAATCACGCATTAGCTGAGTTAAAACAGGCATAACCCGTTTCCTCTCATCTAACTGACTAAAAACGCTCCATCTTTTGGGGCGTTTTTTGTGGATAATATTTACCCAACTTTACACATAACTGTGTAGTTATATTCACAACATTAATAGATAATCACTCGCATAACCATACATAAAACGAGGATTATATTATGCTCAACAAAAAGCCATTAACTTGGCAAACTATCGCTTTGCACTGGGTAACTGGACTTGCTTTTATCGGGGTGTTCGCTCTAGGGCTTTACATGGTCGATTTGCCACGCAGCCCAGAAAAGTTTGAGTGGTATGGCATCCACAAATCACTAGGCGCTATCATTTTAGTTGTCGCTCTTATCCGTCTAGTGTGGCGCTTAAAAGAAGGCGCTCTACCACCCGCTTCAGAAATGCCTGCATGGCAAGATAAAGCGGCCAAAGCAGTACACGGTATCCTTCTGCTCGCTACTTTGGCAATGCCTATCTCTGGCATCGCAATGAGCGCTGGTGGTGGCCGAGCGGTCGATATCTTCGGTTGGGTTATTATCGCTGAAGGTCCAGAAACCCCTTGGCTTCAAGAACTCGGCTCAACCATTCATCACTCTGCAGTGGAAATTCTGATTGCTGTGTTTGTTCTTCACGTTGCTGGCGCTATCAAACACCAAGTGGTCGACAAAGATGGCACCATTTCTCGAATGCTTGGTCGCTCGTAGAATCGATATAGATACAAAAAACGCACTCTCAATTGGGAGTGCGTTTCACTTTTAGCTCATCAACATCTCTGAAGAATCGAGCGATTGAGGAGCTACCGCCTGCTTTTTCTGCCAGCGGTCGATCACAAGCGTCGCAATCAAATCCCCTTCCACATTAACAGCGGTGCGGAACGTATCCAACGGTCTTTCTATCACCAATAAAATCGCAATCGCTTCCAGTGGAATACCCGCTGCTAGCAGCACTAACTGCATCCCCGACATGGAGCCCGAAGGCATGCCCGGCGCACCAACGGAAGAAACCATTGCCATGATGAAGATCATCACCAATCCAGTGGTACTCAAGTCCACACCAAACAACTGTGCTAGAAAAATCGCAGCGACACCTTCAAATAACGCGGTGCCATCCATGTTCATTACAGAGCCGAGTGGCAACACCATGCTGCTGACTTCCGGCGCGACATCTAAATTGTCTTCCGCACTTTGCTTTGCCAAAGGCAGCGCCGCCGCACTTGATGACGTTGCAAACGCCATGGCTAATGGTGCTGAAATCGCTTTAAATAACGCAACTGGAGAGATGCCCGTCATTACCTTGGCAATCGTTGGTAACACGACTAGCCCGTGCACCATCGTGAGCACAAACACCAGTAACGCAAACAAGGCGAGTTGCTGAATCAGATTCCCACTTGAGGTCAGCGTGATATCAAACACGATCGCAAAAATAGCAATCGGAGACAGCTTAACGATGCCTCGAATCATGGTGTTGACGCTTTTGTTCAGCCCCGAAATCACCGCTAGCAACGGATGACCTGACGGAACAGAAAGCAAAATCGCAACGCCAGCCATAAAGGAGAAAACCACGATCGCCAGTAAGTTACCATTCGCCAGTGCAGCAAACGGATTCACCATCGCCATCTTAACGAGATTAGTGAGTATGGCGGCACCACCAGCGCCTTGCTCGTCAATCAAATGGACATCACTACCCACAGAAATGCTTTGGCTAAGTGGCTCCCATGCAGGCAATGCTAACGACGCACCAAGTCCTAAACTAATGGCAATTAAGGTGGTGAAACTGTAGAAGAGCAGTGTTCGCCCACCCAGCGCTTTAAGGCGAACGGTAGAGCCAATATTGGTGATGCCTTCGACAAGAGAAAACAGCACCATCAAGCCCACCACCATTTTCAGTAAGCCGAGATAGATCGTTTTGCCCAACATCAAAATTTGGTAGTAATCACTCGACAGTAAAAGCGATTTTTCTGCCAACCCATGGTCGACTAAAAGAAGGATGGCTTGAGCCCCACCCCACGCAAGTAGGGCAGAAATAAGAAGTTGAACGGGCAGAGAGAGTTGCAAATGACGCATAAAATACACCTAGCGCCACAAATCCTGATGATTTGGGCGCTCGATAAAAATGAAAAAATGGAAGTGAAGAGTCACGGCTTGGATTAAGACCAAGAGCCTTTGTAATATGGGTTCAATAAACCTTTTACTCGTTTAAGCACTACCAAAGCCGACACGCGGAACCAACCGAAAATAACGCGCTGATGCAGCCTAAAGATCGTGTCGTACAAGCGGCGAACGTAGCGTCCACGCAATACGAGTTTGTCATTCATCAATGCGCCAACCGCGTAGTCATGCCCGAGTGCGACAACCATCCCGCCGTCTTTGAATACAAACGGCTTTAGCTCTTTGCCTTTCACTAAGCGTTTAAATTGCTTCGCCAAATGCGCCGCAGCTTGGTTGGCAGCTTGAGCTCGTGGTGGCACGATGCTTCCATCTTCTTGTGGGCATTCAGCGCTATCACCAATGACGAACACGTTTTCATCAAGAGTGGTTTGCAGTGTTGGCAACACTTTAAGTTGGTTAATGCGGTTGCTTTCAAGACCATCAAGATTCGCTAACCAATCCGGGCATCGAATCCCTGCCGCCCAAATTTGTAGATCCGCAGGAATGACTTCATTTTCCGTCACAATACGGTCTGCTTCTGCACGCTGAACTTTAGTGTTTAAGCGAACGTTAACACCTTGCTTTTGTAGCTTCTTCAATACTTTTGTAGACATGCACTCAGCACTTGCAGGTAACACACGATCTGCCGCTTCGATGAGTGTAATCGAAAGCTGAGTATCATCTTGATAGCGGTTTAATTGCTTGCTGACTTTCGCCCATTCGGCCGCCAACTCAACACCAGTTGCGCCAGCACCCACGATAGAAACACGATGTGAACCACCGTTCGCTAGCATTTGTTTCATCTGTTCCCAAGCTTTTTCTGCTTGAGAAGCCGAATCTAAGAACAAACAATGATCGCTTACGCCCGGAATTTTGAAATCGTTACTGATCGCGCCAACGGCAATCACGAGGTAATCGTATTTCAATGTTTGCTCTGGAGAGAACTCAGCGCTCACAGTAATCGTTTTATTTGCTCGGTCTAAGCCTGACATACGAGCTTGAACATATTGGTAACCGTGACAAGCAGCATGAAGACGAAACGCAACCGAATCGAGCTCATTATCAAACGTGCCCGCCGCAATCTCATGCAGTCTTGGTTTCCATAAGTGATGAGAAGATGGCTCAACCAAAGTAACGGTATGGTCAGATTTGCCAGCAAAACTGCTCGCTAAACGCGTGACCATTTCTAACCCCGCAGCACCACCACCGATAACAACAAAATTCGACATACTCCCCTCCCGGAAACCATCCATCGAAAGATAAAAATCAAAAACGCAGCAAATACGTTTGGAATGGCGGGCATTATATTGAGTTGCAAATAAATGATAATAAGCTGAAAAAGAAAATAACTATTACGAATTTGTAATAATGAAAACTAAGCATCTGAACCTTTTGAATAAACAAAAAAAGCCACCACTTTTCAGTGATGGCTCTTATCGATACATAATTGGTTATGAAAAATCTTTTGAGATAATGTTTTCAATATTTCTTTCTGCTAGTGCAGCAATAGTCAACGCAGGGTTTGCACATCCATTGTTTCCAGGAATAAGCGCCCCATCAATAACATAAAGACCATTGTATCCATCTACACGCCCAAATAGGTCTGTCGCTTTCCCCATTTCCATTCCTCCAACTGGGTGCGCACCAGTAAAAATAACGTCGGAGAAACCCTGAGCTCCTATTCGTTGCCAGTTAGCTCGTGCAACTTTGTTGTTTACTGCTCTTAAGGCATCCGTTGCATCTTTCTCGTTCTCTTTCGGATAATGAAGAACCGCATCATCGATAGAGGCATCATAATAAAAATGACCTCGATTCTTAAAGTCCGCAGTCACGGATAGCATCATAGAAATCCCTACGTCGGCAATACCAGCATTTGCCCAGTTTTCTGCTGCGACCGGGCTTCTTCCGGCTTCATCAACATAAATTGCTGTAGGAGAAGGAGAAGCTTGAGCAACACCAGCAGGTAATCCAAATAACGACTGTCTAAATGCCATTCGGTTGCCATTATCGCCCCAGTTCTTGCCGACATATTCATTTAACTCCGGCAAGTCTCCTCTCTCTTTTGCTCTAACAAGCATACGTGTTGTGTGGTAAGAACCAGCCGATAGAATAAGCTTGTCGCACGTAATCGTTTTTTGTTGAACAACATTGCCGTGAGCATCGAGCTCTTGAATGTCTAATTCATAAATATCACCATTCATTCGAATGTTGATCAGTTCATGCTTGTGGTGGAAAGTGACATTCCCTGTTGCCTCTGCTAATGGAATATAGTTTTGCCCAAGGTCATTCTTACAACCGTTGCTATTACCGAAATTAGTTAGGCCAATAGTTGCTGAAGGTAAGCTTTTCCCTTTGAGTTCTTGCCTGATAACATCCCAATTCCAGTTACCTTCGATAAGATAAGGAGAGTAGCCTGCTTTTGAAACTTCTCTATTCCAATCTCGACAATGCTTAAACGGCGCACTGGCAAAAAGATCTTTAGGCATATTGCTGTAGTTTAAGATGGATTTCACTCTTGGATAATAAACGTCCACCATTTCTTTGTAAGAAAGCTCGTTAGGGTAAAGCTTCTTGAAATGCTCTTCCTTTGGAACAACCATAACACCAGTATAAATCACCGAGCCGCCACCGACCGCAGTTCCTAATAATAGGTCGGAACCATCTTGGTTGTTTTCTCCCGGTTTATCGACAATATCAAGAACACCACCGAATTTTTCGATACTACGTGGCGTAATCGTTTGAAGGAACGGAAGATCAAACGTGAGTGCAGGAAACGTGGTCTTTGTTCTTTGCCAAAACATCCGCTTGTCAGCCAACATATCATGTGCAAATACCGCTCGCTTTGGGTCATTAGGCCAGCGGTTTCCTCTTTCAATTACCGCCGTTTTGATGCCAGCAAGACCAAGTCGATAAGCGCTAATTGCACCACCAAAGCCGCTCCCAATGACAACGACCGGCAAATGGCCAGTTATTTGAGGAGGGCGTTCAAAAAGCTCTGGTAGATAACTTTCTAAAACAGGTAAACCTTTAAACTTATCAATCGGTTTTTCATTTTCTGGGCGAAAGAAAAAAGCCTGAGCCTTTGGAGAGGTGACACTCATACCAGCAGCAACCGAGGTAGCAACACAAGATTTTAAAAATACTCTTCGATTTGTACCATCCATTAGTAACTCTCCTTTGTTAGTAAACAAGATGAATACTATCGAAGCCTATTACTTGTAGTTGGCATATACGCATAAATGTTAATAAGCATGCTAATTTTCAGCATGCTCATCTATACTGTTTTAAGTCGTATAATAACGCGATAAAACACTGGCAAGAATGCATACGTTTGAAAACGTATGCATTCATGTGAATTCAAATCAAACAGCAATCGCATCATAGGTATCATTAAAAAATACATTAGCATCCACACCATGGCTTCGCATTTGCTCATACTCTTTTTCGTAAATAGGGTGATATTTAATTATCAACCCTAGGAAGATGGGATGACTAAGAATTTTCTGTAAATCAATATGATAAAGATAAACATTGCCGTAATCCTTCGAACAATCAATCAATGCTATCTGCTCAGCTCCCAACGTCTCATACAAAGACATATCTTCCCTGCCTCTCGCAGTAAAAAAAGCATTTTTTACGTTGAAATGATGACGAATGATGTAATTGAGTACTAGGCCAAACAAAAGCTCATAATCATTTGAGTTTTTGAAGAAAGATAGCCCAAAAAACAGAGTATCTTTTTTTGGGTTACTTGTGTAACGGTCAATAGACAAATCTAAAATATCAAACAAAGCACCTACTTCTTGATGAAAGTACATATATGACTCTGGAATTTTACTTTCTATGTTGCCCTTATAAAAAACGTCTACATTATATTTTTTATTATAGTCATCAAAACTATTTACTTTAGCTGGCATTAGATTAATTTTAGAAGTGTAATCACCATATATTTCTTGAGCCTCGTAGTTAGTCCCTTTAAAGTGACAAATTTTAGCATTTCGCTCAGGCTTTAAAATAATAGCATGATAATAACTATCAAATTGGTTTAGAAATTTTCGATATTGCGACTCTAAAGAAACCGGAACTTTTGGTGCTGAACATTGATGTAAAAAAATGTTCAAGCAATTCGCCGCGTGAGCGATAAGCAACTGTCGACAAGATGATGGTTTTGTTACGCCATTAGTCCAGCGACTCATTGTAATATTATCCAGTCCTTTGAACTCGTCATACTCCAGATGAAGTTTGATCATCAATTCCTTTCTAGGAATCTTTTTAAATACCACTTCTTTCAAGAATTCATGAAACTTTAACATTAAAATCCCCTTCGGAGATCACGACCAATCGCAAAACGCGATTATCAATAAGCAAACAAGTTAATACCAGAAAAGGCGGTAAAAAAAATGACAAAGAGAACATTCCTACAATTAACGTAAGAAAATAAAACATCAACTACAGGAATGAACCTACTATCTTGTCTAACGTTATATATTAAAGAGCCACTTTTGTTTGATTTTCCCCGAGCTAACTGTTTACAAATAAAAATTAGTTACGAAACATTAATCATTTGAATGTAACGACTTGATTAGGATAAATAAGATCTGGGTTACTCTGAAACTTAGGATTCCAAAATAGTAGTTCTTTCAAATACACCTGACACTCACGAGCAATTTTAGATAGTGTATCCCCATAAACAATCACATAAGGCTCTGTGCATACTCTCAGAGGCGAGACGTCTGTCATGTCATCTTCCAATAATGAGTCACTATCATTAAGCACAACGCTTTGAGGCATCACTTCTTCAACCTCAGTGTTGTTTGGGGTGACACGAGACTCATCAAAGCCGGATAGATTAAACGTCAAACCCGCTTCAACAAAGTAGTCTCCATAAGGGTTCGAGCGACTGAACTTGTTTTCAATAAAAATATCGAAGTAATCTGATACTGATACTGAAAATCCCAATCCCAACTTGCTGTCGACTCCACTATCAATAAAGTCTACGCCAAGTATTGTATAAACAGAGTAGATATCATTAAATTCGTACTGATAGCCAGCTTCCAAACCAAAGTAACGCTGAAAGTCACCATGGGAAGAGTGATGCATTTGCCCCTTGAGTAGGTAATTATCTACCTTATACTCTAAAAAGTAGCTGTAATAATTATGATTTTCGTCAGCGTTTTGATTGTCCTTTACATCATAAAAACCAGTTGAAACACCAACACTCGCAGACTTTTCATACCCAAATACTGGTTGGATAGAAAGAAAAGCCAATAGAAATAAGCTATAAGTCCAATTCAAACCGAACGGTAACCGCATCCCTGTAATCTCCCTCATCCACATCACCAAAATAAAGCTCTTCAAAAGAGAAAACCAAATCAAAATCTAATGTTTTTCCGACAAAAGGAATCTTTGACGTTGTTTGTTTTAGCTCACCAGTTTCGACAATGTTGCTGTTGACGCATCGTGAACAAGCTAAGCTGTACGGAATAACATCACTTGAGGTTGTATGTTCCAATTCAAATTTATCTGCCGTTCCAGAAGAAAAGAACTGCATCTTTATTCCTGGTTCTATGTGACCAGAAATACTGACTTCATAAGTTGTCGTCCCTGCGACACTGTGGTTCCCAGTATCATAAGAAAGCGAAAAGATACCATCACCTGTTACATCGACAGCCGAAATAAAAGATGGTTTATAGTCAATGGTAAATACCGTCGTATCATTATAAGTTTGATAAGTTGTTGCCGTGCCATACTTCATGTAGTAAGTAACAGGCAGACTCACCGCAGCGTAGTAAATACCAGTAGGCGCGTTTGCCGCTTTAAAAGCATCAACGAGATTGTCTAACTTGTAAGAGCTCCTATAAAAGTCGAACGGTTTGTATTTTCTCGTCGCATTTAGATCATAACTAGCTCGACATGTACTATCGTCTCTTAAAATGAACTGGCTTCCAGCTGAGCTTTCATAGCCGCAAGTATCGGCGTTTGAATTGTTCGCTACACTAAAAGGACTTGCCGTACTAAATTGAATCCCAGTATGCTGAAAAGCCGTAGTTACTTGGACTCCAGTCGTTGAGCTAAAAGTGAGCGTTGACGTTGGGCTCTTTTGAAAGCTCGGGTTCCAACTATGAACGGGCAATAAGTTGAAAGAACTGCTTGGTTGCCAGATCTGTTGTACGACTTCACCCCCAACGACGTTGGCATTCATCCAAGTAACTTCACTACCAACGACCTTCGCAGTAATGTTGTTAGAGGCATAAGCTAACTCTGTATTCAAGCTAGCTATCGCAATGAGTGACAGACTATATAGATATTTGTTCATTGATACTCTCATTTGCATTTATCACCGTGATAGCAATGTTCTTCTTCCCGACGTAATTTGCAGGCAACTTAAATACTTTTTCTGAACCCGCTAATAGCTTGTATTGGTAAATACAGTTACTCGAGAACCCTTTTTCGCACGTGTTAATAACCGCGTTGAGCATGGTGTTGCTCTTATTGGAGAATTTAAACTCTGTATCATTTACACGCTTAATTTCGTAATCTAACTTCACTTCAGAAGCAGGATCCATAAAGTAAATTCGATACCCAAAAGCAACAGATACCGCAGAATCCTCCCCTTCACCGACATAAGGGTATGGGTTAACATCTACCGCGTAGACTTGATCTTCATCGAACTTACATGATTGCTTCGCACAATCATTTTTCATTCGAACGGTTCTTGTTTCGCCATCCTTAAGAATGATCTGACTCGGTGAAACTGAAAACGTCCAAGTTGATAAGTTGTCCTTGTTTACCTTGGTAACGACTTTCTCTCCATTCACATACGCGACATGCGCAATTTCAAGGTTTATGAACATGTCTTTGCCATCATTGTTCGTGATTGAGAAATCAGCGAAGTGCTCTTCATTTGCGACTTCAAACAGACTACTTACCGCCACCGCGTGAGTGAAAAAGCTAGTTAGTGAAGTTAGTAAAAAAAATAATGTTCTCATGGCTACTACCTATTTTTAGTAAATTTATCGGAATCAGAGACTGATAACGCGTAGTTTTGTAATTCAAGAATAACTTGTTTGTTTTTTGCAATGGATAATGTAGGTTTAGAAAATAGCTTTGCAAAATAATGGTTATTGCCGTTAAAGGATATTTGGATTACTTCCATGTCTGTCATTAATTTCTTATATCTTTCAACAATGTTGTTATCCTCAAAAGCACCTAGATAATAAATATGGTCTTTATCATTCCCTAAACCATTAACCACAATTTGTAATCCCAATTCATCTTCTTCGATTTGAGGAAAACAGTTACTTTTACCGTATGAATTATCAAGATACCCATCACGAAGTGCACAAATTTGTTCATTCGCAGTAAGTAAGAACTTTTCGCCCCGCTCGACAGAAATGTTGTAGACACCATCTCCAACTTTCGCTATCGAAGTACATCCTTTACATTCAACATTATTAATTGGACGGTTATTGAAATCTTCAAAGTAAGTTAGAACAGAGACCACTTCTTCAAATTCAGTAACGATCTCTTTTAGTGTGCCGGGGTAACTAAACATTTCGCTACTTTCGATTTGATTGTGTTTGTAACCACTCAATTCTGTGTCTAGATTAAAGGCATACTCGTTGTACTCATCGAGTTCAATCAAGGTATATTGACCTTTAATAGTCTCTCGCATGTTGCTTTGGCCATTTCTGCGGATCTTAACTAACCCTAAATCATCTTGATCTTGTGTATTAGCCTTTGCATTTTTCACAACTAGATATGATGGGGCTCGTTCTCTAGAGGCATAGATATCATCAGAAGTAACAATCGTCGTTGACTCAATATTGGCAGTAAAATTCTGATAGTCTTCTGTCGTACCATTGGCATACAAGTTTGCATTGAACTTATCGTTGTGAATATTGGCGTTAATCCCATAAACAGACTGTGAGTCATTCCCATCAACATATTGAGATAGATCAGCGCTTCCAGATAGCAGCACATTTCCAGCTTCTACTTGAGGAGCATAATATTGCAATGTGTTACTAAAGCGAGTTTTGCTACGAGTCGAATAATCGACGCCAGATATGTATGAGAAACTGTCATTAAGGTCGACATTAACGCTGATCGAGAAGATATGTTCATTCAACCTAGAATTGTTAAAGTCTTTTTGATAGCTATAACCTAGATCAACATAGACATTGTTATAGACATTTTTGTTGTAATTCGTCGATAGATTTAAGTTACTTACTTCTAAGTTAGAGTCTTGATAGGTCTCCATATAGCGGTTTGCATAGAAATTAAGTGTCCCCTCGTAAATGCGAGAAGAATAAGATGCCGTTGCTTGGACGTAATCGTTAATTCCGTATCGAATGCTGCCTAACTGTTTTGAGTCCGACAGTTTTTTATTCGCATCTAGCATTTCATAATCAAAGTTAATATCAGCAATTTGGAAGTTGGTGTTGAATAAGTATCCACCTTGAAACTTATTGATATAACCGCCCACACCAAAGTTTGAATCGGTATAGGTCGCACCAAACCCAAATGCACCTTCTTGACTCGCTAGCTGAGTATTGCCACCAATAAGTAAACGGTCATTTAATAATGAGTATGTTGCCGCTAAATCAAGGTACGTTTTTTCATAACTCCTCTGGCTAAAACTGTTGCTCGATTTTATGACAGATGCAGCATAATCGTAACCTCTTAAGGAGGTTTCAGAGTTATTGTTGTGAATGATTTTTTTAGACACTTCTTCCGGAAAGCCAACCGGTTTCAATACGATTGATACCTCGTAGTTTCCTCGCGGAAGATTTCGATAGCTTACGCTGTGTTGCCCTTTTGACACCGAGTTCGTATAAATGATTTGGCCGCCCCTCAACACTTCAATCGTGCCTCTAGCTTTCATATCGAAAAACAGCTTTTTAGTGTTACCAATATCTTTAACCAGTAGGTTGTCATTCGAGAAATAACTGATCCCTACCGTTTCTTCTTCTCTATTAAAGTTGAAAATAGAGGTCGAGTTTTCTGCTGTGTTTCCGCGATGAGTCTCATACGCTTTTATCGAGCTACCTTCTAAATCATAGGTGTAAGCCAATTCATCAACATCGAACTGACTAGAACTATTGTCGACAACATAGAGTGATGCTTCTAGATCAACGTGTGAACGACCAAAACCAATTGTTGAGTTATTAGTGAGTGTCGCACTTGTTGAGCTTTGATAATGAGTAGTGAAAAGACGATTGGTCGAAATCAATGCGCGGCGGTCTTCAGTCAATCGAGTAAAGCCTAAATCAGTCACTCCCTCGGAAAGGTAATTGGCAGGGACTTCAATAATGACTTGCTTTTGAGCATAGTCGTAAACATAAAGAATGTTCTCATCACTTTGCTCCTCTGCAACCACGGCTTGCGTAACAGCATCAATATGTTCACTAGATATCCCTGCTCTTATTAATGCTTGTTGCAGTTTTTCAGGCTCTTCGATAGATTGCACACCATCAAAGTTAGAAGTGACTAGAACTGAGACGCTCGTATCATTAGGAAGAACAAATAAGATTTGATTTGACTGATATTCATAAAAATGTTCAAAACCTGGTGGAATAAACTTCGTGTTTGTATACGCAGAGAAAGCAGGAATAACACTAAGCAGTAAAACCGAACTCTTAATAGAAAGAGCCTTTATTCTCTGTATTTCTTTTTTATTATTGATTTTAGAATCCATGCAAAAAAACAACAAACTAAATACCTCCAAACCTCAACACGACGATTCCTCAAGTGCTAAGCACACGGGTCATTAATTAAAAATCTAATCCGATAGAAAGCGTTACTTTTCCGCTACAACGCTCATCCTCAACTTGAAGATCATTGTCAAAATCGATTTGGAAGTTCTTTTCTACCCATAATGTGTCTCTATTAGTAAAGAAATCGTTCAACCTAATTTCTTTACCTACGCTTAACACTTCGCCATCTAGTGTGTGTTCAGCAAAATCAGCCTTAGTTGAGTTTCCTTTGTTATCAAAGCATTCACTTGCCAAGACATTAGTGGATATTTTATAACCAGCTGAAAAACTGCTTGGAACATCAGTGGTTACAATCAACTTGGTTTCAATACTTTTAAGCTCACCCGTAGCTCGATCTACTTCAACTTGTAACCTTGGCTGTTTAAATTTGAATTCTTTTATTCTGTATGAGAAAAACTTTTCATTTTGGATCTCTGCCGATAACGGCAACACTTTAGTCACTGAATTAGAAGACAGAGCGATAGAAGGATAAAGCAGAAATAAGATGATAATTTTCTTCATAGACTTAATTTGCGCGACCTAAGTTATAGGCCGCGCGTTCCACTTTAAGGCGTCGTGTATGCTGCAAATTCTACATCTGCACGTAGTACGGTTGTTGCTGTAATTACGTCACCAGCAATCACGTTCGACATACCAGTACCTGGTGCATTCTCAATTTTCCACTGTGTCTGCCAAGCGTCAGCTGCTGTTGATTTCAATGCTGAGTTTGTCGCCACAACGACGTCATCTTTGAACACGCTTACATCAACATTTGATAGATCCACACCTTTCTCTGATACAAACGCCGGTACGTCGACACGGTATGTGATACTTTCTGGTGCAACACCAGAACTGGCAGCAGTTTCTGTACCGACAACAACCGGAAGACCTACAACATTCGTTGCTGAATCGTAGTAACGAACTTCAACAAGCACGTTCTCAGAAGTGAAGCTACCGTCTGGGTTGATCGTTAGGCCAGCATCTACCAGTGCACCACCGTTTTGACCAGTAATTGTAACCCACTCACCGTTTACTACTGTTGGTACTTTTGCTTCCCAAGTTAGCGTTGCACTTGTTGTATCGATATCGCCTGCAGCTGGGTCAGCAGCAGATGCGCCAAAAGCAAATAGTCCAGTTAGAACTGCTACAGATAACATTGTCTTTTTCATATTATTACTCTTACTATCCTGTTAAAAATATTAATTGTGGCAATGTTGAAAAATTGATTTCCTCCCTCACCCCACAGTTCATATATTAGTGTTTTCATTCATTTCGGAATTAGCATCACATTTGATTATTCGTCTTTCATGCCAACATACATAAAAATTCGATTAGCAAAAACACACCCACACCGAGAAATGAAACTCCAAGAAACAGCAATCACTTTATTATCAATTAGTTAAATTAAAAACAAAAAGAATAAAAATAGAAAATAGGGATATTCCTACTTATTGTGATAATTAATCCTACATTACATTTTAACTAGTATTACTTTGCTTGAAACTTCGTAGAGGTAAGTTTAACTACAGATTTAAAATTATAATAATTGACAGTAGTTAATTTAAAATAAATACCACCAAAAAATAAAGCCTGAATTCTCATTCAGGCTTTGTTTCTTATGGTTAAATAGTTATTGGCAGTTTATATCTCGCAGTGTAGCAACTACATTACCCGTTTCACCATCCTTAATATCAATTGTACCAACTCCTGTCCTTGCACATTGCGCTGTATAAAGAGGATTTGCATATCCAAAGCCATTTCCTAATACCAGCGCTCCTGTTGGGTTTGTAAACTGGAATGCCACTTTGTTCAAATTAGATGCTGTCATATGAATAAAGTGGTTTTTAGCATGCCCACGACAAACTGCATCTACAGCACCTTGGCTGTTTGGTACGTAGTATTTTCTTGTGTTAATTTTGATTTCAGTTACATCAAGGTTTGCAACGGAGTTAAACACCCACATTCTCGATGCTTGACTTCCTGTTGGAGTTTGCGGGGCTTGTGAGTTACAAGCCGTTCCTAGTTTTTCTGTTTCAAATAAACGAATATAGACAGCACCTTGAACGGTAAAAGAGTCACCTCCTTTAAACGTCACATTTGCTGTCTTAGAGCTTGTGCCAAATTTGGCCGTAACTGTAACCGTCTGTGCTGATGTATTAGTGATACTTGCATTTGCATGTCCGTTCCCATCTGTTTTTGTTGTTTGAGAAACTTTTGCACTACCTCCGACAGTGAAGTTTATCGTCTGATTATTAACAGGGTTATTGTTAGCATCAGTTAAAAGCGCTCTAACTTGGTTTTCTTCTGTGCCGTTTGCTGCTGCATTGTCTTTGAGGATAGACAGCGACTTAACCGTTGCAGTACTTACGTTTGCGATGAAGCTAACGTTTGTTGATCTCGTACTCGTACCATATTTAGCTGTTACTGATGTCGTTCCGGCCGTTGTGTTTTTCACATAAACCGAAGCAACACCACTGGCATTGGTTTTTGTTGAGCTCGCGATACTACCACTCGACACTGTGAAGTTTATGGTTTGGTTAGATACTAAGTTACCGTTAGAATCTGCAAGTACGACATTGACCTGGTTCGTAGCGGAATTATTCGCCACAGCATTATTTTTTGCGATTTCAATTTTGGTAATCGTCGCAGAACTTGCATCAGCACTGAAAGAAAGAGTAACTGTTCGAGAAAATGAACCAACGGATAGCGTGACATTAACGCTTTCTGCTTTGGTATTGGTTAACTCAAATTTCGCCTTGCCATCATTTCCAGTTGCAACGGTACTACTTACGAACTTAGCACTACCAGTTGTCACACCTTTAATATCAACGCCAACTGCCGCACTGCCATGTTGCTTGAACTCGGCCTCTACAGAGACTTTTGAGCTACCATTAGCGGCAGCAGAAGCAGTCAATGTTTTGATCGTCAAGGCACCATAACTGTAATCGTTCACAAATCTGGCATAGGAAGTAAGGCCTATCGTTTTGTAAGTTGCTTTGATACCTACCGATTCGGCAACTGTGTTTGTAAAATTGACGACCGCGTTACCACTTGCATTCGTCACACCAGTTGTACTCTTTAGTTTAGCTGTTGAGCTATTCGTAGCAGCAAAATTAACAGTTACTCCAGGAACGGAGTTAAAGTATTTATCCACAACCAGAGCCGTTATCTGGTTTTGATCGATACCATCCGCTAAAGCATTATTTTGAGAAGTCGATATCTGTCTTAAGACGGCAGTACTCACATCAGCAATGAAAGTAACTGTTTGAGAAACTGAAAATGTTCCGCTAACATCTACGGATACACTGACTGATTCCGCTTTGGTGCTGGTTACTTCAAATCTTACTTTGCCACTGTTGTCTGTAACTTGTGAGTCTTTAACTAAGTTCGCTCGTCCAGATACTGAAGCATCAACGGTAATCCCTGAGGCCGCTTTCCCATTAATAAGGAAAGTGGCTTCTACAATCGCCTTGTCGCTGCCATTCGCTACTGCAGTGCCATCGATTGCTCTTATAGAAAGAGCACCGTTACTCACACAGGTAACATAGTAGCCTTGGCCGTCATCAGTAAGCTCCTGTCCGCTAGATAAGCTAACTACTTTGTAAGTTGAACTATCTAGAGTTATATAACCTCGTGAGAGTGGCCAATTTTTACTATTCCCTTTGTCACTAGCCCATACAGCTTGAAGTTCAGCTTTCGTTGGTAAGCGGCCAAACGTTCCACAGTACTGAGCCGCATTACCTTGACGGAATACCGCTACGGCAGGTTTCGCTGAATGAGCTGAGTCAAAATAGGTGCCGTCATTTCGAATACCACCACTATCTGCTTCACTTTTCGTCAGAGGCCCACTGTAGATCTGGTTGTTGTAATAGTAGTCACCCCATAAACCCGTTTGATTTGGGTTTATTGCAACGATCTTCATCAATGCTACATCAAAACCACCACGATGATCGGTAACAATGGCATTTACATAATACTGCCCTGCGTGCTCGACTTTGAAAGTGAATGTTTTGTTCGTTGTATCTGAGGCATCCGACAAAGCAACTGCTGAATCAAACGCAACAACTTGGATTAATTGGAAGTTATCATCTTGTTTATCTATTACATAAGGAACGATACTGATTGTCTTTTCTTTTCCTACCTCAACAGTATCTGTAATTACTATCTTATCTGGGATATCAATCCCGACAGAACTGCGTTCAGAAACTGTCACCACAGCAGAACCAACCAAGACATTACCACTGCTGTTTTCTAAGGTGTATAAAATACGCTCATTGCCTTTAAACGTTGCCGCGGGTGTATATGAAATCTTGTTGTTTGTTTTATCTAAATACACGGTTGAGGAACTGCCTGTTGGCATTAAAATGACATCATCCGTTAAAGAAAAGCCAGATAGAGAGGTGTTATCACCAACCTTGGTGAGTTCATTATCGATGCTGATTTCTAATGTTTCACCTTGATAACCAGCAACACCAAACGGAACCAACTCAGCTTGTTGTGCATTGTTTGCAACCACGACACGGCTCACGCCACTTCGTTTACCAATCATTTGGTAACCACTTGAATATCCATCAAGGCCAACTGTGTATTGGTAGTCACAAACCATTGCGTGGTCAGAGATAATTTGGAAGCTTTCATTATCACTATCAACAAGTTGACAGCTTGGATCTGATGATAAAACTTCAACTTCAGCAAGGGAGATACGCTCTCCTCCTGAACGCGCAACTTTATCGACTACATTAACTCGGACTTCTTCCGAGTCAGTACTTTGAACGACACTATAAAAGTCTTCCGCATGAACAGAAACATATTGATCAACTTGGTTTTCAGGCCATATTTCGCTTGAACTTCCCGAATCAGATTCGCCACCGCACGCAACTAAGATAGGAAGTAAACCTAGAGGTAGAAGTGTACGTACCCATTTCTTTAAACTATTTACTTTTTGTATCGGCATAGAACTCACACTTAAGTAATCGCCTCTTAAATCTGCGCGAGTGGGCTCATTAGACGGAAGGTAAGCTGTATTTGGGAAAGAAACAGAGCTAGATAAAAGTGCTTTCCCAATACTCGTAGAATTTGAATTTGAGCTAAACCGCACACCACCAATAAAACCACCAACACACGCCAAGGCTTTGGATGCATATTTACCGATTATCATTGTTTAAGCGATTCATTGTTTAGCACTAAAAGCACATTACTCATTAGCTTGCTAACAAACACGATAAAGCCCTGATAAAAACAAAAAAGCCACCACTTTTCAGTGATGGCTTTGCTTCATCGATGTTGCTTTGTCTTAATTAGCGAGGATCAAGGCCTAGCTTTTGTAGTACCAGTTTGAAGTTCTCGCGGCGCTCTTTCACGTTGTGAACATCACCTGTCGAACACGTCAGATCCGGACAGCCACGGTTAACGATGCCTGAAACGTCATCGATAAATTGAGAACCTTGCAGACCACTGTCCACGTACTTCTTAAGTTCGTTGTGGTAGTTCCAATCAGCGTACTGACCGCCTTCGTCGTTGTATGCCTGAACTGACGTTACCCAGTAGAACAAACCTGCGATCCACTTGATCTCTTTGTTCTCTTCCGAGCTACAAATCAGACTTGGGTTAGAACAGAAGTCTAGCTCAGCATAAAGTGGGTTCGCCGGTGGCGCTTCTACCGTTACGCCATCAATTGTCTTACCAATGGTTGATGGATCAACGTGCGAACGACCTAGGTAGTGATTAAGCGTACCGAAGTTCTGACGACCTGTGGTTTGGATAACACCACGACCCCACCAGCCACAGCCTTCAACACTTTCTTGGCTGCTGCCGTCCCAAATGAACTTACCTGCTTTCTGACCAACGTAAGTCTTACATTCGTCGCGTTCCCACACTTGCTTAGACGTATCTACGCTTTCTGGAACATCGTTACAGTGACCGTTGTTTGTCCAACGACCTGCTGCACCGTTCACCAATAGGCCGCGCTCTTCAAGTACTGCATCAGGTGCTGCAAAAACTGGAGCTGGAGCGCCATACCATTTCGCATGAGTCAGAGCACTGACTTCCATCTTGTCATCACGAGGACAAGAGTACGCATGGTCCAAACCAGAAACTGGGTTTACGCCGTAATCTGCGTATTTCTGACCCAATTGACCACAGCTTGCTGTCATTGGGTAATCCGCAGGCGCGCCATATTTCACTTCAGACCAGTTGTTCTCATCACACGCGTTGTAGCGGATGGTCTCTTGCATACTTTGCGCAAGGAACGCAGCAATCGCGACTTTCGCGTATTTGATGTTGGTTGCGTCATCAACTTCATCATTCATTAGCCAGAACTTGTTGCCCGCTACACCAATGTTGTGCATTGCGTTCAAGCCATCTAGGAAGTCGTTCCACTTGTAAACCGTGGACGGAACCCACTGAGACTGCGGCGTTTCGTATAGGAAGGCTTCGTTATCCATTACGCTTTCAGCATCTGCTAACTCTTGGTTTAGCGCTTCAATACGAGTCAACGAACCTTTCTCTAACTCTTCACCTACGTAGTACAGTGGCACTTTCGCCGTTTGGTAAAGCTCAATTTTGCTGGTTAGGGCTTGAGAGTCTTGATCAAACATCAATGCAAATACGTTGCTGTACGCGGCTTTACGGATTTGCTGCTCAGTTTGCGTGTTGCCCATGAAGTAGTTTGCAGTTTGCTCTGTCGGCATGTTCGTTAGCATTGCAGGCGCATCAACGTAATCTGTCACCTGTTTTACGTATTCAAGTGCGTGATGCCACTGCTCACTAGTTAGCGCAGCAGTCGCGTTTGATTTAGTAAACGCTACAAAGTCAGCGTTGTTCGCAGCATCTGCTTTGTAAAGCTCAAAGCTATCAAGTAGATCTGCCGTGAAAACAGACGCTTCATCCCATACAGACTGACGACCAGAGTGGGTATCGTAAGCAAACTCACCAATGCTTAGTGACCAACCAAATGTCGCTTGTGGCGCAAGGGTTGTGAAGATCAAGTTGTAAGCATGTGCCCAGCCTTTCACGTCATCGCTCAGTGCGTTGATCGCATCAATATCAATACGGCTACCCGTGATATCAATAGCATTCGTCAGTGCTTGTTTAACCGCAACGGCACCAAACGATGCACCTTTGTCTTGCGTAGCCAGATCCAGAACATCCGATTGAATCACGATTGATGCTGTACCCGCGTTCTCTGCTTGTTCGATAGCCGACACAAACGAACGTGTCAGTTGCTCTAGGTCTGTTAGCGCATCACTGCTGCTTGCTGCAATAGTTAGCGTGCTTGGTGCTTGAGTGGATGGGCTCGCCACTACGAATGTATTTGGCCAACCTGCCACTTCTAGACGCACTGGGTCCATTGGGTTACGCAATGATAGCGCTGGCGCTGTACCCGGCTCAGTACCATCACAGTTTAGATGTAATGACCATGAGCTATCGCTGCCAGGAACAGATTGCGTCCAGTACACCGCTGAGTAAGCAATGTTCTTATGAACCATAATGTCGCCGCCTGTTGCATGATCACCACGAGTCCAGTCTGGGTACACATTAAAGTCAGCACACAGTCCACCTGTTGGCGGAGGTGTCGGCGTCTCTACTTTTTCAACTGTGATGTTCACACGTGCTGTCGCCGTTAGGTTCTCAGCATCTGTCGCAATCGCTTCTAGCTTAACTGCACCAACTTCTGACGCTGTCCAGTTACAAGAGAACTGGTTTGTGGTTGCTGCGTTGAAATCACAGATTTGCTTGTTGTTTGCTTTCACGACAACGCGAGACAAATCGTCATCAGCATCCGTTGCACGAACAGAAATCGATACCGCTTCACCTTTTTCAAACTTAGAACCGTTCGAAGGCGAAGAGAAGCTCACTTCTGGCTTAACAAAGCTTGGAGCTGCTTCAATAGCAACAGCGATACTGCGTTGTTCAACCATTTGGTTATTCTGATCGAGAACCACCACTTTAAGTGTCGCATTGCCCACTTCATTTGGTGTCCAAGATTGAGAATACGTCGTTTGACCTGCAGCGATGTTACGTTGACCTAGCTTGCGGTCATTTGCCCAGAACTCTAATTTAGAGATCAATTCACCATCAACACGCGCTTTGATCGTCGTTGCCTGACCCACCATCAATGTTTGACCTTGTGTAGGCGCGACGAACGTCAGCTCATGCACTTCTGGCTCCACAGGTGGCTCAACTGGCTTCTCTTTTACTGAAATGCTGACCGCTTGTTGCTGTGTAAGACCTGAGGTGTCTTCCACTACAGCTTTGATCGTGTGAGCGCCTGCACCAACAGAAGTCCAACTTGCTTGGAATGGAGCTTGTGTTACGAGAGCTACTTGTTTGTTGTCGACAAAGAAAGTCACCGCTTTAACGCTGGTATTAGTCGCCGTTACGTTTGCTAGCATAGCAACCGCTTGGCCTTCTTCAAACTCAGCTCCATTCACTGGCGATGCCAATTGAAGAGAAATTTCTGGTTCGCCAACTTCGCCCTCATCGTCAGCAATCAGACGAATGGTACTCTGAAGAAGGGTCAGATCCAATACGCCGCTCACACCCAACGTTAGCTCAATACGTTCACCTGCCGGAAGTTGAGATTTCACCCAGCTACCGCTATCAAAAGCGAGCGCAAGCGTGTTCTTGAACAGGTTACCCTGTGCGTCGCTGGTGAACTTCATACCCGGGTAACTAATGCCAGTCGCAGACCAAGATGGTGTCGACATAGATAGGTTCGAATCAAACGTCACTTTCGCATCACGCAGTTCAACTGGCTTTGAACCGTCGTTCGTTAGGATCACTTTGTAAGTGTTCCACCACTGGCTTTCTGAGCCGACGATAGTTGCGTCTGTGATCACTCCTGCGTGTGCAGCAGGCAACCCCATACCGATCGCCAGTGCTAAAACACTTGGCATGATCGCTAGCGTATTCTTTCTCATAATTAAGGACTTATACAAACAACAATAAAAAGGAACAGCATTATAGAGGGGGACTTTTTTCGCGCCGCAGCGGACAGATGTAACCAAATGTAACTCAACTTACAGGTGTAAAAGTGCCAAAAATAAAGCGTCTTTTTACGTCAATTTGACGACATTTCGCGCGCAATCGATAAGCAAACATAAATCTGGGACTCTAGTTCAATTTTCTGAAAGTGTGCGCGAGATAAAACAAATCAATTTATCCGTTTCTACAAATAGTGTGATTTGTGTTTTTTACGCCTTTATGCATCTGAAAATCAATAAGTTACAGAATAAATACAGTTGAAATACTTAGTTACATGTTAGCGAAAAAAACGCCAAAGCTAGAGCGATATGAGAGCACAAAAGAAGCGCCTGAAGCGGTTATAAAGATCGTCTTCACACTTCTTAACTGAAGCGCTAAAAATAAGGTATATGAATGATCATCCAGTGAAAACGATAAGTATAACTTTGCAACAAAACGTCAATATCCGGATTGAAGCACGGTTTCAGATTGAATATTCGATGATAATGAGATGCATTGGATCGGTTTGAATCCAAGTCAGCCCAAAAATAAAATATGGAGAGTGTTATATGTCTTTACGTTTAGTAGCAGCAACCTTTGCACTAGTTGGAATGAGCTTTGGCGCACAAGCAAGCGCAGAGTGTGAAGTGTCTATCGATGCTAACGATATGATGCAGTTTTCGACCAAAACGTTGAGTGTTCCAGCAACGTGTAAAGAAGTAAAACTGACGCTGAACCACACAGGTAAGATGCCAGCGCAGTCAATGGGTCACAACGTGGTCATTGCAGACACGGCGAACCTACAAGCAGTAGGTACAGAAGGCATGTCAGCAGGTCTTGAAAACAACTACGTGAAACCTAACGACGACCGTGTTTACGCATTTACTAAAGTGATCGGCGGCGGTGAAAGCACCTCTATCACGTTCAGCACAGAGAAAATGACTCCGGGAGGTGATTACTCGTTCTTCTGTTCTTTCCCTGGTCACTGGGCAATTATGCAGGGTAAGTTTGAGTTCAAATAAGCGTTCACGCTCGAACTCAAGCCTCTGAAAAAGAAAAGGGAAGCCAAGATAAGTGGCTTCCCTTCTTAATTAGGAAGAATAATGGTCGTAATCGCTGTGCTCTTCTAACGTTGAAAAATTCAGGGTAAGCACGTCTTCAAAAGGCATCGGCTTATAAAAGTAGAAACCTTGAATCAAATGAATGTTTTGTTCCGCCATAAACTCCAACTCTGCTTCGGTTTCTATCCCTTCAGCAACGGTTTCTGCCCCCGTAATTTTGACCAACTTAGCCGTTAGCCTAAACAGTTCGCGACCATTTTTATTGTTGAGATTCAAAACTAAAGAGCGGTCAATTTTAACTTTATCGAAATCGTACTTAGACAAGTACCCAATTGAAGAGTACCCAGAACCAAAATCATCTAACGCAATCTTCACTCCAGCCTCACGGAGAGAAGTCAAGACTCGGTGGGTACTGTGTTCATCTTGAATCAGCATGTCTTCCGTGATTTCGAATTCCACTTGAGAGTAAGACAAAGCACTTTGGTTAATCATACTCAGCACTTTTTCCGTAAAATCGGGGACAAGACAGGTCTCTGGTGACATATTGATTGAAACCTTAAAGTGAGGCGAGTCTGCTAAAGGAGCGCTCTCTTTTAGAGCCGTTTCAACCACCCACAAATCCAACTCACTCATTAACCCCACTTTGGCAAAGTCATCTAAGAAAGTAGGAGGCGAGATCTCACCCGATTCAGAACGGTGCCTAATCAACACTTCTAGAGAGCGAATCTCACCTGTTCGCGTGTTCACTTGAGGCTGGTAATACAAGATAAACTCACCGTTATTTTTTAGGTCAGTAATTCGCTTTTGTGCCGCAAATTTACTCGTAATCTCGGGGAAAAAAGCCCCTGCCGATTTACCACTTTCAACACCTTCATAATTAAAGAAATCATCAGAAAGTGACTTAGCAAACGATGCATTAGCATTCCCGATATTGTCCATCTGTTTAAAGAAGGGATAATAGATTATGACACCGACTAAGATGATGATCAGTTGTAGCACCGCGCCTGTCCACGTAGAGCCCGTGCCAACATATCCACTCATCAAAGGTGGCGTCATCCAACTCATGATTTCCGTCATTGGTGCCACCAAGCCAAGCGCCGTTGCCACATAAGCAATGACAAGACCAACAACAGGTGCAATCAAGAACGGTACGATCAACAAAGGGTTAAACATAATTGGCAGCCCAAAAATAATTGGCTCATTAATGTTGAAAAAACTTAAAATTAAAGCTGCGGTTGCCAACGCTTTGTAGCTGCGGTTTTTAGTGAGAAATAACATACAAAGCACCAAAGAAATGGTGTTTCCTGCGCCACCCAAACCCGCATAAAAATCGAAGAAGTTGGTCGTCAGTATTGGCAATGGCGTTCCGAGCAACTCATGGTTTTCTATCGCTACACGTGTCGCTTCATACAACTCCGCTTTATATGGTGCAAAAATAATGTGCCCATTAATACCAATGGACCAAAATAGATTACGTACCAGCTCGTAAATAACACCATCGAAAAGAGAGTATGGGTCCAGACTTGGCAATAAAAAGCCAGCAATATCAGCGGCACAGAAAACGCGTCCTAGCACATAACCTAATAAGGTATAACCAACAACCAACACCGTCGTTGCCATGATCAAGTTGTAAGACTGGTCGACAATATTAGGCAGCTCCGACCGCATAAACCATTTGCGGTTTTGCATTGCACGAACAGACCATCCCACCAAAATAGGAATGATGATTGCCAGTGGGTAATTGCTCGGTACGACCGTTCCTTCTTGCAGCAGCCCCCACTCATTACACACGATGAAATAGATCATCAACGAAGGCGTAATAACATTAACCCGTGAGACTTTTAACAGAGAAGAAAGAAACTGCGAGAAGTAAACCAATAACAAGATTGGGAACAGTTTCCAGATGATAGAACTCGCGGCTCCAACCGTGGTACCCACTTGCTCGTAACCCGCCATCATAAAAAAATTGCTCAACAAAGTGCTGAATGCGGAAATCAATGACACTGGGAGCAACATGACCAGTACATTACATAAGCCATTTATGTACGAGTTGGAGGAAATTAAAGTAAAAAGCCGATTTACGTATCGATTGTTCATTTGGCTAATTTTATCCATTAGTAAACGACTCGATGAGCCGCTCAGGAAGTTCGCCGCAATTAAGGTCCGTTTAATTTGTATCGCAATGAGGGAGAGTTTCGACAGACAGTCGATGACGGTATCATTCGAGTAACAAAGCGTTGATCGTTCAACGTTGCGAATAGTCACTCAACAAAGGTAGCCATGGCCAACTTGTTGTTATCTACCAAACCAAAAGAGCGCGGACTAGGACGACCGACACTCTCTTCATTTAGATACAACCCGCTGTTTCTTAGGTCAGCGTGGTTTGTATTTTTGCATGCTAATTAAGCAAGGAGGCGCACATTATCGCCAACAAGCCCCTCTTTCCACTCGACTTTTTAATTGTGACGATAAAAAACAGCACTGTTATTGCTCGCGTAAAATATCCGTAAGAGGAAGTGGACGAGTAAAGAAGTAACCTTGCGCTTTATCGACACCACAACCTTTCACAAAATCGTACTCTTGTTGGGTTTCCACCCCTTCTGCGACCACTTCGCAATGCGTAATATGGCCCAGTTTCGCTACCAATTCATATAAGTCTCTGCCTTTTTGATCATTGGCATCCAGCAGTAGCGAACGATCCAGCTTGATCTTATCAAACGGGTACTTTAGTAAGTGCGGGAACGACGCATAGCCGGTGCCAAAGTCATCCATAGCGATACGAATGCCCTGAGCTTGCAGCGCTTCCATAGTTTTAATTAAGAACACCTTATTACTAAGAATTGCCTCTTCTGTGATTTCAATTTCCAACCACTGCGGCGAGATACCATAATGAGTTAGTCGCGATAGTAAGTGCGGGACAAATTCTTCTTGCTCGATCGTAGCGACTGCAATGTTGATGGCAATTCGACGATCTTTTGATAATGTCATTTTCTGCATGTCTGCCAGAACTTTCTCAATCACGAGCTTGTCCAGTAATGGCATTGAGTTAAGCATTTGGAAGTCACTCACAAATGTCGGAGGGTGCAGTTTCCCTTCTTTATCAATGTATCTAAGCAAGGCTTCATAAGAGAAGATATTGACGTCACTAGTCGACTGGAGCTTTTGATAAAACATCACCAACTCCCCTTCCCTCAAAATCGAAGTCAGTCGCTTTTGTGCTGTCGATTTACTAATGCTTGAGTTATTCGAATCACGAACGTTGTTAAGCAAGGTTTTGAACAGCGAACTCTCAATGCCTGTGTAAGCCGTATTCGCACGAAACTGCGCAGAATACTTGCCGGCGTAAGCCAAATAAAATGGCCGATAGATAAAGACACCAAGGACGATGATCAATAATTGCAATAATGAGCCTTCAATCTGATTCCCCATCGCGACATAACCACTGAACAAAGGCGGCGTCATCCAGTTAACAATATTTTCAACCGGAGGAACAAGCCCTGATGCAATTGACCCGTAAGTGATGAGAAAGCTCAATAGCGGTACCAGCACAAAAGGCACAATCAACAATGGGTTGAAAATAATCGGCAACCCAAACAGCAAGACTTCATTGATGTTGAAGATCACCAGCGGGGTTGCTGCTAATGCAAGCATCTGGTGGTTACGTTCTTTGGCAAACAGCAACACGCACAACAATAGGCTGATGCAATTACCAGAACCACCCATCGACATAAACGCGTCGTAAAAACCTTGGCTAATTACATTTAGAGGAGCTTCACCGGCTTGCCACGCGAAAAAATTTGCTTCTGTAGCGGCGTAGATTTGCTGCTTAATGGCAAACAACAAGTTATGCCCATTGATGCCGATTGAGCCTAAGAGGCCTAGTACCGTTTGGTAAATAATCCCGCCTTTTAGCGTGAGAGGGTCCACACCCAGTCCGCGAATCATCCCACCAAATAGAGCCATAATGAATGCGGTTAGTCGCGATACTGCTAAAGCAATCAACACAAACAGAAAGAAGTGAACAACATGCTTGAGCAGACGAGACGAGAAATCCAGCGCTTGTGGCTCTAGCAAGCGTATTTTGAAAACGCAGCAATAGACATACGTCATCATCGCACTAAACAATGCCAGTAGTGGGTTGTTTGGCAGCATATAAGTCGCAGACAAACTGCCGTTTTCTATCGAGATCAAGTAGAACATGATCAACGAGTAAATGATGAAGACGGCACTCGACACATTGGTTTTATGTGACAGGTAATAACCCGCCACTACACAAAATGCGCTTGGGTACAGATTGATGAGGATATCTGACAGATGAAATAACATCTGTGATAATTCTACCCATCCTGAGAGACGGAACGCGTGGCCTAAAAAAACGGCAAGTGCATTTGATAGAGTCAGGGGTAACAACAAGAGTGCAATAGAGGCCAAATCTGTTAGGTAGGATTTGGACCCTGCACGCCATTGCCCTGTGAGCGCCGATAAACGTTGAAAAGGCGCAAAAGTAAAATTTAAGCCAGTTTGCATGGAGCATCTTATAGTAAAACGGGGGGCAACTGCTGTGTAAACAGTCGTGAGTGCAAGCGCAGCTAAAGAAATCGACTATCTGTGTAGTCTTAGTGGGTGTTTTATTTGTAAATCCATCAACAAACGAAGTTACGTTGCCGGCGTAATTTATCGATTATATGCGCTCCGATCCATTAAGATTATTTATCGTGACGATAAGAAATATACAAATATAACCCTCAGTGTTGACTAGTGAGGGTTAATATTTGCTAGATGATTATTGAGCGAGAACTTAATGCTCAGGATTCATTGGAAATCGCTGCTCATAAAGCTCCATAAAGTCTTTACGAATCAGATGCTCTAAGTGGTTTGCTTTATCTGTCGGGCAGAAAATCATGATATGCAGAATTTGCTCACCATTAATGTTACTTGAGATGTGGATGTGCGGCTCAGCGCCCGGTAGATCAACACCAGCGTGCTTCTCAATCATCGCGTTGTAACGGTGAGCGACGTCGGCGAAGTAACTGCAATGCTCATCAATCTTATCGGTCAACAAAGGCAAAAGTGGGTAGAGATTGACGAAATCTTTCACCACAACAGAAAAGTCATGGTACACGTAACGCTTCATGAAATTGAGGTTCTTCACTGGGTAGGTGAAAAACATACTGTTAGGCAGCGTCGCAGTTTTCCCCGTGAAGTGGTATTGACCATGATGCAGATCGATTTCTTGAATCACTGTCGCCATCATGTTGTGTTCAATGACCTCACCACATAGCTTTCCGACTTCAATCCAGTCACCAATGCGAAACGAACGAGAACTTGCACGCTGGATTGACCCCGTAAAACACAAGATGATCTCTTTGGATGCCACCACAATCGCGACAGCAATCGCCGTAACACTTAGAGCGAACTCGCTGATTTCTGATTGCCATAAGATGAACAACAGAATCAAGGTGATAGCAAATGTGCCGTTTTTGGTTCTCGACATCCAACTGCGTTGTTCTTCTGTAATAAAGGCATCGTCGCCACGGATTCGAGACAGTATCAAACGACGTAAAAGAATGATGAACAACAGAATTAATGCGGAAAATAAAATTTTATGAGTGAGAAGAAAATCGACGACTAACTGCACTTTCTCCATTACCCGACTCCCTGTTTGGTTTAGAAGGTTGACCTTTCATGCTAGCTATCACTAAGAAAACAGATAGAGAGCTTGCGAAAGGACAACCTTACCAAATTATTCAGTCGGTTGTCCCAATTCGCTTTCTTTAAATACGATAAACGCTCGGCGGTTTAAAGCATTGGCTTCAAGAGATTCTTCATTGATCACAGGTTGAAGTTCACCAAAGGCTTTTACTTCCCAAACAAACAGTGATGGGTCAAGTTTCGTCTTCAGGTATTCCACTACAGCCTGAGCACGACGCTCTGCAAGTGCTTCATTGTATGAACGAGCACCGACTTGGTCAGTATGACCAGCGACCATAATGCTCCCCTCTAAACCTTGCAGTTTTGCGATGAAGTCATCTAATTGTGAAAGGTCTTCCGGTTTTAATTCCGACTTATCGAAATCGAAGTGCGGTGTCATCGCCATGTAAACCTTACGCTCTGGTTTTGGCGGCTCACAGAAAGGCATTTCTTCATATTTCTTCGCCTCTTCAAACATCACGTAAGCGCGACGGTTTTCTGCCCGCGCTTGATCCGATTTACCCAGCGCCAGTGGCTGCGACTCACCAAAGTGTTTCACTTCCCAATCATATTGCTCTGGATCGAGTTGTTGCTGTAGATACGCTTCTACCGATTCAGCGCGGCGCATAGACAGCTTCTCATTGTATTCGTCAGAACCTTTAAAATCGGTATGACCGACAATCGTAATGCGTCCACTCAAGCCTCGAATATCATGGATGAACGCGTCTAGGCTTGCAGCATCAGCTTCACGAATGATGGATTTATCGAAATCGAAATGTTCAGCAACAGCGATATGAATTTCACGCTGCGGTGCTAAACACTCACTGATTAAAAATTTGGAGACATTCAAGTCTGCAAATTTATCTCGGTTCTCTTGGCTAACATAAGCATCTGCTGCACAGCCACCTAATAATGCTGCGGCCATAATTCCGCTAACTAAACGCATCGTCGTTTTCATGTGACCCTCTTATAACTTACCAACTAGGTTAATGAACACGCCTGATGCATCGTAATCATCATCATTCGCTAGGTTACCGTCAAAGCTTGAGAAGTTGTAACCCACCCCAACTTTAAAGTTATCGCTTAAGTGTTTGTTCACCGAAACCAATGCACCCTGCTCTAGCTCGTCGTAGGTGCTGTCGGTCTTCCAATGGTACTCACCCGTTACATCCCAATCTTTCATGACGCGGTAAGAGGCACTCAAGCCATAGAGAGAAATTTTACTGTCGACTGGAATGTCTTCGCCTGATTGACGAGTAAAAATTTCACTCTTATTTTTGAATGCGTATTTCGCACCTAAATCCCAGTTTGCATCCAACGAGTAGATACCTTCGATTTCGATGATGTGGCTTTCTTCATCTTTGTAATCAACATCTCGATTAAGTTGGTCGAAATCCACCAAGTAGGTGTAACGCGATAACACGTTCAAGCGATCGTTGTAGATAGGGCGATATGCCAAACCTGCTGTCGACTCAATGAAGCGTGCTAACACTTTGTCACTCGATTTACTTTCAGAAAGTGAATAGTTGAACTTACCAAATAGGGTGTACTCCTCCGTTAGGTGATGTGTGTAACGGTTGGTGGTGACCCATTGATCAACACGTTTTTTATCTGGGTCTGTCGTTTCATCGGTTTTGTCGACACGGTATTCAACTTTATTCTTGAAGACCACGTCATCTAGATCAATCGAAGTGCTCACACTCACGGCTTGGCGCTCGGTTGTGATTTTCTGGTCGTCTTCAATTTCCCCTTTTTGGTAGCCAATGCCCATGTCGATGTCATCGTTCATGTCATAGCCAAAACCGAATGAGTCGATACGCCCTTTACCGTTGTTTTCATCAACAAATTGGTTTTCTTGGTAGAAGTCGACCGTTGAAGTCAGATCTGCACGTTGACCGACAATCACATTGTTTTTGCCTTCGTAAGTATCATCTACGTAAGTTAAGTATGTGCTGTAATCTTCGGTTACGTCGTAAGTCACACTCGCTTCAGCAGCATCACCGCGATCACCAGTGGTGTATTCTGCGCCAACCACGAAGTCTTCTAAAATACGGGTTTCACCACCCAGAGTAACGCTGTCGTTCTCATCGTATTCATCAGTCTTACCGACGGTTTTTTGGCCTTTAACATAAACATTATTGTCGCTGTCCCAAATGTAATCGGCGCGAAGACCCGCTAAGGTGCCTTGGCCTTTTTCATTTTCGTTATTCAGTTCATCAACTTGCTTACCTGCTGCGGAGATCTTAATGTTTTTGGTAACTTTAACCTGTGCTTCCAGTTCCGCTTGTTGGGTATCTGTTCTTAGATCGCCATCGGATTCGCGCTCTTCAATCGAGGTAAAGCGTGTTTTCACAGCAACACGATCGGTCGCTTGGAAGCGAATTTCAGTGCCGTAAGATTCTTGTTCTAAATCGTCATCTTGGTTTGCGTAACTGTATCCCGCATCTTTAGATTTATACCACCCCTTAACATCGTTACCCACCGCAGAGAAGATATTCGGCGCAATATCATAAAGGTTCATCACGCCTTTCACTTGGTAGATATCACCTTCACGATCTTCCGCATTGCTGCCAATCGGAGTAAAGGTTAAGCCTCCATCGAAAGATACGTAGTTGGAATCAGTTTGACGACCTTTACTGTGTCCGAATTCGGCTTTTAAGTACGTCCCTTCAGATGCACGCAAGGTTAAGTCCGTGCCGTACGCTTCGTAATCTTGGTTGTCTTTTTCTTCGGTTTGATAATTGGCACCAACACCAATGTAATCATTCACCCATCCTTTAACACGACCACCAGCAGTCAATGCATCCAAAGCATCACTGCCCTGAGGTACATATTCATAGTCCACCGCTAGATAGTTGTCATAACCAGACGATGGTTGGTCATTGATGACGGTGCCGAAATTATCTGAAATGATGTTGTTCAGCGGTCTGGTCAGAATAATACGACCTTGATACGGGTCAATTTCATAGTCTCGTCCCGATTGCAGTGGCATTTCCTGGACCGTGATGCTGCTGTCAGGGTCAACAACTTTCACCATCACCTTGTCGCTGCCTGGAACCACTTCACCATGACGCAAGAAGTACAGCGAACCGCCAGTCCCTAGGAATTCATCGTGAGCAAAGAGTGAATCAGATTCAGCAGCAAAACCAACAATGTTCAAACGGTCTTCACCAAACTTAGTGGTTGAACGGGTACGGTAATCGCCTTTGAAGCCATACAAGCTACGGTTGTAGTCGTTGTTGTCGGTGCCAGTAATACCAGTGTTGTAGTTACCCCACAACACATTGGATTTATCGTACTCAACGTTGAGGTAAACTTTACCCTTGGTATTCACCACTTTGTAGATGTTGGAGCTGTCACCATAGTTGCCATAATACATCTCATCGTCGTCTTCCAGAATGTCGAACACACTGGATGAGTCAGAGGCAAACGGGTGCTTAAACATGTCTCGCACGTCGCTTTCTTTGGTATCAAAGTGGGTAGTAATTCTGAGTTTGTCACCAAACTTACCTTGGCCAAAGTACGCTAGGCGGCCTTGATTGTAGATATCATCTTGGTATTGGTCATCGACTGCCAATGCAGCGGAGTTGCCCGTCACCTTATTTTTACCGATATAGAAATCGGCAAGACCGGCTTGTACCCAGTATTCATCTGGAATACGTACATACAATTGGTAGCGACGCTCTTCTCCATTGTCGAATACTATGCGCGTCGGGAACAAGTACGCATCCGCGGGTAGATATTGCTCTGCGTACAACTCACCTTCTTCAACATCAAATTCGTCTTCGCCGATAATGACCTTATCAACGCCTTTTAGTCCCGTACCGATGAAACGTGCCAGCCCCGCTGAGGTCGGAATGTTATGGCGCATCAACTGTGCTTTACCAAGTTTACGGCTTTGTTCTTCTTCGCCGTCGTTCTTGTCGATGTCGACTTCAGAATCTGGCTCAACTAGGTTAATCACGCCGACCGTCGTCACGTCCATATTGCCATCTTTATCGAAGGCTTTTAAACGGAACAACAGCTGCGTGTTGGATTCAAATTGAAATTCTTGATCGGTCGTGCCATCCCAAACAATATTGAAATCGTTCGCAAATTGCTGACCTTCAACCACTGTTAAAGGATCAACCAAGCCACGGTCACCACCACGGAATACTTCCAGTTGGTAATGGTCAACGTAGTAGCTGAAGTTAGTTGTGATAGCAAAGCTCATCTCTTGCAGTGGCTTACCATCTTTCACTTCAACATCGCTGCTAATGCTCAGGTCAAGTACCGGGTCAAAACGCATAATGTCACGGCTTGCCCAGATCGCACCTTGTTCTAAATAAATACGCGAATTATCGATTTGCTCATGCGCTTTAACTTCAATACCCAGTGAGTCACTGTCAAGTTTCTCCAATTGACTGGTGTCTTTCGCGAACGAAAGTATCGGCAACCCAGCCGCGATACACATTGTCAGTTTTGATGGTCTCAATCTAATCATAAATAATCCTGCTTAACCGCTTAAGTGGTCGGCTGGGCGCACCCAGCCTGCATCTGTGCTGCTAACGGTTAATCATCCCCACTGCTTTTGATGCTGAAGTTAAATTTCGTCAGTTTGTTTGGTGTGATTCGGCGCACTTTCGGGTTTTCACTGATTACCTTCATGCCTGTTGGTAGCGAGTCAGTGTCGACTTTGACCAAGAACTGCTTACCTTTTTTATTCAACACCCACTGATCTGGTACATGGTATCGACCATACTGGTCTGTCTCGATGATGATGCCTTCGACAGTCAATAAGCGAACCCCTGGAATACCGTCTTCGTAGATCCCTTTGTTCTCTACGACGATCTCCCAAAGGTAATCGTCACCATCTCGGTAGAGGTTTCGTATCACATCGATATTTTCTGCCGACAATCCTTTCTTCTTATCTCCTTTGTGCTTAGTCGTAGCGTTACCTTGCATGTCAAATTCGATGTAAGTGCCATTATCGGTCGTCACCTTGAATGGGAAGCCTTGGCGGGTCCGCGTCTTAAATTGGAAAGCCACTTTGTTGCTACCTTCAATGGTTCGGTTGCGAGATAAGCCGTACAATTCATCGACTTCATATCCTTTATCCACACTCGACATCACAACGTCTTGCCCTTTCAATTTCACGTTCGCGTCTTTCAACTGAGTCTCTACGCCATCTTGAGTAATGAACGTGGAATTCGGAATGTAATCCCCCTCTGCAAGGTCAACATCGATGTAGATATCATCGGCAGTGGCATCAGCTTGGAAGCCATCACCGTTATGATCTTCAAACACCTTACCGATGATAGATGCAGTATCGAACACCTTGTCTGGCATAACTTCGACCGTTGCGCTGGCAAGGTTCGACTTCACAACGTAGTTGGTCGTGGTGTTTTGTGCAGAGAAGCTTTCTGCCGGTGGCGCTTCTGCCCATGCGGTGTTGGTGTAAACGCCAAAGGTAGCACCAACACTCACACGCATTAGGTAACGAATTCGAATTGCGTCTGCAGTTTGCGAGTCACCGTTGCCATAGATATTCATATCTCCGACTTCGAAGAACAACTGATTGGTCTTAGTTGGCTCTACGGTAATTTGGATGTCGTCTGCGGTATCAAACACACCATCTGGTCCACTGTTCACCATCTCGGTAGAGTCAGGGATGTAAGCGAAGCCTCCTGGGTAGCGGTCAACCAAACGAACCCCCGTGAATGGGTTGTCGTTTTCGTTGGTGATCGTCACTTCATATTCCACAACTTCACCGACGCTCGCTTCTGACTTGCTAGCAACCTTAGTCACTTTCAACATGCCTTCGTTGTACGCTTGCTTCTTGACCTTAATGGTCACATTGGCGGAAGCGGTTTCACCTGTCGATGCTGCGGCGGTGAATACGTTTGTGAAGTTGTCATCGATACCTCGGTTGATTTCACCCTTCACCACGATTTCGTATTCATTACCTTGATACGCCTTCATGGCGTGGTTTGAATCGACATTGCTATCTGAATCAACAGAAACCACAACACCAGACTTGAGCTCGGTGATGGTCGCTTTCCATGTGGTGAACAATGGATTGCCGTTGTTACCAATGAGCTTATCGATTTCATCCAACAAGTTGACGCTTTCTGCATCGGCAGAACCTCGGTTGGTCGCGGTCATTGTGAAGGTAATGTCATCGTCGTCGTTGGTGTATTCCGCTTTATCCGCCACCTTGGTCACCGACAAAATGATCGGCAGTGGTTTGATGGTTGCGGAATCATCAGCAAGGACATCACTTTCTGACTTGTCATAGGCATACGCGTGGTTGGTGATTTCTCCCATCGCATCCGCGTTTACGACACCCGTGATTTCAATGTCCAACTGATCGTTTGGCGCAATAATCACACGGCTATTCACATCCAGGTTGTCGCCCTGAATTTGTGGCAACACGATGGTGCGGTCGTCATTATATGAGCTTGTCATACTCCAACTGGTAAACGCTGGCGCTTCGGTGTCGTGAATCGTATTCACCTTCAACTCAGAGATAAGATCTTTTAGCACTATCTCTTCGGTAAACGAGCCAGATTCATTACTTAACACCACGTGGTAAGTGACGTTTTCACCCGGACGGTAATACTCGTCATCCACGGTTTTCTCAAGTTTGACTGACTCTGGCATCGCTAAGAGCGTCGCTGTTGCGTCTTGAGTATCCCCCCGGAACGTGGCGCTTGCCGTGTTTTCAATCTCAGCAATGGCGTATTGGTTTACGAGACCAGTAATCACAAACTCCACCTCATCATTTGCCGCAATGCTCAGCGTCGAATCAATGTCGGCATTCACACTTGGAATATTGGTGATGTCTGTTTCTGGGTTACCTTTGTTGATATCAATACGCCATGAATCAAACGCTTTCACGGTCGTCCCATCAAGTCGAACAACGTCAATATTGCTGATAGCATCTTTCACACCAACATCCGTTGCTGGCACAGTGCCTTCATTCTTCACCTTAACGCGGAATGTCGCTTCCGTGCCGGGAACATAGTATTCCGTGTCTGCAGTTTTCTCGATTGAGATACCTTGAGATTGAGGCTGGATGGTCGCACTTGATTGTTGCGTGGTGCCATTCAGATCCGCAGTGGCAATATTGGTAATTTCGCTCGCTGCCAATGGATTGGTTTTCACCGTAATGGTGAACTCGACAATATCATGTGGGGCAATATCAATAACTGAGCGAATATCTTGGTTATCGACTGGCATTGGCGTGATAGTCGTACGACTGTCACTCTTAGTGGTTTCGATAGTCCAACTCTCAAACGCACGTTCATTTACACCGTAGATGTTGATCGCTTTAATGCCTGACAGAATGTCGTCTAGCTCAATATCATTATCAAAGCCATCGGTCCCGTTGTAGACACGAACATGGAATACCGCTTCTTCACCCGGGATATAAATTGGCGATTCAGCCGTTTTCTCAATCCAAACTTCTTCAGGTAACGTCTCAAGCGTAGCCGTTGCATCGGTAGTCGCACCACCGAACTCAGCCGTCGCGGTGTTAACGATATTGGCCACTGCACTGCTGTTGACTGTACCTGTAATAGCAAATTCCACCGTGTCACCAGGTGCAATATCAAGGTTGGTAGAAATATCACCGTTTGGTCCCGGAACCGTATCTATGTTGGTACGTGGGTCCCCTTTAGTGGTCACGATCGTCCAATCGTTAAACGCAGGTTCTATCGCTCCACCAGAGGTTTCAACTTCAAGTGAAGAAATGATGTCCTCGACTTTTACATCTGCCGCAAAGCCGGAACCATTATTGGTCACTTTGACGCGGAATGTGGAGAACTCACCCGGTTGGTAGTAACGCTCATCGGTGGTTTTCTCAAGAACGATATCACCCGGACGTGGTTTCAACGTTGCTGTTTCCGTCACGTCTTTACTGTTGTGATTCAACGTTGCGGTGTTAACAATGTCGCCCGTTGCTTCCGGGTTCACTAAGCCAATAACGTAAAGAGTGATGGTGTCGTTCGGTGCGAGGTCGATGTTGTAATCAATATCCTTGTCAACCACAAGTGAGTTCGCATCGACGGTAGTCAGTGAACTGCCCGTAACATATTGAACCGCCCATTGTAGGAAAGCTTGGTTGGCCGAACCATCAATGGTATTCACGGTGAGCGCACCAATTTCATCTTTCAGGTTGATGTCATTCGCGTAGCTGTTACCTTCGTTGACAATTTTCAGGATGTAACCTGCCGCTTGGTTAGGGCTATAAAACTCCACCATTGGCTCTTTCGTAAAGGTTAAATCTGGGATCGTCGCTGTGCTGGTTGCTTCTGCAGTTTTAGTCGAACCATTGTAGGTCACTTCAACTTGGTTGGTGACATCGCCCACTACTTCTGGGTCAAGCTCCCCTTCTGCAGTAATGGTCACGACATCATTTGGACTGATGTCCAAGCTGCCATCTAAAAACTCACCCGTGGACGATGGGAACTTAGTGTCACCCGTCTGTGAAGACGCATTGAAGAAGATGGTGCCAGACTCAAACGCTTTTACTGTCGCGCCCGTAATACTGGTCGAAGTAATGTCGTTGACTAGATCCTTAATGGAAACATCACTTGCCCAGTTGGCTGTGGTGTTTTCAATTGTGATGGTATAAGTAAGCTTGTCACCTGATTCGTATTGGCTCTTATCAACCGTTTTATCGACCGTGAGATCAGCCGTTGCCGCCACATAAGTCGCATCCGCAGTTTGAGAGCCGCTTGAATCGCTCACTTCCACTACGTTAGTGATATCACCAACAAGGTCCGCTTTTACAACACCTTCAACATGAAGTTTCACTGTGTGGTCTGGGTGAATGTTGTAGCGAATCTGATAACCATTGTCGCCAGTCACCTCAGAGCCTGCAATGGGCTGAGTCAATGTTGGATCAGTACCGTCAACACTCACTGACGTCGCTGACCAAGAATCAAATGCACGAACTGGTAAGGTCGCACCCGCTTTTTCAGCACGAATCGTCTTCCAAAGGTCAGAAATCAGGACATCGGTCGCATAACCTGTACCTGTGTTTTTCACCTCGATATCGTAGCCAATGGTATCGCCTGGATGGTAAATCGCGGGGGTAATTGAAGTGACTTTCGAAACGGTAAGTGTTCCCGGTTCAGGGATGATAACTTTTTCTTTCAGGTTGTAGGTGAAGTAATTGGTTCCTGAATTTAGTTTGCCTTGTAGTTGGTTAGTAAACTCACCAACTGCATCATCGCGAGCATGACCAATGACTTCGATTAGGATTTCAGTATAAGTATCATCGGCCGCTTTACCACCCATCTGAACCGTCACATCAATATCCGTGTTTGGAGCTACAGAGTTAAGGTTACTAATGTCTGTGTAAGCCGGATTACCATCAGTGATAATTTGAGCACTTACCGTCCAATCCTTTAAAGCAACTTGCTCTGTACCATCAGCGACTTCAACTTTGTAATTGCTAATAATGTCACGAATGTCAATCAACTCGTTATTTGCAGTCTCGTTGCGAACACGCATTTGATACCGAACTTCTGAACCTGGAGTATAAGTTGGTGTGTCCGTTGATTTTTGAGCAATCAGGCTCGACGTACCAGGATCTAGAACGACGGCATTACTATCAACGCCGTTGACTTTGGCCACATTGGTAATGGTCCCTGTGGCGTCCGCCGCTACTGTGCCGTCAATCTCAAACACAACGGTGTCGCCTGGCATCAAGTCGAACGCTGCATTCAGTGGTACAGTTCCTTGGTAGTTACCCGTAATTGAGAATCGGTCTGCATCAGGCGCACTCACGATTGCCACACTGTAGTCTTGGAATGCTGCCTTACCATCAGATGTATCAATGGTGTTTAGTTCATCAACGATAGTCGCGCCATTGGTAATGCTGTCGCCCACGTTGGTCACGCTAACTTGATATTGAACTTGACCGTTCGGGTTGTAGTGACAGCCTGTGCCAGTCGTTGATGGGAAAGTACATGTACCACTGTCTGCAGTTGTACTCAGAACTGACTTCTCGAAGTTCAGTACAGGCACAACTGGTGGAATTACGTCCGTGGTATCACTTTGGTTCCCAGCCTTACCCGTGTTGCCATCGATATCACCAAGAGCGTCCGGGCGAACTTTTCCTTTAACCGTAAACTCAATGACTTCTTCCGGAGCGATATCGACTAGTAGGTCAAGATCATCAGTCGCATCATAAGACTCAATGTAAGTGTCTTGGGTTCCCGTTGTACCTGTTGAAGTGAAAGCATGAGATATATCCGTATCTGAGAACGCTGATTTCGTCGTCCCACCGATCACTTCAACGCGAACGTTAGAGACAATATCTTGGATCACGGTTTGGTCACGCCACACGGGCTCGGTGTTGATCACCGTGAATTTGTAGATGACCTCATCTTCAGGTTTGTAGGTGTCACCGGATACATAAGATTTGCCATCGATTGAGACAATTTCTTTGCTCACCGACAGATTACTGCCCTCAGGCGTAACTTTCGCGGAATTGAAGTTACTGCCGTTGTATTTCGGTGTCGCAACAATCTGGTCGAGCGCATCTTGGCGGATCTGTGACTCCATGACAAAGTCAATCCAACCACCCGGCGCGATCGAAAGTACTGAAATATCGATATCTGCATTCGCACCACCAGTGTAGCCATCAATCAGAGTAGTCGCTTCACCGGATGTGGTAGCGGTGACTGTCCAACCATATTGATCAAATGCAGGTAGCGTTTGTGAGTCAGATTCACCAGCTGCATTCTGAGCAACACGTACTTTGACATTTGAGAACAACTCTTTCAGTGATTTGTTGTACTCCAAACCTTTACCATTGTTCTCAATACGCAAGTGGTAAACGATCTTTTCGCCGTCTGTCGTATGGTTGTATGTGGTCTTGTGTGTTGCCAATGATGTATCAGTGTACGCTTTATGCGACTTAACAATGTTCACCGGCAGCATGTTCACCGGTTCTGACGGTAAGTTATGACTCTTGTCGACCACTGCAACGTTAAGAATTTGACCTATCGCTTTCTCACTGATCTTCGCTTTGATCGTGTAAGTAACAAAGGTTCCGCCTGTTGCAAACTCATTAGCTGCTAGGTTGAACTTCGTATCGATATCACTGTTGTTACTGACAGAGCCCGCATCACTAATACCACTCGAATCAACACTGGTAACAATGGTCCATGAATCAAATGCACGTCCTTTACCACTACCATCGAAGTAATCGGTCTGGATCTTGCTGATTTCATCCTTGATTGGCATCTCATTAATGTGAACATTATTTAAGTTCTTCAGTGAGATTTCATACTCAATGTAGCCACCCGGCGTATAACCACCACTTAACTCGGTAGTGCCATCCTGATCGTAGATTTTGGTGACATGTTTTGAGAAGTCGTACTTCTCTGCAGAGGCTTTGGTCTCCGCACTCACTGTATCGCCATCAACAGTAAGTAAGTTCAAGATCTCACCGACGGCGTTGTTGTTCACCTTAGCCGTCACAACATACTCAATGATTGTGCCTTTAGGGATAGAGGCATGAGTATCGATGTCTGCGTTATCAGCAATCTTGCCATCCAGATCGAGAATAGCCAACGAGCTACCACTGACGATCCTTGGAACAACCGTCCAACCCGAGTCAAACGCTTTACCGCTTGTGCCATCGACAAGATCGACCATGATATTAGACAGTCGGTCGATAACAGGAATGTTGTATGCGTTACCCTTACCATCGTTTTCGATTGTTAAACGGTAAACTAGAGGTTGCCCCGGCTCGTAGCTTGATTGATCAACCGTCTTACTGAACGCCAGATGATAGCTGTTCGGGATCACCGTGATGCCACCAATAGTGATTGTACCGGTCGCGTCTTCACGCACCACACCCACGACTTCAAAGGTAACGGAATCTTTGCCAGCCACATCGATCGTTGTGTTGATGTCTTTATTATCCGCAACAGTACCATCCAATGTGCCGTCGGTTGTGCCGTCGCCACCATTTGAATCATCTTTCGAAACATCGACGGTGAAACCTTTATCAAATGGCGTCGCTAAAGAGCCATCCAACAACTGAGTCGTCACACCAGTAATGTTTTCGCTTACAGCGTGGTCATTGACATAACCAGTTTGAGAAGAAACCGTTACTTGATAAGTTAAGGTATCACCTGGCGAATAGAAGCGAGACTCAACCCCATTAACCAGTAACTTCCTCACCACATCGCCGCCATTGTAAGCTCGCTCCATCTCATGATGAGAAAGATGTGATTCTTCAGTAACTTGGCCAAAGTCACGGTATACGTAGGCGTCATTCTCAATTTTGTCGTTTAAGTTCCCCATTGAATCCTGAGAACCAATAACATTGTCTTTAACACGAGCTTTAATTCGGAAAGTACGCAATTCGCCCGCAGCAAGTGTCATCGTGTTCGATGCATCACCAGGTGGGTAGATAAAATCTTCGGTAGTTTGAGATTGAAAACCGCCGCCATCATCGAAATCAAACTGCCAGTATTCAAACGGAGATTGGTTTGGGTAGTTTTCATATTGGTTGTCTTTGTCATTTGCCAAAACAGAACGAATATCTGTCAGTAAATCAACGACCTTAAGACCGCTTTCGACATTCGCGCCATTGTTCAAAACACGAATTTCATAAGTGACGTCATCGCCAGGAACAAAGCGAACTTTATCCGCTGTTTTCAAAATAGAAACGTTAAGAGAGTCCCCTGATGTACCACCAATCTCGGCAGAAGAGGATTGGTTTAAGTTCGTCGATGGATCGTAAATCTCTGCGGTATTAGCGATCTCATCTTCTATGTAATCGTCTTTAACTTTGCCTCTCACATTGTAAACAACGTAACCTTCGACACCGTTAATTTTAGGATCGATATCGATACGACTATCGATATTTCCGTTATTTGGATACCCCGACTTTTCACCAGCATAACTGCCCGTTTTAAAAGGTGAATTATTGGAATCTGTAGACGCCGTTATTTCCCATTCAGAGAACGCATTCAAGCCCTTAATATCATCTGTGACACGAACTTCGTTTGCATAACCAGGCCCAGTATTGACGATGGTAATCTTGAAGTTAACCCATTGGCCTGGAACAAACGAATCATCAGGTGTTGTTTTCGCAACAATCACTTTTGGATCATGAGGGTAAACAATAACCGTATCCGATGCAGATGATTGAACTGTTGAATCCGGTGTTTTGATTTCTGCTGTATTGTCAAATCGCGAGTATATAATCTCACTTTCATTTGAGCGGTCGATTTGTGCCACGATGGTGTAAACCACTTCAACATTCGGCGGGATTTGTGCCGTTGTATCTAGATCCGTATTTGGCGCAAAAGTACCGACGTCGGTGTACGCTGGATTGCCATCCAATTGAGGATCATCTGAGATAATCTCCGCACTGATCGTCCACGATTTGAACACTTGTTTTGATGTCGTATCTGGTTCCAATATCTTCGCGGAGATCGAAGATAAGGTGTCTTTTACAGCAACATTTGTCGCATAACCGTTTTCTTTATCGTTCTTTAAGCTGATTTGGTAAGTGACTTCGGTATCAAGCTTAGAATACGCAGTCTGTTCACCATGAAACCCGCTGTCAGTATTCGTCTTCACACGTTTGTTTAGCGCAATCGCAAAGTCGCGAGGATCAGAGCCTCGATCGGCATAGACAGAGCCATCAACAGTTACTTCGTTTGAGATATGGCCATTTGCTAAAGGGTTAGTCTGAGCAACAATGGTGTACTCAATATAGGAGTGAGGTTGAAGCGTAGCAATGACATTCAAATTGTCAGGGTGTTTCACTTCTCCAGTGATACCAGTATTTGAAGCGGTCGCTGGTGTGCCATCGTCTTTAAACGCTTCGGCAGTGATAGTCCAATCCGAATAAGCATTGATTTCTTTGCCATTGATATCGGTTGTTTTCACTGAGTTAAGGTCGTCTAGTACCTGAACTTGGTTTGCAAAACCATCACCGTCGTTCGTCACGGTAATGGTGTAAGTCAGAGTCTGGCCAGAAGAATAAAAACGGCTATCTACGTCTTTACTCGCACGTAAGTTATCATCTGGAGTTTGAACACCCGAGCCTTCTTCGGTTACGTTATCATTAGAGCAACTTGGGTCGTCATCAAGAATGAGGCCTGTACTGGTATCATTCGTTTTGGCGGTAAGTTTGTACTTAATGGTTTTACCCGGTGCGATGTCCGGTGTCAGCGAGAGTGGACTTGATGTCCAAGCTCCATAACTAAAAGAGCCAGGATCAGAACCAATCGAGTCTTCACCAGAAATCACTTCAACTTTCCATTTTTCGAAAGCCTGCCCGTCACCAGCGCCACCCGCTTGCTCGGTAACAACACACGTCAAGTTATCTTGAACTAACAGGTTATTGGCAAAGTATTTTGATGAGCCATTTGTAACGGTAATTTCGTACTCAATTTCACCACCTGGTACATATTCGGATGCAGAAGTGGTTTTAGAAATAGAGATATCAGAATCCGTCACACTCAGCACTTTTTCTGCGTCAACCGTATCGGAAATACTGGAGCTCTCGACTAGCGAACCAGACTCATCTGTCACCGAAGCAGTAAAGCCTTGCAAAGTACCAATCGTAATCGGTGTTAGTGTTGCTTTAATTTGGTAAGTAATCGACTCACCCGGATAAATAGAAACGGTATCGTCAAAGTCGACATCCGTTTGTGAGCTGCCTTGGTAATCAGAAAGTGAATTACTGCCAATGCTTGAAACTGAAATATCCCATGTGGTGAAGGGATTTCCATCCACATCAGTGTTATCGTATGAAGGAGATAAATTGTTCGCTAAACCATTGCGGCTCACTAAGTCTTTAATATTCTGTTTTACATGGTAATTATGAGCAATCGCACCGCCGTTATTACTCACCTTCAATTCAAAATCAACTTCACCGTTAATTAGGTATGGCGATGTCGAGTTTAACGTGTGCTCAAGTTCAATATCTGGATCAGCTGGCGGTGTCGATAGTGGGTTACTGTCGACCGTACCAGCACGAGTCGTGGAGCTTGCTTGGGTATCAATATCGGATACTAGGTCCGCAGCAACCGTCGCTTTGATGGTGTAAGTAATGTAGCCACCAACAGAGATCTCCGCATCGGTGACCGATAAATCCCCTGTTGTCGCAAAGTTACCGGCATCGCTCCCCGATGAAGCGACGGCACTAATGGTAACGCTGCTAAATGCATCCCCTGTTGAACCGTCTAACTTCTGCCCCGTTAAAGATGCAAATTCTTGCTCAATATCTAATCCTTTAACCGCATAAGCACCGTTATTGGTTGCCGTCAAAGAGTAAGTCAATGTGCCGCCAACCTCATATTCCTCGGGATTAACATATTCTTCCAGAAGATAATCGTATTCAGCTGGGGGGAAAGTAATCGTGTCCGTGTTTGTAAAAGTCGTTTCTGTGCCGGAAACCGTCCCTTTTACTTCTGTGTTGCCGAGAACGATATCTTCAGCGGCATCATCAGCAACTGTTGCTTCAATTTGATAAGTAATGCGCCCTAGCGGTAATAAGTTAGCGCCGGTCACGTTCAAATTACTATTGCTGGAGGAATAACTACCTGCATTCGTTCCTAAGGTGTGAGTATCGGTAATCTTGACACTGCTGAACGCCCTACTCGATCCAGACATCACATCCCAAATGGCATTCGTCACTGACACATCAGTGATCGTGCTGATCGTCGTATTTCGAACTTCAATCGAGTATGTAATGACCTGTCCATTTTCATAAGGCAGACCGAATGTTGGACTAAAAGATATTTCAATTTCCCCTGCTGCTAATGCTTTGAAAGGAAGCAAAAACATAAGCAAAAACAAGGCTAGATAACGTTGAACAATTGGCACAATACTTTTCCGACTCATATAAAATATTAATTATTCAGATATTTATGACTAAGCTAGCAATAGCGTCAAAAACTAGGCGCCGAGATATTGTCGACAGAAGAATTTACATTGTCACGTTTCTGTCATTTTTTATTCGGCATTGGTTAAAACTACTTGGCTATCAGCTCTGGTTCAGATTTGCGACAGATTCAAGCTGCGCAGAGGTAATAAATTCACCAAATGTTTCACACCAAATAATAACGGTCGTGTAGTTGTCTAAAGGCAAATCTTGAGGAAGAGTGACCATAAAACGGTCAAATGTTTTCACGTCACCCACATTAATCATTTGCGGCTTCAATCGATTGAAGTCAGCTTCCGTTTCAACAAATTTCGGAGAGAGGTACACTTTATAATCTGGGCCCGGAGCAAGCTCACCTTCAAAAGCCAAGGTGTCTTCCGTTAGCCAGATATCTCCTTGCCCCCAATGCAAAAAGTCACTGTCGATGCGATCTCGTTCAAAGACTCCACGATAGAGAAGCCCCTCAGAAGAATGAGAGATCACTGAGACATCAGGAGAAGTGGGTTGTATAAGAATAGGCAGCGCGTAAATACCGGCGGCAAAACCAGCCAAAACACATAAAGTGTGGCTTACAAGCAACAAAATCCATTTCATAGTTATATACCTAGCTTTAGCTAATACGACGTCATCGATAAATTTAGTCTATAAAGTTCGCTAAATCAGGGTATTAACCAAAACTCAGAGATTTCCTATATATTTTTCAGGTGAAGGTCACAAATCTGATTATTATATTGCGCATCGTGATACTTAAATTGAATATTCATCATTTAAACAAACGCAACTAATGGAAATATAAATGAAAAAAATTGGTGTTATGGAAGAGTTGTTTTATTTCAATGAACGTAGATTTACCAGCATTTGAACAAGCAGAGGGATAGCCAGAAATGGAGTTGAATACGGAAGAAAGGTAAAAAGCCAGCCTTAGTACTTTCATCCTCGGCTGGCTTTATTGATTATTGTTTAGGTTGGATGGTTGGTTGCTCTATCAAACCTTCTTTGAATACGATGAAGGCTCGGCGGTTAAGGGCATTAGCCTCTTTGGAGCGCTTATTAATTGCCGGTTGTAGCTCACCAAACGATTTCACTTCCCATAAGAATTGCGATGGGTCGATTTTGGTTTTCAGATACTTCACCACTTCAGATGCCCGGCGCTGTGCTAACTTCTCGTTGTATGACAGCGAACCAATTTGGTCAGTATGACCCGCAACAAGAATACTGCCCTGCAAGCCTTGCAACTTATCTGTGAAGCTGTCTAATTTGGCTAAATCTTCCGGCTTCAGCTGTGACTTGTCGAAATCAAAGTGCGGTGTCATCGCCATGTAGATTTTGCGTTCCGGTTTTGGTGGCTCACAAAATGGCATTTCTTCATATTTTTGCGCTTCCTCGAACACCACAAAAGCACGGCGGTTTTCAGCACGATCCTCATCGGTTTTACCCAGCGCTAATGGTTGCGTTTCACCAAAATACTTCACTTCCCAGTCATAATGGTCTGGATTAAGTTTTTCTTTAAGGAAGCTCTCCACTGATTGAGCGCGGCGCAGTGACAAGGCTTCGTTGTATTCCAATGAGCCTTTGTAATCGGTATGACCAACAATGGTAATTCGACCGCTTAAGCCTTCGATTTCATGCACGAAGGCATTCAAACTCGTCGCATCTACGTCTCGAATGTTGTACTTATCAAAAGCAAAGTGCTCTGCCACAGCAATGTGAATTTCTCGCTCTGGCGCTAAACATTCGCTGATTAAGAATTTCGATACGTCCAAGTCGGTAAACTTGTCTCGGTTCTCTTGGCTTACGTACGTATCGGTGGCGCAACCAGCGACAAGCAGCGTGCCGACTACCCCACCAAGAAGACGAAGGGTTGTTTTCATAAATTCCTCTCACTCATTCACGGATGGGGTTATAACTTACCAACCAAGTTGATGAATACGCCTTGTGCGTCGTAGTCATCATCGTTGGTTAAGTCGCTATCAAAGGCAGAGAAGTTGTAACCAATACCGACTTTGAAGTTGTTACCAATGTGCTTATTCACTGACACCAAGGCACCATGTTCCAACTCATCATTTAAGGTATCCGTTTTCCAGTGGTATTCACCGGTGACGTCCCACTCTTTCATCACTCGATAAGAAGCACTTAAGCCATACAGGTCAATGTCGCTTTTGACGATTTCGTTCTTACCGGATTCACGCGCAAAGACTTCTTCTTTGTCTTTATGTGCGTATTTCGCGCCGACATCCCAGTTTTCATCGATGCTGTAAATCGCTTCGACTTCGATGATTTGGCTGGTTTCATCTTGGTAATCCACATCACGATCTAGTTGGTCATAATCCGCAATGTAGGTATAACGGCTCAATAAGTTCAGACGGTCGTTGTAGATTGGACGGTATGCTAAGCCACCTGTTGCCTCGACAAAGCGCGCCATGGTCTCACCTGTGGTTTGACTCTCAGTAATCGAGTAGTTGTACTTACCAAACAAGGTGTGCTCTTCCGTTAAGCGATGCGTGTAACTGTTGGTCGTCACGATCTGCTCCAGCTCTCGCTGTGCGACATCAGGATCGTCTTCGTTCTTGTCGACACGGTATTCCAGTTTGTGACTCAAGTTGATGTCATCCAAATCGATTGACGCATTCAAGCTGACAGATTGTCGTTCAGTGATTTGGTTTTCATCGTCTTCGATTTCACCTTGTTGATAACCAATGCCCATTTCGACATCGTCCGTCACGTCGTAACCAAATCCGTAGGAGTCGATACGGCCGTGGCCATCATTTTCATCGACAAATTGGTTCTCTTGGTAGAAATCCACACTTGAAGTCAGATCAGCACGTTGGCCGACAATCACGTTGTTTTCACCTTCGTAGTTATCATCTACGTAAGTGACATAAGTAGAGTGGTCGTCAGAGACATCATAGGTCACGGTCGCTTCGGCAATTTCACCACGGTCACCAGTGGTGTACTCACCGCCCAGTGATAAGTCTTCCAACACGCGGAACTCAGCCCCCACAGAAACGCTGTCATTATCGTCGTAGTCATCCGATTGGTTCATGGTGGTTTGGCCTTTGACATACACGCTGTTATCACTATCCCACATGTAATCCAAACGTAAACCCGCCAAGGTTGCATTACTTTGCTCATCGGCTTGGTTGAGCTCATCTACCTGTTGGCCTGCTGCCGATAGCTTGATGTGCTGAGTCAGTTTGAATTGGGTTTCTAGCTCAATGGTCTCAGAATCTGTTTTCAGATTGCCATCCATATCACGCTCTTCGTTGGCAGAAAAACGCGATAACACAGCAATACGGTCAGTGGCTTGCAGACGTAATTCCGCCCCATACGCTTCTTGCTCAAGGTCGTCGCTGCTGCTTGCATAGCTGTAACCGGCATCTTTGTCTTTGTACCAAAGTTTGACGTCATTACCGACCGCACCGAAGATGCTTGGAGCCAAGTCATACAAGTTCGCAACGGCTGTCACTTGAATGCTGTCACCTTCGCGGTCTTCTAGACTGTCACCAATCGGCGTAAAGGTTAAACCACCATCGTACGAGACAAAGTTCGACTCGGTTTGGCGACCTTCACTGTGAGCGAATTCCGCTTTGATGAACGTTCCTTCCGTTGCGCGAAGCGTTAAATCAGAGCCGTAAACTTGGTAGTTTTGGTTGTCTTTCTCTTCCGTCGCGTAGGTGACGCCAAGGCCAATGTAGTCATTCACCCAGCCTTTCACACGGCCGCCGTAAGACATCGCATCCAGTGAGTCAGAGCCTTGAGGGACGTATTCGTAGTCCACCACTAGATAGTTTTCGTAATCGTCGTTGCCTTCAATCACGCTGCCGAAGCTGTCAGACATGATGTTGTCTAGCGGCTTCGTCAGGATAATTCGACCTTGGTATGGGTCGAATTCATAGTCACGCCCCGGCTCTAGTGGCACTTCATTTTGCGTTAAGCCGCTTTCATCTACGACCCTAACGTAAACCTTGTCACTGCCTGGTACTGCTTCGCCGTGACGCAAGAAGTAAAGCGAGCCGCCAGTGCCAAGAAATTCATCGTGTGCATACAGAGAATCTGCTTCTGCTGCAAAGCCAACGATGTTTAATCGGTCTTCACCGTATTGAGTCGTATCGCGAGTGCGGTAGTCTGCTTTGAAGCCATATAAGCTGCGGTTGTAATCGCTGGTTTCTGTTCCTGTGACACCCGTGTTGTAGTTACCCCACAAGTACTGCGACTTGTCGTATTCTACATTTAGGTAGACTTTGCCCTTGGTATTGACCACTTTCTCGATGTTTGAGCTGTCGCCATAGTTGCCATAATACAACTCGTCATCGTCTTCCAGAATGTCAAACACGTCTGAATCTTCCGACGCAAACGGATGCTTAAACATGTCTTTCAGTTCACTTTCTTTGGTGTCAAAGTGGGTAGTAATACGCAGCTTGTCACCAAACTTACCTTGGCCAAAGTACGCCAAACGACCTTGGTTGTAGATGTCGTTTTGATATTGATCATCAACGCCAAGCGCTGCACTGTTGCCTGATACGTTGTTCTTACCGATGTACAAATCCGCCAAACCGGTTTGAGCATAGTAAGTGTCTGGGATACGCACGTAGAGTTGGTAACGGCGCTCATCGCCATTATCAAACACGACTTTGGTTGGAAATACGTACGCGTCGGTAGGTAGGTACTGCTCAGCGTATAAGTTGCCATCTTCAACGTCGAATTCGTCTTCACCAATGATGACTTTATCAACGCCTTTAAGGCCGGTACCAATAAACTTCGCCAGACCTGCGTCGGTCGGAATGTTGTGACGCATCAACTTAGCTTGGCCATAGCTGCGGCCTTTGCCTTCTTCGTCCTCGTTGTCGTTTCGGTCGATGTCCACTTCTGCATCCGGACGAATGAGATCCGTCACACCTACAGTAGTGACATCCATATTGCCGTCTTTGTCCCATGCTTTTAGTCGGAACAACAGCTGGCCACCAACGTAAAACTGGTAGTCTACATCTGTAGCACCGTCCCAGTTGATATCAAAATCGTTGGCCAACTTATCGCCTTCCAGCACGGCAATCGGCTCGGACAAACCAAAGTCACCCACACGGTAAACTTCAAGTTGGTATTTTTTGATGTAGTAGCTGTAGTTAGTGGTAATGGTAAAACCAACGCTATCGCGCAACGTACCTTCTTCCACCTCCAGCTCATCACTGACGCTCACATCCAGCACTGGGGCAAATCGCGTGATATCACGACTCGCCCAAATTGCGCCTTGGTCTAAATAAATACGCGATGCGTCGTCTTCTTGTTTTGGTGTTTCAATCTTGATGTCAGTGGTTTCTGACTCGAGTTTTTCTAGTTTGCTGGTATCGGCGGCCATGCCCATCATCGGCATGGCAGACATAACACAGGTAGCTAAACGAGACTTGCTAAATACTTTCATACAAATTCCAGATACGGCTCCAATCACTCACTACTCTTGCTCGGTGTCTTTCGCTTTGCGATGAACACTGAAGTTAAACTTCGTGAGCTTATTCGGGGTAATTCGCAACACTTTCGGGTTTTCGCTCACCACTTCCATAGAAGTCGGTAACGAGTCAGTGTCTAACTTCACAAGGAAGTTTTTCCCTTTCTTATTCAGCACCCATTGGTCGGGCACGTGGTAGCGTCCGTATTGGTCTGTATGAATGACGATGCCTTCCACCGTCATCAGCTTGACACCTGGTATCCCGTCTTCATAAACCCCTTTGTTCTCAATCACGATTTCCCACAAGTAGGCATCGCCATGTCGATAGAGGTTTCTTGTGACGTTAAGATTCTCTGCACTTAGGCCGTTCTTTTTGTCCGATTCATGAGCAAACTTGATTTGGCCTTGCGCATCAAATTCGATGCGTGAACCACCGTCCGATGTGACGGTAAAATCAAAACTCTCACGAGTACGTGTTTTGAATTGAATAGCGACAGATTTTGTTTCAGAGATGGTGCGGTTTATCGAGTGGCCCCAAAGGTCACCCAATTCAACACCTTCTTGCACGGCTGAAATCACTTGACCATTGTCTTGCTCATCCTCAACCGACAGCTCTTTCCCATCGCGGACGACGATTGTAGAGCCAGCGATGTAGTCCTGTGTAGGCAAGTTGGCAATCAATTCCACATCAAATGCCGTCGCGTCTGCTTGGAAACCGTCTTTGTTGTGGTCTTCAAACACCTTACCGATGATGGATGAGGTATCGAATACCTTGTCCGGCTCTACGGTTACTTTGGCACTGTCTTCGTTCGACACCGCAAGGCCATCGACTTTCGATACCGCGGTGTTGATGTAGTCACCAAACGTCGCGCCCACGGAAACTCGCAGTAGATAACGAATACGTAGCTTCTCGCCCGGGTCGAAGTTCAATGAGGTAAACAGCAGCTTGCCCGTGTCTGATGGTTCAATCGTCAACACTCGGTCGTCTTCATTACCAAACTCACCATCTGGACCACTCAACACCACTTCCGATGTATCAAGGATGTACTTGAAGCCGCCAGGGTAACGGTCTTCCACGGTGACGTTTTTGAAGTACGATTCGTTGTTGTTTTCTACAATGACTTCGTATTCCACGGCATCGCCCACCTGTGCGGTGTCTTGCAACGCCGCTTTTGTTAGCAGAAGTTCACCACTGTTATCTGGGATCTTCTTGATGTGCGTGGTCACGCTGTCACTGGTTTGTGTACCGTCGGTTTCTGTCGCAGTAAAGGTGTTGGTGATGTCGTCATCCAAGCCTTTACCTAGTGTGCCCACCACTTCAAAGGCAAACGCATTACGTTTTTTCGACTTAAGGTTGACCATCAAATCCAAATCTTCGCTTGCTGGGAAGGTATGGCGGTCAATCACGCTGCCGCTGTCGTCTACTTCGACACCTTCAATGGTCCAGTCGGTGAAGACTTTGTTGCCCGCTTCATTTTGCAGCTCACTGATTTCATCGGTTAGACGAACATTGGCTGCGTTACCATCACCTTGGTTCGTCACGGCCAAGTAGTAAGTCACGGAATCATCATCCGGTGTGTATTCCGGCTTATCAGAACGCTTCTCGACCACAAGCTCAGCAGGAACAGGCGGTAAATCCAATGCTGCGACTTGGTCTGCAGAGCCCTGCACTGAGGTTGGCGACGGCATCATGCCTTTTGAGCGCGCCATTGCAGCCGGATTCCACGTCAGATCTAAGTAGTAACCGAGCACATCAATGTTAGTCAGCATGTCTTCATTGACGGTCAACGTGAAGGTGTAATCAATCTTACCGCCCGGTGCGATATCAACGATGGTGAACAAATCTTTATCGTCTTCATAATCGCCCGGCTGAGTTTCAGCACCCTGCCAATCGGCCGTTAGCGTCCAATCATCAAAGGCTTTGTCACGAGAACCATCGATGTAATCACCCATGGATTCACTGAACTGGGTATAGATAGCAACGTTCTTCGCAATACCGCGTCCAATGTTTTCAATCACTAGGTGATATTCCACTTTTTCACCCGGCACGTAATGTGGTGCGTCGGTGTAAAGCTCAGCTTGCACAACCGCACTCACACTCTGAACAGGAGGGCTGATCACATCACCACCATCGACTTGCGCGGTGTTCACAATGGCCCCGGTCGCTGAATCCACAACTGTGCCTTTCGCGCGGAATACCACCTTACCTTTTGGTGCAATATCCACGCTGTATTCTGTTGAGCTGACCGATTCGACATTGCTGCCTATGGTTTGTGATTCAACCTCAAGCGATGTTGAACCATCAACAAACGCAGGGCCTGTCGTACCATCGTAATAACCAACTTGGATAGACGACATGTCATCCATCACGCTCAAATCAGTGATGTAGTTATTCGAGGTGTTCTCGATAGTGATCAAGAACTCTAACTCTTCACCAGGTTCGTATTCGGTTTGAACGTTTGTTTTGGTGGCAACAAAATCGGGATCCATCGGCAGCATAATCGCTGTTGAATCTTGAGAAACACCGTTGTAAGTGACGGTTGCAGTGTTGCTGATCTCACCAATCGCTGTGGTACGGATCAGCGCTTTCACACGGAAGGTCACGGTACTCTCAGGCGCAATATCCATGGTTGCATTAATATCGTCGCTCAGCTCAAACGTTTTTGGTGCCACAACCGTGCGTTCATCCGATGATTCGTACGTCACTTCCCACAACATAAACGCCGATTCTTTATTACCACTGGTGGTGTCAACATCAATGTCGCTGATGATGTCTTTCAGTTCAACACCAGAAGCAAACGCCAATGACGTGTTACTCACCGTAATGTCGTAGTTGATCAGCTTCGTCACTTCATAGGTTGGCGTGTCTACCGATTTGTCGATGGATACCGTCGCGAGGATCGGTGTACTGATTGCGCTTTTTTCTGTTGTATTCCCTTCAAACGTTGTACTCGCTGTATTGGTGATGTCACCCGTCGCATTGGCTACCGTTGTCGCTTGAATGGTATAAACGATCGTATCTTCAGGAGCGATATCCAGCGTCTCTTTCAGATCTTCACCTGTTGTTGGTGCTGGAACTGGTGTTTCACCCGTTGTTGAGACCGCTGAAATCTGAATTGAACTTGGGTCAAACGCTTTTCCTGTGGTACCGCCAGCAAGTGTCGTTTCAATCGACTTCAATGTGTCTTCAATCTCGACGGCTTCCGCCCAGCCTAAGCCGTTGTTCTTAACCGTCACGGTATAAGTCAGCGTATCACCCGGTAGGTATTCAAGCTTGTCGACTTCTTTCGCCAACGTGACTTGTGCGTCTTCAGGCAAATACGTCGCTTCCGCTGTGTAGTCTGTGCCATCACTGTCCACTTTAACTAGGTTAGTGATGTTGCCTTTGGCCTTGTCGTTGACGGTATTCGTTACAACGAAAGAGTAACTATCGCCAGGATGGATACTGTAAGTCGCACTATAACCCTGATCGGTATCGATCACGTTTTTACGAGCGTTCAGCAAAGGATCGCCACTACCACCCAGTACTTCATCACTGATCACCCATTTACCCGTAAAGGCTTGTGCTTTGTCGGTACTGTTCGCCACATCAGTCATAATGGTATCGATGCGATCCACCAGCACTTGGTCTACCAAGTAACCTTCACCGACGTTAGTTAACGTGATTTTGTACGCAACAGGCTGACCCGGTTGGTATTTCGCATCTGGCTCCGCAATCGGTGTCGTCTCTTTTGTCAGTTCCAATTGGCCCGGTTTTGGTGTGATGTAGCCTTGTGTTAGCTTCGCTCGTTTACTACCCAGACCATAAAGAAGGAAAGCGGTATTGGTAAAACGACCTACGGCATCATCACGAACTTTACCTCGTATGTGGATACGAATGACGGTGTATTTATCACCACCACCAGTACCTGCATCATCACGTCCTGCCATTTTTATTGAGCCCGCTGGAATATTGATATCCGGGTTGGTTACACCAACGAGCTTATCTAGCTCGGAGAAATCATTTGCCGCAGGATCTGAAGGTGCAGAATCAAACAACACTTCATAATCCAGAGTCCATTCTTCTAGAGCAGGCTTCATAGAGCCATCAACTGTTTCAACTTCAAAACTGTTAATGTCATCCAGCAGACCAAAAAAGCCGGTACTTACATCGTCATTGGTAATATCGATGTAGTAGTTAACTGTGCCCCCCGGTACATATTGAGGAGTATCGGTCCATTTATCGATTAAGTACTGAGATCGGCCAGCTTCCAGAACAATATCGTTCGTGTTGTCGCCATTGACTTGTGCAATATTGGTTATTGAACCTGTCGCAGAAGCAGCCACCGTCCCTTTCACATCAAAAACAATGTGTTCTCCAGGTCGAAGGTCTACTGTGGCATTCAATGGTACGTTACCGTTGTAGTTACCCTGGACGTCGTAGGTTCCCGCCGGCTCAACTGCGATCGACGTTGACCATTGCGTAAATGCTGCTGTGCCATCTGAAGTATTAATATTGTTGATGGCATCGATAACACGAACGTCATTAGCGATGCTGTCGCCCGTGTTTTCAAGGGTGACTTGATACTCAACATCACCGCGAGGAGCATAAGTACAGCCACTGCCATCACTAGAAGGAACCGAACAACTCGCGGAATCGCCATCGGTGTACTCTAGCGTCTTGAAGTAGTTGATTTCTGAAGGCTTAGGTGGAATAGGTTCCGACGAATCCGACTTACTATCAGCGGTCACTCGGTTCGCTTCAATCTCACCCAGCGCGTCGTCTCTCACTGTACCTGTCAGGTTAAAGGTCAACGCTTCGCCAGCTGCAATATCCACTTCGATATCGAGATTGCCGGCTACGCTGTAACCCGGAACATAGGTATCAATGTTCGCGTCGATTCCATTACTCACCGTATGGCTGATATCACCAGAGGCATACGCCGGTTTGGTTGTACCGCCAATAACTTCAACACCAATATCGGTCACCGTATCTTGAATACGCACATCGTTCGCCCACCCGTTTTCTGGGTTAGTAACGACGAACTCGTACTCCACTTCGTCACCCGGAATGTAAGTATCTCCTGAGGTGAAAGGCGTACCATTAATAGACACGACGCGTTTTTCCACATTGATGTTGTTCGCCAAAGGCAGCAATGTAGCCGTGCGGTTTTTGCCATCGTAGTTCGCGGTGTTTTGAATATCTCCCAACGCATCTTCACGGATGGTGCCATGGATGGTGAACGTCAATGATTCCTGAGGAGCGATAACAATGTCATTGTCGATATCAATACGAGAACCATCGACAAAACCAACTGCCTCGGTAATCGAGTCTGGTGCTGCATCTTTCGCCAAACTCACTTCCCAACCCGCATTAAATGGTTGGCCGACAGGATCGCCACCCGCCGTCGAATTATCTTCCGCAATACGGGTTTGAATCGCTGAGATGGTGTCTTTTATATGAGAGCCATACTCGGTGCCATAGCCGTTGTTTTTCAGCTGAATACGGTAGTAAACCTCACTCTCACCCGATGCTTGCGAGTAAGTCGTTTTCTCTGTACCGAATCCAGCATCAGAGAAGGCTTTCTTATTGAAGCTGATTTCCGGATCAGCCATTGACGCTGGAGGAGACACCGCAATTAGCTTGTTGCCATCATCTTCATCAATAAACGCTCGGTTAGTAAACGTACCTACCGCTTTTGGGTTGATCTTCGCAAGAATCACATAGCGGACATGAGGCGTAGTTAAGAAACCGCCGAAGTCTTTGGCTGCAATATCGACGTGAGTATTGATAGGATCTGTAATAGGTGTGCCTGTGACAATGGCACCATCTACATCTGGATCAGAGATACCAGAACGATCGGTATCTGTCGTAATCGTCCACTCAACAAATGTAGGGCCTCGACTACCGTCATAGTAGTCCGTCATAATTTCATCAATGTCATCACGTAGGCTCATATCATCGACATGAGCCTCGGCAATGTTTTCGATCAGAATTTCATACTCAACGTAACCACCTGGCATGTAGTGAGTTGCACCAGTTAGCTTGTTTCTATCTACATCATAGAAAGCTAGAATATTTTTCTCGTACTCAACTTTGTTTACAGTCTGCTTAATACTGTGAGCAATACTGTCGCCATCAACCTTTAACAAGTTGACGATTTCGCCTTGCGCTTTGTCATTAACAGTCGCAACCACTTCATATTCCAAGGTTGCCCCCATTGGAATATCAGCCAATACGTCTAGGTTACTGTCGCTGGAGGTATAAACATTGCCAGCACCTGCGCCTGCGTCGACGTACTCTTTATTGTCACCGGTCGCCTTTGAGGTAATGTCCCAAGTAACGTATGCATCACCTGTACTGCCATCAACGAGATCTACCGTGATATCCTCAAGATTATCGACAATAGGAATGTCATCGGCATTGGCTTTACCGTCATTCTCGATGATCAAACGATACGTAACCGTTTTACCCGGCTCGTAAACCGTTTCATCAGTGATTTTGTCAAAATTCAGGTGATAATCATTCGGAATAACAATGGTGTCACGATAGCTGATATCACCCACCGCATCGGGACGAATCATCCCTTTCACGGTGTACGTGACATCTTCTCCTTCATCGATATCAATCGTGGTCACAATGTCATTGTTGTCAGCGACCTTACCGTCTTTAGTACCATCTGTAGTGCCCGCATTCGCAAGATCACTTTTCTCTACACTTACGCTGAACTGATTAGTCTTTGTCGTCGGATCATAGAACGGGTTGCCCGTTGAGCCATCTTGCAATTGAACTGAAATACCATTAATCAATTCATTCACATCAACGTTATTACGGTAGCCTTTACCATCTTGTGAGGTGTACTTGAAGGTGTAGATCAGCTCATCACCAGGAGAGTAACGGTTGATGTTAGTGGTACGGAAAACATCACCATTGTTGTAAACCTGATGGTTTTCAGCAACGGCACGTTTGAAATACTCACAATCGGTCGTACAACCAGAATCTCGCATATCGAGCAGTAAAGCTTCATTTCGAATAACATTTAGATTGCCAGCTTCCACGCCATTAGAGACCGCATTATCTTTGACTAGAGCTTTGATCTTTATCGTCTTCAACTCAGTAGGAGCAAGAGATAAAGGAACTCTTACATCATTAGTCGATTCACTTCCATAACCGCTGCCAGTATCAACTAACCAGTGTTCAAAGGCTTGTTGAGTTGCAACATCTTCGACATAACCATCTTTGTCATTAGCAAGCGTTGTAAAAACCTTAGAGAGTTCATCTCTAAGCTCCACCTCTGCCACATTTTCTTCATCACTGTTCTTAACCAAAATCGTATATTCAAGGTACTCACCAGGCGTATAACGAACGACATCTGTCGTCTTTGTAATTGAGACATTGATATCAAACGCGCTGTCTTTATTGTCGATTTGAGCAGAAGAACTGTGGTCGCGGTCCGTCAATGGGTCATAAACATCAACACGGTTTGAAACTTGGTCGTGTGGATAATCATTTTTGACGATACCAGACACTTCATAATGCACCCACCCTCCCGGAGTGATATCAACGTCAGTATCGATGTTTTCGTTGTCTGAAACGTCACCGTAGCGTGAGCCTTGCTCATCGGTGTTTGTTGAACCTGTTATAGACCAGCTCGAGAAGAAGTTCAGCGCTTCGATGTCATCCTTAACGGTTGCATCATTGGCGTAACCCACTCCACGGTTGTAGATGTAGATGTCAAACGTTGCACGCTCACCAACAATAAAATCGGTGTTTTGAGCGGTTTTCGCCACAACAAGATTTGGCTCGTTTGGATGCGTCGAGACTGAATCCGCTAGATTGATGTTATCTTCTGCGTCAGTCGACTTGACGGTTGCTGTGTTAGAGAACGATCCCCACAGGATCTCAGAATCAACACTGCGATCAAGAGTACCAACAATGGTATATTTGATGGTTACACCCGGTGGGATTTGAGCAATAACATCAAGATCGTTGTTATCAGAAAAGTCTCCGGCGTCAGCGGCGACTTTTAACCAAGGCGAATCCGCCTCAATATCTGCTGAAATAGTCCACGAGGTAAAGACTTTCTTCATCGCACCAGCAGGCTCCAGCAGTTCTGCCTCTATTGCGCTGATGTCGTCTTTAATTTCGATATTGGAAGCAAAACCATTGCCTTCAGGGTTAGTCACACTGATGGTATAAGTCACTTCATTAGTCGTGTTGGTGTACCAGTTTTGTTCATCATTCCCATCTACGCGCTTATCCAACACTAGGTAGTAATCACGAGGGTAAGAGCCTCGATCCGAATAAAGCTTGCCATCCACTTCAACTTCGTTTCGGATTTCATCATCCGCAATTGGATTAACTACTGCAGCAATCGAATAAATGATGGTTTCTTTAGGGGCAACCGTCGCACTTACATCTAGGATGTTCTTATTGCTCTGATTACCTGCAATTTCGCCCGTAAAACCCGGCTTACTGTTTGTGGAAACATTGCCATCCTCATCGTAAGAGGTCGCCGTTACCACCCAACTTACGTAGGCTTTAGTTGATGTACCGTTGATAGAAGTAGTGGTTACAGAAGCCAGATCATCATAAACAGGTACATCGATCGCGTATCCTTCACCGCTGTTTTCTACTGTGATGGTGTAGTTTAGGGTGCTACCCGACGAGTAGTAGCGAGAGTCTACTTCTTTTTGAACTTTTAAGTTTGAGTTTGGCATTTGAACACCAGAACCAATTTCGCCTAGGTTATCCCCCAAACAAAGTCCCGCATCTGTGCCATCATCAACAATCTGACCTACACTGTCGTCCGCCACTCTTGCCGTCAACTTGTAACGAACATAACCTTCAGGAGCCAAATCGACTTTTAGGTCAATATCGTCGGTGGTCCAAGCGCCATAATCAAAAGAGCCGTAGTTAGAGCCTTCGCCACGGCTATCCGCGACTTCAAGTTTCCATTCAGAAAAAGCAGATCCAGACGAACCATCAACTTGCTCAGTGACGTTACACGCAAACTTATCTAACACGATGACATCATTGGCAAAGTATTTTGAATCCGCGTTCGAGATTTCGATGTCGTAAACCACTTCATTCTCACCAGAAACACCTGGCACATACGTCGTGTCTTTGGTTAGCTTGTTGCGTTTAATTTGGCTCGATGATGAATCGAGAACATCTTCCGTGTTTAGCGTATTTGCAAGCACGCCAGCTGAATCAGCGCCGCCTTCATCGTTAAGAACTTTCGCCTCCAACTGAGGGATCTTACCGATAGAAACGGGACTTGCATGCACCACAATGGAATAAACGATCTCTTCACCAGGGTAGATAGACACTTTATCGTCGAGTGATTTGTCGGTTTGCTTGCCCGATGCTTGTAGCTCAGAAAGGCTGTTCGAGCCAATCGATACTACTTCATTGGTCCAAGTCGAGTACGGGTTACCCGTTGTGTCGTCGGCATTTTTGTCGTTACTGATGTCGTTGCCTAGATCCGACTTCAACGAGTCCATCAACTGCTGAACAGTGTAGTTGTGAGCGATACCTGCACCAGAAGCGTTACGCACTGTGATGGTGTATGAGAAATCTTCGCTAACGAGATAATCGTCCGTTTTGTTTAGCGAGTGCGAGAGTGTAACATCAGCGTCTTTAGGCGGCGTTGTGATACCACCAGCTGATTGGTTGTCGTCACGTGTTTTTGCTTCAGCGCTGTCATTGATGATGTCGCCGACCAACGTTGAATCGATTTGACCTCGAATGGTATAAGTGACCGAACCACCAACTGCGATAGATACATCCTTCGCATCCAAGTTGCCGCTTGTTGAGAACGTCCCCGCATTACTCCCTGAAACCGAAGTAGAAGAACTGTTTGAGACAGACGTAAAGGCTGAAATCATTGCACCATTGATGTCTTCGGCCTCAATATCTGCCACAAGGTCGGTAACAGTCATACCTTGGATTTTTGCAGAGCCTGTATTTGATACTTTTAGGGTGTAAACCAGAGCTTGCCCTGTGCCATATTTATCAACCGACGCAGAAAGATCGATGCTGTGTTCATACACCACTCTCTGGTGGGTAGTTGTGTTTGAGTCTTCTCGTGAAAGCGCACCAGAGCGAACATTGGCAACGTTGCCAATATCGCCAGCTGCCTGCTCAGAAACGGTTGCTTTGATGGTGTAAGAAACCGTGCCGTTATTGCGAATTCGAACATCAGTGGCAGTTAGGTTGCCATTTCTGTCGTAGTCACCAGCAGAAGATAAAAAAGAAGCGGACGCGGAGATCTCTGCGCTTTCAAATGCATTCACTGAACCGCCGGAATCACCGGAAGTCATGATATTCATGATCTCATCATTGACCTCTAACCCGGAAAGTGTGGAACCAGAGGTGTTGGTTAAGGTCAATGTATATTCAATCTGACTGCCGTTATCGTATTGGCCACTTACCGGTGACAACTGGACATCAAGCCCAGCTATATCCGCTTTCGCAGGCATAGCAATCAATACCATTAGGAACGACAAAAACGTACCACCGAGGGTGCGAATCAAACGACTAAAATCTTTCGACATGTTTACTTCTACTATCCAAATCAGCTAGTTAAGGAGAATTAAGATCAATCAAGGCGAATTAATCAGCAGAAAAGTTTAGCGAAGCGAGTGCGATTACAGTCGGCATCTTTCGAGCGAAGAGTTTTTTAAATGCCTATTACGACCATGAAGAAAAACAATATGTAAGGCAGGATTTAAGGGGGGTAGCATTCAAAGCATTGATATATCGCTACAACTCGCCAAATCAGAACCAATGATTTTATAACTCTTTAGTTGATAAAAACTTATAAAATCGGTCAATAAGGAATCAATTTAAATCAGAAAGGGAAATTTTTGTTGACATGAAAGACTAGGAACGCGCTATTGCAGAACATTCCTAGTCGATAGAGATGGGGCTTTTCTTAATCTAGAAAACTGTCTTGGTAAATCATTTTTTTACTCATTCCACCATCAACGACCAAGTTATGGCCGTTAACGAAGTCATTCTCTGGGTGCGTTAAAAAAAGACACGCATTAACAATATCTTTGGCTTTCCCTACTCGACCTGATGGATGCTGCTGATGGTCAAAGCTATCAAGCTCACCATACCCTTCAACCTGAATCCAACCGGGGCTAACCGCGTTGACGGTAATTGGTGTATCTGACAACGAAATGGCCATCGATTGTGTCATAGAGACCACACCACCTTTAGATGCGCCGTAAGCATCCCAACCTGATTCATTTTGATTCCAGCGCGTAGAGGCAATATTGATGATTCGTCCATAAGGCTGAGCATGATTCAATGCGATAAATCGTCGGGAACAAGCAAACGCGCCTTTGAGGTTAACGTCAATCACACGTGAAAACTCTTCAAAAGTCAGCTGTTGAATGGGTTTGTTAAAGTTGGCGATCGCACCATTGTTGATGAGAACATCGACTTTGCCGTACTTTCCTTGGATCTCATCAAAAGCCTGTTCAATCTGCTCTGGTCGCCCTAAATCAACGAGGTGAAAATCCATACCTGGATTCTTATTGGGCGCAATGTCTAGCACGATAACTTTTGCTTGTTGCTCAAGGTAGGCAAGAGCAAGGTGTTGACCGATACCTTGGCTACCGCCAGTAATCACGACCACTTTATCTTTATACATACAGAGTTCTTAATTGTTTTTAATAACCCCAATTTTAGAGCCCAAACGCACAAAAAAATAGGCACGATTCTCGCAAAATCGTGCCCAAAAAGTGCTGAGTCAACAGCCACTATTGTTGTTATTCGTTATCCAAAATCACCAGAGATGTATCGCTTAGTACGATCATTATCTGGGCAGTGGAAAATTTTATCGGTCGTGCCATACTCTTCTAACTTACCGAGGTACATAAAACCGGTGTAATCAGAGATACGCATCGCTTGCTGCATGTTATGCGTAACGATAACAATGGTGTATTTCTCGCGCAATTCAGTAATCAAGGTTTCAATCGCTGCAGTCGCAATTGGGTCAAGCGCAGAAGTGGGTTCATCCATCAAGATTACTTCCGGCTCTAGAGCGATCGTACGAGCGATACATAAACGCTGCTGCTGACCACCCGACAAGCCATTTGCATCGGCATCCAGTTTGTCTTTCACCTCTTCCCATAAATGCGCGCGTTTTAATGCAGACTCAACACGATCTTTGATTTCTGCTTTGCTAAACGTGCCTTGGATTTTGAGACCAAACGCCATGTTCTCGTAAATCGACATTGGGAATGGTGTCGGCTTTTGGAAAACCATTCCGACTTTAGAACGCAGCTCGTTAACATCGGTATTGTTAAAGATGCTTTCGCCATCCAACAGGATTTCACCTTCCGCATACTGATGACCATACAAATCGTAAATTCGGTTCAAGGTACGAAGAAGCGTAGATTTACCACAACCCGATGGGCCAATAAGTGCCGTCACACGGTTTTTGTAAATCGGCATAGATACCGATTTTAGTGCTGCATCTGAGCCTTTGTTGTAGTAAAAATTTAAGTTTTGAATATCCATACGATGAGTCAGATTTGCTGTCACATCGTTGGTCTTAATGCTGTCTACCAAAGTGCTCATAGTAGGTCCGTTCATGTTGTTTGTAGTGACTGGGTTTAAAGTTGCCGTGTTCATGCTCTTCTCGCTTTAAATAGCTGCGGCAACGAGGTCGCCAGTACGTTAACAATCAAAATAAAGGTCGTGATAATCAGTGCGCCAGCCCATGCTAGCTCCTGCCACGATGTGTAAGGGCTCATCGCGAACTGGTAAATCGTTACTGGCAAGTTTGCCATCGGTTGGCTCATGTCCGTGGTCATAAAACTGCTGTTTAGCGAGGTAAACAACAAGGGTGCTGTTTCACCCGAGATACGTGCGATAGACAATAGAATCGCGGTAATAATACCCGGTGCCGCAGCTCGGTAGCTCAGTTGAGTTATCACACGCCATTTAGGGGCACCTACGCCACTGCCCGCTTCTTTGAGTGTTGGTGGAACAAGACGAAGCATCTCTTCTGTTGAAGCAACAATCACTGGCAATGCAAGTACCGCGAGTGCAATTGCCCCCGCCCAACCCGAGTAACCACCAGTTGGAACCACAATCAAAGCGTAAACAAACAGACCGACGAGAATCGATGGTGCGCTCATTAGCATGCCGTTAAGGAAGCGCAAAGACTCAGCGACCTTGTTGTCTTTATCTGCCTCAGCAAGCCAAGTACCAGCCAGAACACCAATCGGTGCTGCGATTAAAATGCCCAAACCAGTCAGCATCAAGCTACCAATTAGTGCGTTTTTCAAACCACCTTGGCTGCCAGGACCTGGCGTCAGTTCAGTGAAGGTAGCCAAACTCAAGCCCTTCACACCTTCACCGACAAGCGTGTACAAAATACTGGCAAGAACAAAGACACCGAATGCAGCTGACAAAGAACAAAACGCCAAGAAACTAAAGTTCTTTAATTTTCTAGTATTCATGATGACTTCCTTAGTAAACGTCGAGCAAAGCCCATCACGAAGAAAGTGATAATAAAGAGCACGACGCCAAGCCCAATAAGTGAAGCGATATGAATTGGGTCTGTCGCTTCGTTAAATTGCTGAGCAATCGTCGATGAAATTGAGCTCGCTGGCATAAAGAATGAGAACTCAATACGACTCGCACCACCGATAACAAAAGCCACCGCCATTGTTTCGCCAAGTGCTCGCCCTAGGCCAAGGATGCCAGCACTCACCGTTGCATTTTTCACTTTTGGGATAAGAACTTTGGTGATCACCTCAAATGGTGTCGCACCTGTTCCATACGCCGCTTCACGAAGAACATCAGGAACCGATTTAAGTGCGTCACGCGTCAATGACGTCATGATTGGCAGAATCATAAATGAAAGGATAATGCCCGCCGCTAACAAACCGATGCCAATCGGTGGCCCATTAAACCAGCGACCGATCAAAGGAATATCAACTAAATGCATGCCTGCCCACATTTGGAACCCTTCAGAGAACCATGGAACAAAGACAAACAATCCCCACATACCATAGATAATGCTTGGTACGGCAGCGAGTAGCTCAATGGCCTTACTCACTGGCTGACTTAGCCATTTAGGTGCTAGTTCAGCGAGGAACACTGCCGTACCTAATGCGATAGGTGCAGCAATAACAATGGCGATGAAAGAAGTAACAAGTGTGCCGTAAATTGCAGAGGCAGCACCAAATTGACCATTAATAGGATCCCAAATATCTCTAAATACAAAGCCAGGGCCAAATTCTTTAAAAGCAGGCCACCCACCTTCAATGAGTGATAATAAAATACCAATTAGAGTCACAAAGATTAATAAAGCACTCGCGAAACTCAATTTATTAAAAACCGAATCACCATTTACTTTATTTTTAATAGCTAATGTAGTCATAATATTTTATTCAGTTGTCTGGAAAATATATTCCCCAGACAACTTAATTAATTATTTAATAATCGCTTGGCCGTCTGATTTCAAACCATTTTTCCAAGTTTCGTTAACCATGTTAACTACCTTGCTTGGCATTGGGATGTAATCTAGCTCTTCCGCAAGCTCACCTTGCTCATAGCTCCACTCGAAGAACTTCACGATTTCTTTTGCTTTGTTCGCATCCGATTGGTCTGTGTGCATTAGGATGAATGTAGCAGCCGTCATTGGCCAAGAATCAGCACCTGGCTGGTCGTTCAGTAGCAGGTGGTAACCTGGTGCATTTTCCCAATCAGCGTTAGCTGCAGCTGATTGGAAAGTGTCCATGCTTGGATTTAGGAACTTGCCTTCTTTAGATTGCATTTGTGTGTAAGCAAGGTCGTTTTGCTTAGCAAATGCGTATTCCACATAACCGATCGCTCCGCGAGTTCGGTTTAAGAAGTTTGCGACACCTGCGTTACCGTTCCCGCCAATTGTTGTTGCTTTCTTTGGCCATGTGATGTCTTTACCAACACCAATAGATTCATGCCATTCGGGGCTTACGCGGTCTAGGTAATCAGTAAAGTTGTAAGTCGTACCAGAACCGTCCGAACGGTGCACTACGTAGATAGGTTGATTTGGTAACTCCACGCCTTCGTTTAGCGCTGCAATCGCCGAGTCATTCCAATTCTTGATGTTGCCTAGGTAGATGTCAGCAAGCACTTTACCTGTTAGCTTGACTTCACCAGCATCGATGCCAGGGATGTTTACTACAGGAACAATTGCACCCATCACCATTGGGAACTGAATCATGCCCTCTTTGTTCAACTCTTCAATGGTCAACGGCGCATCTGTCGCACCAAAGTCTACTGTGTTTGCTGTGATCTGACGGATACCACCGCCAGAACCAATCGCTTGGTAGTTAATCTGAACGCCCGTTTCCTTTTGGTATTGCTCAGCCCACTTCGCATAAATTGGATGAGGGAATGTCGCACCAGCACCATTGATCGTTGTTTTGGCAGCAACGCCAAATGATGCTGTAACCAGAACTGAAGACACTAGAGCTGATTTCATGAATTTCACAATATATCTCCGATATAATTTAGCGATGAAGTTGGGCTAATAAAAAAGCAACATTTAATTAGCCCAGATTAGTTTTAGTGTTCAAGTAAAACTAGGTATTGAAATAAATCCAACAATCAATCGGTGCTCACCAATCGACGGGTGCAGATTAGAAATTCAATATGACAGCTTTATTAAACACCGAGACTAAACCACACAATGTGAATAACAATTATCTCGGCAGAATTAATTATGATAAGAAAACTTCACAAGACTTTTATAAAGTAAGTGAAGATGTAAAAGGATATGTATGCAATGCGCCATAATAAGATTGCAAATATTAAATATTGATGAAGGATAAGGACTCATTTAGACTCAGATGATGGACATGTTACTCATCTTCAAGATCTACCTCTTCTATGGCTTAGCTTTCTTCGCCATCTTTTTTGCCATTCTTTTTCGAGATTTACGCAAAAGCCGTATCGCTATCGCTTCTGCATTACCTATTCTTGCCATGTTCGGTTTCATCCATGGCTTTCACGAATGGTCTGAACTTTATCTAGTTATGTATGAGCATGAGTTCGCGCTTACCAAGGGGATAGAGACTTTTAAGGTATTCAAACTCTGGTTCTCATTTATTGCGCTTGGCGCTTTCGCATGGAAAATGCTGGATCTGACGGGTTGGAAGTACGTAAAAGCCATCAAATATGGCGCACTCACCGTCCTTACCTTATTTGTTATCAGCTTAATTGTTCGGTTCGGAAGTAATGAATACGCGATTTACATTCACAACACAGCAAACCAAGTTCGTTGGATATTCGGCTTAGGATCTGGTGCGATATCAGGTGTAGCCATGATGAGTTATGCCAACATCCTCGAGAAAGAAGGACACGGTGCATCTTTACCATTCCAGTTAACAGGCCTCTCGTTATTTGCATATGGAATCTGTGCAGGCGTACTTACCTCAGATTTGGGACTGTGGGTTTTAGTGGTTCGCACGATCTGTGCGATCTGCATCCTTTGTACATTGTGGATTGCTCTCAGAGTTTTTGACGATGAAAAGAACAAGCAACTAGAAAGTAATATTCAGCAGTCACAACAAGACGCAAAATTAAAAGAACTCGGTGAGCTAACATCTGCGGTCGCTCACGAGATCAAAACCCCGCTCTCAAGTGCAACGATGAGTTGCGATTTGTTGGAAAAACACTTACCAGACAACGAGGCAAGTCATCGCCACCTAACACGAATTCGCCAAGGTCTTGAACGAGCCGCAGAGATCAGCCATGAAGTCCTAAATTACGCTCATCATAAACCCATAAAGCGTAAAGCAGTTTGTCTCAATACTGTACTGAAGAATGCACTGTCACTGAATCAGTACCGCTTAGAAGGCTTCCTGGTGAGTCAGTCACTAGACGAATCTTTACAGGTATTGGGCGATGAAGGGCAATTAGAAGAAGTGGTGACCAACATTATCGGCAACGCTATCGATGCCAGCCAAGAACATAAACAACTGTATATTGAAACCTATCAAGATAAGCTAGTCGCGATACTCTCGATCTCAGATTGGGGGACAGGTATGCCACAAGATAAGATCGCTAAAGCAAAAACCCCTTTCTACACAACCAAGCCACGTGGCGAAGGCACTGGCATGGGATTGGCTATCAGTAATCAAATTATCTTACAACACGGCGGCGAGCTACACTTGAGGAACTCGAAAAAGAGTGATCATATTACAGGCTTAACGGTAGAAATCCGCTTACCAAGGAATATTGAATGACATTAAAACTCTTACTTGCAGAAGATGATGTAGAATTGCGAGAAGTCCTCGTAGAGGCACTAACCTTGGAGTCTTTTGACGTCATCGCATGCGACAATGCAGAAGATGCACTGGATATCGCATCCGAGCAGTATTTTGATTTAGCATTGTTTGATGTTGTCATGACTGGGATGACAGGTATTGAGGCCTTATCGACCTTAAGACGTTTACACCCTAATATAGGAATCATCATCACGACAGCATTTGCAACCGTTGATGTTGCTGTCGATGCCATGAAGAAAGGCGCGGATGAATTTCTTACTAAACCATTCAACCTTGCTGCATTGTCCGTCACGCTAAAACGAGTACATGCAGAACGCTCTCCGAAATCCCCACTTGATGAACGTAAACATGATCAAATCTTCAGCGCTCTCTCAAACCCAATTCGACGCTCGGTGATTAAACAACTCAAAATCCACCGAAAGATGAAGTTTATGGATCTATGCCGAGTCGTGGGCATAGAAGATCATACCAAGTTCAACTTCCACCTCAAACAACTCGTTATTAGTGGGTTGGTGATCAAAGAAGATGGTCGAATTTACTCGCTCACGGAACAAGGGCAGCAAGTCCATTCCAGTATGCTTTAATGCGCCAATTCAAAACGATAAAGCCGACAATATGTCGGCTTTCTAATTTCACATGTATTACTTGTCGGGGCTGTATATTTTACTTCGCTTATTTTTGTTCAATTGAACGAATGACTTTACACGGATTGCCAGCAGCAACCACATTTGGTGGCACATCTTTTGTCACCACACTTCCCGCACCAATTACAGAATTTTCACCGATCGTTACGCCAGGGCACACGATAACACCACCGCCCAGCCATACGTTGTCACCAATCGTAATTGGCGTACCAAACTCAACACCTTCTTCGACACGACCTTTCACATCCAAAGGGTGGCCTGCTGTGTATATTTGTACATTGGGTGCAAACAACACATTGTCACCAATATGTACTTCTGCGACGTCTAAAACAACACAGTTGAAGTTCGCGTAAAAGTTTCTTCCTAACTTGATGTTAGAGCCATAATCACATCGGAATGGCGGCTCTAAAAATGCACCTTCAGCGTCTGGAATTAGTTTATCAATTGCGCTTCGCCATTCGTCCGTATCTGGGATGCTGTTGTTGAGTTTTTGTAGCACTTTTCTGCACTCAATACGTGCCTGGTAAAGCTCCTGATCCCAAGCATCATATGGCTCACCAGCCAGCATCTTTTGTTTTTCTGTCTTCATCGAACACGCCATCTCACCAAAATAAAAACGAATCAAAACACATCACAACATCGCAAAATGTGACCCGACTAATGAATTATTTATTTACGCAATTTACGTTGGCACAATGACGTTAATTCAAACAAAAACCATCCATTAATCTTCTCGAAATGCACGATTCATACTTTCAGTTAATGGTTTAACAAGATAACTCAATGGCGTCCTAGGTTCTGAGAGAATCAACACTTCAGCATTCATACCTGACGTTAACCTATGCTTGGTTACATCCTCTTGAGAAAGTGCAATACGAGCAAGATAGAAGTCGTCTTCATTTTGTTCAGACAACTTATCCGCAGAAATCGTCAAGACGGTTCCATCTAAAGGTGCAAGTGTTCTAGCATTCAATGCTGTCAAACGGATCTGAGCATGCTGTCCTGGCGTAATTAAATCGATATCTTGCGGACTGACTCTCGCTTCCACCAGCAACTTATCGTCCTGAGGTACAAGCTCTAATAAGGTCTCTCCAGATCCAATGACGCCCTTTTCGGTAAAGACTTGCATATTAACCACTCTCCCTGAAATAGGGGCAACAATAGCAGTGCGCGCAACCACATCTTTTGCTGAGCGATATTCTTCTCGAATCGTTACCATCTCAGTTTTGGTGTTTCTTAGCTCCTCAACAATCTCATTAAGTCGCTCTAGCCTAAGTTCTTCTATCTTGGCTTGATTCTCATCCAATCGCTTACTGACCGTCAGTGATTGCCTATCTAATTGGCTTAGTGTGCTTCTCACCTCTGCTGCCAAGCGCTTTAACTGCAACAAAGCCGATTTTCCAGAAAAGCCTTTCTGCACCAAAGCTTGGTTACTTGTGATTTCTTCCTCGATAAACTTGAGTCTTTCTCTTTCAATAACTTTGGTCTGCTTTAAGTTTTCAAGCTCTAGGTTCGCCCCCGAGATACTTTGATTTATAATACTTAATTTACTGTCGAAAAATCGCTTTCTGGCTTCAAAAATTTTGTTTTGAACTGACTTTGCCTCGGTCACGACATCGGTGCTTTGTATCGTTTCAAGATCTTGAGACCAATTGATGTCAGGCAGTTCATCTAACTCTGCATTCAAACGATTTTCCTTTGCTAAGGTGTGAATGTATTGACCACCGAGCGCATCCAATTTGGCGGTTGCTTGACGTTCAGACAACTGTATTAGTAACTGGCCTTTTTCCACAAGATCACCTTCTTGTACATACAGCTTATCGATAATTCCGCCTTCTAAATGCTGAATTTCTTGCCGTTTGCTCAAGACAGAAAGGTCGCCATAAGCTATGGCTGCGCTCTCCAATTTTGCTGTTGCCGCCCAATAACCCAACCCGCCCAAAAATAAAGTCAGCGTTAAAATAGCAAGAAAGATTGGCCCTTTTAAATGAAGCTCTGCATCTGGTTTGAAGCGAAAGACTTTTTCGGAAGCCATTTCATTAACGGTTGGCAGTTGATTGCTCATTTCGCACCCTCGGTATGTCTGTTTTTTCTTCTCCCATCAAACGCTTCAGCACTTCGTCTTTTGCTCCATAAAGCTTAATTCGGCCTTCCGCTAAATAGAGTAGACGATCCATTTGTCTCAACGTGCTCGGGTTGTGAGCAATAACAATGACGGTTGAACCTTGTGATTTCAAATGCGCAATCAAGCGTTGGTAAGCGGCTTCACCTTCGCCATCCAAGTTTGCATTCGCTTCATCAAATACCACAACGGATGGCTCTCCATATGCAGCCCTAGCTAATGCGATACGTTGTCGTTCACCGCCTGAAAGCCCACGCCCGTTCTCACCAATCACAAAATCATATCCCTTGTTCTTTTTCAGAATCAATTCGTGGCAACCTGCAAGCTGAGCAGCTTGAATAACTTTTGCAGGATCTTCATCTTTAAAACGTGCAATATTATCTCGAATAGTACCAGGGAAGAGTTCAACCTCTTGTGCTAAATAACCAAAGTGGGCACCGCGATCTTCTGAGGCCCAAGTCGAGACCTCCATCCCATCTAACGTTACCTTGCCGGCTAACGGCTTGATGTTACCCAGTAAAAGCCTAGCAAAAGTCGATTTCCCTGTACCTGAAGGGCCAATAACACCAACAGATACACCAGGAGGAATAGATAAACTAATACCTGATAAAACAGGTTCACTCGCTCCGGGGTGGCGATAAGCCATTCCTGTCAACTCAAAGTGCCCTTTTGGCCTTGGTAAAGGCATATCAGATTCTTCTTGCGTAACCACTCGATCAATCTCAAATAAACGCTGATAAGCATTTCTTGCTGACATGGCGCTTCGCCAAGTACCGATAGCTTGCTCCATCGGAGACAGCGCCCTGCTCATTAATATTGAACTGGCTATCATGGCACCCGCGGTGATTTCGTGTTGGATAACCAATAATGCTCCACCACCCAGCAAGCAAATTTGTAACGCACCGCGAACGAATTTGGAAAAGTTGGCCAAGTAAATCGACTTACCTGTAACTCGCTGTTCCAATCGATTCGATTCATTAACGTTTGAATACCACTTTTCTAAAAACGCATTCATCATCCCCATCGCCATAATTGAGTTCGCATTTTGGGTAGCGATCTCGGCATGATTTATATGCGATATAGCCCGAACTTCACTCTCTTGCATCGTCTTTCTGGTCACTAATTCATTGACCACTCCTAAGCTAAAGAGCACAACAGAACCGCCCAGAGCAATATGTCCCAACATAGGATGGAGCAAATACACGAAGAGAATAAAGACTGGAGTCCAAGGGGCGTCAAGCAAAGGATAAGGGGCCTGGCTACTTAGAAAGCTTTTGATGTTTTGGATATCTCTTAATACTTGTGACGTGTAGCTTTTCCCTGAATGAGCTTGATATTGAATACTTCGTTTCAGCATAAATACCGAAAGTTTCGCATCCATCCAATACCCAAATGTCTTGCTCATTTGAGCTCGAGCAATGTCAATCAGAGACATCGTCAATAAAGCCGCAATGACAATAACCGTCAGAAGGAGCAGTGTATCAATGGAATAAGAAGAGATGACTCGGTTGTACACTTGTAACATGTACAACGGAATAGATAGGACTAATAAGTTTATAAATAGACTAAAACCAATCAGCAAGCCTGTGAGCGTGCATAGTTTTTGTCTGACTTCTTTGAAAACCGTTTTTTGCACGATTACTACCACATATTTGCAAGCGTAGGCGCTAGAAATACTAGCGCCTAAAATAGACTCAATTCTAAATAATGAACAAGTCGCTACCGTATGAGTTGATGTCTTCTTGTGTAACACCAATAAGTTTAACGGTGAGATCGACGCCGTCTGTAAAGACAGCATTACCTTTCGCATCATAGGTAAAAGTAAGATCAGAATATGACGTTACAGAATCACTGATGATGTGAAGGGAGTCCTCACCAATGGTAAAATCAACCACTTTTGCCTCGCCGTGACCACCAAACTTGTCCGTAAAGACGAACTTGTCTGCACCGCTACCACCAATAACAACGTTGTCACCAGAACCAGCAACCAAAACATCATCACCGACGCCACCGTTTAGCTTGTTATCTCCCAATAAACCGAGCAATAAATCACTACCTGTACCGCCACCAAGGTAGTCGTTGCCTGTACCAGCCATTAGAATATCGTCACCAGCACCACCGGTTAGACGGTCATTACCAGCGCCGCCTACAACGAAATCGTCACCACCGCCACCAACGAATGAATCGTTGCCACCAAAGCCGACGAAGATGTCATTGCCGCCATCAAAATCAGCGACTTGGTTATTTTCACCCGAATCACCGAAATATGTGTCATTTGTGCTCATTTTATGTCCCTCTTGGCTTTATATTTGAATAGACCTTCACGTCTGGATTAACTTCCTTCAGACATGAGAAGTCTAATAAACATAAACATAGGAACAAGTTTGAATATGGATTGATATTTCAAACTATCAATATTTTTAACACTACAAAAAGTGGTACTTTTAGATATAAACAACATCTAAAACAAAAAGTTAAAAGTAGTACTAAAGGTTTCTCTTCGCCCAACTTGTCGCTTGGGTGCGGTTTTTAACCTCAATTTTTCTGAATATGTTGTAAAGGTGAGATTTAATCGTATGCTCACTAATAAACAGTGAATCTGCTATTTCCATATTAGAACCACCGTCTTTCAACATCTGAAGAACTTGTACCTCTCTTCGAGTAAGTTCAACTTCTATCGCTGGCTCAATAACATAGTTTGACTCCTTACCTTTGTAATAAGTCAAAAGTTGTTCAAGTAGTCGTCTTGATAGCCAATTATCACCATCAATAATCGCTTTAAGTCCTTGACAAAGTTTCGCCATCGAATCGCTTGGACCGAATATACCTTTAACATGTGGCCATGACGCTAATTCTTCTGTATCAAGCTCATGCCCTAGGTTTAACATAATTGTTCCTAGCACTTTTTCATTATCTTTCAGATAAACCAAAGTATCAGATGGTGTTTCTACAGAGAAATCAACTAACAGGAAATACTCTTCAGGAATCAATTCGTGGTAGCTTGGATTTTTACTATCGATGATGGTTATTTTGGTTTCTGTATTTTTAGAAAGCATCTCCTTAAAATTTTCACTCTGCAGACTTTGTTGAGTGATCATTAGGATCTCGGGCCTTTCCTTATACTGTTCCATAATGTTTCTCATACTTTCACTAACTTAATATTCTGAATTTAATAGTTATTGCTGAGCACCTAAACTCATATCTAAGTGCTAGACGATAGAGTAGAGTTATTTGATACTTTTTTAAATTGCAATTTGGTTAAAATCATAAACAAAAAAAGTGTTTCTCATAAAAGAAACACTCCTTACATATTAAAAATGAATGATAGATCTACATCGCAATTTAGAAGAAATAAACGCTAACTTAGCTGAATTTATACTGCTATTGATAAACCAGACATATTTTCTTTAGCCCAAATTAATGCTTGAACTCTATTTTTCACGTCAATCTTCTTAAAAATATTGTGGAGATGGGTTTTCACAGTATTTTCACTCACAAATAGTTGCTCAGCAATCTGTTGATTCGAAGCCCCCATTGATAAGAAGGTAATAATTTGCTGTTCTCTTTTCGTCAAAATTGCGGACATGCTCTTATTAACTGGTCTGCTGTGTCGACGTAAGTGCGTAATATACTGTTGTGAAAACTTACGGCTAAACCACATATCGCCCTGTAAAACTTTGCCAATTCCAACTTGAAGATTATTAATATCATCCGATGTATAGAAAATTCCGGCAAGATTCTGCCAAACGAACAGCTCTTCTGTTGAAATGGTTTTATCGCAATTGATCAGCACTTCAATCGTGTCTTTTAGCTCAGTTTTCTTGAATTCTACATAACGAGCAAAGATTTCATCTGAAACCACACTGTAATCGATTAAGGTTGCCGAAGCTGAGCCGTGGCAATTTAAGGGCTCACTGAGCTTCTCTGGGGTAATCAAAACAACGTTAATACTGAGTTTGGTTTCGAGAACATCTTTAAGCAAAGACGACTGCAAACTGTCCTCAGTAATTAATATGACGTTCCTTGTACTTTTACACTCCATCTCTTTTGCAGCCCTTTAGTTATTTTGATTTAAATAAGCAATAGATTTAGATAGAGCAGCAGTATTGTCAAGTATGAAAAAAAGTAGTAACAAAGAATAACTTATTGATTAAAAGCTAGTTAAAGAAGGTGAGTTAATGGGTAGGTATGAAAAAGGGAGTTCGTAAACTCCCCCTTTATTAGTGCACTGGTGTTGAATTTTTCTGATTGAACTTACCAAAGTATTGCTCAAGAACCTCTGGCGTCAGCTTTCCTTCAGCTTCTAGCTTCTTCAGTTCAGCAGCGATTTGCTTTTGCTCTTCTAAAGAAGGAAGCTTTACTTCCGGCTCTTGAGCAGCTTCTTGTGAAATCTGTTCTAGTTCTTTTTCGAAGTCATTCATAGTACTTACCTAAATATATAGTCGTTAAACTTGTAAATTAGGCCTATTCTATCCAACTCTAGAGTTTGAAGCTACCAACCATCTTATCCAAACGAGAGGATAGCTCTTGTAGGTCTTGGCTTGCACTTGCCAACTCTTCAGCTGTAGCCGTGGTCATTTCATTAATCGCATTGATTTCTTCAATGTTCTGATTGATGGTATGTACAACCGTTGACTGTTCTTCGGTTGCCGTCGCTACTTGTGTGTTTCGGTCAGAGATATCGGCAATACGCTCAGAGATGTTCATTAACACTTCAACCGCTTCATCAGTTGAGGCAACGCCTTCGAATGTTACCGCTTTACCCGCTTCCATTGCAGTCACTGCATCTTGAGCGTCACTTTGAAGCTGGTTGATCATCTTCTGAATCTCTTCGGTAGAGACAGCAGTGCGTGAAGCAAGGTTTCGAACCTCGTCAGCGACGACAGCAAAACCACGACCTTGCTCCCCTGCTCGCGCAGCTTCAATTGCCGCATTCAGCGCAAGTAAATTGGTTTGCTCAGAGATATCACGAATCACATCCAAAATAGATCCAATGTCCTTGGTAGTGGTTGCTAGTTGCGTCACTACCATGCTGGTCGTTTCAACGTCATCGGCAAGGCGACTGATCACTTCTTTCGCTTGAGTAACCACTTGGCGACCTGTCTGTGTGTTATCAGATGCTTGGTTTGCTGTATCCGCAGCGGTTGCAGCGTTAGAGGCAATCTCACTGATGGTCGCACCCATCTGGTTAATCGCCGTTACTACTTGAATTGTTTGGTCACGCTGCTCTTGGCTATTATCGTGCGTTGATGTGGCTTTGCTGGATACACTGTCTGCAGCTTGGCTTAATGCGCCGCTGGTTAACGACACTTCTTTCATAGTCGCGTGAATCTTTTCAATAAAGCCATTAAAGCCTTTTGATAGCTGAGCAATCTCGTCGTTACCTTTGATTTCGATACGCTGAGCCAAATCGCCTTCCCCTTCACCAAGGTCAGTGAATCGGTCTGCAATTTGGCGAATTGGGTTAGTAATGCTGTTTGCTAGCAAAATACCCATTGCGATGAAGATTAGCGCCACGATTGCTGTCGTAAACAACATTTTCTCTGCTGTTGCATCAAGGTCAGCAAATACCTCATTCACTGGCACGACACCAACCACAAACCAATCCATTGATGGCACATACAGGCTAGATACAAACATATCTTGGGCTTCAAATTCGGTAGTAACGAGATTGAAATGACCTTTGTTAAGCAGCTGAGAAGCGTCTCTTCCAAACAGTTGGCCAATTGAGGTTTTATTTTTGCCTTGCTGGCGATGGATCTGGATGTCACCTTTACTATTCGTTAGGAAAACATAGCCTGATTTCTCAATCTTGAAGCCATTCAGGAGCGACACCATATCATCCATCGATTTTGACAAACCAGACATCGAGATGCCATTCACATCTTGATAATTAGCAAACATTTTCACGTCACCATTGGACTCTTGGAACACGCTCACTGACGTGTCTTGGCCCGAAGAGGTGAACCCAAAAAACCACCCATCCTGTGAGCGATTGAGTTGACGTAGAAAGCCGTTCTGGTTCCAGTAGTATGCGGTTTGGCGGTTTGCTACAGACGCATCGTTTAACTCATATTGAGATTTCACATTATTGAGTTGCTGAACGAGTTGCGCTTCAACTATGGGGTTACGGTCGGTCGTAGATAGGGCTTCAACCACAAATTCGTTGGTTGCTAACTGTTTTGCCGCTTGTTGCATTTGGACAACTTCACGGTCAATTTCGGTATTGATTTGCTGCAACATCGCAGGCAATTCAATGTCAATCAAACGGTGACTAAGCACCTCTCGGGCGTGGCGCTGCGCCATGACACCGACAATAATAGTCGAGGCTAAAACCGCAAAAGTAATACCGAGTACCACCTTTTGTTTGATACTCAGAGAAGTAAGTTTCAACATATTTGGACCTTTAAAAGAATCACTCGTTATCTGCATTCTGAACAGGGTAAACTTGGTGCATGAGTATTTGCTATGCACGGCTCGGAATCTATATCGGCCCAGTCCTACAAAACTAGAGAAAAATCTCACAAAAATCTGCAAAAATGATGTAACAGAAACGCTTTCTTCTTTAACGAATCTTTTCTAATCTAATCTGCCAATCCCTGTGCAATAAACGCGTTTAACCTATCTTGATTGATGATGTCTATTCGTCGATAGCCAATTTGAATAATGCCCTCTTTAGACAGACATTGCAGAGAACGGCTTAATGTCTGACGAGTACATCGAGATAAATGGGCGAGTTTGTTTTGGGTATATAAGATAGGACTTGGCTCTCCATGGGGTGCGTTTAATCGACTCACCAAATACAATAACTTTGCCACCCGGTATTCATTCTTTAAAAGGACAGATTCGGTTGTCCACTCCATAAGTAATCGGAAACGGAAACTGATTTCGTGAATCGCAATCTGATATAAAACAGGATAACGCGAGGCGATCTCTCTCATTTTCTTGACTGGTATAGCAATGATCACAGCGTCAGAAGACGAATAGAAATCATGGTTGGTGGGTTCATTCTCAAAACAACCTACCCATGTCAACCAACTGCCCGGCCCCAGTATCGCAATGCAAGCTTCGTCACCACCTTCACTGCAACTCGCTAACTCAATATGACCGGATATAACAAGCCGCATTGTGTCAACGGATTTATGAGCTGAATGTAGCAACGTCGGCATCTTATAAGTCTCAATTTTTGCCGACAAAATCATTTCTTCAATCGCACTTTTCTCTAAGCGTTGAAGCGTTGGGTCTTTATTTAAGATCTGACAAAGCAAAGCATCTTGTTCCAACTGACCAAGTGGAAACTCAACATGAGAATGTAAGTTTTTAGACATTGTTCTCATCCTATCTTCGATATGTTGTTAATTAATTGTTACGAAAGACTAACAATTATCCGATAAGAAAAGCCAGTAAAAGCAACAAGGCTGTGAGAAGAGGATTCAATAATGCTAATGCCATGCTTAAAAACACACCGAAGATTACTCAGTCACGTCTCGATATTAGGCGTTCTATTAACCTGCGCAACATGGAGTACTGCATCTGTCGCCGATGATCATTTTGAGGGAATTCCAGGAGAAAGAACGTGCTTTTTTCGCTACGGGCCGGTCTCAGCCGATCCATACATCAACGTTGCCTACCCTGATGCTGCCGTAAAATATTGGGGGTCCGCTTTCACCGTGCCAGAAGGCGCAACACTGAGATTAGAAGGCCAATTTCCCCACTCCCGCTATATGTCATTAATCAGCTACGACGATCGAGGAAGACCAGTTCAATCCTTACCTGACTATATGATTAAACCGAGCCAAAGCAGCGTAAATCCCTTTAGAAACGGGAGTCAACGAGACAGTGTATTTAGAAGCTATCAAGTTAGAATTCTCGATTCGGAGCCAATAAAAGACTACACCGCAGGCCAAACTCGTGAAGGTGTTGAATCTGATGAACTGCACACACCAAAATCATCCGCCAATCAGCAAGTACTGATTTATCGTATCTATGCAAAAGATGAAAACAGTGATGGCACCGCAAACGCTGCTCTGCCAGAGCCCGTCGTGACACTTGCGTCAGGTAAAGAGCTAAGAGGCCCAGAAGCGTGTGACGCCCTGAACAGCTCTCAACCATTAGCAGCGAAGTTGAACGCTTTAGGGATACCAGTAGAAAAGTACCGAAAACTGGTGACTCAGCCCAACAAACCTGCCGGTTTCCCTGCTACGAATCCAGCGACTTGGCACATCCAGTTAGATCGCCAAAGTTTGCTAGGAATTTATACAGGAAACATAAACCCAGAGGCAAGGCGTAGTTCTGGTGGCTTTTATCCTAATCTAGACAACAACTATATTCGAACTGTCGTCAACCGCAAGCATGGTCCGGTGTTTGTGCTACGCGCTAAAGCCCCTATCACTCCTAAAACTTTCTACGGTGAAAAAACCATGGGCAACGGTGAACTTCGCTATTGGTCCGTTTGTTCCAACAAAGGATTTGCCGTTACCAAAGTCAATGACTGCCTTTATGATGAACGAATCCCTGTCGACAAAGACGGTTACTATACCATTGCCGTAAGTCGCAAATCAGACAGACCTCGCAATGCTTTTACTCAATGTGGTATTGGTTGGCTGCCAATGGCCGATGATGGCGATGGCATTATCGATAAAGACGCGTCAATCGTTCAAATTCGCCACATGCTTGCCTCTCCGACATTTTCTCACGCCATACAAAATATTCAGCAGGACAAAGATATAGCCCCTGTGATGAGAGAGTATTACCCGAGAACCTTCTATACCACCACAAACAACTTCGAACTCATGTTCCCATGTAACGAAGACTAACCCCAAGCTCTCATTAAGAATGGCAGGTTCTATCCTGCCATTGATTCACATTTATTCTTATCCAGAGGTCGCTATGTTATTAAAACTCGTGCTGTTTCTGTTGTTAATACTCTTAATTACTAGTGTTTACGCATCACCTACAACCCCTAAAACGATCGAAGATCTCGACGATCCTACCGCTCTTAGCTCATTTATAGGTTTACGAACTGGCACCAATGGATATGGAGCAATTGGACAAATCGGGTTTAATAGCCCCGACAGTGTGTTGGGACACAACAGTTTTCTTCAATTCAAGGACGATTTTGAAACCGTGCATTTACGTCATTTCTCTATCTACAAACCTAGTGGTAGTGGGTTATTTCTTGACGCCCAACGCAATAATACGGGCTCTATTACGGTCAATCGCGCTTCACTCGGGGTCATACAGATTGTTCCCGTTTTAGAGAATTTGAGAGTGAATCCAGCATTTCTGTACGGTGAAACTTGGACAGAAAATGAAGCAGCAAAAAACTCTGTGTTCCCAAACACATCAATCTTGACCTTATATACGTTTATACGCTGGCAAGTCACTAGCGATTGGTTCGTTAACTTAGTGCCTCAATATACCTATAGTATAAAAGGGCGAAAGATCCGTTTGTTTGAACTTGTCACACAGGTCGGGCACAACATCACCAAAGATTCGAGTGTGGCGATGAATACGGATGAAGATGACAACTTTTGGCTCACGCTAAAACATGCCTTTTGAGAACATAGATAACAAAATATGCGTTGCTGATTGATAGTTTCTCGCCAACAGCTTGTAAACCATAGCAAGATCCCAATATTGGAAAGATAAATTACACGGGCGTACTGGAACTTTTCCCTACGAATGAGTGACCAATACACAAAATAAGAATCAAATGGATACCCAGAGAGTCCACAAAATGCACAAAACGAACTTCGAAACGCTTCAAAGCTATTTAGAGTCCCAGATCATTGGTCAACATGATCTGGTAAAACAGTTACTGATCGCTCTACTTGCCGATGGGCACATCTTGGTTGAAGGTCCTCCAGGTCTTGCAAAAACACGAGCTGTAAAATCCCTGTCTGATTGTGTCGAGGGCGATTTCAACCGCATTCAATTTACGCCCGACCTACTGCCTGCCGACTTAACGGGTACAGATATATTCCGTCCTGAAACGGGCGAATTTACCTTTCAGTCTGGTCCTATTTTCAATTCTTTGATCCTTGCCGATGAAATCAACCGTGCGCCGGCCAAAGTTCAAGCAGCAATGCTCGAAGCCATGGCAGAAAAGCAAGTAACGGCTGGCCGCAACACGTATGCGCTACCCGAACTTTTCTTGGTAATGGCGACGCAAAACCCGATAGAACAAGAAGGAACTTATCCGCTGCCAGAAGCGCAGCTCGACCGTTTCTTGTTGCACCTTGATGTGGATTACCCAGATGCAGAGCACGAGCTCGCCATCTTACGCATCAACCGTGGTGAAGCGAAAGGCGAAGCAGCGGTGGAACGCCCGAGTTTAAGCCAGGAGGACATCTTCACAGCGCGCAAAGAAGTGCTCAACATTCATATGGCAGACGCGATTGAGCAATACATTGTCCGTCTTGTGATGGCGACTCGTACTCCTAACGATTACGATTCTGAGTTAGCAAAATGGCTATCAATGGGTGTAAGCCCGCGTGCAACGATCGCCCTTGACCGTTGTGCTCGTGCTCATGCGTGGCTGGCAGGTCGTGACTTCGTTTCACCAGAAGACGTTCAAGTCATGGCTTACCCTGTGCTACGTCATCGTCTACTGCTTAGCTACAACGCTCAGGCAGAAGGCATTACAGCAAATCAGGTTATCGACAAGCTTCTTAATCTTGTAGGTAGCGCATAACGTAGGTAGGTGACATGTCTGCATCATATGCATTGCCACCTCATGCGAATGGGGTGACATTAACCCTTGAAGAGCTGCTTCAATATCGCACTCAATCGGTTCGTTGGTTGCCACCAGCACAGAGTATTTGGTCGCAAATGAGCGGTAACCATACCAGCCGTCAAAAAGGGCGCGGTATGGACTTTATGGAAGTACGCCAATACCAAGCGGGTGATGACATTCGCAGCATCGATTGGCGCGTAACGGCCCGAACGGGAAAAGCGCACACCAAGTTGTTTGCTGAAGACAAAGAGCAAGCGGTGATCTTATACATCGACTTGAGCCCAAGCATGCACTTTGGTTCGCAATATGTATTGAAGTCGGTTCAACTGGCGCATTTCGCTAGCGTCTTGATTTGGCTGACGTTAGCCAAGAAAGACCGCATCGGCGCGGTGATTGATGATGGCTCGCAGTGTATTGAGTTCCGCCCTTCTTCTCTTCAAAAACAAGGGCTGAGAATTCTTGACGCGATAGTGAATACTCACAACCAATTGCTTACGAATCAACACGCTGACAGCACACGCACGTTGCCTTACATGGCCGCAATTGAAACGCTGCACAACCTGACGCCGAAAGGCAGTGAACTCATCCTGCTGAGCGACTTTGCTCAAGTGGAAAAGAAAGAATTGCTTCAACTGCGTCGACTAAAGCAACACAACAGCGTTCGCGCAGTCCAGTTCTATGACCCTTTAGAGCGAGGTGAAACCAAATTTCGAGGTCAAGCGAAAGCGTCTGACGGTCATCGAAGTCAATGGTTCAACTTTGGTTCAAAAGGACAACGAAAGGCATTGGAATCATACTTCGATAAGCATCAGCAAGCCATCAAACAACAATGCCACTCGATGGCGATTCCATTTAATAGTCTGTCCAGTGGGTTTCCCCTGATTCAGCAATTAAGCTAACCACAGTAACAACATATAAAACATTCAAGCAGTAGTAATAATGACAACGAATAACCAAAGCCTAAACCTTGAACCTTTAATCCTACCGAATGCACCAGATTGGTTCCCACTTGCTTGGGGATGGTGGGCTGTTCTGGGCGGGATAATTCTTTCCATCGTAATTGTCGTGTTGTACTTAAGATGGCGTTCAAAACGTCTTGTCGCTAAAAAGACCGCTTTGAAATTGTTGACCAACCCGCTCACACCACATACTCCGTCTTCTGCATTAGAGGTTCTCCGCCAAGCGGCTTTGAGTTACTTCCCTCGGGAAGAGATCGCACCATTAACAGGCTCTGCTTGGTATGAGTTTCTTGATAGCTACACCAAAGAAACTCGATTCGTAGACAAACAACAACAGTGGCAAGCCGCGCTTTACCAAAAATCTGGTCAAGAACAGCATCAAGATTTGATTGATGATTGTGCTTTCTGGATTGACAGCGCTTTGCCTCCGAAGAAAAAGGCAAAAACTCGTGACTGAGGCAAATCTCGTATCGAGCCTCTCTCAATGGTTTAACATTGAGTTGGTCTGGTGGTGGGCTCTTCTTTTACTGCCCCTACCTTGGCTGATTTATAAGTTCTTCCCTGAAGAGACTCAGCAAGCTGAAATCAAACTGGCCTACCTGCCTGACAACGAACACAGCACCAAGCCAAAACAGTTAGCCCAGAAGGCACTGTCTATTGCTATCTGGGCTTTATTGGTTATCGCTTGTGCTCGTCCGGTTTGGTATGGCGACCCGGTTGAGTTCCAACCGAAGTACCGTGACATGATGCTAGTCGTTGACTTGTCAGGCTCAATGCAAAAAGAAGACATGAACGACAATGGCGAGTACATTGACCGTCTCACAGCAGTGAAGAAAGTCCTGTCTGAATTTGTTCAAAAGCGCGACGGGGACCGTTTGGGTGTCGTTCTGTTTGGCGATCATGCTTACCTACAAACACCGCTAACGGCGGACCGTAAAACCGTGATGCAACAAATCAATCAAACTGTGATTGGCTTGGTTGGACAACGCACAGCGATTGGTGATGGAATCGGCTTAGGTACCAAAACCTTTGTTGATAGCGACGCACCACAACGTGTGATGATTTTACTTAGTGATGGCAGCAATACAGCAGGCGTATTAGATCCACTTGAAGCCGCAGACATTGCGAAAAAATACAATGCCACTATCTACACTGTTGGGGTGGGCGCGGGCGAGATGATGGTGAAAGACTTCTTCATGTCTCGTAAAGTGAACACCGCTTCTGACCTCGATGAGCAAACACTTACTAAGATTGCCGAAATGACAGGTGGCCAGTATTTCCGTGCCCGTGATGCGCAAGAACTTGAAAAAATCTACGACACAATTAACCAGTTAGAACCCGTCTCTAGCGACACTCAGACTTGGCGACCTCAATCTGAATGGTTCCCTTACCCACTGAGCGCAGCACTCGTTCTTTCCGTGTTTCTGTTTGTTCTAAGGAGAAAACATGGCTGAGTTTATATTCTTATATCCATATTGGCTGTTGGGTTTGCTCGTCATTCCTATCGTCTTAGCCCTAAATAGCCAGTACAAAACCAAGAAGTCGTCCTTGATAGCGCCGCACTTGGCAAAAATGCTCGGTCATTCCATCAAGACCAAACATTACTTTGCTATCTGGGGACTCGCTTGGGCGACCGCCTGCATCGCTTTGGCAGGGCCGAGCTGGCAATCGAATACTCGCCCAAGTTTCGAACTGAGCCAGAACCGAGTATTAGTCTTGGATATGTCACGCTCTATGTACGCAACGGACGTGAAGCCAAATCGACTATCGCAAACACGCTATAAAGCGTTAGATTTATTACCGAAGTGGAGAGAAGGTTCGACAGGTTTAGTCGCTTACGCAGGTGACGCCTATACCTTAAGCCCACTCACAACCGATTCGAGTACACTTGCTGGCATTATTGAGAATCTATCGCCAGAACTGATGCCTTACCAAGGTTCGAATTTACCATCCGCGATAGAAACCGCTCTTGGTCAATTTACACAAGCCGGTGTCAATCAAGGTGATATCGTTGTGTTGGCAGATGATTTGGATGACTCCGAACTATCACGTTCACTAGCGTTGTTAAATGGTAAAGATGTCAGAGTGTCAGTGCTTGCTATCGGAACATCAAATGGTGCACCAATTGCTCTTCCGGATGGTTCTTTGATGAAGAACCGACAAGGCAATACGGTTGTGGCGAAAACGAATCTGAAAAATTTACAGACGCTGGCGAAGCAAACTGGCGGATTATTCGTTCCGATTCAACATAATAACCGTGATGTAGAGAACATTGCCGCGTTTACCAATAATGCTGGTAACAACCTTGCCGCGAAACAAAGCGAGGATGTAAAAACAGATTCGCGCTTAAATAGCGGTTTCTGGTTGCTTCCACTGCTGTTGATTCCTGCTGTCCTTCTCTTTCGTAGAGGTATGGTTTGGGTGCTGGTTGCGACCGTACTACCAATGACTTGGACACCAAAAGCAGAAGCGAGCGCGTTCCTAAATCAAAACCAGCAAGGCGAGCAGCTTTATCAACAAGGTGAGTACGAAAAGGCACAAAACACCTTTACCGACCCAAACTGGAAAGGTGCTGCCAGCTATCAAGCCGGTGATTATGAAAGTGCCATTGAGGCTTTCTCAAACAACTCGACTTTGGATGGACGTTATAACCTCGCCAATGCACTTGCTCAAAACGGTCAACTTGATGATGCAGCAAACCTCTACAAACAATTGGTAGAGGAGAAGCCCGATTTTGAGTCGGCGAAAAAGAACCTGTCGGTTGTAGAGGAGAAACTGAAGCAACAGCAGCAACAGCAGCAACAGCAGCAACAGCAGCAACAGCAGCAACAGCAGCAGCAACAGCAGCAACAGCAGCAACAGCAGCAACAGCAGCAACAGCAGCAACAGCAGCAACAGCAGCAACAGCAGCAACAGCAGC
>NZ_BAOG01000083.1 GCF_000400365.1 Vibrio jasicida CAIM 1864 = LMG 25398 | reverse complement strand
AGTGTCCCGTTCGTCTAGAGGCCTAGGACACCGCCCTTTCACGGCGGTAACAGGGGTTCGACTCCCCTACGGGATACCATCTTTAAACATTCTCTCTTGAGAGTTTTTAAAAATGGTTACTTCATAAGAAGTGATTAGCTCTTTAACAATTTGGAAAGCTGACAAAACAATCTTTAAGATTGTTTGTAAAGTTCTCAATGTTTGTCTTTATGACAAACACCAA
>NZ_BAOG01000084.1 GCF_000400365.1 Vibrio jasicida CAIM 1864 = LMG 25398 | reverse complement strand
CTAAAGAGTGGCGCGTCCTGGAGGATTCGAACCTCCGACCGCCTGGTTCGTAGCCAGGTACTCTATCCAGCTGAGCTAAGGACGCGCAATAATCTTTATTTTACTTTGTATAACCCGTTTATCAAACGAATTATTAAATAGTGGCGCGTCCTGGAGGATTCGAACCTCCGACCGCCTGGTTCGTAGCCAGGTACTCTATCCAGCTGAGCTAAGGACGCGCAATTCTTCTTGCTAGGAAGGTGTGAAGTACATCACATTTCATTTCTTACGAAACAAAAAAAAGGCCAACGGGCCAGTCAATGAATGGCGGTGAAGGAGGGATTCGAACCCTCGATACGGGATAAACCGTATACTCCCTTAGCAGGGGAGCGCCTTCAGCCTCTCGGCCACCTCACCGTTTTCATTGTTATATCTCAAAAGAGATATGGCGCGTCCTGGAGGATTCGAACCTCCGACCGCCTGGTTCGTAGCCAGGTACTCTATCCAGCTGAGCTAAGGACGCACTTTTGTTGATAAATCAACGTTGCAAGAATGGCGGTGAAGGAGGGATTCGAACCCTCGATACGGGATAAACCGTATACTCCCTTAGCAGGGGAGCGCCTTCAGCCTCTCGGCCACCTCACCGTCTTGCGGAGGCACATATTACGTTTTACCGAAAATATGTCAAACACTTTCTTTGAAAAAAAACGCAAAAATCGCTTAACCGATGCGGATTTAATCAAAGTGATTATTAAACAAACTTTATCACTCTATTATGATGAAAAAAAGAGAATCTTCTCTTAAAAAATGACATTTATCTAAAACTAAAAAGGCCAGCCCAATGGCTAGCCTTTTTCATTCAAACTAAGCTCTATAAACAGGAGCAGCTTAGTAGTTACCAGAAGCAACGTTACCATTGCCTTTTTCAGCTTGAATGCGCATGTAGATTTCTTCACGGTGAACTGAAACCTCTTTCGGAGCGTTAACGCCGATACGTACTTGGTTACCTTTAACACCTAGTACAGTTACAGTCACTTCATCACCAATCATCAGTGTTTCGCCTACGCGGCGAGTCAAAATTAGCATTCTTTGCTCCTTGAGTAATCTCTAAATTTTCTTGCTACAAAGCTATTATCCAACAAAAGTTATATTTTCGTAAACTACCTTGTTACGGAAAATTAGCCTAAAAAGGCATGTTTTTGCTGAATGCTTAATGCTTCACTCGATCTAATGTAAGCATCATGGAGAATATTTGCTGCTGTATCCACACACTCTGGTGGTAAGACTAGCATCATAGTGAGTGCATTCGTTGAGCAGAAATTAATTGCAATATCTTGCTGTGCCAACAAATCGCATGCGTGCTCAACCATTCCATTGGCTTCAAGCCCCACTGCGGTCAACAGGCTTACTACTTCACTATTACGGATTTTATCGCTGAACACCAGATCCAACTTGGCACATGCATCTTGTTTTATCATGATACCTGTTCGTTCTGTTTCCTCGATCACATTCCAAATGTCGATGCCTAACATCTGACATTGCTTTGCGACACTAGACAGGTGGTCACTGTCGACTTCAATTATGGCAAGGTCACGTTGAATCGCTATACCGGAAACGGCTTGCTTACCCGCCTCCCCTTTCACCAAACTGCCTTCATTAATATCGAAGGTCGAAAGCACACGTAGTGGCACATTATTCTTCCATGCGTATTGCACAGAAGGTAGATGCAGTACCTTCGCTCCTCGGCTCGCCATCGCTTCCATAGAAGGAAAATCGATAACGTCCAATTTCTGAGCGTTTTTCACTACACGAGGGTCACAAGTATATATACCATCAACGTCGGTAAAGATTTGGCACTCATCAGCACTTAACGCGCCTGCAAGTGTCACTGCGCTCGTATCAGAGCCACCTCGACCTAATGTGGTGATATCCCCATTTTCATTCACACCTTGGAAACCTGCCACGATAACGATTTGATCTTGCTTAAGTAAGTCAAAGATCGTAGAAGTATCAATGTGCTTAATCGTCGCGTCATTGTGTTGATTGTCCGTCACAATGTTCGCTTGTGCTCCGGTAAGTGAGCGAGCAGCATAACCCAATTTATTAAGGGTCATTGCCAGTAGTGCCATCGACACTTGCTCACCAGCAGAGAGCAAAACATCAAGTTCTCGAGCTGTTGGAACGCTATCTATTTGGTTAGCTAGATCCATCAATCGATTTGTTTCGCCTGACATTGCAGACACAACAACGACAACTTGATTACCATCATCTTTCGCCTTAATGATGTGTTCAGCGACTTGGTGGATTCTCTCAATTGAACCCACAGAAGTTCCGCCAAACTTTTGCACGATAAGGGGCTTTTTCACCAGTCTTCACCTTCCCAAGACCAAAGTCTCATTAGGACCACTTCATATTCTATTGATTGCAAAATTATATAAGCGGTAGTTACAACAAAAACCAAGTGACGTAAATAACCTGGTTAAAATACGGTCAATTAAACCACTTGGTTACTATAAAAAAAATTACGCTCAATCAAATAACTTTGATTGAGCGTAAAGGATGTTAAAAGCTTATAAGCGCTCTTCTAGCCATGGCTGTACTGATTGAATCGCTTCTGGTAGTGCAGATACATCTGTACCACCAGCTTGCGCCATATCAGGACGACCACCGCCTTTACCGCCAACTTGCTCAGCAACCATCTTAACTAGGTCACCTGCTTTCACTTTACCGATAAGGTCTTTGGTTACGCCTGCAATCAGACCGATCTTGTCATCGTTCACGTTAGCAAGAAGGATTACACCGCTACCTACTTGGTTCTTGATGTCATCAACCATAGTACGTAGGTTCTTGTTATCTGCGCCTTCTAGAGCAGCAATCAGTACTTTAGTACCGTTGATATCCTGAACTTTACCCATGATGTTTGCGCTTTCTGCCGCAGCCATCTTGTCTTTCAGTTTCTGGATTTCTTTCTCTAGAGATTTTGCTTTCTGCGCTGATTCAGCCAGTTTCTCTTCGTACTTAGCCGCTTGAGCTTCGATTGCGTCTAGCGCACCTTCACCCGTTACCGCTTCGATACGACGGATACCTGCTGCGATACCACCTTCAGATGTAATCTTGAATAGACCGATGTCACCTGTGTTTGAAGCGTGGATACCACCACAAAGTTCAGTAGAGAAGTCACCCATAGACAGTACGCGTACTTCGTCGTCGTACTTCTCGCCGAACAACGCCATTGCGCCTTTCTTCTTGGCAGACTCGATATCCATCACGTTAGTTTCAATCGTGTGGTTGCGACGAATTTGAGCATTTACTAGACGCTCAACTTCTTTTAGCTCAGCTGCCGTTACCGCTTCTAAGTGTGAGAAGTCGAAACGTAGGCTATCCGCTTTTACTAGAGAGCCTTTCTGCGTTACGTGCTCACCAAGTAATTGGCGAAGTGCAGCATGCAGCAAGTGCGTTGCTGAGTGGTTTAGAGAGATTGCAGCGCGACGCTCTGCGTCAACGATAGTGGCAACTTCATCACCTTTTGCTAGAACGCCTTCAGCCATTACACCGTGGTGTGCGATTGCGTTACCTAGTTTTTGAGTGTCTTCAACACGGAATACACCAGCTTCAGTACGGATCTCACCAGCGTCACCACACTGACCGCCTGACTCTGCGTAGAATGGTGTTTCACCAAGCACGATGATTGCTTTGTCGCCAGCAGATAGAGATTCTACTTCGTTGCCTTCAACGAACATCGCCGCTACAGAGCTAGAGCCTTTAGTACCTGTGTAACCACAGAATTCTGTTTGCGTATCAACTTTAATTGCTGCGTTGTAGTCAGTACCGAAGTTACCAGCTTCACGCGCACGTTGACGCTGCTCTTCCATCGCTTTCTCGAAACCTTCTTCGTCGATTGCAAACTCACGTTCACGTGCAACGTCATTAGTTAAGTCAGCTGGGAAGCCGTAAGTATCGTAAAGTTTAAATACGGTTTCGCCGTCTAGTACTTTACCGTCCGTTCCTTGCGAAGAAATGTTATCTAGTGCTTCGTTTAGAATCGCCATACCGCGCTCAAGTGTACGACCGAAGTTTTCTTCTTCGATACGCAGTACTTTTTCAACCACAGCTTGTTGACGCTTCAGCTCTTCACCAGCCGTACCCATGATTTCCGCTAGTACACCAACCAGTTTGTGGAAGAATGCACCTTGTGCGCCCAGCTTGTTACCGTGACGAACTGCACGACGGATGATACGACGTAGAACGTAACCACGACCTTCGTTTGAAGGCATAACGCCATCAACGATCAGGAATGAACATGAACGGATGTGGTCAGCGATAACGCGTAGCGATTGGTTTGATAGATCTTCGTAGCCAATCACTTCAGCAGCAGCTTTGATAAGAGCTTGGAATACATCGATTTCGTAGTTTGAGTGAACGCCTTGCATAATTGCAGAGATACGCTCGATACCCATACCAGTATCTACCGATGGCTTTGGTAGCGGTTCCATAGTGCCGTCTGCGTGACGGTTGAACTGCATGAATACGTTGTTCCAGATCTCGATGAAACGGTCACCATCTTCTTCTGGTGTGCCAGGACGGCCACCCCAGATGTGCTCACCGTGATCGTAGAAGATTTCAGTACATGGACCACAAGGACCTGTGTCACCCATTTGCCAGAAGTTATCTGACTCGTATGGTTTACCACCTTTCTTGTCGCCAATGCGAATAATGCGGTCTGCTGGAACGCCTACTTTTTGGTTCCAGATATCGAATGCTTCGTCGTCTGTTTCGTAAACGGTTACGAGTAGACGGTCTGCTGGCAGCTTAAGGGTTACTGTTAGGAATTCCCAAGCGAACGCGATAGCGTCTTCTTTGAAGTAATCGCCAAAGCTGAAGTTACCTAGCATTTCAAAGAATGTGTGGTGACGAGCAGTGAAGCCAACGTTTTCCAGGTCGTTGTGTTTACCACCAGCACGTACACAACGTTGAGCCGTAGTCGCTCGAGTGTAGGCTCGTTTTTCTAAGCCTAAGAAACAATCTTTAAATTGGTTCATACCCGCGTTTGTGAACAGCAGGGTTGGGTCGTTATGTGGAACTAACGATGAACTTTCTACGATTTGGTGTCCTTTGCTCTCAAAGAACTTGAGGAACGCGTTACGAACCTCATCAGTGCTCATGTACATGCAGCTCTTCCTGAAAATAGTCGAGTTAGAATTTTGCCGTATTGTAGATCATGCAATCAGCTACGACTAGTTTTCTTGCGGAAAAGAGGCATTAGAGGAAAAAATTTGAAGCAAAACAAAAAACAGTGTGAGCTACTGACCGCTAATCTTCGTCATCAAAGCTCAACGCATAGCTGATTTGGTCAAAACTATAGCCACGATATTGCATAAATCGCACCTGTTTAGCGTATTCTTTCTGGTCTTTGGCTTTCATTCCTTTGAATTTCTTCTCAGCCGCCGTTCTTGCCAGTTCAAACCAGTCTTGTGGTTCCTCTTCCATCGCTGTTTCAATGATGGATTCAGCCACGCGTTTTTGATTCAACTCCTGTCGAATTCTCCTTTCACCATGCCCTTTATAGACGTGTTGGCGAATCTGACTTTTGGCATAACGTAAGTCATCTAAGTAATTGTGGTCGAGGCAAAAGTTGATGGCCACTTCGATATCGGCCTCTTCATAACCTTTTAGAGCCAGCTTTTGATAGAGCTCGTATTGTCCATGATCACGACGGCTTAGTAGCTGAATCGCCGCTTCTTTGCTCGACAACGTCGGAGCTTGACGCTTTTGGTACATGATGATCCTAAAACTATTTTTGCTGTACAGACTCTAAAACAATCGTAGTAAATAACTGCTCACTCTAGCTTGTTGCTGTGCCAGCTCTGCTCACCTACTTACTGGGATTGATATTAATCTGCCCTTTATTTTTAACGGTTTTGATTTCAGCAGATACAACAAAGCCCCGCATCGCAGGGCTTTGTTAGATATTAATTGAAGAAAAGATTAAAACTCTTCTTCTTGCTCTGATTTTTCACCGGCTTCTGGCGCTTCAGGTAAAGCAGGAGAAAGTAGCATTTCACGTAGCTTAGCATCGATAGTCTTTGCCACTTCGGTGTGCTCACGTAGGTAGTTACAAGCGTTCGCTTTACCTTGACCGATCTTATCGCCTTGGTAGCTGTACCATGCCCCCGCTTTTTCTACTAGCTTGTGCTTAACGCCTAGGTCGACTAATTCACCTTCACGATTGAAGCCTTGGCCATACATGATTTGCGTATTCGCTTCTTTAAACGGTGCAGCAATCTTGTTTTTAACCACTTTAATGCGCGTTTCGTTACCCACAACTTCATCGCCTTCTTTGATTGCGCCAGTACGGCGGATATCTAGACGAACAGAAGCGTAGAATTTAAGAGCGTTACCACCAGTAGTGGTTTCAGGGTTACCGAACATCACACCAATCTTCATACGAATTTGGTTGATGAAGATACACATACAGTTAGACTGCTTTAGGTTACCTGTAAGCTTACGCATTGCTTGAGAAAGCATACGAGCTTGAAGACCCATGTGGCTGTCGCCCATTTCGCCTTCAATTTCAGCCTTTGGAGTAAGTGCCGCAACAGAGTCGACAACCATGACGTCGATAGCACCAGAACGTGCAAGTGCGTCACAAATCTCAAGAGCTTGCTCACCCGTATCAGGCTGAGAAACAAGTAGAGCATCGATATCAACACCTAGTTTCTTCGCGTATACAGGATCTAGCGCGTGCTCCGCATCGATAAATGCACAAGTTTTACCTTCACGTTGCGCTGCTGCAATAAGCTCTAGAGTTAGCGTTGTTTTACCTGAAGATTCTGGACCGTAAACTTCTACGATACGACCCATTGGCAGACCACCAGCACCCAAAGCGATATCAAGAGAAAGAGAACCCGTTGAGATGGTTTCTACGTCCATTGCGCGGTTATCACCAAGGCGCATGATAGAGCCTTTACCGAATTGCTTTTCAATTTGACCTAGCGCAGCGGCGAGCGCTTTCTGTTTGTTCTCGTCCATTACTTTCTCCGATTTATTCATCTTCTTTGGGCGATGAATCATAATTCATTTTTCTTGAGCAGAAGAACTGCTCATCAATGAAAGTTATTATACTGTTGATTCATACAGTGTCTATACCTGTATGAAAAAAATTTGGCAGACCTAAACCTACTATTTGCTCCAGCCCTTATCAAAACTGGGCTACGACAATTAAAGAAATTCTAGATCAAATACTGATGCAGTTGAGTCAGTGCATGCTCAATCGCTTTTTTGCGAACTTGCGCACGATCACCCGTAAAATGCATGGTTTCCACTTGCTGCCAATTCTGATTATCTGCAAAGGCAAAACAAACCGTCCCAACAGGCTTTTCTTCGCTTCCACCGCTAGGGCCTGCTATGCCACTTATCGAGACTCCAATAGTTGCATTTGAATGATTTAGGGCGCCCAGCACCATTTCGATCACGACTGGCTCACTCACAGCACCGTGCGCTTCTAATGTTGAAGCTTGTACACCAAGCATTTCCATTTTAGCTTCATTGCTGTAGGTCACAAATGCGCGGTCTAGCCAAGCAGAGCTACCTGCAATATCAGTAATTGCTGTTGCAACCCCACCTCCAGTGCAAGATTCTGCCGTCGTTAAAACATGCCCATGCTTAGCCAATAATGCCCCTAAATCAGCACTCAATTTTGTTGCTCTTTCCATAGCCAAAAATGCCCTTTGTCTCTTTTTACTTGATAGGGATTCACGTATCCTAAGCCGCTACGGAAATAAACAAAAGTACTTACCTGTGAAAGCTGAACAAAAACACACTCCGATGATGCAGCAATACCTCAAGCTAAAGGCTGAGAATCCTGAAATCTTGCTGTTTTACCGCATGGGCGACTTCTACGAACTCTTCTACGACGATGCAAAACGCGCATCTCAATTGCTTGATATTTCGTTGACTAAACGCGGTGCGTCGGCAGGTGAACCTATCCCAATGGCTGGCGTTCCATTCCACGCCGTTGAAGGTTATTTAGCCAAACTTGTTCAGCTTGGTGAGTCTGTGGCGATTTGTGAACAGATTGGCGATCCAGCGACAAGCAAAGGTCCGGTTGAGCGTAAAGTAGTGCGTATCGTCACCCCTGGTACGGTGACCGACGAAGCACTGCTGTCTGAGCGTCTCGACAACCTGATTGCAGCGGTTTACCAACACAATGGTAAATTCGGTTACGCGACATTGGATGTGACTTCTGGACGCTTCCAATTGGTTGAGCCTGAAACCGAAGAAGCGATGGCAGCAGAACTTCAACGTACGGCCCCACGAGAGCTACTTTTCCCTGAAGATTTTGAGGCCGTTCACCTCATGTCTAACCGTAATGGTAACCGCCGCCGCCCTGTTTGGGAGTTTGAGCTCGATACTGCGAAGCAACAGCTTAACCAACAATTTGGCACTCGTGACTTAGTGGGCTTTGGTGTTGAACACGCATCACTTGGTTTGTGTGCCGCTGGCTGTTTGATTCAATATGTAAAGGACACTCAACGTACTGCCCTGCCACACATTCGTTCACTCACCTACGACAGACAAGATCACTCTGTGATTCTTGACGCAGCGACTCGTCGCAACCTTGAGCTAACACAAAACCTATCAGGTGGCACTGATAACACGCTTGCGGAAGTCTTAGATCATTGTGCGACCGCAATGGGCAGTCGTATGCTCAAGCGCTGGTTACACCAACCAATGCGCTGTATTGATACCTTGAACAATCGCTTAGATGCGATCAGCGAAATCAAAGATCAAAGCTTGTTCACCGACATTCAACCAATTTTCAAACAAATTGGTGATATTGAGCGTATTTTGGCTCGCTTAGCACTTCGTTCTGCTCGCCCTCGCGATATGGCTCGACTGCGTTACGCAATGCAACAACTCCCAGAATTGGAAAGTGTAACGTCTTCTCTGGCGCATCCTTACCTAATTAAATTGGCTCAATTTGCCGCGCCAATTGATGATGTCTGTGATCTGCTAGAACGTGCAATCAAAGAAAATCCACCAGTGGTTATTCGCGAGGGTGGTGTGATTGCAGAGGGCTACAACGCTGAGCTTGATGAATGGCGTAAACTCGCAGATGGCGCAACCGAGTATCTAGAAAAGCTCGAAGTAGACGAACGTGAGCGCCACGGTATTGATACACTAAAAGTAGGCTACAACGCCGTACACGGTTTCTTTATTCAGGTTAGTCGTGGCCAAAGCCACTTGGTTCCACCACATTATGTGCGTCGACAAACACTGAAAAATGCAGAACGCTACATCATTCCAGAGTTGAAAGAGCATGAAGACAAGGTTCTAAACTCTAAGTCAAAAGCGTTAGCAGTAGAGAAGAAACTGTGGGAAGAGCTGTTTGATTTATTGATGCCAAACCTTGAGAAAATGCAAAACCTTGCGTCAGCGATTTCTCAGTTGGACGTTTTACAAAACCTTGCCGAACGTGCAGACACGTTAGATTACTGTCGCCCGACTCTAGATAAAGAAGCCGGTATCAGTATTCAAGCAGGCCGCCACCCTGTTGTGGAACAAGTAACCAGTGAACCATTTATTGCTAACCCAATAGAGTTAAGCTCAGACCGTAAGATGCTGATCATCACTGGTCCAAACATGGGTGGTAAATCGACCTACATGCGCCAAACTGCGTTGATTGCTTTGATGGCTCACATTGGTTCATACGTACCAGCCGAATCAGCTCATATCGGCTCTTTGGATCGTATATTTACTCGTATTGGCGCATCCGATGACCTTGCTTCCGGGCGCTCTACCTTCATGGTAGAAATGACCGAAACAGCAAATATTCTTCATAACGCGACTCAAAACAGCTTGGTGTTAATGGATGAGATCGGCCGCGGTACCAGTACTTATGATGGTCTTTCTTTAGCATGGGCAAGTGCAGAATGGCTAGCCACACAAATAGGCGCAATGACCCTGTTTGCAACGCACTATTTTGAGTTGACTGAACTGCCAAACCAACTGCCAAATCTTGCCAACGTCCACCTAGATGCAGTAGAGCACGGTGACAGCATTGCCTTTATGCACGCAGTCCAAGAAGGTGCAGCAAGCAAGTCTTACGGCCTTGCTGTTGCTGGGTTGGCAGGAGTTCCAAAACCCGTGATCAAGAATGCGCGCAACAAACTGTCTCAGCTTGAGCAATTAGGTCAAGGTAATGACTCTTCACGACCAAGTGCTGTCGATGTAGCAAACCAACTAAGCTTGATCCCAGAGCCAAGCGATGTAGAGCAAGCACTGTCGAATATTGATCCTGACGATCTAACGCCACGTCAGGCATTGGAAGAGCTTTACCGCTTGAGGAAGATGCTCTAATCTGACGCATCTTCAATAAAACGCAAAAAGGCTATGGTTTCCCATAGCCTTTTGTTTATTCTAAATTCACCTTTAAAGCAGGGCTGTCCTAGTCGACTTCCACGTTGAACAGGTTTTCCATGTTCAAACCTTGCTTAATCAAGATTTCGCGCAATCGACGTAAACCTTCAACTTGAATCTGACGTACACGTTCACGTGTTAGACCAATCTCACGTCCCACTTCCTCAAGCGTTGATGGCTCGTAGCCAAGTAAACCAAAACGACGAGCAAGTACTTCTTTCTGTTTTGGATTTAGCTCTTCTAGCCAGTCAATCAACGAGGATTTGATGTCATCGTCTTGAGTGGATACTTCGGGATCCGAATTGTTTGCATCAGGAATTATATCCAGTAGCGCTTTCTCGCCATCACCACCGATAGGTGTATCGACAGAGCTGATACGCTCGTTAAGGCGAAGCATTTTACTTACGTCTTCAACTGGAATATCTAGCTGAGCTGCAATTTCTTCTGCCGTTGGTTCATGGTCGAGCTTCTGAGAAAGTTCACGTGCGGTACGCAGATAAATGTTTAGCTCTTTAACCACATGAATTGGCAAACGAATGGTGCGAGTTTGGTTCATCAATGCACGCTCAATCGTTTGGCGAATCCACCACGTTGCGTAGGTTGAAAAACGGAAACCTCGTTCAGGATCAAACTTCTCAACCGCACGGATCAAGCCCAGATTGCCTTCTTCGATAAGATCAAGAAGTGCTAAACCGCGATTGCTGTAACGACGAGAGATCTTCACGACAAGACGTAAATTACTTTCGATCATTCGCTTACGGGCAGCTTCATCGCCACGTAATGCTCTACGAGCGTAAAGTACTTCTTCTTCTGCTGTGAGTAGTGGTGAAAAGCCAATTTCGCCTAAGTACAGTTGTGTCGCATCTAGACTTTTATTGCTCGCATCAAACTCTTCGCGAGCTGTTGCTTTGGTTTTTTTAGATGTTTTTTCAAGTTCAGGACTTCCGCTTCCTGTCGTTGCGTTGTCATATTCGAACTCTTCAACTTTGGTGACTGTGTTGCTGATACTCATAACGCCTCCCCCTGGCGAGTTAGCAAACATAACAACTCAATATGTCGCTAAATGATGTCGCAAGTTGTTATTCAAAGTTTTAAGGTAAATATCGTTTTGGATTTACGGATTTACCTTGATAGCGAATTTCAAAGTGGAGCTTAACTGACTTAGAACCAGAACTACCCATGGTAGCGATTTTTTGTCCGCTCTTGACACTTTGTCCTTCTGATACCAGCAATCTGTCATTGTGTGCGTATGCGCTTAAATAATTGTCGTTATGCTTCACTATAATTAGGTTGCCATAACCTCGTAGCGCATTACCTGAGTACACAACAGTGCCGGCCGCGGTTGACACGATAGGCTGACCACGCTGTCCTGCGATGTCTATGCCTTTATTTCCTTGTTCTCCCGCTGAGAAGTTCTTGATTACTCTCCCTTTTGTTGGCCACAACCACTTTGATACTTTATCGTTTTTCGCCGCAGTTACTGGTGGTTTCGGTTTAACATTCTGATTACCTTTTGACCCAACATACTCCTTTGGTTTGGATTGTTCAACCTTCTTTGGCGGCTGTTTTTGTGCAACTTTAGGCGTAGTGGTCGCAGGCTTTTGAGTAGAGCTTTTACTTGAATTTGACGGCTTTGACGCTGTTGATGTTTTAGTCACTGGCGCTGGTTTTGTCGCAACCACTGGAGGAACAACGGGTTCCACTTTATGACCATATTTTGGAGCAACATATTTCGGTGCCCAAAGTTTTAATCGTTGACCAGGGAAAATCGTATAGGGTGCGTTAAGTTCATTGTAACGAACAAGGTCATTTACATTCTTATCTGTGACATAAGCTATGAAATAAAGTGTATCTCCTTTCTTTACTTCATAATAACTGCCTCTATAACTGCCTCGTTCAACACTAGAATAGTCTTTATTTAAGCTAGAAACAGGCGCAGGCGAATGAGCCGCGCAACCGACAAGTCCCGCAGCTATCAAGCAGCTAATACCAAAACGACGTAAGAACCTATTCACCTGATCTTTAACCCTTAAGCTAAATCGCCTGCAACTAATGGCACAAATCTTACCATTTCTACCACGGTAGAAAGGAATTGTTCACCCTTGCGTTCAATTTTCAACAATTGTTGCTCATCCTCACCAACAGGTATGATCATCTTACCGCCCTCTTTCAGCTGAGATAAAAGTGCTTGGGGAACACTTTCCGCAGCCGCAGTGACAATAATCGCATCGAACGGACCTTTCGCTTCCCATCCGAGCCAGCCGTCACCATGTTTGGTAGAGACATTATAAATATCCAGTTGTTTCAAGCGACGCTTAGCGTCCCATTGCAAAGATTTGATGCGTTCAACGGAATAAACATGATCAACGATTTGAGCAAGTACAGCCGTTTGATAACCTGACCCTGTTCCTATCTCAAGCACATTGCTGCTTTGTTTGAGATCGAGCAATTCTGTCATTTTCGCAACAATGTAAGGCTGAGAAATAGTTTGCCCCTGACCAATCGGTAACGCATTGTTATCGTACGCTTGGTGCATCATTGCCTGTGAGACAAAACTCTCACGCGGCAAACAGTACACGGCATCCAATACGCGTTGATCACTGATGCCACTGGAGATAAGAAACGCTATCAACCTGTCAGCATGTGGGTTACTCATTACTTCTCTTCCTTTAACCAACTGTCCATCGCACGCAAAGACTCATGAGCAGTGAGGTCAACTTGCAGTGGGGTGATTGAAACTCGACCATGCTCAATCGCATAAAAATCGGTGCCCTCTCCAGCATCTTGCTCTTTACCCGGAGGACCTAACCAATATATATCATGCCCACGTGGGTCCTGTTGCTTGATCATATTCTCGGCATGATGACGGGCGCCTAAACGTGTCACTTCAATCTCACCTAATTGTTCTAGTGGTAAATCAGGAACATTGACGTTCAGTAAGCGGTTAGTCGGGATCGGCCTAACCAAATGCTGCTCAACTAGCTGACGGGCAATTTTTGCCGCAGCTGCAAAGTTCTGTTTACCCACCAACGAAAAAGCAACAGATTGAACACCAAGAAAGTGTCCTTCCATCGCAGCGGCAACCGTACCTGAATATAAGACATCATCGCCAAGGTTCGCGCCATGATTGATCCCAGTGAGAACTAAGTCTGGTAAATCGCCTTTCATCAATTCATTCAATGCAAAGTGAACACAATCTGTCGGGGTGCCTTGCACAGAGAAGGTGTTGGGTGCGATTTCATTTACTCTCAGAGGCTGCTCTAACGTCAGTGAGTTCGAAGCACCAGACCGGTTTCGATCTGGTGCCACAATCGTCACCTCAGCAATACTTTTTAGCTCATCAGCAAGCGCATGAATTCCTTGAGCATGAACGCCGTCGTCATTACTGAGCAGTACTCTTAATGGCTTCGCGTTTGGTGAATCCATTTCCATTAATATTCTCTTTCTACTTTTTCCTCGATAATCAACTCGCGTACGATAGAGGTCGCAAACGAACCGGCATCTAGCGAGAAGGTCAACGTAATATTGTTGCCATCCACCGTCCAAGCTAAGTCTTGAGGTTTAAGTGCAATATCACGACGGTCGTGACGCATACGATTCCCACGAATTAATGCCATTAAATCGGGTTCTTCATCCAAGAAAGGCTGCTCCAAGGCTAATGCATCTGTTTGAGTTGGAAGTGCATTGTCTCCAGCTAGCGCTGCAGTAATAACCGCTTCGCCCTGAGCAAATTGTGCCTGTAGATCAGCAATGTTGCTTGCATCAATCAACTGAGTACCAGAAGTTGTCTTCGCCACATCACCGTCGATGAACTTGTCAAACACGCCTTGCTCTAATCGAGCTGAAACGATGCGGTTGAAGATCCACGAACGAGCCGCCGACAAATACATGCTGCGCTTGTTTTGGTTACGAGTACGTACGTTCTCGCGCCCCCATCGACGTGCTTCTTCAAGGTTGTTGCCATCGTTACCAAAACGCTGACTACCAAAGTAGTTCGGCACGCCAACTTGTTTCACTTTTTCAAGGCGTTGCTCAACATCCGCTACATCTGTCACTTCAGACAAAGTAACCACGAACTCGTTCCCTACTAGGTCACCAGGACGTAGTTTTTTATTGTGACGCTCTGTTGCCAGAATTTCGATACTTGGGTATTGCGCCAAAAATGCTGAAAAATCTGGTGTTTCACCTTTAGGTAAATGAACACTTAGCCATTGTTCAGTCACTGCGTGACGGTCTTTAAGACCCGCCCAGCTAACGTCTTTCGACTTAACGCCACAGGCTTTTGCTAGCTCATTAGCAACAAAGCTGGTGTTCTCGCCCGTTTTACGGATACGAACCATTAAATGCTCGCCTTCACCCGTAAAGGCAAAACCTAAGTCTTCGCGAACCTGAAAGTGTTCTGGTTGCGCTTTGATTTTTGCTGATGCTACAGGCTTACCCGTAAGGTAAGCCAATGAAGATAAAATGTCTGACATGATGTTTTTCCACTGCTAACGCAGCATTGAGGAGCAAATTGCTAGGTTATTGCTTAAAGAGAAGTACAACTGCTTCCGTTGCAATGCCTTCTTTGCGTCCAGTAAAACCGAGACGCTCTGTCGTCGTCGCCTTTACGTTTATATTACTGATATCGGTTTCCAAGTCTTCAGCAATCGTGGCACACATTGCGTCGATATGTGGCGCCATTTTAGGCGCTTGTGCCATGATGGTGATGTCAGCGTTTCCTAATCGATAGCCTTGTTCTTTCACCCTGCGATAAACATCTTTAAGCAGTTCGCGGCTATCAGCCCCTTTCCACTTATCATCGGTATCTGGGAAGTGACGGCCAATATCTCCGGCAGCAATAGCACCAAGCAGTGCATCGCTCAACGCATGAAGTGCCACATCACCATCTGAGTGGGCAATCAACCCTTGTTCGTAAGGAACAGCGACACCACCGATAATCACAGGGCCTTCACCACCAAATTTGTGTACATCGAAACCATGACCAATTCGAATCATTTTCTATCCTTTGTTTACTCGCCGTGCTCACGGCTTAGGTAAAACTCGGCTAACGCGAGGTCTTCTGGCTGAGTAATTTTTATGTTATTCGCATTACCTTGAACCAAAGCCGGCGTTTCACCTAACCATTCCAAAGCCGAAGCTTCATCAGTAATGGTTGCACCTTGTTCTAATGCGTCAGTCAGTGCTCGTGTTAATTGTTGAGTTTTAAACATTTGTGGGGTAAGTGCGTGCCACAATGCTTCTCTATCTACCGTATGATCGATATCTTGTGCCACGTTTGCTCGCTTCATTGTGTCTCTCACTGGAGAGGCAAGGATGCCACCTGTTGGGTGTGCGCTACAAACGTCGATCAAATGGTCAATATCGGATATGAGAACACATGGTCTTGCTGCGTCGTGAACTAAAACCCACTCGCTCTCAAGATGTGTTCTTACATAGTTTAGCCCTGAAAGCACAGAATCCGCCCTTTCTTTGCCACCAGACACGCAAATCACGTCTGGGTGCTGAGCAATGTTCAATTCAGGGTAATAAGGGTCGCCATCGGTAATTGCGATCACGACTTTAGAGATCCTCGGATGAGAAAGCAGCTTCTCTACTGTGTGCTCTAATACCGCTTTTCCGTCAATTAAGAGATATTGCTTAGGGCGATCAGCCTTCATACGGCTACCAACACCGGCCGCAGGTACAATCGCAACATGAGATGAAAACAACTTTGGCATGTTATTGCTCGTCCTCGTCAATAATACGATAGAAAGTCTCGCCATCTTTGACCAAACCTAACTCATGACGCGCACGTTCTTCAATCGCATCAAGACCTTGTCTCAGGTCATCAATTTCTGCGAACATCTCATTATTACGAGCTTGCAGCTTGCTGTTCACTTGTTGCTGCACTTCAATTTCATCTTCTACTGTGTAGTAGTCAGTCACCCCGTTTTTGCCAAACCATAGGGTATATTGGAGCCAGCCAAACAGTAACGTAAGGGCTAAAACAAAGATTCGCATATCGCTGCTAACATTCTGTACCGGAAGGGATTAGATAAGGTGACATATATAGCATAAATGCGTGGTTGGCTCTAGGGCAGAAAAAGAGACTCACACGCTCCTTACAGGAAAAAAGCAGCAAAATGAAACAAAGAGATTTCCGACTCCCTCCTTCGTCGTTCTAGGGAATGACAAATGAACGTGAACGACAGACATCAAAAAGCAAAGTTAGCTCCCGCCTATCTAAGCGATGCGTTTACATATCTCAGTTACAAAAACGCCCCGCAAATGCGAGGCGTTTTTTAAAAGCGTTAAGCTAATAATTTAGAAACCTAAATTATTGACCTTTAACTTCTTTAAGACCGTTGAAAGGAGCGCGCTCACCTAGAGCTTCCTCGATACGGATAAGTTGGTTGTACTTAGCAACACGGTCAGAACGGCTCATAGAACCAGTTTTGATTTGACCTGCAGCTGTACCTACCGCTAGATCAGCGATAGTTGCATCTTCAGTTTCGCCAGAACGGTGAGAGATTACTGCTGTGTAACCTGCGTCTTTAGCCATCTTGATTGCAGCTAGAGTCTCAGTTAGAGAACCGATTTGGTTGAACTTGATAAGGATAGAGTTAGCTACGCCTTTCTCGATACCTTCAGCAAGGATCTTAGTGTTAGTAACGAATAGATCGTCACCTACTAGTTGAAGCTTGTCACCTAGTAGTTCAGTTTGGTGCTTGAAGCCAGCCCAATCAGACTCGTCTAGACCGTCTTCGATAGAAACGATTGGGAATTGGTTAGCTAGCTCAGCTAGGTAGTGGTTGAACTCTTCAGAAGTGAAAGTTTTACCTTCGCCTTTCATGTTGTAGATGCCAGCTTCTTTGTCGAAGAACTCAGATGCAGCACAGTCCATAGCTAGAGTAACGTCTTTACCTAGTTCGTAACCAGCAGCTGCAACAGCTTCTGCGATAACTTCTAGAGCTTCAGCGTTAGACTTAAGGTTAGGAGCGAAACCACCTTCGTCACCAACTGCAGTGCTGTAGCCTTTAGACTTAAGAACTTTAGCTAGGTTGTGGAATACTTCAGCACCGATACGTAGACCTTCTTTAAGAGTCTTAGCACCAACTGGTTGGATCATGAACTCTTGGATGTCAACGTTGTTATCTGCGTGCTCACCACCGTTGATGATGTTCATCATTGGTAGAGGCATAGAGAACTGACCAGCTGTACCGTTTAGCTCAGCGATGTGCTCGTATAGAGGCATGCCTTTAGCAGCAGCTGCTGCTTTAGCGTTTGCTAGAGAAACAGCTAGGATAGCGTTCGCACCGAATTTAGATTTGTTTTCAGTACCGTCTAGGTCGATCATTACTGCATCGATTGCAGCTTGATCTTTCGCGTCTTTACCAACTAGAGCTTCAGCGATTGGGCCGTTTACAGCTTCGATAGCTTTAAGAACACCTTTACCTAGGAAACGTGCTTTGTCGCCGTCACGTAGCTCAAGAGCTTCGCGAGAACCAGTAGATGCGCCAGATGGAGCAGCAGCCATACCTACGAAACCGCCTTCTAGGTGTACTTCAGCTTCTACAGTTGGGTTACCACGTGAATCGATGATTTCACGACCTAGAACTTTAACGATCTTAGACATTGAATGTTTCCTTCTCGTTGAATATATAATGTCAAAATTAAAGGCAGCAACACAGCTTACGTTACTGCCTGTATTCCTTACTTACTTCTCGAAATCGCCACGCTGGTATTCGCCAGCTGCTTTCACGAAACCTGCGAACAATGGGTGACCATCACGCGGTGTTGATGTGAACTCTGGGTGGAATTGAGCCGCTACGAACCATGGGTGAGCTGGGTTCTCAATTACTTCTACCAGTTTCTTGTCTGCTGACAAGCCAGATACTTTAAGGCCTGCTTTTTCGATTTGCGGACGAAGATTGTTGTTCACTTCATAACGGTGACGGTGACGCTCATGAATTGTCGCGTTGCCGTATAGTTCACGAGCTTTCGTACCTTTTTCTAGGTGACATAGCTGTGAACCAAGACGCATAGTACCACCAAGATCAGACTTCTCGGTACGTTCTTCAACTTTACCTTCGCCATCAACCCACTCTGTGATTAAACCTACCACAGGGTACTTCGTCTCTTTGTTAAATTCTGTTGAATGTGCACCTTCCATACCCGCTACGTTACGCGCGTATTCGATCAGTGCCACTTGCATGCCTAGACAGATACCTAGGTAAGGAACGTTGTTTTCACGAGCGTATTGAGCTGCGCGAATCTTACCTTCGATACCACGGTCACCGAAACCGCCAGGAACAAGGATTGCGTCTAGACCTTCTAGGATCTCAACACCTTTGTTCTCTACATCTTGAGAATCAACGTACTGAATCTTAACGCTCAGACGGTTCTTAAGACCAGCATGTTTCAACGCTTCGTTTACTGATTTGTATGCATCTGGTAGTTCAATGTACTTACCAACCATACCAATCGTCACTTCTGCCGTTGGGTTAGCTTCTTCGTAAATTACTTGTTCCCACTCAGACAGGTTAGCTTCTGGCGCATTGATGCCAAAGCGAGCACAAACAAGATCGTCTAGGCCTTGAGCTTTGATTAGCTGAGGGATCTTGTAGATAGAATCTACATCTTTCATTGAGATAACTGCTTTTTCTTGTACGTTACAGAAAAGAGCAATTTTCTTACGTTCGTTAGCAGGGATCATACGATCGCTACGACAAACTAGAATATCTGGTTGGATGCCGATAGATAGCAGCTCTTTAACAGAGTGCTGAGTTGGCTTAGTTTTCACTTCGCCCGCAGCTGCTAGGTAAGGAACTAGAGTTAGGTGCATGAACATTGCGCGTTCACGGCCTAGTTCTACAGCAAGCTGACGAATAGCTTCCATAAATGGTAGTGATTCGATATCACCTACCGTACCACCGACTTCAACGATAGCAACATCATGGCCTTCAGAACCTGCGATTACGCGGTCTTTGATAGCGTTAGTGATGTGAGGGATAACCTGAATGGTTGCACCTAGGTAATCGCCGCGACGTTCTTTACGTAGTACGTCTGCATAAACACGACCTGCAGTGAAGTTGTTACGCTTCGTCATCTTGGTGCGGATGAAACGCTCGTAGTGACCAAGGTCAAGGTCAGTCTCTGCGCCATCTTCCGTAACGAACACTTCACCGTGTTGAGTTGGGCTCATTGTGCCTGGATCAACGTTGATGTAAGGGTCAAGCTTCATCATAGTCACTTTAAGACCACGAGCTTCTAGAATAGCGGCAAGAGATGCTGCTGCAATACCTTTACCTAGAGAGGATACAACCCCGCCAGTAACAAAAATGTAATTTGTCGTCATGTTTAACCTGAAATTGGTTGAATGAGGGAAATGGAGTGCTTCTGGACGGGACGTAAATATACCAGAAGCTCCTTAACGCCACAACGTGAAATCTATCACACCGGAATTTTTTATTTTTTGCTTCAAATCAAAGTCGAGTATTCATGCAATTTCAGCTTTGCTCTTCTCGTTTCACTTCATCCCACATCGAATCGAGTTCATCTAGAGTAAAGTCTGTGAATTGCTTACCGTGCGCTGCAACTTTAGTTTCCACGCCTTTAAAGCGTCTTGAGAACTTTAGATTTGCTTTGGCCAAAGCGACTTCAGGGTCTTTGCCTAAGTGACGAGATAGGTTGACGGTCGCAAATAATAAGTCCCCCAACTCAAGCTCTACCTTGGTTTCATCGGGGTTGACCTGAAGCGCCTCTTCCATCACTTCTTCAATTTCCTCTTGTACCTTCCCGACTACAGGACCCAGAGAGTCCCAATCAAAACCATATTTAGCGCATTTCTTTTGAATTTTTGTAGCACGAGAAAGCGCAGGTAGAGAGTTCGGTATTGAGTCTAGAATACTTTCTTCAGCTTTGCCTACTTGTGCTTTTTCTTTGGCTTTTTCTGCTTCCCAATTAGCGTTAATTTCTTCATCAGATTCAAACTCAACATCAGAAAAAACATGAGGATGACGACGAGTCAGTTTTTCATTCACAGTTTCGACGACGTCAGAAAAATCAAACAGCCCCTGTTCTTTCGCCATTTGGCTGTAGAAAATCACTTGGAACAATAAGTCACCCAACTCTTCTTGTAAGTTCGGCCAATCACGGTTTTGAATCGCATCCACCACTTCATAAGTTTCTTCAATGGTGTGCGGAACAATGGTGTCGAAGGTCTGCTTTAAGTCCCATGGGCAACCGCCGTCTGGGTCACGCAACTTCGCCATTATTTGTTCTAACTGTTCAATTGGATGACTCATTTTCTCTGTTCCTTTAAACCTTTCTATCTAAAGAAAAAGGTGAGCAGCCAAAACCACTCACCTTCTAGATTATTTTATTTTCTCAGCGGCTTTCACTAAGTAATTGTTACTTTGACAAGGCAACAAGTTTTCGCGACTCCTGAGCATAGCTCGCCTATGTAATGGAGCAAGAAAACGCAGTTAACGCAGTAAAAGTGACAAGTACGACGTGAAAGTTAGCCTAAGCGTTTCACCGACATAACATCCTTGATCTGCTCAACACGTTTCGAAACTCGTGAGAACACTTCAAGGTTGGTCACTTCAAGGTCAAAGTCCATGATCGACATTTGCGTGCGGTAATCGACGCGGCTCTTCATACTGGTGACTTTGATTTTCTCGTTCGCAAATAGCGTTGTGATGTCTTTAAGTAGACCGCCACGCTCCATTGCTTCAACACGAACCGTCAAGATGTAAGAACCGACAAAGCCGCTGCCCCAGACGGTATCGATGATACGTTCTGGTGCGTGATGGCGAAGCTCCTCTAGTTGCTCACAGTCACTGCGGTGGACCGAAATACCGCGACCTTGGGTGATGTAACCGGCAATCTCATCACCTGGGATCGGCTGACAACAACGCGCTAGGTGTGTCATTAGGTTATCGACACCTTCAACTACGACTGCATCTTTCTTCGGACGACTTTGTGCTGGCGCGCGATTTTCTGCTTCTTGCAGTTTTTCTAGCGCTTGTTGGTCTTCCTCTTCGGCGGTTGGTTTGTTTACCAAGGCGTTGATGTGGTTGATGATTTGGTTGATACGCAAGTCACCACTACCAATACCAACATACAATTCATCGGCACTATTAACGTTAAAGCGTTTCAGCGCGTAGTTATCAGCATCTTTCAGTGTCGCGCCGATTTTCGCCAGTTCGTGCTCTAGAATTTCACGACCCGCTTCTAGGTTCTTCTCACGACTTTGCTTGCGGAACCATGCGTTGATCTTCGCACGCGCTCGGCTTGACGTCACAAAGCCAAGCGATGGGTTTAACCAGTCTCGTGAAGGGTTTGGTTCTTTCTGGGTGATGATTTCCACCTGATCGCCCATTTGCAGTTTATGGGTGAACGGTACGATACGACCTGCCACTTTAGCACCGATACAACGATGCCCTACTTCTGAGTGAATGTGGTAAGCGAAGTCTAATGGGGTTGCGCCCATCGGTAGGTCGACGACATCACCACGTGGGGTAAAGGCATACACGCGGTCGTCAAATACCTGACTACGCAGCTCGTCCAACATCTCGCCAGAGTCGGACATTTCTTCTTGCCAGTCGAGTAGCTTACGTAGCCACGTGATCTTCTCATCGTAACCGCTGCGGCTGCTTGCGCCTTCTTTGTATTTCCAGTGCGCTGCAACACCTAGTTCCGAGTCTTCGTGCATCTCTTTAGTACGAATCTGGATCTCGATGGTCTTGCCTTCAGGGCCAAGAATCACGGTATGGATAGACTGGTAACCGTTTGGTTTCGGGTTCGCTACATAGTCGTCGAACTCGCTTGGCAGGTGTTTGTATTTGGTGTGGACCACACCCAGAGCGGCATAACAATCTTGCAGTTTGTCGGCGATGATACGTACTGCTCGTACGTCAAACAATTCATCAAACGCCAGACTCTTCTTCTGCATTTTACGCCAAATACTGTAGATGTGCTTTGGACGACCACTGACTTCTGCGTTGATGCCGCATACGGTCATTTCTTGGGTAAGGTCGTCGACAAAGTCTTTGATGTATTGTTCACGGACAATACGACGCTCAGCCAATTGCTTCGCGATTTGCTTGTAGGTTTCTGGTTGTTGGTAGCGGAAAGCGTAATCTTCGATTTCCCATTTCAGCTGACCAATACCAAGGCGGTTTGCCAGAGGCGCATAAATGTTTGCACACTCTTTTGCCGCAGCGCGACGAACTTCGTCCGGCGCTTTTTTTACTTCAATCAGGTTGCAGATACGTTCCGCCAGCTTAATGACGACGCAGCGGAAATCATCCACCATGGCCAACAACATACGACGAACGTTATCCACTTGAGACGAGGCAGCACCACCATCCATTGTTACATTCAGTTGACCAATTGCCGCCATTTCGTCGACGCCATCGATCAGCTTAATGATTTCTTTGCTGTATTTTTCCTCAAGGAGTTCTCTATCAAAAGCACCGCTTGAGACCAAAGGAAACAGTTGCGCCGCGACAAGTGTCGCTTTGTCCATCGACAAGGTGATCAAAATTTCGATCATCTCTCGTCCACGCCACAACAAAAGCTCCGCCTGCTCGTGGTTCGCCAAAATCGACTGGCAATCACGATACACTTCAATTAAGCGTTTCGCTGTGTTCTTCTCTTGCCCTAGGCTAGCCACCCAGGTTTCGAGTTCAAACTGTTCATCTTGGTTTAAATGCGCGCTTCTTACCGCAACCATCTCATCATCCTAATTATTATATTTGTGTGGTTTGACTAACACCATCCAGGTTAGTTCTTATGCCAAGCCTTAAACGTTGGCTTATTGACCACCCACCACGTGTAAGTGATCAACAAAGTCCCAATTATCAGGACTTTTCAAACAGCGCCATCGATTCTAGATGGCTGGTATGAGGGAACATGTCCAGCATACCTAATTTGGTCAATTGGTAGCCTTGCTCCAGCAAGCTCTGACTATCCCTTGCAAGGGTAGCAGGATTACACGAAACATAAACTACACGCTGTGCGCCAAGCGCAGAAACTTGATCGATGATCCCACTCGCGCCTGCACGTGCCGGATCAAGCAGCACTTTGTCGAATTGTTCAGCCGCCCAAACTTGCCCTTCAAAATCCTGCTCAAGGTTAGCGTGATAAAATTGTGCGTTATTGATTTGGTTCAAGGATGCATTATTTGCTGCCTTTTCTACCATTTCTGCCACACCTTCAACGCCAACCACATGTTTTGCACGTTTTGCAATTGGCAAACTGAAGTTACCTAGACCACAGAACAAATCTAACACTCGCTCGTCACTTTGTGGGTCTAACCACGCCACTGCCTGAGCGACCATTTTCTGGTTCACCGCTTGGTTCACTTGAATAAAGTTGTTTGGCGTGAATGGTACGGTGACACCGGCTTCTTGATAGAAAGGCACTTCACCTTCAATCAAATCAAGTTGATCCGTTTCTGGCATCAGGTAGAGCGATGCATGATGACGCTTCGCCAATTCCACCAAAGTGTTAGTTTCTTTTTCAGTCAGTTTGCTTAGGTGGCGCAATGTAATACAAGGACCATTGTCGCCTAAGACCAACTCTACGTGACCCAATTGCTCTGGCTTCTTAAACGCTTTTAGCGTCGAGTAGATTTCTGGCAGTAACACATTCAACTCAGGCGCAAGCACGGGACAGTCCGTCACTTGTGCGATTTGCTTACTTTGCTTCTTACGGAAACCAAAATGCAGCTGGCGAGTTTTTTTATCCACAAATAAGCTCACGCGAGCACGGCGACGGTAGCCATGAGAGTCACCCAACACAGGCGCATCCAACTCGATATCACTGCCGGCAAATTTTCTCATCAACTGACGAAGCGTTTGCTGCTTGTGCGTCAATTGTTGGTCATAGTTCAAATGCTGCAGGTCACAGCCACCGCATTCATGGTAATGCGGACAAAATGGCTCCACGCGAGCGTCACTCGGTTTAAGGATTTTAATCAACTTACCGCGAGCGAATTTGCTCTTTTCTTCCACCAATTGGGTTACCACTTCCTCACCCGGTAGCGCACCATCAATAAACAATGGTTTTTTCTTAAGGTAAGCAATGCCTGCGCCGTGGTGATCCAAACGCTCCACTTGTGCCGCTTGGTGGCGGGTATTCAGTTGCGTTTTCTTTTTAGGTTGAAAGATACGTGCCATGCTCTGTGCCTGATTTGTGTCTAATTGCTCTACTGCTTCACTATTCTTGATTGCAGCCGTTGTGTGATTCGAGTGACTTGATTATGCTTACCGTTTATCCGGTGACGTCACTTCTTTGCTCAAGGCTTTATCGTGCGCTTGAGAAATAATGCGTTATTTTCCCATATCCAGACTCCGATGTAATTAGATAACATGACCAGATATGGCTTAAGAGCACGTGTAATTACACTAACTCTCGCTCCCACTCTCATTATTGGTTTATTACTGAGCGGCTTTTTCTCATTTAACCGCTACCAAGACCTCGAGAAACAAGTTATCACCACAGGCAATAGCATTATCGAACCGCTTGCGATTGCCAGTGAAACTCACCTACTTTCCGAAAGTCGCGAAGCCGTTCGTCGCCTTATCAGTTATGCCCACCGCAAAAACTCGAAACTGGTTCGTAGTATCGCGGTGTTCGATGAAAATCATGAGCTTTTCGTCACTTCTAACTTCCATCCCAATTTTGAAGCTCTGATGTTCCCGAAGGATAAGCCTATCCCTCAATTAGGCAATTCAGAAATCTTCGATAACTCGCTAATTCTGCGCGTGCCGATTCTATCTGAAGGTCACTATCTTTCGGAGCTCTCAAATGAGAATCAGGGTACAAAAGCCATCGGCTACATCGCAGTGGAAATGGATCTTTCGTCACTTCGATTACAGCAATACCAAGAAGTGTTCTCTGCGTTCTTGGTGTTGATCCTCGGTCTTGGTCTCGCGAGTGTGTTCGCTTCTCGCCTCATGCATGACGTTACCCAGCCGATCACCCACATGAAGAACGTTGTGGACCGAATTCGTCGTGGCCACCTTGACGTGCGTATCGAAGGCAAAATGCACGGTGAGTTGGACCAACTGAAAAACGGCATCAACGCCATGGCGGTCTCGTTGTCGGAATACCACGTTGAGATGCAGCACAGTATAGACCAAGCGACATCGGACTTGCGTGAAACCCTCGAACAGCTAGAAATTCAGAACGTAGAGTTAGACATCGCGAAGAAACGTGCGCAAGAAGCGGCGCGAGTGAAATCTGAATTCTTAGCCAATATGTCACACGAGCTTCGTACGCCACTGAACGGTGTGATTGGCTTTACGCGTCAGATGCTTAAAACTCAGTTGTCGAACAGCCAAACGGATTACTTGCAAACCATTGAGAAGTCGGCAAACAACCTACTCAACATCATCAACGACATCCTCGACTTCTCGAAACTGGAAGCGGGTAAGCTAGCCCTAGAAAACATTCCATTTGAATTCAGAGAAAGCTTGGAAGAAGTTATTAACTTACAAGCGACCAGCGCACATGAGAAAGGATTGGAGATCACCCTAAAAGTGGATCCGAAGATTCCGCCAGGCTTGGTCGGTGACCCACTGCGTATCCAGCAAATCCTTACTAACTTGGTCGGTAACTCGATCAAATTTACCGAGCGCGGCAACATCGACATCAGTGTTGAAATGCGTTCCCAATCCAGTGATTCCATTGAACTGCAATTTATGGTTCGCGATACGGGCATTGGTATTTCGGAGCGCCAACAAGCACAATTGTTCCAAGCCTTTAGCCAAGCAGATGCAAGTATTTCACGCCGATACGGCGGTACTGGTTTAGGTCTGGTTATCACCCAAAAACTGGTTAGCCAAATGGGCGGCGAAATCAGCTTAACCAGCCGTCTCCACCAAGGTTCTACCTTCTGGTTTACGCTGCGCCTACATTCAACAGAAATGCCAATGAGCGATCTAATTGAAGTAGAACTGCTATCTGGTAAGCAGCTGCTGCTGGTTGAACCAAACATGCAAGCAGCATCAGTGACTCAACAAGTCTTGAGTCAAGAAGGCATTCTAGTGACCTACCGTTCATCGCTACCAGAGAACGATGAACACTACGACTACGTATTGTTGAACTTGGGCGCAAACCAAACTTACGACGACCAATCCGTCTCAGCGTGGATTGAACAGGCGAAGCGTATGGCTCCAAGTGTCATCATGGGTACGCCAAGTACGGAGCTAGCATTAGCAGACCAAGTGATGAACGATCATCAGATCCAATGTCTGACCAAGCCATTATCGCGTCGTAAACTGCTACAGAGCCTGATCACTGACCATATCGAAATGCCTCAGGTTGCCCTGCCTCCGGTTGAACCTGTAGAGAGCGAAAGACTGCCATTAACTGTGCTTGCGGTTGATGATAACCCTGCCAACTTGAAGCTGATCTCCGCGCTATTGAGAGAGCGTGTCGAAACAGTAACGGCATGCAGCAACGGTCAACAAGCAGTGAACCTCGCAACAGAGAAGAAATACGATCTGATCTTCATGGACATTCAAATGCCATTGATGGACGGCGTAACCGCTTGTCAGTACATTAAAGAGCTAGAGCTGAACAAAGACACTCCTGTAATTGCGGTGACCGCACACGCAATGGCTGGTGAGCGTGACCGGCTGCTGGCAGCGGGCATGGATGATTACCTAACCAAGCCAATTGAGGAACATGTGTTGCAACAGGTTTTGGTTCATTGGAACCCAAATACTTGTACTGACAGTGTCGATAAGATCGCACCATCTTACGTGGAGCCTGCAGTGGAAGCTGCACCACCAGCGCCGGAAAAACCGCAGCAAGATATGATCATCGACTGGCAAGCGGCCTTAAAACAAAGTGCAAACAAAGAAGACCTAGCTAAGGACATGCTGCGCATGTTGATCGACTTTATTCCAGAAGTGGAAGAAGTGGTCGATCAAGCCATAGAGCAAGAAGACTTTTCGTGTGATGACCTTATCCATGTGGTGCATAAACTTCACGGCAGTAGCTCTTACTGTGGCGTACCGAGATTGAAGTCACTGTGTGCAACCTTGGAACAGGCGCTGCGTTCAGGAGCGAGTATTGAAGACATCGAACCGGAAATGTTCGAACTGCAAGATGAAATGATTAAAGTCACCACGACGGCGAAGTTTTATCTTGAACAGTAGAGAATGATTTGGGAAATCAACATAATAAAAAAGCCAGAGCATCGACTCTGGCTTTTTCGTATTCGGTTATTAATCCGTAATCAGACAAATTAGGATTCAAAAATCACCGTCGCGACCGCGTAATGACGCTCATCAGAAATCGATAGATGAACATGATTCACCCCCATCGACTCGGCGATTTGCTTTGCCACGCCAGAAAGCGTCAACATCGGTTTACCGAACTCATCATTCGAAACGGTAAAGTCATGGAAGGTCACGCCTTTCGCAATGCCCGTGCCTAGCGCTTTTGATGCTGCTTCTTTTACCGCGAAGCGCTTTGCTAGATAACGACCTTTTTGTTTCAGTTCGTCAAATTTTGCCATTTCTTGAACCGAGAGAATGCGCTTTGCAAATGGCTCACCACTACGTTCTAGCGCTTTCTCTATTCGCCCAATCTCGGCGATATCGGTTCCTAATCCTAAAATTGCCATGATTGAAACGGATTACTTACGTGCAGCGACCATCAGGGCTTTCATTTCTGCCACTGATTTTTCTAGGCCATCAAATACCGCACGACCAATGATCGAGTGACCAATATTCAGTTCGTAAATTTCAGGCAATGCAGCGATTGGCGCAACGTTGTGGTAAGTCAGACCGTGACCAGCATTAACGATGATACCCAGGTCATCAGCGTAGCTTGCACCTGCAGCAATCTTCTTAAGCTCGTCTTGTTGGTCTTCCTCAGTCTCCGCATCCGCATAGTGACCAGTGTGAAGTTCGATATACGGTGCACCACATGCTTTTGCCGCATCGATCTGTTGACGGTCTGCATCAATAAATAGAGAGACTTTGATGCCCGCTTCCGTCAGTTTTTGCGTTGCAGCTTTCACTTTCTCAAGCTGACCTACAACGTCAAGACCACCTTCTGTTGTCAACTCTTCACGTTTTTCAGGAACCAGACACACGAATTCAGGCTTAGTCTGTAGTGCAATCTCAACCATCTCGTCTGTTACTGCCATTTCAAGGTTCATACGAGTTTGAATGGTCTCACGTAGAATGCGCACGTCACGATCTAGAATGTGGCGACGGTCTTCACGCAGGTGAATAGTAATACCGTCTGCGCCAGCACGCTCTGCGATCTCAGCAGCATGAACTGGATCTGGGTATTTAGTACCACGCGCATTACGTAGAGTGGCAATATGGTCGATATTAACGCCTAAATAGATTGAGCTCATTTTCCATTACTCCGTGCTCTGTATGTCTGAATGAATAATTCACGACTTTTTAAAGGTTTGCCGCCAAGATACGGCTTTAAGGCCATACGTGTAAAGCGTTTCGCCGCTTTTAATTGCTCTTTAGTGACGAATCGCCGTTCACTAATCGCAATCAATTCATTCCCCAAAAAAGTGAGGTTATCTCGCCTTACTGATGCGATGAATCCTTTTTGTTCGCGATAGCGGTAAGTCATGTCAGGATCAACGGGTTCACCAGTACCAGCACAATGCAAAAAATCGACGCCATACCCCATAGAAGACAGCAGGGCCAATTCAAAACGACGCAAGCCCGGTTCAGGGTTATCACTCTGAGCTAGTTCCGTTAGTGCATGCAGATAATCATGAAACAGCGCAGGCATCGGCACTTCTGCCATCAACACCCTTCCAATCAATTCATTTACGTACATGGCGGAGTAAAGGTTTATTCCTGTCAAAGGCAAACCTAAGCTGATGGGCTCTGCTTGACGTAACGTCTTCATCGAGCCTTTCCCTGACCATTTCAGCAATAAAGGGGTAAAGGGCTGCAATGCGCCTTTAAGATTGGAGCGTTTCCCGCGGGCACCTTTTGCCATCAATGTAATTCGACCATACTCCTCGCTGAATACATCAAGGATTAAGCTCGATTCACTGTAAGGGCGTCGATGCAATACAAAGCAGCGTTGAAAGCCTTCTGAAGACTGGTTGCTCATCTCGTCAGTGTGCCTAAGAAGTGTGAATAAAAAATAAGGAGCCAATTGGCTCCTTATTCTAATCGATATTTAATTTTTATCGATGTTGGAACGAAGTGTCTTCGTTACCAAACTTACAAGCAACCAAACTTATAGGTCGTCGATGTAACCAAGTGAACGCAATGCACGTTCGTCGTCTGCCCAACCAGATTTCACTTTTACCCAAGTCTCTAGGTAAACCTTACGGCCGAACAACTCTTCCATATCTAAGCGCGCTTCACGACCAATGGTCTTGATCTTCTCACCGCCTTTACCAATGACCATTTTCTTTTGACCGTTACGTTCAACAAGAATTAAGGCATTGATGTGGAAGCCATCATTTTCTGGGTTGTAGTCAAAACGTTCAATTTCAACCGTTACCGAGTAAGGCAATTCTTCACCAGTAAAACGCATCAGCTTTTCACGCACGATTTCAGACGCCATGAAACGCTGAGAACGGTCTGTTACGTATTCTTCAGGGAAGTGATGTGTTGCTTCTGGCAAGTGATCGCGAACGTGCTTACGTAGTACGTCGATGTTCTTGCCTTGTTTCGCAGAGATTGGCACAACGTCAACAAAGTCCATTTTCTTAGACATGTCGGCCATGTGCATCATCACTTCGTTACGATCTTGGACATTGTCTACCTTGTTCACACAAAGTACTACAGGGAAGTTCGACTTTTGAAGCTTAGTCAGCACCATCTCGTCGTCTTTGGTCCAGTGCGTACCATCAACCAAGAAGAATACTAGGTTTACATCACTGAGCGATGAGTTCGCCGCACGGTTCATCAAACGGTTGATCGCACGCTTCTCTTCAATGTGAAGTCCTGGTGTATCTACGTAGATCGCTTGGTAATCGCCGTCAGTGTCCACACCCATGATGCGGTGACGAGTCGTTTGCGGTTTACGAGATGTAATCGAAATCTTCTGACCAAGAATTTTGTTTAGAAGCGTCGATTTACCAACGTTTGGGCGACCAACAATCGCAATAAAGCCACAGTGCTGGTTTTCTGGTGAACTTACTTCACCGTTTGATGCAAAAAATGCATCGATATCGAATTCGTTATCAGCCATTTGTTAATTGCTCAAGTGCTGTTTCAGCAGCCGCTTGTTCTGCCTTGCGGCGGCTGGTGCCTTTACCAATGACAGGCTTATCCACACCTGCTACGTCACACTCAACCGTGAACTCTTGGTTGTGCGCTTCACCTTTAATATTAGTCACTGTGTAGACAGGCAGTGGTTTTCTTCTGCCTTGCAGGAACTCTTGTAGGCGAGTTTTTGGATCTTTTTGTGATACGCCAGGCTTGATGGCTTCAAGACGCGAGTTGTACCAACTCAGTACAATACCGCGCACGGCTTCAATATCACTATCAAGGTAAATCGCACCAATAATGGCTTCTACCGCATCGGCTAGAATAGAGTCTCGGCGGAATCCACCACTCTTCAATTCACCTGGACCTAATTTTAAATAATCTCCTAGATCGAACTCACGACCCAGTTCCGCCAATGTGTGCCCACGTACCAAAGTAGCGCGCATACGGCTCATGTCACCTTCGTTCACTTTCGGGAAACGATGGTACAGATCATCAGCGATGACAAAACTTAAAATTGAATCGCCCAGAAACTCAAGACGTTCATTATGCTTACTGTTGGCGCTGCGGTGAGTCAGCGCCAAGTTGATAAGCCCAGCATCCTTAAATTGGTAGCCGAGCTTTCTCTCTAGTTTATCAATTGGAGAATTCATACTCTCTCGATATGTAATGGTTAGTGAATACCACCGACGCGGTTAAAACGCACACCAGTTGGAATCCATGAAGGTAGAACGCTGTCTGCGCCACGATCAAACTCGAAGCTAATCCAAATCGCGACAGCTTTACCGACTAAGTTTGCTTCTGGAACAAAGCCCCAGTAACGGCTATCAGCACTGTTATCACGGTTATCACCCATAACAAAGTACTGACCTTGCGGTACAACCCATTCGTTAACTCCTGGACGTGGCTGGTAGTTCTGCACACGGTCACGAGCTAATGGGTTAACCAAGATTTGGTGTTCCACTTCACCCAGTTTTTCATTCATCTGAATCAGAGGAATACCGTTTTGGATGAACGGACTTTCTTCAACATTGCTCAATTTAACTGGCTTACAAACCGAATCACCTTGCGATTGAATACACACTTGCTTGTCACTTGAGTAACGAACCGTATCGCCAGGTAAGCCAACAACACGTTTAATGTAGTCAATATTTGGTTGAGGTGGGTATTTGAATACCACAATATCACCACGCTCTGGTTTGCCAGTTTCCACTAGCTGATGACGCCAAACAGGATCTTTCAATCCGTAAGCGTATTTCTCCACCAGAATAAAGTCGCCCACTAGTAGGGTGGGCATCATTGAGCCTGAAGGAATTTGGAACGGTTCATAGATAAAAGAACGCAATACAAGAACGAATGCAATTACAGGGAAAATAGACACGCTATTCTCAATCCACCATGGCTGACGTTCTACTTTCTGTAGTGTTACCGCGTCTAGGCCATTAGCTGTCTGTGCTTGAATCTCTTCTACTTTCGCTTGACGTTTTTTCGCAAACACCAGCTTTTCCAGTAGCCAAACTACGCCAGTTACCAAAGTCACGATAACTAGAATCAGTGAGAATGTATTCGCCATTAAATTCCCTTATCTAAAAATACGAAAGTGAAAGAGCCGAAACCCTTTCACTTATTTTACTATCTAACGTCTTATGACAGACAAGAGTAAGAGATAGTTCAACTCTAGTCTTTACCAACGTGAAGAATCGCTAGGAACGCTTCTTGAGGCAGCTCTACGTTACCGATCTGCTTCATACGTTTCTTACCTTCTTTCTGTTTCTTCAGAAGTTTCTTCTTACGGCTCACGTCACCACCGTAACATTTCGCGATTACGTTCTTACGTAGCTGTTTCACAGTAGAACGAGCAATGATGTGGTTACCGATTGCCGCTTGGATCGCGATATCAAACATCTGACGAGGAATGAATTCTTTCATCTTCTCAACTAACAAACGACCGCGGCTTTGCGCTTGATCTTTGTGCGTGATGATAGCTAAAGCATCCACTTTATCGCCGTTCAACAGAACGTCTACACGAACCATGTTTGATTCTTCAAAACGCTGGAAGTTGTAATCCAATGATGCATAACCACGAGATGTTGACTTCAAGCGGTCAAAGAAATCGAGTACAACTTCTGCCATAGGGATATCGTACGTCACAGCAACTTGGTTACCGTGGTAAACCATATCAACCTGCATACCACGCTTCTCAACACAAAGTGTGATTACGTTACCTAGGTAATCCGATGGCACAAGAATATTACAACGCGCAATAGGCTCACGGATAAATTCGATGTCGTTTACAGCTGGTAGCTTTGCAGGGCTATCCACATACAGGATTTCACCACTTGTTTGCTCAACTTCATAAACTACCGTTGGTGCGGTTGTAATAAGGTCAAGGTCGTATTCACGCTCAAGACGTTCTTGGATAATTTCCATGTGCAGCATACCAAGGAAGCCACAACGGAAACCAAAACCAAGTGCTGCCGAGCTTTCTGGCTCGTAGAACAACGACGCATCATTCAGACTCAGTTTACCAAGTGCGTCACGGAAGTTTTCGTAGTCATCAGATGATACTGGGAATAGACCCGCGTATACCTGAGGCTTCACTTTTTTGAAGCCAGGAAGTGCTTTCTCACAACCATTTTTTGCGGTTGTCAGTGTATCACCCACTGGAGCACCAAGGATGTCTTTGATACCACAAACAACCCAGCCTACTTCGCCAGTATTTAACTCTGTCGTATCAACTTGTTTTGGTGTGAAGATACCTAGACGGTCAACACCCCAAACTTGGCCTGTGCTCATTACTTTGATTTTGTCGTTTTTCTTCAGCGAGCCGTTTTTAATACGAACCAAAGAAACAACGCCAAGATAATTATCGAACCATGAATCGATGATCAATGCTTGAAGTGGCGCTTCAGGATCACCTTCTGGAGAAGGTATCGCAGAGACAATATTTTCTAGAACGTCATCCACGCCTAGACCTGTCTTTGCACTACAACGCGTCGCTTCCATCGCGTCGATACCAACAATCTCCTCAATCTCTTCAGCTACACGCTCTGGTTCTGCCGCTGGGAGGTCGATTTTGTTTAGGATTGGCACAACTTCCAAATCCATTTCGATCGCGGTGTAACAGTTGGCAAGCGTTTGAGCCTCTACACCTTGACCTGCGTCAACCACCAACAACGCCCCTTCACAAGCGGCCAGAGAACGTGAAACTTCGTACGAAAAGTCTACGTGTCCAGGAGTGTCGATAAAGTTAAGTTGGTATGTCTCGCCATCTTTTGCGGTGTAATCAAGAGTCACACTCTGCGCTTTGATAGTGATGCCACGCTCACGTTCAAGATCCATAGAATCCAGAACCTGTGCGGCCATTTCACGATCGCTTAATCCTCCACAAACTTGGATTAGACGGTCTGATAGGGTCGACTTACCATGGTCGATGTGGGCGATAATCGAAAAGTTACGAATGTGCTTCATAGATTTAGGGTGACTAACTCTTTACAAATAAGGACAGTAAGAAAGCCATCAGCTGACGGCATTTCAATCAAGTTGGCAGATTCTACCCAATTTCGTTAACGGGCGCACCTTATTTAAAGTATATACCTTAGTAACCTCGAGGTACGTACTTACTGGATAGGCTCACCGAGAACTCGAATGAGAGTGACTTGGCGTTTTGATTCATCTTCTAAAGGCCGTGACACACGTTTAGCGAGCCACATACCACCAGCAGCAAACAAAACCGAAGCTAAGATGGTAATGCCCTCGCCGCCTGCGGTTAAAGGCTCAAGAAGGAAGTTGCCAATCACGGCACCAAAAATCAGACCAAACAGAGGAAGAAGGTAAACCGCCATTGCGGATTTGATCAGGCTCGACTCAGGAAAGCCGATTTCTACCACCTGACCAACTTTGACAGATGTTTTTGTACGCAGATGCCATGCTAATGTTTTGTTACCAATTGCTTTAGTAACCACGCCAGTGCCACAGCTTTTTTGCGAAGAACAGCTGCTGCAACTGGTCTGTTGCTCGCAGCTTAAATCGATATCGTATTGCTGACCGTGACGATGAACACCCGTCACGGTTGCTAATGCGGTCATCATTGCGCTTTACTCTTTGCTGCATCAAACGTAACAGATTGTGCAATACGCTGAGCAGTTGCCGGTGGAATATCACCCACAACAGAGATTTCATGATTACCACTTACAAAGCTATGCAAAGTACGGCGGCCTTGACGAACCAGCTGACCTTTCAGCGAATGCTCATCTTTGCTGGCGACATAAACAGAGAAACTGAATAAACCATCCGAGTAAAGTTGGCTTTCAACCATTTGGTCGGTCACTGCCATTCGGTAGCGATTTAGCTCATTTGGGTGGAAACCTTCAGGAATCCAACCTACGTTCCAGTCACTCGTACCGATATCACCTTTAGGCATCGTCAATACTGCTGGCAACTGCACATCCGCCAAACCACTCATCAACTCGCCAATTTTTGGATTCACCGAGTATGAGATCGTACGGTATTGCTCTAGCATTTCTCCATCACGGTCAACCAGATCAGCACGCAGTGGTAACTTACTTTTCTCATCAATCCAAAGTACGTACGAATAACGCAAGCCGTCTTTAGGCACAACACGTAGTACTTGAGTCGGAACGCCAGCTTCACGAGCACGACCGACTTTGACGTAATCGTAATAGAGGTTCAATTCATCGATATTGGTGTTCAGCATCGGCATGATTGGTGCGACCATCTTGCCAGATTCAATCGTAAACGGCTCTGCGCCGGTTTCGATGTAGCTCACTTCAGTACCACGACGAATTACTTCACGAACTGGACCACTCAAATACACAAGATGTGCGTACTGATCTTTATCGTGAGTCGCATGACGGTACAGCAAAGGTTCAATGCTGTTCTTTTTGATGAGGATATAAGAGAGTTCGTAGCTTAAATTTTTGCTCGCCTCGCTCATTTGATGCAATAAAGCCTCCGCTGGTTTATCACCAGCAAAGGCTTGAGTAGACATCAGACTGAACAGAGCGCAAGCGCTGATCAGAAATTTTTTCATTCAATATCCGGAGTCAGATTTGCATCTTGCTGAGACGCATCACTGTTAATTCTTAACTGCAATTCGTAGTCACGAAGCATAGCATGAACACGTTTACGTTGCTCTTGCATATTTGCTTCGCCAACCGAGCGCTCAACGGACTCACGAGTCAAACTTACTGGTTCTGCACTGCCAGCAAATGGCACTGTTTGAAGCACAGGAAGTTGATCGGCTTGTGGCGACATTGGGTCGCTACCACCGTATTGTTGCACACCTAAAATCACGGCAAGTGACACACACGCAGCAACGGCAACCTGACCAAACTGAGTTAGCCATGCAGGCAACTGGCGCTTGGCTTTTTGTGGCTCTGGTTGCGACTCTTTTGGCGCGTCATTAATTGAAATAACGTTAGCACTGCGTGAATCGATAGCACGATGCACAGGCTCGTCTTCTAACGCTAACGCCACGCTTTCAGCAATATTCCACTCAGGTTTTGCTGGCGCTTCGCCTCGCATCACATCACCAATAAGATGATAGTTCTGCCAAGCGTCACGGCTTTCTTGGTCTTGCTCTAATTCTTGAATTAAAGCCTTATCGACCAATTCTCCATCCATGAGAGCTGAAAGTTTTTCTTTGTCAGCCATTGTTTTCACCATAGTTATCACTTGTACTAGCGCTGTAAAAGAGGTTTGATTTTCTTTTCCACCGCCTCACGAGCACGGAAGATACGTGATCGTACCGTTCCCACCGGGCAATCCATTACTTCAGCAATTTCCTCATAGCTTAAGCCATCAAGCTCACGCAGAGTCATTGCCGTTTTTAAATCTTCAGGTAAGGCTTCGATTGCGCTGAACACTACCCGTTGCAATTCTTTGGACAACGTTAAGTTCTCAGGGTTCGAAATTTCTTTCAATGCATTACCTGTTTCGTAAAATTCAGCATCTTCAGCATCAACGTCCGTCGCAGGCGGTCTACGACCCTGAGCAACGATATGATTCTTCGCAGTATTCACTGCAATGCGATACAGCCAAGTGTAAAACGCACTCTCCCCGCGAAAGCTAGGGATAGCTCGGTAAGCCTTGATAAACGCTTCTTGTGCTACATCTGGAACATCGCCAGGATTACTTACGTATCTGGAAATAAGATTACATACCTTGTTCTGATACTTCGTTACCAGCAGGTTGAATGCTTGCTTATCTCCATTCTGAACTCGCTCAATCAATACTTGATCGGTCAGCTGCTCGTTCATTCGAGCGGATACTCCTATTTGTTATGCCCCTACTCTTCTCAGATATGGGTACTAATTATGCAAAACGTAGTATTGACACCACTGCTTACTTGAGCACTATTGTGACTCCGACGTGAATGAGAAAGTTCCATGGTTTCTCAAATTTTTTGTCATTGTTTTTTCACAGTGTGATGTCACTAGCCAAATCCCTCGCCACGTCTGAATTACGTCTCGTTTTGACAAGCGAGCATAGTGATGGGGAAATGGGTATAATGGATGATCTCTGTCCCAGATTGTGCTGGGTAGAGCCTAGAAAAGCAATGGCATTGACAAACTATTACTTTTTGTTGGCACGGCTAATGGCTATCTGAACAACGCGTTTAAAATAAAACTCAGGAAGCATGCGCATGTCATCGACATGCAAAAATAAGAGTGGCACAAGTCACCAGAGTTGCGGTGATTTAGATACCTCCCAACTTAGCCCTTAGCGACGGATGTCGCGTTAATGGATGCACATGGTGTGCAAAATATACACAAGGTAGCCTTGTTACCTTAGCTTGGGATAGTAAAAGTTATATGAACACGAATCGTGAACATGAATGTGATGTGTTAGTGGTAGGGAGTGGCGCCGCGGGCTTGTCGTTAGCTTTGCGCGTAGCAAACCACTGTAAAGTGATGGTGTTGAGTAAAGGCCCGCGCAGCGAAGGCGCGACGTTTTACGCACAAGGTGGTATCGCTGCGGTCTTCGATGAATCGGACACCATCGAGTCTCACGTTGAAGACACACAAATTGCTGGTGATGGCATTTGCGATGAAGAAACGGTTAAGTTTATCGCTGAGAATTCAAAAGAATGCGTGCAATGGTTGATTGATGGTGGTGTACCGTTTGATCGTGAGGACGATGACTCTGATGAAGAACCTCGTTACCACTTAACTCGCGAAGGTGGTCACAGTCGACGCCGAATTTTGCATGCTGCGGATGCAACAGGTATGGCGATGCAAACCTCACTGCAAGACAACGCCCACAGCCACCCAAACATTCATGTTCTTGAACGTCACAATGCTCTGGATTTAATCACTGAAGATAAAGTCGGCGGCGACAAAAACAAGATCATTGGCGCTTATATTTGGAACCGAAATGAAGAACAGGTAGAAACCGTTCGCGCTAAATTTGTTGTTCTTGCGACTGGTGGCGCTTCCAAAGTTTACCAATATACGTCAAACCCTGACGTTTCCTCTGGTGACGGTATCGCGATTGCTTGGCGCGCAGGCTGCCGTGTCGCAAATATGGAATTCAACCAATTCCACCCTACTTGCCTGTTCCACCCAGAAGCACGTAACTTCCTACTCACAGAAGCCTTGCGTGGTGAAGGTGCCTATCTGCGACGCCCTGATGGCTCACGCTTTATGCCGGATTTTGATGAGCGTAAAGAACTTGCGCCGCGTGATGTCGTCGCACGTGCCATCGACTTTGAAATGAAGCGCCTAGGTGCAGACTGCATGTATTTAGACATCAGCCACAAACCTGCGGAATTCATTACCAAGCACTTCCCAACCATCTACTCTCGTTTGATGGATCTTGGCATCGATATGACCAAAGAGCCGATCCCAATTGTTCCAGCCGCACACTACACGTGTGGTGGCGTGATGGTCGATCAAAACGGTAATACGGACTTGAAGAATCTATATGCCATTGGCGAAGTCAGTTACACCGGTCTACACGGTGCAAACCGCATGGCTTCAAACTCACTACTTGAGTGTGTGGTCTACGCATGGTCAGCCGCCAAAGATATCCTAAAGCACCACACGAAGGTCGAATTAGCACCCCGAGTACCTTGTTGGGATGAAAGCCAAGTCACCAACAGTGATGAAGAGGTTATCATCCAGCATAACTGGCATGAGCTTCGCTTGTTTATGTGGGATTACATGGGCATTGTTCGCACGGACAAACGTTTAGAACGCGCACTACGCCGTATTCAAATGCTTCAGCAAGAAACGCATGAATACTACAGCCACTTCCGTGTTTCAAACAACTTGCTAGAACTGCGTAACCTACTTCAAGTAGCTGAACTGATGGTGCGTTGTGCGATGCAGCGTAAAGAAAGCCGCGGTCTACACTACACCTTGGATTATCCAAACCAACAAGAGAATAGCGGACCGACGATCCTAACACCAAACAAGTAAATCTGACGCCAAGTAAGAAAGAGTCAGACACGATATCAAATGGGAGCTTCGGCTCCCATTTTCCATTGACGCAATATCATATTCAATTGACGATACGACACATCATCACAACTGTCTCGCCAAACGGTCACCTTATCCCCAGATACGAACTTGAACGTCACCTTGAAAACAGAAGCGGAAAGATCGACTCCTGATAACAGTGAAGTTTGAGCGTCATTTCGAACCGTTCCATCACGATGAAAATACCAATTCCCGACAGTTGACGGCATGACGAATCCACCTTGGGTATGGCAACGATAGATCAGTAGTAACAGATAACTAGATAAGACGAGTGGAATATCAGAGAAGATAACCGCCCAAGCTAAACCGAAAAGAATCAAGTAATGCAGCGCTTGGGCGTTTAGAGATTTAGAAACAGTAAGGTTAACGAACCTTGCTGAGGTTGTGTGCGACAATTTTATCAACCATCGAAGCGTGACCAAGGTTTTCGCTGCGACCATGCCCCATGACCCAAGTAAACAAATCTGGATCATCACATTCTAACAACGAAACAAAATCACGTTGCTCTTGCTCACCTAGTGCATCGAAGCACTCTTCAAAAAACGGCATAATCACCACGTCAAGCTCAAGCATGCCACGACGACAAGCCCATTTAATACGCGCCTTTTCTTCCGCAGTGTACATTCAGTATTCCTTCATAGATGTCTTGTTCTTAGTGCGGAGTGTAACAAGGGATGTTCTACGCCACTAGTGTGCGGGTCACAATATGTAGCCAAGTCACTGCAAATCCTGATCGCATTTAATAAACAAACGTTCAGTTGAGCCAAACACCTTAAAATTGAGTGGATATATTGAGTGCTGACAAATGTCGAATCTGCAATTAACATAGCTGAAAAATATCTTCAAAAGGCATCGTACTCATGGAATGGCAAACTCGCTTTTCACCACTGAACCTATCGACACAAGACGCGCTACCGGAGCTGTCTATCTCGCTATTGGATAACCTGGGCATGATCACCATGGTCGGGGACGACAAAAAGTCATACCTACACGGTCAAGTTACCTGCGATGTGGTTTCTCTTGAGAAAGACCAATCAATGTTGGGAGCACATTGTGACGCGAAAGGTAAAGTGTGGAGTGTCTTCCGCCTATTCCACCATAACGATGGCTACTCAATGGTTCAGCCGAAATCAGCAATTGAAGTAGAACTGAAAGAAATTAAAAAGTACGCAGTGTTCTCGAAAGTGACCATCGAAGAGTCAAGCGACGTGGTACTGGGTGTTGCTGGTAAGAATGCAGATGCATTCATCTCAACGCTAAATGCTGATTCTGGCGAGGTGCGTGCGATTGAAGGCGGCACTGCGGTCAAAGTCGCTCTGAATCGCTGGTTGCTTGCGCTTACAGCAGAAGCAGCACAATCATTAGTGGAAGATAGCCAAGCAACACTGACAACCCACGAGCTTTGGACCCGTTTCGATATTGAGGCAGCACTGCCATACTTGGCAGCAGACGCGCAAAACGAACACATTCCACAAGCACTAAACGTACAAGCGCTTGGTGGTATAAGCTTTACGAAAGGCTGCTACACGGGTCAAGAAACTGTAGCGCGCGCGAAATACCGCGGCACCAACAAACGTGCAATGTACATTGTTAAAGGTGTAACCGTTGAAACCTTAGGTGAAGGTGCGATCGAATTGGAACGTAGTGTCGGTGAAAACTGGCGTTCAGTAGGCGCCTTGCTCACGCATTATCAATTCAGCGACAACCAAGCGATGGGTCTCATTGTATTGCCAAACAACCTAGATGATGACACTCGTCTGCGCTTGGTTGACCAACCAGAATGTGAATGGGAAATCGCAGCACTGCCGTACAGCCTTGACGATGAGTAATACCATTCATACCCCTTTGATGCAGTTTTTGGCGGACCAAAACATCGAGTACCGCCTTCTTCCTCATCAAAGGCCAGCAACAACCATTGAGGATGCCGCGCAACAACGCGGCATTCGCCCTTCTCAAATGGTCAAAGCGATTCTTTTGCGTGATATGGGAAACCAATATGCGCTTGCTTGTGCACCAGGTGATCGTAGCGTTGATCCAAAGAAGGTGCGCGCATTACTGCAGTGCCGTCGCATGACGTGTGTTGATCAAGCCGACGTAGAAGCGATTACCGGATACAAGATTGGTACTGTCACGCCACTACTCTTAAAACGCTACATGCCGATCGTATTTGACCCAAGTTTGCTTGAAGAAAAAGAAATCACTATCAGCAGTGGTGATCGTATGGCTGGATTAGCATTATCTATCGATGATTTACTGCAATTGTGCCAACCAACCTTGGCCGATATCTGCCGTTAACCTTCGTAAAAATGTAATAACATGCAGGCTTTCTCACACCTACGTGATCTCACTCATATCTCCCAACATACAAAGTGGAATTTTTAATCATTTTTGAAACATAAATAGTCACGCGTAATAAACTCGTATATGCTGAACTTGTTGGTTAAGTTTTCAACAACGACTTAATCAACATAAAGTGAAACTGCTGACTGAATTGGCCTCTGCCACACAGTCAGTCGTCCACTTTTGTGTAATGCATCTGTGACTATTCGCCCGCCGAAGCGGGCTTTTTTTATACGGAACTTTTCTGCGCCTCTTCCCTCTAACTCGATGAAAGCCATGTATTAAGCCCTTAATCCGGCAAAACGATAAAAATGCAATCAATTGAGTAAAAACATTTAGCAAACAATTATTTTCCTTCTATTCTTAATTCTGTAACAAAACAGTTGCTTAATGCACCACGTAACAACAGAAGGAGATAAGGAACGGTTCCTTCGCTAGTGTTTTTTTGAGGTAATCCTCACGCTATTTGAGATATGACCCTGTCAATTTGTCTATGGCAGCACAAATCTCTAAAGCGATACAACTCATCTGTACTTAATACCATTGCTGTCACAATAATTTTTACGCCAAAAACGTAAGATAACTGAGCTAGGTAAGAGATAAGGAAAAGTAAATATGAGACTGTTTAAGCGCTATACACCAGGTATGATTGCTAAACACATAAGTCGTCTTTTTAAAGGAAGAATTTATATTTACGGAGTCGGTAAATTTGAGTTTGATAATGGAAAATTAATGCTGCCAGAGAAAGCGGAAAGACGCCACTTTCAAGCGGTTAAAGAAATTAACCAAGAGATTATGAAGCTCAGATGCGCATACGCTTAGCGACAACATCGATGTAAAGGAAAGGCTGGATTAACCAGCCTTTTTTGTGTCTTCTATTCGTCGAGCAATAAGCTCGTTATTGACGCGCAAGTTCCGGCAAATTGCCTTTCAAACCCAATGCGCGTTTCATTATCTCGTCTTTTGCTCCTGGTAGCTGGCTAGCTAAACTCAAACCAATTCCACGTACCAGCTTTTTAGCAGGATTCTCACCAGAGAACAGGTCACGGAAGCCTTGCATCGCAGCAATCATCTTCGCAGCTTCCGCTTTACGCCAACGTTCATAACCACGTAGGTTACGTTTGGTGCCAATGTCCTGCCCTTGCTTCCAAAGCGCCAACACTTCTTGCGCTAAGCTCGCAGCATCTAGCAAGCCAAGGTTCACACCCTGCCCTGCTAGTGGATGAATGGTGTGTGCTGCATCGCCAACTAACGCCACGCGTTCAACCACAAAATCACGCGCATAACGCATCTTAAGCGGGAACGCCGCACGTTCACCAACTACTTCACACAAACCTAAACGCACATCAAATTCGCTAGTTAATGCCTTATTGAACTCTTGCTCATTCATCGCCAGCAGTTGCTCGGCACGATTTGGTTCGGTAGACCAAACAATCGAACACATGTGCGGTTCAGACATCGGAAGGAAAGCCAATGGACCTTGCGGTGTAAAGATCTGACGCGCAACGCTGTTGTGTGGATCAGCGGTTTTCACGTTCGCGACAAGTGCACTATGACCGTAATCCCAATGCGTCAATGGAATGTCCATTTGGTTGCGCAGCCAAGAGTTTGCACCATCGGCGCCAACCACTAACTTCGCAGTCATGGCTTGACCGTTGTCGAGTGTGAGCCAGCTTTCTTGCTCACCAACCGCTAACGTTGCACAACGTGCAGGCATAAACAGCGTCACGTTATCCAGCTTTTGAACTTGCTCTAGCAACGCCAATTGAATTACGCGATTTTCAACAATATGGCCAAGATCTGGCTGAGCCATGCTTTGCGCATCAAACGCGATGTTAGCAAAGCTGTCTTGCTCCCATACCTCCATTGCATAATACGGAGAAGCACGACGTTGCTCGATACCTTGCCAAGCTCCGAGTTTACGCAACATCGTTTCACTAGAGCGACTTAGCGCTGATACACGAACGTCCGGTAGTTCACTCAACGTATCGTCCGGCACAGAGCCTTCAATAACAGCAACACGTAGGTCACTGTCTTTAAAAGCGGCAGCCAACGCCAATCCAACCATACCACCGCCGATGATGGCGATATCTACACTTTGCATCATTGCTTTTGTTACCTAATTCGTTGCCGTTTATCGTTTCACTAGACCAAGCGTGTGGCGTAGCAGCGGTTGCTTAAAAGTAGAAAGGTTATCCATCGTTGCGAGAGCGAGGTTACGCCCAATTCGCATCGCCGGTAAATCATTTGAAAAAATATGCACGAGAGAACTGGTTAGCCAAATTGTTTCGCTGCGATCATCTTCACGACGCTGGCTAAATCGCATTAAGCCTTGGTAACGACCCGCGTCTTCAGCTTGCTTAACAACCTCTTCCGCTAACGATGCCACATCACGAATACCAAGATTGAAGCCTTGTCCTGCAATCGGGTGAAGCGTTTGTGCGGCATTGCCAACAATAGCAAAGCGGTGTGAAATGTTTTGCTTACGATGACGCAGCAGAAGTGGATAGCTCGCACGTTGCCCGACTTTTTGCATCTCACCTAAACGCCAACCAAAGTCGCTCTGCAGGCGCTCAAGGAACTCTTCATCGGACAAATTCACAACGGATTGCGCTTCTTCAGGACGCAAACACCAAACCAAAGACATGCGGTTGTCACTCATAGGCAGCAGTGCGACTGGGCCATTCTCGGTAAAGCGTTCAAAGGCACGACCTTGATGAGGTTCTTGCGTTACGATATTCGCAATCACTGCCACTTGGTCAAAATCATGCTCAGACAACTCTAAACCGATTTGCTGACAGCATTGCGATACTGCGCCATCGGCAGCAACGAGCAACTTAGCTTCCAGCTTCTCACCGCTCGTCAGCTCAATGTGTGCTTTGTCTTGCTCACGTTCGATGTTCACGACCGAATCCGGGCAAAACAGACTGATCGCCTCACTCTTATCTAAGAGCTCTTGATAGACGCGACCAACATCGGCGAGTTCCACTACGTAACCAAGCGCTTCAACACCAACTTCGTGCTTGGTAATCTCAGTCATCCCCGCATGAGAACGATCGGACACATGAATGTGCTCTATTGGAGTTGCAAAAGGCTCAACCGCCGCCCACAACTGCAAATGGCGTAAGGTGTTGACGGTCCCGTAGGATAAGGCAATGGAACGAGAGTCAAAACCAGGGTGCTCATTAGATTGCGCTTTAAACGGCTCAACAACGGCAACACGAAGTTGTCCTTTCGATAAGCGATCTATCGCTAAAGCAAGTGTGGCTCCCGCCATGGCTCCACCAGCAATTACAACGTCATATTGCCTCATGCTAACCTCTAGAAACTATTCAATTAATGGTACCGACAATCAGTGAATCGTCGGTTTACTATCGTTGCTTTCAGGACGAGCTCCAAACTCGGCATGAATAGTTAATACGCATGCTTTGACGTGTTCGATTACTTGCTCTAGCAATTGAGCTTGCTCACCTAGGTCGTCATCTTCATCAATGCCTAACTTAGCGATCTCTTCAAGATCTGCTAACGCCTCTTTCACATCGTCAGACGCTTTATTCATGGCGATACCAGCTAATCCCAAACCTGAGATAAAATGGTTAACGAAATCAGATAGGCCATCAGCCAATGCGAACAAGCCTTCTTCACCTGGCTCATCAGGCAACAACAGAGACAATTCCATCGAGGTGCCTGTCAACTCATTTACCGTCACTTTAAAAATGCTTTGTGCAAAAGCCAGTGCAGTAGTTGGCCACCCCATGCCATCATTGGTGTAATCAAACAAAATTGGTTGCCAGGTTTGATCGTTAATCGCCAATCCACCACTTAGCATGCCGACAAGTAACCCGTGTAACTCAGCAGGCGTCACTGCAATGCTTGCGGATTTAAGTTCAACAGCAATAGATTGATATTCTGGAAGGGTGATTTCACTCATAACTGGGCTCATTCTTGCGTAATAATGTATCGTTCTATCCTACCATCAAGCCTACTCGGCTGAAACGGCTATCAAATTCAAATTTGGACAGCATTTACTCAATTTGTCCAATTCCTGTGTGATCACTTCACCATTTTTCTATCTAGGGTGGGAAATGCTTGAATCTTAATAGCGGTTTTCCTATAGTTTCCTCCTCGGTAGTTGTACAAAGCAATACCTTAGATAGCGCGAATATAGAGTTTATTCATCATGAGCAATCAAGCGGTCGACGTTGAAATCCTTGGAAAAATGACACGAGTGAATTGTCCACCGGGTCAAGAAGAGTCACTGATTACAGCGGCTAAAGATCTCGATCGTCGATTGAAAGAGATGACAGACCGTACTAAGGTAACCAATGAAATTCAGCTACTGACTTTTGCTGCATTAAATATTTGTCATGAATTGCATACCAAGTCATACGAATCAAACGGTCAGCAACAAGAAATTACGGAGCGAATGGAAAAGCTCACTGCGTCGCTAGAGAACGCACTTAAGAATGTAACGCAAGGACAGCAGTAGATACCAAATTTACCCTGGGGTGTTCGTCAGTTGGATTTAAGTCCCTGAGCCGATAAGCAATACCGAAGGGTTAGTACTTGATAGCTATTGAGCAAGCTTGGCATGCACCGAGAAGCCTACGGTTATCATTGCTGATCCGCCTTGAACCAGCTGGTTCAAGGGCCACAATCCTCAACGGCACCCTGGGGTATCCTCTCTATGTCAAACCTATCTCGACAAGAATTCCGTAAACTCATCCGTGAAAAACGTAACAGCCTGTGCAGTGATACTCAGTTTCAAGCAGGGCTCGATCTTATTAAACAGTTTTCACAGTTGCCAGAAATCCAAGTTTCAGATCACATCGCCATTTATCTTTCCGCCGACGGAGAGCTCGACACAAAACCGTTAATTGAGAGGCTATGGCAACAAGGTAAGTCGATTTACCTACCGGTGATTCACCCATTCTCGCAAGGCCAATTGTTGTTCCTTCATTACGTAAACGATGACCAGTTGGTGTTTAATAAGTATGGAATCTTAGAACCCAAACTCGATATCACCTACCTAAAGCCCGTTCGAGATCTCGACCTGATCTGCACACCATTAGTTGGTTTTGACAGTACCGGCCATCGCTTAGGTATGGGCGGAGGCTACTATGACAGGACACTCTCACGCTGGTTTAGTACTGGCGAGGGCGCCAAGCCAATCGGCATTGCTCATGATTGTCAGCATGTCGAACGCCTTCCAACAGAGAGTTGGGACATCCCATTACCTAAGATCGTGACTCCAAGCCAGATCTGGCAATGGGAAAAGTAGAACTTACCCGCTATAATCACGCCGCAAACGTTAACGAACATCTATTCAGGAGATTGGCATGACTCAAGATGAAATGAAGAAAGCGGCTGGTTGGGCAGCACTTAAATATGTTGAGAAAGACAGCATTGTCGGTGTTGGTACTGGCTCTACCGTGAATCACTTCATCGATGCCCTAGGCAGTATCAAAGACGATATCAAAGGTGCAGTGTCTAGCTCTATTGCTTCTACTGAGCGCCTAAAAGAGCTTGGTATTGAAGTATTCGAGTGTAACGACGTAGTGAAGCTAGATGTCTACGTTGATGGTGCAGATGAAATCAATGCAACACGCGATATGATCAAAGGCGGCGGCGCTGCATTGACTCGTGAAAAAATCGTTGCAGCGATTTCAGACAAATTCGTATGTATCGTTGACGGCACAAAAGCAGTTGACGTACTGGGCCAATTCCCACTTCCTGTAGAAGTTATCCCAATGGCACGCTCTTACGTAGCTCGTGAATTGGTAAAACTAGGTGGTGACCCTGCATACCGTGAAGGCGTAACGACGGACAACGGCAACGTGATCCTAGACGTACACAACATGCAAATCACTAACCCAAAAGAGATGGAAGATAAGATCAACGGCATCGCGGGTGTTGTGACTGTGGGTCTATTCGCTCACCGTGGTGCAGATGTGGTTATCACTGGCACACCAGAAGGTGCAAAAATAGAAGAATAAGTCACTAGTTGACTTAAATTTTCTGTTATTTCATTACAGACGGCGCCCTAGGGCGCCGTTTTTTCTTTCTTTTTCTAAGAAAAGCATGCCTTATTCCGTAATTTTCTTACCCAAAGCAAAAATTTTTTGTTACTTTATTGAACAGAAGACGCACAGGGAAACGTTTGTCTTCCAACAAAACTGTTAATTATCCCCTTTTTAATGGTTTTGCTTTATGTGCGCCACATTAGCCCACCTTTCCATTTTAAGGACGAGAAAAATGGCCAAAGTTTCACTGGAAAAAGAAAAGATTAAGATCCTCTTGCTAGAGGGACTCCACCCTTCTTCAGTTGAAGTTCTTCAAGCAGCTGGCTACAGCAACATTGAATATCACAAAGGTTCCCTTTCTGAGGAAGAACTGATTGAAGCAGTAAAAGATGTACACTTCATCGGTATCCGCTCCCGAACAAACCTATCGAAAGACGTGATCAATGCGGCGAACAAGCTAGTTGCGATTGGCTGTTTTTGTATCGGTACCAACCAAGTAGACCTCAACGCTGCTTCGGTGCGTGGTATCCCTGTATTCAACGCACCTTTCTCAAACACGCGCAGCGTCGCAGAGTTGGTTCTAGGTCAAATCCTGTTGCTTCTTCGTGGCATTCCAGAAAAGAACGCACTCGCGCACCGTGGCATTTGGAAAAAGAGTGCAGACAGTTCTTACGAAGCTCGCGGGAAACGTCTGGGCATCATTGGTTACGGTCACATTGGTACGCAATTAGGTATCATTGCCGAAAACCTAGGCATGCGCGTTTACTACTACGACATTGAAAACAAACTGTCTCTAGGTAATGCGACACAAGTGCTCACCATGAGTGAGTTACTAAATAAATGTGACGTCGTTTCTTTGCACGTACCAGAGACGCCAGAAACCAAGAACATGATGGGTGAGGAAGAGTTCGCGCGCATGAAGCCGGGCGCTATCTTTATCAATGCGGCGCGCGGTACTGTTGTTGATATTCCGGCTCTATGCCACAGCCTAGAATCAGGCCATATTTCTGGAGCAGCTATCGACGTATTCCCTGTAGAGCCAAAAACCAACGCCGATGCGTTTGAGTCTCCACTACAGAAGTTCGACAACGTTATCCTAACGCCACACGTAGGTGGCTCAACACAAGAAGCACAAGAAAACATTGGTGTAGAAGTTGCGGGCAAGTTGGCGAAGTACTCAGACAATGGTTCAACACTATCGAGCGTGAACTTCCCAGAAGTATCACTGCCAGAGCATCGTGAATGTTCACGTCTACTCCACATCCACAAAAACCGTCCTGGTATCCTGACGCAAATCAACACCATTTTCGCAGAAGACGGCATCAACATCGCCGGCCAGTACCTACAAACCGCAGCTGAGATCGGCTACGTAGTGATTGACGTAGAAACCTCTCGCGCAGCAGAAGCATTAGTTAAATTAAAAGGCATCGAAGGCACCATTCGTGCCCGAATCCTTCACTGATCACTGACTTACCAATACAAAAAAGGCAGGGACTTCCCTGCCTTTTCTCATTCTATGAATCGTAATGTTATCTGTACTATTTAAGCCTGTATACGACGTCCACTTGGTCACGAATCCCCAACGTTGAATCTTGATAGCTATTTGAACTCTCTCTTGCATCCATCGCCACAGAGCGCATCAATACTGGGCGTGCGTGCATTTGGTTGTAGTTAATCTGCCACACATCACCTAACTTCTTATCAAAACCTGTCGCTAAAGAAGCCGCTTTGCTTTGTGCATCTTTAATCGCTGCCATGCGTGCTTTTTGTTGGTACTCAGATTGGTTGCTTACTTTAAGCTGAATGTTGTCAACCTGGTTGATGCCCGCCTTTAGCGCCATATCCAAGTACTCATTCAAGTTCGCCAAATCACTCACAGTCACATCAATACTGCGTGAAGCTCGATAACCCACAAGCTCCGCTTTACCCGATTTAGGATAGTGGTACTGAGGAGCAAGGTACAGATTTGAGCTAGTAATATTGTCTTTCGACAAACCAGCATCAGCTAAGCTCTTAAGAAACTCATCAACCGTATTATCGACAGATTGCTTCGCCTGTTCTGCCGTCATGGTCGTATCAACAACCTTTACAGAAAAAGCCGCCATATCTGGCGTCGCGACAACTTCACCGTAGCCAGTGGTTGATAAATGGGCAAAATTCGGCACATCATTCGCAAACACAGAAATACTGGTAAGGCTTAGGGCTGAAGCAAGTAAACATGAAGACAGTTTCATTCGACAAATCCATCCGTATTGAAAGACTAAGATCACTCCAGTTGCCTGAGTTCAAGGCGAGAGACTCGATGAAAGCCATGGCAGATAAGTTGCTGTCTTGAATTCGCAAATAGATAAAACAGCAATGAACAGGAGTGTATATAGACTCATCATAGAAACTTCTGGCAATTATCCAAGCACCTTAAGCGACTTCTAACACAACTTTGACTGTGTAACTTCATGGTAATTTCGACTCAAAACGCGAGCGAAGTGGGAACTTATTGCGGTAAGTGTTTTTGAGCGTAACTCACAATTGCTTGCGATATCTCTTGCAGCACTCCAGTTTCCAACTGCCAGTGATGCCAATAAATGCGATAAGACATCAAAAAGCCAGGTGTAATATCGATAAGCTCCCCTTTCTCCAGTTCATCGGTGATCTGTAGTCGAGGAATCAAGCAATAAGCGACTCCAGCTAACGCCATTTTGAGGAAAGCTTCAGAACTACTAATGTTGTGATGGATGACACTATCCGGTCTGACGTTGAAGTGCTCCGTTAAAAACTTCTTATGCAGATCATCGTACTGATCGTAGGAAACCGCTGGTGCTTTAGCTAACGTTTGATTGTTCACGCCTTCGGTAAAATAGCGCTGATAGAACTCAGGGTTAGCGACACAAACATAATCGATGCGCCCTAGGTAATCCGCTCGACAACTCGGTATGGCTTGTGATTCTAAACTTATAGCCCCTGCTACCTCACCACTTCTGAGCTTTTCAATCGATCGTGATTCTCCGTAGATAGTCAACTTAAGTTCAACTTGGCGATGCTTCATCACATCTTGTAAAGCCGGTAGTAACCACGTTGCTAAGCTGTCGGCATTAGTCGCGAGTGAGAGCTGAACGGGGCGAGTTGTGGTGTCGTTTTTTAGCTCAGGAAGGATTTCATGCTCAAGCAACCTGACGCGACGATAAAGCCCGAGTAGCTTCTTACCAATTGGGGTTGGCTTTGGCGGTTGCTCACGTATAAGTACCGGTTGGGCAAGGTACTTCTCAAGCTGTTTGATACGTTGGGAAATGGCTGATTGCGAAACAAAAAGGTGCTCAGCAGCTCGGTCAAAACTGCCCTGATGAACTACCGCATCTAACGCTTCTATCCATTTATAATCCAATCCTCGCACGTGTTTTTCCTCCCTAATAAACGCCAACAGCACTAAATAAGTAACGCTAATAATATATTAAAATCATTAATTATACTTATTTAATGAAAAGCTTTATCTTCCCCTCCTCTGTTGTTCTATTACTAATGTTGAGGTGTGTTGTGAGCTTTTGGGTGTTATTGCAAGGATTCGGTTTAGGTGCGACCATGATCATTCCAATCGGTGCGCAAAATGCGTATGTACTTAACCAAGGCATTAAGCGTCAACATCATCTAACGACTGCGACCATCTGTGGCATCCTAGATATGATTTTTATCTCGCTCGGTATTTTTGGTGGCGGCGCGATTCTCTCGCAAAATGAAATCCTACTTACCTCAGTAACTTTAGGTGGTATTGCCTTCTTAAGTGTTTACGGTTTACTGTCACTAAAAAGTGCATTCAAAGCAGCAAACGCCTCTGAATCGAATGGTGAAGTCGTCGCACGAGGCCGTCGTACCGTAATTCTTGGCGCACTTGCCGTCACAGTGTTGAACCCGCACCTGTACTTAGATACCGTAGTGATCTTAGGTTCAATTGGTGGTCAGTTTGAAGGTAATGATCGCATCGCATTCGCTATGGGCACCATCATGGCTTCCTTTGTATGGTTCTACACGCTCTCATTAGGTGCGGCAAAATTGGGGCCAACGCTCTCAAAACCAAAAGTGAAAAAAGGCATCGATATTGCGGTTGCTACTATGATGTTTACTATCGCTTTTGTACTTGCGAATGAGTTAGTCACCAAATACTGGTAAAGATAAATAGGAAAGAAACACGACATGGAGTCACTGGAAAAAATCCATCAAATCAATCGAGAGCGATTCAACGCGCTCTCCATCCCCTTTCGAGAGTGGCAACATGAAGCCATTCTCGACTTCGAAACCGATGTCAAGGTTGCCGCACAACTCGGCTGGACTGGCACTCATACTAAGAGCCTTTTTCTCAAGCTAAAAGGACAAGGTTACGCAGTATACCTGACTGACAAAGACTCTCGTTTAGACTCCAAACAAATCAAAATTATGACTGGTAAAAGGCCTTCTATTTGCAGCGACGATGAAATGATTGAGCAGCTAGGTTGTGTACCTGGCGCAGTTTGTCCTATTGGCTTACCTGAGCATGTCACCATTATCGTCGACACGGCGCTCTACCAGCATGATGAGTTGCTTTATACGCCAGGTTTACCCGAATTAACTGACCCGTCCTGATATAGGTTGACACTTTTAGTTAAAACGCTCGATGAACTTCATCGGGCGTTTTGTATTTTAGAGCTGTATGTGGTCTCTGTTCATTATAGAGTCTCACCGACTCAGCAACCATTTTCTTAGCTTCATTCAAGTCATTCGGCTTAGTCAGCAAGTACTCCATCTTTAAGATACCATTTACTCTTTCCGCTAGAGCGTTTTGATAACAGTCGTATCCATCAGTCATAGAGCATGTCACATGATATTTTCTGTGTAATGACTGATATTCCTCAGAGCAGTATTGAAGCCCTCGATCTGAGTGATGGATAAGCTCGCCCTCATATCGCCGCTTTTTCAAAGCCTTTAGGAACGCACTCTTAACGGCTTGCGTCTTCATATTATCGTCGAGATGATACCCAACTATCTTCCTCGAGTAGGCATCAGTGATTAAGCTGAGATAAGAATTTCCTGCTCGCGTTGCCAAGTAAGTAATATCAGCGACCCACAGCTGCTCCGGTTTATTTGGAACCATGCCCTCTTTGATTAGGTTTGGATGGCAGTGGAACCGGTGATGGCTGTTTGTTGTTCGATGATAAGCCCTTCGGTTTACGACCAATAGGCGATGCTGTTTTAGCAATGAAAACAGACTGTCTCGCCCTATATAAATGTTATTCTGACTGAGTAAGTACTTGAGCTTTCGAGTTCCTAATCGAGGATGTCGGAGCCTTTGCTCTTTGACGAACCCAATGACAGATTGCTCTTTCTGAGTTCGTTGAAGCTCAAGCGCGCAACGTTTGTAAAACGCCTGGCGAGCAATCCCGATGAAGTGACAAGCTTTAGTTACGGTGAGCCTTTTGACCGTTTTTTCCTTAATAACTCGGCTTTGCGCTTCTTTGAGATTCGGACACCGAAATCTCTATCCATTACTTTTACGACAGCCTCAAAGAAGTCCGCTTTTAGTTGAGTTTCTTCAAGTTGTTGCTCGAGTTCTTTTATCCGTTGTTCTGGAGTTTGAGTAGAGGGAGAATCAGGCATACCATTACCTACTGTGTTTGGTTTCTCTATTCCTTTAGACCAATTTAGCTGACCGTGCTTACGAAGCCAAACTAAGACAGTAGACCGACCTTGTATCCCATATCGCTCTTGAGCTTGTTTATAGGTCATTTCGCCTTTTTCTACTTGGTCAACAACCGTCAATTTAAAGGCAAGAGAATAATCTCGTTGGGTTCGTTTACTCGTTGATTTCATGACACACTCCAATTTCATGTTGGAAATGTGTCAACCTTATTTAGGACGGTACAAACCTTTGGCTTTGCAGGTAGCGAACTTAAACGTCTGCTCCTCGCTGGCAGTAACACTCTGTTAGAACTTTAGAAAATCCGGATATAAAAAAAGCGAGGCCATTGCCTCGCTTTTTCATGTTCTCAATCGAAGGGATTAAGCTTCTACTTTGTTCAAATGAACATCCATTTGTGGGAATGGAATTTCGATGCCTGCTTCGTCCAACGCTTCTTTGATTGCTTGAGTTGAATCGAAGTAAACATCCCAGTAATCAGACGTTTTACACCATGGACGAACCACGAAGTTCACTGAAGAGTCTGCTAGTGCTAGGACACCGATTTGGATTGCAGGATCTTTCAGGATACGCTCATCTTTTTCTAGCACGTCACGGATAACTTGCTTAGTTTGCTTAAGATCAGCGCTGTAAGAAACACCGATAACTAGGTCTACACGACGCGTAGCGTGGCGAGAGTAGTTAGTGATTGCGCCGCCGATAACTGATGAGTTCGGCACAACAACCATTTTGTTGTCAGGTGTCTTTAGTACAGTTTGGAAGATTTGAATTGCTTCAACACTACCAGCTACACCACCGATTTCCACATAGTCACCAGACTTAAATGGACGGAATGCAACGATTAGCACGCCAGCAGCAAAGTTAGATAGTGAGCCTTGTAGAGCAAGACCAACAGCAAGACCAGCCGCACCAATTACCGCAACTACAGATGCAGTTTGAACACCTACACGACCTAGTGCCGCAATCAATACAATAACAAATAGAAGGTAACGAACTAGACCGTTGACAAACTCAACAACCGCTTTGTCCATTTGTTTCTTTTCAAGCACTTTTGAAACGCTGTTTGCTACCGCTTTAACGATAATGTTACCGATAAATAGGATCAGCAGTGCAGAAATGATGTTTACACCGTACTGAATAAGAAGATCTGAGTTGTTATTTAGCCACGTTTCCGCTTTGCTCAAACCATCCGTTAAAGAGGTATCGATACCCATCGATTCACCTGCCATAATTCGTATCCTCAAAATAAAGATATAAAAATCTAATTGCCGTTAACTTATGAACCTTGTTTTTTATAGGTTCTTATTCACAACAACATCCCTATTGTTTTCCTGAACAGTGTCAGATTTTTGGCACAATATCTCAAAACTGAAATTTTGCAAAGTCAGAGTTTCGCAAAGACCTACAAAACAAAGCTTTATCAGAATTTTCCGATATTGGCATGTTACAGAGTACGCAATGGATTTACATTTCGCCACACTTTTTAATTGCTTTTATGCCACTTGGTGCGGAAATGCGCTGGGTTTCGAAATTTGCGCCAAAACTGAAGGGATATGAAGTGCAGTGATCATATAGCAGTTGATTGAGTTATCAATTGCTAAAAGAAAGAGAATGGTCGCTGTCTCATTGATTAGACATAAAAAAACCCGCTCGAAGAGCGGGTTTTTAGAAACTCAAATAAGACGGATTATAGTACGTCGATTGCGTTTAGGTCAGAGAATGCTTTCTCTAGACGAGCTACCATTGAAGCTTGACCAGCACGCAGCCATACGCGTGGATCGTAGTACTTCTTGTTTGGCGCAGATTCGCCAGTTGGGTTACCGATTTGACCTTGCAGGTAATCAAAGTTTTCTGCAGAGTAAGTACGGATACCATCCCAAGTTGCCCACTGTGTATCAGTATCGATGTTCATTTTGATAACACCGTAGCCGATAGACTCTTGGATTTCAGCTTCAGATGAACCTGAACCACCGTGGAACACGAAGTTTAGAGCGTTTGGTGCAATACCGAACTTCTCTGCACAGTATGCTTGAGAGTCACGTAGGATAGTTGGAGTTAGTACAACGTTACCTGCTTGGTAAACACCGTGTACGTTACCGAAAGATGCTGCAATAGTGAAACGTGGGCTAATAGCGTTTAGTTTCTCGTATGCGTAAGCAACGTCTTCTGGAGAAGTGTAAAGCTCTGATGCGTCCATGTGAGAGTTATCAACGCCGTCTTCTTCACCACCAGTACAACCTAGTTCGATCTCTAGAGTCATACCCATTTTCGCCATGCGAGCTAGGTATTTGCCAGAGATTTCGATGTTCTCTTCTAGAGACTCTTCAGAAAGGTCGATCATGTGAGAAGAGAATAGTGGTTTACCAGTTTGAGCGAAGAACTCTTCACCAGCGTCTAGCAGACCGTCGATCCATGGAAGCAATTTCTTAGCAGCATGGTCAGTGTGAAGGATTACTGGAACGCCGTAAGATTCAGCAACTGCGTGTACGTATTTTGCACCTGCTACAGCGCCAAGGATTTGTGCACCTTGACCTTCAAGTTTCACGCCTTTACCAGCGAAGAAACCAGCACCGCCGTTTGAGAACTGAACAACAACAGGAGCTTTAACTTTCGCTGCAGCTTCTAGAACACCGTTGATTGAGTCAGTGTTAACAACGTTAACTGCTGGAAGAGCAAATTTGTTCTCTTTTGCTACTTCAAATACTTTCTGAACGTCATCGCCAGAGATAACACCTGGTTTTACGAAGTCGAAGATCTTAGACATGGATGTAATCCTATTTATCTGTCGTTTTATAAACAAAACTTGTTAAATTGAAAATCTTGCAAACGTTTGCTCACAACTGAGGCTATTTTAGCAGAGTTCCTCTCGCGTTGCAGCAAACAAGAAAGCGGGAGAGGACTCCCGCTTTACTGAATATTACTTAGCGCGTGCTTCTAGCATTTCAACTGCTGGAAGAACTTTACCTTCTACGAACTCAAGGAAAGCGCCGCCGCCAGTAGAGATGTAAGATACGTCAGCTTTGATACCGAACTTGTCGATAGCCGCTAGCGTGTCACCACCACCTGCAACAGAGAAGCCTTCAGAAGATGCGATAGCGTCAGAGATACCTTTAGTACCAGCTTCAAAGTTCTTGAATTCGAATACGCCTACTGGACCGTTCCATAGGATAGTCTTAGCGTTCTTCAAAATTTCTGCTAGTTCAGCAGTTGAATCTGGACCAAGGTCGAAGATCATGTCGTCGTCTTGTACTTCAGAAACGTGCTTGATTTCAGCTTCTGCGTTCTCGTCGAATGCTTTCGCACATGCAACGTCAGTTGCTACTGGAATTGCACACTCGTCCATTAGCTTCTTAGCTGTTTCAACTAGGTCTGCTTCGTATAGAGACTTACCAACGTTGTGGCCAGCAGCTGCGATGAATGTGTTAGCAATACCACCACCAACAACTAGTTGGTCAGCGATTTTAGATAGAGACTCAAGAACCGTTAGCTTAGTAGAAACTTTTGAACCACCTACGATAGCAACCATTGGACGAGCAGGCTTGTCCATTGCTTTACCTAGTGCTTCTAGTTCGTTAGCTAGTAGAGGACCCGCACATGCTACGTCTGCGTGCATGCCTACACCGTGAGTAGATGCTTGTGCACGGTGAGCGGTACCGAATGCGTCCATTACGAAGATGTCACATAGAGCAGCGTATTGCTTAGACAGTTCTTCTTCGTTTTTCTTCTCGCCTTTGTTAAAGCGAACGTTTTCAAGAACAACTAGCTCACCAGCGTTTAGTTCTAGACCGTTTAGGTAATCTTTCGCTAGTTTAACTTCGCAATCTAGTGCGTCGTTTAGGTAGTTAACTACTGGTTGTAGAGAGAACTCTTCAGCGTATTCACCTTCAGTTGGGCGACCTAGGTGAGAAGTAACCATTACTTTAGCGCCTGCTTCTAGACAGTGCTTGATAGTTGGAAGAGATGCGATGATACGTGCATCAGAAGTTACTTTACCGTCTTTTACTGGCACGTTTAGGTCAGCACGGATAAATACACGTTTACCTGCAAGATCCAGGTCAGTCATCTTGATTACAGACATGATGTGTCCTCTCAAATATTAAATAATTAAAGTTTTTAAAAACTCGGCAATCCTGCCAAGCCCGTTAATTCTTCAAACTGGTTATTGATATGGAGATACGTCAGATTTATTTCAAGGCTTAAAATAAAAAAATTCTCCATCGCTTCCTCACCATTAAGGCTCCACTTGTGAAGAAGCTTGCATTGCTAAAGCGGTATCCAGCATCCGGTTAGCAAAGCCCCATTCGTTATCGCACCAAACAAGCATTTTTACGAGTTGCCCGTTGCTCACTCGAGTCTGAGTTCCATCCACAATGGCACTGTGGGGATCATGGTTAAAGTCGATGGAAACGAGCGGCGATTCAGTATAGTCAACAATGTTACGTAATGTACACTGAGATGCGTTAACAATGGTTTGATTTACGTCATTAACTTTCACATTTGTACTAATTGTGACACTTAAATCCATCGCGGTGACGTTAACTGTCGGAACTCGAACCGAAATGGCTTCGAATTTGTTGGAAAATTTCGGGAAGATTCTTTCAATTCCCTTATGCAACTTAGTATCGACAGGAATGATGGATTGACTGGCAGCACGAGTACGACGTAAATCATTATGATAAGCGTCAATCACCTGCTGATCGTTCATTGATGAATGGATAGTAGTAATGGTGCCCGACTCAATGCCAAAGGCTTCATCTAAGACTTTAATGATAGGAACGATACAATTCGTCGTACACGAGCCATTAGAAACAATGCGATGCTCGCCTTTTAGCGTTTCATGGTTCACGCCATAAATAATGGTGTTGTCGAGGTCATTTGCACCAGGGTGAGAAAACAGGACTTTCTCTGCACCTGCTTCAATATGAGCTAAGCCATCCGCTTGTGAGCCAAATACGCCAGTGCAGTCTAAGACAATATCGACCTCTAGATCGCGCCATGGCAACAGGTCGATTTCAGCGAGGTGAAGGATTCGAATGGGGTCATATTCACCACTATCATGATGAACATAAAGATGCTCTTGATCGTGAGAGATTTTCTTTCCGAAGCGGCCATGACTGGTGTCATATTGCAGAAGATGGGCCATTGCTTCTGGTTGTGCAAGCTCATTGACAGCGACAACCTTAATTTGTTGGTGTTTACCGCTCTCATATACTGCTCGCAGTACATTACGACCGATACGTCCAAATCCATTGATCGCAACCTTTAGCATTTCTCCCTCGCCTCACCAAAAATTCGTGTCACAGATAGTACCTGATACAAAGGCAGAACGCATTAAGTAAGTGATCTCACTCGCGGTAAACTATCTTTTCACTTCACGATACATTCACATTGCCAATATATTCATTTCTGACCTCGCGTATTTCACTTGGCACTTTAACTCCTTGTTTGACCACCAAAAGGAAATTCGTATGTCAGGTTTTCCCGCTGCTCACTTTTGTCAGCGATGCAATAGAGAAACACCACACTCTGAAGTGCTGGTCCGTAAGCCAAGTCGTTATGATACGGATAAATCGATTCTTGGAACGTTAAAACTTTGGGCTCATACCTTGCTGAATGGCGGCCACTATTACGATATGGATCGCTATGTCACTTGTAAGGAATGTGGGCACAAGGAGAGAGACAACTGGGGAAAAGAATTTGAATAGGCATAAAAAAACCGAGCATTAACGCTCGGTTTTTCATTTATAACGCGAAATTACGCTAGCAATTCTTGTGCTGTGTTCACTACGTTTTCTACAGTGAAACCAAACATCTCAAACAGCTGGTCAGCCGGCGCAGACTCACCGAAGGTCGTCATACCGATGATGCGGCCGTCGAAACCAACGTACTTGTACCAGAAGTCAGCAATGCCCGCTTCTACCGCGATACGTGCCGTTACGTCTGATGGTAGTACAGATTCACGGTAAGCAGCGTCTTGCTTGTCGAATGCATCTGTTGATGGCATTGAAACAACGCGTACTTTCTTACCTTCAGCCGTTAGTTGCTCAGCAGCTTTCACTACTAGCTCAACTTCAGAACCTGTCGCGATTAGGATTAGCTCAGGCTTACCATCGCTGTCTTTCAGGATGTAAGCACCTTTTGCGATGTTCGCAACTTGCGCAGCATCACGATCTTGTTGCGCTAGGTTTTGACGAGAGAAGATAAGTGCAGTTGGCGCATCTTTACGCTCAATCGCCAGTTTCCATGCTACTGCAGATTCAACTTGGTCACATGGACGCCATGTACTCATGTTTGGAGTCAGACGTAGTGAAGCCATTTGCTCAACCGGTTGGTGAGTTGGGCCATCTTCGCCAAGGCCGATAGAGTCGTGCGTGTAAACTTGGATGTTCTGAACTTTCATCAGAGCAGCCATACGCATAGCGTTACGAGCGTATTCCATAAACATTAGGAATGTTGCGCCGTAAGGAACGAAACCACCGTGTAGCGCGATACCGTTCATGATCGCAGTCATACCGAATTCACGTACACCGTAGTGGATGTAGTTACCAGAGAAGTCGTTCGCTTCTAGAGACTTAGAACCTGACCACATGGTTAGGTTAGAAGGCGCTAGGTCAGCAGAGCCGCCCATGAATTCTGGAAGCATTTGACCAAACGCTTCTAGAGCATTTTGAGATGCTTTACGTGATGCAATGTTCGCTGGATTAGATTGAAGATCCGCAATAATTTGGCTCGCTTTTTCTTCCCACTCTGCAGGAAGTTCGCCGTTTAAACGACGTTTAAGCTCTGCCGCTTCTGCTGGGTAAGCCGCTGCGTATGCTTCAAACTTCGCATTCCAAGCTGCTTCTTTCTCAGAACCTGCTGGTTTTGCATCCCACTCAGCGTATACGTCTGCTGGAATTTCAAATGCTGGGTGTTCCCAACCTAGGAACTCACGTGCTGCTGCGATTTCGTCTGCACCTAGTGGCGCACCGTGACAGTCGTGTGAACCTGATTTGTTTGGAGAACCAAAACCGATGATGGTTTTAGTACAGATCAACGTAGGACGAGGGTCTGCTTTTGCCGCTTCAATAGCAGCATTGATCGCTTCAGAATCGTGACCATCTACAGCAGGGATAACGTGCCAACCGTAAGATTCAAAACGCTTAGGAGTGTCATCAGAGAACCAACCTTCTACGTGACCGTCGATAGAAATGCCGTTGTCATCCCAGAATGCGATCAGTTTGCCAAGGCCTAGTGTACCAGCAAGAGAACAAGCCTCGTGCGAGATACCTTCCATTAGACAGCCATCACCCATGAACACGTAAGTAAAGTGGTCAACGATGTCGTGACCTTCTTTATTGAACTGTGCCGCTAGCGCTTTCTCAGCCATTGCCATACCAACCGCGTTGGTGATGCCTTGACCTAGAGGACCAGTCGTTGTTTCGATACCTGGTGCGTAGCCGTACTCTGGGTGACCAGGAGTCTTAGAGTGAAGCTGACGGAAGTTTTTAAGATCGTCGATAGACAGCTCGTAACCGCTCAGGTGCAGTAGAGAGTAAATAAGCATAGAGCCGTGGCCGTTAGACAGTACGAAACGGTCGCGGTCTGCCCACTCTGGGTTAGCTGGGTTGTGGTTTAGGTGAGAACGCCAAAGAACTTCAGCGATATCAGCCATACCCATAGGTGCGCCTGGGTGGCCAGAGTTAGCTTGTTGAACACCATCCATGCTAAGAGCGCGGATTGCATTTGCCAGATGTTTACGAGAAGACATGTCTGCTCCTGAGTGCATTAAGCGAATTGATAAAGGAATGTGGGCGCTTTTATCTTACTAAGAAGGGATAAAAGCGCCGCAATATTCTCTCAGAGCCAAATTCTGACTGCAAACGTTTTACTCACCATTTTTGAGGTTTTAACTCAATCTTTTCGCTGATTGTCTGCATTTTTCTATAAATTCATCATCCTTCAAGCAAACGATTGGGTAATAAGTCAGATGAATTGGATTGGAAAAAGAACTTGTAATTCGAACACGGCAATTTAAAATAGACGTCTAGATGTAGAAACACCTACAAACTGTATTGTATTTTTCGTGGCAAGCTTGCGTTAGTTGGCCATGAGTAAACCTTAAGATTGGAGCTATCATGGCTAAGCACCTGTTCACTTCTGAGTCGGTATCAGAAGGTCATCCAGATAAAATCGCAGACCAAATCTCTGACGCAGTTCTTGATGCAATTCTTGAGCAAGACCCAAAAGCACGTGTTGCTTGTGAGACTTACGTTAAAACCGGCATGGTTATGGTTGGCGGTGAAGTAACAACGTCAGCATGGGTTGATATTGAAGAAATCACTCGTGAAACTGTTCGTGAAATTGGTTACGTTCACTCTGATATGGGCTTCGACGCGAACTCGTGTGCGGTTCTAAACACCATCGGTAAGCAGTCTCCAGACATCAACCAAGGTGTTGATAAAGCAGACCCTAAAGAGCAAGGCGCCGGCGACCAAGGCATCATGTTCGGTTACGCAACAAACGAAACTGAAATCCTAATGCCCGCTCCAATTACATACTCTCACCTACTTGTTAAGAAGCAAGCTGAAGTTCGTAAGAGCGGTAAACTAGACTTCCTTCGTCCAGATGCGAAATCTCAAGTAACGTTCCAATACGACCAAGGTAAGATTGTTGGTATTGATGCGGTTGTTCTTTCGACTCAGCACTGTGATTCAGTAACAACACCAGACCTACGTGAAGCAGTGATGGAAGAGATCATCAAGCCAGTATTGCCTTCAGAGTGGATCACTAAAGACACTAACTTCTTCATCAACCCAACCGGTCGCTTCGTTATCGGTGGTCCAATGGGTGACTGTGGTCTAACTGGTCGTAAAATCATCGTAGATACTTACGGCGGTGCAGCTCGTCACGGTGGTGGTGCATTCTCAGGTAAAGATCCATCGAAAGTAGACCGCTCAGCAGCTTACGCGGCACGTTACGTAGCGAAAAACATCGTAGCAGCTGGCATGGCTGACCGTTGTGAAATCCAACTTTCATACGCTATCGGTGTTGCTGATCCAACGTCTATCATGGTTGAAACGTTCGGTACTGAGAAAGTATCACACGACATCATCATTGAAGCGGTTCGTCAAAACTTCGACCTACGTCCATACGGCCTACAAGAAATGCTTAACCTGCTTCAACCTATCTACAAGCAGACAGCAGCATACGGTCACTTCGGTCGCGAAGAGTTCCCATGGGAAGCTACAGATAAAGCAGCTATCCTACGCGATTTCGCTGGCATCAAGTAATCGAGCCACACAAGAATCGATAAAGCCCTCGCCTTTGGCGGGGGCTTTTTGTTCCCTCCTCCCTTTTTCTTTCCTATCTCTTTCTTGAACAAAAATTCAGCATTTATTTGTAAATTGCCCTAACTCCGCCAATAGTTAACATAATGTTAAATGCACTTTCCGATGCATATAACGTATAGAGATAAGGTGCGGACTCACGTGATGAAAAAAGTAATGAAACGTCAGTCAGGCATCCTTTATGGCCTAGGTGCCACCGTGGGAATAAATCAAGGAGGAGTTATGCCTCGTACCGTGAATCCGTCTGACTTCCAAAATAAACGAAAGGAAGTCCCAGATAACGAATATGCCAGAACCATTCCGTGCAATACCGTGAATCTTTCGGCCCCATTCCATTGGCTCTCACTGGGTCTGCACGATTTCGTTCGTATGCCAGTCATTAGTGCCTTTTACGGCATCTGCTTTATGGCCGCCGCTATTGGTATCGTGCTTCTGGTTCAATGGCAAGGCACACACTTAGTGGTGATGCCGAGTCTGATTGTCTACATGCTAATCGGCCCATTCCTAGCACTAGGCTTATATGACGCCAGTTGGGAGAGAGAGCGTGGACACAAACCAAGCTTGTTCCATTCAATGAAAGCCATTGGACGAAATTCGACTTCTCAATGGGCATTCGCTGTAATGCTCGCGGTATGTATGATTTTCTGGATGCGAATTGCCGCTCTGCTTCATGCACTTTATCCGTCCGTTCAAGGCGCACCACTGACTGACTTCTTGCCTTTCCTAGTGATTGGCTCTCTAGTTGGCTTGGTATTAGCGTGCATCGTGTTCAGTATTTCTGCTTTTTCTATTCCTTTAATGATGGAAAGGCGTGTAGACATGATGACCGCCGTCTTTACCAGCTTTAACGCTGTGAAGTCGAACATTCCTGCGATGATCGTATGGGCAGCCATCATTTGTGGCGGTATCTTAATTGGCTTTACAACGTACGGCATAGGTATGCTCTTCACCATGCCAATCCTCGGTTATGGTACTTGGCATGCTTACCATGCAACGATCAAGAAAAAACACACGCCTTAGAAAACTGATGTTATGATCCTGCCCTCGCAAACGCGGGGGCTTTTTATTAAATATAATGAGGTAAGTGTGGATATAGAGCTGAGCTACAAAGCCAAACAAGTGATGGCAGTTTGCATCACGAAGGCGGAGCAAGCATTCAAACGTTCTTTTCCGATGCCCGCAGTCACATTTAATGTTCGTGGTAAAGCGGCAGGCAAAGCTTATCTGCAATTGAATGAAGTTCGTCTAAATCCAAAGCTTTTTAAAGAAAACCCGCAAGCTTTTCTAAAAGAAGTGATACCACATGAAGTAGCGCATCTCATTACGTACCAAGTATACGGTCGTGTTCGCCCTCACGGAAAAGAATGGCAAGGTGTGATGGAAGCCATTTTTAACGTGCCAGCTAAAACAACTCACAGCTTCGATATCGCCTCTGTGCAAGGTAAGACCTTTGAGTACCGCTGCGCTTGCACCGCCTATCCGCTCTCAATTCGACGCCACAATAAAGTCATACGTAAAGAGGCCGTCTATTCCTGCCAAAAGTGTCGAAAACCATTAAGCTTCACTGGCACTCAGCTGTCTTAACTCTCCTCACTAGAAATATTCAGATTCCTAAAACAGAGATTGTCGTTCTCAAACGGCTTCTTTTTGCCCATTATTGTTAACGCACTCATCACTAAAGCTAATTTCTGCGTGTTAGAATAAATAAAGTCATACTTTATAAAGACTTTAATCATGAAATACCTGTTCTCTTTATTCCTGTTTGCGCTTTCTAGTGCCGTAATTGCTGCGCCACCGACCTCTTTCTCTGCGGCAAAACGTGAAGCGGTTAAAATATACAAAGATCACCCAACCAGTTTCTACTGTGGCTGTGATATCAACTGGCAAGGTAAGAAAGGTGTACCGGACCTTGCTTCTTGTGGCTACCAAGTGCGTAAACAAGAAAAACGTGCTTCTCGCATCGAGTGGGAACACGTGGTCCCAGCTTGGCAATTCGGCCACCAGCGTCAGTGCTGGCAAGATGGCGGACGCAAAAACTGCACAAGAAACGACAAAGTCTTCAAATCTATGGAAGCCGACCTTCATAACCTGACACCAGCTATTGGGGAAGTGAACGGCGATCGTTCTAATTACAATTTCAGTCAGTGGAATGGTATGGACGGTGTCAGCTATGGCCGCTGTGAAATGCAGGTTAACTTCAAGCAACGTAAAGTCATGCCACCAGACCGCGCTCGTGGCTCGATTGCTCGCACCTACCTATACATGAGCAAAGAGTACGGCTTCAAACTGTCTAAGCAACAAACTCAGTTAATGAGTGCGTGGAACAAAACCTACCCTGTCGACAAGTGGGAATGTGAGCGTGACGAGCGCATTTCAAAGGTTCAAGGCAATCATAACCCATTTGTACAAGAGGCTTGTCGAGCACTGTAATTCCTCTCAAAAATACAGCGGCAAACTTGTGCTAATTGAGGCGTAACTATTTACTGCAAATGGAAACGCCTCTTGCCCCTTGTTTTTTCGGTGGAAAGCATCCATGTTAGTGTCTAAACACTCGCGTATGCAGGAAATCGAAACACGATGCGTATCCCTCGAATTTATCATCCAGAAACCATTCAACAACTTGGCGCACTCGCTTTAAGTGAAGATGCAGCAGGCCACATTGGCCGAGTCCTTCGCATGAAAGAGGGCCAAGAAGTCCTCCTTTTCGATGGCAGTGGCGCAGAATTTCCAGCCGTGATTAGTGAAGTCACGAAAAAGAATGTGATGGTTGAATTAACCGAGCGTGTAGAAAGCAACATTGAGTCACCTTTAGATCTACATCTTGGTCAGGTTATTTCTCGCGGCGATAAGATGGAATTCACGATCCAAAAGTCTGTTGAGCTTGGTGTTAATACAATCACACCTCTTATCTCTGAACGTTGTGGCGTAAAGCTAGATCAAAAACGCTTCGAGAAGAAACTCGTTCAATGGCAAAAAATCGCAGTGAGCGCTTGTGAACAATGTGGTCGCAATGTCGTGCCTGAGATCCGTCCAATCATGAGTTTGGAAGAGTGGTGTCAAGAAGCGTACGACGGTTTAAAACTGAACCTTCACCCACGAGCGAAGTACTCAATCAATACCCTGCCAACGCCTGTCGAAAAAGTACGGCTATTGATTGGCCCTGAAGGCGGTCTATCTTCAGAAGAAATCGGCATGACACGCGAACATCAATTTGAAGAAACGCTACTCGGTCCTCGCGTACTGCGCACCGAGACTGCGGCTCTTACCGCAATTACAGCCTTACAAGTTCGTTTCGGCGATCTTGGTTAAAACGGAGAAAAACAATGATCAAACTCGGTATTGTTATGGACCCAATCTCGTCCATTAACATCAAGAAAGACTCTAGCTTTGCCATGATGCTTGAAGCGCAGCGCCGCGGTTACGAAATCCACTACATGGAAATGAATGATCTTCATCTAGACCAAGGTAAAGCAATTGCGGATACCAAAGTGGTTGAATTAAAAGAAGATCCAACTGGCTGGTACGAATTCAAATCAGAGCAAACTATCGAGCTTTCTGAGTTAGATGCGGTTCTGATGCGTAAAGATCCTCCATTCGACACTGAGTACATCTACGCGACTTACATCCTTGAACGTGCTGAAGAACAAGGTGCACTGATCGTTAACAAACCACAAAGCCTACGCGACTGTAACGAGAAACTGTTCACAGCTTGGTTCCCTGAACTCACACCAACTACTATCGTGACGCGAAAAGCACAGAAGATTAAAGCTTTTCGTGAAGAGCATGGTGATGTGATCCTAAAACCACTTGATGGCATGGGTGGTGCATCTATCTTCCGCGTAAAAGAGAACGATCCAAACGTATCTGTGATCATCGAAACGCTGACTAACCACGGCCAAAACTACGCAATGGCGCAAACCTTCGTACCTGACATCAGCAATGGTGACAAGCGTATTCTTGTGGTTGATGGTGAACCAATGCCTTACTGCCTAGCTCGTATCCCTGCAAAAGGCGAAACGCGCGGCAACTTGGCTGCTGGTGGTACCGGTGAAGCTCGTCCACTGAGTGAAACTGACATGAAAATCGCACAAGCCGTCGCACCAACATTGAAAGAAAAAGGTCTTATCTTTGTTGGCCTTGACGTGATTGGCGACAAGCTAACGGAAATCAACGTCACCAGCCCAACGTGTATTCGTGAAATTGAAGCAGCATTTGATATTTCTATCACTGGTAAGCTCATGGATGCGATCGAACGTCGTATCAAAGGCGAATAACTCAAACTGTAGTACAGTTAATAGAGAGCGTTGAACATTAACTTAAGCAAACTCATGCACATATCAGTGCGTGACGTTTGCTTAAGTACCTACTGAAAGGTCGAAATGAGAATGAACCTCACAAACTATTTCTTAGTTGCTATGCCGGGAATGAAAGACCCCTACTTTCAGAATAGTGTTATCTATGTCTGTGAGCACAATGAAGAAGGTGCGATGGGGCTAATGATCAATGCTCCGGTTGATATTACAGTAGGTAGCATGCTCAAGCAGGTCGAAGTACAACCTGTTCACCCGCGCCTGTTTGAAGCGAGTTTGGACAGGCCTGTTTATAATGGTGGCCCTGTTTCTGAAGATCGTGGTTTTATTTTGCATAAACCAAAAGATTATTACGAATCGAGCATTCAAATGACTGACGAGCTGGCTGTCACCACTTCCAAAGACATCCTGTCGGTACTCGGCACAGAGGCAGAACCAAGTGACTATCTTGTTGCGTTAGGTTATTCAGGTTGGAGTGCCGGTCAGTTAGAAACCGAACTGGCTGAAAACTCATGGCTGACGATTGAAGCCACACCAGAGATCATCTTCGATACTCCTATTATCGATCGTTGGAAAAAAGCCGTCGAAAAGCTAGGTATCGATCCGAGCCAGTTATCTTCTGACGCCGGACATGCATAACCCACTTGCGTAATACGTTAAGTTTTCCACCCAATTGAGATTCGAGACACATTATGTCACGCACTGTTATGGCCTTTGATTTTGGCACCAAGAGTATTGGTAGCGCGATTGGCCAAGAAATTACTGGCACCGCTTCACCATTAAAAGCGTTTAAAGCCAATGATGGCATTCCAAACTGGGATGATATCGAAAAACAAATCAAAGAATGGCAACCAGACTTATTGGTTGTTGGCTTACCGACTGACCTGCACGGGAAAGATCTAGAAACCATTACGCCACGAGCGAAAAAGTTCGCCAACCGCCTTCAAGGCCGATATGGCTTACCTGTTGAGTTGCATGACGAACGTCTGTCGACAGCAGAAGCTCGTGCTGATTTATTCAGTATGGGTGGCTACAAAGCGTTATCGAAGGGTAACATCGACTGTCAGTCAGCGGTGGTGATTCTTGAAAGTTGGTTTGAAAACCTTTGGGGTGAGTAGACATTCAAGCACAAAGAAAAAAGGTTGGCTTCTGCCAACCTTCTTCATTTCTGGAGTAGATTATACCAATCACAGTAAATAAGTGATCAGAAATAGCGTAGGGAAAATGCTTGAGAACAAGGCGCAATTTTTCGATAAGTAGTTATTCTA
>NZ_BAOG01000085.1 GCF_000400365.1 Vibrio jasicida CAIM 1864 = LMG 25398 | reverse complement strand
AGTTAAACTTTCTAATGGAGATTCTTATTTTTTTGTCACGTGTTCACCAACAAATATTCCAGTTAGTGAGCCTGATAATATTCAGTTAGCCCCAATGGGGTTTGGTCAACAAAAGGAGTCAGTTTAATGGAATATGTTACTCAAGAGGAATTTATACAGGTTGTTGATTTTATTTATTCGACTTTGTGGCTGGATTTTTTTATTGTCATCATTATTTACGATATTGCACGTTCCTTACTGTCTAGGCTCGTTGACTATCTCAATGAAAGAAACACCCGCTAAAGAAACCGCTCGCCGCAGCTCGAATAAGCGCAGCGTCTGAGAGTGAGGAAGCG
>NZ_BAOG01000086.1 GCF_000400365.1 Vibrio jasicida CAIM 1864 = LMG 25398 | reverse complement strand
GTCCATTTTGAAGTTTCTACACCTCGCGGTACTACATATTTAAAAGATACCTTTTTATCTAGGCTTGGTATTACGGTTGATTTTGTCGATGAATGTTTAGTTAAACTTTCTAATGGAGATTCTTATTTTTTTGTCACGTGTTCACCAACAAATATTCCAGTTAGTGAGCCTGATAATATTCAGTTA
>NZ_BAOG01000087.1 GCF_000400365.1 Vibrio jasicida CAIM 1864 = LMG 25398 | reverse complement strand
ATGATATAGGTGCCGTTCCTCCTTGGTTTCCTGTTTCTAATCTAGATTCAATCTATATTTCTGCTGTTGAGTCTTGGTATAAAAAGCGCTCTAGATATATCACGGTCCATTTTGAAGTTTCTACACCTCGCGGTACTACATATTTAAAAGATACCTTTTTATCTAGGCTTGGTATTACGGTTGATTTTGTCG
>NZ_BAOG01000088.1 GCF_000400365.1 Vibrio jasicida CAIM 1864 = LMG 25398 | reverse complement strand
ACAATGGGCGCAAGCCTGATGCAGCCATGCCGCGTGTGTGAAGAAGGCCTTCGGGTTGTAAAGCACTTTCAGTCGTGAGGAAGGTGGTGTAGTTAATAGCTGCATTACTTGACGTTAGCGACAGAAGAAGCACCGGCTAACTCCGTGCCAGCAGCCGCGGTAATACGGAGGGTGCGAGCGTTAATCGGAATTAC
>NZ_BAOG01000089.1 GCF_000400365.1 Vibrio jasicida CAIM 1864 = LMG 25398 | reverse complement strand
GGCGTCGAGCGGCGGACGGGTGAGTAATGCCTAGGAAATTGCCCTGATGTGGGGGATAACCATTGGAAACGATGGCTAATACCGCATGATGCCTACGGGCCAAAGAGGGGGACCTTCGGGCCTCTCGCGTCAGGATATGCCTAGGTGGGATTAGCTAGTTGGTGAGGTAATGGCTCACCAAGGCGACGATCCCTAGCTGGTCTGAGAGGATGATCAGCCACACTGGAACTGAGACACGGTCCAGACTCCTACGGGAGGCAGCAGTGGGGAATATTGCACAATGGGCGCAAGCCTGATGCAGCCATGCCGCGTGTGTGAAGAAGGCCTTCGGGTTGTAAAGCACTTTCAGTCGTGAGGAAGGTGGT
>NZ_BAOG01000090.1 GCF_000400365.1 Vibrio jasicida CAIM 1864 = LMG 25398 | reverse complement strand
GTATCAAACACAGATCTTTGCTTCAACTGATTATCGGATAAGAAGTTTTAGGAATGTGAAGCGAGTCAACAGTACAAATTTCGACCATTTATGTCGAGTACGTTTTCAACAGTTTTACGAGTTTTTACTGATAATTTGAACATCCACAAAATTTAAGTGGAAATAAAAATCCCCTTTTCTCAATAAAAGGGGTTATACCCAAGTGACTTCAAGATGCAGGATTCAGAGCGTTGTCATTGATTCGAGAGCAAGGAAAACAACGCAGTGTAATAGCCAGCTATTTCCAAGTTGTTTGACGCAGCCATTGGTTTAATTAAAAAAGCGGGTCAATGACACGCTCCCAAAGGGCATTCTTTACAAATAGTAAGGGTCTTGGCTTGTATACTTTGTTGCCGATTCTTGATTTAGACCCACTAAACCTTTAAATCGCCGCCACGTCTACAAACCAAGTCAGTCTCGCTGAACCTAGCATCTCGAGGTTACTTGGGTATACATAATTTAGAAAGCGGCACTTTGCTCAAAAGCGAGTGCGGATTTTAAGCGACTGAAATCGCCAATGGGTTCGCCATCAAGCATAAACTGTGGGTAGCTTCTTGCGGTTGGGAATAACTCGAACAAGGTTTCTCGGTCAAACTCCACATCCAACTTGAGCGTTGCCACGTTAAAGCCCTGATTTTGCAACCACATCGCAGCGGTCTCACATTGGGAGCACTGCTCCTTACTGTACATTTCTATTTTCATCACTCTTCTCTGCTATCCCTTGCCGTTAGAAATCTGCATCAAAACTCAACTGGCGATCTTGAGGTCTTTTGTACTCAGTAACACGTTTTTCGAAGAAATTGGTCTTTCCTTCCATATCCAATAAGCGCATGTAATCAAATGGGTTTTCCGCACCGAAGATCGGGTTGAAACCAAACAAACCAGCGATAACATCAGCAGTGTGCTCAATGTATTGGCACATCAGTTCAGCATTCATACCAATCAAGTCCACTGGTAAGGCTTCCGTTACAAACTCCTTCTCAATTGAAACCGCTTCACGGCAAATCTCTTCAAACTCTTGTTGTGTCACTTTGCCCTGCCCCAAGGTTTTGAATAGCAGCGCAGAAAAGCTAAAGTGCAACCCTTCATCACGAGCGATTAAGTCATTGCTTGCCGCCAAACCTGCCAGCAAACCACGTTTACGGAAGTAGTAAATGGCACAGAAGCTGCCAGCGAAGAACAAGCCTTCCACAAGACCAAAGGCGATCAAACGCATGGCCAATGGTTTATCGGAAGAGATCCACTTCATTACCCACTCCGCCTTACGCTTTACAGTCGGGACGTTTTCAATCGCATTGAACAAGCGCTCACGCTCTTCAACATCGGGAATGTAAGTTTCGAGTTGCAGTGCGTAAGTCTCTGCGTGAATGACCTCATTAAATGCCTGCAAAGCAAGGAAGCAGCGCGCTTCTGCGATTTCAATTTCGCCATAAAATCGAGTCAATAAGTTCTCGTTAATCATCCCTTCGCTCTGAGCAAAGAACGCCAACACATGTCGAATGAAGTGCTTTTCGCCTTCGGTCAGCTTGGCAAGATCAGCAAGATCTTGAGCAAAATCGAGTTCTTCTGTGGTCCAGAAAGCCGCTTCGTGAGTTTTGTACGCTTGCCAAATCTCTTCGTATTGAATGGGGAATAAGCTAAATTTGTTTTTAACAATCATACCGTTTCCTTACTTTCGGTTGATGTGAATCTTTTTAATTGACGAGATAGGTTTATGCGCCGCAGTTTAGGCAATCTTCATCTTCGCTTTGCTGACCAACGGTGACTTTCACCGCATTCGTTGATGGCTTAGAGCGCAAGTAGTACATGCCGGTTTTCAGACCACGTTTCCACGCGTAGAAGTGCATCGCATTGATTTGGGCGAACGTTGGTGATGCGAGCCATAAGTTGAGGCTCTGCGATTGACAAACAAATGGGGCACGAGCTGCCGACATATCAATGATCACTTTCTGAGAGATTTCCCACACGGTGCGATACACGGATTGAAGATCGTCTGGAATGGCATCAATGCCTTGTACTGAACCGTTATTGAGAATAATGGCGTCACGGATTTTGCTCGTCCAAAGTCCGCGCGGTTCCAGATCGCTGACCAGGTGTTTGTTGATGATGATGAACTCACCCGACAATGTTTGGCGTTTATAGATATTGCTGGTTTGTGCTTCAAACGCTTCGTTGTTACCTAAAATTTGCGCTGTCGACGCCGTTGGCATTTGAGCAATCAGTAGCGAGTTGCGCACACCATGCTCTGAGATTTGGCGCTTTAGCTGTGACCAATCCCAGCGGCTGCTTGGTTGTTCATCCCACAGATCAAATTGGAACTGACCATGACTGATTGGTGAGCCGTCATAACTGGAATACGCGCCTTTTTGCGCCGCGATTTCACAAGACGCTTCAAGGGAGGCGTGATACATGGTTTCTGCGATGTCACGGTTAAGCTGTAATGCTTCTTCGCTATCGAATGGAAGGTGCATTTTAAAGAACACATCCGCCAAACCTTGGATACCCAAACCAACAGGACGATGCGCGTGGTTCGATTTTTCAATCTTATCGGTTGGGTGATAGTTCACATCGATAACGCGGTCGAGGTTCTTAATCGCGACTTTGGTGACTTGGTGAAGTTTGTCGAAATCAAACCCCGCGTCTGTAACGAACTTAGGCAGTGCCATAGACGCCAAATTACAAGCCGCCGTTTCATCTGGCGTCGAGACTTCCATGATCTCTGCGCACAAGTTACTCGACTTAATGGTGCCGAGGTTTTTCTGATTCGACTTTTCATTACACGCATCTTTGTAGAGCATGTACGGTGTTCCCGTCTCGGCTTGCGACTCAATGATTTGCGTCATCAATTGGCGGGCTTTGATGGTCTTTACGCCCAAGCCCATACGCTCGTATTCTTGGTACTTCTGAGTAAATTCAGCACCGTATAAATCAGACAAACCTTTGGTATTGTGTGGGCTAAACAGAGTCCATTCTGCGTCGTTTTCGACACGTTCCATGAACAAGTCTGGCACCCATAGAGCGAGGAACAAATCACGTGCGCGGAACTCTTCTTTACCGTGGTTTTTACGTAAATCGAGGAAGGATTCGATATCCGCATGCCAAGGTTCCAGATAAACCGCAAACGAGCCCTTGCGCTTACCGCCACCTTGGTCCACATAGCGAGCCGTTTCATTGAAGACTTTGAGCATTGGCACGATGCCATTCGACACACCGTTAGTGCCAATAATTGGCGCCCCAGTCGCACGAATATTGTGGATGTGTAGCCCAATGCCGCCCGCCGATTTAGAAATCAGTGCACAATCTTTGAGGGTGTCGTAAATGCCGTTGATGGAGTCTTCTTGCATCGCCAATAGGAAACACGAAGATAGTTGCTGCATCTTACAGCCAGCATTAAACAGCGTTGGCGTAGCATGAGTGTAGTAACCAAGGCTGAGCAAATCGTATAGCTCTCGAATTTCTTCAAGATCGTCACCTGCGACAGCGACTGCCACGCGCATGAACATATCTTGTGGTCGTTCAACCACCACACCTTTTACTTTCAATAGGTAGGAACGCTCGAGAGTTTTGTAGCCGAAATAATCAAACTGATAGTCGCGTTTGTAGTCAATCATCTCTTCGAGCGCAAACTGATTCTTGGCAACAAAGTCGACGTAAGCATCGGAAAGAATACCGATTTCAGAGAGCTCACGTGTTGCAGTTGCGTATCCGCTGGTTTCTTTTTGCAGAGAACTCACCATCACGCGAGCCGCAAGCTTGGCATAATCAGGGTGTTCCGTCGCAAGGCTTGCTGCCGTTTCAGCGAGGAATACATCGATTTCCGTCACCTTAATGCCGTCGTACAAACCGCTTACCACGCGTTGTGCAACTGCAATAGGTTCAACTTTTAGTCCATCAGCCAGCGCTTCGGCTCTTCGAGTCACCTTATCTAGACTGGCTTTTTCTTTCCGTCCATCTCGTTTTATAACGTCCATAATCTATATCTTGTGTGTAGTTTTAATATTGAGCACCATATGTACGTAATAGATCTAGATGATAATAGTTATCATTACAAGTGAGTTTTTTAAAAGTTAGAACTGAAGATGGAGAGGGTAAGGAAACATATTGACACCGACATCAAGCTCGACAGGAACTGCAATTAGAGACAAGCACCGCAAACCTGATAAAGTGATGAAGTTTTCCACAAAGATTTAATTTTCATTAACTTAGTTCATTTCTAGAAAAGAACAACAAATGTGATCTAGTTCAAATTTTCATACCCATTAATTTCCAATGCTACGCGCCAAGATTTGTCGAAAAAATCGCCTTGTCAATATGACTGAAAATATCCGCATAGTTTGTCCGTATTTCCGACTAAATTACTCAGGTATACTCCGAGCCGCTAAAATTGTTAGGTATCGAGTCGTCGAACCATCGACCTTTTAAAGTAAGGAATAATCATGAGTCAGTATGTTGTCTGCGCCCTGTATAAGTTTGTGGAACTGGAAAACTACCAAGAGTTACGCGAGCCATTGCTTGCCCTAATGGAAGCCCACGGTGTACATGGAACGTTGCTACTGGCGAGTGAAGGTATTAACGGTACGGTTGCAGCGAAACGCGAAGGTATTAATACACTGCTTGCATGGCTAAATGCCGAGCCTTGCCTTACTGGTATTGTTTACAAAGAGTCGTACTCAGATACTCAGCCGTTTAACCGCACCAAAGTAAAGCTAAAGAAAGAGATCGTGACATTGGGCGTTGAAGGCATCGATCCTCGCCATGTGGTTGGTACTTACGTGAAGCCGCAAGATTGGAACGATCTGATTACTGATCCAGAAGTATTTGTGGTTGATACTCGTAATGACTATGAAATTGAGATCGGAACATTTAAAGGTGCTGTTAATCCAAATACTGACACTTTTCGCGAATTTCCTGACTATGTAAAACAAAACATGGATCCAGAGAAACACAAAAAAGTCGCGATGTTCTGTACTGGTGGTATTCGCTGTGAAAAGTCGACTGCTTACATGAAAGAGCAGGGTTTTGATGAGGTTTACCACCTAGAAGGCGGTATTCTGAAATACCTTGAAGAAGTACCAGAAGAAGAAAGCTTGTGGGAAGGCGACTGCTACGTATTCGACGGTCGCGTTGCGGTGAACCACCAGCTGGAAAAAGCAGATTACGACTTGTGTAATGCTTGCCGACTGCCAATCACGGAAGAAGACAAACAATCAGAGCAATTTGAGCAAGGCGTAAGCTGCCCGAAATGTTTTGGTAAACACAGTGAAGAGCAAGTAGAACGCTTCCGCGAGCGTGAAAAGCAAGTGTCGTTAGCAGCGGTTCGTGGCGAACAACACGTTGGTGGTGAAAGTGCCAAACAGCGTGAGCAGCGACGCGCAGAAAAACTGGCGAAGAAAGACGCGCAACGTAAGCAAGCGTAAAATTCAAACACATTAAATATAAACGCCCCGCTTCTGGCTTGGAGACGGGGCGTTTTTGTTATCGTTGTAAGGTAAAAACTAAGATGAACGGATAAGGCCTGCGTAAGCTTTATCTGAGACGCTGTCAGGAAATACGCTTTCTAGCGCACTCGATTCTATGCTCATGTGTTGCTGTAGAACGGCTTTGATCACCGCCCTCATATCATTAGCAGGGGCTAAGTCTCTCCCTTGATAAAGCTCAGTTTGGGCAAGCCCTGGAAATTCTCCCAATACCTTGCCACCTTCGATGGCTCCACCAGCAATAAACATGGCGTTTGCTGTTCCATGATCGGTACCTTTGGTTCCGTTTTCCGCTGCAGTGCGTCCAAATTCACTTGCCGCCATCACGACGGTTTTCGACCAGTTATCCCCTAACGCTTTCTTTAGGTTGGCAAGACCGTTATCCAATTTACGCAATTGATTGGCGAGCCTTCCTGTTTCTGCGCCTTGGCCTGCATGAGTATCCCATCCGCCCAGTTCCAATACCGCGATGTTAGGGCCACCTTCAGCAGAGAGAAAAGTTCCCGCTTGAGACGCCAAGACAGGAAACTGCTTACCGGGACGATTACGATTCGACATCATTTCAATCTTCAGCGCTTCTTCAAAATTACTCGCAAGCTTCTCATCACTTTGAAACAAAGCCTCTAGCAGCTCCACTTGGCTGTCTCGCGCTTGCAGATTGTTTGGATACCAACTGCTGACCGCCTTCTCTCCTTGAACAATCAAAGGTAACCCTGAATCGATCGCCAAACCTTTCGACTTGGCATCCAGTTGCAGCAATCGGTTTAACCATCCATCACGATGTAACGGATTGTCTGTACCGTTTTCTAACACCTTTTGCCCATCAAAATGAGAGCGCTCACGATACGCGGTGGCACAAGCATGAATCATCGCCATCTGCTTATTTTGATACCACTCGAAGCTGGTTTTCATCGCCGGATGCAAACCATAAAAATCGTCGAGTTTATTCAGTTTTTCTGTTGCTAAACCAATCGTCGGACGGAGAGCTAAATACTGCTTATCAGCATAAGGAACCACAACGTTTAATCCATCCATCGCACCCCGCAACGTAATCCAAACAAAGATATTTGGAGAGCTTGATTGAGCAAAGACTGCATTAGGCAACAAGCTTGTTGCGCCCACGGCTAAAGCGGATTTTAAAAATTGTCGACGAGTCGATGTTAAGTTCGTTTGTTTATCTATTGTCATCACTCACCTCATCGATACTGAAATTGTGGACTAAGCCAAAGTAGAGAAAGCTTCATCTCTGCCGATGGGGCTTTGTTCATCACCAACCTTGTGTGTTCGTCTAACGCATTGCCGTAAAGCTGTTGGCTAATTTGCTCAACAAAAGCTTGTGGTTTCACACCTTGGGACTTGGCACTTTTCACCGCCAGTCGAGCGATTCGATTCGCTAACTGCCACCGCTGAGTTAGCGCCGATGGACTGTTGTAATCCGCGTCTTTGTCTGGCCAACCAGCAGGAGAACCCGCCATAAAAGGAGGCTGCCCTAAGCTTCTTTGCGCACCGAGTAATTTATTCCCCGACTTGCTCATTTGCATGTCATTAGATTCAGGAAAACGGACATCAGCACTGCGCAAAACCGCAAATAACCACTCCTGAGAAGTACGAAAGCGCACCACCTCTGCCGATTGGCTCAAAGCGTTTTGAATCAACACTCGATAAACCGGAAGCAAATCCCCTTTGCCTTTCAAATAAGCTTGGCTGAGCGGTTCAACCAAGGCTTCACCGGAGGTTCCTAGGAAATGCTGCACCAACTTTCGTGCAATATGTTTTGCGGTATCAGGATGAAGCGCAAGATCTCTCAAACACGCTCGTCCTTGTTCAATACCTTGTTGAGAATAGCGCTTGCCAAGCAAAGTTATCGAGCCTGGCTCATGGTTTCTTGCATTAAACTGAAAACCAACTTTTGGTGCTTTGAATCCAACACTCCAGCCAGTAATGGCTTTTGCCAGCTCAATTACGTCTTGTTGTGTATATTGGCTATCGACACCAAGCGTATGCAGCTCCATGATTTCTCGCGCGAGGTTTTCATTGAGCCCTTTACCCTGTTTCAGTCCTTGTTTGGAGTTCGGTCCTACCGACAAGTTGTTATCCAGAAACATCAGCATGGTTGGGTGCTGACTCACCGCTAAGAGCATCTCAACAAAGTTGCCATTCCAGTGTTCTCGAATCACTTCATTTTCAACGCTAGCCACAATCGGACGCACCTTTCGTGTGTCTGCCGATATGGCAAAATGGTTGCTCCAAAATTGAATCAAGCGTTCCTGAAATCCACACGGAGTGTGCAAAGTCTGTTGGTTGCGAGCCTCGACTTGTCGCAAATATTGCTCACGAAAGAACGCACCGATTTGCTTTTGCACTTCACGCTTTTTGGTTGGGGATTGTTTGAGCTCTCGTTTGGTGTCATTGAGCTTTCTCAGTTCCAACAGCACTTCGTTTGTACTCGGCAAATTGGTTACTGCCTCATGCCAATAAGTCTTACTGCTTAGTTGCTTTTCTAAACTTGGCGAGCTGTGTTGATAAAGGGGCCCAAAGCCGAACCGCTGCTCAGAGATAATGTCTTGAGTTGGGTAATACTGCATAGCCGATTCCGTGTGATGCTTTGTGTCAGTCTAGCAAGCATCACATGGTGTCGAGTTCAATTTTTGGTTATTTCTCAGTCAGTAAAGCTGGTTATCACGCAGAGGCACTTCTAATTCATTAGTACCATCTTTGGATGACTGCCCAACCATTTCGTCATAGGCACTTTGTTGGCGAAGCACCTGCTTTTTCGCTTTCAAGTGACGACATTGCTTTTGCAACTCCAGTATCGAATGCGCTCTTAAAAATTTGCCTTTATCGTCGGTAACAAAGTGTTCCTCTCCATCGACTAAGACGGATACTTGATACAGAGCGAGATCGAGAGAGTGGATAACAAGCTTGTCGATATAGAAGAATTTTTCCAATTTACTGAGTGGCATAGACATAAAGCACCTCCTTGCTCCGTGCCTCTACGTCAACATCAATAAAATCGATCACTGAGTGAGAAATATGCCCCGCAAATACGTAGAAATCGAAAAAACAAGCGAGGGGCACAATGCAAACAATCAACTTAGTGTGGCTAAAACGCGATTTACGCCTAACCGATCATACGCCTTTACAACACGCTTTATCTTCAGAACATCCAACTGTGCTGCTTTACATTGTCGAACCCGTGTTACTGGATGACCCACATTACTCTGCTCGTCACTGGCGTTTTATATGGCAATCGCTCCAAGACATGGACGAAACACTCTCGGCTCTTGGTCATCGAGTATCCGTAATGTCGGGTAGCGTAATAGATTGCCTCAGCGCGATTCAAAACCAGTTCAACATCAATGCTATTTTCTCCCATCAAGAAATCGGACTGCATTGTACGTTTGAACGAGATAAACAAGTATCAGCATGGCTTCAAGCACAAGGGATTCCGTGGCGCGAATTTGAACATGGCGCAGTCATTCGAGGAGCAAAAGACCGACTCGGCTGGGATAAGCATTGGGATACGGTTATGCGAGCTGAGATTAAAGCTATCGACCTTGAAAGTGCTTCTCTTGTTACCCTCGATGTTGACGCACTTGGTTTTTCGTTTACGCCCCCACCTTCTTGGTTAGAAAAAATAAAAGGCATGCAAACGGGCGGAGGTTCGCTCGCTTGGCAAACCATGGAAGACTTTTTTCAACGCCGAGGACGCGATTATTATCGAAGTATTTCTAGCCCGACAGCATCTCGAACCGCATGCACTCGCCTCTCTCCCTATCTCGCATGGGGCAATATATCGCTTCGAGAAGTGTACCAATACCTGTTGCAACATTGGCAAGTGACTGGGTTTCGTCGCAGCTTAATAGCTCTGTCTTCGAGGTTGCATTGGCATTTTCACTTTATGCAGAAGTTTGAATCCGAATGCGAAATGGAGTTTCGTTGTGTCAATAGAGCTTATGAACCTTTATTACAGCAAGCAAGCGTAAGAGATGAGGCACTCTTGGACGCTTGGAAGTCAGGCACAACCGGGATACCGCTCATCGATGCGTGTATGCGTTGTCTTCATCACACCGGATACATCAACTTTCGCATGCGTGCGATGTTAGTGAGCTTTTTAACGCATCATATGAACATGGATTGGCGCGATGGCGTGACCCACTTAGCTCAGTTGTTCCTCGACTTTGAACCGGGAATCCATTACCCACAATTTCAGATGCAAGCAAGTGTGACTGGCACCAATACGATTCGCATCTACAATCCGACAAAACAAGCACAAGAGCACGATGCTGACGGTGAGTTCATTCATAAATGGATTCCAGAACTTGCAATGGTTCCCACGCCCTTGTTGTTTGAACCATGGAAAATGACCGCAATGGAAACCGTCATGTACCAACTGGATCCCGATTCCCGATATCTCGCGCCCGTCGTAAATGTAGAGGCAAGCGCAAAAGCAGCAAGAGAGCGATTGTGGGCATGGCGCAAACGCACAGAAGTGAAAGTAGAGGGCGCGAGAATTTTGGCACAACACGTTCGGCCTTCGAACAAAAAGAAAGCCAGTTGATCGTCTAGAAAGAAGCGCGCGTACAAACAGGGACTTTTATCAGGGAGAGAGCGGTCCCCAAACAACTAAAGGAATGCACAATGTTGAAACGTATTTTGGTTACGACCACGGTTTTGTTTGCCACCTTTTCATTTTTACTGCCAGCAAAAGCCCACGAACACGGAATGATGAAAGAAGACATCGTTGATGTGGCTGTTGCAAATGGCTCTTTCAACACCTTGGTGGCAGCAGTCAAAGCCGCAGGCTTAGTGGATACACTGAAAGGTGAAGGCCCATTCACGGTGTTTGCACCGACTGACGAAGCATTTGCTAAGCTTCCAGATGGTACGGTTGATATGTTGCTGATGCCAGATAATAAAGACAAGCTGGTCGCGATTCTTACCTACCATGTGGTTCCGGGCAAAGTAATGGCCGCAGACGTAGTGAAAATGGACAAAGCGACGACAGTCCAAGGACAAGACGTGATGATCAAAACCATGGGCGATAAAGTGATGATCAACAACGCTACCGTGATTGCTACCGACGTTAAAGCAAAGAACGGCGTGATTCACGTAATTGATGAAGTCATCATGCCGAAATAAAATCAACAAGGAGGGCGGGCTCACCCGCCCCTTTCAAGGATATGGAAAACATCAAACTCTCGAAGCACGACATTCAAGCGATGGAGCAACGCCAACGCACCCGATTAATTAACTCTCTAGCGGGATACAAAAGCGCTAACCTCATCGGCACAAGGGACAGGCAGGGGCAAGAGAACCTTGCTGTGGTGAGCTCGGTGGTTCATTTGGGCTCGCATCCACCTCTCTTTGGCTTTATCGTTCGTCCACGCAAAAGTCGCCGTCACACGCTAGAAAACATCCTCGATACCAAGCATTTCACCATCAACGCTATCGGCGTCGACTTTGTGCAAAAAGCCCATCAAACCTCCGCGCGCTACCCAAAGCATATCTCAGAGTTTGAAGCCGTAGGCCTGACACCTTATTACGATGATGCGTTTCCTGCGCCTTTTGTCCTTGAAAGTAACCTCAAGATGGGCCTAGCTTTGAGAGAGCACATCAAGATTGAGAGCAATCAAACAGAGATGCTGATCGGTGAAGTGTTAATGGTGCACGCACCGGAAAGAGCGATCATGCCAGACGGTTATCTCGATTTGGAACTGCTCGACTTGGTGACCATTTCGGGGCTCGACAGCTACCACGTGACTCAGCGTCTACATCGGTTAAGTTATGCCAAACCTGACTCTCGTCTGTTCCCCTTAACAAGAGAGGGAGAACCGTCCTCTTGGGGAGCGCTTGAAGTCGATTTGGACTAACTCCTCATACTCAAGAATTAAATACAAAAATGGCAGTTTTCTCTGTCTAAGCCGTGTTCACCTGCTCGGTTGGTAAGGTGAGCGCGTCCTGCTTCCAACCCCATTTCATAGCCTTCGAGCAAGACAGATTGACGCATAGACAATCGCTGAACGTTGAATTCATCTGGCGGAGCAACCACGCGAACACGCGTTCCTTTGGGAGGATTGCGAATAAACTCAAGCGACTCATTGTAGTTCTCTGAGCGATGAAGCATCGCCTCTGCCATTTGAGGATGTTCAGCGAACAACTTCTTCATTAACCAAGGCGTCTTCACTGGCTTTTTCTCATAAGCCAAAGGATGTGAAAGAACAACCGTGATATCACGAGCACCACGACGGTAAGCTTCTCGTACAGGAATGGAATCAGCCACACCACCATCGGTATAACAACCGCCGGAGAAACACGGAGTATGTTTGTAAGCAATAGGCAGAGCGGTTGTTGCTTCCATCGCATTGTGGAAGTTATGACGATTCACTCGGTAGTAATCCGCTTTACCTGTATTGATGTTCGTCGTTGCCGCTAAGAAAGGAATGCCTTCAAACAATTTCGCTTCATCGACTGGGTACAAACGATTTGACTCTTCAAACAACCATTTCACGTCGATCAAATCCCCACCTTTCAAAAAGCGGGTAGGATCGAAAAAGCGTTTGCTGGTTGCTAATTTAGTGATGACGTTGATGCTACGGTGCGGGTAATCAGTTAGATAACCGATCAAGTTTGAAGCCCCGGCTGATACGCCAATCGCAAAATCAAATGGTTTGTAGTCTTGCTCTAAGAATGCATCTAATACGCCGCTAGCAAAGACGCCACGCATTGCGCCACCTTCGACTACGATTGCTTTTGTTGCCATGTTTCCCCCCAATAAAGACGTTAAAAAGATTACTGAAATTCGTGCTACAGCAACAATCGGTTATTCTTATTATTGAGATAGGCGAAGTCTATGTGTTTCTTGCATTTTAAGTGGAAACTTAGGATCAAAAAATCCACATCAACCAAAGCGTTGATGTGGATTTTTAGTCGTTCAATCAGAGATTACGCAAAGACGGTTTTATACGCTTCGGCAGCACCTTCAATAAACATCTGTGTGCCAATCACCGCAAGGATCAATCCCATCATTTTGGTGATCACATTCAGTGCGCTTGGACCAACAGCTTTCACTAACTTGTCACCAAACAAAAACAGGACATAAGTCATCACGCAAAGGACTGCGAATGAAGCAATGGTAATGATGGTTTCGGTGATTCCACCCGTTGTTGCAAAGTTCATCGCCGTCGCAAGTGTTCCTGGCCCCGCCAATATCGGCATTGCTAATGGTGAAACGGCAATGCTCAACGCGGCTTGTTCTTGCTCCGGTGAATAAGCCTTCTCCTTGGTCTTCTTGTGTGTCGATTCCCCTTGCAACATGTGGAAGCCAATGAGGAATACTAAGATACCGCCAGTAATGCGCAGTGCGTAAAGGGTAATACCAAATAGGTCGAAGATGACTTTGCCAGCAATAGCGAACACTGCAACGATAACAAAGGCGATAAATACAGAACGAAACGCAATTGAGCGCACGGTTTGCTTGTCTTCATCCGCGGTCAAGCTTAAGAAGATAGGTATATTGGCGATTGGGTTCATGATGGCAAAAAAGCCCATGAATACAGTGACAGTATGAAGTATCAGTTCTTTCATGTTTTCTACATTTGGTAAGTTATTGATTATTAAAAATCATTATATACCCAACTTTACAAATAACGTCACTTTATGTTCACTGCACTTTCTAAGCGCCTCACCTTTTGCTCGTCGCCACAGTTTGAAGCGCATCCTGGTTTACGCTCAATATAAATAGCGTTATGGTGAAGATTCAGCCAATACTAAGAACAAACTAAGGAAGTTGATTGATCATGAACAGTACGATTGAAACCATTCTCGGTCATCGCTCTATTCGTAAGTTCACCTCTGAGCCTATTGCAAGTGAACAACTACAAACGATTCTCCAATCCGGATTAGCCGCCTCTTCTTCTAGCATGCTGCAAGTGGTCTCTATCATTCGAGTAACAGACGCAGAAAAGCGCAAACTGCTAGCACAATACGCTGGCAATCAGGCTTACGTTGAAAGTGCTGCAGAATTTTTGGTGTTTTGCATTGATTACCAGCGTCACACAACCATCAATCCTGACGTTCAAGCTGACTTTACTGAACTGACCCTAATTGGTGCTGTGGATTCCGGCATCATGGCGCAAAACTGTTTGTTAGCTGCGGAGTCTATGGGGTTAGGTGGCGTATACATTGGTGGCTTAAGAAATAGTGCTGCGCAAGTCGATGAGCTACTCGGTTTACCTAACAACGCCGCTATCCTGTTTGGTATGTGTTTGGGCCACCCTGCTCAAAACCCAGAAGTAAAACCACGCTTGCCCGTTAACGTTATTGTCCACGAAAACCAATACCAAACGCTGAACGTAGACGATGTACAAGCTTACGATCAAACCATGCAAGATTACTACGCGAGCCGCACAAGCAATCAAAAGCAGAGCGCATGGTCACAAGAAACAGCCGGAAAGCTGTCTGGAGAGTCTCGCCCGCACATCTTGCCTTATCTAAATAGTAAGGGATTGGCTAAGCGATAATGAAAAAGTTCGTTTAATTAACCGATAGATCAAAAAAGGCCTCGGATGAGGTCTATTTCACAAGAAACCATTCATGCAATTTCCACACATGGCATCAGCATCAAAGTCTGACCATCTTCGGTTTTATTTTTGTCAAAGCCATAACAAATCCATATTGACTGAGAAGAAAAAATAAGATCTAAATCACAATACACAACAAAATAAATAAATTTTATCTTTAGATATACCGCATTTATAACTAATTGAATTTTACGAAAAATACGCAATTTGTGAGCCAATACCAAAAATTAGAGCCAATTAATAAAGCTCTTCATCAAATAATCCCCACTCAGACCCCATAAATATAAAAAATAGCTATATATCACTAGCATTTTATCAATTTATCGTCTATTGCCCCGACAAACGAAATTCTTTAGAGTGCGCTCGCCGGATGCAACCCGTTTCCTATTGAGCATTCTATAAATTACAATTAATTATCGTGCCATATAACGTGTTGTTGTTTTCTGGAAATATAATGTTGCTGTTAGCAACTAACTCTATACGTCAGATGAATAAAAGCATGAACTCCAATTATAAAAAGCTAGGCAGTTTACTCCTTTCCTCTGTACTTCTTACCGGATGTACAGTACCGGGCAGTCACTTATCCACGAGTGGTAAGCGTATCGTTGAGGACGGCAGCACCAACACAGCTGCAGATTTCAATATATTTCAACTGACTCTTGATAAAGTCTCGCAGTTAAAAAACTCGGATGTCGAAACCAAAGCGAACCCAACGCTTGACCATCAACTCGCGGCTTACGAGTATGAAGTCGGTCCTGGCGATATTCTGAATATCACTATTTGGGATCACCCTGAGCTTACTATTCCTGCTGGTTCTTATCGCAGCTCTGCAGAAGCAGGTAACTGGGTACATGCAGACGGCACCATCTTTTACCCATACATAGGTATTGTAAAAGTCGCGGGTAAAAACGTCCGACAAATTCGAAAAGACATCTCCAAAAAATTGGCGAAATACATCGAAAGCCCTCAAGTAGATGTCAGTGTTGCCGCATTCCGTTCCAAGAAATCTTATATAACCGGTGAAGTTAATAAGCCAGGGCAACAAGCGATCACCAACATCCCTTTGACTCTGCTAGATGCCGTGAATCGTTCTGGTGGCTTAGGTCAAGACGCAGACTGGCGTAACGTCACACTCACACGACAAGGCAAAGTCGAGAACATTTCTCTCTATGCATTAATGCAAGAAGGAGACCTTACTGAAAACCGATTACTTCAACCTGGCGACATCGTGCATGTACCAAGAAATGACACTCAAAAAGTGTTCGTCATGGGGGAAGTTAACGATCCCAAGCTATTGAAAATGGATCGCGCAGGTATGAGCTTGACCGAAGCTCTAAGCAATGTTGGTGGTATCAATCAACTTTCTGCAGATGCGACTGGTGTGTTCGTTATTAGAAAAGCACAAGACAATCAAGCATTAGGCGATATTTACCAACTCGATATATCTGACGCAGCCGCGTTAGTAATTGGTACTGAATTTGACCTAAAGCCTTATGACATCGTGTATGTCACTGCGGCACCAGTCAGTCGTTGGAATCGTGTTATAGCACAACTAGTACCAACGATTTCAGGCTTCAATGAGCTTACAGAAGGTGTGCTTCGTGTAAGAAATTGGCCGTAGCTCAAGCATTATTGACAGGGCTTGTCTAGAACAGGCAAGCCCTGTCGGAAAGTTATTGATAAGGAATAAATCATGTTTTCAAACATTCTTGTTGTGTGTGTAGGTAACATTTGTCGCTCTCCGACAGGAGAACGAGTGCTTCAACAGCTTCTTCCGAATAAAACCATTTCTTCAGCAGGTATTGCCGTTGAGAAAAGCCGCCTAACTGGGAAACCAGCGGATGAGACCGCAACGCTGATTGCCTCAGAAAAAGGGTTTTCACTCGAGAATCACCAAGCGCAACAACTGACTGCGCAGCTGTGTGCGAAGCAAGATCTAATCTTAGTGATGGAGCAAGGTCATATTGATGCGCTGACTAAGATCGTTCCAGAAGCCAGAGGCAAAACTATGTTATTTGGACATTGGATGAACGCAGCCAGCATTCCTGATCCGTTCAGACAAAGCAGAGAGGCCTTTGATCATGCGTTTTCTCTAATTGAACAATCCGCCCATGCTTGGGTAAAAAAACTATAACTTCAGATTACTTGGCGAAATAAAAAAACAATGGCTAACCAAACTATAAGTTCATCTGCACCAACTGATGATGAAATCGATTTAGGCAAACTGTTTGGCATATTAATCGATGCTAAATGGTTCATCATTGGTATTACGCTTCTCTTTGCAACATTAGGCATTGCTGTTGCATTGCTATCTACACCAATCTACAAAGCTGATGCGTTGATTCAGATCGAACAAAAAAGCTCTGGCGGCATATCTGCGATGGTTGGCGACATGGGGGATCTTTTCGCTGCCGAATCCTCAGCAACTACAGAGATTGAAATCATTAAATCTCGCATGATCCTTGGCGATACCGTCGATAAGTTTAATTTAACGACCATAACCACCCCAAACTACCTAGCGTTCATTGGTAAAGGTCTGGCTCGCATCAATGGCACTCAAGATTACATTTCTGTCTCTACTTTCGAGATTCCGCGTACCGCACGAACTTTAAAACATGAGTTACTGGTGACAGATGCAGAAAAGGGGACCTTTGATCTTATGATTGAAGATCAAGTCGTACTATCTGGTATCGTTGGTCAGACGATTGAAATGAATGGCTACCACATCAAAGTTCGTGAGTTGGTTGCACAAAACGAAGACAGTTTTTCAATCAGTAAAATTAGCAAGCTTGACGCGATCAACAGGCTCGCTTCACAACTATCAATTTCTGAGCGAGGCGCTAAGACTGGTATTGTCTCGTTGAGTATTGAAGGGGAATACCCTGAGCGTAACCAACAAATCTTGAACGATGTTGTTCAAAACTATTTCCTGCAGAATGTGAGAAGAAACTCAGCAGAAGCCGAACAAAGTTTAAACTTCCTCAAAGATCACTTACCTGAAATCAAAGATAAGCTGAATGGCTCAGAAGATGTACTGAATCGCTTTAGACAAGAAAACGAATCGATCGACTTAAACCTTGAAGCACAATCAACACTCAAAGTGATGGTCGCACTTGAAGCGCAACTGAACGAGCTGACATTCAAAGAAAGTGAAATCAGCCAGAAGTTCACTCAGGATCACCCAGCATACAAATCGCTACTGGATAAGCGCCAGACGTTACTGCAAGAAAAAGCTCGTTTGAACCGACAAGTTCAAAAACTACCAAAAACGCAGCGTGAAGTCCTACGTATGACACGTGATGTCGAAGTGAACCAACAGATCTACATCCAGCTTCTAAACAAAGTTCAAGAGCTGAACATTATTAAAGCGGGTACCGTTGGTAACGTACGTATTATTGATAGTGCACAGTCTTACGCTATTCCAGTGAAGCCTAAAAAACCTCTTATTGTTGTTTTAGCAACACTATTAGGCGGAATGGTGGCCGTTGCTTTTGTCCTTGTGAGAACAGCTTTCCACCGTGGTGTAACCTCTCCAGATGAGATAGAACAAACAGGTATCTCTGTTTATGCCAGCGTTCCTAAGTCCGTACAACAACTGGAAGTCGCTAACAAGCTTAAGCGCAAGGGTAACAAGGACCTACTGTTACTAGCAGAAGAAAACCCAGCAGATCTTTCGATTGAAGCATTACGTGGACTTCGTACTAGCCTTCATTTTGCGATGATGGAAGCGAAAAACAACGTACTGATGATCTCGGGTCCTGCGCCTTCAATTGGTAAAACATTCGTATCGACAAACTTTGCAGCAGTAGCAGCTAAGACAGGTCAAAAAGTTCTGCTGGTCGATGCGGACATGCGTAAAGGTTACTTGCAGCAATGTTTTGGTCTGACGGCTGATAACGGTCTTTCTGATTTCTTAAGCGGCAAGATTGGTCAAGAGACTGTGATCAAACAGACTAAAGTTGAGAACTTGGACGTTATTACTCGTGGTCAAGTACCACCAAACCCTTCTGAGCTTTTGATGCACCCACGATTTGTTGAGTTTGTAGAAAAAGCGTCGCAAGAGTATGACCTAGTTATCATCGATACACCGCCAGTATTAGCAGTGACTGACCCAAGTATCGTTGGTGCGATTGCAGGCACCACTCTGATGGTTGCACGATTTGACCAAACGACATCAAAAGAACTTGAAGTCGCTCGTAGTCGATTTGAACAATCTGGCGTAGAAGTTAAAGGTGTAATCCTTAACGCCATTGAGAAAAAAGCCGCAAGCTCATACGGTTATGGGTATTACAATTACACCTACAAGAGCGAGTGATCCAACCAAGTAAGAACCTGCCCTGCTGCTATTGCGGGGCTTTTTTCAATGGTTATCACAATCTGAGCAATCAAAGCTGTCCTCTTTATAAATATCTCCATCTTTTCAGTGACATAAATATCAGCTCTACTTATTCTCACAACTCTTATGTAAACAGTTGTAGTGCAAGTATTATGTCAGTTGCTTTAGATACCCAATCTCTGGTCGTGGAATACGACCCTCAATCTCTCGAATCTTTACGCCAAGCCCTAAGACACTATCGAGAAGCCCTCCTGCAAGAAAATGCCTTTGATAACTATCATTGTCATGTTCGCTTCCAAGTAAATAGCGGGAGTGACGATCAAATTGGTTCATTGGTTGAAAATAAAATTGCTCAAAAAGTGTTTGCTTACGTTGGCTACTCGTACATAAGTGATATTCAACCAACTCAGTTATTAAACAGCACCTATTTAACCAGTGAAGGCGCGTTTTTTCTTCGAGCATGTCAACATCAAGCACTAGAGTCTGAATTAGAGGAAACGGCTAAATTGATTTGCCACCTCGCTAGACAATTTAATGACTCTAGTGAGATGTGGGTATCTGAAGAGCAAGTATTTGGGTTGTTACCACTTTTGATTGTAGGGCTCACCTTCCCTCGCTTGGCTTTTTATCTTGGCGGTTACACCATCCCATATTGGGACAGTGAACACGCTCCCCACGGTGAGTTTGCATTGGGAGTTCTGACAAACCATTTGGGTTATACCCACGATACACTGAAAGCATTTTGCTACTGTGATAACAGTGCTGCTCGAGGATACATGTTTGATGATTCTAAACATGAGAGTGCAAGCGACCTAACGACTCGTAGCCAGGTCACTGGATTACTTAAGATCTTCCGTGAAAAGCCACACGAGTTCGAGGTATTTCGATCTTTAATGAAGCAACGCTTTGCTGAACAAGGCTACCTACAATATACAGATGACTCTCGCTACTATGTTGAACGCCCAGTAGACCGATTCATCTATTCCATCATGTCGCCCATTCATGGCATTGATATCGATGATCATGAAGTAGATTACCACGCGGTGATGATGAGCAACTTTATTGACTCATCAGCAGAACAAGCAGCGATGGCACTTACCAGTGAGATCGAAGCATATCTGGGTCGTCCAATTGTTCCACCCAAAGTCATCGAAAATGAAGACGACTACTACCGTGATCACTACTACTATCGAGGCACTGGTATTGCGCAATGGAAGTCATTCATTACCGAAGGTTTTAATGAAGGGAAAACAATTTGGCATTACATCGAGAGTGGGGAAGATGCACAAGTCCTAGATGTGATTGAACCGTGTAACATTCAAATCGCTGCGAGAAAAGGTAACTTCGATATCTCCGAGAAATTCGAATATTACCTCGGCCGCTATGACTCTTATCACGAAGAGATGATGACCATTGCCGGTGACATCCTACACGATTGGCACAATGAAGACTTGGATGACGCAGCGATAGCGGAAAACAATCAAAAGATCTTACGCTTGTTTGACGTATTACATTGTTGGAACAACAAAGCGTCTTTTCATGCCGATGTGGCTCATGGGCTTGTCCACGACTTTGAGCTCATAAGTGATGAGGATTTCACCCAACGCTATAACGGTGATTGGAAGGCGCAGTTTCTAAACTATGTCAAAGAATGTGGTGCATACCGAGACAATATTCGCCAGAAAGAGACCCAGCTTGCCCATGAGTTATTGAACAAACATCGTGAAGAGGCAACTGATCTTCTCGAACAATTGGCTGACGCGTTTGATGACGAGTTTAGCTTAGCCAGTCAACTGGCCTTCTGTGCTGGCATGCTTTACCACGATAAAAAGCACGGTATCAACGACAGGGCGACAGAAGCATTTGAGGACAAACTTGCCTCAAGCCTAAAGTCAGAGCTTCTTCTCACCTTGAGTGAAAACAGTCGATTCCATTGTATTGAGACTGCCGAGAAACGTTGGCGATACGTTCCTCTCACAGAGGAAGAGGAGTCCCAAGCAAAACAAGATTGGAAGATCGTCGATGCATTTCTAAGCAATGAAAGCGATGATTTCGATGTCACGCTAAAATCTTTTAAAGGAAATATCGAACAGCTCAGTGACAGCAGACAAATCAACAAAAATCAGCCTTACTATGAGTTTCTGCGTGACTTTGACGACAAAGCCCAAAAGCTATTAGTCGCCGCTCATGTTTGGGGCTCACTACAAAATACTCCTGAGCAAATCTATTGCCATCGCTTACTTTTACTCTGGTTGACATCAGCTCCGGCGAAAGTCACTCGCATGCTGTCTTATTTTTATTGCGATCGTTATGGAGAGTTAAGCGATCAATCACACTCATTTGTCGATGACTTAGAATACCATTCAGAGATCGATAAACTGACTGGGCGCTTGGAATTACTATTGTCTCAAATCGATCGTAGGGACGATGATGAAATCAGTTTGATGGACATGTATTTCGATCAGTTCGAAGCGCAGCAACAAACAGAACAAAGCAAACAATGCGTTCGATCAGCACTAAAACAACTCCGTCCGGATGCTGAGCTGCGCTTCTTCGAGCTGCTGGAGCAACGAAGACCAAATATCAAAACCAGTTACTATGATGAAGCGCTCTTAGACTCTCTTCGCTACACCGTAAGTGAACAAATGGGACGTCGTAACCCTAATGGTTACACCATCACCACAGAGCAATCCGAGACAGTAGAGTGGATCACTGCTCAGATCGCCCAAACGACATCGCTAAACTCAGAGCAGTTACAAAAATTACTGGATACACTAAAAACTAACTTCATCAGTGATTTTGATACCAGTTACGGTATTCCTGGTATTGATGAACTGTATTGGAAAGCCTCACCACATATACAAGATAATCTGTTGAACCTACTTGCAATCAAACCAAGTCTTGGGTTGAAGCAGCTTGAGAATGAACGAGAGCTTTCTCTACCTGAATTATTTCAACAACTGTATGAACGTGATGCGCAACTGATCGTCTTACTCAAGTATGCAATTAAGCAGCATTGGGTCAATGCGATGCCTTGGTTTGCCAAACAAACCGATCTAAAGCGCTATACAGATCAGTTGGAGATAAGCCAACTACTTAAGCTGATTGAGTTGGTCGCTAACCTCCCAGAGTTCACAACACTCATCAGTGAATATGCGCAGCACCCATCGTTGAAAGTCCAACAGCTTGTTGCCGATATACAAGCTGGAAAATATCGTCATGCTGCGCTTTCTCCTTTTGAGTTGCTCGATTGGGGCATTTACCATATTCCAGAAGATGATGACCCAAGCGAATTAATAAAACAAACCACCCTAGTTCGTGCGGAAGATCAACGTTGTTTTGGACTTCGTATCGGCTATTTCCCAGAAGATGATGACGACAAGGACGGTTATGAACCTGAAGTCGCCCTAACAGTTCGCATCGATCACCCATACAGAGCTTCAATTGGAGGTTACTCACATGAATATGAGTCTTCGATTCAGCTGAATCACTCCAACTGTTTGACTTGGAACCTAGGCGAAAAAAGTTCTAACTCTACCGGCGTCTATCGATATCGAATTTATCATCCAAATGGCGACTTGCTTGCGGACAAAGTGTTCCATGTCGTCGATGATAGCCCTAGGCAAATGGCGCTACTGGAAGAAGCTCAACAAAAAGCACCATTTGAAAGCTCTCATATTGGTTCGATCAGCCTTAATCAGGGGCTCCTCGATTTTGTGGATGCGAAAACGAAGCCGTACGGAATGATCTTTGGTTGTAAGTTGCCAGAAAAGCCGATGCCCGTTCACTGTCATACAAAAGACAACCAATTGGAAATCGCTGAAATCCACGTCACTCCTGCCGAGCCGACACAGTGGTTCTATGCTTCAAATCCAACCTACGCTTTTATGGAACAGCGCGTGAAAAGCCGAGTGCTTTTCGTTGGCAGTACAAACACCATAACCGAGACTCAATCAAAAAAATCGCTATGGAAAAATGCGGTCAAACAGAGCTCCCCCGTAGCACTCATTCAACCAGATGAAACAAAAGCCAACAATGTTGCTGCAATTTATCTCGATAAGTGTGGAGCGAAGGTGTTTTATGGTTTTGATGAGAAAGACAACTTATGTCGTATCGCGGTAACGAACGTTAAATATGGTTTGGCTCGGCGCGTCTTCATCCGTGTCATGAACCGTATTGCGAAAAAGATAATGAAAGATGGTGGCGAGTTTATGCCTCATTAAAAAAGCAAGCCCCGCGCGCATCGCGGGGCTTTCTTGATATGGTTTGTTCTACGATTGTTTCTTCCATTGAATAAAAGTGAGCGCACTCAGTAATAAGAAGAAAGCAGGGTCACTCCAACCAAAGCCAACAAACACACCTGTAATGCCTGCGTAAGTGGTGATCACCACGCCTAATAGATTCGTGACCAACAGCGCTTTGAACAGTTGCTTGGCTGTGTTACTAGGTTCCACATCACGTAGCATCAAACTGACCGCAGCAATCCCACCTAAAAAGATCGACGTGTGCTGCGATAAAAACAGCGCGTACTGGTCGTTAATTTGTACGCCATACATCGGCCACATCATGGTCGGAACAAAAAACAGCGCAAACGCAAATACCGTATATATGACACCATGAACGGTTAGAAAAGTGCGGTTAGTCATAATGTTACTCTCCGATTGGGCCTTGGTTGATGATGCTCAGCGGCGTATTGATATCAAATATCTGGCCTCTTACTTCTTCTACACCCATCTGTTTCAAACGAGCAGTGTGCATTTCGAGATAAGCTTGCGCCGTGGCTTCATCTTCAAAAAGATAGATACCACCACCGAGTTTGTCTTTTTCGCTTTCCGTCCAGATTTTCCAAATCATGCCCGGCTCTTGGTTAATTGATTTCGCTAAATCGATCAGAGCATTCGACATCTCTTCACCAAATGGGCCATGAAATTCAAAATCAACTTGCAGTAATTTCGCCATCTTGAGTCTCCTCTTATTATTGACTCGCTTTCGATGAAAAGATTATTGCCTTTATAAAACTGACAAAAAAGTTCATAATTTTGCCATTAACTGTGGAAAAAACTGACCGATGAGACTCAAAACAACCTTAGAGCAGTGGCAAACACTACAAGCAATTGAACAGGCGGGAAGCATTCAGTCAGCCGCAGTAACGCTCAATAAAAGCCATACCACGCTTATCTATTCGGTGAAAAAACTCGAAGACCAGCTTGGTATCAAGCTAATAGAAGTAAAAGGTCGTAAGGCGGGGTTAACCGAACACGGCAAGACGATGCTACGTCGTGCGCAGTCAATGCTTGAGCAGGCTCGTGAACTTGAAATGATCAGTGAACAACTAAATAGCGGTGTAGAGTCGCAAATTACGGTAGCTATCGATCACCTGTGCGATCCAAGTTGGCTCTATACTCCACTTAGCGAATTTCTCACACAAAACAACACAACTTCAGTTCAAGTAGTAGAAACCTCTCTGAGTAAAACCACAGACATGGTAGTGAATGAATTAGCAGACATCGCGATCATCAACCTTCCCATTACTAACTACCCAGCAGAAGCGTTCGGTACGATCACGATGGTACCAGTGATTTCGGCACATCATCCGCTTGCGCGAAAACCACAAGTGTCACTGGCAGACTTTGCGACCACCAGCCAGATTGTAGTGCGTGATCTAGGAGACTCTGATAAAGCGAAGCAAAATGTGGGTTGGCTGAGAGCGCGCCAGCGAATTACTGTCGATAATTTTGACCACGCTTTCAGAGCCGTAGAACAAAGTGTCGGGTTTTGTCGGTTACCTCAACATCTGGTCGAATATCGTCAGAACAACAAAATCAAAGTATTAGAATTAGAACACTCCAATCAGTATCAAGTGGCTTTGCACCTTACATTACCTAAAGGTGCGAAAAGTGGCCCCGCTGCCCTTGCGCTATACCAAGCTTTGCTAAAAAGCGCCGAATACCGAGCTTAACCCTCTTGACTCCAATCTTTTATTTTGTGACACCATTCTCTCGCAACGTATTGCATGACAAAGCTTGAGCACCTAATATCAGGGTGCTCAAGCCTAAAGCGCCCAACACTCGCGGAAAGAACTCAGTTCATGGCAATTCAACTTCCCTGCTCTCATTAGCAGGAACAATTTGTTTTTACCTTCTTTATAGCTTCTGTTAAGGCGAGTGTGGAAGAATAAGAAAGGTGAAAAATGCAATCTCACAACAGCTTCTCAATTAATCTAAACCAGCAAAAATCCGTGGCAAAAAAACGCTTGAAAGCGATCCGCCAAAATAATGAAGATACCTTAAAGCTGGTTAAGCAGTTTCATACTCAGCCAGAAAAGCTCACGCCAGAATCAGTCAAACTTTCGGATGTGCAACACGCCTTAGCAAGAGAGCTTGGTTTACCTAGTTGGAGCAAGTTAAAAGCGCACGTGGAAAAGCTCGAATTCCATAAACGTGCCATTGATAATCAAGAAAAGCCACTCGATGCCGAGTTGACAACGCTGCATGTACGCTGCGGTCATGACATTCAGCAGCAACTAAAGACATGCGGTTTCGAAGGTGACTTCTTGCCCATGATTGATCCGTTGTGTATTGGTCCAATTCCCGATGATGACAACACGTTTCTTGCCCTAAGAGCACAATACGTTGTGGACCGATTGCTGCCTGTTATGGGGAGAAAAGACTCGGTGCAAGAGGTAGCGCAGTTTGAGCAAGACAATATCCATACCCTGCTCGACGTGCAGTATGAACGTATCGTTTTTTGGGTTGAACATGATGCCTACGATCAATTCATGCTACTTCGAGGGCTCTCTCTGCTAGAGGAAACCGAAGGCAAAATCATTGAGATCATCGAATTCAATCAGTTTCCGGGAACCGAGCGCTTTATTGGGTTTGGGCAACTGCCCGCAGAAGCCATTCGCTCTTGCTGGCAACACCGAAAACCTGTCTCTGCAAGACTATTAAGTCAAACCGCCCGGTGTTGGCACGCGTTAACATCCCCCACGCCGGATTCACTTTTGAATTTAATCAAACATCACGAGTTAGATTGCTTGCCAAACATCAAAACTGTATTAAAACGGCACCTTCAAGAATTGCCTCATTCAAGTTCAGGGTTGAGCCTCACGCAAAGATTGGCATTGGAAACATTAGCTAAGCACAGCGTCCCAATTACGGTCAAAGATTGGTTTCAGCAGTACCTCACCAAGGAACCACTACCAACCTTGGGTGATGTGATGTTTTACGCTTTGCTATTACCACTCTCCCAATACGAAGAACCGCTGTTTACGATAAGTGAACTCGAGAAAAACTGGTGGGAACATCAAGTTAGTTTAAGTAAACAAGGTCAAGCATGCTTGAATGGTAAATGCCGAGCCACACAAAGTTACTGGGTTGGAGGCATCCGCAATCAAAGGCAAGACTTCTGGACATGGGATCACGAGCAACTGCCTACATTGCGTCGCTTAACCACAAATTAGAGATAAGAGTTAACAACAATAACCATTGAAAAACAGCGTCAGGATTGATTCAACGGTTTCCTTGCGCTGTTCTTCATTTGGTACAGCTTGATTCGCCACCAGTTGTGGCCACAAAAAGTTGCCCTTGAGCAAACACATCAGCATGTTACTCATCATTGCAGGATCAAGAGGTTTGAATTTTCCGTCTGCTATCGCCTCAGCAAACCAAGCTTGGAGAAGTTCATCTTGACGTTGAAGTTGATGAAGGTAGTTTTCGGCTAAATCCGGTGTACGCATAAACTCACTGATCACCATTTTAGCCAAAGGCAAACCAAAGTCTTCGTACATAGAATCCAGCTTAGAATACAAATAGTCACGAAGCTGAGATTCTATATCCACATCTTGCCTGTATGTGAGTTGCAAACGCGCTCTTTGTGTTTCAAGCACCGATTGGATCGACTCAATAAACAACACATCCTTACTTTCAAAATGGCGATATAAGGTTCGCTTTGATGTTGCTGCTCGCTCACACACTCTGTCCATATTCGCACTGCTATAACCGTGTTCAATGAACTCTTGTTGAGCTGCTTCAATCAGCGCTAAGCGTTTCTTTTCTGAAAGTTTCATGGTCCTAGATTCACCAACCTCATGTAAGTGGATGCAGAGTATAGCGCACAACAATCAAAAGTATACTTTGAAGTTTACTTTCTTAATTTTAGGAGTAAGATGCGCTCGCCGACGTTAAGATTCCACGAAAATACCAAACAATAATCACTCTTAACTCACGCTGTGGCGCTTCGTCCTTCTGATGAAGCTGTGATTTTTCCGTGACGCAAACTCCAGAGTCGATGCCCTTATTACAAGACCCCTGGTGTTGTTGTGATCGTCACGTTTAATGAAGTTACTTATGAAATTACGCTCCTTGCTTGTTGCCGCTTCCTGTCTATTCACTGGCGTGGCGAATGCTGACTCGATCTCACTGCCAATCTGGAAAGATAAAGCAGAAGCACTTGGCTATGACTTACCAAAACCCTTTGGCTTAAACCTAAGCTATATGAGTATGGAACAAGGCATCAATGTCGATTCTATTGCTCTAAGCGGACTGCATGGCTTAGAGAAAATGCTCAACATGGAAGCTGGCGCAGGAAAACAAGCCAGCGATGTGGTGACGTTGCGCGGTGATGTTTGGCTGCTTCCATTCCTAAATGTGTATGGGTTGGTGGGTACACTGGATGGCTATTCAGAGACCAACGTAAAAGTCAGTGTCCTTGGCCAAAAAATTGGTGAATTTCCATTCCGCCTAGACCTCGAAGGGTACACCTACGGTGGTGGTTTTGTTCTTGCTGGCGGATACGACCAACTATTTGCCCTTGTTGACGCAAGCTACACCCAAACAAATCTCAATGTGATCGACGGTGCAATTGACGCGATCGTCGTCTCTCCTCGTGTTGGCTTCGACTTCCACAAAAATGGAGTACCAGTTCGACTTTGGGTTGGTGCGATGTACCAAAACGTAGAACAAGAACTTTCAGGTACGTTGAAACAAGCCGGTATCAACCTCTCTGGTCGCTTCGACGTTAAACAGCATTTGGAGTCCGAATGGAACACCATCGCAGGCATGCAATACCAAATCAATGACGATTGGTACCTTTTAGGTGAAGCCGGCTTTGGTGATCGTGAAAGCATCTTCTTCTCTATAGATCGTCGTTTCTAAGGTAAAGAGAAGATGAAAGCTTCTTATTCCCTTGCAATTGCAGCACTGTTTTGCACACCACATGTTTTTGCTATGCAGCAAGATGAGAGCAGCTTGATGGATGACATCCTAACTAAGCTGGGTTCGAGCGAAACTGTGGATGAATCGAAGTTAATCGATTGGGGTGTATTACCGGGTCCATTCGTCAACCCAGAGCAAGGCTTCGGAATCGGCGTAGCCGCCGTTGGGTTGTACACACCATACGACTGGCAACAAGGCGACCCTTATTCAACCGTCACTGTCACTTCTTACGGTTCAACCTCAGGTTCTTATGGCTTGGGCTTGAACAATCGCACTTATCTAAACAGTGACAAAGTCCGCTTACTTGGTGAAGCGTGGATCAGCCATACTCCCGGATACTATTGGGGTATCGGCAGCCAAGTAGCTGAGAATGATCGCAACAAAGTTCAGTACGAAGGACAACGCTTGCAACTGAGTCCCAAAATTGCAGTAGAAGTCGCACCCAATACCTACGCGAAATTGGGCTGGCAATGGCAATCATTCAATAAAGTTGATGGCGTGGATGGTGACATCCTACCTTCCGAAGTCACAGACGCCACCAGCAGTGGCGTATTAGTCGGAATGGAATACGATACTCGCGATTTCGAACCTAATCCCATGAAAGGGCAATTTCTCGATATCGAATGGGTTGCGAACAGAGATTCACTGGGCAGTGATGAAGACTACGACAATCTTATTGCTAACTACCGCCTTTACCAACAATGGTCTGACACGACGATTGTTGCGATGGAGGTATATTCACAATCTATTTTCGGTGACGCGCCTTGGTTCGATTACGCCCAACTGGGTGATGATCAACGCATGCGCGGGTACTACCAAGGGCAGTATCGCGACAAACATCAGCTTTCGACACAAGTAGAAATTCGCCACACCATTTCTGGTCGTCACGGTGTGGTTGGTTGGTTGGGTGCAGGTAACATTGCGCCAACCTACCACGATTTGTTTGCCAGCAGCTGGCTACCAACCGTCGGCGTTGGCTATCGATTCGCCTTTAAAGCACGCATTAATGTCCGTGTCGACCTTGGTATAGGTAAAGACAGCACCGGTTTTTATTTCCAAATCAATGAAGCATTCTAGGAGTATGGTTTGAAGAAAGCAGCACTATTACTACTTAGCCTTTGTAGCGGGTTCGTCCAAGCACAAGCACTGAAAGCGCCCGTGGGCGTCAGGCCATGTTGCGCATTCGGAGTCGATCTCAAAGCTGAGTTAGGAAGCGTGCCAGTACCCTTCTTCTCCTTAGAAAATGTATTGTCTAGCAACGAAGTGGGTACTCACCACTACAATGACGGCAGTGAGTCTGTACCCGGCAGCCTGCTTGGATTAAATGAAGAAGCCAATGGTCTGATTTTTACCGAGTTAGGCGGCTTTATTGATACGGCACACGTGCGGGACACCTCAGATTACACCTACTATCTGTTTCAGTTAAATCGACACTATTTAGGCAGAGCAGCACACTTAGATCTGCCTGAAGAATTGCGTGTTCGACGTATTCGTTGGTACGAGCATAAAAACAAACTCAGCGAGCAAGAAAACATCGAACGCAGCGCTCAAGCTGCAGCACTGACTGCTTTTCGTCTCGCACAATGGCATGAAATCGCTCAATGGTTTGGCATGGTGTCGGTGAGTGGCTTTAAAGAACTGGCCTCTGCGTTTTCCTCTGAAGATCTTTACTCGAATATGCTTGGTGCAAACCTAGCAAAACAGGTACTGCTCAGTAACCCAGACCTAACACCTAAAAGTTTTTCAAAAGCCATGGACAGCGCCTTCCAACAAGCATTAAAGGATCTGCAAGCACAACCTAAATCCGTGACAAAAGCAAAGATTCAACAACTAGACGGAGTATGGTGGGATAGTTCAAAACGCTTGCCAGATAAATGGGTTGTGAGATTCCGCGACTACCATATGGCGCTACAATTAACACCCAATTACTCCGGTGCGAACCATGAGCTTTCATTAGATGCTTACTTTGCCGATCGACAACCCATCGCTCAGTGGATGAGCGTCGAACTAATAGCAAAAGACAAGGAAAAAGCATTTTCGTCATTGCCTAGCGCGCTAAAGTCACGCTCCACTTGGTCTCCAGCCGACTACCAAGCATTGTCGAACTTCGCTCAAAGCGTTGATGAAAAAACTCGCCCACCGTTAAAGCAATAACCTGGAAGTAAGATGAATAAATGATGCTTAGTTATGCACTGAGCATCAAAAGCCTCACTTTTATGCATACTGTTTTCTACTAACTGAGAATGTAAGAAATCATTTCTATCGGTTGTATATTCGATAAATTTGTTAAATTGAAAACTTTTTAACCATTCAATTCGTTACCGGTTAGTTAAAATTCTATTTTTTAGAGTGACTAACTTCACATCTATTAACCATTCAGACGATTATTCTTTCGTATTTTCGCACTCCACTGCTAATCTGCTCGCCGCCTTGAAGTGAACTTAAGGTGCATAACTATAAGGAGTGTTCTCATGAATACCAAGAAACCGATGTCGCTCACCAGCCGCGTAATTTTGGGTATGGTAGCGGGTATCTTGACAGGATTTGCAATTCGCACACTTTTCGCCGACAACGGATTTGTCGACGCATACATTGTTAATGGATTATTCGAAGTTGGTGGACAGATCTTCGTTGCCAGCTTAAAAATGCTTGTCGTACCGCTAGTATTTGTTTCGCTAGTTTGTGGTACCAGCTCCCTAAAAGACCTATCAACATTGGGTCGCATGGGTGGTAAAACCCTTGCTTTCTACGTAGCAACAACCGCTATCGCAATCACACTTGCTTTAACCATGGGTACGCTATTCCAGCCAGGCGCTGGTGCAGACCTAACTGCAGCAAGTTCATTCAAATCAGCAGAAGCGCCATCTTTGGGTCAAGTGATCATTGATATGTTCCCGACTAACCCAATCAGCGCGATGGCAGAAGGTAAAACCCTGCAAGTTATCGTGTTTGCCGTACTATTCGGTATCGCGATCAGTGCAGCGGGTAAGCCAGGCGAGCGTATTGCCGCTTTCTTCTCTGATCTGAATGAAGTCATCATGAAATTGGTTGCGATTTTGATGAACCTAGCGCCTTACGGTGTGTTCTTCCTAATGGCGAAGCTGTTTACCGGTCTTGGTCTAAGCGCAATCTTCAACCTTGCTGAATACTTTGTTGTACTAGCAGGTACGTTATTGCTGCACGGCCTTGTAACTTACAGCTTGATGCTAAAAGGCTTCACGGGTCTAAACCCAATTACGTTCCTACGTAAGATGGAAGACGCGATCATGTTTGCTTTCTCGACAGCATCATCGAATGCGACGATTCCAGTGACAATGGAAACGGCTAAGCACCGCATGGGTGTTGAGAACCGCGTATCATCGTTCACAGTACCGCTGGGTGCAACCGTGAACATGGATGGTACGGCGATCATGCAAGGTGTGGCGACAGCGTTCATCGCACAGGCATTCAATATCGACCTAACTATGGGCGACTACCTAATGGTTATCATGACGGCAACATTGGCGTCGATCGGTACCGCAGGTGTTCCTGGTGTTGGTCTAGTAATGCTAGCAATGGTATTGAACCAAGTAGGTCTACCGCTAGAAGGTATTGCACTTATCATGGGTGTTGACCGTCTACTTGATATGATTCGTACCGCAGTAAACATCACCGGTGACAGTGCAGTGACTATCATTGTTGCTAAATCGGAAGGCGCATTGGATGAAGCTCGCTTCAACGATCCAAAAGCTGGAGTCGAAGAAGAAGAAGTACATCTAAAACGCGCGGAAGCTTAATTCCTTCCAAGCTAAATTATCCTGTCTAAATGAAAGCCCCGATGGAAACATCGGGGCTTTTGTTTTGTCTGGAATCTAAAGAATAGTTCATAACCCTACTCCGTCATCGAACTCAGCTTTTCTCTCGCTTGTTCTTCATGCTCGTCGGTAATGGCATTGCCGACCGAGTTCGCGGCTAGGGTAAGTGCTGCCATGTCATCGGTAAAGCCGACGCCTGCTAGTACGTCGGGCACCATATCAGTGGGGAGAACGAAGTAAGCTAATGCGCCACCTAAGATAGCTTTGTGGCGAACAGAGGTATTGGAATCTGCCATCGCGAGCCATGATTTGATGCCCATAACAGCAATCTCTTCGCCTGCTTTCTTGACGGAATTTTTCATTTTACGCCAGAAGGTTTTCTCATCTGGTGCTTGCATCGTTTGGTCTAAGACGTCATCGGACGCCGAATTTACAGACATGCTTGTGGTCATCGTGCCTCCTAAACTTATGACTGTGGCATAGATATTAAGACGATGAACCTGAACGTAGGATTAATGGCAAGTATTGATAATGAAGAAAGGAAACAAAATGGCTAGATAAAAAATCCCCAGACCGAAGTCCGGGGGATTATTGCGTTGGAAACAAAAAGTCTTGGAAACCAAATGGTTTTGAAACCAACAGCTTTGGGAAGCAAGCTTTAGAAGCAGAATGCCTTATTGAGCAATCTTCTCTAGGACACGCATCAACATTTTGATACGTGGTTCGATAGACTCAAGCAACAAGTACTCTTGATCACTGTGGAAGCCTGCACCGATAGGTCCTAGACCATCCAAAGTTGGAACACCAAGAATCGCCGTGTTGTTTGCATCAGAGCCACCACCGACTTCTTTCCAGTTGATGTCGATCGCCAGTTCACTTGCCGCTTCTTCAACTAGCATCATCAGGCTTTCCGTTTGTGGGCTTGGCACCATTGAAGGCTTATAAGCTTCACGAACCAGCTCAATGCTCACGCCATCAACGAATGGTGTTTCCAGCATACCGTTTAGCTTGCTATCGACATCATCGTATTCTTCGTTGCTCCAGAAACGCACATCCACGATCGCTTCAGCATGTTCAGGGACGATGTTCGCGCCGTTACCACCAGAGACAATACCGACGTTCAACGTGGTACCAGATTCAAAGTTGGTCATTGCATTGACTGCCAAGATCCAGTTCGCCATCTCAGTGATTGCGCTGCGACCGTTTTCTGGCTCGTTACCAGCGTGAGCTGCAACGCCATTAAAGGTCATTTTGTAGCGAGCCATGCCTTTACGCGCTTTCACTAAACCACCGTCTGCACGTGCTGCTTCTGCAACCAGTACATTCTTAGCGTTTTTCGCTACTGATTGAATCCAATCCACAGAGTCCAAAGATCCCGTTTCTTCATCTGGGTTCATGCAGATAACGATAGACAACTTATCCAACACCGCTTGGTCTAGGTTGCGCATCGCGTATACGATGTTCAGTAAACCAGATTTCATGTCCGAGACGCCCGGACCGTAGGCTTTCTCTGCATCTTGAGACATTGGGCGAAGCTCAGCGGTACCCACAGGGAACACGGTATCCATGTGACCAATCAACATCACGTCGATTTGCTCAGCTTCCGGCTTATTTCGAACTTCAAGACCAACACCGGCTCTGCCACAGTCGATGCGTTTTACGCTCCAACCTGACATCGCTTGGTACTTCTCTTCAAATTGAGAAGCGATGAACTCGATACCATCAGTGGTGTAAGTGCCACAATCCACATTGATTAGCGGACGTAGCTCTTCTAGATATTCATTTAGAGAGAATTGCATGACTCACTCCTAGACAAACAGATTCATCACCAGCATTGCACCAAACGCGTTCAATACTGAGATTGCAATCATAACTGGGATGTAACGACCTTCAGTACCGATAGGGCCCATGATACGACCCATGTACTGAACTTGAGAACCCATAAGGTAGATAGCAGGCGCTAGAATCGCAATGTGCGTGCCGTTAAGGATACCTTGGTCAAACAGCGTGATAACCACACCCACTGCACCGCCCATCGACATCCAAGCGCCGATAAGAACGGCTGCCGCTTCACCAGGAAGACCAAACACCGCCATGATTGGAGAGAACACAGTACCCATCAGATCCAGCGCGCCAGTGATTTGCAGCGCTTTGATGATAACGAATGCCATCAATACGTTAGGAACCGTAGAGGTAGTCGCAATCACCCAACCTTTCTTAGCACCTTCGACGAAGATATCCGTCACCATTGGTTTTTTCGCTTTAACGTCACCCATTATGCCGTCTCCTCTTTTAGGTTCTCAGATTTGTTTTGGTCTTGCTTATCTTCTTTACCTTCAGTCATGTTCAGATAGATGCGGAACAGGTTCGCGCCAACGATCTTGAATGCAAACATCACAACAACCGCTAAACCAATTGAAGACGTTACCGCTAGAGAGCCGTCAGCCATCGTCAGCGTGAATAGCACAGCACCTGATGAGAAGAAGTTCACGATGGTTGCACCAGCAGTGAACTGGAACATGGTAAATACGTCCGTTTCACGCTTAGTTAGGTGACCTTCATCTTTTAGCTGACGCGTCATTGCCGCACCTGCATCGGTACTTTGTAGAGAAGCAATCAGAGCCAAACCAGAGTTACCAGGGATGCCCATAAGAGGACGTAGAAGAGGAGTAAGAAGCTTACGAGCAGCTTCAAGTGCACCGTAGTGCTCAAGTACGTTGATCATACCTAATGCGAACATAACGGTTGGAATCAAAGTAAGTGCGAAAATGAAACCGTCACGAGCACCGCTACCGCCAGTACCGCGGAAAGAGGTAGTCGCAGCTTGTACCGCGCCATCCGCACCTTCCGTTACGCCGTAAGCCACTTTACCGAAAGAGCCATTAAGAGTGGTAAAGTCGAATACACCATACCATTCGTTGGATTGCATTAAACCAGAGAAGAACACAACCGCAAACGCGAGTGCGATGTAACACCCAATCGTTACCTTGCGTTCAGCATGAACAGGGCTTGTCATAAATTCACCTATATATGTGGAACAGAACACATAGATGATCCCTTGAATAATGTGCTAGAGAGATGATCAAAATCAATCCGTTTGCCGAACAATCATCTCACTCAGTTATGAAGTTTTATTTTATGATTTGAATCACATTTAAAAGATAATAAATATTTATGACCAAGATAAGGTAGATTTATCTAACATCAGTACGAATCAAACGTTTAACAAAGTATGTTTAACTTTTGAGCAAAATTGTATTTAACCACACCTTCGACGTGCTTCATGTTTTGTTGCTTATTTGGTGTTTTCTGACTAAAAACTAACAAAAGCCCAATGAAATTTAATTTAGGGTTGTGCGGTCATATATAGAGTTTCACCTAGGATTTGCCTTTTGCTTCGATCACAATCTAACATCGCTCGCTGGACACTTGCCCTCGTAGCTTGGGTGATCGTGATCTGTTTAAGTAAAAATGCGGGCCTCTATCAATCTTGCCCTCTCGTAGCGGATCAAGTCACGGCTGAACACGCTACTGCGCAACAACAAAAGAGCGAAAAAGGCCTAACGAAACAGTGTGAACTATCTGAAAAGTTGATTCAGGTTTCACAAAACCATCTGGATAGCTTCATTGTTCCCTTATTTCTGTTTACGTTGATCTTACTCTCTATCTGTGGTGGTGAACGTAACGCTTTCCGTCATCATACCGAACCGATACCCGAAAAAGTTCGGGTGCACCTAAAACTGTGTGTGTTTAGAGAATAAAACCCGATTGTTAGGGCCTATTGCCCCCAAATTAATTGTTTTATTTTTAACCACTTCACTAACAAAACAGTGAAGACCGATAGTTTTAGGAAAGATCATGAAATTCACACGTACCCTTTTAACGGTAGCACTTACGGTAGTGCCAATGTTTTCACAAGCAGCAGAAAAAACCACTCAAGAGAAACTGGATGACATTACGCAGATACTGCAAGAGAACCCGCAAGTCCTCGACTCTTTGCATCAAAACTTACAAGAGTACGTCGCCTACCAAAAATCATTCAGCTCTACGCTTGAAGAAGTGCGCACTTACTTGAACGATGGCAAGCACTCGTATTTCGGGGCGGAGAATCCAGAACTGACTATCATCAATGTGACTGATTACAGCTGTCCTTTCTGTAAGCGTCTTGAAGGCGAGTTGGTGAAGGTAGAGAAAGCATACCCGCAAATAAAAGTACTGAACATGACGGTATCGTTCAAAGAACAGTACGAGAAGAACGGTTACAACTCAGCAAGCTACGCATTGAACGTATGGCAAAACCAACATGACAAATACAAGCAAGTACATGACTTATTGGTGAAAAAACCGGGACCACACGATGCAAGTTCGCTGCAAAAAATCGCTAAGAAAACAGGCACCGAAGCACAGCTTGTTGACGACAAAGAGACCAAAGCGCTGTTGGATAAGAACTACGAGTACTTCACTCGCCTAGGTCTACGTGGCACACCAGCGATCATCATTAATGACCAAGTTATTCCAGGTTATGTACCTTTCGAAGAGCTTGAGAAAGTCATCGACCAAGAGCTAAAGAAATAAATAGCGATTGATACCGATAGCTATTGAAGTAGCTAAGTAAGAATCGAAAATAACAAAGCCCTTCCCTGAGTCGTCAAGGAAGGGCTTTTCTTTATCATAAGAGAACGAGGCTAAATAGCAATTGGACGACTATTTGAGTTGGCTCCCACCAAAACTCGGCTCATTGTTTAAGTAACTCATTGGCGTGGTCCCCGTCTTTTGGCGGAAAAAGTAAATGAATGCGCTGTCACTTGAAAACTCCAACCGATGCGCAACATCCGATAGCCTCATGCCACTGGATAACAGCTCAATCGCCCCCAACAGACGCCATTGCTGACGCCAACTTTGGTACGGCATCCCCGTCTCACGATTAAAGATCCTCGTTATCGTCTTTTCACTCGCCCCAACCCATTGGCTTAACTTAGCCAAAGAAGGCGCGGTAAACGCTTCATCATCGATTTTCGCGATCCACGACTGTAATCGATAATCTTTAGGTAACGGCAATTGTAAATAGACATCTTCAGAATCGTTAAGCTCTTCTATAAATAAATTCAGGGTATTAACCTGTTCACTTTCAGGTTTATCAAATGGCCAGAAAGACATCCTTTCGATCAAGATTCTCATCAGAGGCGTCACATCGAAAATTCGAATCTTCCGCGGCAAACGCTCTGTCAATGACGGGTCAAAATAGAGAGAACGGTATTGCGCCACATTCGTTGACTGAGCGTTGTGTGATACCCCTTTAGGAATCCATGCTGCTCTCATGGGTGGCAACACATACTTGACGTCCTCAAGCGTTATCGTCATGCAACCATGTTGTGATGAAAGTAACTGGTCTTTCGCATGGAAATGAATACCTGAATCATGATCCGATACCTCGACAGCGACGCCAATGACCAATCCATTGTGTTCATCAGCACAAAAATGATCACCTTTCGAAAGTAATGCCATTGAAATCAACCTGTCCTTATTTCGATATTTTATGTTTGATTCTCATTATAACCCCAAAGCATGGCACAGATATACTTTGCTGCATCACGTAAACCAAGAAACGTGAAACACGTAATCGAATGTCGTTCACTCAACATCAAGCTAAATGTTCAAACGACGCTCTGCAATAGAGGTATTTTTGAGAACTTAACAATGAATAAATTAATAGAAAAAGTGTCCATTCCGTTGGCTGTTGTGCTCTTAATGTTTCCACAGATCATCGAGACAATGTACAGCCCTGCACTGACTTCCGTGAAAAGTACGTTTGGCGTCAGTAGCAATGAAGCCGCACAAGCGATGTCCATTTTCTTTGTCGCTTTTGCGTTTGGTGTGGTTTTTTGGGGAAGAATGTGTGACGTCATAGGTCGAAGAGTATCAACGATACTAGGGCTTATCGTCTTTATTATTGCAGCCATTTTTACCATGCTCGCACCAACATTCAACTTGCTGCTAACCGGTTTTGGTTGCTGCGCTTTTGGAGCGGCGGTTGGTTCTGTCTGCACGCAAACCATCATTCGTGATGGCTATCATGGTAAAGAGCTCAGCCACGTTTTTTCGATTGTTGGAACATCGATCGGCATTAGCCCTGTGATCGGAATGTTGGCTGGCAGTTGGCTAACATCATTCGGCGGATACCAATGGGTTTTCATCGCCATGGTCGTGTTCATCATTGCACTGTTGGTTTGGTCGTTGTTCAAATTGCCGGAGACAAAGCCAGCACACACCAAAAAAGATAGCCTGTTATCCGTCGGTATAAAGATGCTGACCGATGCGCACATCTGGTACATCACACTCATGGTAGGGTTGTTTAACATTGCGCTGTTTTCTTATTACAGCATCGCACCATTTATGTTTGAAAAACTGGGCGCAAGCGTTAATTTTTTCGGCAATACAGGGTTCATACTCGCACTGGGTTCTGTATTAGGTTCTGTCATCAATATGAAGTTAATACGCATGCATTTAAGTCACGAAAAGATTGTGATGTTTGCATCGTGGCTACTTTTGATTGGCGGATTTGGTGTATTCATCATGCAAGAGTCAGTTTGGTTTTTCATTCCTGTGGTATTGGTTTCCCTATCATTTGGACTGGCGATTCCAAACCTCTTAAGCGGCGCGTTAACTCACTATCGCGATCACTTAGGGAGTGCAGGAGCACTATTAGGCTTGTTCTATTATCTGGTCATCGGATTTGGCCTTCACAGAGCCGCTGAGTTTGGTGATTTGGCGATGACTTTAATCGGCTGTGCTGGCATTGCTTGTGTCATATCCATCATCAACTATCTTGTTGGACTGATTACTTTCAAAACCTCTGATATTGAGTTTTAAATACGACTATCTAGGAAGAAAAACCTGTTAGCACTCACGCAGCCCCTTCCCACATTCAAGTGAGAAGGGGCTGATGCCGTAGTGTCGTTTATTTCTCACGACCAACAAACGCCACAACGACTTTGTCATTGCCAAGCGAGCGAGAGAACACGTACGCGCCTTCTTGTTCAATCACTTGATGCTGACCCGCACCAATCGCTGGGTGCGCTTTACGGAACTGACCAAGTGTTTGCCAATGTTTTAGCAACGCTTGCTTCTCATCCGATAGCTTCCACACCATGTCAGAACGTGTGCCTTGGTGGAAATCGTCCGCATAAGGGCCAATGTTACGACCAACTTCATCACCATAGTAAACCTGAACAGCACCAGGGCTCAGAAGCAGTGCATTCGCGGCGTTACGCTGCATGCCGTAATCTTTGAAGCGAGAGAAGAATAACTCCGTATCGTGAGAAGACATGTAACTCACAGGGTTAAAGTCTTTCTCATTGGCGATAGTATCTGCGTAACTTTGGTAGGTGTCTGCCATTTGGCTGAAACACGCCGCGCCTTTGTCTAACTTCTTCTGCATGTCGAAGTTAATCAAGGCGTCAAAGCCATCGTCAAAGTAAGGGCTGCGATAAGCGGTATGTCCCCATACTTCACCCATCATCCAGAATGGTTGACCCAATTTACCGTTCTCTTTACGCCACTGTTCAAGGCTGCTCGACGCTTCTTCTTTTAAACGCTTCCACACATCACCTTCAACGTGCTTCACCGTATCGACACGGTAACCATCAATACCAAAGCGTTTCACCCAATCAGTTTGCCACTCAATGAGGTAATCGGAAACGGTGTAATTGTCACGCGCTTCTACGCGAGTGCCTGGGTTATCCAATAGCCATTGTGCAGGCTTCACGGCGTTGTCTGATTCAGTGATAAAGTCAGGTAAACCCGCCAATGACATGGTGATATCGCTGCTGCCTGTAGCAGGGTAGCCCGGCAAACCTGTTCTTACCCAATCACCACCCCACCATTTCGCCCAGTTTGGACTCTGGTAATCAATATTCTGGTGGTAGCTATGCCAATTTTCACCCGCTTTTGGTTGCCAGTCGCCCCACTTCTTCGGTAAATCAGCGTTTGGTTTTAACACCTCAATACCGTCAAATTGCAAATCGGCTAACGTTGAGTAACCGGTGTGGTTGATTACTGCGTCCATCAAGACTTTAAGGCCACGTTTGTGTGCCTCTTCCACCAGCTTTTTAAGATCAGCTTCGTTACCGAAGTTTTCATCAATCTTGGTAAAGTCACGCGTCCAGTAGCCGTGGTAAGCGTAAAACGGGAATGAACCGCTATCGCCACCACCCACAAAACCATGTACTTGCTCAACGATTGGCGATAACCAAATCGCATCTGTTCCTAGGCTCTTAATGTAATCCAGTTTCTCAATCACGCCTTTTAGGTCACCGCCGTGGAAGGTACCAATCTCTTCTTTGCCGTCTTTCTTGCGCCCATAGCTGTTGTCATTGCTCGTATCGGCATTATTGAAACGGTCGACCATCACGAAGTAAATGTTGGCATTGCGATAATCAAACGGTACTGCTTCTTTGGTTTTCTTCACTGACTCTAGTAGCACCAACCCGCCTGAATCTTTGCTTGGCGTCAGCGATACTTGCTGATCTTTTACTTCGACCATTTGCCCAGAGTAAGCATCACGCAACTTGGTGCCATCTGGGAAACTGTCACCTAACGCGATGGTGACTTCGCCGCCTTGGTAAACCTCACATTGCACTTGTGGGATTGGGCGTTTGAACTCAGTGTTAGCAGATTTCTTTGGTTCACGCTTAAAACGCAGTGTTTTCGCTTCCGCATCAAAAGCGAAAGAGTAGTCGCCGGTAAAGCGGATTTTTAACGGCAGTTCTGTTGGCTGTCCACAGTTCAGCGCGATAGGTTTGTTGAATTTGACCTTCTGACCATCAGGCGCCACACAGTCGCCTTCAACGCCAGTGATTTTGAGCGTATAGCCATCTTTGGTTAATGGCACAATCAAAGGCTGCTCTGCACTTAAAGGAAAGTCACGGCTGTTGGTCGTGGTAGAAATGGTAATGTTTGGCTCGGCGATGGCACTTGCCGATGCAAGCAATAAGGTAGTCGTAATCAGATTCAGTTTCATCGTTCAGTCCATTGGTTGCGCATAGGCGCAGTATTCGTGTTGTAGTTTTATTCACACTAATAGTAAATGGATGAAAAACTGAGCACATCATTCTGAAAGGCTACGCCCTAAAGCTTGTGACGCTTCACATTTTGCTTTTATTGGGGCGTAGTTCTATTTATGAGCAGGATAAAAGGGAGTTTAAAGCTGAACGCTACCAAGGTTGCGCATTTGTCTCATCGCCCAATTGACGCGGCTGATGGTGTATGAAGTCTGAGGGTAGACTTTGATGCGATATGGATTTGGCAGCACTACTGCAAGCCTTGCTGCTTGGCGTGTTGAAAGTTGTTTAGCAGGAATACCAAAGTAGTTTTGCGCAGCGGCTTCCGCGCCATAAATACCCGGGCCAAATTCCACCACATTCAAATACACTTCGAGAATGCGTTCTTTACTCCACATCGCTTCCATCAGCAGAGCAAAATAAAGCTCATACACTTTGCGCACATAAGAGTGGGAAGGAAACAGAAACACGTTCTTTGCAGTTTGCTGAGTAATCGTGCTCGCACCACGCGAAGGGCCATTTTCTCCGGCTTGAGAAATCACTTTAAATAAAGAATCGAAATCCACACCGTAATGGGTCGGGAACGTTTGATCTTCTGTCGCGATCACGGCCAATTGAATGTGCTTAGAAATATCGTTCAAAGGCACCCACTCATTCTGACTCTCTTCAGGGAATCCCTCAGGAGGAGAAATCATGCGGCTGATCTTCCACCCCCAAATTGGTGGATCGACGTATTTCACTATGCCAACCATTACTACAGGTACCACTAAAAGGAGCAACAGCAATTTAACCAGTAAAGATTTGATTTTTCTCAGCATCTAAATAAGCTCAACAAATAGGAAAGTTAAACATAGCACAAAAGCTACCTCACCTCGGCAACTAACCTCTAAAACCTTTTCAAATGAAAAAGGTGGCAACTTTCATAAGTCGTCTTTTGAAAAAATATACCTTTTTTGAGAAATCACTCAGAACGAAAACACCAATATACGCATAAGAATGTTCAGGTGACATCAACAAACAAACGCGCTCATTACAGAATCTAATAAACCTATTACATATCAAACTAGGCTCGCAATCTCTCTTACTGTTAAATGTTTCACGAATGTTAAAAAGGGGTTGTAATGAACACGATACATAATCTTGAGGCTTGGCTACCGGAGATGACAGAGGTACGCCATAGCCTTCACAAACATCCGGAACTCGGATTTGAAGAATTCAGAACTCAGAAACTGGTCGTCGAAAAACTAAAAGAGTTTGGTATTGAAAATATTGACACAAGTTTTGGTACCACTGGAGTAGTAGCTACAATCCAAGGCAATAAAGGCCTAGGAAAAACTATCGGACTTAGAGCTGATATGGACGCTCTCCCCATACATGAAGAGAACGACTTTGCTCATCGCTCATGTAACTCAGGAAAAATGCATGCTTGCGGCCACGATGGCCATACCACAATGCTACTGTATGCTGCAAAATACCTTGCTCTTCATAGAAGCTTTAAAGGCAAAGCTGTTCTTATTTTCCAACCCGCAGAAGAAGGCGTTGGAGGAGCCAAGAGAATGCTCACCGATGGTCTTTTAGAGAAGTATCCTTTAGATGCTTGCTATTCATTACACAACATGCCGGGAATCCCTGAAGGACATTTCGCCTTTAAAAACGGTCCGATAATGGCTAGCTCTGATAGACTTTTTATTTCAATAAAAGGGAAAAGTGGTCATGCGGGTATACCTCAAAACACTCAAGATCCTCTTCTCGTCGCAACCCATGTTTATCAAGGAATACAGGGGTTAGTTACCAGGACTCAAAGTCCTTTCGATCCTGTTGTGGTATCTGTCACTCAATTACACTGCGGAGAAACAACAAACGCAATTGCAGATATTGCCAACATGAGCGGTACGTTTAGAACATTATCCAATGATGTTCGTAATCGCCTCGTTAAGCAATTGGAGACACTGACAACCAATATTGCAGCAGCGTTTGAAATGGAAGCACATTTTTCTCTTGGGCCAATATCACACCCACCGACTATCAATACATGCCTAGAAACTCAGTCTGCGATCACTGCTGCAATCTCTGTAGTCGGCAGACAAAAAGTCAATAGCGAATGCCAACCACTACTCGCTAGTGAAGATTTTTCTTTCTTCTTGCAGAAAGTCCCCGGTTGTTATGGGTTCATAGGAAATGGAACAAATGAAGGAAATGAAACGATTGGCTTACACCACAAACGATACGACTTTAATGACCGTATATTACCGATTGGAGCCGCCTATTTCATTTCATTACTTGAACAGAGCTGATCTAACTACGTAGACATTACGCTTAAGGACTATTACCGTCAAAGGATACGAATATGACACATATGCTCGAGCAAAATAGCGTCCATAACAAAACAAGGTTAATAGAAAAAATAGAAAAGGTAGGCGACAAAATACCACATCCGTTTTACATGTTTCTTATCCTTTGCTTTTCGGTGATGGTTCTATCTTGGCTGACTTCACTGCTAGGAGGAAGCGTTATCCATCCTCTAACTCAAGATGAGGTTTTAGTTAAAAACCTACTAAGTGGTGAAGGGTTAGTTTATATGCTGAATTCAGCAATTGGTAACTTCATTGCCTTCAAGCCGCTGGGTTTGGTTCTGTCCATGATGATTGCCGTTGGCCTTGTTCAGGAGGTGGGATTAGCGGATTCAGCCATAAAAAAATCCTTACTCAATGCACCACGAAAATTCGTTACAGCATCGATATTTATCACTGGTATTATTGGTAACTTAGCATCAGATGCAGCTTTCATTCTTGTCCCTCCTCTAGCTGGTATCATTTTTTCCGCTACCAACAGAAACCCTGTTGTTGGAATTGCTGCCGGTTTTGTCGCTGTCGCAGCAGGATTCACTGCCAATATCTTCATAGCGGGAACAGACGTATTACTATCGGGAATTTCAACTGAAGCCGCAAGCATTATTGACCCTATAGAAATAAGCCCAGCTGCTAACTGGTACTTTATGTTAATTTCAGTACCGTTACTTGTCGTTACAGGAACTTTAATCACTGATAAATACATTGAACCTAGATTCAGCAAACAAGCATATAATGAAAGTGAGGGAATAGATTCAAGGGCATATCAAATCAGTGAACAAGAAATTAATGCCTTGAAATGGTCTGGAGTAACTTCTGTTATATTTATAGCGGTAATAATCGCATTAATCTTTCCTAGTGACTCACCATTAAGAAACGAAACCGGGGGTTTGGTACCGTCGCCATTCTTATCTGGGATTATCCCTATCATTATGGCGTTTTTTATTCTAAATGCCGTCGTCTACGGATTAAAAGCACGCGTTATTCAAAAACCAAATGATGTGCCTGAGCTTATGGCACGCTCCCTCAACGGAGTTGGTGGCTATATTGTTCTAGTCTTTGTTATTGCGCAGTTTATTGCTTGGTTTAATTGGTCAAACCTTGCGGTATTTGTTGCCGTAAATGGTGCCGAGTTATTATCAAATGTCCAAATGCCGAAGTTATTGATGCTCGCAATGTTTATGATTCTTGCAGGGTTGATGAACCTTATAGTTTTTAGTGGTTCGGCTCAATGGGCAATTATGGCTCCTGTTTTTATTCCCTTATTTATGTTGCTTGATGTTTCGCCAGAATACACACAAATGGCTTATAGAATTGCAGATTCAACAACCAATATCATTTCACCAACAAACCCTTATATTCCCATGGTTTTAGCATTGATTGCTAAATACAATTCCAATGTGAAATTTGGTACCTTTTTGGCGATGATGCTCCCTTATGCCTGTATTCTGTTCACAGTTTGGGGAGCAGCATTTTTAATTTACACATTGCTCGGATTACCAGTTGGACCTGTGTAGGAAACAAAGTCGTTTAGCTAAGCATTAACGCTTTTTTTCAAACTTAAAATGAACTCATCAATAATTTCATGATGAGTTTCTTTTTTTGTAATAATGCCGATAGAGCGATACTGTACTGGACGTACAATTGGAATGAAGCGCAGATGTTCGTTAGCGTGCAAGGCCGCAATAGTGGAAGATAAGATAGCAGAACCCAAGCCACTTTCTATCATGCCCAACAACGTCGATGTATGAGACACGCAAACTTCTGGATCATATGTCAAACCAGCACTTATAAACGCCTGATCAGCGAGGCTTCTTAGGCTATTTCCCGGACTGATACCAATAGAAGCATGAGAGTGAGCTTCTTCCCAACTAATCTGTTTCAATTCGCTTAAAGGATGCCCAACCTTGCATGCGAAACACAAGTGATCACGAAAGAGTAATTCAAAGTTAAGCATAGAGTTGTTAGGCGGAGTGCCTAAACCTACGTCTGCTCGCCCTTCTAAAACCGAAGCATGAATATCGTCGACTCGTTCTTCAATTAATCTAAAGGCAAACTGAGGGTTATGTTTTTTGAGGTGTTGGATCGTTTTAGGCACCAAAGAAGCACACATTGAATACAAAGAAGAAATGACGAGTGTTTCATGCTTCCCTTGTTGCCGAGCACGGTTATCTTGTTCCCACTTTTCAAGTCTGTTAACTATCATATTCGCTTCTAAATAAAACGACTCTCCGGCCTCCGTTAATGTTACTTTTCGGTTTTTGTTTTCAACTAAATCACAAGACATCTGTAAAGACAGCTTTCTGATCATCTGACTCAATGCAGATTGAGTTAAATGGACTCTTTCTGCAGCCAATGTGTAGCTTTGAGTATCTGCTAACGCTACAAACGCCTTCAATTGCCGATAAGTAATATTCACATTCATTCCCTCTAATGTTCTTATTACGGAATTTAAAAAGATCGCACCATGTTGTTGTCACCACATGGTGAAGTGTTAATGAATTGTGACAACGCTCACTCAACGATCTCTTTAATTGAAAAACTAAATCATCAGATGCATAGATATATTCAAGTTCTGGATTTAGTGATAGAGAGCCCTTACGGGTAAAAGTTTTGAAAGAGTCAAAAAAAGCCCGATTTACATTGTAAAGCGGGCTTGATGTTTATCAGGTTCTTTGGCTATTTGAGTTATGTGCGTAAACTCAGCTTACTTTGCCAATTTGTAGAATACGGTTGATAGTGGCGGTAAACGCAGCTCAAGAGACTGAGGTAACGACTCGCTTTCTACTTCTTCTGTTTCTACGCTGGCCAGCACTTCAAAATCGCTGCCATCGTATTTCACATCATCAGTATTCAACAGAAGCTCATATTTGCCTTCCATTGGAACACCCAAACGGAAACGCTCATGCGGCACTGGTGTGAAGTTACTGATCACCAATACACGCTCGCCTTTTTGGCTAATACGCTCGTGCGCCAAAATGCTGGAATCAGCTTCATCTTGCAGACGCCATTCAAAGCCAGCAGGCACGCAATCTTGGTCGTGCATCGCCGCTTCGTTTCGGTATAAGTGGTTTAAGTCACGAATCAGCGCTTGTACACCTTGGTGGCGACCAAACTCAAGTAAGAACCATTGCAACTGATCGTCGTGGTTCCATTCAGCCGTCTGGCCTAACTCAGCGCCCATGAAGTTGAGTTTCTTACCTGGCTGCGCATACATGTAGCCGTAGTACGCACGTAGGTTTGCAGTTTGCTGCCACTCATCACCCGGCATCTTGTTGTGAATAGAACCTTTGCCGTACACCACTTCATCATGAGATAGCGACAATACGTAGTTCTCACTATGTGCATAGACAAGCGGGAATGTGATGGTATTGTGATGGTATTTGCGGTGAACAGGGTCTTCTTGAATGTACGATAGACTGTCGTGCATCCAGCCCATGTTCCACTTAAAGCCAAAGCCTAAACCGCCCATAAACGTCGGAGCAGACACACCCGGGAATGCGGTCGATTCTTCTGCAATCGTCATCGCATTCGGGAAGTGCTTATACACCTCTTCGTTCATCCACTTCAAGGTTGCGATCGCATCGTAGTTCTCATTACCACCGTCGACGTTCGGGATCCACTGATCGTGGCTGCGTGAGTAGTCTAGGTAGAGCATTGAAGCGACAGCATCAACACGAATACCATCAATATGGAATTGCTCGAACCAGTACAGTGCGTTAGACACAAGGAAGCGACGAACATGTTCACGACCTAAATCGTAAATGTATGAGTTCCAATCTTGGTGCCAACCACGACGAGGATCTGGATCGTGGAACAGTGGCGTACCGTCGAAGTTCGCTAAGCCATGATCGTCCGACGGGAAGTGAGCAGGCACCCAATCCAGTACCACGCCCAAGCCAGCTTGGTGACACGCATCGACGAAGAATTTGAAATCGTCAGGTGAGCCGTAACGACTGGTTGGGGCAAATAGGCCAACTGGCTGATAACCCCAAGAACCAAAGAACGGATGTTCAGACACTGGCATGAGTTCAACGTGGGTATATCCCATGTCGACTAAGTATGGAACCAACTCAGTCGCCAGCTCACGATAATTTAGGAAATCACCGTCCGCATTGCGCTTCCAAGAACCAGCATGGAGTTCGTAGAAGGATAAAGCCTCATCACGTTTTTGCGTGACCGTTCGGTTTTGCCATTTGGTGTCTTGCCATTGGTAACGATTATGATCGTACGTAATCGATGCGAAAGACGGGTATTGCTCTGAGAAGAAACCCCAAGGGTCTTGTTTGTGAGGAAGCCCTTCCCCATTTGGTCCTTTGAGCTCAAATTTGTATTGTACGCCCTCTTCCAAATCAGGAATGAACAAGCCCCAAATGCCGTAATCAAGGCGTTGCATCGGATGACGGCGGCCATCCCACTGGTTGAAACTGCCAACTAGGCTAATGGCGGATGCATGAGGTGCGTAAACAAGGAATCGAACGCCCGAGATATTTTTACCATCTCGCTCCATCGTCACGAAATGTGAGCCCATGTAGTGGTACATGTCTTTTGGCGTATGCAGGTGCTCATATTCTTGATAAATATTGTGATATTGGTAAGGGTCGTCGACAAGCTGTTCAACACCATCCCAATTCACCGCTAATTGGTAGTGTGTTAAGTGCAAATCGCGCACTTCTTCTAGGACAAAAATGCTGTCACCATCGCGCTTTAATTCCACACGTGGCTCGCCTTCGACAACCAGTTCAACTTTGTCTGCACCTGGCATCCAGACTCTTAATGAACCTTCTTCGTCATTCGCAAAAGGCCCCAGTGTAGCAAACGGGTCTGAGTAAGCCGCCTCAGCCAATAGTTCGTATGCGCGTTTGTGGTTTTTCTTTACCTTAGTTTTCAAATCTTTCTCCCTAGCACCGATATTCTCCTAGTGGTTTTTGAATATCGGATTTCCTCAGCCAAACGTTGCGAATTCACAAAAATATAAAACCGCTCACTTTATCCATTCAATGAATAAAGTGGCATCAAAAAACAAAAATGCCCGCTATTGTTGCGGGCATAATAACGGTACTCCATCCTAACGGATCGTACCGATTTAATGAGTGACCTAGGCTGTACTTTCGTACCTCTACGCAATTAAATTCACGATTTCCTACATCACTCAATACTCATTATTTGCCTACTTTCGCACGCACTTCAGTGAGACGTTTCGAAATGCGGTTTACGTCTTCACGGCTAAAGATTTCATCAAGGTTCATCGACAACTTACGACGCCAGTTTGGATACTCATCTACCGTGCCAGGAATGTTAACTGGTTGATCCATCTCTAACCAGTCTTCAAGCTGAACACTCAGTAATGCAGAATCACCCGCAGCAACGTGCAATTGAAGCGCTTCACTCAAGTACGTGTCCATTGGAACGTATTGAGCATCATGGCCAATACCTTCTGGCAAGTAACCGTGCCAACGAACACTGTCTAGAATGCCTTGTTTACACTTCAAACGATCCTCAAATAGACCTTCTAATTGTTGCTCGTCTGGGTAAAGACCAATCTCACGCCCCATCTTTAAGTCATCGCAATGCCAGAAACCACGGAGGGTTGGCATGTCGTGTGTACACAATGCCGACATCGACTGTTCAGCGTAATGTTTCGGAGAAATGAAGCCGCCATCGTCTTTTGATGTTTCGAAGAAGAACACTTTGTATGAGTGAACGCCTGCGTCACGTAGGATATCGACAATTTCATCTGGCACGGTACCCAAGTCTTCACCGATAACTGAACACTGATGACGGTGAGATTCAAGTGCTAGGATTGCCAGCATGTCTTCAACTGGGTAGTAAAGGTAAGCACCTTCAGTCGCCTTTTCGCCTTTTGGAATCCACCATAGACGAAGTAGACCAAGAACGTGGTCAATACGCAGCGCACCACAGTGCTTCATGTTGGCACGTAATAGCTTGATGTACGCATCGTAACCAGTTGCTTCTAGCACTTGTGGGTTTAGCGGTGGTAGACCCCAGTTTTGACCTAGAGGACCAAGAATATCTGGCGGCGCGCCGATACTTGCATCTAGAACTAGGTTGCCTTCATCAGCCCACGTTTCACTACCTGAATCCGCAACGCCTACAGCGAGATCTCGGTAAAGACCAACGGTCATACCTTTTTCTTCAGCCAGTGCTTGCGCTTCTTTGATTTGATCGTCAGCGATCCACTGTAGGTACATGTACAGGTGAACACGCTCTTGATTATCTTTGATGTATTTCTGAGTCGCCGCCGAGTCAAATGTACGGTATTTCTCAGGGAATACAGGCCAACCCCACACGCTTGAATCTTCCGCGTGCAATTCACCATGCAAAGCATCAAATGCCGTTTGGTGAAGTAGGCTATCACCACCAAGCTCTACAAACTCTAGGAATGCACGAGCACGGTCAGTGTTCTTGTCTAAGTGACGCGCTTTGAACTCACTAAATAGTAGCGGTAACACGCTCATCTTCAGCTCAGACACTTCGGTGTAATTCACCCAATGTGATTCACGCGCTTTTTGCAGACGTTGTTGGAACTCTGCGCTGCCAACACGTTGCTGTGCTTCTGCACTTAACGCGAATTCAGGTACAGAGCTTACGTCGATGTACATGATGTTCAGCCAACGACGAGAAGACGGGCTGTATGGGCTCGCACCTTCTGGGTTCGCAGGGAACAATGAATGAATCGGGTTCAAACCAATGAAGTCACCGCCACGAGATGCGATATCACTCACCAGTTGCTTTAGATCGCCAAAATCACCGATACCCCAGTTATGCTGAGTACGCAGTGTATAAAGCTGGATGCTTGGGCCCCATAGCTTTTTGTGTTGGTTTAGATCTTCTTGCTTGAAACACGCTTTAGGTGTGATGATCAGTGACATTTCGTAAGGCGTTTTGCGACGCTTACGGCTGATGATCAGTTTGTGGTAACCCCATGCCAAGTTCTTTGGCAATGCAAACACTAGAGGGCCACCCTCAGCTCGTTCATCACGAACAATTTGCGACTGAAGATAGCCTTCAAGTACCTCTCCTTGTTCTGTTTCTAAACGCCAGCTAAATTCACTCTCGCGAGCACTCGTACCTAGGTTTAGTTCCACTTCGACTGGTTCGCCGTCGCGTAAAACAAGAACAGGGGCTAGTACGTCTTTCTTATGTTTTTTCTCAGCTGAAGCCAATAGCTTCTCATCGCTGCTAGTATCGTAGCCAAGTGAAGTGAGCAAGCGGCGCAGTGTTTCTTCTGAAACTTTTGCCTCGTCTCCCCACGCGCTGACGTAGCTATCTGCTAATCGCGCCATGTCTGCGACTTTCTTTAATGCTGTTTGTTCTTTCATCGCTTTCTCCGAAGGTAATACCAACACCTTCCATGTAGGGTTTTATTGTTATCAATAATTTATCTTTGAAAATGACCAAAGGTAGCACTCGGCTACCTTGGTCTTATACCCAAGTGACCTCAAGATGCACAGTTCAGAGCGTTGTCATTGATTCGAGTTCAAGGAAAGCAACGCCGCGGAATAGCAGCCTCTTTCCAAGTTGTTTGACACCGAAATCGGGTCAATGACACGCTCCCAGAGGGCGAGTTGCCTTGTCTTACATGCTTCGTTAACAATTTTTGATATAGAACCACTATATCTTCAAATCGTTGCCTTGCCTGAAAACCAAGTCAATCTCGCTGAACAAAGCATCCTGGGGTTACTTGGGTATCACTATTAGCGTTTTACCGTCTCAAGTTTCCAGATGTTGTTCACGTAGTCGCGGATAGAGCGGTCTGATGTGAACTTACCAACTAGGGCGGTGTTAAGAATGGCTTTCTTAGCCCAACCCGCTTGGTCTTTGTATTGTTTGCCCATGTCTTCATGCGCTTTCACATAAGATGCAAAGTCAGCAAGACATAGGTATGGGTCACCGCCATCTAGTAGGCTATCAAATGTCGCACGCAACAGACCTGGTTGACCTGGCGTAAACTCTTCGCCTGTTAGTAGGTCTAGAGACGCTTTCAGTAAGTGGTCAGCATTGTAGTAATCGTAAGGGTTGTAGCCAGCTGCTTTCACCGCTTTCACGCCTTCAACATCAAGACCGAAGATGTAGATGTTCTCGTCGCCCACTTCTTCACGAATCTCAACGTTAGCACCATCCATCGTACCGATAGTTAGGGCACCGTTAAGAGCCATCTTCATGTTACCTGTACCAGATGCTTCTTTACCCGCTAGCGAGATTTGTTGTGAAACGTCTGCCGCAGGGATGATGATCTCAGCCATGCTCACGCGGTAGTCAGGGATGAATACCACTTTCAGTTTGTTACCGAGGCGAGGATCGTTGTTGATCTTCTCTGCAACCTTGTTAACTGCGAACATAATTTCTTTCGCTAGGTGGTAACCCGGTGCTGCTTTTGCTGCGAAGAAACATACACGTGGCTCACACTCGAAACCTGGTTCGTTCAGGATACGGTGGTATAGAGACAGAATGTGTAGCAGATCTAAGTGCTGACGCTTGTACTCGTGTAGACGCTTGATTTGAACGTCGAAGATAGCGTTAGTATCTAGCTCGATACCCATGTTATCTAGAACCCAATCAGCAAGACGCTGTTTGTTTTCTTTCTTAACAGCCATGAATTCTTTTTGGAATTTCGCGTCTGTTGCGTATTTAGCGATGCCTTCTAGCTGCTCTAGTTTCGCAGGCCATTCTGGACCTACTTTCTCAGTGATTAGCTTAGAAAGACCTGGGTTACAGAACTTCAACCAACGACGAGGAGTGATACCGTTCGTTACGTTGTGTAGACGAGTTGGGTACATCTCGTGGAACTCTGGGAATAGGTCTTTCTTAACCAATTCAGAGTGAAGTGCTGCTACACCGTTTACTGCGTAAGAACCGATTACACATAGGTTAGCCATGCGAACCATGCGGTTGAAACCTTCTTGGATGATAGAAAGCTTCGCTTGCTTCTCACCGTCACCAGGCCACATCTTACGAACTTCTTGTAGGAAGCGGTGGTTGATTTCAAAAATGATTTCCATGTGACGTGGAAGTAGACGCTGGATTAGCGACTCTGGCCACGTCTCTAGTGCTTCTGGAAGTAGTGTGTGGTTGGTGTACGCAAATGTCTTAGAACTGATTTCCCAAGCCGCTTCCCAAGTAAGACCTTTTTCATCCATTAGAATGCGCATTAACTCAGGGATAGCAATGGTTGGGTGCGTATCGTTAAGCTGGATAGTCTCTTGCTTCGGTAGATCCGCTAGAGAGTAGCCTGCAGCTTCGTGGCGACGTAGGATGTCGCGTACAGACGCTGCTGAGTGGAAGTACTGTTGCATTAGACGCAGTGTTTTACCTTTCTCGTGGTTATCGTTCGGGTAAAGCACTTTAGTGATGTTACCTGCGTCGATCAGCGCGTGCTGAGCTTCGAAGTAATCACCGTTGTTAAAGCTTGCTAGTGAGAATGGTGCGATAGCCTGACATTCCCAAAGACGTAGAGGGTAAACCGTGTCTGATTCGTAACCGACGATAGGTAGATCCCAAGGCATTGCTTTTACAGACATGCCAGGAACCCATTTACGAACTTCTTTACCGTTCTCGTTTACCACTTCAACGTGACCGTAGAAACCGATTTCTTGCGCAAGCTCTGGACGAGCCACTTCCCAAGGGTAACCTTCTACACCGCGCCATGCGTCTGGTGCTTCTTGTTGACGGCCGTCTTTGAACGACTGCTTAAATAGACCGTATTCGTAGTGCAGGCCGTAACCTACAGTAGGGAATTCTTGCGCCGCACATGAATCCATGAAACATGCTGCTAGACGACCTAGACCACCGTTACCCAATGATGGGTCGCGTTCTTCTTCTAGAAGGTCGGTTAAGTTGTGACCTAGTTCAGCCATTGCTTCAGTGATCTCTTCGTAAAGACCCATGCTGATTAGGTTGTTACCCGTTAAACGACCGATTAGAAATTCTAGAGAAAGGTAGTTAACACTTTTCGCATTCTTGATGCGAGGATCTTCTTCTGTAGCAAGCAAATCACAAGTCGTGAATTCTGCCAGTGCGCGACCCATTGCTAGGTACCATGCACGGCTATCTGCATTTTCAATCGTGTGTGCATAAGTTACAGATAGATGCTTCTTCACACTCTCTTGGAACGACTTCTTGTCAAATTGTTTTTGTTGAGTTGGTTTCATTAAGAAATTCTCACGTCATTTAGTAATTCATCTGCCATACATCCTGCATTTCCCTCTGTGAATAAACATCCTCCTGTTTCTCCTCCTTCGTGGGAGGAGGGGGTAGGGCGTAGAGGGAGTACCATTGAAAAGTTAGTGATCCAAATCGCAACACAGCTGTCTCTCGTCCTGTTCTTAGTGATTCGGATCACAACCAATCTTGAGAAAGATTAAAATTTGTTCATGACGGTTTTTATGACCCCTTCCCACTCCAATGTAAAAAGTGTCTAATCGATCACATTACGTCTTTTAACATCGATAATTTTTTCGTAATAGATGTGCAACTCAAACTACATGGAATCAATACCAGCGACATTTAAGTGACCAGAATCACAAATGCAGGGCGTAGTTGACGGCATTTTCATCAACTCTCGAGAATTAGGAAGTGGATCAAAGTAAGAGGCATTTCTGATGTCGTACCATCCCAAACGACTCACAAGCCTGTACACTTTTCATACAAACTAAAATTTTTAGTGGTGTGAGTCAGTTTTCTAGTTTCGCTAGCTCAAAAAACAAGGACAGAATCAATAATGTGGATTCCATCTAAACTTACTCGTCCGGGTCGTTTGCATAATGCTATCGTCCGTCCACGAGTATTGGACTTACTACAACAAGCGCCTTACTACAAATTAGTACTATTCCGCTCGCCTGCTGGTTACGGGAAAACCACAATGGCGGCTCAGTGGCTGTCAGATAAACCCAATGTCGGTTGGTATAGCATTGACGATAGCGATAACGATGGCTTTCGTTTCGTTAACTATCTACTGCAAGCCTTAAATAAAGCCACCAACTACAACTGCTCTAATGCTCAAAAACTGGCGGAGAAACGTCAGTTCTCTTCGTTGCGCTCTCTATTCAGCGAAGTTTTCGCCGAAATGGCGGATTTTCAGCATGAGTGCTACGTCGTTTTAGACGATTACCATTTGATCACCAACGACGAAATTCATGAGTCAATGCGCTTCTTCTTAAAGCACATGCCAGACAACCTAACCGTGGTTGTGACAAGCCGTGCGGCACCACCTTTGGGTACGGCTAACTTACGCGTACGCGATTTAATGATCGAAATTGGCAACGAAATGTTGGCATTCGATACAGAGGAAACCACACGTTTCTTCAACCAACGTATTGCCGATGGCATTGATGAAGACATGGCAAACAATCTACGTACCTATGTGGAAGGTTGGCCATCCGCGTTGCAATTGATCGCGCTGCAAGCACAACATCAAAACCGCACACTGGCACAAACCGTCGAGTCGGTTTCTCAGTTTAATCATGCGCACCTATGGGATTACCTCGTCGAAGAAGTGTTTGATTTGCTTGATCACGAAACACGCCACTTCTTAATGCAAGTGTCGGTGCTGGACCATTTCAATGATGAATTAGTTTTCGCACTCACACAGCGTGAAGACGCGCTAGGTATGATTGAATCTCTAAACCGCTATGGCCTGTTCATCTATCCGTTGGAAGGTGAGCAAAACTGGTTCCGCTTCCACAATTTATTTGGCGAATTCCTTTCTCATGAACGTCTTGCTCGAATTCCACAACAAGAAAAAGACCTACATCGTAATGCCGCCGTTGCTTGGTTGAACCAGAAAGCACCGCATCAAGCCATTCATCATGCGCAGAAATCTCATGATACCGACTTGATCGTCGAAATCTTAAATGAATTTGGTTGGAAGATGTTTAACCAAGGTGAGTTAACCACCTTAGAATCGGCGATCAACAAACTGGATAAAGAGTTACTCTTCAGCCATCCAAAACTGTCGATGCTAAGAGCATGGTTGGCACAAAGCCAACACCGTTACAATCAAGTGGGCGAGTTGCTGGCAGAAGCCGAAGAAGAACACACTAAGCGAGATATCGAGTTGGATTCTGGCTACCAAGGCCAAGCCCACGCCCTGCTCGCTCAAGTTGCGATCAACAGCAACCAACCAGAGCGTGCATTGGAACTAGCCGAACTTGCATTGAGCCAACTTGACCCTACCGTGTACCGCAGTCGCATCGTGGCGACATCGGTCGTCGGTGAAGTTAACCACGTATTGGGTAAGCTCGATCGTGCATTGCCAATGATGCAGCAAACCGAAAAGTTGGCTCGCCAGTATCAGGTTTACCACCAAGCGTTGTGGGCAATCCTGCAGCAAAGCGAAATTATGATTGCGCAAGGTTACGTTCAAGCAGCATTTGAACTGCAAGACTCAGGCTTCCGTCTGATCGAAGACCAGCAGCTACAACACGTACCCCTTCATGAATTCTTGCTGCGTATTCGCGCTCAAGTATTGTGGTGTTGGAACCGTCTGGATGAAGCGGAAGAGTGTGCGTACAAAGGTCTGCAAATTCTGGAAAATCACTCACCAAGCAAGCACTTACATAGCTACTCAATGCTGGCACGTATTGCAATTGGCCGTGGTGAACTCGATAAAGCAGGAAAATTCATTGAGCACATCCAACACTTGATGAAACAGTCTACTTACCACGTAGATTGGACTGCGAACGCATCACTTTCTCTGATCTTGTTCTGGCAAGCGCGCGGTAACACAGAAGCAATTCAAGAATGGTTGAATACTGCCGTTCGCCCTGAATCCGCATGTAATCACTTCCAACAACTGCAATGGCGTAACATTGCTCGCGCTCATATCAACCTAGGCCAATATGATGAAGCACGTGAGGCACTGAACTTTTTGCAAAGCGAAGCTAGTCGTACGAATTTGGTGACGGATACAAACCGCAACTTGGTTGTAGAGGCTATCTTGGCAGCACGCCAAAAAGACGAAGACCAAGCGAAAGCGCTATTGAAAGAAGCCCTAGTTATGACGAACCAAACTGGCATGGTAGGTAACTTCCTTACTGATGGAGCCACCATTGGTGGTCTGTTAGAGAAGCTAAGTCTTCGTCACGAACTCGGTGACCTAGAACGTCATCGTGCTCAGCAATTGATGAAAGACATTTCATCAAACCAACGCAGTCGTTCTATTCACTTCGATGAAGACTTTATTGAGAAATTGGTGAATCACCCGAACGTACCGGAACTGGTTCGTACAAGTCCACTGACTCAACGCGAATGGCAAGTTCTTGGTCTAATCTACTCAGGCTTTAGCAACGAACAAATCGCGCAAGAGTTGGATGTCGCAGGCACAACGATTAAGACTCACATTCGTAACTTGTACCAAAAGCTCAACATTGCTAACCGTAAGGAAGCCATCGTAACAGCGGAAAATCTGTTGCAGTTGATGGGTTACTGATCGGACTGAATAAATTAGTGCTAGATACTAGGGTTGGCGTTATGCGTCAGCCCTTTTTATTGCTCATTAATCGTTGAAAAGTGCAAATTGCAAAGCACGTAGGAAACGTTGTACATATATACCCGAGTCATTCTCACAGAATCAAGCATCTCAAGGTTATTTGGGTATACTACAGACAAAAAAATAGCCAACCGCAATTAAGGCGATTGGCTTATGTATGATGTGAACAATGTGTATTCACTAACAACGTCAGTTGGCTAGGTGACCCTCGGCTTAAGAAGGGTCGAAAAGAATTATGCATTAATCATGCCAATTTGAAAAGCTTTATTTTTGGGCACAAGATCTCATATCAGATCAGACCAGAACGAATAAATTTGCAATATGCAAAACCAAAACGCAAAACGCAGTTGCAATACGCAACCACACTTCATAAATGATAAATAAATCATCAAATGGCCAGATTCACGATATTTATTGTTTAGTTAGGATGATTTAGACAGTGTTGCGCCTTTTATATTTCCCCTCTTCACATTGCTAAATCTCGCTTATCGTTCTGTTTTATTTGTTCAAACTCGCGATAGAGTTTGTGTTTCTCCGAAAAGCCATCATTTCGAACTCTTCCGAAACACTATTTCATACTTTTTTGACATCAATGTTTGTATACTCACTGCCATCAACATGACTTAGTACTTGAGAAATGAACTATCTAATCACCTACTTTAAAGGAATGGCCATGGGTGCAGCTGATGTTGTCCCTGGCGTATCAGGCGGCACCATTGCATTCATTACCGGCATTTACGACACGCTGCTAGAAAGCATTCGACGTATTAACCCATCACTTTTCTCGATTTGGAAAAAAGATGGCTTCAAAGCCGTATTTAACCATATTAACGGCTTCTTCCTGATTTCATTGTTTGCGGGCATTTTCACTAGTATCGCAACACTGGCAAAACTGATCAGTTGGCTACTAGAAACCCACCCAATTCCAATCTGGTCTTTCTTCTTCGGCCTGATTTTGGTGTCGGTCTACCACATCATTCGCCAAGTAGAGAAACGCGATGCGATTCGCTTTGTTGCCCTCTTGATTGGTATTGGCTTTGCCTACAGCATCACGGTACTAAAACCACTTCACATGGAGCCAACTGCAATCAACACCATTCTTGCAGGTGCGATTGCGATTTGTGCAATGATCCTACCGGGCATCTCAGGCAGCTTTATTTTGCTGTTGATCGGCATGTACGCTCCTGTACTAGGCGCAGTGAAAGGGTTCCAATTTGATATTCTTGCACTGTTCCTTGTTGGCTGTGTGGTCGGTCTATTGTCTTTCTCTCACCTGTTATCTTGGTTACTGCGCAAATTCCGCGATTTAACTTTGATGTTCCTAACAGGCTTGATGATCGGCACGCTACCGAAGATCTGGCCTTGGAAAGAGACGTTAACATGGCGTACAAACTCGAAAGGTGAACAAGTACCATTGCTAGAGCAAAACCTGTCACCGTTTGAGTTTGAGCACATCACGTCTCAACCATCACAACTGGTGTTAGCCGTGATCATGATGCTAGCTGCCATTGCACTGGTACTTGGTTTAGAAAAGTTTGCGGATTCAAACAAATAAATCTGAACCACTATTCCATCATTTAAGAAGCGGAGCCATTGGCTCCGTTTTTTTATTTACGCTCTACAAACCAAATCATTCTCGCTGAACCAGCATCTCGAGGTTACTTGGGTATAGTGCACAATTTGTTGAAGTTACGAGTTTTCCTACATCCCATCTGTGCTAGGATGCAGACAATGTTAAGTGATAAATACTGAATCTTAATGAAAGTGTTACAAATCGCAGGGATAGCCGTTGCACTGGTTGCTGGCTTTTACGCGCCTACCCTCATCAAAAACTTCTCTTCAGCGCCCGAGCCTAAGTCGCTCGATGAATACTGTTTCCTCTCTACTGAACCTTGCATCCAACATGATGTTGCGATGACGCTTAGCGTCGATACTGCTCAACCTCTGATCCCCGCTCAACTCGAAGTCGAATGGCAAGACAGCGAAGCCGATCAGCTTGTATTAAGTTTGGTTGGTCGAGAAATGGAAATGGGCGAGCCAAAATTCATGCTGAAGAAAGTGGCGCCGGGTAAATTCGTGGGCGACGTGACATTGCCCGTTTGTACACAAGATTCGATGACGTGGGTTGGTGAGCTTTCCGACGGTAAAGACACCATCTACCCAGCCCTCAAAATGCAAAGATAAGGAATTGATATGAGCCGTAATTGGTCTCTTTTTCTCGTGGTTGCTTTTGTCCTCGGCTTTGGTACCAAAACGTATCTAGATGGACAAAAAGACGTAGAGAAAAAACAACAAGTCGCGACCGAACAAAGTGTGTTGTTCGGCGAAGGCGATAAACCTGTCGATATCTTCGATACCAGCGATGATCGCATTCGCATTGTTTACTTTGGCTTTACGCGTTGTCCAGACGTGTGTCCGACCTCATTAGCCATGCTAGCAGGCGCACTCAATCAAATCGACGATGCGCAAAAAGCACAGTTGCGCCCGATGTTTATCTCGCTTGATCCAGAGCGCGACGAAGCCGATGCATCCGCCAAATACGCGCACTACTTCCACCCTATGATTGAAGGCCTGTCAGCACCGTTGGATGTCACCACCCCACTTGCTCACAAGTACGGTGTTATCTTCCGTAAAACGGAACTCGAAGGTTCTGAGCTGAAATACACTCTCGACCACAGCTCATATTTCTATTTCTTGAAGCCCGACGGCACACTCATCACTAAAGTGCCACATACTTTAACGCCTGCGCCAATTGTCGAGGCGATAACCAAACTGACTGCAGAAGGAAAAACCAATGAAAGCTAAGCATGCAATCAAAACGTTAGCCCTCTCCGCCCTACTTCTAAGCCCTTTGGCACAAGCAAACCTCAATGTAATGCCACATGAGCCGTATGCACGAGCCATGGCGCCAGGTGCCGTAACAAGTGCTGTATTTGTTACCTTTGCTAACCGAAGCCAAGAAGACATCAATATCGTTGCAGCAGAAACACCAGCAGCAGGCAAAGTTGAGCTGCACGATGTGATTAAAGAAGGTGATGTGATGAAGATGCGTCAAGTAGATCACATCACACTAACAGCAAAAGAAACCACCGAGCTAAAACCGGGCAGCCTGCATATCATGCTGTTCGACCTTAAACAGCCGCTTAATGAAGGCGACGAAATCGAAGTCACCGTGACTTACGACAATGGTCAAAAGCAAAGCTTTACCGCACCGGTTAAAAAAGTCATGGCTGGAATGAAAAAGCACGAGCATCAGCATTAATTGTTGCTCGGCAAATCAGTTCAAAGCTCCTCCAACGTGAGGAGCTTTTTTATTCCTCTCTCTTTTCTCTGAGCAGCATTCACCAAGCTATCAATGCATAATTTTGTGTCCTAAATCAGAGCGAAATAGCCGCAGCTGAGATATAAACAAGGCTTTGCTGCCAAACGAGTTTCTCGCCATGTTAAAAGCCCTTTCTCGCGTCTTCAAAATGCTGACCCAAGTGAATCCAAATCTGGAACAAGATGTCGACACCGTGATACAAGCCATAGGCGGTTTGGATAACTTGGTCGAAACGGGCGCTTGCGCGACAAGGCTACGCCTAACGTTAAAAAGCACCGCTATCGTGAATCAAAAAGCATTGAAAGAACACGGGGCACACGGTGTGGTGATCATCGATGACCGACATATCCAAATCATCTACGGCGTAAAAGCCAACACCTATTCACAAGAGATGGAAGAACGTCGAATAAAACACATATAAAACGCAAAGGAGTTGTAAGATTCGAATCACAGCCGCTATACTCCGGCCGTTAACTCACCAACGAAGAGGAAATATGATGATTGTAATGAATAACACTAACTGGGCAGTGAAAGGGTAAACGTCCAACTTTTTCTCGTGGCTAAGCCACAGCACCTCCCTTCTTTGCCCGGTTTCCACCGGGGTCAGCTCTATGCGAATTAGACCCTCATACGATTTGTATTAAGGCGCTTTGTGGCGTCTGGGATAATTCAACAATGAATAAAACACATTCTTTTTGTGAAACACTACTTACTCAACCTAACCCGTTAAAGCTATTAGGTTGGAAACCGTTTTTTCAACAACAACTGACGTTAGACGATTATGAAGACACGCTCTTCGCACGAGTGATTGCTCACCATCGCAGTGGCTATGTCGTGGTAAGCGAGCAAGGTGAAACCCATTTGCCTATCCAAGCCTCACTACCCAGCATGACAGTGGGCGACTGGGTGATACTAAACCACCAACAGCAGTTTTCTCGTTTACTTGAACGCCGCAGCTTATTCAGTCGTAAAGCCGCAGGCAGCAAGGTTGCCGAGCAGCTTATCGCCGCAAATGTGGATACGGTCTTTATCGTTTGTTCAGTCAACCACGACTTTAACCTCAGCCGCATTGAGCGTTATTTAACTTTGGTCAATGAAGCCGATGTTGAGCCCGTGATTGTGCTGACCAAAGCCGATTTATGTGACGATGTCGATGAACTAAAAACTCAGGTGCAAAGGCTCGATCCATTGCTAATGGTCGAAAGCGTAAATGGCCTAGATGAATCGAGCGTAAGCAAGTTAATGAGTTGGTGCGGCGAAGGGCAAACCGTTGCTTTTATTGGCTCATCTGGTGTGGGTAAATCCACTTTAGTGAACACGCTACTAGGCGAACAAGAACAAGAAACGGGTGGTATCCGTGAAGACGACAGCAAAGGTCGACACACTACCACTTCTCGCTCTATTCACTTGTTACCTTCTGGCGGCGTCTTAATGGACACGCCAGGAATGCGTGAGATCCAATTGACCGATTGCGAAGCTGGCGTTAGTGAGACCTTCTCTGATATCGAAGCATTAGCAGAGCAATGCCGATTTGGTGATTGTCAGCATCAAACAGAGCCAGGTTGCGCCGTTCAAGCTGCGATTGAAGATGGCACGTTGGAGATGCGCCGCTTTACTAACTACCTGAAGTTACTGCGCGAACAAGCCCATAACGGCGCGACACTTGCTAAGAAGCGAGCGCAAAGCAAGCAATTTGGAAAGATGGTACGTAATGTCGTCGGAGAAAAGCGAAAACGCCAACAAGGTTACTAAGTTGTAGTATTTAGGTAATCAATAGAACAAAGGAGGCTAACGCCTCCTTTTTTAATAACTTAATGAAAAACCATCATTCATATTTGGCGACACAAATCAACACAAAAGACCAATAATGGCAACATCAAGCAAACATTTAAACTAAGAACAAACTAAAACTAGACACAAAATATTACCAAGCTAAGATATGTGATATTCAGCAAGAATATGGCTGAATTTATAAAAACAGGATAATTGATAATCAGGACGTCTTAGCAACGCAATTCCAACCTTCAGCCCTTGTTTTACAAGGAACATTACGCCGTGTAATGACTGAATTTTGCGCGCTTGCTCAGACATCACATTGCAGGAATGATGTATGCAACACAACAGTCTCGTTGCCCGATATGCTCGCGGTAACCTCGTTCTCCAAATCCTCGTCGGTATCGTCTTTGGTATCTTACTAGCAACAATTTCTCCAAGCCATGCTCAAAGTGTTGGCATGATTGGTAGCCTTTTTGTTGGCGCACTAAAAGCCATTGCACCGATCTTGGTGTTCATTTTGGTCGCAGCGTCTATCGCGAACCAAAAGAAAAACCAACACACTTACATGCGCCCAATCGTGGTTCTTTACCTAGCGGGTACCTTCTTTGCAGCACTAACCGCGGTATTACTAAGTTTCCTTTTCCCGACCAATTTAACGCTAGTAACCGGTGCTGAAGGTGCAACGCCACCACAAGGTATCGCAGAAGTTCTACAAACCTTGTTGTTCAAACTGGTTGATAACCCAGTAAACGCATTAGTAGAAGCTAACTACATTGGTATTCTTGCTTGGGGTGTTGGTCTTGGTCTTGCGCTTCACCACGCATCAGCAACGACGAAAGCGGTATTCGAAGATCTAAGCCACAGTGTTTCTCACATTGTTCGCTTCATCATTCGTCTTGCTCCGTTCGGTATCTTTGGTCTAGTTGCATCAACGTTTGCAACAACAGGCTTTGGCGCACTAGCAAGCTACGCACATCTGCTAGCGGTACTGCTAGGTTCGATGATGATCATTGCGTTAGTGGTTAACCCAGCGATCGTATACTTCAAAACGAAAGAAAACCCGTACCCATTAGTGTTCCAATGTCTACGTGAAAGTGGCGTAACAGCATTCTTCACACGCTCAAGTGCTGCGAACATTCCAGTGAACATGAACCTATGTAAGAAGCTAGACCTAGACGAAGATACGTACTCTGTATCTATCCCGCTGGGCGCGACCATCAACATGGCAGGTGCAGCAATCACCATCACAACGCTAACGCTAGCAGCAGTACACACTATGGGCATCGAAGTTGATCTCATGACAGCAGTACTTCTAAGTATTGTTGCCGCAGTATCAGCGTGTGGCGCATCTGGTGTTGCTGGTGGTTCTCTACTACTGATTCCACTGGCGTGTGGTCTGTTTGGTATTTCAAACGACGTAGCAATGCAGGTTGTAGCAGTTGGTTTCATCATTGGTGTAATTCAAGACTCTGCTGAAACAGCGCTAAACAGCTCAACAGACGTTATCTTCACTGCCGCTGTTTGCAAATCAGAACAGCAAAAAACTCAGTAAGACTTATGCATCAGTAAGATTTACGCATCTTTGGTGTAGGAAATAGAAAGGGGAGCCAATGCGGCTCCCCTTTTTGTTTCCTGTTAAGGGTGACTTACAAACGAACCGTCTTCCCTGTTTGCATCGACTCTAACGCAGCATCCGCTAGCGTCAGAGCAATCTCGCCATCTATGCCAGAGCAGCATGGCGCTTCGCCTTTCAGTACTTCAACAAAGTGTTGCCATTCCGCCACGTAAGCACGCTCATAACGCTCTAAGAAGAAGTACTTCGGTGTTGCGCCTGTTTGCCCTGTTTCTGTACTGCGGCTGACTAGATTTTCGGTCAGATTCGCCACTTGCAGCGTACCTTTCTCGCCATGCACTTCGAGACGTTGATCGTACCCGTAACCAGAGCGACGACTGTTATGAATCGTCGCCATCGCGCCAGAAGGAAATGTAAGCGTCACCACACTGGTATCGATATCTCCCGCTTCACCGATGGCAGGATCTACCTTGCAACTGCCATGTGCAGTAACTGCGATTGGATCTTCCCCTAAGATAAACCGCGCCATGTCGAGGTCGTGAATCGTCATATCACGGAACATACCACCGGACGACTTACTGTATTGTGCTGGCGGTGGCGCAGGATCACGAGAGGTGATAATTACGCTTGCTGGTTCGCCAATTTGACCGTCATCCAACGCTTTCTTAAGACTCAGGAAATGCGGGTCAAAGCGGCGATTGAAGCCTAATAAGAAAGGCACTTGATGCTGATTTACTACGCCCAAGCAATCACGTACTCGCCCCAAATCAAGGTCGATTGGCTTCTCACAAAAGATGGCTTTACCTGCTTTTGCTGCTCGCTCAATCAAATCCGCATGAGTGTCGGTTGAAGAGCAAATGCACACCGCATGAACGTCGTCATCCGCCATCGCCTCTTCTACGGTTTGGCGTTTTGTCTGCGGATACTGCGCACAAAACTGATCCGCATAGACTTCATAAGGTTCGATAAGCGAATAAATCGTGGTTTCTGGTGAACGTTCGATATTGACCGCATGGACTTGACCAATTCGACCCGCTCCAAATAAAGCAATATTAAACATAGTAATTCCCTTCTGTGTCGCTTAATCGAATTGACGCTTCATGCCCGCCAACATATCTGTGGCTATGTCGTAGTAATCCCCTTCCCACAGTTGGTCATTGAGGAATTCACCAGAATAGAAGCCGTCGTAACCTGTTTGGCGAATCGCATCGACCCATTCTTTTAATGGCACCTCACCTTGCCCTAACAAGTAACCACGTAGAGCGCGCTCATCGGGCCAAGCCTCGCCCGGAGCAGGACGCTTACCGTCAGACAAGTGCACGTTGTAAATCAGCTCGGCATCGATATTTGCCACTTGCTCCAACGTTGCCCCGCGACATGCCCATAAGTGCCATGTATCCAGAACAAAACCAAAGTTGTCGCGGCCGACGGCGTCGTACAGGCGGAAGTAATCTTCCAACTTGGCGATTGGAGTCCAAGCCGCGCCTTCATATTGGAAACGGATGCCATAGCTCTTACCAATGTCGGTAATCTGGCGAATGTTCTGTGCCGTGAGTTCGATGTTTTGCTCTTTGGTTAAGCCATTTAATGCCTCAAAAGCATTGAGCTGGATGGTAGGTGCACCCACGGCTTGCGCAAAACGGCACAACGTCTCTGAATCTTGGAACAATTGACGTTGGCCGGCTTTATCTGTCACTTCAACTGCGCCAATGATGTCGATCGCTGTTGGGACAATGCCAAACTCATCCATGCGCTGTTTGAGTTGTTCAGCAGTGAAGCCAGCTTGAATATAACGCCAGAGTTTTTCGGTGTGGATTTCGAGTCCTTGGTAGCCAGTTTCTTTGGCAAGTCGGACATCAGATAGGATATTGCTGTGCAGAGAGCACATGCCATGTAGAGCAAAACGCATCAGATTTACCTCTTCTCATTGCCCTGTACATTGCAGGACATAAGCCGAATTCAGCTCGAGCAAACCCGCAGCACAACCGCTAAGTTGCACCTAATCAGTGGACAAAGGTATGGAAAAATCTGCGCGCTTTACTGCTTATTCGCTCGCAGGATCGCGTCCCTATTCGAGATTACTGAGCGATGAAATTACTTCACTTCTCGACAAATCAGACTCACCGCAATCGCCTGCGCCAAATACATGGAGCTGCTGAGCGAACGGAAGCCCATCAATTCGCCTTCTTGCACTTCAAAACAGACATCCATTTTGCTGCCATGAGGCGTCATTTGGTTGTCAGTAATGCAGACAATCGGCACGTTCTTTTTGCAAGCATCATCAATCAGTTGGCTGGTTTCTTCCGCGTATGGATTGAAGGTGATAGCAAACAGAACGTCTTTATCGTTCATTCGTCGAGTTAACGGAGACAACATGCCACCGTGATCATCCAAGAGCACGACACTCTTGTCAGATTTCATGAGGGCGTACCAAAGATAGAAAGCCACTGGGTAAGCGCGGCGAGTACCTTGAATGTAGATGGTTTCTGCACCATCCATCAGAGCCACTGCACGTTCCAGCTTTTGAGGAGAGACCGACATTTGAAGCTGTTCTAGTGCTTCAATGTTCGCGTGTCCGAAATCTTGGAAAATGGCTTGAGGCGAGTCATGCGGGACGTCCTCCATCTCACGAGCTTTACGAACGCGCTCTTTATAATCTCTCGGGCGATTCAAATATTGATCGCGAAACAGTACTTGCATAGAAGTGAAGCCATCAAAGCCCATCGCATTAGAGAATCGGCTTAAGGTCGACAGGGGGACGTTAGCTTGCTTGGCAATGGTCGCCATGGTTTCTACCGCCACCAGCATCGGCTGGTCGGTTACGAAATCCGCGACTTGCTGCAAACGCCCGCTCAAACTGTCGTAACGCTTTGCGATTAACTCTTTTAGTGTGTCTAAATCTGCAGGTGCTTTCACTTCAACATCCATAGTTATACTGCTCTCCTATCAATGAACGCTTGGAGATAGAGGCCCCTTATAGTAACAAAAGGGGCCGCTATTTTAAGATAATAATTCAAAGTTTCGTACCGCTTCTTCTTTCACATAAGGCATCGCCTTTTGCATGAAGTAAATACGGTCAAACTTTTGTGGTTCCTGATTCATGTAATCGCGAAGATTATGGCCCAGAGCCTGACGCAAACAGGTGCCAATATTGAACTTGGACACGCGGCTTTGCTTGAGCTTGAGCATGTCTTCATCGCGGATACCACTCGAACCATGAATCACCAACGGCACAGCCACAGCATTTGCGATACGGTCTAGACGACCAAAATCGATAGTACAAGTTGGCTCGGTTAAGCGGTGAACGTTGCCGACAGAAATTGCGACACAATCAACGCCACTCTCTTCTGCAAAGCGCGCCGCGTCTTCCGGTTCTGTGTAGATAGATTTTATGTGGTCGCGACCTTCTTCGTAAGGCACCGAACCAATTTCACCCTCTACCGATGCTCCTAACGCATGCGCCACTTCCACGACTTTCTTGGTGCGAGCAATGTTCTCGTCCAACGTCAGTTGCGAGCCATCAAACATCACGGAACTAAACCCAGCTTTAAGCGCACGAAAGACGATGTCTTCTTCGTAAGTGTGGTCAAGGTGAAGCACAACAGGCACTGTGCTCTTGTGCGCTAGATTTAGGAACATCGCCGCAGCGGTTTCTACGCCATAAAAATCCACTACGTCTTTGTTGCAGGCTAAAATTACAGGTTTGTTCACTTGCTCTGCCGCTTCAACAACAGCACGTGCATCTTCAAAGCCGAACACATTAAAGCAAGGGACAGCGTAGTTAGACGCCGCAGCCTCCGGCAATAGGTCATTCAAATTTACCAACATGATGATTCCCCTACTTAAATTTCGCGATCATGTCTTTGATGCCAGGGATCGTTTCCACTTGGTATTCATGGTGCGGATCGAAGTGCTGAATCAAAGATTTCTCTGTTTTGCCAACAATGATGGTGAAGTAATACATTTCGTAACCCGGAGCAGCCACACTTGGGTGATAGCCTTTGTCGATGGCAATCACTGAGCCCGTGCGCACGTGGTAAACCGGACCAAAGTCGTCTTCGTGCTCGTATAGGAACTGCGCACCAAAGCCAAAATCTGGGTTGAAGCGGAATTGATACACTTCTTCGTAAAGGGTTTCTTTGCTGCCGTCAGGCTTAACACGATCTTCATCGTGCTTGTGTGGAGGGAAGCCAGACCAACCGCCTGCCCCAACGGTGAATAGCTCACTCACTAATAAGCGACCACGTTTGTCTGCGTTGGATTGACCCAGCACGTGTTTGATCTTGCGGTGTGTTTTGGTGTCATCTGAACCGTACTGAACCATGTCCACGTTCTCTTCGCGGACACAGAAAGGCTCCAGTGACGCTTCAAACTTACCACCCGCAATCATGACGTCAGCCTTGTCGCTCACACATTGGATGGTTGCGCGGTAGCCAAGTGGCACGTAAACCGCTTCTGGGTTGCCGTCCCAAACTGATTTACGCTTACCAATGTTGTCGAACGTTTCGCTCTCGCCGTCTTTCGTCACAGTGATACTGCAAGTACCGCCAGCCAATACGATGACAGACTCATACCCTTCGATAACATGGTCAAAAGTTTCGTTCTGATTCAAGAACACTTGGTTGAAGTAACATAGCGGCGTTACTTCGTCGTTCGCACCAATAATTGGTTCATTCTTGTTATCAAATGGTGGAATGTGTTTTCCCATTTTTCTTTTCTCCTCACAGTTCGTTTGATAACGAGACTGTCCTATCCTTCTGAAAGTGGCTTAACAAAAAAGCCGGGCCACGATGGTGTGTACGAGCACTGTTTGGTTACCCTCAAGTGACATACCGGCCCGGGAGACCAAACGCGCAGCAATGTGGTGCCCGAAAGCACCAAACCGTGCTTAACTTCGCGTCTCAATAAAATCGAATAATTGTTCCTTGGTTGGCATGGCTTCTGTGCAGCTGTGACCGCTGACATTAATCGCCGCTGCAGCCGTGCCGTTGCGTACGCCCTCTTCTAGCGAACCGCCAGTAACTAGCGTCCAAATCAGACCGCCGGCGAATGAGTCACCAGAACCAAATGGCTTATTGGCTTCCACTCGGAAAATGCCTTGCTCGAACTTATGCCCCGTACGGTCGTACACTTTCGAACCATGCTCACCGGCTTTCACCACCACCACTTGCGTGTTCTCCGTGAGGAATCGAGCCGCCGTTTGGTCATCATCGGTGTTACCCGGTGCAATGACGGTTTCCATCATGTCGAACTCTTCACGATTACCAATAACGATGTCTGAAAGACCCGCGGCAATGCCGTAGTAAATCGAAGCATCGGTATCCGTACGCCAAGAGTAAGGACGGTAATCGACATCCAGCACCACTAAGGTATTGCTGCGGCGGGCATGCTGCATCGCAATCAAAGTGGCTTCACGGCTTGGGCTTTCCGACAAGGCCGTACCCGTGACTACCAAGACTTTTGAGCTAGCGATGTAAGTTGGGTCGATCTCTTCTGGTTTGATGGTCAAATCCGATGCGTTGTTACGGTAGATAAGCACGGTGCAATCTTTTGGCTTCATCTCAGTGAATGCCACCGAAGTGCGCGAACCAGAATCATCGGTTCTCATACCATCAAGGTTGATGCCTTGCTCCGTCATGTAACCTTTGACGTAACCACCGAATGCATCGTCAGCCACGCAGCCAATAAAGCCGACCTTACCGCCTAACTTGGCAATGCCCACCGCAATGTTTGCTGCTGAGCCGCCAACGAATTTGTTGAAGCCGGAGATGTCCGCCATGTCGGTTTTAGCTTCGCGAGCGTAGAGATCTACGCCCGCACGTCCTAAAACGATGGCATCCAATGGTCGATTTATTTCAAGTGCAATGTTTGTCATCGTCTGTTCCTATTATTTGTATTCAACCCAAGCGGCGTTCTGGTCTGCAGATTCCACACACTTCTCGCATAGGCGTACGCCTTCGATGCCAGCGTCGATACCCGGGAACCAAATTTCAGACAGCGCTTGCTGGTCATCACGGTCCGCCGCATCGAACGCCAACGCGAAACGGTGGTACAAGTTCGCCCATGATTCAAAGTAACCTTCTGCATGGCCACCACCAACACGGTTGGAAGCCACACCCGGAGCATCTTGGTATAGGTAGCCCATACCGCGCTCTAGAATGCGTGGAGCTTCACCTTGCACTTCAAAACGAAGTTGGTTTGGTTGCTCATCCCACCATTCGATGGACGCTTTCGAACCGACGATGCGGATTTTTTGTTGGTGCATCGAACCTGCATTCACTGCAGATGCCCAAAGCGTACCGACCGCACCATCTTTGAATTGCATCATGATGTGAGCGTTATCTTCGAGCGGAGCACGTGACTGGATGAAGCTTTGACGCATGCAAGACAGGCGGTCGATTTCAAGACCTGTCATCACTTCACACAGGTAGAAAGCGTGCGTACCTACATCGCCTAGAACATAAGTTGGACCTGAGACTTCTGGGCTGACGCGCCATTTCAAACCTGGATCGTTTTTCTCGTACTCTTCGTTGTGGAAGCCATGAGCAAACTGCATGTTCACAACACGAATCTCACCCAGATCACCACGTTTCACCATTTCACGCGCTTGCTGAACCATTGGGAAACCGCTGTAACCGTACATCACGCCAATCACGCGATTGCGCTCTGCTGCGATCTGTTTGAGTTCTTCTGCTTCTTCCGTCGTGAAGGTGATTGGTTTTTCACACACGACGTGCAAGTTGGCTTCCAGTGCTGCTTTACAAATTTCGTAGTGCGTTGAGTTTGGCGTTGCGACTGAAACAGCTTGAATGCCATCTTCGCGTTGCGCTTCCTTCTCAAACATTTCTTTGTAATTTGCGTAGCAACGGTCGCCATCTAGACCTAAGTTCTCACCGAAATCACGACAACGATCCGCATCCAAATCGAATGCACCAGCTACCAATTTGAACAAACCATCACGCTGCGCCGCATTACGGTGCGAGTAACCGATCTGACTGCCACGACCACCGCCGACCATTGCCCAACGGATTGGTTGCTCAAAATGACGTTCTTCATTAAACATGTTTGACTCCTTGACAGGCTCTTGCTTAAGAGCCTATAAATCGAATTGTTGAAATCTGTTTTAAAGCTGGATGTTTTGATACATAAATCGGTTTGGGCTTAAACGCCGGCGCGTTGCGCTGCTCTGCCTTCTTCCCATGCCGCCACTTTCTCAGCGGTGTCGTCATTGCGTGTCACTTGAGGAAGTCCCACTTCCCACCAGCAATCACACTTAGACCAAGCCATTGGCGATACTGGGTCGATGTCAACCACAATCACGTAAGTACGGTCGGCTTCTTTGGCACGTTGGAATGCGTCATCAAACTGGTCGATTGAGGTCAGCTTCTCACTGATTGCGCCTTGCGCTTCGGCATGCTTAGCAAAGTCCACGCGAGCTACCTCACCATCAGGACGGCGACAGTCTTCCAATAGGTTATTGAACGACTCGTTACCCGTATTGTTTTGCAGCTTGTTGATCACCGCGAAACCACCGTTATCGCATACCACGACAATCATCTTGTGACCCGTCAGAACTGACGAGTAGATGTCTGAGTTTTGAATCAGGTAAGAACCATCACCGACGAGCACAACCACATCGTTATCTGGGTTCGCGACTTTCGCGCCCCAACCACCTGCGATTTCATAACCCATGCAAGAGAAGCCGAATTCAATGTCGAACTTACCAATTTGGTAGTTCTGCCAGTTCATCGCGAGCTCTGCTGGTAAGCCACCCGCTGCCGTAAGTACGGTGTCGCCCGGCTGCATAGATTTGTTGAGCTTGCCAATCACTTCTGCATAAGAAGACGTACCGTCGAGTAGGTCGCCTGGTTGAGGATGAGTACGGCGATGCACCACGGCCTTCCATTCATCCGCTTGCACTTTCGCCGTTGCCGCCCATTCGTCACTGCTACGGAAATCACCCAGTAGGTTAGACAGCTCAACTAAGCCACGTTTTGCGTCTGCTTTAACTGGAATAGCGCGATGTTTAATGGCATCAAAGCGTGCGGTATTGATGGTAACCAGCTTCATATCTGGGTTCTTGAACACCGACCAAGAGCCTGTCGTGAAGTCTTGTAAGCGAGTACCCACCGCCAACACCACATCCGCATGCTCTGCCATGTAGTTTGCAGAGTCTGAGCCTGTCACGCCGATTGGACCTGCGTTTAGAGGATTGTCTTGCAGCATCGTGGCGCGACCAGCAATGGTCTCAACCACAGGGATGTTGTGTTTTTTCGCAAAGGCAGCCAACTCGTCCGTTGCTAGTGAGTAATGCACGCCACCGCCAGAGATAACCAAAGGTTGTTTCGCGCTAAGCAACGCCGCTTTTGCATCTTCTAGATCTGCCACTTCTGGCTCTGGACGACGAATGCGGTGTACTTTTTCTTGGAAGAAGACTTCAGGGAAATCGTAAGCCACGCCCTGAATATCTTGTGGTAAGCCGATAAACGCTGGACCACAGGTTTCTGGGTCAAGCATAGTGTCAATTGCCTGAGGCAATGAGTGCATCAATTGCGTTGGCGAGATAATGCGATCCCAGTAACGTGTTAGCGGTTTGAACGCATCGTTACAAGTGATAGAAGGATCGTAGAAATTCTCTGGCTGTTGAAGCACAGGATCTGGCAGACGACTGACGTAAGCATCACCAGAAATCAAAAGCACTGGTAAACGGTTTGTGTGCGCGATACCTGCTGCGGTAACCATATTGGTTGCACCCGGACCAATTGAACTGGTCGCGATGCCGATGCGACGACGTAAGTTCGCTTTGGCATACGCGATTGCCGCTGTTGCCATCGACTGCTCATTTTGACCACGCCAAGTCGGAATTTTGTCTTCGATGTTTTTTAGCTGTTGGCCAAAACACGTCACGTTACCGTGACCAAAGATGGCAAACGCTGCACCAAACAGCTGTTCTTTTTTACCATCAATTTCAATCATTTGTGCGGCTAGGTACTGAGCTAGCGCTTCTGCAACAGTTAGGCGTACAGTTTTCATTGTCTTCCCCGGTAGTATCAATCATTTTTGTAGCCACGTTGTCTCCGCGGCTTGATACAGGGGAGACGAATCTCCCCTTCCTTGCTTGTGCTCTTATAGGCCGTATTTCTTCGCGTAGCCTGTGATGTTCTCGTAAGCAGTTGTCGCGTACGTCAATGGGTGCGCTTTCGCTGGGTCTTGCTCTGCTTCAACCAGCAACCAGCCTTGGTAGTTGCGCTCTTTTAGTGCTGCGAATACGTCGTCGTAATCCACGTCACCTGTACCAGGAACAGTGAATACGCCATCAAGTACTGCGTTTAAGAATGATTTGTCTGCATCACGCGCGGCTTTCATTACTTCTAGGCGAAGGTCTTTAAAGTGCATGTGACCAATACGGTGACCCCAACGTTTGATCATGGTCACTGGGTTACCACCACCGTAAGTGATGTGACCCGTATCTAGAGTCAGGTAAACCGCTTCGCCAGTGAATTCCATCATGATGTTGATGTCATCTTCCGTTTCACAGATGGTGCCGACGTGATGGTGGAAAGACAGCTTGATGTCGTGCTCGTTTAGAAGGTATTCCGCAACTTGAGTTAACTTCGCGCAGTAGGTTTTCCACTCATCCATAGTAAGGATCACGCGTTGAGAAAGTGGCGTGTTGATGTCGCCGTGAACCGTGTTACTCACTTCACCGAACACCATTGCTTTACAGCCAGCAGCCTTAAGCAATTTGATGTGCTCTTGCATCGCTGCGATTTCTTCTTCCGCAGTCAGCTTCATTAGATTGCCGCTGTACCAGCCAGAAGCGAGCACTAGGCCATGTTTTTCTAGTAGAGGGATTAGAACTTCTGGCTCACGTGGGTACTTAGTACCTAGCTCTGTACCAGTGAAACCAGCTTCTGCCATTTCACTTAGACACGTTTCCAATGGGATATCGCCGCCTAATTCAGGCATATCATCGTTGGTCCAAGTCAGTGGGCTAATTCCATATTGCACGTTGCTCATTTTTATTCTCCGACAATGTTTGCGTTATTTAATAAATGTCGTGAAGTAAAAGCGTGTTTTTATCGATGCTTTTCTTTCACCAATTTCGTTTCACTGGAAATTACATTAGCGAAAAAAAGACAAATTGAAAAATATTTTTCAATCAAAGCAATCGATGTCATCAAATTGTTAAATCATGAAAAAAGCTAATAGCCACGTGCCTTTCAAGCGAGTATGATCTGGATCTCATTTATAATTTATCATTTAAAATCATTAAGTTAAATAAAGCACATCAAATGAAAAATGTTTTTCATTATTTGATTTGGATAACACTTTAGGATAAAAAACGAACAGACACCTAGTCGAATAACAAAAGAGTAAATATGATTAAACCAACCGACAAATGAAAAATAATTTTCATACATCTAATAAACACAACAAGTCGGCAATATAGATATCCAATACTCGTACCCTACAAAGCGGAGTATTGGCCGCTACCCAACTGGCTCTTATTCGATGGTTAAGGGAAGGATTGGGGATCTAATAAAGGAAAAAACAATGGAAGCTACATCCAAGGCCGAAGCTCGAAAGCACAACCTCGCCTACATCATTAGGATTTGTTGTATCGCTGCACTCGGAGGCATCTTATTAGGTTACGACACTGCTGTTATCTCTGGGGCAATTGGACCAATCCGTGAATATTTCGGATTGTCAGCAGCACAAACCGGTTGGGCCGTATCCAGCGTTGTACTAGGGAGTATTATTGGCGCAGTAAGCGCAGGTTGGGCAGCCCTTAAATACGGTCGACGCAACACACTCTTTATCGCCGCTATCCTCTTTATCATTTCAGCCATCGGTTCTGCCCTCGCACAAACCTTCTCGTTCTATGTCATGCTCCGTATCGTAGGCGGTGTCGCGGTAGGTCTGGCTTGTGTGGTATCACCAATGTACATGTCGGAAGTCGCGCCAAAAGACTTCCGTGGGCGCGCGGTGAGCATGTTCCAGCAATCCGCGGTTATCGGTCAGACTGGCGTGTTCTACGTTAACTATTTAATTGCAAAAGGCATGTCCGAGGCTTGGCTCGTCGATCTCGGTTGGCGTTGGATGCTCGGGTCAGAAGTGATTCCTGCCGCGCTTTTCGCCATGTTGCTGTTCCTCATTCCAGAGTCACCACGTTGGCTGGTACTAAAAGGCAAAGTCGCCGAAGCAAAAGATACTCTCTCTCGAATTTCTAACCCGAAACACGCGGACCGCTTGATCAAAGAGATCCAAGAGTCGTTAGTAGAAAGTCATGGTGCGAAGAAGAACAAGGTCAGCCTGCGTTCGCCATTATTGTTCGCAATCTTGGTTATCGGTACGTTTGTCGCGGCAGCCCAGCAGCTAACCGGTATCAACGTGATCATGTACTACACTCCGGAGATCTTAAAACCAATCACAGGCTCTACTGAAAACGCGCTATTCCAAACCACGTTCGTGGGTATCGTATTTATCGGTGGTAACGCTTTGGGTATGTACCTGATCGATAAAGTCGGCCGCTTGCCACTGATGAAATACGGCACCTTTGGCTGTGCGTTCGGTATGTTCATCGTTGGCTACGTGCTTTACCAGCAAACGGAAGGTTACGCGGCGCTATTCGCACTTTGTCTGTACGTGGTGTCTTACGCGACCTCTTGGGGCTGCGCATGTTGGACTATGATTTCAGAAATCTTCCCGAACAGTATCCGCTCTCGTGCCATGGCTATCGCGGTCGGTGCACAATGGTTTACTGGCTTTATCGTGACGCAGTCATTCCCAATGCTCAATGAAAACGCCTACCTACAAGAGAACTTCAACGGTGCCTTTGCCTTCTGGTTATTCGGCGTCTTGTCCCTCATCTGTATGTTCGTGGTCGTCAAGTATGTGCCTGAAACCAAAGGCGTCAGCTTGGAAAAAATGGAAGAAGCGATGGCGAAAAAACTGGGTAAAAAAGTATCTGGAACTGCGACTGAAGCACGTGCATAAGATAACTTAATGTTTTACAAAGGGAACAGGTGTTAGCACTTGTTCCCTTTTGCTTTTGGAGGCAAACCTCATGCTCGATAAAATGGCGTTCTTTGTCTATGTGATCCGCTCTGGGTCTATCTCCTCCGCAGCGCGTAAATTCAATATTTCGGTCTCCGCCGGAAGCCGTTGGCTGCAAGAACTGGAACAACACTTCGGCACTACCCTATGCCGCCGCTCGAACCGATTATTGGAAGCCACTCAAGCAGGCCAAACCTTATATGAAGAGTTCTCTCCTCTTGTTGACAGCGCCGAGCGTATCAGCCGCAAATTAGAAGACTTCCAAGACAGCGAAAAAGGTCATATCAACATCGCGTGCACGCCCGTGTATGCCAATCACTACCTGATGGACAAAATCGCCGATTATTCCAAGCTTAACCCAAAGGTGACCTTCAACATCAACGTCACTCCTTGGGCATTAGATCATGCCAGTACTTGTGACCTGATGATCAGCGCTAACGCTAGCTTCCAAGGCTACCGTGAAAAAGATTTATTACTGGTGAAACGTGAGCTGATGCAGTGCCCGTTTATCGTCGTGGCTTCGCCTCAATATCTTGAAAAGCATGGCTTGGCTACGCATCCAGAAGCACTAAGAGACCACGCTTGCTTGATTGCAACCACACTGACAGGCAGCAACGATTGGATCTTCCGTCAAGGAATGGAAAACATGGTGCTGAAAGTGCCAAAAACTATTGAAGTGAATGACAGTGACCTGTTGCTTAGTGGCACCTTAAAGGGTGCAGGCGTCGCGTACTTACCGCAATTTGTCACAACAGAAGCAGTAGATAAAGGCGAGTTAGTACCGTTATTGGAAGAGTATGAGACCAGTATTTGGAGTTTGAATCTGTACTATCATTCACCCAAAACTGCATCTCCAGTGGCGATAAAGTTCAAAGAGTTCTTATTAAAAACCCCTTGTTAAGACGGATTGGATTTAAAACAATAAGCTGCTGACGCCATCGTAAGTCAGCTTGGCGCCTGAAAGAAACAAGAACAAGTAACAGAGCTGATAGATTCTTTCCTGACTGACGCGATGCAAAAGATACACACCCATCTTAACGCCAACGGGCGCGAGTGGAATCAACACTAGCGCAGTCATTAAGTTGGTCGAATCAAATTCACCAAGCCAAATGTAAGGCACGAGTTTCGCTACATTCACTATGCCGAACAGCACCGCCATGGTTGCTATCAGGTTGATTTTAGGCAGTTTCAACGGGAGTAAATAAATACTCGCGGGACCGCCACCAGCATGAATTGCAGTACTGGAAAAACCGCTCAGAGTGCTCCAAACCCAAGCATCTAGCTTCCCTGATTGAGAGGGTGTTTCACCACTTAACCAATACTGAAAGCAGAACAGCAAAGACAACACACCGACGGTGATCTTCAACCCTGACTCTGGCGTGATACTCAGAAATAAGCCCGCTAATACCACCCCAAGCAAAGCCCCAGGCAGCATGGTTTTAAGCACTCGAACATCGGCATTTCGATAATGATGACGCACCGCAAAGGCATCCATTACCAACAGAATGGGCAATAAAATCGCTGCGGCTTGTGTTGGCGGCACCACCAGCGCCATCATAGGAACAGCCAAAATGCCCAGCGCCCCACCGAGCCCACCTTTACCAATGCCATAGATTAACACCGCAGGAATCGCCAAAAGATAGAACCAAGGATCGCTGAGCATCATCGTCACCTTTTTAGAATCGAATATCGAACTACGCCACAATCTGAGCGAGATAATCGCGACTGCGTTTTAAATCGCGCGAAACCTGACTCACGTCTGCGGTGCCGTGTTCATGCTCGACCACGATCCAACCTTGATAGTCGGCCGCCTTAAGTGCACTCATCACTTGTTGGAGCTTGATATCGCCATCCCCTAGTGGCGTAATCAGCCCTTTGCTGTACGCATCGACCCACTCCAACTTATCGCGATTAGCTAACCTCAATTTGTCCGTCGACACATCTTTAACATGAATATGCTCAATGCGCGTTCCGTACTGACGGATAAGCCCCAGCGGATCCATCCCATCTAAAAATGCATGCCCGATATCGATGCAAAGTCCGAGCTTGTTCGCTGGAACCTGGCTCATGACAAAATCGATCTCGTCTTTATAACTGATGTAACCGCCGATGCCCGGATGAAGTAAACAGCGCAAACCATATTGGCTAGCTACGCTAATGATGCGTTCGAGGTTGGCAATCATGGTTCGTTTACTTTCCATTTTCAAACGCGGTGCAGTGACGCTTTGTCCTATATAGCCATAGCGTTCCGCGTGAATGCCTTCCATCACCAGTAAGTTCTTTACACCCAATGCATCTAAGCGCTGACAAACGGTATCGACATCTTCCAAAATGGCAGACATGTTTGCAGAATCGCAAAATGGCACTTGTACCTTGCCAGAGCACATCTGCAATCCACGTACGCGAAACGCACTTTTCAGCAGTTCAGGATCTTCTGGGAAAAAGCCATCCGGTCCTAATTCAATACCACGAAAGCCACTGTCACTCGCATCCATTAACACCTTTCCCCAGCTTGGGTTGGTCGCATGAGATGCCTCTTCCACTCCCCAGCAGCATGGGGCGCAAGCAATACGATCAAGCATGTGTTTTTCTCCTAAGTTGATTTCCTTTCACCTTAAGATTGGTGGGGGTAAAAGTTCGTGATTTGCGCCTCGTTTGTACTTTGCATTTTCGCAAAGCGGCTTTGAATTCCTGGCTATATCGCGAGCACATCGCACTCCCTACACTGGTTGTGACAGAACGATTACGGAGTAAACTGCGGTATGGAACGAATCTTTATTGTGGCGGCAAAGCGCACCCCAATTGGCAGCTTTAATGGCTCGTTAGCGTCATTGTCCGGTGTGGAATTAGGCGCTCATGCCATCAAGGCAGCCTTGGAGCAAGTGGATATTGCACCAGAACAAATCGATGAAGTGATTGTGGGCAATGTACTGACTGGAGGCGCAGGCATGGGACCGGGTCGTCAAGCCGCAATGAAGGCAGGCATTCCAGAATCCGTTCCCGCTTACACCCTCAATATGATTTGTGGCAGTGGCATGAAAGTCATCATGGACGGTGCAAGCCACATTAGGGCGGGCGATGCTGAGTTAGTGCTTACTTGCGGTATGGAGAGCATGTCTAACGCACCTTATGTCTCTTCTGGCCAGATTCGTCGCGGCTACCGCATGGGTCATCAAATCCAAGAAGACAGCATCATCAAAGATGGTTTGACGGATGCCTTCCACAACTACCACATGGGTGTTACGGCAGAAAACATCGCCAAGCAATTCCAAATCAGCCGAGAAGATCAGGATGCCTTTGCCTTACAAAGCCAACGTAAAGCAGTCAGCGCGATAGAAAATGGTCGTTTTGAAGCAGAAATTGCGCCAATTACCATTGTGGATCGCAAACGCCAATTCGAAGTGAAGAACGACGAATATCCGAAAGCCGACAGCACCTTTGAAGGTCTACAGGCGCTGCGCCCTGCATTCGATAAAGAAGGCAGCGTTACCGCAGGCAATGCATCCGGTATTAACGATGGCGCATCCGCAATTTTGCTCGCTTCCGAAAGCGCAGTGAAACGCCACAACCTCAAGCCAATAGCTGAACTCATCGAATACGGACAAGGTGCTATCGCTCCAGAGGTGATGGGCTTAGGTCCGGTGTCTGCGATTGCCAATACCTTAGCCAAAGCCGAAATGGCGATTGAAGATATCGACGTTTTTGAGCTTAACGAAGCGTTTGCTGCACAAGCACTTGGCGTGGTTCGCTCTCTTACCGAGCAACACAATATAGATGAAGCGTGGCTGCTAGAACGCAGTAACTTAAGTGGCGGTGCCATTGCACTGGGTCACCCAATCGGTGCATCAGGTAACCGCATTGTGACCACCTTGATTTATCAACTACAACGCACTCGCCGCGATTACGGTTTGGCATCACTTTGCATCGGCGGCGGCATGGGCACGGCGTTGATTTTAAAACGTTGCTAAAAGGAGCCTCTCATGGACACGAAAAACATGAAAAAAGCAGCCACTACCGAGCAAATTGGAGACCTACTACACGACGGCATGACCATCATGATTGGTGGCTTTATGGCGACGGGAGCCCCAGAGCGTTTGATTGACTTGCTGATCAAAAAAGACATCAAAGACATTACCTTAATCAGTACCGACACAGGCTCACCGGGTCGTGGCTCTAGTCGACTCATCGCGGAAAAACGGGTGAAGAAACTGTATGCCTCACACATCGGCACCAACCCTGAAACGGGCAAGCAAATGAACGAAGGCACACTTGAAGTAGAGCTGGTTCCTCAAGGTACATTGGCAGAGCGCATTCGCAGTGCTGGCGCGGGTTTGGGTGGCGTACTAACACCAACCGGGCTTGGCACCATAGTCGCAGAGAACAAACGCGTGATTGAAGTTGATGGCAAACAGTATCTCTTGGAAATGCCACTGAAGGCCGACTTAGCGCTGATTCGTGGTTCAAAAGTTGACCGTCGAGGCAACGTTTTTTACAGCAAAACCACTCAAAACTTTAACCCTTTAATGGCAACTGCGGCAGAAACCGTGGTGGTGGAACCAGAGCAGATTGTGGAATTGGGCGACATTGAACCCGAAGCCGTGCATACCCCAAGTTTGTACATCGATTACATCTTAGTGGAGGACAACTAATGACTGCACAATTAGATAAAGAAGTCGTTCGCCGCCGCATTGCATGGCGCGTTGCTCAAGAGATGCAAGATGGCGACATCGTTAACCTAGGAATAGGTCTACCAACGCTGGTTGCCAATGAAGTAGACAAAGACGTCGAGCTATTACTGCAAGCGGAAAATGGCTTAATTGGCATTGATAAACTGGCATCTGAGGAAGAAATCGACCCTGACCTGGTCAATGCAGGCGGACAGAACATCACAGCAATCGCAGGATCATGTTACTTTAACAGCGCCGACTCTTTTGCCATCATTCGTGGCGGTCACGTGGATTCAACCGTACTTGGTGCGCTGCAAGTGGATGAACGTGGCAATCTTGCCAACTGGATCATTCCGGGCAAAATGGTCCCGGGAATGGGCGGCGCGATGGATCTTGTGGTCGGCGCAAAGAAAGTGATTGTCGCCATGGAACACTCGGTGAAAGGCAATCCGAAACTACTCAAACATTGCACTTTACCGCTGACTGCAGTGGGTCAGGTGGATTTGATTGTTACCGAGATGGGTGTATTCGAGATCACCGATAAAGGCATGATGCTGACCGAACTCGCGCCAGAGTTTTCCGTTGAAGAGGTACAAGCGGCGACGGAAGCTCAACTGATTGTATCGCCTAACCTTATTCCAATGCCGACACCAAATTAACTCTAAATGCAAGAGGAGCAATATGCTCCTCTCTTCATAATTTGATCGTTCTTCAAGTTTGTGTCAGGTTTTTCTGAAACACGCAGTTTGCCCTTAAAATTCCCTCAAACCATGCGTAGAATCCCGCCCTGTTATGCGCATGGTTGAGTTGTATTTAGGGTAAAAACCGATGAGATTGTTGTCTGGATTTTCGTCAAAAGAGTGGCTGCTAACGGCTGTCGTGCTCGGCGGCTTAACTGCGTATGCCGTTTATCACTCCAACCAACGAACTTCTGATGCCCGCACAGCCGCCATTCAAGTGATCTTTGCCGACATGCAGTATCACGTTTCTATTCTCAATCAGAATGCGAAAGCTTTTAAGCAAGACCACGGGGCAGACCAATGCGTCTTAACCGCTGCTGGGTATCAAGAGTTTTACAATGGCTACCCAGAAACCCAAAGTGAGTGCGGTGAGCAGGTCAGCTTCTTCGATAACTTAACCATCACCGATGAGATGAAACAGACAGATTTAGTCTTCATCGAGAACAATCAATACTCCATGGTTGGGTATGGCAATGACGAATCACCAGAAGCGCTCATGGTAGGCAAATGCTATGCGTATTACCGCTTGGATGGAAAAGGCGCTGATGGACACAGCTTTAAGGTTGATACCTCTCGCTGTTAGGACAGACTTAACGTTGTGGTTGTGTAGAACAGGCTATAGAAATCAAAAAGGGAGCTCAATGCTCCCTTTTTACTGCTTACAGCCTGAATTTACGCTTGGCTGAGTGTTACTTCTTCCAATGGGAAGTGCGCACTTGGCTCTACAAACTCTTGTTGCGCTGCAATGGTTTGAAGTTCCCATTCACCCGCTTGGTAAGTCGCGTTAAGTACGCCATAGCAAGCATCGTGACAGTGTTGGAACGCTTGTTTTGGCGTCCAACCTTTCAATAGGCCAGCAGTGAAGATCGCCGAGATCAAATCGCCAGCGCCTACCGGTGCTTTGGCAAATTCAAAATGAGGACGCTTCGCTAGGTAAGTGCCTTCTGGTGTCGCAAGCAGCATATTGAAGCTGTCATCTGACAAGCAGTAAAGGTGCTTCACCAACACCACTTTAGGGCCTTTTGCTAGCGCACGCTGACAAGCGTTAATCGCGTCATCCAACGTGTGAATTTCCATCTCTGCAAATTGGCTTAGCTCGAACTGGTTAGGCACGATCACATCCGCCATTGGCATTAGACGATTCAACAAGTTTTCTGCGATACCCGGCGCAACAATACAGCCTTTGTCTGGCGCGCCCATCACTGGGTCACATACGTAAAGCGCTTCTGGATTCGCTTGTTTAACTTTAGTGACGGTATCTTCTACTGCCAGACATTGCTCAGCACTGCCTTGGTAACCAGTCAGAACCGCTTGGCACTTCTCTAGCGCGCCAATGTTGCCAAGACCACGAACTAATTCGCTGATGTCATCAGCCGAAAACGCACGACCCGTCCAGCCTTCTTGATACTGGGTGTGGTTAGAAAATTGAACCGTGTGAATAGGCCACACTTCGAAACCCATGCGTTGCATTGGGAAAACGGCACTGCTGTTACCAGCGTGACCAAAAGAAACATGAGATTGTATAGAGAGGATACCTTGCATAGTACCAGACCTCTTCTTGTTGTTATCAATAGTTCAAAGACAGCGGCGAGCGCCAGATTTGCGAAACCAGTAGTGTATCCGACAAACCAAGATTCTCTAACTCAATTCTAGCCTTCTTCGCTGGAATCGGTTGGAGAGCTGGTTTTCAGTACCATTTTCTTAATTTCCATTTTGTCTTTATTGAGCGCAATTTCGAGGGTGTCCCCTTCCCTTATCCCGAGCTCGCTCAGGATCACGCTTGGAATGACTACGACGGTATCGTCACCGATCTTAACAGGTTGGCTAATCATCTTTCGTCCCCCAATTGTCGAAAATGAGTTTTCACGTTACGAGTGGCGAGTAACTTTCTTTTGTGTCCTTAATCTGCCAAATGGATAAAAACAAAAGAGCCCTCCACACCGCGTATGGGAAGGCTCGATTGAAAAAACTTAGTTCACTAGCGGTTCATGCTTAGAAGCAATCAGACCATAAGCGCTCCAACCTAGGAAGGTAACGATAGAGCCCCACATCATGGCTTCATAGCCAGAACCATACAACGCGTAGAAGCTGTAGAGAGAGCCAACCAAAGCGATGATGTTGGTGGTTTTCATTTCTCGGTCAGGTACATGCGCCACTTTTTGCATGATGAAAATCGCCCCCATACATAGAATGTAAGGAATAACGTTAGTCACAACCGCAAGGTTAACCAATGCTTCAAACTGCTCGTTCAACGTCGGAGAGATCGTCATAAGCGACAAGACGGATTGAATGACTGTAATAGCAAGCATACCTTTGATTGGCGTACCGCGTTTATCAACTTCTGAGAACAGTTTCGGGAAGAAGCCCGCATCTGAAGACGATTTAAATACCGACGCGATGGTGAACTGCCAACCAAGTAGTGAACCCGCACAAGCTAGCACTGCCATGCCCGCAACCACTTTACCTGCAGTAGAACCTAGCATTACTGTCCATACCGTTGAGAATGGCGCCGTAGAAGCAGCAAGCTCAGAGTTCGCCACGATACCAGAACAGATGTTGGTTGAAACAATGTAAACCACTGCCGCGATCAGCGTACCGCCCAATACTGCGATTGGAACGTTCTTCTCTGGGTTTTCTACCGCTTCTGAGTTTGCACAAGCCGATTCAAGGCCTAGGAATGCCCAAAGTGTCATCGCGATCGACGCACTTACCGCTTCACCAAATGGTAGGTGGTGTGGGTTCCACGCTTCGATGTACATAGTTGGGCTGAAGTAGAACCAACCAACAATGCCCAAAGAACAGACAGGAAGAATAACGCCCCAGACCGTAAACGAGCCGATTTGACCTGTGATCTTCGCACCACCAAAGTTAGCGAAGGTACAAATCCAAAGGATAGCGATGGTGTACAGACAGGTTTCTACTGGCGACAAAGTCACTTCAAAAAACGCTGAGCCGTAACCGACACAGGTAATGGCGATTGCGATATTGGCAATCAACAATGATAAGCCGTAGGTCCAACCCGCCATAAACGCACCCGATTTACCAAACGCGTACGACGCATAACCGTTCATACCACCGTCACGTTTGCTAAAGCGACCACATTTTGCGAACACATACGCGAGAGCCAAAGAGCCAGCAGCCGTAATCAACCAAGACAAAATCGAAATGGTGCCTACTTGCGCTAGCTTACTTGGCAACATGATGATGCCCGAACCAGCCATGTTAATGAACGTCAGAATGGTAAGTTGCACCACCGACATTTTTTTGGTTTCAGTACTCATAAATTATTCTCCACGAATAAACGGTTCGCACCGCGGTTTTCACGCACGGTGCGAACGGGTAGATTAATCTTTTAGGGCGTAACAATGGGCGGTGGTGCGGCCATTGACGTCTTCTAGGTACACACCTTGGATCTCTGGTGCAAAGCCTGGGAATCGGTTGATGCCTTCTTCTAGAGACAAGAAATAGTCGACAACGTGCTGTGTCCAAACCTCACCAGTGATCACACATATGATGCCAGGAGGGTAAGGAAGCGCGCCTTCTGCTGCGACACGGCCTACCGCTTCTTTAAGTGGTAAGTAATCACACTCTCCACGGAAGTATTTGCGTGTTGCCACATCTGGTTTGTGCACCATGGTTGGGAAGTATTCGCTACGGAACATCGCTTTTTGTAGCTGTTTCACATTCAGCTCTTTGTACATGTCATGCATTTCCTGACATAGCTGACGGATGGTGTAGCCGCGGTAGCGTTCTTTGTTTGCTTCATAAACGCGAGGCAGCACGATGTTTAGCGGTGCATCATCACGAATGAACTTCTCGAAGCGGTTGATTTGCGCCACAAGATGACGGATCTTGCCCATATCTTCTGCTGGAGTAAGCAGGAACAAGATAGAGTTCAAATCACACTTCTCAGGGATGATGCCGTTTTCGCGTAGGAAGTTCGCCAATAACGTTGCAGGAATACCAAAGTCTGCGTAGCTACCATCTTCTGCAATACCAGCTGTGGTTAGTAGCAATTTACAAGGGTCAACGAAGTACTGACCTTCACCGTAGCCTTCGAATTTATGCCAGCTTGCATTTGGCTCGAACATGAAGAACTTCTTATTGGTTGCGATAAGATCGGTGTCGTAGCTACCCCATGGCTGGCCTTCAACTTCATCCGGAATGAATGGACGGATCAGCTCACAGCTTTTCAGTATTTCTTTACGTGCTTCGATACCTGTCTTAACTGCATCTCGCCATAGACGTAGACCTGCTTCACCATCGTGGATCTTCGCGTTCACATCTAGAGCAGAGAACAGCGCGTAGAATGGTGAGGTTGACGCATGCATCATAAACGCGTTGTTGAAGCGTTTGTGGTTACAGTAGCGAGCCTGACCTTTAATATGGTGGTCTTTTTTATGGATTTGCGAGGTTTGAGAGAAGCCAGCCTGTTGCTTGTGAACAGACTGAGTCACGATCACACCCGCATCTTCTGGTTTCAGATCCAGTAGCAATGGAGAACAGTCTTTCATCATAGGAATGAACTGCTCATAGCCTACCCATGCAGAGTCAAATAGGATGTAGTCACAAAGATGACCAATCTTATCCATCACGTAACGCGCGTTGTAGATCGTACCGTCATAAGTACCTAACTGAATGATCGCAAGACGGAATGGACGTTCATCACGCGCACGCTCTGGTGATACTTTCGCAATTTGAGCGCGAATGTATTCCTCATCAAAACAGTGCTCATCCATACCACCGATAAAACCCCAAGGGTTACGTGCCGTTTCTAGATAAACTGGCGTACCGCCCGCTTGAATTAACGCACCGTGGTGGTTTGATTTGTGGTTGTTACGGTCAAACATCACCAAGTCGCCCTCGGTCACTAACGCGTTACAAACCACTTTGTTTGAAGCCGAAGTACCGTTGAGTACGAAGTAGGTTTTGTCGGAGTTGAACACTTTTGCTGCGTGCGCTTGAGCTTGGTGAGCAGAACCTTCGTGGATCAGCAAGTCACCTAAATCAACATCCGCGTTACACAAGTCACTGCGGAATAGGTTTTCACCGAAGAAATCGTAGAACTGTTTACCCGCTGGGTGTTTTTTGAAGAACTGACCGCCTTGGTGTCCTGGGCAGTCGAATGCAGAATTGCCCATTTCCACATAGTGAGTCAATTGTTTGAAGAAAGGCGGTAATAGGCGGCATTCGTACTTGGTCACCGCTTCATTGATTTGACGACCGTAGTATTCAATTGATTGTCTTTCTAGATCAATAACACCGGTTAACCAGACATAATCGTCGGCGGAGACCGGATTTTCATCTGTTACTAAGAAGACCGGGATACCATAACCCGTCTCAGAAATAATTTTGTGTAGACCAGCCTTAATATCTGAAGAAGTAATAATTGCAGCGCCAACGTCAGTTAATTCGACATGCTCTAGCGGTTTTAAAGTTCGGTTAAATTGTTCATCCAAAGATTCAGATAATAAACTGAAGTCTTCTGGCATGTAATTACTAACACCGATAATTAAACGTTTCATTGAAATATCTCTTATTTGTTCTGTAAAAACGATAAGACAGATATTACAAATGGATTTAATATTTAAAATTAAAAAACCAAATTTCGTGATTATTCGTTCATATTTATAACTCTTATTTTCTCGAAATAAAATTTCGCGATCTTTATCACTTTCCTTTCAATAAGCCAATGATATTGAATTTTGGTTTAAATTGAATTCAGGTGAAGAATTATGTGACCTCACCAGTTATTATTAAAAAAGGAATCAAAAGAAAATAAAATTTTGCGATTTTCATCACTCTATATTTAACTAGATTGATTTATTAGCAATAACAAACACAATAAATACGCTTATATTTAACAATTTATAAACTATAACAAAAAGCCATCAACATTTCTGCTGATGGCTTTTCACGTTATTGTTTTTTCTTTGGTGCTTTCTTCGAGCTCAAGTCTAATCGAACAAATGGCTATCGAGTTTAACGCCGTTATTTGACCACAATTGATACCGTTTCACCGCGTTACCAGACGAATACATGGTGTGCTTGCAGTCCATACATTCGACAAAATACAAACCACTCATACCAGCCATAACGTGTAACCTTCGACTGTCACAGCGCTTACAAGAAAGACGCTGAACCTTACTGTTTACGTCAACACGACGAGCGAAGTTAAGTGTCTCATGGGAGCACAAGGCGTCCACTGCACTATCTTTAAACGGATGCTCACTGAGCAAATGATTGATGGCGTAATCGTACACCGGGGGAATCGAAGATTTGCCATTCTCTATATTGGTTATCTTAGCTACGGAAACACCCAACAAAGATGCAAACTCCACTTTGCTGTATTCCAAGATAAACCTTGAAGAGATGAACTTATCTGCACTAATGATTCTCAACATACACAAATCTCTAATAGAAACAAAAAGAGCACGACGTTGCTCTTTTATGTTGAAAAGGATAATAACAGGTTACTTCCGACTGTATTTATACGCAGAGTATGCGCTATTTTTATTTTTGGTATCTTGCGCTCAATTTAATTAAAGATCAATAGCATTCACTTAGTAACAAAAATAGAAATTAAGATTTAATAATATAATTCTTAATAGCAAATATTAGTTAAAGTAATGGTTCTAGTTAACTAAAAATAATTTAAGCTAACAAAGTAATTTCATAGCCATGATATGAGCTAATCAATAATAATGGATTGGAGCTTAATTCATGTATTTTCAGCAAGGGGGGATTTCCCTCTATTTGTCGATTTATATACCAACAGCTCGGTGACAGGTAGAATTCTGTTGAAGCTTTGCATAAAGATCACCCAACAATTATGCAATCGATAGAGTAAAGAAGAATTTGAGTGATAAAAAAGCCTCACGAATGAGGCTTGTTGAGATTCTGTGGCTGTAAGAAGTTTTGCGTAAAATCGAGCACTTCTTTGGAAGGTTGTTTTGGTGGAGGCGCAAATTCTTGTTGTGCGGACACTTCGCTTTCGAAGTTTAACTCTGGCATCCCATCAGGTACGTTTGCTTCTTCATGATGCTCTTCATTAAGCAACTCGTTCAGTTCTTCTTCTCCAGGGAAATACGGCTCACGCTTGTAAACCTTGTTTAAGGCTCTGATGATTGAGTGCTTTTTCACCACGCCAGAAGCCAACTTTCTTTGTAGCGGTTTAGCAATTGATTGTAAGCCAACCACCACATCTACACCGATGTTGCTGGCAACCTCATCACGTACAACTCTCGCAGGCTCATAACCCATGTTCGCAGACAAGAACAACCAAACGTAAGCAATCGCGTTACCTGTTTTGCCAGTGTCTTTCCACGCTTCACCTGCATGGAACATGGCTTCTGCACTGCCGCTTTCCGCCGCTCTTTCTAACCAATAACAGCCTTTGACCATACATTTTTCAGTACCAATGCCATTGAGATAGCATAGACCTACTTGGATTTTGCCATCAGCACTGTCTTGCTCTGCAGCTTTCATAAACCAAAACAACGCATCAGCCCGCTGACCTGATGTGTTTTCTGGTGACAACTGCCATTCGCCCATATACAGCATGGCTGGAATGCAGCCTTCATCGGCAGCTTCTTCGATTAATTGGTGACCTTTAGGAATGTTTTTCTCTGTACCACGCCCAAATACGAGCGCTTTTCCGGTCGCGAATTTCGCATCGATATCGCCTTCCATGCCCGAAATAGCCGTACGCCAGAAGTTTGCCTGCTCTCTTAAGATCACATCTTCACGCATACGTTCGGCAAGTCTTACTACACCGTACATACCAGTGACATTATCTAACTTGGCCGCTTTATCATACCAATAGAGCGCCTGTTTAATGTTCTCTCGTTCCGCTTCTTTTGCTAAATAAAGAATGGTCGGGATATGCCCCGTTTCCGCCTTAAACGCACGTTCTTTACGCTCTTGCTCTCGCGCCTTCTGCATCGCTTTGCGGTATGCCGCTTCACGAGCTTTCCTCTCGGTCTCGAGACGTTGCTTACGCATCGACAACGAGATCATCCACACAAATATCAGGACGAGTGAAAGGCCAGTTGCCACAATGGCAATGCCCATACTACTCATAAATAGCCTCTTTTTAGGTCAGGGCCCATAAGGATTTCCCGTAGCTCGGGGAATCTAGAAAATTGTTAATTTGGGTGTGAAAGCAATCATTCCACTGTACACCGCCTTTATTATATAACGACCATGTAGGCAAAATCTGAAGTTTACAATTTTACTGTGAGGGCAATTTATTCAATATCATCTAAACTTATTTTTTAAAGAAAAATATCACCCTTGCTTTTATAGAACCTAATCACAGTTTTGGGGCTTAGACATTCTCCTCCCCTATCATCCCCCCGATCTCCTCCTATAGAAATTTACATTTTTAGGCTGTGCTTAACATCTCACTATGCGCTCGTTTTATTATTTAATTTGTGAACAAAATCTAGTGTGATAGAAAATTTTCTCTTGTAAAAAACTTAACCGCCTGCTCTCACATTTTGCTGATAGTTCAGTGTATTAGCATTTAGTTGAACATTTCCTTTTCGGCATCTTGCCCAATCTATTCTCAATTCAATAACAATGGATTTGTAAACGTGGACAATAAAACATTTAAATTATCAGCGATTGCCAAAACCGTGCTACCTCTACTTTCTGTAGCAGTGATCAGCGGCTGTGGCAGTGACAGCTCTAGCGATGACACTACGAACCCTGGCTCCGGCCTTCACCCTGCGGGAGAGAACGAAGTTGTCATCTATTACAAACGCGATGTTGCTTCGGCTTCAACAGCAAGTGATTACGACGGTTGGGGCCTACACCTTTGGAATGGCGAAGGCTGTACCAGTACTGACCTAGAAGCAATGGGGATCGCTGACGGCGGTACGGATTGGGCAGCACCGCTTTCGTTCGAAGGCATCAGCGAAACTTACGGCGCTTACTACGTACTTAAAGTGAACCCTGACGCATCAGACCCACACGAGTGTATGAACTTCATCTTGCACAAAGGCGATGAAAAAGCCTTTGGCAGCGCGAACTCTAAAGTGGAGTTAACCAAACTGGGTGAGTCTCAAGGTCTATTCGGCTTCCACGGCAGTAGTGAGCTTTACTATGAGCCAATTGCAGATCGTCCTGTTGATATTGATGGCCAGAAAGCACACTGGTTAGATGCCGACACTATCGCTTGGGAAGCGGCAGCAAACGCCGACTCGATGAAGCTATTCTACAGCTTGACCAACGACATCAAGATGGACGAAGACAAGCAGATTTCTGGCGGTACAGCCGTTGAGTTGACGAAAGCAGGAGACCTGTCTGAAGAACTGAAATCTCGTTTCCGTCACCTTGCGAGCTTACAAGCCGCAGGCATTGATGTGGATTCTGATACGCTACGCTCTATTCTGAAGTCACAAATCGTGATGGTGGCATACAACGCAAGTGGCGATGTTATCTCTGCCACTGAAGTCCAAAAGCCAGGTGTGCTTGATGCGGTATTCGCAGATGCAGACGCAGGTAACGCCATTGGTCAGGAACTTGGTGCCATTGTTGAAGGCAATGCAGCAACATTCAAACTTTGGGCACCAACAGCGCAAGACGTTGACCTGATCATCTACGATGCCGATTTGAAAGAAGAATCCACCGTTGCGATGACAGAAAACCCAACTACTGGTATCTGGGCTTCTGAAGCGCAAAGCGATGCACTGAATAAATACTACCGCTACGAAGTGAAGGTTTATCACCCAACAACAGGTGTGGTAGAAACGCGCCTTGTGACTGACCCATATTCATTAAGCCTTTCTGAAAACTCGCTTTACTCACAAGTTGTGGATCTAAACAGTGCTAGCCTGCAACCACAAGGCTGGAATGATTACGATCGCCCAACGGTTGAAAAAGACGAAGACCATGTCCTTTATGAATCACACTTACGTGATTTTAGCTTTAGTGACACGAAAGGCACAGAATCGTTAAACGGCAAATACCTTGCGTTGACGGAAGCTGAGCGTGAATCTGTTACTCACCTTCAAGCCCTGAAAGATGCTGGTTTAACAACGCTTCACATTCTTCCTGCCTTCGATATCGCAACCGTTGATGAAAACGAAGCTAAACGCGTTGATATCACGGATACGGTAGGCAAGCTATGTGGCATTAAGCCTGAAGCCTCTGTTTGTGAAACCGAAGACGATGCAAAAGTGATTGAAGATGTCCTAAACAGCTACGATCCAGCAACAGGTGCTGCACAAGCTCTGATGAACGATCTACGCATGCTAGACAGCTTCAACTGGGGTTACGACCCATTCCACTACACTGTGCCAGAAGGCAGCTACGCGACTGATCCAAACGGTTCTAAACGTATCCTTGAATTCCGTGAAATGGTGCAAGCGACGCACAAAATGGATCTGAAGCTGGTTATGGACGTGGTATACAACCACACCAACGCATCTGGCGTAAACGACAAGTCAGTTCTCGATAAAATCGTCCCAGGGTACTACCACCGTCTGAACGTCAACACAGGTGGCGTTGAGAACTCAACTTGTTGTGATAACACAGCAACTGAGAACTTAATGATGGGTAAACTGATGGTTGACTCATTGCTTGTGTGGGCAGATGACTACAAAGTCGATGGTTTCCGCTTCGACTTGATGGGCCACCAACCAAAAGACGTGATGGTGTACGCGCTAGAACAAGTACGTAAGGTTGATCCTAATACGCTGTTCTACGGCGAGGGTTGGGACTTCGGTGAAGTCGCGAACAACGCGCGCTTCGACCAAGCAACACAGCTAAATATGGCTGGCACAGAAATCGGTACCTTCTCTGACCGTCTACGTGATGCGGTCCGTGGTGGTAGCCCATTCGATGGCGGCATGGACTCTGAAGGTAAACACCCACTTCGCTTCAACCAGGGCTTTGGTAACGCAGGGTACCCGAACGAAGAAACAAAGACAGATGCAGATTCAGTAAACGGTCGTCTACACAACCAAGATATCGTTCGTTTAGGCATGGCTGGCAACCTAGCAGAATTCGTTCTACTCGATTACAAAGGGGATACGAAGCTTGGTAAGAACGTAGACTACAACGGTGCACCTGCGGGCTACACTAAGATGCCTTCTGAGAACATCTCTTACGTATCTAAGCACGATAACCAAACCCTTTGGGACAACAACGCTTACAAGATTGCGACTGGCACTTCTTCCGCTGAGCGCGCTCGTATGCAAACGGTGTCTCTATCGACGGTAATGCTTGGTCAAGGTATTCCGTTCATTCACATGGGTTCAGAATTATTACGCTCTAAATCAATGCAGCGTGACTCTTACGATTCAGGTGACTGGTTCAACCGTGTTTACTTCGACGGTAGCGACAACAACTGGAACGTAGGCCTACCTCGTGAAGACAAAGACGGCGCGAACTGGGAGCTAATCAAAACCATCGTTGCGGATGGCACAGCAAAACCAGACTCGACTGATATTGAACTTACTAAACAACAATTCCTAGAACTACTAACTATCCGTAGCTCAAGCGAACTGTTCCGTTTAGATACCGCTCAAGAGGTCATGAACCGCGTTGATTTCCGCAACGTAGGCAAAGACCAAGTTGAAGGCTTGATTGTGATGTCTATTGACGACGGTACGTCAGCTGGTGCAAATCTAGATACAAACTACGACGCCATCGTCGCGGTAGTGAACTCAACAGCAGAAGAGAAATCTTTCAAAATTGAGGGCGCAACGGGTTTCGAACTGCATGACGTTCAGAAGAACTCGGCTGACATGACCGTTAAGAGTGCAAGCTTCTCCGGTGAGACTTTCACGGTTCCGGCACTTACAACAGCGGTATTTGTACAACCTCAAGGTAACGCACAAGGTGCTGGTCTGCCTGTTGATACAGATAACAAAGACGTATCGAGCATTCCTCCTTACGGTGAAACCAAGGTTTATGTTCGTGGTGACATGAACGGTTGGAATCCATCAGAAGAATGGGAAATGTCATTCATTGGCAACGGTATGTACTCGGTAACGGGTGTACTTGAAGCTGGTGATTACGGCTTTAAGTTTGCTGATGATAGCTGGGGTACACCAAACTTTGGCTGTGATTACGCAGAACAAGCTTCTGGATCTCTAGACTTGGGTACTGAAGGTAACTGTGCATTGTCCGTTACTGAAACAGGCAAATACACCTTCGTTCTAAATGCAATTCATGAGCAAAGCGATTCAGCTGACAAACCGGTTGTTTCTGTAACGAAAGCGGCAGACGCACCAACGTTTGGTGAAACTTCACTCTTCCTACGCGGCACGATCACTACTTGGGATACGCCAGCTGAAGATTCAAGCGCGAAGTTCAACTACGTAGCCGCCGATGTTTACTCTTTAGACATCGACCTAGCAGCAGGTAGCTACGAAATGAAAATCGCAAGTGCGGATTGGGCGGGTGACACCAACTTCGGTGGGGAAGGCAATGTAGAGCTCGGCGCAGCAGTCACCATGGATGTTGGTGGCGACAGTGCAAACCTTAAAATCACAATTGCAGAAGCAGGAAACTACAACTTCCACTTCAACGCAGCTGATAAAGCCGCACCAATCGTGACGGTGACTAAGAACTAAAAACAGTAGGCGCAATCATGTGCTAGCTTGGGGAGGGTAAAACCTCCCCCTTTTTTGTGCCTGTAAAACGGCATTAAAAAAGCCGCTCGAACAGTGACGATGGCGGCTTTGTTGTTTCTAACGATTTGCTTTAACTATGGGGTTAGTTTCCCCAAATGATCTCTACAAACTCAGGGTGATCCACAAACGGGTTGCGGTTACCTTGGAATTCAAACACCGCTTGGTTACGGCTGATCTCTTTCGCGCTAACAGGATCGTTTTTGTGCCAACGTTTCAACATGTTCAGCATCCATGGTTCAAAGACGGTCGTTTTCGTGCCGTTCAATACCGCGTCAGAGCTGCTAGAATTGCTTTCCCAGTTGCCAATGACGTTTTCATAGCGCGTCGCCATGTAGAAATACGCACGAGCAAAATCACCTTTGAACTCATCAATAGGCTCAAATACTGTTCCTGAATAGCCCAAAGTAGAGCTTGCTGAGCCAACTTTTGAGCCATTGCTAGATACGTAAGTGCTGTTACCCACTTCACCAAATGGCCAGTTGCTGCGCTTCGCATTCACATAGCCATCGGTTGCAAATAGGTGGTGACCATCCGAGTTCATCGGTTCAACCTTGCCACCAAACCAGCTCTTAGGGAATGAGTGTTCACGGTTGTAGCAATCGCCTTCCGTTTTGTATTGGCCACATTGGTCAGTGACCTTGGTAAAGCTCACCGTATCGCTGCCAGATGGTTTTTCAGAATACATATCGAGAATGGAGCCATCTTTCTCGTAGTAGGTGTCTATGTCCGCGTCTTTCACTAAGGTCCAAATCGCTGAGTAACCGCGTCCTGTGTGATCCTTGATGATGTTAAACAGCGCTGTTTTCAACTCAAAACCTGTTTTGCCTTCTGCGGCTTTATAGTATTCCCCAACCACTGGCGGAGGCGTCGTTGAACCACCAAGAGTAAAGCTTGTGGTTTGAGATTTCGTGAATTCACCACCAGACGCTAATGTGGTTTGGCCAAACATTAAGGCGTATGAGCCACTGCCGTTACCGCAACAAATCCCATCACCATAACTGTCACTGATCGTAAACTGGTAATCACCGTTCGCTAGGCACATGGTTTTTTCGTAAGTTTTCGAAGATTCGAAACCTTGGCCTGAAAACAACACTTTTGACTGGCTGTCCTTCAGTTCCCAACTCGTTTCTGAGCCATAGCTATCGGTGTTCAATGTCAATAACACTTCGTTGTCATTACAGCTTTCTACCGGTGGCTGAGTACCACCATTTTGGTTTGGCTGAAAGTTATCGACATAAACGACTTCAGAACCGTCAAAACCCGACTCATCATAAAAGCGTAACCCGACATTGATCGCTTTGTTTGATGATGCAGTGTAACTGTGCGTGAGTTGTTGCCACTGATTGGTTTGCTGAGGGTTAGAGTAGCTGTGGTATCCATCAACCACCAAACGCGCTTTAACATTACCTTCCGTATGATAAACCGCGACAGAAAATGGGTAGGTTTTCCCTTGCTCCACATTAATGGTTTGCAAAAAGTCGGTGTTGCTTTGGGTACCTGTATTTACGATAACTTGAGCCGCAAGGCCACCAGATTGGTGCGGGTCACTGGTCGGTGAAACAGCAATGCCGGAATCAATCACAGACCACTGCGTTGGTGCATTGCCATTCCACTGTTCAAAGTCGCCATTAAGAACGTGACTGAACGCGAATGGAGAGCAAATAAGGGGTAATAGACAGAGGGGTTTCGTTATGGATTTCATTATAATTTTCCATTAGTTATATAAATCCACAAAAAGATAAACATAACAATTACACATGAGTAAGCCTTAAATCACACTTTTACTTTGCATGAATGTGAATATTCTCATAATCGTGCAGCACATCTCACAAACTGCGTACTGTTTCTTTCAATTTTTAGCGGTGAATGTTCGATATAACACAAATAGATTTAGAAAGGAAAGCTGGAATTCGACGTGCAATATCGCCACCGAAGAACAAGAAAGAACGGCACCTTAGACAATGAGACGAAAAAAGCCAAGCGTGCGCCTATGGGGGTCAGCAGCAACACTTGGCTTTGGATGAATGGGGAAAACTTATTGTCCGCTTTGCCTCACTTTGAAGAAGCGCCCTTGTAATGATGACATCGGGATCTGGTATTGCCCGTTACTTGGTGTGATTTGTTGGTTAGTGATTAAATCCACCAGCGCTTGATTGCTACCGACTTGCGCTTCTGTCAGCACTATGTTGCGAGCACTCTCAAAGGTATTCAAAGCAAATAAGACTTGGTCATCGCCAGATACTTTCAAGTCCACATAACTGCCATTACTTGCTACCAAGTTAGTTCGGCTGCCTTGATACAAAGCAGGATGAGCAGCACGCATAGTCATCAATGACTTAACGTAGTTTTTCAGATCAACTTGGTTGGCATCTAGGGTTGCTGTTACGCCTTCGATCTTGGCGCTGCTTCGCGCGACATGGTCATCACACACGCCACGAACCGCACACGTATTGTTGTCTTCTTTTGCGTCAAAACCATCAACTTGGTCACCGATTTCATCTCCATAATAGAGTGTGATTGGTCCGGTGTAAGCCGCTTGGAATGCAAACGCGGCTTTGTGGCGTTGCCAGTATTCAGCATCGTTCACATCCGCTAATCCGCCTCGTTGCAACAAGTCACCAAAGCGAACCAAATCGTGATTACCAATCATCAAGTTTGGTTGAGCATGAGAAGGATATTGATTGTGTGTTTGGTAGCCATTGTCTAACCAATCCACACCACGACCGCCGACACCGCTCTCATTGACAGCCAGTGTTTCCACAACGCGATAGCGCATTGGGAAATCAAATGCAGAGCACAGCGCAGGATCGTCAGCCGCGCCATATGCATTACTCGCGATTTCTGACTCGCCCTTCCAGATTTCAGCGACCATGTAACCCAGAGGATTCACTTGATCACCTTCCACGTTGGTGTAAGTCACACTCTGTGAGGCTTCATCCACCGCTTTGCGGATTTGTGTCCATGCGTCGGTTGGAACTTGGTACGCTTGGTCTAAACGCCAACCATCAATTTTTAGCTCTTTGACCCAGTAAGTCGCGACTTCTTTATAGAAATCCAAGCTTGCTGGGTAGTCGACCGGATTGCTCGAACCAGAAGGTAATAAACCCGATGGAGACGGCTTAATCAACCCTTCTTTGTGATGACCAAACACGCCATCAAAGAAAACATACAAGCCGCGTTTGTGTGCTTCATCAACTAAGGTTCTCGCCGTTTCTAAATCGCCAAAGCGAGGATCAATCTTAAAATAGTCCGTAGCAAAGTAGCCCGTTGCATCCAAACGATCGGCCCAATATTCTTGTCCATCAATGGCTTCCGATTCAAAAACTGGCGTCAACCAAATCGCATTCATGCCCAAGTCTTGGATGTAATCGAGCGAATCAATAATCCCTTGAAGATCACCGTTATGATGACTGGTGCCGTAACCTGTGCCATGGCCGATACTCGAATCGCCATCAACAAAGCTCTCAACCATGATTTGATAGGTGCGAAGTTGGTTGCTTTGCTCCATTACATTCGCTTGGCAAGCATAACTTGCATCAGGAAGTGGCGTGCTGCCATTATCGCTTCCACCAGAGGAATTACACGCGGATAAAACACCAACCACACTCAAGGCTAAAAGCGATTGGCCAAATAGTTTTTTATATCGTACGTTGCGCATTTAACTCTCCCAAATAAAATTAACCCCAACATGTTTCCCATGCAGGGGTTAATAAATAAAAATAAATTTCAAATAACTGAATGGAATATTATTGGCACTTATTTACCATTACGTGAAGTGGCTTACCTTTTCCTTCAAATTGAAGGCTCCAAACGTATTTTCCATCTTCTTTAATATCAACCGAAGTATCTGTGCCGTAACCACCAAATGTTAATGGCGTTAATTCACCGACATTCATTCGATTACCTTTCGCGGTAAATTGTGGGAACCACAACTCAGTCGCGTACTGCATTTTGAAAGAGCCTGCGTTTTCTTGCGTCACAACTTGATAGAAGTTATTGCCTTTGTAAGTGTATTTACGTTGAGGTACATGTTTCCAATCTGAATCAGCAAACGTACCGACAACAAACAGAGGTTTAGAAATTGGGCCTTTCGCCGTGCTATCTGGGTTGTCACAAGCCGCCATGAAAGCAACGACTTCGTCTTGAGACAGATTAACAATAGGTTCAGCAGCACCTTCTGGTTCTGCTGTCGATTGACAACCAGCAAGAGCAACAAGTAAGGCAGCAGCAAGTGAAGTTTTCATCATGTTCATTTTCACGTTAATTCCTTTTTAATATTCCAAAGTAAATACAAACTCACCAATCTGGATAAAGTTAATATTTAAAAAGAACAAAATACCAAACTAGCGATAAAGAATATTGTTCTCTATCTTGCTGAGCCAGATTACTTTGAGAGGTTTAATTATTTCCTAATCGATGACGAGTAAGGTTAGGAACACACTTTAATTATTGATCTGTTAAATATGAAAAACAAAGTAAAACAAATAAATTTGTGAATAAGCTAACTATATGTAGGGGTGAGTTTTATCGTTCTAAAAGCAATTAAAAAAGGCCAGCAATTTGCTGACCTTTTTTATTCATTTATTTGGTATTTACCGCTTTAACAAATACAGTTTGTGCACCTTCAATGCCCAGTTCTTTTGCCTCATCGAGAAGCGTCAGAGCTTTCGGGATATCATCCGCTTCGACGGCTGCTTTGATGGCATTATGGTAGTAACTGGTTAAGTCTGTACCTTGCGGAATATTGTCGTTCTTCGCGACAATCTTAGTATTCACGATATCATTCGCGGATACTGAAAAACGGAACTGACCGAGTGGGCTGTGTTTTGCTTGAGGATCTGCAATATCTGGCGGCTGAGTGTGATTTGCCAGAGCGAAGGCTTTTGCAGGGTGAAGAACTTCTGAGCTTCCTTTGAGATCAGAAGAAGTCGTGTAAACCAAAACATGCAAGTCGTTACCTGTCATGTCAGGAATCACATTCATTTCAAGTACGAATTTATCGTTATCCAACAGTTTTGCTGGCTCGTACTTAAACTTTGAGAAATCTGCTTGATAAATAGTTTCGCCAGCCGTGTTCATAACAACGACATTAGGTGCGTAAAACTCTAGATTTTTGTTTACGAATGTTTCTAGTTTGATATCTAGACTGCCACGATTACCTGGTAACGCGAACGCTGCAATTGCGCCAGCGCTATTACCATCTAACAGCATTTGGCTTTTGTCAGTCAAAGCGAACTCAGTAACCACAGGCACATCAATTGGTACCCATTGAATGTCGCCCGATTGCGTGATCACTTGTTGCTGACCTTTCGGGCTCATATCGACTTGTTCTACAGAAGTACAACCTGTAGCCAACATTCCCAACAGTACGGGAGCAAGCCATTTTTTCATTACCGTCTACCTCGACTCATTATTGTTTTTTGAAATAAATACAGCCAGATAAGGTTCTGGCTGTATCATTCTAGGACAATTTAGGACTTAGTGGCTAGATGATTACCACCAAGCTTCAGCTTGTACACCGAACTGGAATGTATCGTCAGAACGACCGTTGTCGAATGTGTTCGAGTTGTCGTCTTTATCCGCTGTTAGGTAAGAAGCGTATAGACGAATTTCAGGACGAGCCCAGAAGCTAGAGCCAGCAGACCATGCTTGAGCAACTGTTAGCTTACCGTATTTGTTCTCTGCACCGTCGTTATCATCGATAGCGTAACCTGCTTCGAAGATAGTTTTGTGGTTGTCATCCCATTTGTACATTGGACGAACAACAGCAGACATTGCTTCCCATTTGTCTTGGCCGTCCCACATGTCTTCACCTACACCGTAAACAAGTTGGTGACCAAGTTCCCAGCTATCACCCATACCGATTACACCCCAGTTGATTAGGCGGTAACCAGATGCGCCACTGTTTGCTTCTGCACCGTACCAGCTACCGTCACCGTAAAACGCCATTGTTTTAGAGTAACCTTCAGTACCGTATTGAATTACAGTTTTGTTGAAGCCTGAATCTAGACCTTGAGTCAATTCAGCTGTGAACATTACGCCATCTTTCGCATCTTTAGTGCTGTTTGGCGCAGCGTCAGTTTCGTTAACTAGCGCGTAGTTTAGACCTAGTTCTAGAGAACCGTTATCCCATACTTGAAGACCCGCGTAACGCGCATCAAGTGTATTTACGTTTGCGTCACCGCCATCGTTACCTGGGTCAGCGATGTCAGAACGGTCATTACGAACCCATGCTAGAGATAGTTTACCTGGACCAGCTTCGATGTTTTCGATACCAGCACCTGCGCCAGAGATGTTCCAGTAGTAGAAGTCAGAGATATGGATGTCGTGACGTTGGTAGTAACGCTTACCTGCCCATAGAGTCGCTTCTGGAGCGAAATCTAGAACACCTTTAGCTTGAACGTTGAACTGACGTAGTGCGAATTGTGCATCATCAACACATTTAACATCGCCAGCGCCGTCAAGACCACAGTTAGCAGAAGTGCTTTCCCAGTCGTTTGAACCGTTAGAAGTCATTGCAAACATTGAGTCAACGTAGAACGTTTTACCGTTGTTGTTGTAAACTTCTTTACCTAGTTGAACTTCACCGTATACATCGCCTTCGTTACCTAGACGACCGATTTTGTTCTTTTCAAATGTTACTTGTTGGCCACCGTCAGCGCTAACGCCAACACCAGCACGCATATAACCATGGAAATCCACTGCGAACGCAGAACCAGCAGCTAAAGTTGCAGCAACAGCCGCTGCAATTGCACTTACTTTTTTCATTCTTAACTCCATTAAGGGTATTTATAATTCTGTCTTCCCTGCTCGCTCTTTTTGGTGAATATAGGCAGTAAAAACGCACCAAAAGAAAGAGAGGTAAGATGGGAACAAGTCCCCGTTTGTTTCAACAGTCTTAAGATTACCCAAGGAGTACAAGGATGACGTCCTCCACCCCAAACTAATTTAGGGGGGATGAGAAGGGATGAGAAAATATACCGAATGGTGTTTTTTCGAGTCAGATCACCAATCTAGGGAGGAATTAGTAAGTTTCTTCAGTTTATGGCCGCTACAAAGTGATAGCCATTTCATATTTTTGTCAAAAATAGGTCGTAGAAAGTAATTTAATTACAGTGATAATTTTCGATATAAGGTGGTTGACCTTAGTAAGACAAAGTTTTTTACTTATAGTTTCTTAAAGGTAGCAATAAAATTAAAAAAAGATTCGCTGATGACACAACTTCACTCTCGCCCATACCCACTCGGTGCAACCGTAAATAAAGAAGGTTGTAACTTCTCTATTCATGCTCCGAGTAGTAAAGACATTCAACTTGCGCTATTTGCGGAAGACGGTAGCTACAAGCTTCACGACTTACCAGGCGAATATGCAGGCATTCGCCATACTTTTATCCCTGACATCAAACCGGGGCAAAAGTATGGCTATGTGGTGACGCACAAAGACGAACCTTTGCTGATCTCCGATCCCTATGCAAAGTCGATTGATAAAGCCCTTCACTACCAGCCTCCATTTTCTCCTGCAAAAAGCTTCGATATGCCAAAGTGTGTCGTCATAGAAGACAACTTTGATTGGCAAGACATCGATCATCCTCGCATACCACGAGAAGAGATGGTGTTGTTTGAAACTCATGTTAAAGGACTCACTCAGCAAAACCCTGAAGTTCCAAGCGATACAAAAGGCCGTTATTTAGGTTTGTCTTCACCTGAAATGTTGGCGTTCTACAAGCAGCAAAACATCAATACGTTGCAATTGCTACCTGTCGCAGCGTGTATGCATGAACCGCATTTGCTAAAGATGGATAAAGTGAACTATTGGGGTTACAACCCATACTTGTTCATGGTGCCAGATCCTCGCTATGCAGAAAAAAACGCGGTAACCGAACTCAAAACCACCATCCGCGAGCTACATAAACACGGCATCGAAGTGATTCTTGATGTGGTGTATAACCACACGGCGGAAGGCGGTGAAGGCTCAACGATCTTCAACCTAAAAGCGCTCGACTCACGTTTCTACATCAAACATGGTCAGAACTTCGCGAACTTTACTGGTTGTGGCAACACAGTCGACTTAACTTACCAGCCAGCACTGAATCTCGTTATGGATACGCTGCGATACTGGGTGAGTGAATTTAAAGTCGATGGCTTCCGTTTTGACTTGGCAGCAACGCTAGGTCGCCAAGGCGACGATTACAATCCAGAAGCAGCGTTCTTTAAAGCGGTCGCACAAGACCCAATTCTTCGCGAAACCAAGCTGATCGCCGAACCTTGGGATATCGGTCCTAACGGTTACCAAGTGGGTAACTTCCCATTTGGTTGGAACGAATGTAACGATAAACTGCGCGACATCTCTCGCAGCTTCTGGCGCGGTGACCAAGGCTATCTAAAAGAATTTGCGACTCGTTTGATGGGCTCTCGTGATATCTACAGCGCAGCAAACTGGCCTTACAAACTCACGGTCAACTACATCACGTATCACGATGGTTTCACCTTGCAAGATTTAGTGTCTTACAAACAGAAGCACAACGAAGCGAACGGTGAAGAAAACCGCGACGGCCACGGTGATAACCGCTCTGAAAACTATGGCGTGGAAGGCGAAACCGAAAACCTGATGATCATCGCCACGCGTGAAAAACAAAAGCGTAACTTAATGGCGAGCTTGTTGTTTGCATTTGGTATCCCTCATATCCTAACCGCAGATGTGTTGTCGCACACGCAAGGCGGTAATAACAACGCTTACTGTCAGGATAACGAAACCAGTTGGCTAGATTGGTCGAGCACAGAACGCAAACAGCACTTCAAAGTGTGGATGTCACAAATGGTCGCTAATCGTAATCAGTATATGGTGCCATTCATTCGAGCGTTCAGTGGTGAGAATCGCAATAACAACCGTATCTTCTGGCGTCGTATTGATGGCAGCTTGATGGAGCACGACGATTGGAACCGTTTAAGCTCTGTGGCGCTGCATTTAGGCATCGGCAAGGAAGGGCAAGAGTTGGTTTACCTGATCAACAAAACCAACGCACCTGCGCGATTTAAGCTACCAAATGAGCGTGGTCAAGAGTGGGTGACCGTGTGTGATACCAATGTGCGTAACCTCAATCCTGGTCATGCCGAGGGCGAAGTACTGCTTTCTCCGACTTCAATGGCAATTCTGCATTATCAACCAGAGTAAAAAGCTTACCTGACAGAAATGCAGCTTATTCCTACAAGTTTTGACAAGCCCAGCCGTAAGCTGGGTTTGTTTTATCGACGTTTCGGATACATAAACAGCAATCAGCTCAAATAGCACACCATACGCATTGATGCACAAGTGAAACTAATCTAATATTGTTAGCCAAATCACATTTATAATATATACAACGTTATTTGGCATATGGCTTTACCTAAATTCTTAATCCGCATTCTGCGGCCTTACTTGCTATTACTCGCAGGCTTCATGGTCTATCTGGCTTACGCTCAGTTAGTCGATTCCGAGTCGATGGTCTATCGGCAATCACAGACCAATATCATCACTGCAGAACGGTTGATACACTCCCAAATCGAAGCGGCTTTCAGCAAATTCTACCTTCTAGAGACCGCATTAAAAGCAAGCAAACAAGACCTCAATGATCCTGACTTCCGTGAACTAAGCCAAGGCATCATCGACTATTCTCCGCAATACTCCAATATCCTCTATACCACATCCAACAACAGCATCGCTTATGGCCTATCTGGTCAAATAAAACAACCAGACACCAGCGCAATTCAATGGCACAAACTGGATACTGTCAGCGATAAATTCTCTATCTCTTCGCTGTACCAAAACCCACAGCAACGCTGGGTATTCGCCATCAAGCACGCCAACCCAAATCTGAAATACCAACTTTGGCTTGAGTTCGATCTTCTTCATACCACTCAACAATTGCGTGGTCTTAAAACATTGAATAAAGGTTATGTGTTTGTCGTAGACAGAGATACAGAACGCTTGGTATTCCATCCAGATCCAAGCCGCATCGGTGACTATTCAGTGAGTTATCATGGCGGTATCAGCGATAAAGTCGCGTCGGGCTTACTGTTTGGTAAACACGAATACTATTACCAAGATAATTTTAAAATTTCGGTTTTCGATGCAGACAACGGCTTAAACTGGGTGTTTGTCGCAGGGACAGACCGTGCCGACATCCTCAACAGCAGTTATCCGTTCACGCTAACCGCCGGTGTCATTGCCTCTCTACTCGCACTCGCCATCGGAATCAACTACCTCACTTACCAACTGCATTTGTCTTTAGCCTGCCTAAATGGCACGGAGAGCGTTGGTGAGTTCAAAACCCAGCTCAAGCATGTCTTGGATCGCTTTTGCTACCACAGAGGCATACAGTTCTGTGTCTACGACAGCTTGAATTACAGCTTCTACACCCTCGATTATCACGGCAACAAAAAGCTGGTGTTAACCGAAGCGGAACTCGCTGCGCGTTTTTCTCATAGCGCGCTGACTTACCGAACGAAGAAGTACGGCGACGAGCTGACGACAAAGCTCAAGATCAACAGTAACCACTACTGTATTCCATTGTTTGATGGACGAGAGCTGCTTGGCGTGACTTACGTCAGTTGCCGATTCCCAACCTACAAATGCGTACTGAGCTTGATTCAAAACTACGCCCAAGTAGCGTTGGCAAACCTGAAATTGCATGACCGTTTGCGCCATCAAGATCCAATGACGCAACTCGAAAACAAAGCGTGCTTGGCAGCAAAAGTGTCGAGAGAGCTTCATTCAGAGAACCGTTTTATCGCGATGGTCGACATTGATAATTTTAAATACATCAACGATAAATTCGGTCATCCAGTGGGCGATTTAGTCATCCAAAAGACTGCAGAAGTGATGCGCGATTGCTTCCCTAAACCAAAAGGGATTTGTTTAGCGCGTTATGGTGGTGAAGAGTTTGCCATCGTGTTCCAAGCCAATGACGAGTTTGATGCCAAACATCAGCTGGATAACTTCCTAACCGCGTTGCAAAGAAGCCATCTCACATTGGGTTGTGGCGATGTGCGATTTACAGCAAGTGTTGGGTTTACGCCATTAGAAACCAGCTATCACCATGTAGTGGAGCAAGCTGACAAAGCACTTTATCAAGCAAAAAGATTGGGCAAGAATCGCGTCTGCCACCTCAAAGCAGCATAGCGAATTTCTTACGAAAAAAGACAAAGCCAGAGCAGATATCGCTATGGCTTTTTTTATTTCTATTACAGTCAGTTAAGTCACAAGATCTGACACGACACTTCTCTCTTTCCGCCGTCTTTTGACCGATTCAAATTCTGCCCCCAAACACCCTATCGTTAATCAGTTCTGAACAGGTGTTTATTTTTCTTTGATTTAACTTAACGGCTCTCATCAATAACCTTAAATACATCAGGGGATTGCACGAAGCCAATTGAAAATGAAAGAACTGGACGATTACGTAGAGCAGATAAATTTAGACCTGACTAGCGAGATGTTAGAAGAACTAGGTTGGGTCAGCGATAACGTCCATCAGGTTCTTTATTGGGTTATTGCCGCCATCCTATTCGTTGTATTGATTTGGGGTATTTTCTCATGAAGGCATCCAATCCATCTTATGGTCAGGTTTATTTGGTTGGAGCAGGCACAGGCGATGCGTCACTGCTTACCATTAAGGCATTTCGTCTGCTTAATCGCGTTGATGTCGTGCTTTATGACCACCTGGTTTCGGAAGAAGTCTTGGACGTCATCCCACGAAAAACCCTAAAAATCTGCGTGGGTAAACACTACGGTAAATGTTCGCAAACTCAGGCAGAAATCAACGAAATGATGAAGGGCTACGCAATCACAGGCCTTACGGTATGTCGCCTAAAAGCGGGCGACCCGTTTGTATTTGGTCGAGGCGGTGAGGAAGCGACCTATTTAACACAGCAAGGCATCAACTATGAGGCTGTACCGGGTGTAACTGCGGCACTTGGATGCTGCGCTTACGCGGGGATACCGGTCACTCATAGACAAGTTTCGAGGGGTGTCACCTTGGTAACGGGACGAAACTGTAATGATGCTAGCGAACCGAATTGGAGCGCACTTGCCGCCATCGACCACACCCTAATTTTCTACATGGGGCTACACAAAGCAGAAGCGATCGCAGACAACCTCATTGCTCACGGTCTCGCGCCAGATACACCTTGCGCCATCGTCAGCAATGGGACACGAGAAAATCAAAGCAAGATCGTCACTACCTTAGCCGGACTGTATGAAACCTGCAAAACGCAAAAACCACCACTGCCAGCAATCATAGTGGTTGGAAACGTGGTTTCCCTTTCCCAGTCACTGGAATGGTTTGAGTCCACCGCCGAGCCCTGTTTAGAACGCACGATTCATTAGTTTTTGAAAATAACGAGATAGAACAATGCCTAAGTTTTTAACTACTCAGCAAATGGGTTCGGCGATCGAGGCGTTACGTCAGAACTATAAGGTGATGGCGCCCGTCTATGAAGAATACGCGGGGCGTTTTGCCCATACCCCAAATTTGGATTACCAAGAATTGGAACGTTACGACCAACTGGAGTGGAAAGAGAAAAGCCATTTTTCACCCAAAGAGATCGTCTTTCCGATCACCGAAACCCTATTTTGGTTTAACGCCGACGAGTTGCGAGAATCCAGTGTTGATGCGCGCCCTGTGTTTCTGTTTCTCAGAGCTTGTGACATCAATGCGCTCAAAAGTCTTGATTACATGTTTTTAGAAAACGGCGGCCACGAAGACTTCTATTACAAACGTCTACGTCAAAAACTCAAACTTGTACTGATTGAGTGCAGCGAAAGTTTCGAAAACTGCTTTTGTGTCTCTATGGGCACCAACAAAACCGATAATTTCGCCGCTTCAGTGCAATTTAGTGATCACGGCGCCATTGTCACTATTAAAGATCCAGAGCTGACGCCCTACTTTTCACAAGGCAAAGACGTTGAGCACAGTGTCAGCTTCGTCAAGTCCAATCCGGTCAAAGTCCGTACGCCAGATTCGGTTTGCGATGACCCAACGAAAATACGTGAAGTGTTACTCAGCCATCCGGTGTGGTCAGAATACGACTCACGCTGCATTGGTTGCGGTCGCTGCACTTCTTCATGCCCGACTTGTGCCTGCTTCAACGTGTTTGATGTGGTTTACAACCAAGAAGCCAAAGTGGGTGAACGTCGCCGCCAACACGCCAGTTGCATGATTGATGGCTTCTCGGATATGGCAGGCGGTCACAGCTTCCGTCATAAAACCGGAGAGCGCTTATGTTATCGCGCCTTACACAAGGTCAACGACTTTAAGTCTCGCCAAGGCGAACACCATATGTGTGTTGGATGCGGACGCTGCGACGACCGATGCCCTCACTACATCTCATTTAGCAACATCATCAACAAGATGACATCGATTGTAGAGGAGGCGCTCTAATGTGCGATTGTGAAAACAAAATGTTGCCGCAAAGCTACCCGATTATTCATATCGAAAAGCACACCGAACTGGAATGGAATTTTCGCGTTGCGTGCGACTTTCCGGTGCACTACGGACAATTTGTCGAAGTGGGTTTATCCCTTGTGGGCGAAGCACCTATCTCCGTCTCCGATTACGGCTTAGGTTACGTCGACTTGCTGATACGTAATGTCGGCAAGGTAACCAGCGAGCTGTTCCAATTAAACGCCAGTGACCGCGTGATGATGCGCGGCGCAATGGGCAACGGCTACCCGATGGAAGCATACCAAGATAAACACCTCATTGTGGTCGCGGGCGGCACTGGCGTTGCTCCGGTTAAAGGGCTGATTAACTACTTTCACAACAACCCAAGTGATGTGAAGAAGATGTCTTTGATCCTCGGATTCAAAAACCAAGATGCCGTGTTGTACAAAAACGATTTGCTGAATTGGTCTTACTCCAATCACGTCATCACCACCTTGGATGACGGCGGCGATGAGCATTTCTATGAGAGCGGCCTAGTCACCGAGCACATCAGCAAGCTCGACCTCTCTGACAAAGAGAACATCCGCGTCATCGTAGTGGGTCCACCGATCATGATTAAGTTCGTCGTGCAGGACTTCTTATCCAGAGGCATTCAAGAAGATCAGATTTGGGTCGACTACGAACGCAGAATGGCTTGCTCAGTAGGTAAGTGCGGTCACTGTCGAATTGGCGACAAATACGTGTGCTTGGATGGTCCGGTTTTCCGTTATGACCATGCTAGAACCATGATCGATTAGGAGGGAATCACAATGACGATGGACGTAGATATCATCAAAATGCGCGCCAATGGCGATTACCGCCTATCAAAAGTGCGTGGCGAGTGCATGATCAGCGTGCGCATTCCGGGGGGCATTATGCCCGCATACTTACTCGGTGCTGCGCAAGAGATCGCCGAAAAGTGGGGCAATGGTGTTATTCACCTCACCACACGACAAAAGCTGGCGATGCCCGGCATTCGTTATGAAGACATTCCAGAGGTCAACAAAGCACTGGAGCCCTTCATCAAAGACATCACCGTTGATACATGTGGCATTGATGTCGAAGACACGCAAGCAGGTTATCAGTCGATTGGTGGGCGTAATATCGTCGCGTGTCAGGGCAGTCGAATCTGCCAGAAAGCTAATACCGATACCACTGGCTTGGCGCAGCGAATGGAGCGTCACGTTTACCCTAGCAAATACCATTTAAAAATGGTCATGGCAGGCTGTCCGAACGACTGTGCCAAAGCCAATATGGCGGATTTTGGCATCTTAGGTATCGCCAAGATTAATTTCGAAAGTCATCGCTGTATTGGTTGCGGCGCCTGCGTCAAAGCTTGTGCGCACCACGCAGTAGATTGCTTGTCACTCAAAGACGGTAAAGCGGTGAAAGAAGAAAGCAAATGCATTGGCTGCGGCGAATGTGTGCTCGCTTGTCCGACGCTGGCTTGGCGTCGAGATCCAAAACAATTCTATATGGTCAAACTGGGCGGTCGAACTTCGAAGAAGACCCCTCGCGTTGGCAAGATGTTCCTCAATTGGGTAACGGAAGACGTCCTACACCCTGTCATCGACAATCTGTTCGAATTTGAAAAAGAGATGTTGGGCGGTAAGCCGATTTACCTCCACATGGGACATCTGATTGATAAAGGCGGCTACTTGCGTTTTAGAGAGCGCGTCTTAGATGGCGTTAGCCTAAATCCGGAAGCCAAAGTCGCCGAACGTATGTATTGGGCAGAAGATGAATACGTAGCGAACATGCACGTGAAATAGGCATAGTATGAACAAACTAGAAGAAATGTTTAAAGAGGCGTTAGCCCCAGCAGGTATCACCATCAATGGTTCTAAACCGTGGGATATCCAAGTGTTTAACCCAAAAGTGTATGAGCTTGTGATGCAGTCAGGCTCCTTGGGTTTAGGGGAAGCGTACATGTCCAAGATGTGGGATTGCAGCCACTTGGATCAGTTCTTTGAGCGCGTACTTTTAAACGATATTGAAGGCAAATTAGGACTGGCTGAAAAGCTCAAGTTCGCCTCTTCCGCTGCGAAGTTAAAACTGAAAAGCTGGGTTAACCCACAAAGCATTGAACGTTGTAAATTCGATGTACCGCACCACTACGACATCGGCAATAAGCTTTACCAAAAAATGCTCGACTCGCACATGACCTATACATGTGGATACTGGAATCGAGCAGCAACGCTGGACGAAGCGCAAGAACATAAAATGGATTTGATTTGTCGTAAGCTCGATCTGCAACCGGGGATGCGTATTCTCGATATTGGCTGTGGTTGGGGCAGCTTTATGATTTACGCTGCGAAGAAGTATGGTGTGATTTGCGATGGCCTGACTCTATCGAAAGAGCAGAAGAAGCTAGGCAGCAAACTGGCGATAGAAAATGGCGTAGTCGCGAACTTCATTTTGAAGGACTACCGCGAGTTCAAACCCACCGTACAGTACGATCGCATCGTTTCTATCGGTATGATTGAACACGTGGGACCGAAGAACTACGCGGAATACTTCGAGTGCGCAGAACGCTTCATGAAAGACGATGGCGTGTTCTTGTTACACACCATTGGCTCACACCACAGCACTACCGCATCGGACCCGTGGATCTCGAAATACATCTTCCCAAATGGCGTCATTCCATCAATGAAGAACCTCGCAGAAGCGATGGAAGATCGATTCAATATCGAAGATGTGCACAACTTCGGTGAAGACTACGACAAAACCCTGATGTGCTGGTTCTCTAACTTCCAACACTCATGGAATCAGATCAAAGGCGATTACAGTGAAGATTTCTACCGTATGTGGAAATACTACTTACTCAGCTGTGCTGGCGCCTTCCGCTCACGAGACTTGAGCTTATGGCAGCTCGCTCTAACTAAGATTGGTCGCCGCCGACCACTGACCGTACGTTCCATGTAAGCAATCTGCCTCCAGATTGTGTTTTGAGCACCTTCGTTTGGCTCCTAGCCAGAATGGGCGGTTTCATTCTGGCTTTTTTTACTGCTTTCTATTTCCTTCCAAAGCACTAAACAACCCATCCAGGGGGCATTTAGTACGACCTTACTCGTAAAAACTAATACTTAGTAACGCCCAGTATTACTTTTAGTCTTGCACGCTATGACTTGTTTTACATTGATGGTGACGTTCGTTCGACTCAGGCAATCTTCCTCTCAACCAAGGCTCATCCCGATAACCAAAACCAGAGCCAAAATACTATTTTTGAGAGTCACCATTATGAAAACCATCAAATCAATCATCATTGCACTGCTATTTACGTCTACACTTTCTGGCTGCGTTTCCACTCCAAGCCACTATCGCTTGGCTCCCAACGTTCGCCCTACTTTGATGAATGCCAATATCAACGTTCAACCACTGGTAAACACGGCGGTCTCTGTTGGTAAAGTCGTACTGCCTTATGCGATTTCAGCGGGACATGCTTACGTTAATACGCCTTACTTCCTATTGCGATAAACCCACCGAACTCATTCAGTCCTGTAAAACTAGCCCATTTCTTCGGCTAGTTTTCATTTATGTATCATAGAGATAAAAGATCACCACCTTAAGTAGGCTCATTTGGTGTTGTGGTTATTAATGAACCTCTGTATATTTATGGACCATTACAGTATATGAACCAATTTCAAGAGACGCATTGTACCCATGGCTACCTTTCTCTATACGCGGCATTCGCCAAAAAACCGAGCTTACCCTGAGCAGCTCAACGCTTTGAAAGCCTTTGCTCCTGAAGCAATTCACCTTGAAGACAAGGTACGCGGCTGCACGCCACCAGCCGAGCGACAAGCCTTTCAACAGCTCTTAACTACGGTGCAAACCGGCGACACCGTTGTACTTTGGTGGCTAACCGCCTTTGGCCGAGACTTCAGCCAAGCCTTAAGCACGATTCAAACCCTGCTTAACAAAGGTGTCATCCTAAAAACCGTTTGTGAACCACTGACCTTTGAACCTGGTTCCGTACAAACGCAAACCTTGCTTTCGCTGCTTGCTGGCTACGGACAAGTGCAAACTCAACATCGCTTGTTCGCCGCAGAACAAGGCCGAAAAGCACTAAAAGACGACCCACAGATGTGGAAGCAAAAATTCCGAGGTCGCCCTGCAGACAAAGCGAAACATCAACACATTGCAACTTTGCTTCTGGAAGGCAATACGCTACAAAGCGTCGCAGAGCAATGCAAAGTCAGCCTATCGACGGTCAAACGTGTGAAAGCCAAATTGAATGAATTTGATGAGGAAGGAAGCCTGCGCCGCCGTGGCGATGGTGAAAAATCATGAGTCGACCGATTGAATTTAAAACCATCTTGCTGGCGTGTCTTATCATCAGTGTTGGTCAACTCAGCATGGGCTTGGTGTTCCCATCCCTGCCTTGGATCGCGAAAGATTTCGATATTTCCCTCGACCAAGCTCAGCTGCTAGTCAGTGTTTACTTACTTGGTTTCGGTCCATCTCAGTTTATCTATGGCCCGGTATCTGATGCGTTAGGCCGTAAAAAGGTGCTGTTAGCTGGCTTGTTGATTGCCATGCTCGGTCTATTGATGATCATTTTCCTAAGCCACACTTTCACTGGCATGGTAGCAGGCCGTTTTCTGCAAGGTTTAGGCACTGGCTGTTGCGCGGTGTTAGCCCGAGCGTCAACTCGCGACCGCTTTAGTGGCCCTGAGCTCCCTGTCGCTTTGTCCTATATTGCGATGGCGGCCTCTATCACACCGTTAGTTGCTCCGGTTATTGGTGGTTTCATTAACGCCCACTTCGGCTGGACTATGGTGTTTATCTCACTGTTGGGTTACGTATTGTTGGCTTGGACTGTGATCGTATTTCGTTTCCAAGAAACCATCACACAAACCTCTGCGTTGCCATCACCGAAAAAGATGCTGCTGCAATATCGTGACCTACTGACTTCTCGTTACTTTATGAGCTTTGCCAGCATTGGTTGGCTTAACTTCAGCTTGATGATCACAACCGTTTCGGTGATGCCTTTTATCATGCAAAACCAAATCGGTATGACATCCGATCAATACGCGATGTGGGCACTGATTCCGGCGTTCGGCATGATCTGCGGCACCAGTATCTGTAACCGTGTGCGCCCAATCATCGGCACGAAGAAGATGCTATTGGTCACGCCAATCCTGCACGTCAGTTCCGCAGCGTGGCTGTTCTTCTGCCCTGTTGAGCCGCTGTACTTAATGCTAGGCCAACTTCTGATGATTTTAGGCAATGCTATCGCTCTACCTTGTGCTCAAGCCATGGTAATGCAACCCTATAAGAAGCAAGCGGGAGCAGCTGCGGCGATGTCGGGCGGTGGCCAAATGGTGGTGTCATCGATTGTAAGTATGGCATTGGTGCAGCTCGGGTTAAGCCAAGCGTGGCATCTGTCATTGGTGATTGTGGTCTTTGCGACCATCACACTAACCAACGTTCTGCGAGGCTTTGCCACTGAGCAACCTTCCGAGCAATAGAGTCCGGGCAATAGAAAGTAACAAGGAAGACAAATAACGACATGAAATTACTCAATCTTGCTCAAGCACAAAAATTGGCTTTGCTCTCTCAAGGGTTGCCACTAACAAGCAACAAAGGCAGCGCCAAAGCGAAGACCTTAGCCGTCTTTGAGCTGCTGGGCTATGTGCAGATTGATACGATTTCTGTCGTTCAGCGCGCCCACCATCATACTTTATGGAGTCGAAACCCAAGCTACCAACTTGAGCACCTAGACCAACTGGTGGCAGAAAAGAGAGTCTTCGAATATTGGTCTCACGCGGCGGCGTATTTACCTATGTCGCAATACCGTCATAGCTTACCTCGCAAAGCGGCGATCAAATCCGATCAGCAAAAGCATTGGTACAAAAAAGACCACGACTTAATGGCGTCTATCTTGAACAGAATTGAGCAAGAAGGCCCATTGATGGCAAAGGATTTCGAATCTGCCAACCATAAGACCGATGGCTGGAATACTAAGCCAACCAAACGCGCCCTAGAGAACTTATACATGCAGGGCGATTTGATGATAAGCGAACGTCGTGGTTTCCAGAAAGTGTACGACCTAACCTCACATGTTCTGCCTCAAGACATTGATACATCGATGCCAACCAAGCAAGAACACGCGCGATTCTTAGTCCTCAACTATCTTAAATCTCATGGGTTCGGTACTTTGCCTGAAATGGTTTACCTACTGAAAGGGGTCAAGAAGCCGGTACAACAAGCTCTGTCCGAATTAGTCGATTTGGGTGAGATTGAAGCCATTAGCATCAACAATTCAGCTTATTATGCCTGTAGCGATGCGCTGAACTTGCTCGACAAACGGCTCAACCGCAAACGCGCTAAAATCCTTTCCCCATTTGATAACCTGCTTATCCAACGAAAACGCGCCAGTGCAATTTTCAACTTTGATTACTTGCTTGAGTGTTATGTTCCAGAGCCAAAACGCCAGTTCGGTTATTTTTGTTTGCCAATATTGTGGGATGGAAAGCTGGTCGCGCGCGCCGACTGCAAAGTGGATAAAACCAGTTCAACGCTGAACGTTCTTAACCTAGTTACCGAGCCTTTGCTCAAAGACAGAGAAGCGTTTTTCGTCGCCTTAGAAGAGGAACTACAAGCTTTCGCGCAGTTTAACCAGTGCCAAGCGTTTGTGATTCAGAAAGTAGCGCAAAGGACGTAATGAAAAGAACAGTGCCCGAAGAGTCAAAGAGCAAAGTGCTGAGAAACCAAACTGTTCTCTTGAACCCCATGCACTCTGCATATCGATTCTGAATTACATCCGTCTCTCGCTATTCCAAGAGACGAGATACTCAGGTGATAGTGACCTTTAAGAACTTTGTAGGCTTACCAAAATCACGCCAACGGTGATCAAGCCAATCCCCATCCAGTTGATCATGCTGAGCTTTTCTCCCAGTAAAACCACACTGAATATGGCCACCAGCACCACGCTTAGTTTGTCGATCGGCGCAACTTGAGAGGCTTGCCCCAATGACATGGCGCGGAAGTAACACAGCCACGATGCACCTGTCGCTAAACCCGATAGCACCAAGAACACCATGCCTTTGGTCGAGATCTCTCCAATGGCACTGAACTGCTTGGTCGCGTAAGCAATCAAACCAACCAAAACAAGAATCACGCAGGTACGAATAAAGGTCGCCAAGTCTGAGTTGATGTTCGCCACACCAAGTTTGGTCAACACTGCGGTCATCGCCGCAAATACCGCCGACATGAGCGCCCAAAATAACCAAGAAGTTTGAAGCATTGTCTTTTCCTATTCATCCCTAAAAGCAAAAAGGCGTTACAGAGTGTACTGCAACGCCATGTCTTGCTTCGATTAAATTCGACTTAAATCCAATCGAATCAATCTGTAACTAGAGCTTAAAAGTCTGCTGTCATACCAACATAGTAAGTACGCGGTGCTTCAACATAACCGATGTTTTCTAGCTCTCTTGATACACTTTCATCGGTTAGGTTGGTGATACCCGCACGAATACGTAGTGCATCATTCACATGGTAAACCGTACCTAAATCCATCGTGGTGTAAGCGTCTTGCGTTAACTGAGAATCAATCTTACGGTAGCGTGCGCTCGCAAACAGGTTCAAATCTTGAGTTGGGTACCAGTTTAGGCGTGCAAATGCTGAGTGCTTGTAACGCTCGTTCAGCTCTTCACCTGTCGACTTATCTTCGGTGTCTAAGTAAGTGTAGTTACCAGACATCGCCCATTGCTCATTGAACTGAATGCTACCCGTTAGCTCCACACCTTGGATAACGGCTTTCGATACGTTTTGGTAAGACTTGTACGGGTTAGACAGTTCACGATCGATTGGGTCGCCATTGTCATCAATACAACTCATCACTGCACTCGACCACGTACCGACTTCACAGAAGATGTTTGTCTGTTCGATTAGGTTTTCGATTTCGTTACGGAATACCGCGCCTTCTAGGTTCCAGTTACGACCGCTGTAAAGCGCCGAGAACTCGTAGTTCACGCTGGTTTCTGCTTCCAGATCTTCGTTACCTACGATGTTACAGTTACCTTTACAGCTGCTCATCGAGAAGTCTGGGTGGTTTTGCGTCATGGTTGGTGCTTTAAACGCTTTACCCACACCACCTTTCAGTACCAAGTCGTCCGTTGTTTGGTGTACTAGGTACACACGCGGGCTGAACTCTTCACCGTAGTGCTCGTGCTTATCCAAACGACCACCAATCGTCGCCATCAACGTATCGGTCATTTCCCATTGGTCTTGGATAAATACCGCACCTTGGTAAGCTTCTGCTTTGTTACCCACGATGTGCTCTGGGTTGGTCAGCTCACTAGTTTGGTAGTCCACACCAAACGTCACGGTGTGGCTTTCACCTAGGTAAGTCGTAGCTGATGCTTCAAAAATTTGTGTTAGTTCTTCAATTGAATCAGCACCATCGTTTGCCGCTTCAATGTTCTCTACGTTTTCACGTGAGTAACGAACTTGCGTATCACCCCAAGACCAAAAACCGGTGTGCGATAGCGCTTGGCTGTTTCGTTTAACGCGAGACTCCGAGAACAAAATCGTAGTACCACTTTCCGCTGCGGTATCACGCTCGTCGTCACTGTAACCAAGGTCAAGATCGATAAATTGATTGTCCGCCAAATGCCATGAAAGTGTACCGAACATCGCTAAACTATCGCGATCTTCAAGTGCAGTAACCTCTTCACGATCGATGCCGCCTTTCTCGCCAGAGTATGGCTGCCATGCATTACGACTCGTTTGAGAAACAGAGAAGCGAGCAAATAGCGTGTCTTCAATCAGAGCGCCAGACGTGGTTAGACCCACAGTGTACTCTTGACCACCATTGCCATCGTTTGGCGTGGTGTTGTCTAAGCTAAGTTGCGAGCTCCAATCGTTACTTGGTGACTTAGTGATGATGTTGATCGTACCGCCCATACCGTCAGAGCCGTAAAGCGCCGACATAGGACCACGGATGATCTCTACTCGCTCAATTGAATCCATTGGGATCGCAGAAAGATCGAAGTCGTTACCACGTACGATCGCACTTGCCGAACTCATACGACGGCCATTTACCATGATCAGTGTGTATTTCGAATCCATACCACGAATCGAAATTTGCTGACGACCTGCACGTGTGCTGTCGAAGTCTGACTCCACGCTGGTTGCGTTAGACACGATGTCCGCCAACGTGATGCCTGGATCGTTTTCGATGTCTTCAGCAGTGATCACCGACATAGAAGCTGGAGCGTCTTTCAGCTCCATCTGGGTACGAGTTGCTGTTACAACAAGCTGCTCATCGGTTTCGATTGGCGTTGTATCAGCAAAGACGGAAAAAGAGGTACATAGCGCACCAATCACCACTGCTAATGGTTTTGGCGCAAACGGAGTCGTCTTCGACATGGTAAAAACCTATAAATTTTAATGGAACTTATAATGATAATGGTTCGCATTAAATAGCCTTTATTTGACGAAGACAAGCAACCGAGCATTTACCGAAGCTATTACGACTATGTCAATTATGAATAATAATATTCTTTACCATTCACTCTCAGTTGAGCCATATATTTCTTTAAATAATGACTTAACCCAATTACACATCGGGTCGTTATGATAGCGCTTATGCCAGTACAAATAGACCGATTCTTCACTCATTCGAATCGCTTTCGGTACGGTTTTCGTGATCAGCTTTCTTCCCTGACAAGCGTCTTCCGCAAACGGCGTTGGCAAGTGAAAAATCACATCCGTTTGCTCAGCAATCGCGGGCGCAGCATTGAAGTTTGAAAGCTGAACAGGAATCGATAATTGGCGTTTTTTATCCACCACGCCAAGCTCAACAAAACGGTGATAAATCGACAGTGTTTTGCCACCTTGAAGTGAGATCTGACCGAAGTTGCAATCGAGCAGCATCTCCACCGTCAGTTCCTCAATATGGGCAAGTGGATGGGTTTCGCTCATCAAGAATCGGTAGTCGCGATTGGCAATTTTCATGCGGTACAAATTCTGCTCAGAGCTAGGTGGCTCGGCGGTTGAGAGCACAAAATGCACATCCCCTGCGATCAGCGAATCGAAATGGCGCTTCGGGATGGAATCGATATCGACAATCATGTTCGGCGCTTCTTCACGGATGCGCGAAACAATCGGTGGCAGTAAGAAAATCACCTGCGGAACCAAGCCGTAAAAACGGATCGTACCGTTGCTCTTTTCTGGCACAAATGACTGACCGTACATCAGCTTTTCTAGCCCAGTTAACACCGTGTTCAAATCTTGCTTGATCACTTCCGCTTTTGGGGTCAATTCATAGCCGTGTGCAGTACGTACTAACAGCTCATCGTTGAACAAGTTTCTGAGTTTCTGTAAAGAGCGGCTCACCGATGGTTGGCTCATATTGAGCGATACCGCGGTGTTGGAAACATGCTTCTCTTCAAGTAGGTGTTTGAGAATAAACAATAAGTTCAAGTCGACTTGAGCTAAATTCATTTTTTGAATACTCACTATTCCGCTAATTCTGTTGCTGCATATAGACTATCTGCTAATGTGTCTGCAATCAATAATCATTCTTATTTGATTTTAATCAAATAAGTTATACCGCTTTACGACTAATCTCGCGCTCTATTTTTTAAAGCATTATTTGTTTTTAAGGCACTCTTGCGAGATTGCATCGCACCTTTTGGAAATCATTATGTTTAGTAAAACTTCTCTTCGCGTAGCAACGGGAGCTTTGCTGCTTGCATTGGCTCCTATGGGGGCAATGGCTAAAACCTACCAACACAGCTTGGGCACAGTAGACATTGATGGCGTACCACAACGCGTCGTTGTATTGGGCTACGGCAGTTTAGACTACATTGATGCTTTGGGCGTAACACCCGTCGGCATGCCAAAGACGCTGCTACCAAAGTCGCTAGAAAAATTCCAAATCGACTCGTTCGCAAACACGGGCAGCGTGAAAGAAGTGAACTTCGAGACACTGTTTATGCTTAAGCCAGACTTAATCATCGCAGAAGGTCGCATGGCAGATATTTACAAAGATCTGAGCGACATCGCGCCAACTTACATGTTCCGTATCGACACCACCGACTACTGGAAAACAACCCAAGAACACTGGCGCACGCTGGGTGACATCTTCGACAAAGAAGAGCAAGCAGAGCAGTTGATTGAATGCGTTCAAGAACAAATTAATCACCTGCACGCAAAAGTAGAAACTCAGCCACCACGCACACTGACCGTCTCAAACAGCGGTAACAGCTTGGCGATGTTTGGCACCAACAGCCGTTTCTCATTTGTGTATGAAGAAGCAGGTTTTGCAACGTCGACTTCTGAGAACGTGAAATCTGTACCACGTACCCACGGTAACCTGATTTCATTCGAATACATTGCTGATGCGCAACCTGAGGTACTGCTTATCCTTGACCGCGAACAAGCGATCGGTCAGAGCAGCGGTAAAGCAAAACAGCTGTTCGACAACGATCTTGTGAAGTCCACTCCAGCAGCGAAAAACAACCGCGTGCTGTTTATGGACCCAGCGGCTTGGTACTTAACCGCAGGTGGCTACCAATCGACGCAAACCATGATTAAAGAGCTGAACCAAGTCATTGCTAACTAGGGTCTGTTTATCTTTCGTGGTTAAATTTTGTTCGAGATAAAAGCGTTTTAATCGCGGCGAGTCGATTGAAACCTAGTGGTTCTAAGTAAAATTGACTCAACAAAGAGTAAAACGCTTTTAGCCGAACCCTTTGGGCAGCGTTTGTAGGTGCTTTCTACTGCGTTATCGGCTTATCAGGTAGAATAGCTACATATC
>NZ_BAOG01000091.1 GCF_000400365.1 Vibrio jasicida CAIM 1864 = LMG 25398 | reverse complement strand
AAACTGACAACCTCATTGAAGCAAAAGTAGAAAACTTGCTTGAACAACCTTTAATGGGTGTACAACGAGATGGCATCCGCGGACGATTGCTCATTATTCCTGAGATTTCGATGATTGTCTCTTATTGGGTCGAGGGCGATATCATCAGAGTTATGCGTGTACTCCACCAGAAACAAAAATTCCCTACGGATTGATTGCTTCCTCTGGGGAACTAACGCCCTGTTAAGGTGTGAGCAACGCAATACCGATGCTACTGCATATCACCTTAATCACTTAAACCAACGCATGGTAAAAATGCCACGCGTTGCGAATCACTCTTAAACAGTTTGTTATAGCTCAATTTTGTTTTGAATTTGAGCAACCCCATCATTCCAAATCCGCAAAATCATAACTTTCAAATCCATTGCTAGTTTTTCAGTAGAGCTATTAAAAAGTTGAGCTTGCTGCTGAAAACGAATCTGAGCATTTTGAATTTCAATATTTAATGAGCCTTTACCAAACCCGTGCAAAAGACCATCTATAGGATTGTTGTAACCTGTCATAAACCCTATAACCATGCCTTTGATACCACTGTGTTTATCTACCACAGCAAGCAAATCTCTTGCACTTTGAGATAAATACGTACTTTGATCCAAAACTGCATTAATATCTCGATAAAGAAAACTTCTCAGCGTACCCAGTCGGAATACATCAACAACTATTGATTCGAGATATCTAAAGTCATAGCCCATGGTTTCGAGGCACTCAACTGCATTTCGTTGTAACTTTTGCTCGATTGTTTCAATAGAGTCAAATAGGTCAACTTGTAGTTTTACTAAACTGAGGTTTGAGACACTCAACATGGCGGTATTTCAGTCAGTGTTGGGGGTTACTACAATCTGATTTGCAAATATTTTATGAAATTCACTTATCGCAACACCAAACTCTTCGCAAAAAGCCTCTGAACTCCAAGTCATTTTTATCTCCAGAAACGTGGGAGCAATTGAGCTCTAACGCCCAATTAAGGTGTGAAGCACGCGACCACGACACTTAATTTGACCACCGTAATCACTGAACCCGAACCAAACCAAAAATGCCAAGCGTGCTGAATCACTCTTAAATTGTTTGTTATGTTTAACCCCACCCAGATGCACTAGATATTGTTGAACCTAAGCTAATTTTACAGCCAGCTAGAAGTGAATGCTGGAACTCTTTTACCTGAGCATATGCCTGTTCAGCAAACTCCACCGTTAGGTAATCATCCCATGGACACTTCAATGCTTTTCGAGCTTCACCACCGGAGTTTGTTACTCCCACTATTGGCTGCCCATGAGCCATAGAGTCTCGCAATTTCTTTAGTTGTGAAAGAGTTGAGTAAGGTTCAATTCCCGCTTCATATTTTAAATCAGCAGCTTTACACACCTGCTTGAGTTTTATGAAATAAGGTTGTCTCTCTTTCCATTTTTCGACTTTTTTGTCACCAACGAAATTAATCAAAGCTTCTACCGAAAAAGCTAACCCAATTAAGCAACTGTGACAGTCCAAAGCTATTGCTTCTTCATTACCTGATTCTACTTTTTTACGTATCGTTGATAGATGATAAAAACCTAAATTCAACAAGTCATTGTGAGGATAAACCCTATATGATCCAGTCACTTATTTACTCCTTAAACATAACGCCCAATTAACGTGTGAGCAGCGCATACACTGAACCCAAAAACTGCGCCGTAAACACTAAACTCAACCCGAAGTGAGAGCGCCAAGCGTTGCGAATCACTGTTGAATTGTTTGTTATGTTTTACCACAAGTTACTGACTTAATTGAGAAAGAACTGCAATTTCTAATTAGTTTTCTGAAGTAAACCACAAGGTATGAACCAACTTGGCTACCAAAGGCGATTAACCAAAAACGTGTAATTCCACTTCCCTACCCAATGAGGCAACACGACCAAGAAACAACGAGCACCCTTTCTTTCCAACCAAAGCGCAAAACAATGCTGAATTGCCGAGGCAACTGCCAAGCTGAAATGCTAATTGACTAAGAATCCTAAAGCGACTTTAAGCCAGTTAAACCAGAAACCGACCACCACGACCTGACAATGAAGCAACCCGCGAACATTGGCATGTTTTACGAGTTGAGAGATTCAAGAACTTAGACCGACAATGCAGATTTGCTGAGTCTACTAGGGACGAATTGCCAAAGGAACAAAGAACTAGAGTCTAAGAACTTTAAGCCTTTGAATTTCAAGTAAACATAACGCCTTGTTAAGGGGTGAGCAACGCAATACCAAAGCCGCCGTATACCACCTTAATCACCAAAACCAACGCATAGCAAAAATGCCACGCGTTGCGAATCCCTCTTGAACAATTTGTTAGGCGAATTACTTAAAAGGAAGTGGAATATCTTTCGTTATGGATATGTCCTCTAAACACTGCTTCAAAGGTAACTGCTTGGATTTATAAATTGTTGTAATCGAATTTTGCTCTTCGTCTACGTCCACTGTTAAGCAAGCACAACTAAAACCATAGTTTCGATTTGTTCTAACAAATTCATTTTCATTTGCAGTCGCTTGATAAAGCAGTTCCATCGATTTATCGTCCAATGCATTTGAAGTACCTTGGACTGATATATCCCACGAGCCATCGCGATCAATCAACCACATATTGGCAGGAGAAGGATTTTCAAGCCATCCACATCGAGTCTCTTCTGCCGTCGCTGCTAATGCAGAAAACATCCCCAAAATAACAATCAAAAATCTCATTATTTACTCCATTCGCCTAACGCCTTGTTAAGGTGTGAGGCTCGCAATACCGAAGCCTCCGCATACCACCTTAAACACTAAAACCAACGCATAGTAAAAATGCCACGCGTGCCGAATCACTCTTGAACAATTTGTTAGTTTTATTGCTGGCGACTCAGTAACAAGCTTGCTCCAGACATAGCCAAAAAAGTTGCACAACCTCTATTGAAGCGCTTTGCCATTTTCGGCTTCGTAAACCACTGCCTTAAGTACATTCCAAATATCGCATAAATCGATATTGCACCCATTTCTAAAACTAGGAACGTAGCCCCTAGAGCGAAGAACTGTTCATTTACATTCGCTGAAACATCGACGAACTGTGGTAGAAAGGCGGTAAAAATTAAGATCGCCTTTGGATTACCAGCGGCTAGCAAAAATTCTTGTTTAGCTAAACCTAATCGGTTGCGAGTGTTTTCTAGTTCAGAAA
>NZ_BAOG01000092.1 GCF_000400365.1 Vibrio jasicida CAIM 1864 = LMG 25398 | reverse complement strand
AATCGAGGTAAGCAATGATTTTATGGGAAGAAGAGTCACTTAATGATCGTGAAAAGATCTTCGAGTTTCTCTATGACTTCAACCCTGAGGCGGCAGAAAAAACTGACAACCTCATTGAAGCAAAAGTAGAAAACTTGCTTGAACAACCTTTAATGGGTGTACAACGAGATGGCATCCGCGGACGATT